>NZ_JBCGBG010000003.1:0-562507 GCF_038594305.1 Pantoea brenneri | reverse complement strand
TGTAAAACGTCATAATGAATTTCATTATGTGTTCACTCGTGAGACTTGATATTTTTTACGTCCGGAGACGCTGATATCAATCCTGCGAGTGCCCACACAGATTGTCTGATAAATTGTTAAAGAGCAGTGCGAGCAGCGGGTTAACCGTCTGTCGCGAGGTGGCGTATATTACGCTTTCCTCCCTCAGAGTCAACTTCTTTTTCAGAAGTTTTTCTCCGGCGGCGCAGTCTCCTGTGCCTGCTGACCCGTCTCTCCGTAAGCCGGTGTTCCGTGTCAGTGGAGGCGCATTATAGGGAACGCTTCAGATAGCGCAAGTGCAAATTCAAACTTTTTTGCTGTTCGTCTGAAATTTGCACAAAAGCGCCGTTTTAGCCCTGTTTGATGCGTGCCGGCAGCGCGGCAAGGCTATCAATTACCCAGTCTGCTGCGGCTTCGCCTTCGGCGGTGACCGGCTTGCCGCTGCGCACCAGTACTTTTTTACCGACACCCGCAGCCTGACCCGCCAGCATATCTTCCAGCTTGTCACCCACCATATAAGAAGCGGCCATATCAATATGCAGTTCCTGCTGGGCGGTTAACAGCATGCCCGGCTGCGGTTTGCGGCAATCACACTCCTGGCGGAACTCTTCGACCGCCGCCTCAGGATGATGCGGACAGAAATAGATGCCATCCAGATCCACATCGCGATCGGCTAATGACCAGTCCATCCACTCGGTCAGGCGCATAAAGGTATCTTCAGTAAACATGCCGCGCGCAATGCCAGACTGATTGGTCACCACCACCAGCGCAAAACCCATCTGCTTCAGTTGCTGCAGCGCCTCAATAGTGCCGTCAATGAACTGGAAATCATCAATTTCATGGACATAGCCATGGTCGACGTTAAGGGTGCCATCGCGATCAAGAAAAATGGCTGGGACTTTATTCGCCACGTAGAAACTCCTGCTGTAAAAATTGCCGATCAGTATCGCATGATTGCTATAAAAGGGAGAATGCCAGATTGAATCACTTCCATTGATTTAGACGTCTGGATGCCTTACCATCCATCCAGCTTTGACAGCATATCAGGCTTAACCGCCTGCCACACCACGGACAACGCAACACGATAATAAATAACGTAATGATTAAATTAGAAAATATCACCAAGGTGTTTCAGCAAGGCAACCGTACCATTCAGGCGTTATCTGACGTCAGTCTGCACGTGCCTGCCGGACAAATTTATGGCGTCATCGGGGCTTCCGGTGCCGGCAAAAGTACATTGATTCGTTGCGTTAACCTGCTTGAACGCCCTACTTCGGGCCGGGTACTGGTGGATGGCGCTGACCTGACCGCGCTTAACGAACGCCAGCTGACCCAGGCGCGTCGTCAGATCGGCATGATCTTTCAGCACTTTAACCTGATGAATTCCCGCACCGTCGCCGGCAACGTTTCGCTGCCGCTGGAGCTGGGTAACCTGTCACGCGAGCAGATTAAGGCGCGGGTCGCTGAACTGCTGGAGCTGGTCGGCCTGTCCGATAAGCATGATGCCTGGCCCGCAAACCTTTCCGGCGGCCAGAAGCAACGCGTCGCGATTGCCCGTGCCCTGGCCAGTAATCCTAAGGTGCTGCTGTGTGATGAAGCCACCAGCGCCCTCGATCCGGCCACGACCCGCTCGATTCTGGAGCTGCTGAAAGACATTAACCGCCGGCTCGGCCTGACCATTCTGCTGATCACCCATGAGATGGATGTGGTGAAACGCATCTGTGACCAGGTCGCCGTCATCAGTCAGGGTGAACTGATTGAGAAAGATAGCGTCAGTGAAGTCTTCTCACATCCGAAAACGCCGCTGGCGCAGCAGTTCATTCAGTCGACGCTGCATCTGGATATCCCGGATGACTATCAGCAGCGTCTATCCGCCGCCGCCAGCCACGATAGTGTGCCGCTGCTGCGTCTGGAGTTCACCGGCAAATCTGTCGATGCACCGCTGTTGTCGGAAGCGGCACGCCGTTACAACGTCAATAACAACATTATCAGTGCCCAGATGGATTATGCCGGCGGTGTGAAGTTCGGCATTATGCTGGCCGAAATGCACGGCACAGAAAGCGATACCCGTCAGGCCATCGCCTGGCTGCAGGAGAATCACGTGAAAGTAGAGGTGTTAGGTTATGTCTGAGGCGATGATGTGGTTGCTGGGGCGCGGCGTATGGGAAACGCTGATGATGACCTTTGTCTCGGGCTTCTTTGGCTTTGTGTTGGGTCTGCCAGTCGGCGTGTTGCTGTATGTCACCCGTCCGGGACAGATTCTGCAGAATCAGGGGCTCTACCGCGTGCTCTCGGCGCTGGTGAATATCTTCCGTTCGATTCCTTTTATTATCCTGCTGGTCTGGATGATTCCGTTTACCCGCGTCATCGTCGGTACGTCGATTGGCTTACAGGCCGCGATTGTGCCGTTAACCGTCGGCGCCGCACCTTTTATTGCACGTATGGTGGAAAATGCTCTGCTGGAACTGCCCACCGGACTGATTGAAGCGTCACGCGCGATGGGCGCTACGCCAATGCAGATTATCCGCAAGGTTCTGTTACCTGAAGCGATGCCTGGCCTGGTCAACGCGGCGACCATCACCCTGATTACGCTGGTCGGTTACTCCGCAATGGGCGGCGCAGTGGGAGCAGGCGGTCTGGGTCAGATCGGTTATCAGTACGGTTATATCGGCTACAACGCCACGGTGATGAATACGGTATTGGTGTTGTTAGTGGTTTTGGTGTATCTCATTCAATTCTGTGGTGACCGCATCGTACGTGCGGTGTCCCATAAGTAAGCCAGCAATATCACTATTAAGGAAAGGATATGTCTTTCAGATTTAAAAAAATTGCCGCTGTGGGTGCACTGATTGGCGCAATTGCGCTGGCAGGATGCGATCAAAAAGAGAAAGATCCCAACCATATTAAAGTGGGCGTGATTGTCGGTGCTGAGCAGCAGGTAGCTGAAGCAGCGCAGAAAGTCGCGAAAGAGAAATATGGCCTCGACGTTGAACTGGTGACGTTTAACGATTACGTGCTGCCTAACGAAGCGCTGAGCAAAGGCGACATCGACGCCAATGCTTTCCAGCACAAGCCGTATCTGGATCAGCAGATCAAAGATCGTGGCTACAAGCTGGTATCAGTCGGTAACTCCTTCGTCTACCCTATCGCGGGCTACTCGAAAAAGATTAAGTCACTGGATGAGTTGCAGGACGGAGCTCAGGTCGCGATTCCTAACGACCCGACCAACCTGGGCCGTACCCTGCTGCTGCTGCAGAAAGTGGGTCTGATCAAGCTGAAAGATGGCGTGGGCCTGCTGCCGACCTCACTGGATATCACCGAGAACCCAAAACATCTGAAAATTGTTGAGCTGGAAGCGCCACAGCTGCCGCGCTCACTCGACGATCAGCAGATTGCGCTGGCGGTTATCAATACCACCTACGCCAGCCAGATCGGTCTGACGCCGGCTAAAGATGGCATCTTTGTCGAAGATAAAGATTCTCCTTACGTGAACCTGATTGTGGCACGTGAAGACAATAAAGATGCGGAAAACGTGAAGAAGTTCGTACAGGCTTACCAGTCTGACGAAGTCAACGAAGCCGCAAACAAAGTCTTCAACGGCGGCGCCGTTAAAGGCTGGTAATTCGGTTACTCCTCTCTTCCAGGGCGGCGCTATGCCGCCCTTTCTGTTATTGGGTGCCCTGCCCGACTTGTTATTTATTCTGGTCCTTGTTTCAATAACGCCACTTTTTGAAACTTGAGGATGTTGCCATGCGTTTTTTACCGCTCTGCTTGTTAGCATTGATGCTGACCGGGTGTGTTCACGAATATCACCCAATAAGCAGCGCACCTTCTCGTCCGCAGCAATCCAGCGAACCGACCCGTAAACCTACGCCACGTCCTGCGCCGGTTAAGCTCTATACCGATGCGGCCGATCTGGTCAGCAAACCGTTCCGCGATCTCGGCGAAGTCTCTGCTGAAGATTGTCAGATCAGTAATCAGAACTCACCCGCTAACATCGCCACTGCACGTAAACGCCTGCAGATCCGCGCCTCTCAGATGAAAGCCAATGCGGTACTGCTGCATAAATGCGAAATCGTAACCGGTACGCCAGGCTGCTATCGCCAGGCGGTGTGCCAGGGTTCGGCGCTGAAAGTCAGTAATCAATGAGTGACTTCGCCTTTGCGCAAATTGGGGTAATCCGCTCGCCGTGGAAAGAGAAGTTTGCCGTACCGCGCCAGCCTGGCCTGGTGCAGGATGGCGGCGGCGAGCTGCACCTGCTGGCACCTTATAACCAGCCGGAAGCAGTGCGCGGGCTGGAAGCTTTCAGCCATCTGTGGCTGCTGTTCGTGTTCCATCAGACCATGGCGGGTGGCTGGCGACCAACGGTACGTCCGCCCCGTCTCGGCGGCAATGCGCGCATCGGGGTTTTCGCGACCCGCTCAACCTTCCGACCTAATCCGATTGGTATGTCACTGGTTGAGCTTAAGGGCATCCATATCGATAAACAGCAGGTCATCCTGCAACTCGGCAGTCTGGATCTGGTCGACGGGACGCCGGTAGTTGATATCAAACCTTACCTGCCGTTTGCAGAAGCCTTACCGCACGCCGAGGCCGGTTTTGCTCAGGCAGCACCAGCCGCTGATATGCCGGTCCGCTTCTCGGATCAGGCGCAACAGCAATTGCAGCAGCTGCAGCCGCGCTACCCGCATTTAGCGCGCTTTATCAGCGAAGTCCTGGCGCAGGATCCCCGTCCGGCTTACCGTAAAGGCGAAGTGGAGCAGCGGGAATATGCCGCCTGGCTGATCGATTTTAATGTGCGCTGGCGAATCGACGCGGCCGGAACGGAAGTGATCGCCATCGACCCGCGTTAAAACCCGCTTTTGAGCCGGTGATCTCACTGGTACACTAGCCGCCAGCAAAATTCTGTCTGTGACTTTCCGATCAACTGGAATCGTAATCAATGCGTACTACTCAATATCTGCTCTCTACTCAGAAAGAGACGCCTTCCGACGCTGAAGTGATCAGCCATCAGCTGATGCTGCGCGCCGGTATGATCCGCAAACTGGCTTCTGGCTTGTATACCTGGTTACCGACCGGGGTGCGCGTGCTGAAAAAAGTCGAAAATATCGTGCGTGAAGAGATGAACAACGCCGGCGCGATTGAGATTTCAATGCCGGTCGTGCAGCCTGCCGATTTATGGCAAGAGAGCGGTCGCTGGGAAGAGTATGGCCCGGAACTGTTACGTATTGCGGATCGCCATGATCGTCCGTTCGTGCTTGGCCCGACGCATGAAGAAGTGGTCACTGACCTGATCCGTAACGAGCTGAGCTCCTATAAGCAGCTGCCGCTAAATCTGTATCAGATTCAGACCAAATTCCGTGATGAAGTGCGCCCGCGTTTTGGCGTGATGCGTTCACGTGAATTCATTATGAAAGATGCTTACTCGTTCCACGTTTCTCAGGAGTCGTTGCAGGAAACATACGAGGCAATGTACCGGGCTTACAGCCAGAGCTTCACTCGCATGGGGCTGGATTTCCGCGCGGTGCAGGCGGATACCGGCTCGATCGGCGGCAGCGCGTCACATGAGTTCCAGGTGCTGGCGCAGAGCGGTGAAGATGATGTGATCTTCTCTACTGAATCGGATTATGCGGCAAATATCGAGCTGGCCGAAGCGGTTGCCCCGGCCGGGGAACGCGCTCAGCCGACGCAGGAAATGCGCATCGTTGATACACCAGATGCCAAAACTATCGCCGAACTGGTAGAGCAATTCCAGCTGCCGATTGAGCAGACGGTGAAGACGCTGATCGTAAAAGGTGCCGAAGAGAGCGGCCATGCGCTGGTTGCCCTGCTGGTGCGCGGCGATCATCAGTTGAATGAGATCAAAGCGGAAAAAGCGGACATCGTGGCTGCGCCGCTGGTGTTCGCTACCGAAGAAGAGATCCGTGCTGCCGTAGGTGCCGGTCCAGGTTCTATCGGTCCGGTCGGCCTGAAGATGCCGATTATCGCCGATCGTACCGTGGCGAAGATGAGTGATTTCAGCGCTGGCGCAAATGTCGACGGTAAACACTACTTTGGCATCAACTGGGAGCGCGATCTGCCGCTGGCCAGCGTAGCGGATATCCGTAACGTGGTTGAAGGCGATCTCAGCCCGGATGGCAAAGGCACCTTGCAGATTAAACGCGGTATCGAAGTGGGACACATCTTCCAACTCGGCACCAAATACTCTGATGCGATGAAAGCCTCGGTTCAGGGTGAAGATGGCCGCAACCAGGTGATGAGCATGGGCTGCTACGGCATCGGCATTACGCGCGTGGTCGCGGCGGCAATTGAACAGAATCATGACGAACGCGGCATTATCTGGCCTGCGGCGCTGGCACCGTTCGAAGTGGCGATTCTGCCAATGAATATGCAGAAATCGTTCCGGGTGAAAGAGCTGGCGGAAGAGCTGTACGCGACGCTGCGTGCCAAAGGCGTGGATGTCATTCTGGATGACCGTAAAGAGCGTCCGGGCGTGATGTTTGCTGACATGGAACTGATTGGCGTGCCGCACACCATCGTGATTGGCGATCGCAATCTCGACAATCAGGAGATTGAATATAAAGCGCGCCGTGCCGGTGAGAAGCAGATGATCAAGCAGGATGAGATCGTCGACTTCCTGCTGAAAGCATTGAATAAGTAATCGTTTCAGACGCCCCGCTTGCGGGGCGTTTTTTATTGCACCTTACCGCGCATCGACTTAGTGGTACTGCGCCGGGCTTTCCCCTCCAGCCGTCGTTCTTTAGAGGCGCGGGTCGGCCGCGTGGCACGACGAGCCTTTTCTACCGTACTCAGTTCCCGAATCAGATTAACCAGACGCTGCAGCGCCGCTTCGCGGTTCATCTCCTGACTGCGGTGCTCCTGCGACTTAATCACCACAATCCCTTCGCGCGTAATCAGATGGTGACTGGCGGCCAGCAGTCGCTGTTTATAAAAGGGTGGCAACGAGGACGCGGCAATATCGAACCGCAAATGTATCGCCGTGCTGGCTTTATTGACATGTTGTCCCCCGTTGCCCTGCGCCCGAATCGCGGTCAGCTCAATTTCACTCTCCGGGATTTCAACACTGCGTGACAGCATAATCATCTGCCACCTTCCCGTACGATTAGGGTGTTTACTGCCGATAACCTGTTCATCAACTTAACCTTTTGTGCTTTGACTCTTTCCGCGTCAGACAGCGGAATCTGTCACTTTAGCAGTGTTTTGCGTGCTGTTCCTTCTTTAAGCGGGCTGATTTCCTGCAAATGGCTGTGATATAGTCGCCAGTTAACCAGAGTATTGACGCTCTGCTGAGGAGGGCCACGTGCAAAATTATTGTGAGTTAGTTCGCCGAAAATATGCCGAAATCGGCAGCGGGGATTTAGGTTACATACCCGATGCGATTGGCTGCGCATTGAAGGCGCTTAATGATATTGCCGCAAATACTGCGCTAAACTCTTCTGTCAGGGAACAGGCGGCCTACGCCGCTGCTAACTTATTGGTGAGCGACTATGTTGATAAATGAAGCGTACCAACCCATCAATTGCGATGATTACGACAACCTGGAACTCGCCTGCCAAAATAACTGGATGCTGTCGCTGGAAATGAAAAATGGCGAGCAGCTCAAAGCGAAGGCCTGCGAGATTTTTTCACGTAAAAATGTGGAATATCTGGCCATCGATCTTGACGGTGAAACCCGCGAGTTACGCCTCGACCATATCGCCAGCTTCACGCATCCGGAGCTGGGAACGGTAGTTGTCAGCGCAGAATAATCCACGCTTTCCGGGCGGGACTTCCCCGCCCTTTCCTCTTTCAGGGCTGTAACGAACCGTAGTACGCCGCTAAATCCGCCATATCTGCATCACTTAATCCCGCGACAAACGCTTTCATCACCTCGGCCTGCCCCCCGCTGCGTTCACCTTTTTTGTACGCCTGCAGGGCATGCTCAAGATAGGCCGCCTGTTGCCCGGCCAGGTTAGGATAGAGCGGCACCGAGGCCTTTCCTTCTGCACCGTGACAGGCCATACAGCTGGCTGCTTTCTGCGCCCCGCTCTGCGCATCACCCGCCGCCCAGGCCGGTAGCGCGGCGGCCAGTAAACACGCCGCGATCCACGTTTTCATCATTGCTCTCCTGCGTTTTTATTTTGAATGCCAGACAGCCTGCCAGCCATGCTGGTCGATGGCCGCGCCCTCACGGGTAATGAAGAGATCCGGCGCGCAGACCAGCGTCTGGTTGTAAAAAATTAACGGAATCCGTTCGCGTTGCCACGGCGGAATGTGCAACGCCTGCCACACCTTCTTCATTTCCCGTCCGCCGCTGCGCCCCACCAGATGAATCTGGCCGTGGGCGTGAAACCGCACGCTGATCTGCTCATCCTGTCGGGGAAGACGTAACGGGCGCTGAGACTGGCTGGCCTGCAACGTGCCCAGATCGTCAGGCAACCGCAGCGGCTGGTGAAGATCGGGCCACGCCAGCTGGATATCGCGTAACGCGCTGAGCAGCGGCAGCCAGTAGAGTTGCTGGCGATAGCGTCGCAGTTCAGCCTGACCAAACTGCAACCGCGGCTGGGCATCTTCGCGACTCGCCATCACCTCATTACGGATGCGGTTCAGGCCATCTCGTGACGGCATCACCCCGCTCTGACCCGCGATCCAGCGGCGCAGCAGCGCATTGGCGCGCGCCTCACTCATCGTCAGTAAGGGCGGAAAGTGCAAGCTGCCGTCAGGCTGGATCAGCGCACTGAGCTGTTCAGCCAGCAGCTCATCCAGCAACTGCTCCTGCTCGCTGCAGAGTGCCGCGCTACGGGCCGTCGCCTCGGCAAAATGGGGCCAGCGCTGACTGAGTTCAGGCAGCAGACGCTGGCGCAGAAAGTTGCGGTCGTAGCGCAAATCCTGATTGCTCTCATCCTCAACCCACACCAGCTGATGCGTCCGGGCATACTGCTCCAGCGACTGGCGGGAATGATTGAGCAACGGCCGTAACAGACGATGCGCGCCCAGCGAGCGGGATTGCGGCATCGCGGCTAAGCCGGCCGGGCCGCTGCCACGCTTCAGCGCCAGTAACAAGGTTTCACATTGATCGTCGAGATGCTGAGCCGTCAGTAAAATTTCGCCCGGCTGCAGCGCCGTGCTCAGCGCCTGATAGCGAGCGGTACGGGCGGCTGCTTCAATGCCGCTGTCACGCCCATCGACCCTGACCCGCAACACCTCACACGGTAACTGCCATTGCTGGCAGAGCGCCATGCAGTGCGCTGCCCAGCGATCGGCGTTCGGACTCAGTCCGTGATGCACGTGCAGTGCCCGCAGGCGGGATTGAGGAGAGTGCTGTTGCCATCGCCATGCCTGATGCAGCAGCACGGTTGAATCGAGTCCGCCGCTGAATGCCACCACCAGCGCGGCATCCGGTTGCAGCAGTGAATTAAAAGCAGACAAAGACATGGCGCAATCCAGACAATCGGGCCACCGGATGTGGCCCACTGAGCGCGCTATTTTACGCCTGATAAAGCTCCAGCGGCAAACCATCTGGATCGGCAAAGAAAGTACACTGTTTGCCGGTCAGTTCATCAATGCGGATTGGCTCGCACACGACGCCTTTCTGCGCCAGCGTTGCGACCGCTGCCTCAACATCCGGCACGGTGAACGCCAGATGACGCAGGCCGCAGGCTTCAGGATGGCTGACCCGTGCCGGTGGCTGAGGAAAAGAGAACAGTTCAATCGTGTACTGACCCTGAAGCGCCAGGTCCCCTTTCCATGAGTCGCGAGCTTCGCGGTAATATTCGCCCAGCAGGCTGAAGCCGAGCACGTCACAGTAGAACGCTTTGCTGCGCTGATAATCTGACGCGATGATCGCAATGTGGTGGATAGCCGTTAACTGCAGCATTTCAATTCCTTAAGTTCAGACGAGTGCCTACCTTACGCAGGCACCCGGTAGCTGACAATCTACAAAGTTCTTAACCAGCGTCGTTTTTCAACACCCGAACGCGATATTCCCCTTCTTCGGTCAGCGTGGCGCCATGAATATCGGTTTCAAAGCCCGGATAGTTACGACCAATGCTGCACAGCATCAGCAGGAAATCGAGTACCGCACGGCTCTCTTCGGTAATCATCTCTCCCGGCATCACCAGTGGCACGCCCGGCGGATAGGGTAAAATCATGTTGGCTGAGATCCGTCCGACCAGCTGACTGATATCGACAGTTTCAATATTGCCTTTCACCTGCTGCTGGAACGCCTGATGTGGCGTCATCTTCATCTCCGGCAGCACATCAAACGCCTGCAGCATCAGCCGCGGCAGATCGTGATGGCGGATCAACTGATGAATGCCCTGCGCCAGCGTCTGGATCCGCATGTTGCGGTAGAAGTCGGGATCTTCAGCATAGAGATCCGGCAACATGTTTTTCACCCGCAGATTAAGATCGTAGGCGCGTTTGAACTCGGTCAGCCCGCGCAGCACGCTCATCGCTTTGGTTTTGTCGATGCCAATACTGAACAGGAACAGCAGGTTATAGGGACCGGTTTTCTCTACCACGATGCCACGCTCATCCAAGAATCTGGCCACCAGCGCGGCCGGGATCCCCTCGTCAGCCATCTCACCCAGTTCGCTCATGCCCGGCGTCAGAATGGTGACTTTGATCGGATCGAGATACATATGATCGCGATCGGCCTGGGTAAAGCCGTGCCACGCCTCGTCGCCTGGCTGGATCGGCCAGCATTGCGCCTCATCGATCTGTTCCGGCTGCCAGATATCAAAGAACCAGCTATCAGACTCTTCGCGCAGGCGCTGGATCTCGCGACGGAAATGCAGGGCGCGTTCCACCGAACGATTGATCAGTCGCTTGCCCGGGTTACCGCGCAGCATCGCCGCCGCGGTTTCAATCGACGAGACAATGGCGTAATTCGGTGAGGTGGTGGTATGCATCATGTAGGCTTCGTTAAAGGTCTGCTCGTCATAGTCGCCTTTAATGTGAATCATCGATGCCTGTGAAAAGGCCGCCAGCAGCTTGTGGGTTGACTGGGTTTCATACACCACTTTGCCCGGAATACGTTCACCACTCATGCCGCTTTTACCGGCGTAAATCGGGTGGAAGTTGGTATAGGGCACCCAGGCGGAATCAAAGTGAATCGACGGCACATCCAGCGTCTCTTTGATGTACTGGGTGTTATACAGCAGGCCGTCATAGGTCGAGTTGGTGATCACCGCGTGGACCGGCCAGCTGGCACGTTCGGTCGCCGCCACTTTTTGCGTGATGCTGGCGCGAGTGAATTCCTGTTTTGGAATACCGCCCAGAATACCCAGCGCGTTGCGGGTTGGCTTCAGCCAGATTGGGACCAGATCGCTCATCATCAACAGATGAGTCAGCGACTTGTGGCAGTTACGGTCTATAAGCACCGTGCTGCCGGCGGGTGCCGCGTACATCCCGACAATTTTATTGGAGGTCGAGGTGCCGTTGGTCACCATGTAACTCTGCTCAGCGCCAAAGGTGCGCGCTACATACTCTTCCGCCTCAAGATGCGGGCCGGTATGATCGAGCAGCGAGCCGAGTTCCGTCACCGAAATTGAGATATCGGACTTCAGGGTGTTGGCGCCGAAGAAATCATAGAACAGGCAGCCGACCGGGCTTTTCTGAAAGGCGGTGCCCGCCATGTGACCGGGCGTGCAGAAGGTGTACTTACCCTCTTTGACGTAGGTGAACAACGCTTTAGTCAGCGGTGGCGTGATGTGGTCAATATAGTCATCGGTGTACTGACGGATATGCAGCGCGATATCGTCGGCTGCGTTGAGCGCGTATTCAAAGAAGTGCAGCGGCATCCGCATCTCATTGACGCTGATATCCATCTGCGAATGGGTATTGATGAAAGCATAGAGCGGCAGGTATTCATTGAGCTGATTGATCTCGCCGCACAGTTCCGGGCTGTTGTGCGCATCCCAGTCAAAGATCACCCCGCTGATACGCGGATTGTGTTCAATCAGCTTGAGCAGATCGTCGCTGTTTCTCGGATAAAGTAGCTGAAAACCTTGCAGATTTAATGCCGCGTCGAGTTCACGCAACGGCTCATCTTTATAAAACACGCCGTGCGCGCCCATGATCGCCAGAATATTCAATGCTCACCTCCCTTTGTCGTGGCATCGGGTAAGCATATACGCTAACCGATTGAAGGTGTAGGCGGAGAGCCGTGCAGGCGGCGGAGCATGCGGAATATCGGGCAGAGTGAGGCTGGCGGCATAAAAAAAGCGGACCGGAGTCCGCTTTGTTTTGACCATCAGCCTAATCAGGCGTAGCCGTAGCTCATCAGACGCTGATAACGACGATCCAGCAGCTCTTCAGTGCTCAGACCGTCGAGATCGGCCAGGTCGGCCAGCAGTTGCTGTTTCAGTGACTGCGCCATATCGACCGGATGACGATGCGCACCGCCTAACGGCTCAGGAATAACCGAGTCGATCAGCTTCAGCTCTTTCAGACGGTGAGCGGTAATGCCCATCGCTTCCGCAGCCAGAGGCGCTTTGTCAGCGCTCTTCCACAGAATCGAAGCACAGCCTTCCGGAGAGATCACCGAATAGGTGCTGTACTGCAGCATGTTAACTTTATCGCCCACGCCAATCGCCAGCGCACCACCGGAACCGCCTTCGCCAATCACCGTACAGATGACCGGCACTTTCAGACCCGACATCTCACGCAGGTTGCGTGCAATGGCTTCTGACTGACCACGCTCTTCGGCGCCCACGCCCGGATAGGCGCCAGGGGTGTCGATGAAGGTGATGATAGGCATTTTAAACCGCTCAGCCATTTCCATCAGGCGCAGCGCTTTACGATATCCTTCCGGCGCTGGCATACCAAAGTTACGACGAATTTTCTCTTTGGTTTCACGGCCTTTCTGGTGGCCGATGATCATCACCGGACGGCCGTCAAGACGCGCAATACCGCCGACAATGGCTTTGTCATCCGCATAAGCACGGTCACCCGCCAGCTCATCGAAATCGTCGAATGCGTTACGGACGTAATCAAAGGTATAAGGACGCAAAGGATGGCGCGCCAGTTGGGCGATTTGCCATGCGCCTAAATCGGCAAAGATTTTACGGGTCAGCTCAACGCTTTTTTCGCGCAGACGCTGAACTTCTTCATCCAGATTAACGTGTTTATCATCCTGACGACCAATCGACGTCAGCGAATCAATCTTCGCTTCCAGTTCTGCGATCGGCTGTTCAAAATCCAGGTAATTAAGACTCATAATGTTCCTGTTTTAGTCAAACTCCAGTTCCACCTGCTCCGATCCAATCAACGAGCGCAGATCGTTAAGTAAACGATCGCTGGGCGAAATTCGCCACGCTGCACCAAAGCGCAGCTTCGCTCGCGCGTCGGCTCTCTGATAGTAGAGATGCACCGGAATAGTCCCTGAGCGATGGGGTTCCAGGGACTGACGGAGTCGGTTTAATAGCTGGTCATCAATTTGCCTGTCCGTCAGCGATATAGCAAGTCCGCGCGCGTATTTTTCGCGCGCTTCGTCGATGTCCATGACTTCCCGGGCGGTCATTTTAAGGCCGCCGCTGAAGTCATCAAAGCTGACCTGTCCGCTGACGATCAGGATACGGTCTTTCTCCAGCAACTGCTGGTATTTGTCTAACGCATCGGTAAATAACATCACCTCAAGACGGCCGGAACGGTCGTCCAGAGTACAGATACCAATTCGGTTGCCGCGTTTGGTCACCATTACGCGCGCAGCGATCACCAGACCAGCCGCGACGGTAATTTTACCGCGATCGGTAGGATGCATATCTTTCAGTCGCACCCCGCCGACGTAACGCTCAATTTCTTTCAGATACTGATTAATCGGGTGGCCGGTAAGATATAACCCCAGCGTTTCCCGCTCGCCATCCAGCTGAACCTGCTCTGGCCACGGCGTAACGCTGGCGTAGGATTTCTCTACCTGCTCCGGCTCATCGGCCAGCACGCCAAACATATCTGCCTGTCCAATCGCTTCCGCTTTGGCATGCTGATCGGCTGCTTTCAGCGCATCGCTGAGGGAACTCATCAGCGCGGCGCGGTGCGGTCCAAGGCGATCGAAGGCACCGGACATGATCAATTTTTCCATCACCCGGCGGTTAATCTTTTTGGTATCGGTGCGGGCACAGAGATCAAACAGTTCGCGGAAGTAGCCGCCTTCGTTACGGGCGTCGATGATCGCTTCGATGGGCCCTTCACCGACGCCTTTGATCGCGCCGATACCGTAGACGATTTCACCTGCCTCATTGACGTGGAACTGATACAGACCGGAGTTGATGTCCGGCGGCAGGACCTTCAGCCCCATGCGCCAGCATTCATCGACCAGACCCACCACCTTCTCGGTGTTGTCCATATCAGCCGTCATGACCGCAGCCATAAACTCGGCCGGATAGTGGGCTTTCAGCCACAGCGTCTGATAAGAGACCAGCGCATACGCGGCGGAGTGTGACTTGTTAAAGCCGTAGCCAGCAAATTTTTCTACCAGATCGAAGATCTTCATCGACAGTTCGCCGTCGATGCCCATTCTTTCCGCACCGTCACGGAATACCGACCGCTGCTTGGCCATCTCTTCCGGTTTCTTTTTACCCATTGCACGGCGCAGCATGTCCGCTCCGCCAAGGGTATAACCGGAGAGGACCTGGGCGATCTGCATCACCTGTTCCTGATAGAGAATGATGCCGTAGGTCGGTTCAAGCACCGGCTTCAGGCTCTCATGCTGCCACTGAATATCAGGATAAGAGATCGCTTCACGGCCATGTTTACGGTCGATGAAGTTATCCACCATGCCGGATTGCAACGGACCCGGACGGAACAGCGCCACCAGCGCGATCATATCTTCAAAGCAGTCAGGCTTCAGACGCTTAATCAGATCTTTCATGCCGCGCGATTCAAGCTGGAACACCGCAGTGGTTTCCGAGCGCTGCAGCATGTCGAAGCTTTTTTTATCGTCCAGCGGGATGGCGGCGATATCGATCGGCTCCAGTCCCTGCTTTTCCCGGCGCGGGTTGATCATCTTCAGCGCCCAGTCGATGATGGTCAGAGTACGCAGGCCGAGGAAGTCAAACTTCACCAGCCCGGCATATTCCACATCATTCTTGTCGAACTGAGTCACCGGGAACTGGCCGTTTTCGTCGCAGTAAAGCGGGGCAAAATCGGTAATTTTGGTCGGCGCGATCACCACGCCACCAGCATGTTTACCGGCATTACGCGTGACGCCTTCCAGCTTACGCGCCATATCGATCAGCGCCTTAACCTCTTCGTCCGCGTCATACATGGCCGGCAGCTGCGGCTCAGCGATAAAGGCTTTTTCCAGCGTCATGCCGGGATCGGGCGGGATCAGTTTTGAAATACGGTCGACGAAACCGTAAGGGTGCCCCAGTACGCGGCCAACATCGCGGATTACCGCTTTCGCCGCCATGGTACCAAAGGTAATGATCTGCGAAACCGCCTCACGCCCGTACATATCCGCGACATGTTCAATCACCTGATCGCGCTTTTCCATACAGAAATCGACGTCGAAGTCGGGCATCGAAACACGTTCCGGGTTAAGGAAACGTTCGAACAGCAGGTCAAATTCCAGCGGGTCGATATCGGTAATTTTCAGCGCATAGGCCACCAGCGAGCCTGCACCGGAACCACGACCCGGTCCGACCGGCACGCCGTTATCCTTCGACCACTGGATAAACTCCATCACGATCAGGAAGTAGCCGGGGAAACCCATCTGGTTGATAACGTTGAGCTCAATCTCAAGACGTTCATCATATTCCGGGCGTTTCTCTGCACGTTCCGCTTCGTCAGGGAACAGGAACGCCAGACGCTCTTCCAGCCCTTCACGCGATTTCACCACCAGATAATCTTCGGTGGTCATGTCACCAGTCGGGAATTGCGGCAGGAAGTACTCACCCAGCCGGACCGTGACGTTACAACGCTTAGCAATCTCTACGCTGTTTTCCAGCGCTTCCGGGATGTCCGAAAACAGCTCACACATCTCCGCTTCGCTGCGCATATATTGCTGAGGACTGTAGTTGCGCGGACGTTTTGGATCGTCCAGCGTGTAGCCATCATGAATCGCAACGCGAATTTCGTGAGCGTCGAAATCCTCTTCATTGATGAAGCAGACTTCGTTGGTGGCGACGACCGGCACACCTTCAGCGATCGCCAGTTCAACCGCCGCGTGCAGATAGCTCTCTTCATCCTGACGACCGGTGCGCACCAGTTCCAGGTAATACCGATCGGCAAAATGCTGCTGATAAAACGCCAGACACTGCGAAACCAATGCCGTATTGCCACGCAGCAGGCTGCGACCGACATCGCCCCGACGTCCACCCGACAGCAGGATTAATCCCTCATTTAGCTCCAGCAGCCAGTCACGATCGATGATCGGTCCGGCCACACCGTAGCCTCGCTGATAGGCGCGTGAAATCAATAGCGTCAGGTTCTGATAACCGGTGTTGTTGGCGGCCAGCACTGTCAGCTGGGTCAACTCATCCCCCATCAGCTCACTGGCGACGTTGAAGTCGGCACCAATGATCGGCTTGATCCCTGCGCTGTGCGCACCACCGTAAAACTTCACTAAACCACACAGATTAGTGAAATCGGTAATCGCAATCGCGGGCATGCCAAGTGCAGCCGCCTTCTTGATCAGCGGCCCGGTTTTCGCCAGGCCATCAACCATCGAATAGTCGCTATGGACACGCAGATGTATAAAACGGGGTTCAGCCATATCAGTTTCCGGTTAAAACAGTGTCAGGCTATTAAAGCGTATGGGGCTGGCGGGCAGCCAGTACGTCAGCATCGATCAGCGCGTTGCGTACCGGAGCAAAACTGCGACGGTGGTGCGGCGTGGCACCATGCTGCGTCAATTTTTCCATGTGCAGCGCGGTAGGATAGCCTTTGTGTTGCGCAAAGCCATACTGCGGGAACAGCAGATCGAGTTCCGCCATTTCGCGATCACGCGTCACTTTGGCAATGATGGAGGCAGCGCTTATTTCCGCCACCAGACTATCCCCTTTGACCACCGCCTGCGACGGCATCGGCAGCGCCGGACAGCGGTTGCCATCAATCAGCACGTAGTCGGGCAGGATCGGCAAACCGGCGACCGCGCGCTGCATCGCCAGCATGGTGGCGCGCAGAATATTAAGCTGGTCAATCTCTTCCGGCTCTGCGCGGCCCAGGCTCCAGGCCAGCGCCTTCTCTTTGATTTCGTCATACAGCGCCAGACGGCGTTTTTCTGACAATTTTTTCGAATCCGCCAGGCCGATAATCGGTTTTGCCGGATCGAGGATCACCGCGGCAGTGACGACCGCGCCGACCAGTGGCCCGCGCCCTACTTCGTCTACGCCGGCAATCAGCCCGACGGCAGGATAGATAAAATCAGGCATTCACCAGCTCCAGTACCGCATCCGCCGCTTGTTCGTCGGCGTTCCAGCGGATCTGTTGATGTAATTCATGAAACGTCTGTAGCAGAGTGTCGCGCTCAGGTCCGGCGTGCAGCAGCGGATCTAACGCCGCCGCCAGCGCGTCCGGCTGGCATTCATCCTGCAGCAACTCGGTAACCAGTTCGCGCCCGGCCAGCAGGTTCGGCAGCGAAACGTACGGCGTTTTCACCAGCCGCTTCGCCAGCCAGAAGGTGGCGGGCTTCATCCGGTAACCCACTACCATTGGGCATTTTGCCAGCATGCATTCGAGTGCGGCAGTGCCTGACGCCAGTAATGCGGCGTCGCTCGCAATCATCGCCTCACGCCCATGCCCATCTAACAGATGCATCGGCAGTTCCGGCGCCACCTCGGCTTTGATTTTCTCAAACTGCTCGCGGCGACGGGCGTTAACCAGTGGCACCACGATCTCCAGCGCCGGATAGTGGCGGCGCAACAATTGAGCGGTTTTCAGGAAATCAGCGCTGAGCATTTCCACTTCCGCACCACGGCTGCCGGGCAACAGCGCCAGACAGAGCGCATCATCGGCAATCGCCAGGTGGCGGCGCGCAGCCAGCTTATCGGGATGCAGCGGCATCGCATCTGCCATGGTATGGCCGATAAAGCGACAGGGAACGTTATAACGATCGTAAAAGGCTTTTTCAAACGGCAGAAACGCCAGCACCAGATCGGTGTTGCGGCCAATCTTGAACACGCGTTTTTGTCGCCATGCCCAGACTGACGGGCTGACGTAATGAATAGTGCGAACCCCCGCACGCTTGAGGTTGCCTTCCAGCGTGATATTAAAATCGGGCGCATCGATGCCGACAAACACATCGGGGCGCAGTTCGCTGAAGCGCTGAGTGAGATCGCGGCGAATCGTCAGCAGACGTCGCAGTCGGCCGAGCACTTCGACGATGCCCATCACCGCCAGTTCTTCCATCTCGTACCAGGCTTCACACCCTTCCGCCTGCATCAGCGGACCGGCTACGCCAACAAAGCGTGCCTCAGGATGGCGCGCTTTTAACGCACGGATCAGGCCTGCACCAAGAATATCGCCGGAGGTTTCTCCGGCGACCAGGGCAATCGTTAAAGGACGCGCTGACATGGATTAACGAATTAATCCACGGGTTGAGCGGGCAAAGAAATCGTAGAAAGGCTGCACTTCGCTGTGCTGCTTCGCGATCGCTTCAATTTCAGGCTTCACTTCATCCAGCGTTCTGCCGCTGCGATAAAGCAATTTGTAGGCATTGCGGATCGCGTGCAGTGACTCTTTACTGAAGCCACGACGTTTCAGACCTTCAATATTGATCCCGAACGGCGTGGCGTGGTTGCCCTGGGCAATCACATAAGGTGGTACATCCTGCGCTACGCCAGAACAGCCGCCAACCATCACATGCGCGCCAATCGTGCACCATTGATGCACCGCCGTCATGCCGCCAATAATGGCGAAATCATCGACCGTGACGTGACCACCGAGGGTGGCGTTGTTGGCGAAGATACAGCGGTTGCCGATCACGCAGTCATGCGCAATGTGCGCATTCACCATCAGCAGATTATCGCTGCCAACCTGGGTGACATGGCCGCCCTGGATGGTGCCGCGATGAATCGTCACGCTTTCACGAATGCGGTTACGATCGCCGATTTCAACACGCGTCGGTTCACCGGCATATTTCAAATCCTGATTCACTTCACCAATTGAGGCGAACTGATAGATCTGGTTATCTTTGCCGATACGCGTATGGCCATTAATCACGACGTGTGATTTCAGGACCGTTCCTTCACCGATTTCAACGTTGGCACCAACAAAGCAAAACGGACCAATGTGAACATTAGCGCCAATGATGGCACCTTCTTCGATGACAGAACTGGCATGGATAGTGGCGGTTGGATCAATCACGAATTATGCCTCCCGGCTACGGGCACACATCATGGTCGCTTCACAAACGATTTTGCCATCGACGGTCGCCACGCCTTTAAAGCGGGTCAGACCACGGCGGGTTTTCTCGAAAGTGACTTCCATGATCATTTGATCGCCCGGCACAACCGGACGCTTGAAGCGAGCATCGTCGATGCCGGCAAAGTAGTAGAGTTCGCCCGGCTCCAGTTTACCCACGCTTTTAAACGCCAGAATACCGGTGGCCTGCGCCATCGCTTCCAGGATCAGAACGCCAGGAAAAATCGGTTTACCAGGGAAGTGCCCCTGGAAAAACGGTTCATTAACAGAAACGTTCTTCACTGCGCGCAGGTATTTGTGCTCTTCAAATTCCAGCACGCGGTCTACCAGCAGAAACGGATAGCGGTGCGGCAGCAGCTCTAAAATCTCTTCAATTTTCAGAGTATGAGTTTCAGTAGTCAAAATACTCTTCCTGTCCTAAAAATCTGATGACATCAATAACACGGCCTGCACAGATCAACATGATCTTCCGCAGGCCGCAAATAGGTTCTGTGGCGCCTGGCTTCCCTGCTTAACACTTTTATTATGAAAGCCGGTCAGTTTTGGGATGGCGGTCAGTCGTCTTTACCGACCTTGCGCTCGATGGCTTTTAAGCGTTTGCTCATGTCATCGATGTTCATCACCAGCGCTGCAGTTTTGCGCCAGGTTTTGTTGGGTTGTAGCGGAATGCCTGACGAGTATACACCAGGCTCTGTGATCGGACGCATGACCATACCCATACCGGTCACGGTGACTTTGTCACAGATTTCCATATGTCCGTTAATGACGCTGGCACCGCCAATCATACAATAACGACCAATTTTTAAACTACCCGCCATGATCACACCGCCTGCAACCGCAGTATTGTCACCAATAACCACGTTGTGGGCAATCTGACACTGGTTGTCTATGATAACACCATTGCCGATCAGAGTGTTATCCAGCGCACCGCGATCAATGGTGGTACAGGCACCTATTTCCACGCGATCGCCGATAATCACTGCGCCTAACTGAGGGATTTTCACCCAGTTGCCGCGATCGTTGGCATAACCAAAGCCATCAGAACCAATAACGGTGCCGGACTGAATCAGACAATCCTGACCGATCTGAATCTCGTGATAAACAGAGACATTGGCCCACAGACGCGTGCCGCTGCCAATGCGGGTCTTTTTGCCGACAAAACATCCGGCACCAATTACCACGTTATCGCCCAGTTCAACCTCTGCCTCAATCACCGCATTCGCACCGATGGCGACGTTTGCACCAAGTCGGGCGCTGGGATCAATCACGGCGCTGGGCGCAATATTTTGTGCCGGTTGGGGGGTGGTATCGAGTATTTGCGCCATACGCGCATACGTCAGGTAAGGGTTTTTCACCACCAACGCTGCGGTGTGGCACCACTCCAGATCCGCTTCCGTCAGCACCACGGCTGAGGCCTTAATCAGGGCGAGTTGCTCGCGGTAACGGCTGTTTGCAAGAAAAGTGATTTGGCCAGTTGTGGCGGATTGCATAGAAGCAATGCCGGAGATGACGATATCGCCATCTCCGTGCAATTCTGCATCCAACTGCTGGGCTAAATCAGCCAGTCGAATAGATGACATCAATTATTTAACCTGTTTCAGCACGTCAGCAGTGATGTCTTTTGCGTTTGACGCATAAGCCACCGCGTTCGCGTCGATCACGACGTCGTAACCATCGCTGTCAGCGACTTTCTTGACGGCATCCTGAATACGGCTCAGCAGCTTGTTACGCTCTTCCATCTGACGACGACGGTTATCCTGCTCGAAAGCCTGCGCTTTAGAGGAGAAAGCTTCGCGCTGTGACATGACGTCTTTTTCCATGCGGCTGCGTTCGCTGGCCTTCATGGTTGAACCGTCACGCTGCAGACGCTGCATTTTGGTTTGCAGATCGCGTTCCTGGCTCTGCAGTTCAGTCGCACGGCCTTTGAACTCATTTTCCAGCTGTTTAGCAACAGTCGCACGTTGCGGTAACTGTTGGAAAATGCTGGACACGTTTACCACTGCAATTTTGTCAGCAGCCTGAACACCAGCGGAAACCGCTAAAGCAAGACCCAGACCTGCGGCACACAACAACTTTTTCACTATAAACTCCTTACCATCAACGTTTGTGTCAGCGACACAGTGTTTGCCCCGGAACAGCCACATGAGCTGCCCGGTGGCAATACTTCAGCTATGCATCCATGCGCAGAACATTACCAGGTTTTACCGATGTTAAACTGGAACTGCTCTGACTTGTCTCCCTCGATTTTCTTGATCGGCTGGGCGTAAGAGAACACCAGTGGGCCGAGCGGCGACATCCACTGCAGCGCAACACCGCTTGATACACGGATGTTGTTTGGATCGCTGTAGTCAGGAATGCCGGCAGCACGCGTCTCCGCGGTATTTTCCCACTTGGTATCCCACACTGTACCGGCATCGACAAACACCGAGGTACGGACCGAGTTAGCATACTTCTCGCTCAGGAACGGCGTTGGCGTGATCAGCTCCAGGCTGGCAATCGCCATGGCGTTACCGCCCACCGCATCATCCGACTTACAGACACCGTTTGGATCGGCGATCCGGCAGTTGGACGAGTTGTTATTGTAGTACGCAGCCTTCGGACCAATGGTATTGGACTGGAAGCCACGCACGGTGCTGGAACCACCGGCATAGAAGTTCTCATAGAACGGCATCTCTTTGCCGTCGAGACCATCGCCATAACCGACACGGCCACGGCCTAACAGCACCCAGGTACGATCCTGGTTAATCGGCACATATTGCTGTGTATCCAGCGTGGCCTTATAGAAGCTGTTATCCGAGCCCGGAATCGTCACCTTACCGTTCAGGTTGGTGCGGTTACCGGAGGTCGGGAAGAAGCCACGGTCGAGGGTGTTGTAAGTCCAGCCGTAGTTAAAGGTGAAGTCATCTGCTGAGAAATCGCCTTCGTCATTGAGCTGTTGCGGCTTGCCGACCGAATTAAGATAACGCCACATCGCAACCTGCGGCTGCATGTTTGACAGGTCATTGTGGACATAGCCCAGACCGACACGCAGGGTGTTGTTTTCGTTAATCGGGAAGCCAAGCGTACCGTCCAGACCATAACTTTTGTTGGTATAGTCAGAAAGGTCAGCGTTATCCGCTTTAAAGTCGTTATAGAACAGGCGGCCACCCAGACTCACACCGTCAACGGTGAAGTACGGGTCAGTCAGCGAGAACTCGGCATAGGTCTGGTAATCGTTTTTGGTACCGCTGATGCCAACGGTATTACCGGTGCCCAGCCAGTTATCCTGCGTGACGCCGACCTGGAAGCTGACGCCACTTTCGGTGCCGTAGCCGACGCCGAAGTTAAAGGTCCCGGTGTTACGCTCTTTAACTTTGTAGACCACGTCCACCTGGTCAGGTGAGCCTGGTACACGCTGCGTATCGACATCAACCGTTTCGAAGTAGCCGGTACGGTTCAGACGCTCTTTGCCCTGCTCAACCAGATCGCTGCCCAGCCATGCCCCTTCCATCTGGCGCATTTCGCGACGCAACACCGAATCTTTTGAGGTGTCGTTGCCTTCGAAACGGACATTACGGACGTAGTAGCGGTTGCCGGCATCGACGTTGATATGCAGTTTTACTGTCTTATCCGCATCGTTGATTTCCGGCTGGGTGACCACGCGCGGATAGGCGTAACCATAGCGCCCCAGCAGCTTCTTGATCTCATCTTCCATCTTCGTGACTTTCGCGCCGTTATACAGCTCGCCCGCCGGAATCTTGGTCAGATGTTCAATTTCTGCTGAATGGCCTGCCATGCTGCCGTTGACGATAACGCCAGCGATTTTGTACTGATCGCCTTCGGTGATGTTAACGGTGATGTAGATGCCCTTCTTATCCGGCGTCAGGCTGACCTGCGTGGAATCGATGTTGAAGCGGGCATAACCGCGATCGAGATAGAAGCTGCGCAGGGTTTCAAGGTCGCCCGCCAGTTTCTGTTTCTGGTATTTACGATCGCCAACCACGTTCCACCACGGCACTTCATCGCGCAGCTGGAAACGGGAAATCAGTTCATCAGAACTGAAGGCTTTGTTGCCGACGATATTGATCTGCTGAATTTTGGCAGAGACACCTTCGGTGAACACCAGCTTCAGATCGACACGGTTACGCGGCAGCGGCGTAACGACCGCTTTCACGCTGGCAGTATATTTACCGACGCTGTAGTAGAAGTCCTCCAGTCCCTTCTCGATCGAAGAGATCATGGTACGGTCCAGCGCTTCGCCGACCCGTACGCCTGAGGCTTCCAGATTTTGTTTGAGCTGATCCTCTTTCACCGCTTTGTTACCGGTGAAGGTAATGCTGGCAATGGTAGGACGTTCTTTGACCTGGACAATCAGCGTTGTACCGTCTCGCAGGACCTGAACATCCTCAAAGTTGCCAGTAGCGAACAGCGAGCGAATGGTATTTCTGACATCATCGTCATTCACCGTATCGCCAACCCGTACTGGCATGCTCAGCAGAGCCGCGCCGACGGCGACTCGCTGCAGCCCTTCGAAATGAATATCCTTCACCACGAAATCGTCTGCACCGTAAACGGTGGCGCTGCTAAACAGCAGCGACGCTATGAGCAACTTTTTCATCGCCATCGTTATTATGCGTTTTCCTAACACATCCCTCGAATGTTCGCGTTCCCGCGATTACAGACGTGAGAAATCATTGAAAAGTGCAAGCCCCATTAACAGCACCAGTAAAATCGAACCGATGCGATAACTAAAGTCCTGAACTCGCTCGGACACCGGTCCACCCTTGATCTTTTCGATCGCCAGGAAGAGCAAGTGCCCACCATCTAAAACCGGCAGAGGGAACAGATTGATGATGCCCAGGTTGACGCTAATCAACGCCAGAAACATCAGGTAGTAAATCAATCCATACTCTGCTGACAATCCTGCACCCTGCGCAATCGAAATTGGCCCGCTCAGGTTGTTCAGCTTTACGTCACCGGTTATTAACTTGCCCAGCATAGAGACGGTGAGCTTCATCAGTTGCCAGGTTTTTACACTGGCCTCGCCGATAGCCGCAAACGCGCCATACTGTCTTACCGTTTTATACTCTTCTGGCAGAGGAACAATTCGTGGGATAACCCCCGCAAATCCTTCCGCTTTATTGCCAGGTTTCGCTTCCGGCGTCATCGTCAGCGCGATTGAGTCACCGCCACGATCCACCTCAAGCGCCATGCTTTTGCCCGGGTTATCCCGGACCTGGGCGACAAAAGCCTGCCACTGCGATAATGGCTGACCATCGACTTTAACGATCCTGTCGCCTGCTTGCAAACCGGCTTCACTGGCTGGCGAGTTCGCCTGAACTTCGGCCAGCGTGGTTTCTATCTGCGGACCGCGCGGACGAATTCCCAATGCCACCACCGGATCCTGCTTATCAGGTTCAAACTGCCAGTGACGCAAATCCAGCTGTTTCTGTTGCGTGGCATCTTCGCCGAAACGCGCCACGGTTAAGGTGGCATTGCTGTCGCCGATTTTGCCGACCAGCGCCATACGCACAGCATCCCAGTCAGGCGTTTCGATACCATCGACAGCCTTAAGTTCCATGCCGGGTGTAATTTGCGCTTCCGCAGCCACCGAACCGTTTAAAATTTCGCCAATCACCGGACGTACGCCAGGTACGCCGTGAATAAACACAACCCAGTAAGCAAAGATGGCGAAGAGGAAGTTGGCGACAGGACCGGCCGCAATAATCGCGGCGCGCTGCCAGATAGCTTTGTTGTTGAACGCCTGATGACGCAACTCGGCTGGCACGCTCTCGACACGTTCGTCGAGCATTTTGACGTAGCCGCCGAGCGGGATCAGCGCGATAACAAATTCGGTACCGTGACGGTCGCGGCGTTGCCAGAGTGACTTACCGAAACCGATGGAGAAGCGCTCGACTTTGACGCCGCAGCGACGAGCGACCCAGAAGTGGCCGAACTCATGTACGGTAATCAACACGCCCAGCGCGACGATAAAGGCGACAAAACTCCAGAGAATACTCAACATCGTTGCCTGTCCTTAAAGGGTGCGGAACACCAGCAGCAATAAACAGGCAAACACCGGCACCGCCGCAGTCAGACTATCGATGCGATCCAGAATGCCGCCGTGACCGGGAATCAGATGACCGCTGTCTTTAATGCCCGCTTCACGTTTGAACATGCTCTCGGTCAGGTCGCCCAGCACCGAGGCCAGAGTGGCGATAATGGCGCAGATTACCAGCGTGCCTGCTGACACCGTCAGCGGGGCCAGCGAGGCGAACAGCAGCGCAATCAGCGCCGACGAGACCAGACCGCCGAGGAAACCTTCCCAGGTTTTGCCCGGTGAAACGCGCGGTGCCAGCTTGTGCTTGCCAAACATTTTGCCAAACATATACGCACCGGAATCCGCACCCCACACCAGCAACATCACGAACAGTAACCACCAGGCACCGGCGAAATGATCGGTGTCGTAATGATACTGACGCAGCGCCATCATGCCCCAGAAGAAGGGCACCAGCGTTAACACGCCAAACAGTAATCGTAGCGGACGCGAATGGCGCCAGAACGAGGCTGACGCCGGATAAGAGAGCACCAACAGCAGCGCAACGACCCACCACACCAGCGACGCCCAAAGCGATGTCGCGACCTGCGGCAGATGCACATCATGTTGATAGGGTGGCAGAGTGAACAACATCAGCGCCAGCAGCAGCCCACAGAGCACAGCCAGCCAGATGCGTTGTTGACGGGACGCCATGCCGGCCAGTTGCCCCCATTCCCAGGCAGCCAGCATGCAGATGACGATAGTTGTAATTGCAAAACCAACCGGCGGTAACCAGAACAGAGCAGCAATTACCAGCGGAATTAATATCAACGCGGTAATCAGACGAGACTTCAGCAAAGGTTACCCCCAGATTGCTCAGGCGCCGCCTGGTGCAGCGCCGCCAAAACGACGCTCCCGCAGAGAGAATGCATTCAGTGCACCTTCAAAAACGTGTTCATCGAAATCCGGCCAGAGCACATCGGTAAAATAGAATTCAGCATAGGCAATTTGCCACAGCAGGAAGTTGCTAATCCGATGCTCTCCCCCGGTCCTTATCACTAAATCCACTGGCGCCAGCTCCTGCATGCAGAGCTGCGACGTCAGGCTCTCTTCGGTAATCTGGTCAGGACGCAGTAAACCTTCCTGCACCTGTTCTGCCAGTTTTTTCACGCCTTCGATAATATCCCAACGGCCGCCATAATTAGCAGCGATGTTGAGCGTCAGGCCATCATTATTTTCAGTCAACGCCTCAGAACGGCGAATCCGCTCCTGAATACGCGGACTGAAGCGGCTGGTATCGCCAATGATGCGTAAACGGACATTGTGCTTGTGCAGGCTCTTCACTTCACTGTCGAGTGCCCAGACAAACAGCTCCATTAATGCGGTCACTTCCTGTGCCGGACGGCTCCAGTTTTCGCTACTGAAGGCGTACAGCGTCAGGGCCTCAAGTTTGTTACTGACGGCAAAGCTGACAGCGCGGCGTACCGATTTCACGCCCGCTTTATGGCCGGAAATACGCAGTTTTCCCTGATTTTTGGCCCAGCGACCATTGCCGTCCATGATGATAGCGACGTGGCGCGGACCGGTTCCCTGCTGGTCATCAGTGTTGTTGTGATTGTTAGACGACATAACGCGTACTCTATTCCTTTCATCAGAAATGCTGTGGTTTCTGAATACATTGCGCCCGATCTAAATCCCGACACGTTGTGCCAGGCTACACCGAATCCGGTGACAGACCGTGAAACGCGAGCCAGCGACTATACCATTTTCACCTGAAGCGAACAAATGGCCTCATAATGATCGGCTTCACGACGTGAAGCGCGACAACATTTCTGTCGCCAGCGTGCGTGCAGTGCGATCGATTTCGAGGACAGCGTCCACCGAATCCGGTTCCGGACACGCCTGCGCCGCCAGCACAGCGCTGTTCAGCGCGGCGATGTCGGTAAAGCGAATCTGGTGATTCAGGAAAGCCGCAACGGCAACCTCGTTGGCAGCATTGAGCGTGGTGGTCGCCGCCTGCCCTGCTTCGCAAGCATCAATCGCCAGCTTCAGACAGGGATAGCGACCAAAATCGGGTTCTGCAAACGTCAGCGCCGACATGCGGGTGAAATCCAGCGGCGTTACGCCAGCGTGAATACGCGCCGGCCAGGCCATGCTGTGGGCAATCGGCGTACGCATATCAGGAGAACCCAATTGAGCCAGCACGCTGCCATCGCAGTATCGCACCATGGAGTGAATCACCGATTGTGGGTGCAGTATCACTTCCATCTGCGCTGCGCTGGCATTAAACAGCCAACGGGCTTCAATGTACTCAAGACCTTTATTCATCATGGTGGCCGAATCAACGGAGATTTTTCGTCCCATTGACCAGTTCGGATGTGCACAGGCCTGATCCGGCGACATGGCGCTGAGATCCGCTAAATCTGTGTCACGAAAAGGACCACCTGATCCCGTAAGGATAATCGACTCGATGCCATTATCCCGCAGGTCAGCGTAACCTAACTGATGCTGGATGGTAGCCGGTAAACTCTGAAAAATGGCGTTATGCTCACTGTCGACCGGCAGTAAACGGGCATTATGATGACGCACCGCCTCCATAAACAAACGGCCGCAGGTGACAAGCGATTCTTTATTCGCCAGCAGCACGATTTTGCCAGCGCGGATCGCCGCCAGCGTCGGCAGCAAACCTGACGCGCCGACTATCGCCGCCATCACCTGATCAACCTCATCCAGCGCCGCCAGCTCGCAGGCTGCCTGAACGCCGGAGAGCACTTCAGTGTTTACCTTGAGTGCTCTCAGTCGCTCACG
Organism: Pantoea brenneri; assembly: GCF_038594305.1. Classification (NCBI taxonomy): domain Bacteria; kingdom Pseudomonadati; phylum Pseudomonadota; class Gammaproteobacteria; order Enterobacterales; family Erwiniaceae; genus Pantoea; species Pantoea brenneri. Next base: position 534,300 of record NZ_JBCGBG010000003.1, on the reverse strand, counting down.
CAGGGCGGCGGCGGACGCATCATCGGCCATTGCGGCATAGCGCGGCTGGAAAGTGGCACACTGTTCGGCCATCAGCGCCACGTTGTGGCCGGCAACCAGCGCGGTGACCTGATAAAGCTCGGGGTTGGCGCGAACCACCGCCAGGGTACTGGTGCCGATTGACCCGGTTGAGCCCAGCAGAGTTAATCGCTTCATGATGCTATCCATGTGAAGTCAACAGACGTGCCCGCAGACACAATGTAAAACGCCGCCAGATGTCGCATTCATACGAATACCTCTCTGTACGGCGTTTTTTCCGGCAGTGATGGGATTAGAAATCCATCAGCTCCGTCTCTTTTTCTGACAGTGCAGCATCAACTTTCTTGATGTGTGCATCGGTCATTTTCTGAATTTCATCCTGCGCACGACGCTCGTCGTCTTCGCTGATCTCTTTATCTTTCAGCAGCGCTTTGATTTTATCGTTGGCATCGCGACGGACGTTACGTACCGACACGCGGCCCTGCTCGGCTTCGCCGCGCACGATTTTGATCAGATCTTTACGACGCTCTTCCGTCAGCGCAGGCAGCGGAACACGAATATCCGTACCGGCTGAACTTGGGTTCAGACCCAGATCGGACGTCATGATCGCCTTTTCGACTGCCGGACCGAGTGAGCGATCAAACACGTTGATTTTCAGCGTGCGTGAATCTTCCACGGTAACGGAAGCAAGCTGACGCAGTGGCGTTGGCGTGCCGTAATATTCGACGACGATGCCGTCGAGCAGCGAAGGTGAAGCACGACCGGTGCGCACTTTGCTGATGGTGGTTTTGAATGCTTCGACGCATTTATCCATGCGCGTATCAGCATCTTTTTTGATGTCGTTAATCACGTTGAAACCCTTGGATTCGGTTTGACCTGGCCAGTTCCGGCATAACCGGAAGCGGGATCGATAATCATCGATAATCCTGACTGGTGCGCGATGCGTTATCATCGCGCTGACAGAATATACCTTATTTTATCTCGCCTCGGGTATTAATGCGTAATCAGGGTGCCTTCTTTTTCACCCATGACTACACGACGCAGTGCGCCAGGCTTATTCATGTTGAACACGCGGATCGGCAGTTTGTGGTCACGCGCCAGGGTAAAGGCCGCGAGATCCATCACTTTCAGCTCCTGATCCAGCACTTCGGCGTAGGTCAGTTGTTCATACAGCGTCGCGTCCGGGGTTTTCACCGGATCGGCAGAATAGACGCCATCAACCTTGGTCGCTTTCAGTACCACGTCGGCTTCAATCTCAATGCCGCGCAGACAGGCAGCAGAGTCAGTGGTGAAGAACGGGTTACCGGTACCGGCGGAGAAAATCACCACGCGGTTATTGCGCAGCAGGCTAATCGCTTCCGCCCAGCTGTAGTTGTCACAGACGCCATTCAGTGGAATCGCCGACATCAGGCGCGCGTTCACATAGGCGCGGTGCAGTGCGTCACGCATTGCCAGACCGTTCATCACGGTTGCCAGCATCCCCATGTGGTCGCCCACTACGCGGTTCATTCCCGCCTGCGCCAGGCCTGCGCCACGGAACAGGTTCCCCCCGCCAATCACAACGCCAACCTGGATGCCCAATTCAACCAGTTCTTTTACCTCTTGTGCCATACGGTCAAGCACACTCGCGTCGATACCAAAACCTTCAGCGCCTTGCAGTGCTTCGCCGCTCAGTTTTAGCAGGATACGTTGATAAACAGGTTTTGCGTTGGTCGCCATGGTCAGTTCTTCCTGGAAGATAGGGTGATAAGGAGAAGTAAAATCTGATCGATCATCCGCTTACCGCAATGAAATTGCTATTGGGATGAAACTGAAAACGTGTCTGTTGCGGTTCACAGACAAAAAAGAACCGCCTTCTGGCGGTTCTTTCAGAGCATTAAGACTGTTTGGACATGGCTGCAACTTCTGCAGCAAAGTCAGACTCAACTTTCTCGATGCCTTCACCCACTTCGAAGCGGATGAAATTGATGACGTCAGCGCCCTGCTCTTTCAGCGCCTGGCCAACGGTTTTGCTTGGGTCGATAACGAAAGCCTGACCGGTCAGAGAGACTTCACCGGTGAATTTCTTCATACGGCCTTCAACCATCTTCTCGGCAATTTCTTTCGGCTTGCCAGACTGCATCGCGATGTCCAGCTGAACCTGGTACTCTTTCTCTACCACGTCTGCAGACACGTCTTCTGGCTTAACGAATTCAGGCTTGCTCGCCGCAACGTGCATCGCGATCTGTTTGATCAGATCTTCGCTTGCGCCGGTGGTTGAAACCAGAACGCCGATACGTGCGCCGTGCAGGTAGCTGCCCAGCTCTGCGCCTTCCAGGATAGCAACGCGACGGATGTTGATGTTCTCACCGATTTTAGCAACCAGCGCAACGCGCTCTTCTTCGAACTGCGCTTTCAGCACTTCAACGTCAGTGATGCGATCCGCTGCAGCTGCATCCAGAACTTTGTCTGCGAATGCCTGGAAACCACCATCTTTTGCGACGAAGTCAGTCTGGCAGTTCACTTCCAGAATCACACCGTAGTCACCAACGATTTTGGTTTTGATTACGCCATCAGCAGCAACGTTGCCTGCTTTTTTCGCTGCTTTGATTGCGCCAGACTTACGCATGTTCTCAATCGCCAGCTCAATGTCGCCGTTCGCTTCAGTCAGCGCTTTTTTGCAGTCCATCATGCCCGCGCCAGTACGTTCGCGCAGTTCTTTTACCAATGCAGCGGTAATGTCAGCCATTCCAGAATCCTCGGTTCGTGCCTGTGTACGTTTGCACCAGCAGACACTTATTTGCGGAAAATTTACTCTGTCCCGCCGTCCGGTTGGGGGCGTGACAGACTTAGATAAAATAAAGGGGCCAGTATAGGCCCCTTACAGATCACATCTGAATGCTAAGGGCTCTTATGCAGAGCAAACCTTATTAAGCGTTTTCTAAAGACGCTTCTTCAGCTTGCTCAGCCAGGTCCTGAGAGCGGCCTTCGCGAACGGTGGTCGCAACGGCAGTCAGGTACAGGTTTACAGCACGGATCGCATCGTCGTTACCTGGGATAACGAAATCAACGCCATCTGGATCTGAGTTGGTATCAACGATAGCAAATACCGGGATACCCAGGTTGTTTGCTTCTTTGATTGCGATGTGTTCGTGGTCAGCATCGACAACAAACAGTGCGTCTGGCAGACCGCCCATATCTTTGATACCGCCCAGGCTGTTTTCCAGCTTGGCCAGCTCACGCGCACGCATCAGCGCTTCTTTTTTGGTCAGTTTGTCGAAAGTACCATCCTGAGACTGAGTCTCCAGATCTTTCAGACGCTTGATTGACTGACGCACGGTTTTCCAGTTAGTCAGCATGCCACCCAACCAGCGGTGGTTTACGAAGAACTGGTCGCAGCTCAGTGCAGACTCTTTTACCGCTTCAGCAGCAGCGCGCTTAGTACCTACGATCAGGATCTTACCTTTACGGGAAGCGATCTTGTTCAGTTCAGCCAGAGCTTCGTTGAACATAGGGACAGTTTTTTCCAGGTTGATGATGTGAACCTTGTTACGGGCACCAAAGATGAATGGCTTCATTTTTGGGTTCCAGTAACGGGTCTGGTGACCGAAGTGAACACCAGCCTGGAGCATGTCGCGCATGGAAACAGTTGCCATGATAACCTCTAAAGTTTGATTGGGGTTGGGCCTCCATGTATCCCATACGACCGACCTTTTTCAAGGCACCCCGGCGTATGTGTCGATACATGTGTGTTTTATTACACATAATGAGAGTTATGCGTTTCCTGCTGACCGAAACGGCCATACAGAGAATCGTCGGCGCGCTTTATACCACAATCAGCCCAGTGACGCCAATAAATGATCGCTGACCGCGGCCAGCGTGTTCTCTATTTGGCAGCCCATTTGCTGACTGCTAACATGACAGCACAGAGTTCATTATTGTCGGAAATTTCGACAAATGCGGATTAATTTAATGGCAATTTCAATTAAAACCCCTGAAGAAATCGAAAAAATGCGCGTCGCCGGCCGTCTGGCTGCCGAGGTGCTGGAGATGATCGAGCCACACGTTCAGCCGGGCGTGACTACCGGTGAACTCGATCGCATCTGCCATGACTACATCACACAGCATCAGCAGGCGATTTCTGCCTGTCTGGGCTATCACGGCTTTCCGAAATCGGTCTGCATTTCGGTCAATGAAGTCGTTTGTCACGGTATTCCCAGCGATGACCGCCAGCTAAAAGACGGCGACATCATCAATATTGATGTCACCGTAATTAAAGATAGCTATCACGGCGATACCTCTAAGATGTTTATCGTCGGCAAGCCGACCATCCAGGGCGAACGTCTGTGCCGCGTCACTCAGGAGAGCCTCTATCTCTCATTGCGTCTGATCAAGCCCGGTATCCGTCTGCGTGAGCTGGGCCGGGCGATTCAGAAATATGTCGAAGCGAATGACTTCTCGGTGGTACGTGAGTATTGCGGCCACGGCATCGGCAAGGGCTTCCATGAAGAGCCACAGGTGCTGCATTATGATGCCGACGATGGCGGCGTGGTGCTGCAGGCGGGCATGACATTTACCGTGGAACCGATGGTGAATGCGGGCGATTACCGCATCCGCACCATGAAAGATGGCTGGACGGTAAAAACCAAAGATCGCAGCTTGTCCGCGCAGTATGAGCATACTATTGTGGTGACGGAAAACGGCTGTGAGATCTTAACCCTGCGCAAAGATGACACCCTGCCTGCGGTGCTGGTTGCTGAAGGGTAATTCCCCCACTACAGAATCAAGCCGGCGCTAAGCCGGTTTTTTTTTGGCTGAAGAAGAGAAGAGCTGCATGAGCGTGAGCCTGTCGGAAGAGGTACAAAACGGTCTGATCGATTCCCCGGCCGAATGGGATGACGATCAGCTCACCCGCGACATTCTGAAACAGCGGCTGGAGCAGTTTCAGCACCATCTGTCTGCCGCTTTCGACGCCGGTGAAGCCGTCGAGCCGCTGATTGATGCCCGCACGCTGTTTATCGATCGCCTGCTGCGTCGTCTGTGGCGCTTTTTCGGCTTTGATCAGATGAGCGCCATCGCGCTGGTGGCCGTTGGCGGCTATGGCCGTGCCGAGCTGCATCCGCTCTCAGACATAGACGTGCTGATCCTCAGCCGTCAGCCGCTGGATGAACAGGCTGCACAGCGCACCAGCGAACTGCTGACCCTGATGTGGGACCTGAAGCTGGAGGTTGGCCACAGCGTGCGCACGCTGGAGGAGTGTCTGCTGGAGGGCTTATCGGATCTGACGGTAGCCACCAATCTGATTGAATCGCGGATGCTGACCGGTGACGTGGCGCTGTTCCTTGAACTGCAAAAAAACGTCTTCAGCGACGGCTTCTGGCCTTCATCGTGCTTTTTCGCCGCCAAAATTGAAGAGCAGCAGGAGCGTCATAAGCGCTATCACGGCACCAGCTACAACCTTGAGCCAGACATCAAAAGCAGCCCCGGCGGCCTGCGCGATATTCATACCCTGCAATGGGTGGCGCGCCGCCACTTTGGCGCCACCACCCTGGATGAGATGGTCGGCTTCGGTTTCCTCACTGAAGTGGAGCGCAGCGAGCTGAATGAGTGTCAGGAATTTCTCTGGCGGATCCGTTTCGCATTGCATCTTTCGCTGCCCCGCTACGACAACCGTCTGCTGTTTGATCGCCAGCTCAGCGTGGCGCAACGTCTTAATTATCAGGGCGAAGGCAACGAGCCGGTCGAGCGGATGATGAAAGACTTTTACCGGGTGACGCGCCGGATTGGCGAGCTGAACCAGATGCTGCTGCAGCTGTTCGATGAAGCGATTCTGGCGTTGTCCACCAGCGAAAAACCCTGCCCGATCGACGATGACTTTCAGCTACGCGGCGACCTGATTGACCTGCGCGATGAAACGCTGTTTGAGCGTGAGCCGCAGGCAATTCTGCGCATGTTCTACGTCATGGTGCGTAACGACAGCATCAAAGGCATCTACTCCACCACCCTGCGCCATCTGCGTCATGCGCGCCGCCATCTGAAGCAGCCGCTGTGTCAGATTCCGGAAGCGCGCCGCACCTTTATGTCTATTCTGCGTCATCCTGGCGCCGTCAGCCGGGCGCTGGTGCCGATGCACCGTCACAGCGTGCTGTGGGCTTACACCCCGCTGTGGGGCCATATTGTCGGCCAGATGCAGTTTGATCTGTTCCACGCCTACACCGTTGATGAGCACACCATTCGCGTATTGCAGAAGCTGGAAAGCTTCGCCAGCGAAGCCACCCGCTCGCAGCATCCGCTGTGCGTTGAACTCTGGCCGCGCCTGCCGCAGCAGGAGCTGTTGCTGATGGCCGCGCTGCTGCACGATATCGCCAAAGGGCGCGGCGGCGATCACTCGATTCTCGGCGCACAGGACGCACTCGACTTCGCTGAAATGCACGGCCTGAACTCGCGTGAAACGCAGCTGGTTGCCTGGCTGGTGCGCCATCATCTGCTGATGTCGGTCACCGCGCAGCGCCGCGATATTCAGGACCCGACGGTGATCCAGCAGTTCGCCGAGGTGATGCAGAATGAAAATCGCCTGCGCTATCTGGTCTGCCTCACCGTAGCGGATATCTGCGCCACCAACGAAAGCCTGTGGAACAGCTGGAAGCAGAGCCTGTTGCGCGAACTGTTTTTCGCCACCGAGAAACAGCTGCGACGCGGCATGGAGAACAGCCCGGACCTGCGTGAGCGGGTGCGTCACCATCGTCTGCAGGCGCTGGCGCTATTGCGGATGGACAATATTGATGAAGAGCGGCTGCATCAGATCTGGAACCGCTGCCGCGCCGATTATTTCCTGCGGCATACGCCGAATCAGATCGCCTGGCATGCCCGCCATCTGATGGGCCACGATCTGACAAAACCGCTGGTGCTGGTCAGCCCGCAGGCCACGCGCGGCGGCACTGAAATCTTTATCTGGAGTCCGGATCGGCCGCACCTGTTTGCCGCAGTGGCGGGCGAACTGGATCGCCGTAATCTCAGCGTGCACGATGCGCAAATCTTTACCAGCCGCGACGGCATGGCGATGGATACGTTTATCGTGCTGGAGCCCGACGGCAGCCCGCTGGCACCGGATCGCCATCCGATGATTATTCAGGCGCTGGAGCAGGCGATTACCCAGTCAGACTGGGTGCCGCCGCGAACCCGTCGTCCGTCGGCCAGGCTGAAGCACTTCAGCGTCGATACCGAAGTCAATTTTCTGCCAACCCATACCGATCGCCGCAGCTACCTCGAGCTGGTGGCCCTTGATCAGCCCGGCCTGCTGGCGCGAGTGGGCGAAGTGTTTGCCGATCTCGGCGTCTCGCTGCACGGCGCGCGCATCAGCACCATCGGTGAACGGGTCGAGGATTTGTTTATTCTCGCCAACAGTGAGCGTCAGGCGCTGGATGAAGAAATGCGTAAAGCGTTGCAACAACGGTTGACAGAAGCCCTTAATCCAAACGATAAAGTGTGACCAAAGTCGATTTGTGAACCTTAAACTTTTTACTCGTGTCGGGTGATTATCCGGCACTGCACATGACAGATCAGGAAAAAAATATGCAACAGTTACAGAGCGTTATTGAATCCGCCTTCGAACGTCGTGCTGATATCACCCCAGCCAGCGTTGACAGTGAAACCCGTGATGCCATCAACCAGGTTATCTCTCTGCTGGACAGCGGTGCACTGCGCGTTTCCGAAAAGATCGACGGTGAGTGGGTAACGCATCAGTGGCTGAAGAAAGCGGTACTGCTCTCTTTCCGCATCAACGACAACCAGGTGATGGAAGGTGCTGAAACCCGTTTTTATGACAAAGTGCCGATGAAATTTGCTGGCTGGGATGAAGCGCGTTTCAAAGAGGCCGGTTTCCGTGTGGTTCCGCCAGCGGCTGTGCGTCAGGGTGCCTATATCGCCCGCAACACGGTGCTGATGCCCTCTTACGTTAACATTGGCGCATTCGTGGATGAAGGCACCATGGTGGATACCTGGGCAACCGTTGGCTCCTGTGCGCAGATTGGTAAAAACGTTCACCTCTCCGGCGGCGTAGGCATCGGCGGCGTGCTGGAACCGCTGCAGGCCAACCCGACCATCATCGAAGATAACTGCTTCATTGGCGCACGCTCTGAAATCGTCGAAGGCGTGATTGTTGAAGAAGGCTCAGTGATCTCAATGGGCGTTTACATCGGTCAGAGCACCAAAATCTATGACCGTGAGACCGGCGAAGTGCATTACGGCCGCGTGCCAGCCGGTTCCGTAGTGGTCTCAGGTAACCTGCCGTCTAAAGATGGCAGCTACAGCCTCTACTGTGCGGTAATCGTGAAGAAAGTCGATGCGAAAACGCTCGGCAAAACAGGTATCAACGAACTGCTGCGCACCATCGACTGATTTAAGTGACGGGCTGGAAACCGGCCCGTCATCTTTTCTTTACACTTCCCCGCCAACATCCTGTTTTGCGCCGCGAATTAACTGGTGCGTTTATTTTTTATTCAGGTCATAATCCGCGCCAGTTAAATCCCGTCGCGCAATGTTCATCCTGCTTATTTATGTCTACAGTTGTCAGACGTCATGAACAAGACTGCGCGCTTCTCACCTTTTGATGGAAACAACGCTATGTATGACAATCTGAAAAGCTTAGGTATCAGTAATCCGGATGATATTGATCGTTACAGCCTGCGTCAGGAAGCCAATAACGATATTCTGAAGATCTACTTCCGCAAAGATAAAGGCGAGTTTTTCGCGAAAAGCGTGAAATTCAAATACCCGCGTCAGCGTAAAACAGTGGTGGCCGATCACGCTACCCAGGGCTACAAAGAAGTACAGGAAATCAGCCCGAATCTGCGTTACGTGATTGACGAGCTGGACCAGATTTGCCAGCGCGACCAGGTTGAAGTGGATCTGAAACGTAAAATTCTTGATGACCTGCGCCACCTGGAAAGCGTAGTGTCACACAAAATTACCGAAATCGAATCTGACCTCGAAAAACTGACCCGCAACGGTCGTTAATCGGCTGTCAGTGACGAAAAAGGCCAGCTCTGCTGGCCTTTTTTATGTCGGCGTTACCGCCCCGCTCATCCCTGCTCATCCAGCTGCAGCGCCACATAGAGCAGCAGCCGATCGTCAAAGTGCCCGAGATTCAGCCCGGTTAACTCCGAAATCCGATTCAGCCGATACTCCAGCGTATTACGGTGAATAAACAGCGCACGCGCAGTCGCGCTCGGCTGCACATTATGGGTGAACCAGGCGATCAGCGTTCGCCGCAGCAAACCGTTGTTATCCATACTCTTGAGTTTCGCCAGTGGCCGCGCCAGCTCATTGGCCTGCCAGCCGCCACGCAGACTGTCGAGCAGCACCGGCAGCACCAGATCCTGATAAAAATAGCTGCGCACCTCGGGCATACGCTGTTTGCCAACCATCATGGTGGTGCGGGCGGTACGATAGGAACGCGCAATACTGCCGGGGCCGGTGAAAAAGTTTCCCAGCGCAATCCGCATCCGCAGATGGCCGCTCTCTTTCATTCGCTGTAATAACTGCTCGACCCGCCGACGATGATCCTCCTGATCGTAACGGCCGTGCCCATTCAGGGCCGGCTTCAGCACCACCATTTCGGTCAGCGAAACAATGGCGATCAGGTTGTCGCGCTCCGGCGTGATCAGCAACGTTTGCAGCTGCTGCAACTCTGACATTGCGCTATCGACGCCCAGCTGGCCGCTATCGACCTCAACCACGGCCACCACGCGCGGCTGATTAAGATCGATGCCGAGCCGCTGCGCCCATTCGGTCAGCTGCGGCGACAGGGTATCGCTGCGAATCAGATTCAGCACCAGCTCTTCGCGCAGACGGCTGTCCTGCGCCAGCATATGCAGCAGTCGCGCCTGCTCCAGCATCATCTCCGCCGTCATACAGACCAGCTCACCATAATGCCGCAGCGCCAGCGGCTCACCGGTCAGGCCGATGACCCCGACAATATCGCCGTCTATCCGCAGCGGCAGATTAATGCCGGGCCGCACCCCGTGCAGATGTTTCGCCACCGCTTCATCAATGTCCACTACCCGCCCCTGAGAGAGCACCAGCAGCGCGCCTTCGTGCAATTCCCCAATGCGCTCGCGATCGCCGCTGCCAATAATCCGGCCGCGCGCATCCATCACGTTGACATTGCTGTCAATAATTTTCATGGTGCGCGCCACGATATCCTGCGCCAGCCGGGCATCAAGATGATAGGTAGCCATCCATTACTCCTGAAAAAGAGGGGGAGAGATAGAATACGCATGCAAGGCGGCCAGAACATTGTGCAACTGCACAGAGCCAGGTGGGCATTTAGTGAATTTGCGGTCAGCATCACACTCTGACCGGCACGAATTGAGGCAATAAAAAAGGCGGACCGAAGTCCGCCTGATAGCAATGCCTTGCCGCTTACTGCATCAGCAGGTAGATGCTGCTGTCGCCGCGCTTGACGTTCAGCGCCAGCACCGACGGTTTGGAATCAAGGATTTTACGCAGTTCGCCCAGGTTGGTCACCGGCTGCTGGTTCACGCCCTGAATCACGTCGCCTTTTTTCAGGCCGATACGAGCGGCAGCGCTGCCCGCTTTGACGTTATCCACGCGAACCCCTTTATCGCCAGCGTCGCTATTGCTGAGATCGGCCCCTTCAATGCCGGTGTAGATGGTGGCCGACTGGACTTTCGCCTGGCTGCTCTGCTGCAGCTGAACCGACACATCCAGCGGTTTGCCATCACGCAGCAGACCCAGTTTCAGGGTGGTGCCAATCGGCAATGAACCGACTTCAGCACGCAGCGCAGCAAAGCTGGTCAGCGGCTTGCCGTTCATCGACACCACCACATCGCCCGCTTTGATACCGGCTTTCGCCGCCGCCGAACCAGGCAGTACCTGGCTGACAAAGGCTCCGCGCTGTGCATCGACCTTCATCGCTTTCGCCAGCTCAGAGTTAAGCTCGGTGCCCATCACACCCAGTTCACCGCGTTTAACCTGACCAAACTCCACCATCTGCGCCGTCAGGTTTTTCACCATGTTGCTCGGGATAGCAAAGCCGATACCGATGTTGCCGCCATCCGGTGCCAGAATCGCGGTGTTGATGCCGATCAGTTCACCGTTAAGGTTAACCAGCGCGCCACCGGAGTTACCGCGGTTAATCGCCGCGTCCGTCTGGATAAAGTTCTCGTAGTTTTCCACATTCAGGCCGCTACGGCCCAGCGCGGAGACGATACCTGAAGTGACTGTTTCACCCAGGCCATACGGGTTACCGATCGCCACGGTGTAGTCACCGACCCGCAGATTGTCAGAGTCGGCCAGTTTCACCGCCGTGAGGTTTTTAGCGTCCTGCAGCTGGATCAACGCAATGTCGGAGCTGGGATCTTTACCGATCACTTTGGCGTCATAGCGGCGGCCATCGCTCAGCTGGACCTGAATTTTAGTGGCATTATTCACTACGTGGTTGTTGGTCACCACATAGCCTTTTTCAGCATTGATCACCACGCCCGATCCCAGCGCACGGAATTTTTCCTGCTGGGTATTTGGTGCCGGCGCGCCGCCAGCAGAGCCGTCGCCGCTCTGGCACATCGGTGAACTCTGGAACGGCGAGCCATCCTGACAGAAAGGCGAGTTATCACCAAAGAATTGCTGGAACTGCTGCGGCATACGCGGCGTTTTCACCGTGGTGGTGCCTTCAACGCTGATACTGACCACTGACGGCATCACCTTCTCCAGCATCGGTGCCAGGCTCGGCAGTTGCTGACTATCAGAAGAGGCGGTTTGCGCAGCGGAAACCGTGACGGGCGCCAGGGCCATACTCAGGCTCAGGGCCAGCGCACTTAACATTAAACTCTTTTTTTTCATTTTTGGTTTCTCTTGAGGATAACTGTTCAGACCATTGCTGTGGTCGGTGTTGAGATAAATGTTTTAGCGCGAAGTTCCTTTTAAAGTTTCAAGCAAAGGTAAAAATTTATTCGCGCTCTTTACAATTGGTGATTATTCGACAGCCATCAGCCGCCGGTACTCATCCCAGGCATAGAGATCGGTCATTCCGCTAATATAATCCTGAATCAGACGAAAACGATAATATCGCTCCCACAGCAGGCGCTCATATTTATGTTCCACCACCAGGGTGCGCATTTTATGCAGATAAGCTTTACGATGCTTGCCGGAAAGTTTATGAAAAAGCCGGGTCTCAATCGGATGGTGCCGCAGAAAGTCTTCATTTATCAGCGTGGTAAACGATTCATAATTGAGCAGCATCAGCGGCTGATAAATTTCCAGTAATCCCTTAATAACCCGATATCCCTGTAATTCCAGCTGCTCGACTTCGGAATGATTAAATACCTGCTGGCGCGCCACCGTTTTGAACAACTGCAACAAACGGCCCTCTTCGCCATCATCTTCCAGCAAGGCATGATTGAAATTACCGTCAAATATGGCGGGCAGATTATCAACAAAACGCTTCACTGCATAGGTCACCAGCACGCTCTGAACATTTACGCGTAATGACATAAAGAATTGATCGCTACGGCTGCGGCGCTTTTTACTGCAGGCCTCACGCCAGGCTTCGCCGATGGTACGGCTGAAAGCGTCATTATTTTTTACCGGCCCCCAGGCTTTATTGAGAAACTCATACAAACTCTCAACATTAAATATATCTTTTTCTACAGCGTCGTCCAAATCGGCAATGCAATAGGAGATATCATCGGCGGCTTCCATTATATAGGTCAGCGGAAAGCGATGGTGCTCTGCCATATTGGTCGCGGCGCGCAGGTCGCTAATATAGTCCTGCTCGGAGAGATAAAAGCCCGGCTTTTTCATTAACACGCTGAATTCGGCGGGCTTCTCGCCCTGCCACCAGGCGGGGGCGGTATATTTAAGAATGCAGGCAACCTGTGAGTAGCTGAGGTTAAGTTGCAGCAGCGTATGAACCATACGAATCGCCTGCGCATTGCCTTCAAAGTGGCACAAATCCTGTCGAATCATCGCGTTTAGCTGATCGAAGGCGCGGCGTTGCATCTCGCCTTCTACCCCGGCCACCAGCGGATCAACCAGTTCAGCCGGCAGATTATCTTCAAACCAGTCGTTGATCGCCGCCTCACCAAAATGCCCGAACGGGGGATTCCCCACGTCGTGCATCAGACAGGCCATCTCAATCAGGCTCTCAAACGCGCCTTCCAGCTCGTCCAGTCCATATTGCGCCAGTCCGCCCTGCATTTTCAGGGTCTGCAGGATCTCCTTGGTGATATAGCGTCCGGTCTGCTGCACCTCCAGCGAATGCGTCAGCCTTGAACGCACCGCGGCATTGCGCTCCAGCGGAAACACCTGGGTTTTTTGCTGCAAACGGCGAATCGCTGCGGAGTTAATAATCCGTCCACGATCGCTCTCGAAGTGGCGGGTAATGTAATATTCCCCCTCCGGATCTTTTCGACTGGTATAAGGGCGCGAGAAGCTGATCTTCTTCCTGAAATTGATCGCTGACATTCATTACCCCTTATTTTTTGGTGAATTAATCCCCTGTTAGCCATGGTAGACTATGCCTTAAATTATGACTTTTTACATTAGCGGGACTCACTATGAAAGCAGGCATTATTGGTGCGATGGAGCAGGAAGTTACCCTGCTGCGCGACAAAATCGAAAACCGTCAAACTTTATCGCTGGCTGGCTGTGAAATTTATACCGGCACCCTGAATGGCGTTGAAGTTGCGCTGTTGAAATCGGGCATTGGCAAAACCTCCGCCGCGCTGGGTACCACCCTGCTGCTGCAACTGTGTAAGCCAGACGTGGTGATCAACACCGGTTCGGCTGGCGGCTTAGCGGCTTCGCTGAGCGTGGGCGATATCGTGGTATCAGAAGAAGTGCGCTATCACGATGCCGACGTCACGGCTTTTGGCTATGAGCCCGGTCAGATGGCAGGCTGCCCGGCAGCCTTTGTTGCCGACAGGGGTTTGATTGCAGCAGCCGAAGCCTGCATTAAGCAGCTCGATCTGAATGCGGTGCGTGGTCTGGTGGTGAGCGGAGACGCCTTTATCAACGGCGCCGAGCCGCTGGCGCGCATTCGTCAGCAGTTTCCACAGGCTATTGCCGTGGAAATGGAGGCCGCAGCTATCGGTCACGTCTGCCACCAGTTCCAGGTGCCTTTTGTGGTGGTTCGTGCCATTTCTGACGTCGCTGATCAGGCCTCGCATCTGAGCTTTGATGAGTTCCTCAGCGTCGCGGCTAAGCAGTCGTCGCTGATGGTGGAGAACCTGCTGGCGCGTCTGGCGCGTGGCTAAAACTCTGCTGTTCTGCTGGCTGCTGCTGATCAGCGGCAGCCTGCTGGCTTCCTCTCCGCGCGTTATCACCCTCGCGCCCCACCTGACTGAACTCGCCTTCGCCGCCGGCATTACGCCGATTGCGGTCAGCGCCTGGTCCGACTATCCGCCGCAGGCGAAACCGATTGAGCAGGTAGCCAACTGGCAGGGGATTAACCTCGAGCGTATTCTGCAACTGAAGCCGGATCTGGTATTAGCCTGGCGTGGCGGCAATCCGCAGCGACAGATCGACCAGCTGCAGCAGCTCGGGTTGAAAATCGAATGGATCGATCCGGTCACGCTGGATCAGATGATTGCCTCACTGGAAAAACTGGCGCAGTGGAGTCCGCATCCTGAACAGGCGGTTAAGGCCGCGCAGCAGTTGCGTCAGCAGCAAGCCGCGCTGCGCCAGCGCTACGCTCACCTGCCGGTGGTGCCGCTGTTTTTACAGTTTGGTCAGCAGCCGCTGTTTACCGCCGCAAAATCGACCTTACAGAATGAGATCATTGAACTGTGTGGCGGCAGGAATATCTTTGCCGACAGCCGGGTCAGCTGGCCGCAGGTCAGCCGTGAACAGGTACTGATGCGGCACCCGCAGGCGATTGTGATCGGCGGCAGTGACCACCAGGCTGACAACGTCCGGACCTACTGGCAACCGCAGCTCAGTGTGCCGGTGATTGCGATTAATGATGACTGGCTCAGCCGTCCCGGCCCGCGCCTGTTACTGGCGGCAAAACAGCTGTGCGCTGCGCTGCATCCCGCACAAAAATCCAACTAATCGATTAAAGAAACAGCCTTTTTTGCCGTTAATCAAGATATGAGACGCGCGCGCCACGTATGCTCGCCGTCCTTTTTAGCGCTTAGCGCTTTTTGAACAACACCAGGAACTTTACATGACCAGAGCACTGCTACTGGCGATGGGGCTGCTGATCCCGGCGTACACGCTGGCGGGATCGGTCACCGGCTCTATTGGCGTCAGGCTTGTCATCTTTTCACGCTGTGAAATTCACAGTCCTGATGCGCAGGCTGTGCCGCAGATCGATTGCGGCAGACAGGCAAGCGCGCAACCGCGGGTGACACGCAGTGTCATTCAATCAGAGGGGAATCAGAGACGGAACCATCAGCTGGTAACGATAGAGTGGTAAACGAGGCCGTCAGGAAGACGGCCTGCGTCATCAGATACTGAAAGAAGAACCACAGCCGCAGGTGGTTTTCGCGTTCGGGTTAGTGACGATAAAACGCGATCCTTCCAGCCCTTCGGTGTAGTCCACCGAGCCGCCCACCAGATACTGCAGGCTCATCGGATCGACCACCAGCGAGACGCCCTGCTTCTCAATGGTCATATCGCCGTCATTCATCTGGTCATCAAAAGTAAAACCGTACTGGAAGCCGCTGCAACCCCCGCCGGTGATATAAACGCGTAATTTCAGCGCCGGGTTCTCTTCGTCGGCAATCAGGTTCTTCACCTTGGTGGCTGCTGCGTCGGTAAACTGCAACGGCAGTGCTGCTACATCATCACTCATGTTTTACTCCGCTAAACGTCCAGGTCAGAAAACGACCTTAATACCGCTATTATCTGCCAGCACCTCAGCGCAATCAAGCTCTGCCCTTCGCACTCTGTGCCGCTTTCACTAAGGTTAAGTATAGCGGCTGGTGAAACCGGCTTTCGTCTGCTGCGCCTCTTCCGTAGAATGGCGCGATATTTTTATGAACCGCTGGAGCCGAAAATGAGTAAGTCCGAACAACTGTTTGCCGAGGCACAACGCCTGATTCCGGGTGGCGTAAACTCGCCGGTACGCGCATTTACCGGTGTGGGCGGCGTTCCGCTGTTTATCGAACACGCCAACGGTGCCTACCTGTATGACGCCGATGGCAAAGCCTACATTGATTATGTCGGATCATGGGGCCCGATGGTGCTGGGGCACAATAACGCCGGGATTCGCAACGCGGTGATTGAGGCCGCTGAGCGCGGTCTGAGCTTTGGCGCACCAACGGAGATGGAAGTCACCATGGCGCAACTGGTGTGCGAACTGGTGCCGAGCATGGAGATGGTGCGCATGGTCAACTCCGGTACCGAAGCCACCATGAGCGCCATTCGTCTGGCGCGTGGCTTTACCGGCCGCGATAAAATTATCAAATTTGAAGGCTGCTACCACGGTCACGCCGATCATCTGCTGGTCAAAGCGGGTTCGGGCGCATTAACCCTCGGCCAGCCCAATTCGCCAGGCGTCCCGGCCGATTTCGCTAAGCATACCCTGACCTGCACCTACAACGATCTCGATTCGGTCCGCGCCGCCTTTGAACAGTACCCGGAGGCTATCGCCGCGATCATCGTTGAGCCGGTGGCCGGCAACATGAACTGCATTCCGCCGCAGCCAGACTTCCTGCCGGGCCTGCGGGCGCTGTGTGATGAGTTTGGCGCGCTGTTGATCATTGATGAAGTGATGACCGGCTTCCGCGTGGCGCTGGGCGGTGCGCAGGAGTATTACAACGTCCGTCCTGACCTGACCTGCCTCGGTAAGATCATCGGTGGCGGTATGCCGGTTGGCGCGTTTGGCGGTCGTCGTGAGGTGATGGCGGCGCTGGCTCCGACCGGTCCGGTCTATCAGGCTGGCACGCTGTCGGGCAACCCGATCGCCATGGCAGCCGGTTATGCCTGTCTGACCCAGATAGCGCAGCCCGGCACCCATCAGACGCTGGATGCCCTGACCCGCAAACTGGCGACTGGCCTGCGTGATGCGGCGCAGCAGCAAAATATTCCGCTGGTGGTCAACCACGTTGGCGGGATGTTTGGCCTGTTCTTCACCGATGCTGACAGCGTGACCTGTTACGCCGACGTGACCCGCTGTGATGTTGAGCGTTTCAAAACTTTCTTCCACCTGATGCTGGAAGAAGGCGTCTACTTTGCTCCGTCGGCCTTTGAGGCTGGCTTTATGTCGCTGGCCCACAGCGAGGAAGATATTCAGCGCACCATCGACGCCGCACGTCGTTGCTTCGCGAAGCTGTAAAATGGGTAATAAGACCGGCTGAGGCCGGTCTTTTTTAGCCTGAACGTCGCAGCAGCCAGATGAAGTAAGGCGCGCCGAGAAAGGTCGCCATCAGCCCGGCCGGAATCTGATCCGGAAACGCCAGCATCCTCCCGCACCAGTCCGCCAGCACCATCAGTCCCGCCCCAAGCAAGCCTGACAGCAGCAACTGCGGTAATGCCCGACGGAAGCCCAGCATCCGTGCCATATGTGGTGCCATCAATCCGACAAAACTCAGCGGGCCGATGGTCAGCGTGGCGCTGGCCGTCAGCGCGGCTGCCAGCAGCAGCAGGCTGAGGCGGGCCGGGGTTAACGCCATGCCAGCTGAGCGTGCCGTGGCACTGCCGAGCGGCAGCAGCGTCAGCCAGCGGCTGGCCAGCGGAGCCAGCGCCACCAGCAGCAGCGCGCAGCCAGCGCTCTGTATCGCCTGGCTGGCACTGATATTGTAGGTTGAGCCGGAGATCCAGCTCAGCAGGCCGCCCATGCGCGGATCGCCACTGGCCAGCAGCAGCATCAGCAGCGTGACAAAGGCGCTGTTCAGCGCCATCCCCGCCAGCAGCATCCGCTCCGGTGAAAAACCGCCACGGCTGGCCACCAGCATAATCACCATCAGGGTCAGCGCCGCGCCGATTGCGCCGGCTGGCAGCAGCCACATCAGCGCATCGCCGGGCACCAGGAACATCATCACCACCACACCACAGGCGGCACCGGAACTGATGCCAAGCACTTCCGGGCTGGCCATCGGATTGCCGGTCAGCCGCTGGATCAGGCTGCCCGCTACGCCCAGCATCAGGCCGGTCACCAGCGCGGCCAGTACCCGCGGCGCGCGCCACGGCAGCAGCTGATGGAGCATATCGCCCGCAGACCAGATCCAGCCCTGGGCATTGCGGCCAAACGCCAGGCCGCCCCACGCCAGCAGCGCCAGCGCCAGCAGGCCAGTCAGCACCCAGCGCAGCAGATGCTGGCGCTCGGCCGGAACGTTATCCCCCTGATCCAGCGCCGGTGGCACCGAACCGGTACGCAGCCGCGGCAGCAGCCACAGCAGAATCGGCACCCCCAGCAGCGCGGTGGCGGTACCGGTCGGAATCTCGCGCCAGTGAACGCTTAGCCACTGCACGCACCCATCCGCCAGCCACAGCAGTAGCGCGCCGATCAGCGGTGCCAGCAGCATGCGGCTGAGTAACCGCCGGCCACCCAGCAGCTTCGCCAGCAGCGGCGCAAACAGCCCGATAAAGCCGATAATACCGGCGGCATTAACCAGCTGTGCGCTGAGCAGGATCGCCAGGGTCAGGCCGCCAATTCGCGCCAGCGACAGCGCCAGTCCCAGATTTTTTGCCACGCCATCATCCAGCCCCATCAGCGTCAGCGGACGCAGCAGTGCCAGCGTCAGCAACAGCGCCAGCAGCAGACGCGGCCAGAGTTGCAGCACGTTTTCCCAGCTCATCTGATTCAGCGCACCGGTGCTCCACAGGAACATGTTCTGCAACTGGTCGTGATTGAAGATGGCGAAAATCTGGTTCACCGCGCCGCTGTAGAGACTCAGCACCAGGCCAGCCAGAATCAGGGTGACCGGCGACAGACGTTTGCGCCACGCCACGCCAAACACCAGCACGCCAACCACCACCGCCCCGATCAGGGCAGCAAACTGCTGGGTCACCGCGCCGCCGGGCAACTGCCACAGGGTCGCCACGGTGATGCCGAGCTGTGCGCCAGATGAGACGCCCAGCGTGGTCGGTTCGGCCAGCGGATTACGCAGCACCTGCTGAAACAGCAAGCCTGCTAATCCCAGCCCGGCCCCCACCAGCAGTGCCAGCACCAGCCTTGGCAGCAGGCTGTAGTGAAATACCATCTGCGATACGTTATCGGTGGCAGGCGACCACAGCGCCTGTGACCACTGCGCCAGCGGTAACGCCTGCTGCAGGTTAACCAGCGTCAGGCCAAGCGCCAGCAGAAACAGCAGGCTGAGCAGCGCCGCAGGGAACAGAGCATGGCGCATCAGTGCGTCTCCAGCGCGCGTTCCAGCACGCGAACAAAGTGCAGCGCCGACAGCGTTGCACCGTAATACCAGACCGCCGGTACGCGCTGAAAGCGTCCGGCACGCACAAACGGCAGCGACTGCCACAGCGGGCTGCGCATCAGCTGCTGCATATCTGCCTCGTTATCATGATCAAAGCAGATGACATCCACATCGCCCAGCGGGGCCAGTTGTTCGATCCCAACCACCGCACTGCCCCAGAAGTTAGTTTCGCCCTGCCAGCCATTCTTCAGGCCCAGCAGGGTCATGATTTCAAGAAACAGGCTGTTTTTACCGAAGGTGATAGCATGACGGCTGTCGAGCAGCGACATCAGCAGCAGCGTCCGCCCGGCGTAAGGTGCCAGACGCTGACGCGCTGCGGCCAGCTCGCTGTCGACCGCGCGCAGGTGCTGCTCTGCCCTGCGGCTCAGCCCCAGCTGCGCAGCCAGCTGACGTAACGAGGCGCGCGCGGTGCTGAACGGTTTACCATCACCGCTGTTGAGGTCGAACCCCATAATCGGCGCGATGCGCATCAGTTTCTCTTTTGAAGGGCCGTAGCCATTGGAGCAGAGGATCAGCGAAGGCTGCATCTGCGCCATCAGCTCAAGGTTCGGTTCGGTGCGCAGGCCGACGTCAACCACACCGGCGGGCAGTGACGGCTCACCGACCCAGATGTTGTAATTGTGGAGATCCGCGACCCCATAGGGCGTAACGCCAAGCGCCAGCAGCAGTTCGGTGGGTAACCACTCCAGGGCAATAATGCGCGACAGGTCGGGCGTGGCGGCCTGCAGCGGCAGGCTGCGGAGCAACGGGGCAGCCGCCAGTGCCAGCATCAGCCGACGGCGTAACAGATCGGGCATGAAGCCATCCTTAGTAGACAAAACTGACCGGGGCACCGCCCTGCGGGTGCGGTAAAATGCCCATCGGGATGCCATATATCGTCCCGAGCACCTCAGCCTGCATCATCGTCTCTGGCCCGCCTTCGGCGATCAGTGCACCCTGACGCAGCGCCACCAGATGATCGCAGTAGCGCGCCGCCATGTTGATATCGTGCAGCACCGCGATGACGGTCAGCCCACGCTCACGGCTTAGCGTCTGAATCAGCGCCAGCACCTCAACCTGATGGGCGATATCCAGCGCGGAAGTCGGCTCATCCAGCAACAGACAGCGGCTATTCTGCGCCACCATCATCGCCAGCCAGGCGCGCTGACGCTCGCCGCCCGACAGGCTGTCGACCAGACGCCCGGCAAACGCGTTCAGTCCGACCCGTGCGATGGCGTCATCCACCCGATCGCGATCTTCCTGACCAAAGCGCCCCAGCGCACCGTGCCACGGGTAACGACCAATCGCCACCAGCTCGCGAACCGTCATCCCTTCCGCGGCGGGCAACTGTTGCGGCAGATAGGCGACCTGACGGGCAAAGGCCTTGCTGTTCCAGCGATCAACCGGCTGCTGGTTGAGCAGCACCTGTCCGGCGCTGGCGCGATGATGCCGACCCAGCATTTTCAGCAGCGTCGATTTGCCTGAGCCGTTATGGCCGATCAGCGCGGTGACCTTGCCTGGCGGAAAGGTCAGCGACAGCGGTTGAAGGAGGGTACGGCCCGGCACCTGGAAGCTGGCGTTATCCAGGGCAAAGGTCACGTCTTCTGCGTGCGGATACGACATGGTAATCCCTGTGAACGGGCGCCGCAGCGCCCGGCTAAATCAAAATCTGAAGGTGGCGGTGCCGACAATCTGGCGTTCCGCGCCCCAGTAACAGGCGTAGTCACGATAGCAGCTGGCAACATACTCGCGGTCAAACAGGTTGTTGACGTTGACGCCGACTGACGAACCGGGCAAACCGAAGCGAGCGAGATCATATTTCAGCGCGGCGTCGACCGTGGTGTAACCGGCAACCTTAAAGTTCTGGTTCGAGAGTCCAGCAGCGGTATTAGCTGGGGTCTCAGCATACAGCCCCTGGCTTTCCCCCACGTAACGAACTCCGGCGCCGATTGTCACCCCTGACAGGGCGGTTTCGTGGAAGGTGTAATCACTCCACAAGGAGGCCATATGCTTCGGTACCTGTACTGGCGTTTTGCCTTTCAGCAACGTGTCTTCGGTATATTCCGCATCGGTGTAGGTGTATGACGCGGTCAGGTTGACGTTAGCGTTGAGCGCCGCTTTGGCTTCCAGTTCGACACCGCGCGACCGGATTTCACCACCCTGTACGCTAAAGAGAACGTTGTCAGGATCGGCGGTCAGGTTTTTGGTTTTGGTCAGCTGATAAACCGCGGCGGTGAGCACGACCGGACGATCTTTCGGTACGTATTTCACGCCAGCTTCATACTGCTTAGCCCGCGACGGGTCAAAGGCTTCGCCGTTTAACGTTGAACCGGCATTAGGAATAAAGGCTTCGCTGTAGCTGAAGTAAGGCGCGATGCCGTTATCAAACACATAATTCAGGCCGCCGCGCCAGGTGAAGGCCTGATCGTTTTGCCGATCGACACTCTTCGTCACCCGATCGTAGACGGAGTTCATGGCGTAATCATAGCGGCCACCAAGGGTCAGTACCCAGCGATCCCACTCCATCTGATCCTGCAGATATAAACCGGTCTGACGCTGCTTATCCAGATGTTGATAAGGCTGGTCATAGGGCGTCACGCTGTCGTTGCCATATTGCGGATTGATCGCATTCAGACTGGAAGCCATACCAAACTGGGCATCAATATCGTTACGGGTTCGCTGGAAGTCCACCCCCAGCAACAGCGTATGATCGAGCTGGCCGGTGGCGAATTTCGCCTGCGCCTGGGTATCGACCGCAAACTGATTGAGCTTCTCTTCAGAGACCGCCGAACCGCGCGTGATTTGCTGGGTTTCCGGCAGGAAGCCGTTGCCATAAATACTGCGGTAATCGGTACGCAGGTCGGCATAGCGCAGGTTCTGGCGCACCGTCCAGGTATCGTTAAAGCTGTGCTCGGCGTTATAGCCGACCATTTTGGTGTTACGCGAAATCTTATTGCTCTGTTCGCCTTCATCAAAATTGGTCGGCAGCTTGTACTCGCTGCCGTCGGCACGGGTAATCGGCACTACCGTGCCCTGACGCGGCAGCCAGCCGTAATAGCCGGTTTCAGGCTCGTTCTGGAAATAGGTCAGCAGATCAACGCGGGTGCGATCATCCGGACGCCAGCTGAATGCCGGGGCGAGGGTGTAACGCTTCTCTTTGTTCATTGCCTGCTGCGCATCCTGACTGCGCGCCTGGCCGGTCAGACGGTAGCTGTAGACGCCGTCATCATCCAGCGCGCCACCAAAGTCAAAGCCGGTCGAGAACAGGTTATCGTTACCCATCTGAAACTGAACTTCACGCAGCGTTTCCTGCACCGGCCGCTTGCTGACCAGCGCGACGACCCCGCCAGGGTTGCTCTTGCCGTATAGCACCGAGACCGGCCCGCGCAGCAGCTCCGCGCGCTCCAGGAAGTAAGGATCGATAGCGAACTCAGAGTAGTTATCGCCCTGCAGTTTCAGGCCATCCAGATACTGGTTGGTATTGGTTTCGCTAAAGCCGCGAATCGACAGCGCATCAATCACGTCAGAGCTGCCGCGGTTCCCGGTCAGCACGCCAGGCGTATAGTTAAACGCCCCTTTGACGCTGGTGACGTTACGCATCTCCATCTCTTCACGCGTCACTACGGAAACCGACTGCGGATTTTTTTCAATCGGCGTATCGGTTTTGGTGCCGGTGGCACTCTGTTTCGCCGCAATGGTCGGCGCAGGTCCCCATGCGCTTTCGCCCGCCACGCCAGCGCCGCCGTCTGCTGACACCACCAGGGTCTCTTCCGCGAACAGGTTGCTGCTCAGGCTGGTCAGCGCCAGCGCAATCATTATTGCCAAAGGCTGGCGGTAAAAGTGTTTCTTAGTACAACAAACTGAAGTCGTTCGCGCATTCATAAAGGTGTCTCTTAGCTATGAAGGATGTGCAGGCGAATCGAAACGATAATGATTATTATAACGGTCGAATAATATGCGAAACGATGTCGCGACTGCAAGGATAAATCCCAGGCGTGACGCCGTTTGCAGCGCGATTAACCGGTATTGATCAGGCACAAAAAAAGGGCGCCGAAGCGCCCTTTTTAACCAGTCTGTAAAATTATTTACCAAACATATCTTTTATCCATCCCGCTACGCCGTCGCTCTCTTTCTGCTCCTGCGGTTGCTGGGAAGGTTGCTGCTGCTGCTGTTGCTGTTGATCAAACAGCTGTTGCTGCTGCTGAACCTGTTGTTGCTGTTGCTGACACAGCGCATTCGGGTCCAGCGCCCACACTGGCAGCGAACGCCAGGTGCTGCTGCCGGTGCCGCAGACAAAGTTACCGGCCGAGTCGATATTCATCAGCGATACATCTTCCGGTGGCGTCAGCTGCAACGGCATAGGCGCCTGGTTGTCGAGGTAACGACGATAGAGCTGCATCGCCCCGCTGGCGCCGTACAGTTTGGTCGGCTGGTTGTTATCCCGTCCAACCCAGGTGATCGCCACTTCTTTGCCATCGATACCGGCAAACCAGCTGTCGACCAGATCGTTGGTGGTACCGGTTTTCCCCGCCAGATGTGCATTCGGGAATCGCGCGCCCAGCGCACGTGCGGTACCGTGATCGGCCACCTGCTGCATGGTGTAGAGCGTCAGGTAAGCGGCCTGAGCCGGCTCAACGCGCTGCGCCTGCGGATAGCTCTGATACAGCACGCTGCCATCTTCAGCAATCACCGAGCGCACCGCCGACAGTGAGGCGCGGTTGCCGCCGCTGGCGATCGACTGGAACGCCTGCGCCACTTCAACCGGCGTCAGGTTTAACGCCCCCAGCAGCATCGCTGGCACCGGGTGCAGCTGCTCTTTCGGCACGCCCAGCTTGTTCCAGGTATCGACAACCGCATCCAGACCCAGCGTCATCCCCAGGTTAACCGTAGGCACGTTCATCGAGTTGGTCAGCGCATCCACCAGCATCACTTTCCCGCTGAAGCGACGATCGTCGTTCATCGGTTTCCAGACGCTGCCATTCGGCTGTTTCAGCGCGATGGGCTCATCGGCAATCCAGCTGTTAAGACGATAGCTGTTCGGCTGGCTCAGCGCGGTCAGATAGGTGGCCGGTTTTGCCAGCGAACCGATAGAACGACGCGCCTGCAGCGCACGGTTATAACCGGCATACTGCGGATCGGCACCGCCGACCATGGCGCGCACTTCGCCGCTGAAGCGGTCAACGACTACCATCGCGGTTTCCAGATCCTTCAGGCCACGCTGTTTTTTCAGCGTCGGAATGCCGTCGATTACCGCTTTTTCTGCCGCATCCTGCGAGACCGGATCGAGGGTGGTGAAAATCTTCACGCCGGAGAGATCTTTCACCTTGTCACCGAGCTTCGCCTGCAGCTCATTACGCACCATCTGCATAAAGGCTGGCTGCGGCGTAATGACTCCGCCTTTAGGCTGTACGCCCAGCGGACGCGCCGACAGCATGTCATACAGCTCCTGGTCGATCACTTTCTGCTGCTGCAACAGGCGCAGCACCAGGTTGCGGCGTTCCAGCGCCAGTTTCGGGTTACGCCATGGGTTATAGAGCGAGGCTCCTTTCACCATGCCGACCAGCATCGCCTGCTGATCGAGGCTCAGCTCATCAACCGGGCGACCAAAGTAGTAGAGGCTGGCCAGCGGGAAACCGCGGATCTGATCGCTGCCGGCCTGACCGAGATAAACTTCGTTCAGATAGAGTTCCAGAATGCGATCTTTGCTGTAGCGCGCATCCATGATCACCGCCATATAGGCTTCACGCGCTTTACGCCACAGCGAACGCTCGTTGGTGAGGAACAGGTTTTTTACCAGCTGCTGGGTCAGGGTACTGCCGCCCTGCACCGCTTTACCGGCGGTGATGTTGGCGAGGAAAGCGCGACCAATCGAATAGGGGCTGATGCCGTCATGTTCGTAGAAGTGGCGATCCTCGGTGGCAATCAGCGTATCGACCAGCAGATCCGGGAAGCCGGCGCGCGGTACAAACAGACGCTGTTCGCCATTTGGCGACTGCAGCATGGTAATCAACCGCGGATCGAGGCGGAAAAAACCAAAATCACGGCCGGTTTCGAGGTTTTTAATCTCGCTCAGCTCATCCTTACTGAAACTCATGCGCGCGTGGATCTGCCCCTCTTTACTGTCGGGGAAATCGAACGGACGACGCAACAAATCAATGGTATTGCCTTTAACCGAAAACTCGCCAGGGCGGGTGATACGTGACACCTCGCGGTACTGGGTGCCCTCGAGCAGCGCCACCATTTCACTTTTGTTGTAGGCCATACCCGGTTCCAGGCTGACCATACGGCCATAGACGGTAGCGGGCAGTTGCCACACTTTTCCGTCAATCCGGCTGCGAATTTCCGAGTCGAGGTAGACGCCCCATGCGGCCATCACCACAACAAACACCAGGAACAGCTTGATTAACCATCCCAGCCAACGGCGTTTGCCGCGCGGCGGTTTTCCACCTTTACCTTTACGTGGCACCGGCGCTTCCTCCTCGTCATCATTAAAATCATCCTGATCGATATCCTGTTCGATATCCCTGCGGCGTCCCCGGCGCGCACTGCTGCGCGGCGGCAACGGTTTACCTTTGCGCCCAATAGGTTCGCGATCGTTCCCAGACATTGCTTTTATTCTCCAGGCATAGCTTACGGCTGCGCCGCTACTCTAACTGCTTTCTGGTGTTCCGCATGGCAGAACCCTCTGAATTCGATCCAGCGGCCTCAACCTTGCGGGGACATTTTTTTGGTGCGCCTTGTCGGCAAGGCGGTGGCCGGATCGTCTGGCCAGGGATGTTTAGGATAGCGCCCTTTCATCTCTTTGCGGACCTCCGGATATGCACCGCGCCAGAATGCCGCCAGGTCGCGGGTAATCTGTAACGGGCGCTGCGCCGGCGATAACAGCTCCAGCACCAGCGGCACCCGGCCTTCAGCGACGGCGGGATTAGTGGCTTCGCCAAACATCTCCTGAATCCGCACCGCCAGTGCCGGGGGCTTGTCCGCATGGTAGCGGATTGGCAGCCGGCTTCCGGTCGGCACAGTGTAATGAGTTGGCAGCGCACTATCCAGCCGCTGGCGTTGTGACCATGTGAGTAAATGTAATAGCGCGTTGACGAGGTCCACCGATTGCAGCGTTTTCAGATCGCGGACGGCGGACATCTGCGGCAGCAACCATTGTGGCAGGCTGTCGAGCAGCGCGGCGTCATCGACCGCTGGCCACGGCTCTTCCGGCAACCATTGTGCGGCACACTGGATGCGCAGGCGCAGCTGCTCCGCCTGAGGCGTCCAGCCCAACACCGACAGCCCCTTTTCCGCCACCCAGCGCAGAATAGCCGCCTGCAGCACCGCCGGTTCCGGACGGGCCAGCGGCTGGGTTTTCAGCACCAGCGCGCCAATCTGCTCACGTCGCAGGGTGCGCAGGGTGCCCTTCTCCTCATCCCATTCGACTTCAGTCCGCCGCTCAATCAGCGCAGGCTGCTGCTGACACAGCGCCTCAATGTCGACCGGCAACGCCAGCAACATCCGCGCATCCGGCGTGGTGCTGCCCTGTAACAACGCCGGAGCGATCAGCCACGCATTGCGCGTCAGACCATCCTGCTGATCCAGCATGGCACCCAGGCCGTTGGCCAGCTGATAGCGGCCGCTCTCGTCACGCCGGCGCGCCAGCCGATCACCGAAGCCCACCGCCAGTAAGGCGGCAAAACGGTCGTCGTCCACCCGGCCGCCGCTGACCTTAAGCCGTCGCTGCCACTGCTGCGCCCGACGCAGCCACTGCGGTTGCGGCCGGTGCAGCGCATCGCGCAGATCGGCGCTGCCGCTGCGCGGGGGATCTTCCAGAATCGCCACCAGCAGCGCGGCAGTAGCGACCGCATCGGCATCCTGACCGGCGGCGCACAGCATGGCCGCCAGCCGGGGATCGCAGCCCAGCGCTGCCATCCGCCGTCCCAGCGTGTTGAGCAGTCCATGACTGTCCAGCGCGCCAAGGCGGGTTAACTGCTGCTGTGCCGCCGCCAGATGTCTGGCCGGAGGCAGATCAAGCCACTGTAGCTGTTGCGGCTGGGTACAGCCCCACTGCAGCAAATCGAGCCACAGCGATGACAAATCACTGTGCAGGATCTCCGCCTCGCTCTGTGCCGCCGCGCGAGACGCCTGCTCCTGTGGCAGCAGATGCAGACAGATGCCCGGCATTAAACGCCCGGCACGTCCGGCGCGCTGGGTCATGGAGGCCTGGCTGATGCGCTGGGTCTGCAGACGGGTCACGCCGCTGCGGGCATCAAACAGCGCGCTGCGTTCCAGCGCACTGTCGACCACCAGCCGGATCCCTTCTATCGTCAGGCTGGTCTCGGCAATATTGGTGGCGAGCACCACTTTCCGGCGTCCTTGCGCCGCAGGAAGGATCGCCCGACGCTGCGCCGCCAGCGGCAGTGCGCCATACAGCGGCGTCAGATCGACGTCATCGCTAATGCGTGATTCCAGCTCGCGTCTGACCCGTTCGATCTCCGCCACGCCGGGCAAAAACAGCAGTAACGATCCCCACTCATCGCGCAGCAGCTGCGCCACTTCACGCGCCACGGCTTCCTCGAAACGCACGGTTGTGTTCAGTGACGCGTAGCGCCGTTCAACCGGATAGCTGCGCCCTTCCGACACGATCAGCGGCGCGTCTGGCAACAGCGCCGCCAGCCGCGCATTGTCCAGCGTGGCTGACATCAGCATGATCTTCAGATCGTCGCGCAGCCCCTGCTGGACATCCAGCAGCAACGCCAGCGCCAGATCGGCCTGCAGGCTGCGCTCGTGGAACTCATCAAGGATCACCAGCGAAACCCCGTCCAGCATCGGATCGTGCTGTAGCATCCGCGTCAGCATCCCTTCGGTGACCACTTCCAGCCGGGTCTGCGGCCCGACACAGCTTTCGCCGCGCATCCGGAAACCGACCGTGCCCCCCGGCTGCTCACCCAGTTGCTCCGCCAGCCGTTGCGCCACGTTGCGCGCCGCCAGCCGACGCGGCTCCAGCATGATGATCCGGCCTGGCAGATCCGCCTGCTGCAATAGCTGCAGCGGCAGCCAGGTTGATTTGCCCGCGCCGGTCGGCGCCGCCAGCAGGATTTGTGAGGCGCGGCTCAGTGCCGCCAGGATGTCAGGCAGCACCGCGCTGACCGGTAAATCGCTCACAGCAAACTCCGCTTCTGCCTGTGCTAAGATGGCGCGCATTGTAGCATCCATCCGTGATATTTGCCGGAGAGCGCCATGTCGACCCAACGCTTATTTTTTGCCATCAGCCTGCCTGACGCGATGCAGCAACAGCTGGTGCGCTGGCGGGCCGATACCTTTTCCGCCGAGGCGGGCCGCCCGGTAGCCGCCGCCAATCTGCACCTGACGCTGGCGTTTCTTGGCGAGGTGACGCCAGAGACCGCACAGCGGCTGCAAACCCTGGCGTCGCGCATTGTACAGCCGGCGTTTGATCTTGATCTGGATGACGCCGGTCACTGGCCACGTCCCGGCGTGGTGTGGCTCGGCTGCCAGCGCGCGCCGCGCGGTCTGTTGCAACTGGCCAGCCTGTTGCGAGCGCAGGCCGCCCGCCACGGCTGTCATCAGAGCCCGCAGCCGTTTCATCCGCACATCACGCTATTGCGACAGGCAACGCAGCCGGTCGCCCTGCCGCCACGCGGCTTTCACTGGCGCTTTCGCGTCGCGCAGTTTTCCCTGTTCGCCTCTGACTTCGCTCAGGGCCGGACCCGCTATCGTGCGCTGGCCAGCTGGCCGTTACAGCCTTAATCAGGACGCTTATGGATTTTTCTCCGCCCCTCAAACCCGCTCGCTTGATCGCCCGTTACAAGCGTTTTCTGGCCGATGTCGAAACCCCCTCCGGCGAGATCCTGACGATTCACTGCGCCAATACCGGTGCCATGACCGGCTGCGCCACGCCAGGCGATCGGATCTGGTACTCCACCTCAGACAACCTGACGCGAAAATACCCGCACAGCTGGGAGCTGACCGAGACACAACAGGGCCACTGGATCTGCGTCAATACCCTGCGCGCCAATCAGCTGGTGGCTGAAGCGCTCGATCAGCAACGCTTGCCCGAACTGGCCGGTTATCAGCAGCGACAGGCAGAAGTGAGATATGGCAGTGAAAAAAGCAGAATTGATTTTCTGCTCAAGGCGCAGGACCGACGCAACTGCTATATTGAGGTGAAATCCGTAACCCTTTTACATGAAGGAAAAGGTTATTTTCCGGATGCGGTGACGGTTCGGGGACAGAAACATCTGCGCGAGCTGGCTATGGTCGCGGCAGAAGGTCATCGGGCCGTTTTGTTGTTTGCCGTTCTGCACTCGGGGATTGAGGACGTTTCCCCGGCGCGTCACATTGACGTGGCTTACGCAGAGCAACTGGTCCAGGCGCAGCGGGAAGGCGTGGAGGTTTTAGCGTATCAGGCGGGCTTATCCGCAGCGGGCATGTTTCTTAAAACGCCGCTTAACGTAAGCTTGTAATATCTTTTGCAATTTTATGTGATAAGAATGTTCTATGCTAAGGCCCGATTACGCTGTTCCTCACAGGCTTGTCAAGGTGTGTTCACGAATAATTGCCAACCTTGACTGCTTCTGTTATTTATAGCGGCCTGTTTTTTTCCCCAATGGGGGATCGATGTACCCCGTAGATGTCAAACAGCAGGCTAGCAGCAACGCACCTGCAAGACGAAAGTCGAAGGGTATAGTGCGTGTTATCCAGGAGAAACAACATGCAAGAAGGGCAAAACCGTAAAACATCGTCCCTGAGTATTCTCGCCATCGCTGGGGTGGAGCCTTATCAGGAGAAGCCGGGCGAAGAGTATATGAACGACGCGCAGCTGACCCATTTTCGCAAGATTCTGGAAGCCTGGCGTAATCAATTGCGGGACGAAGTCGATCGTACCGTATCGCATATGCAGGATGAAGCTGCCAACTTCCCGGACCCGGTTGACCGTGCCGCGCAGGAAGAGGAGTTCAGCCTGGAGCTGCGTAACCGCGATCGCGAACGTAAACTGATCAAAAAGATCGAGAAGACGCTGAAGAAAGTCGAAGATGACGACTTTGGCTATTGCGATTCCTGTGGCGTTGAGATCGGTATCCGCCGTCTCGAAGCGCGTCCAACGGCCGATCTCTGCATCGACTGTAAGACGTTAGCAGAAATTCGTGAGAAACAAATGGCCGGCTAATGCCGCGTCCAGCACGTTGCCACGCAGGGGAACACCAACCGGTTTTTCCGCTGCGTGGTCACGTTTAACGCCTATGACCGCCTCCTGCATTGGTCGCTTCGCCCCCTCCCCGTCTGGTGAACTTCATTTCGGCTCGTTGATTGCTGCGTTAGGCAGTTACCTGAGCGCACGTGCTCAGCAGGGTATCTGGCGGGTACGGATTGAAGATATCGATCCGCCACGTGAAGTGCCGGGCGTAGCCTCGCGTATTCTGCATCAGCTGGAACATTACGGGTTAACCTGGGATGGCGAGGTATTGTGGCAGTCACAGCGCCATCAGGCTTACCGCGACGCGCTGGCCTGGCTTCAGCAGCATCGTCAGAGTTATTTCTGTACCTGTACCCGTCGTCGCATTCAGCAGATCGGCGGTTTCTATGATGGCTACTGCCGCGATCGGCAGCGCGGGCCGGAGAATGCCGCCCTGCGTTTGCGGCAGCATAACCCGGTCCTGGCGTTTGACGATCGGTTGCGCGGCCACGTGCAGGCGGACCCGCGACTGGCGCAGGAAGATTTTATCATTCACCGGCGCGATGGCCTGTTTGCCTACAACCTGGCGGTGGTGGTCGACGATCATTTTCAGGGCGTCACCGAAGTCGTTCGCGGGGCGGATTTGATTGAGCCTACAGTGCGGCAGATTGCGCTTTATCAGCAGTTTGGCTGGCCGGTCCCTGACTATCTGCATTTACCGCTGGCGCTGAATCACGACGGCAATAAGTTGTCGAAGCAGAATCATGCGCCATCACTGCCGGATGGCGATGCCCGGCCGCTGTTAGTCGCGGCGTTACGCTTCCTCGGACAGCCGGTTTCCAGCGGCTGGCAGGACTTAACACAGGACAAACTGCTGTCTGACGCGGTGTCGCAGTGGAATATCGCTTTGATGCCCCAGGACAACGCCCTGAAACCGGATGCAGAGACAACAGCATTCTCAAATGGTTCTCAACAGGCTATGATTAGCCGCTGATTTTACCTACACCCTTTTACGCCACTGTCGAGGTGTCCCATTTTTACCCGAGTAGCTAATTTTTGCCGGAAAGTCCTGAAGCGTGATGAAGAGGAAGCCCCTGCAGAGGTTGAACCAGAGAGTCATATGACCATCATTCCTCGTGAAAGCCACACCATCTCACGCAAAGACATCAGCGAAAATGCCCTCAAAGTGCTCTATCGCCTGAATAAAGCCGGTTATGAAGCCTATCTGGTAGGCGGTGGCGTGCGCGATTTGCTGCTGGGGCAAAAACCCAAGGATTTCGATGTCACCACCAACGCCACGCCAGAGCAGATGCGCAAGCTGTTCCGCAACTGTCGCCTGGTTGGCCGCCGTTTTCGTCTGGCGCACGTGATGTTTGGTCCGGAAGTGATTGAAGTTGCTACCTTCCGTGGTCACCACCAGGTGGAAGAGAGCGAAGACGATCGCAACAGCTCGCAGCGCGCCCAGAGCGGCATGCTGCTGCGCGACAACATTTTCGGCACCATCGAAGATGATGCCCAGCGCCGCGATCTCACCATCAACAGCCTCTACTACAGCGTCGCCGATTTCAGCGTCCGTGACTATGTTGGCGGTCTGCAGGATCTGCAACAGGGCATCATTCGTCTGATTGGCGATCCGGAAACCCGCTATCGCGAAGATCCGGTGCGGATGCTGCGCGTTGCGCGCTTTGCCGCCAAACTCAACATGAGCATTGCGCCGGAAACGGCTGAGCCGATCCCGCGTCTGGCCTCGCTGCTGCGTGATATTCCGCCCGCGCGCCTGTTCGAAGAGTCGCTTAAGCTGCTGCAGGCTGGCTACGGTTACAGCACCTATCTCAAGCTGTGTGAATACCAGCTGTTCCAGCCGTTGTTCCCGACGCTGGCGCGCAACTTCACCGAGCAGAGCGACAGCCTGATGGAGAAGATGCTAGCTCAGGTGCTGAAAAACACCGATAACCGCATCCACAACGACATGCGCGTCAATCCGGCCTTCCTGTTTGCGGCGATGTTCTGGTATCCGCAGCTTGAAGCGGCCGAACGCATTGCGCAGGAAAGCGGCCTGACCTATTTTGAAGCCTTTGCGATGGCGATGAACGATACGCTGGATGAAGCCTGTCGTGCGCTGGCGATCCCGAAACGTATCACGTCGCTGATCCGGGATATCTGGCAGCTTCAGTTACGCATGTCGCGTCGCCACGGTAAACGTGCCTGGAAACTGATGGAGCATCCTAAGTTCCGCGCCGCGTATGACCTGCTGGCGTTGCGCGCTGAAGTGGAGAATAACCCGGAACTGCTGCGCCTGAGCCAGTGGTGGGGTGAATTCCAGGTGGCGGCACCGCCACACCAGAAAACCATGCTCAACAACCTTGGCGACGATCCGGCACCGCGGCATAAATCACGCCGTCCACGCCGTCGTCCTTCGGCACCGCGTCGCGATAATCAAAACGCCTCATGACCCGGGTTTACCTCGCGTTAGGCAGTAATCTGGCCGATCCGCTGCATCAGGTTGATGCAGCGCTGAGCGCACTGGATGCGTTGCCAGAGACGCAACGCATCGCCACCTCGCCGTTCTATCGCACGCCGCCCTACGGCCCACCCGATCAGCCTGACTTTCTTAACGCCGCCGTGGCGCTGGAGACCGGGCTGAGCGCGGAGGCGTTGCTGGATCATACCCAGCGGATTGAGCGGGAGCATGGCCGGGTGCGCAAGGCAGAGCGCTGGGGTCCACGCACGCTGGATATCGACGTGATGCTGTTTGGCGACGCGGTGATTAACAGCGATCGCCTGATTGTGCCGCACTATGACCTGCTGAACCGCGCCTTTATGCTGGTGCCGCTGCTGGCAATCGCACCCGACGCCACGCTGCCGGATGGCCGGGCGCTCAGCGCCGTGCTTGCCACGCTGGATAGCAGCGCTATCCGTCTCTGGCACGCCTGAGCACACAATCACACATCTTCGATTCCGCTCTTTAACGCTATCCAGTAAACTGCGCCCATCAGAATTTCTGAGTTGAGAGCGCCATGAAACCCACCACAATGTCCCATCTGCGTCAGTGGAAAGCCGACGGCAAAAAATTCGCCACGCTGACCGCCTACGATTTCAGTTTTGCCCGCCTGTTTGCCAACGAAGGCATTCAGGTGATGCTGGTTGGTGATTCCCTCGGCATGACGGTGCAGGGCCACGATTCCACCCTGCCGGTCACGGTCAGCGATATCGCCTACCATACTGCCGCCGTCCGGCGCGGCGCGCCACAGGCGCTGCTGCTGGCCGATCTGCCATTCATGAGTTATGCCACACCACAACAAACCTTCGACAATGCCGCACAGCTGATGCGTGCCGGTGCCAACATGGTGAAGCTGGAAGGCGGAAGCTGGCTGGCAGAGACAGTACAGATGCTGACCGAGCGTGCGGTACCGGTCTGCGGGCACCTTGGTCTGACGCCACAGTCGGTCAATATCTTTGGCGGCTACAAGGTTCAGGGCCGGGATGAGGCAGGCGCAGAGCAGCTGATGACCGATGCGCTGGCGCTGGAAGCGGCGGGTGCACAGCTGATGGTGCTGGAGTGTGTACCGGTTGCGCTGGCTCAGCGCGTAACCGCTGCCCTCTCCATTCCGGTGATCGGCATTGGGGCCGGCAACGTAACCGATGGGCAGATTCTGGTAATGCACGATGCGCTGGGCGTGACCGGCGGGCATATCCCCAAATTTGCTAAAAACTTCCTCGCCGCGACCGGCGATATCCGCGCCGCGATTCGCCACTATATCGCCGAAGTCGAAGCCGGAACCTACCCGGCGGCAGAGCACAGCTTCCAGTAATTCAGGAGAGTAACCGTGTTGATCATTGAAACGCTGCCGATGCTGCGCCGTGAAGTGCGTCGCTGGCGGCAACAAGGTAAGCGCATCGCGCTGGTGCCCACCATGGGCAATCTGCACGAAGGACATTTAACGCTGGTCGATGAAGCACGTTCGCGCGGCGACATCGTAATCGTCTCCGTCTTCGTCAACCCGATGCAGTTTGATCGCGCTGACGATCTGGCGCGCTATCCGCGTACCCTGCAGCAGGATTGCGAGAAACTGAACCGCCATCAGGTTGATGTGGTGTTCGCCCCGTCACCGGCTGAGGTCTATCCGCACGGCCTGAAGAATCAGACCTTTGTTGAAGTGCCGGTGCTCTCTTCGCTGCTGGAAGGGGAAACCCGCCCCGGTCATTTTCGCGGCGTGGCAACCATTGTCAGCAAGCTGTTTAACCTGGTTCAGCCGGACATTGCCTGTTTCGGTGAAAAGGATTTCCAGCAGTTGGCTATCATTCGCAAGATGGTGGCTGACATGGGCTTTGACATTGAGATTGTCGGCGTGCCTACGGTGCGCGCCAAAGATGGCCTGGCGCTGAGTTCGCGTAATGGCTACTTAACCGCTGACGAGCGTAAGCTGGCGCCTGCGCTGAGTCAGGTAATGAATCAGATGGCGGCGCGGCTGGCTAACGGCGAGCGCCACATTGAAGAGATCATCGAAGCGGCCAATCAGACGCTGCTGGAGCGGGGATTACGCCCGGATGGCCTGGCCATCTGCGATGCGGAAACCCTGCAACCGCTGACGGTTGACAGCCAGCGCGCCGTGGTACTGATGGCGGCCTGGCTGGGTAATGCCCGTTTAATCGATAATCAAACTGTCGACCTGACGCAGTAAGCTGCATCCGCTGAAGGTCATTTTATTTCTCGTCTGACAAGGTTTCTGGCTATGATTCGCACTGTATTACAAGGCAAGTTGCACCGCGTGAAGGTTACGCAGGCGGACCTCAACTATGAAGGCTCCTGTGCTATCGATCAGGACTTCCTTGATGCGTCCGGCATTCTGCAATATGAAGCGATTGATATTTACAACGTCACCAACGGCCAGCGCTTTTCGACCTACGCCATCGCCGCTGAACGTGGCTCCAAAATCATTTCGGTCAACGGGGCGGCAGCGCGCTGCGCCTGTGAAGGCGACATTCTGATCATCTGTTCCTACGTGCAGGTCGAGGATGCGGAAGCGCGCCAGTGGCAGCCTAAAGTGGCCTACTTTGAGGGCGATAACCAGATGAAGCGGCTGGCGAAAGCGGTGCCGGTGCAGGTTGCCTGATCGAAAAAAGGGCCGCCGATCAGCGATCGGCGGCCCTTTTTTTTGCTGACCTGACGGTCGTTACACCGGTTTAGTGGCGAGCGATTTAGACGGCTTTTTCATGGTAAACAGGAAGTTGAACCAGCCACGTTTTCTCAGCAGACACAGCGTCCACGGCAGCGCCAGCGCCACCAGAAAAGCGGAGATAAACTTCAGGTCGTTTACCCAGGCTGACGGGCTTTCAAATTTCACAATCTTACTGAAGAACTGAATCGCCAGATAATGCGACAGGTAAAAGACGATTGAGTTGACCCCGATGTAGTAAACCAGATCCGACTTCAGCTTCAGCGCAATCCAGACAAAGAACGGCACCGACAACAGCGCCAGCGGCGACAGTAAAGCCGGCGAGTTGGTCTCCAGCACAAAGATATTCAAGCAGGAGAGCAGCACAAAGCTTAACAGTGAAATAAATAACGTCGGGCCATGCTGCACTTTATCCGCAATATCGACCTGTTTTCTTACCACGTAGTCACCGAGGTAGAAGAAAACGAACAGGTAGAACGACTTATTCACGTGGGTGTTATCGAAGCTGGCGAATACGCTGTCAGGATCGATCGCCGGAAGGCCCCAGCTCAGCCCCATACAAACCGCAAACACCAGCAGGAACGGCAGGTGACGGGCAAAGATAATCACCACAAAGAAAATAAACAGCGACTGCAGGAACCATGTCATATCGCCCCCGCCCGTCAGGTGGGACAGAATGATATTCAACGGTGACTGCGGCGTATTGGCCATTGAGCTAAAGACGATCTTTAACCCGCCATAAATAATCACCCATACCACGAAAGGATAGAGGATGCTGCGGATCTTATTATTAAAAAAGGGACCCAGGCCTTTTCTTAATCCCGCATCGACAAATAAACCTGAAACGAAAAACATCAGTCCTAATCGAACTGGTGCAAGCATTTCATTTAACAGGCTACTGAAGGCGGTAAAGTGTCCGGCATTATTATGCACGGCGATAGTGCTATGCAAAAAAATGATTGCGAGAATACTCAATCCCCGCAGATTATCGATCCACGTAATACGATTCATCTTTTCCTGCCTTTTAATTAAGACTGGCCCTGATTTACCGGCCATCTTTCTTACTGAACTCTCAACATTCCCCCATTTCCATCCATGATCAAGGAAATAACGTTAATCTGACGGTATTTTGCTAACTCGGCTTCAATTAAACAACAGCCAGCTATTCATCCAATTCCTAAAAATTTTTTAACTGAGTTAAATCAGCGCGATATAAAGGAAGCAGGGGTTATTATCAGATAATACTTAGGGTTATTTTATTGCCAGTACCGCGGAGACTGGCATTAATGCCAGCAGCAGAGGAAGAATAATCAGCCGGGGTGGGATTAAGATGTTATTAAAAGGTTAAATTAGATACCGGCCGCCAGCTTAAATCGGCCAGTCTTTATACGGTCAAAAAAAAGCCACGCCGTTTTCACCGCGTGGCTGAT
This sequence comes from Pantoea brenneri, assembly GCF_038594305.1. Taxonomy (NCBI): domain Bacteria; kingdom Pseudomonadati; phylum Pseudomonadota; class Gammaproteobacteria; order Enterobacterales; family Erwiniaceae; genus Pantoea; species Pantoea brenneri. Next base: position 497,141 of record NZ_JBCGBG010000003.1, on the reverse strand, counting down.
TTGTTGAGAGCGGCAATCAGGTACGTAATCCGCGACCGCGCTGAATCAGGGTATATACCAGACCATAGAACACCACGATAAAGGCAATCAGCACCGACAGAGTAAATACCAGTGGCACGTCGTTAATACCGAGGAAGCCGAAACGGAAACCGCTGATCATATAAACGATCGGATTAAGCTTCGAGACCGCCTGCCAGAAAGGCGGCAGCAGCGTCAGGGAATAGAATACCCCGCCGAGATAGGTTAACGGCGTCAGCACAAAGGTCGGGATCAGGCTGATGTCATCAAAAGTCCGGGCGAAGACTGCATTCAGCAGGCCGGCCAGCGAAAACAGCACCGCGGTCAGCAGCAGCGTCACCGCCACCATGGCCCAGGAGTGGACATGGAACGGCACAAAGAACAGCGAAATGGCGGTAACCAGAATGCCGACGCAGACGCCACGCGCTACCCCGCCGCCCACGTAACCGGCGATGATAATGTGGGTCGGCACCGGTGCGACCAGCAGCTCTTCAATATTGCGCTGGAACTTGGCGCTGAAGAACGACGAGGCCACGTTGGCATAGGCGTTGGTGATCACCGCCATCATGATCAGACCCGGCACGATGAACTGCATATAGCTGAAACCGTGCATCTCACCAATCCGCGAGCCGATCAGGTTACCGAAGATGATGAAGTAGAGCGTCATGGTGATCACCGGTGGCACCAGCGTCTGGATCCAGATGCGGGCAAAACGGTTGATCTCTTTGGCCCAGATGCTCTTCAGCGCCACCCAGTACAAATGTGTCATGCTTTTGCTCCTGTTTTTCCCTGCGTCAGGCCGACGAACAATTCTTCCAGACGGTTGGCTTTGTTACGCATACTCAGCACCTGCACGCCCTGCGCGCTGAGCTGGCTGAACACGCTGTTCAGACCCTGCTCCCGTAACACTTCCACTTCCAGCGTCGAGGTATCCACCAGACGATACTGGAAGCCTTCCAGCGTCGGTAACGGACTGCGCGGCGCCAGATCGAGGATGAAGGTTTCCGATTTAAGCTTGGAGAGCAGTTCTTTCATTGAGGTGTTCTCGACCAGTTCCCCGCTCTGAATAATGCCGATATTGCGGCACAGCATTTCTGCCTCTTCCAGATAGTGGGTGGTGAGAATAATGGTGGTGCCCTTGGCGTTGAGATCTTTCAGGAACACCCACATTGAGCGTCGCAGTTCGATATCAACCCCGGCGGTTGGTTCATCGAGGATCAGCAGCTTAGGTTCATGCATTAACGCCCGGGCGATCATCAGACGGCGCTTCATGCCGCCAGAGAGCATCCGCGCCCGTTCGCTACGTTTTCCCCACAGATCGAGCTGCTTCAGGTACTTTTCCGCCCGCTCATTGGCTTCGCGACGTTCGACGCCATAGTAACCCGCCTGGTTAACTACGATTTGCATCACCGTCTCAAACGGGTTGAAGTTAAATTCCTGCGGCACCAGACCGAGCTGGCGTTTGGCGTTGACCACATCTTTTTCCAGATCGTAGCCAAATACCCGGACGCTGCCGTCAGATTTGTTGACCAGCGAACTGATAATACCGATGGTGGTTGATTTACCGGCGCCATTCGGTCCCAGCAGTGCATAAAAATCACCGGCCTCAACGTTAAGATCGATACCCTTCAGCGCCTGCACGCCGCCGGGATAGGTCTTGGTCAGCCGGGAAAGTTCCAGTGCATAAGTCATTCCGAATCCATACCCTGTTTTGATGGCAATTTAATGCCGTTTAAATTTGTGAAGCCTTCGCCTATAGTACGCGCACGCACTCTGCGCAGTAACCGGTCGCTCAACGCCATGACAGATATCGATACCCTGATCAGTAATAACCGTGAATGGTCCAAATTACTGGTCGAAGAAGATCCCGGCTTTTTTGAGCGGCTCGCCCAGGCTCAGAAACCGCGCTTCCTGTGGATTGGCTGTTCTGACAGCCGCGTCCCCGCCGAACGTCTGACCGGACTGGAACCGGGTGAACTGTTTGTCCACCGCAACGTCGCCAATCTGGTGATTCACACCGATCTCAACTGTCTTTCCGTGGTGCAATACGCCATCGAAGTGCTGGAAGTTGAACACGTCATTGTGTGTGGTCATTATGGCTGCGGCGGCGTGCAGGCGGCGATGGATAACCCGGAACTGGGGTTGATCGACAACTGGCTGCTGCACATCCGTGACCTCTGGTACAAGCATAGCGTGTTGCTGGGGGAACTCCCGCCGGATAAACGTCTGGATAAACTGTGCGAAATCAACGTCGTTGAACAAGTCTATAACCTGGGACACTCGACCGTGCTGCAATCTGCCTGGAAACGCGGGCAGAATGTCTCACTGCATGGCTGGGTTTACGGCATTCAGGACGGCTGCCTGCGTAACCTTGATGTTACGGCAAACAGCCGCGAAATCCTTGAACAACGCTACCGTCACGGCATCGCTAATCTGTTGAATAGCGATAAATAAGCGGAGTCAGGCGCGACACAGCCTACACGAAGCAGGCGGTGCTGGCCTTGGAAGAATGTGCGGTGCGCTGTACTCAGGATTCGATCGGCACCACTTTGCCGATATACGGCAGATGGCGATAGTGCTGCGCATAGTCGATACCAAACCCAACCACGAACTCATCCGGGATGGCAAAGCCGACGTACTCAACGTTGACCTCTACTTCACGGCGTTCCGGCTTATCCAGCAGGGTACAGATCGCCAGTGATTTTGGCTGACGCAGCTGCAGGATTTCGCGCACCTTACTCAGAGTGTTGCCGGAGTCGATGATATCTTCGACGATCAGCACATCTTTGCCACGGATATCTTCATCCAGATCTTTCAGGATTTTCACATCGCGGCTGCTGGACATGCCGCTGCCGTAACTCGACGCGGTCATAAAGTCGACTTCGTGCGGGACATCAATCGCGCGGCACAGGTCGGCCATAAACATAAAAGAGCCACGCAGCAGCCCCACCAGCACCATATCGCTGCCGCTGTCACGGTAATGGTCGTTAATCTCTTTGCCCAGTTCAGCGATGCGCGCGGCGATTGCCTGTTCAGGGATCATCACTTCAACAGTGTGTTTCATTGCTTTCAGCCCGGTTACGTCAGAAAAGCCACGAAGTCTATCATAGAGAGTAGCGCGGCGGCTGCGCCAGCCTTAAAGCAAACGATACCGTGGTGAAAATTATTGCGCCCCGGCGAGGGGCGGTGCAAATGCGCATTACCTTAGAACTTTCTGGCATTTACCAGCATGATTCGCTGCATGGTAGCCTTTATCCAACATATCGTTACTCCACTCGTGCCGCTGGCCGGAGATCTCAATGACTTCATCATCAAGTAAAAAAACCCACATCGGCGATCGCCCGCTGCATCCTGAAACCCAGATGCTGAATTACGGCTATGACCCTCGCCTCTCTGAAGGCGCGGTAAAGCCGCCGGTGTTTCTGACCTCAACCTTTGTGTTTGACAGCGCTGAAGAGGGACGGGATTTCTTTGACTATGTGTCAGGCCGGCGTGAACCGCCAGAAGGCAAATCGGGTGGACTGGTCTATTCGCGGTTTAACCATCCCAACAGTGAAATCGTTGAAGATCGGCTGGCGGTCTATGAGCAGGCGGAGAGCTGTTCGCTGTTCTCTTCCGGTATGTCAGCAATCGCCACTACCCTGCTGACCTTTGCCCGGCCGGGTGAGGTTATTCTGCATTCTCAGCCGCTGTATGGCGGTACCGAAACGCTGCTGAGCAAGACGCTGCACAATCTGGAGATTAAGGCGGTCGGCTTTAGCGACGGCAATGACGAGGCCAAAGTGCGGGAGGCGGCGCAGCAGGCGATGGCGCTGGGTCGGGTAGCGATTATCCTGATCGAGACGCCGGCCAACCCGACCAATAACCTGGTGAACATCCGTCTGATGGCGCGGATCGCCGATGAGATCGACCAGCAGCAGGGTTCACGTCCGATTATCGCCTGCGACAACACCCTGCTCGGCCCGCTGTTTCAGCAGCCGCTGACGCTGGGCGCGGACCTGTCGCTCTACTCGCTGACCAAATACGTTGGCGGCCATTCCGACCTGATTGCCGGTGCGGCGATGGGCAGTAAAAAGCTGATGGGGCAGGTCCGGGCGCTGCGCAGTGCTATCGGCACTCAGCTCGATCCGCACTCCAGCTGGATGATCAGCCGATCGCTGGAAACGCTGTCGCTACGAATGGAGAAAGCGTTTCACAACGCCGAAGCGGTGGCCGCCTTCCTGCGCGATCATCCTAAAGTGGCGAAACTGCACTGGCTGCCTTATCTGGATGAAGCGAGTGCAGAAGGCAAAACCTACCGCGAGCAGTGCAGCGGAGCCGGTTCGACCTTCTCGTTTGATATAGCTGGCGGCCAGCAGGCAGCCTTCCGTTTTCTCAACGCCCTGTCGCTGTTCAAGCAGGCGGTCAGCCTTGGCGGCACCGAGTCGCTCGCCAGCCATCCCGGCAGCACCACGCACTCCGGTGTGCCGCAGGCGGTGCGTCAGCGTATCGGCATCACTGACGCCACGGTGCGGCTGTCGATTGGTATTGAGAACGCGGGTGACCTGATTGAAGATATCAGGCTGGCGCTGGATCAGGCCTGATTTAGCTGACGGTGAACCCGAGCATCATGCCGGTATCTTCATGCTCCAGCAGATGACAGTGGGCCATATAGGCATGTTCGGCGGCGGCGACGTAACTGAAGCGCACCAGCACTTCACTGCGCCAGCCGTCGACATTCACCATGTCTTTCCAGCCCTGACGATGCGGCGCCGGTGGTTTGCCGTTCTCTGACAGGATACGGAACTGCGTACCGTGAATATGGAACGGATGCAGCATCGCGTCACCCTCGCCGGAAATGGTCCATTGTTCCGTTTCATCCAGTTTTACCGCGAATGACGGCTGGGTCATATTGAATGCCTGGCCGTTGATCTTATTGCCGCTACGGAAATCGTAACCGGCCGGTTGCGCCATGCCGTGCATGCTGTGATCCATCGGCTGATCGTGACTGACCACCGGTTTATCGTGCGCCATCGGCATCGTAGGATGACCGCCTTTGCCCATCGCCTTGTCACCGTAGCGCTGCATCAGCGCCTGCATCCCCTGCTGATCCAGCTGAGGATCCATCATCAGTTGTAGCCAGCGACTGGTCAGCCCCTCGGTTTTCGGCAGCGGCGGCAGCGTTGCCAGCCGATCCGGCAGCGTGCCGCTGGCCATCACCCGCAGCGGTAAAATCTGCACCAGCGGCAGCGGTTGATCGAACGGTGCCAGCGTCATGCCCATCTGCCCGACCGGCAGAGTCACCAGATCAAAAGCCTTACCATCCCCGGTATCGATCATCACTTCAAAGCGCTCGCCCGGCAGCATCGGCAGTGATTCCAGCCTGACCGGCTCTGCCAGCAGTCCGCCATCACTGGCGATGACATAGAGTGGACGCCGATCGCTGGCGGCGATGTCCAGCGAACGGGCATTGCAGCCGTTGAGTAAGCGCAACCGCAGCCAGCCGCGCGGTACGGCTTGCTGCGGATATTGCACGCCATTGGTCAGCATCATGTCACCAAACCAGCCGACCGCAGCGCGCATCACGTCCAGCTGGTAATCGATGCGGCTGCCATCCTGGGTCAGCTGTTTGTCCTGAAAGATCAGCGGTACGTCATCCGCGCCCCACTGAGTAGGCAGCCGCAGTTTGCCGATCTCGTTATCTTCCAGCAGGATCAGCCCCGCCAGTCCCTGTGCCACCTGATGACCGGTTTTCCCGTGCAGATGCGGATGATACCAGCAGGTTGCTGCCGGTTGATCGGGCGTGAAAGAGACCTGCCGGGTGTCGCCAGCAGCGATGCTGGCCTGCGGCCCGCCGTCAACCGCGCCAGGGATCTCCAGCCCGTGCCAGTGCAGCGTTGTCGCTTCATTCAGCCGGTTATGAATGTTCACCGTGGCGGGCTTGCCGCTTTGCAGCCGGATCGCCGGACCGAGCAAATTGCCGTTATAGCCCCAGGTCGGCACCGCTTTGCCATTCCACTGACTGGTACCCTGCATCGCGGTCAGCGTGTACTGGCCGTTAGCATCCGGCGTCAGCAGCGAGGGAACGGGCAGCAGCGGGCGGCTGGCGGCCATCAGCGAGCGGCTCCAGAGCGGCAGCGCCCCGGCGGCACTCAGGGCGGCGGTGAGTTTCAGGAAATGGCGACGTTGCATGGTGATCATCCTTGTGGCATGAGAGCAGACAGCCTAAACCCTGACCTTATGGGAAGGTCAAGTGTTACCCGCCAGAATGAGCCGAAAAAAGCCGGAGAGCCGCACGGTACGGCAAATTAATCGAAAACCTGATAGCAACTGTGCTAACGTCATTAACAATATCCATTGAAGAGAACGATTATGAAGCAAAGCATTAAGATCCTGCTGCTGACGGGACTCCTTGGCTTCTCCTCCACCAGTTTTGCCCTGAGCGAATCCGAAGCGGAAGATCTGGCCGATCTGACGGCGGTGTTCGTCTATCTGAAAAATGATTGCGGCTATCAGGATCTGCCGGATGCGCAGATTCGTAAAGCGCTGGTGTTTTTTGCTCAGCAGAACCGCTGGGATTTAAGCAACTACAGCAATTACAACATGAAGGCGCTGGGTGAAGAGAGCTATCGTGACCTGAGCGGCATCGCCATCACTAACGATAAAAAATGCAAGTCGCTGGCGCGTGATTCGCTGAGTCTGCTGGCCTACGTCAGATAACCCTCTCCCCTCTCTTCTGCTGGACATTTGACCGTGCAACCACGGTCAGAGTTAGCTATGATGTGCCGCCCATTTTCATGGCGATGTCATCAGAGGAGAGCCCCACCATGGCCCAAAATGAAATGTGGTATGAAACCCTTCATGCCGGTTTTGGCCAGTATTTCACGATTGATAAACAGCTCTATCGTGAGAAAACTGCGCATCAGGATTTAATCATTTTCGAAAATGCCGCGATGGGTCGCGTGATGGCGCTGGACGGTGTGGTACAGACCACCGAGCGCGACGAATTTATCTATCATGAAATGATGACCCACGTTCCTCTGCTGGCGCACGGTGCGGCGAAAAGCGTGCTGATTATCGGCGGCGGTGATGGCGCAATGCTGCGCGAAGTGTCACGTCATCCGCAGATCGAAAAGATCACCATGGTGGAGATTGATGCGGGCGTGGTGACGTTCTGCCGTCAGTATCTGCCGAACCACAGCGCCGGTGCCTATGACGATCCGCGCTTTACCCTGGTGATCGACGACGGGGTTAACTTTGTTAACCAGACCCGCGAAAAATTCGATGTCATCATCTCGGACTGCACCGATCCGATCGGTCCTGGCGAAAGTCTGTTTACCTCAGAATTTTATGCCGGCTGCAAAGCGGCCCTTAATGAAAATGGCATCTTTGTGGCGCAGAATGGCGTCTGCTTCCTGCAGCAGGACGAAGCGGTCAACAGCCATCGCAAACTGGGTCACTATTTTGCCGATGTCAGCTTCTATCAGGCGGCGATTCCGACCTATTATGGCGGCATCATGACCTTTGCCTGGGCCAGTGACAATCCGGCGCTGCGCCAGCTCGATAGCGCGACGTTACAGGCGCGTTTCGAGGCCGCTGGCCTGACCTGCCGTTACTACACACCGGCAATCCATACCGGCAGTTTTGCCCTGCCGCAATATCTGTTGAATGCGTTATCCGCCACGCGCTGATGGCACATTTCTAAGGGGGTGAGTGAAATTGCAAAAGCTAAAACTACATGGCTTCAACAACCTGACTAAGAGCCTGAGTTTTTGTATTTACGATATTTGCTATGCGAATACTGAAGCTGAACGTGATGGTTATATTGCCTATATTGATGAGCAATATAACGCCAACCGTCTGACCGAAATTCTGACCGAGACCTGCTCGATCATTGGTGCCAACGTGCTGAACATTGCGCGCCAGGATTATGAGCCGCAGGGCGCGAGCGTCACCATTCTGGTCAGCGAAGAACCGATCGATCCGAAAGATATCGATAACTCGGAACACCCTGGCCCGTTACCGAATTCGGTGGTGGCCCATCTGGATAAGAGTCATATCTGCGTACACACCTATCCGGAAAGTCATCCGGAAGGCGGACTGTGTACCTTCCGCGCCGATATTGAAGTCTCTACCTGCGGCGTGATTTCACCGCTCAAAGCGCTGAACTACCTGATTCACCAGTTGGAATCTGACATCGTCACGGTCGATTACCGGGTGCGCGGGTTTACCCGTGATGTGAAGGGGATGAAGCACTTTATCGATCACGAAATAAACTCGATCCAGAACTTCATGTCGGAAGATATGAAAGCGATGTATGACATGGTGGATGTGAACGTTTATCAGGAAAACATCTTTCATACCAAGATGTTGCTGAAAGAGTTCGATCTGAAGCACTACCTGTTTAATACCAAACCTGAAGATCTCAGCCCACAGGAGCATAAACGGATTACCGACCTGCTGTGGAAAGAGATGCGTGAAATTTATTACGGCAGAAATATCCCGTCTGTGGGTCTGAAGACGCTGTAATCCTTGCGGGCGGCGCGCTGTGTCTGGCAGCCGCCGCTTACCGTTGTTGCCGCTGGCGGTTATGCCGTCAGCAACAAGCCGATCCCACGCTCCCGCAGCCCATGCCGGGCAGCCTCTTCCAGCCGCTCATCGGTCACAATATCGGTCAGGCTCTCCAGCGGCGCGGCGCAAAACAGCGACCAGGAACCATATTTACTGCTGTCCGCCAGCAACACCCGACGCCCGGCATTGGCCAGCAGATCGTGCTTCAGCCCGGCTTTCTCCTCGGTTGGAGTAGTAATGCCGCGCTCAAGGCTCCATGAATTACAACTGACAAAGGCGATATCCGGATTGATGCTGCGCAACAGTCGACGGCCATGTTCGCCAATACAGGACTGGCTGGAGTCGTCGATGCGGCCACCGATAATCGTTACCTCAATCTGCCTGAATTCCGATAAAAACAGCGCAATGTGCAGATCGGCGGTAATCACCCGCAGCGGCAGATGGGTCAGCTGGCGCGCCAGTTCCAGCATAGTAGTACCGGCATCCAGCACCACCGCGTCGCCCGCCTGAACAAAGCTGGCAGCACAGGCGGCTATCGCCTGCTTTTCCGCCAGATTACGCTGCATTTTTTCCAGCGTGGTCGGCTGCGTAGGAATGAACCGGTTGAGGGTGACGCCGCCATGACTGCGGCTGATCACCCCTTCTTTATCCAGCTTAATCAAATCACGTCGAATCGTGGCCGGCGAGGCGGAAATCGCACTGACCAGTTGCTCAACAGTCACCAGATTATGGCTTTTCAGGTAATCCATAATCTGGTCAAGACGGCTCTGTCCCTTCATATTTCCCTATGCGAGCTGCATCGCGAGTTTGATAGAGATCGCCATGCTCTCAGACTTCGCTTTACCTGTCCAGGCGATATCAAACGCCGTGCCGTGGTCCGCCGAGGTGCGGATAAACGGCAGGCCCGCAGTGATGTTCACCCCATCGTAGAATCCCAGCAGCTTCAGCGGAATGTGTCCCTGATCGTGGTACATTGCCACCACCATATCGTACTGCCCTTCCTGACATTGCAGGAATACCGTATCCGGTGGACAGGGGCCCGACACCGCGATGCCCTGTGCTTTCATTGCCGCAATCGCCGGGGCGACCGTAGTCATTTCCTCATCACCAAACAGGCCATTTTCACCGGCGTGCGGATTGACGCCCGCCACGGCGATGCGCGGCTGGGTAAAGCCGACCCGACGCAGGAAGGTGTCCGCCATGCCGATCACCGTCTCAATGCGTGAACGGCTCAGGGTATCGAGGAATTTACGCAGCGCGATATGGGTGGTGACGTGAATGACCTTCAGCTTATCGGTATAGAGCACCATGGCGTAATCCTGAGTGCCGGTCAGGTGCGCCAGCAGTTCAGTGTGACCCGGATAGAGATGACCCGCCGCGTGCAGCGCCTCTTTGTTGAGTGGCGCGGTGGCAATAGCTTGTACCTCGCCCGCCAGCGCCAGTTCGGTGGCGCGCTTCACGCAGCGCCACGCCAGATCGCCCGCCTGCTTCTGCACCATACCTGGCTTTAGCGCTTCAGGATCGGCTAACGGTTCATCGATCACGTTAATGATGCCGGGCGCAAAGTGGGCCGATGCCACCCGATCCACAATCCGCAGTTCCGCCTGTGGCGTAATGTTCATCGCCATAATCCGCCGCAGCGTCGCAGCGCAGCCGACAACCACCGCTGGCACGCCATTCAACTCACCTTCCAACAGCGATTTGATAATGATTTCCGGGCTGATGCCCGCCGGATCGCCCATGGTGACCGCAATAATTTTACTCACTCGACTTCTCCTCAATAAAACCAATGGCTGCTACCAGGGTGTTTTCATCACCAAAGCCACCGGCTTTGGTCATCACCGGCAGGGTAAATTCACTGTTAAGCAGAACCCCGTGCGGCACACAGCCCGCCACCAGGCCCTGAATCTGAAATCCGCTGGCACCCAGAGCCTGAGCGACGGCAATCGCCACGTCGCCGCCAGACAGATAGAGCGCATGCGGGAGCTGGCTGTCACACAACGTGCGGGTCATCTCACCGAGCAACTGACAAATCGCTTCGCCCAGTTGCTGGCGCGTCAGCTGAAACTGCTGGCAGAGCATTTCAATCTCATGCCGCTGTGAAGCATGCTGACAGGTGCGGATCACCGTATGTCGTCCCTGACGTAGCGCCGCTGTGGCTTGTCCCAGCCAGTCCGCTGCATCGGGCCAGGCGGGCTGGCGGAACAGCTGACGGATATCAACATCCACCACCGTCACCTGCCGCTGGGTCGCCAGCGTGGCGATCTGCTGCTGTGCGCGGCTGCTCATCGAGCCGATAACCGCCAGTACCGGTCGTGCTGCGTGGACACCTGCGTCAACCGCCGTACCGCTAACTCTCCTTTCCGCCGATGACGACGGCGCAGGCCGGGCGGCGAGATGGCGGCCCAGTGCCTCGCTTAAGCCTGCCGCACCCACCAGCAGCGGTTTTTCACTCAGCCGTGCCGCGGCTGCCATCAGGCGAGCCAGGTCAGTGTCGTTTTCAGCATCGACCACCAGCACGCCGCGGGCGTCCGTTAAGCGCTGCTCAAGCCGATCGCTGCGCAGGGTGGCGAGATCGATCTGATCCCCGTCGATGTGCAGTTGCTGAAGCACGCTGGCGCTGACGATGGGGGTTTTGGGATCGCTGGCAAATTCGGTATCCGTCAGCAAACGATCGCCAAGCCAGACCTGACCGGCACGCGTAGTGCGGCCGAGGTACGGCACGGCCGGTGCTACCAGCGCCAGACGTTTACCGCTGGCTGCCAGCGCCGCCCGCAGTTCAGCAGCGACATTGCCCCGCAGCGTGGAGTCGATCTTTTTAAACAGCCAGCCCTGCGCAATCTGCGGAGCGTAGTGGCCCACCGCCTCAGTGATCCGCTCTGCCGCCACCACGGGCGTGACTGCCCGACTGTCGGTGCTGATTACCCAGACATCCGCTGCCTCGCTATCTGCAGGCGTCGTTGGGCTGAACAGCACCTGAACCCGGGCACCGGCCTGTGCCAGCCCACTGCCTGCATCATTGGCTCCGGTAAAGTCATCGGCGATGACCACTACCGGGGTTTTCCACCATGACGAACTCATCGTCTCTCCTGTCAGGCTATTGCCGCTGCAATTGATTATATTCAATCATGATTGATTATATGTGAGCAAGATCAAATTAATCGAAATCGATATGTCCTATAAAATTAGCCACAGCAAGGGGATTACGTCAGCGTTACTCTGAGCGATATCAATCATTGCTTCAGAAATTACCAACAAGGGTGTGAGATGAATATCAACAGCACGGTGATCAGCGGCTATCAGACGTTGAACGACATGCGCTATCTGCTCGACGGCATCACGACAGCGTTAGTGGTAACCGATAACAACATTGAAGCCATTCCCGCCGTGCAGGCACTGGTGGGACAACTCCGGCAGCAGATCCCCGGACTCAGTGTGGTGAACAGCGTTCCGCCAGAGCCAGGTCAGCATGATGTGGCGGCGATTGTCAGCGCCCTGCCAGCGCAGGAGGTTGAACTGGTGATTGGCATCGGCGGCGGCAGCGTGCTGGATGTCGCTAAGCTGCTGTCAGTGCTGTGCGCCGGGGATGCGCCGTCACTGGATGCGCTGCTGGCAGGCGAGAAACCGCAGCGCCGCGTTCGCTCGCTGTTGATTCCGACCACCGCCGGGACCGGCTCGGAGGCCACGCCGAATGCGATTCTGGCGATTCCGGAGAAACAGACCAAGGTTGGCATTATTTCACCGGTGATGTTGCCCGACTGGGTCGCGCTGGTGCCGGAACTCACCACCAGCATGCCGCCGCATATTGCTTCATCCACCGGGATTGATGCGCTGTGCCATCTGATTGAGTGCTTCACCGCCACGGTCGCCAATCCGGTGAGCGATAACTATGCGCTGATCGGCATGAAGAAGCTGTTCGCCAGCCTCGAAACCACGTTACGTGAACCACACAATTTAGCGGCGCGACTGGAGATGCTGTGGGCCTCATACTACGGTGGTGCATCGATTGCCCACGCCGGGACGCACCTGGTCCACGCCATGTCCTACCCGCTCGGCGGCAAATATCATCTGCCGCACGGCGTTGCCAATGCCATTCTGCTGGCCCCCTGCATGCGCTTTGTCCGGCCCGCGGCGGTGAGCAAATTTGCTCAGGCTTACGATCTGCTGCCCGAGGCTGATACCGGCTTAAGCGAGGAGCAGAAATCTCATGCGCTGGTCGATTACTTCAGCGCACTGGTTCAGCGCCTGCAGCTGCCGGCCAGCCTGGAAGCGCTGGGCATCAGCCCGGATCACCTGCCCTATTTAGTCGATGCGGCGCTCGACGTGCAGCGCCTGATGAAAAACGTGCCGCTGGCCGTGACGGCGGACGATGTGCGCGCAGTCTACCTGACGCTGTTTCCTTCTCACCCGGCGCAATGAGGATTGCCATGAACAAAAAAATAACCGGGGTACTGACCGCCATCGTTACCACTTTTGATCGCGACGGTGAGTTTAATCCGGCTGCCCAGCGTGAGCAGGTGCGACGCCAGCTCGATGCCGGTAACGGTATTTTCTGCGGCGGCACCAACGGAGAATTCTTTGTGCTGAATCAGCAGGAGAAGATCGCGGTCACCGAAACCTGCGTCGATGAAGTCAACGGCCGTGCGCCGGTGGTGGCGCACATCGGCGAGATATCAACCCGTGAAACCATCCGCCTCGGTAAGCAGATCGCCAGGCTGGGCGTTGATGCCGTCTCGGTGATTACGCCATGGTTCGTGCCGTTAAAGCAGCAGGAGCTGATCGCGCATTACCACGCCGTTGCAGACGCGCTTGAGGTGCCGCTGTTCCTTTACAACATCCCGGCGCGTACCGGCAATACTCTGCAGCCTGACACCGTCAGGACGCTGGCGGCACATCCGAACATCATCGGTATCAAAGATTCAGCCGGCAGCTACCAGAGTCTGAGTGGCTTCCTGCAGGCTGCCGACGGCATCGATCACTTCGATGTGCTGAACGGCCCCGACTCGCTGATTCATCAGGGGTTCGTCGATGGCTGCTCCGCCTGCATTTCCGGGCTGGCAAACGTGGCGCCCGAGGCGATCAACGCCATCTGGGCGCAGTTTAACGCCGGCGATATTGCCGGTTCGCATCAGGCACAGGAGCGCGTCACCGGTTTACGCACCGATCTCTATAACATCGGCTTCTCTCCTGCTGCGGTGAAAAAGGCGGTCAGCCTGCTGGGCTTTGACGTAGGTGACAGCCGCTATGCGGTGCAGTTCAGCGCCGATCAGCAGCAGCAGATCCGCCAGATCGTCAATCAGTACCTGCAGTAATCGCCAGCAGGGCGGATGCCCTGCGTCTTCGGCAGGACCGGGGTGAGGTCCTGAAACGACACCGCGAACCGCTCGCGGCTGGCACCAATGACTCATCACCTTTTGGCGTGTCGTCAGCCTGCCCTGCCGGGGAACGACCATCATCTTTGTATCCTACCGGTCAGATGAGAACGAACCTGATGGTCGCCATCTGCCAGAACAATCGAGGTCATGATGAAAGCATTTTCTACTGAGAGCACCCTGCTGATCGTTGGCATGGTGGTCGCCTATATCCTGTTTACCACCTGGCTGACCTGGCGGCTGCGCAGCAAAAGCAGCGGTGACTTTATGGAAGGCTCACGCGCGATGCCGGCATTTATCGTCGGCGTGATGCTGATGTCAGAATATATCGGCGCCAAGTCGACCATTGGCACCGCCCAGGCGGCTTTTGAAGATGGCTTTGCCGCCTCGTGGTCGGTGATTGGTGCGGCGATCGGCTTCCCGCTGTTTGGTCTGATCCTGGTGAAACGCATCTATAACACTGGCAAAATCACTATTTCGGGCGCGATTGCCGAGAAATATGGCACCTCAACCAAAAATATCATCTCTCTCATCATGATTTATGCGCTGCTGCTGGTGAACGTCGGCAACTACATCAGCGGCGCAGCGGCCATTTCAACCGTGTTGAAAATCGACCTGACGCAGGCGGCCTTTATCACAGCAGTGGTCAGCACCTTCTATTTTGCCTTCGGCGGGATGAAAGGGGTCGCGTGGGTCACGCTGCTGCACAGCGCGCTCAAATATGCCGGGATCCTGATAATCCTCTTCGTGGCGCTGAAGATGACCGGCGGCGTAGCACCAATGATCGAAAAAATGCCGGCGTTCTACTGGACGTGGGATGGTCACGTCGGGGCCAGTACCATTGTGGCGTGGTTGATCGGGACGGTCGGATCGATCTTCTGTACCCAGTTTGTGATCCAGGCGATCTCATCGACCAAAGATGTGAAGTCCGCGAAGCGTGCCACCTGGGTCGCCTTCTTTTTCTGCCTGCCGATTGGTCTGGCGATGGCACTGATTGGCGTGGCGGCGAAATTTGCCCATCCTGATATCAAAAGCCTGTATGCGCTGCCGGTGTTTCTGCAGGATATGTCACCGTGGCTGGCGGGCATTGTCACCACCTCGCTGGTAGCGTCGATCTTCGTCAGCGTCGGTACCGTGGCGCTGGCGATCGCCTCGCTGGTGGTGAAGGACTTTTACGTGCCCTACCGCAATCCGACCCCGGAGCGTGAATTTAAAATGACGCGCTGGATCTCAATCGCTATCGGCTTCTTCCCGCTGCTGTTCGTGCTGTTCTTCCCGGAAGTGCTGAAGCTGTCATTCTTTACCCGCGCCATTCGTCTGTCGATTACCGTGGTGGCGATCATGGCGTTCTACCTGCCGTGGTTTAAAAGCACCCGCGGTGCCAATGCCGGTTTGATCGGCGCCTGTCTGGCGACGTCGGTGTGGTTCATCCTCGGTAACCCATTCGGCATCGATAATATGTACGTGGCGCTGGCGACGCCGGCGATCATCATGGTGATTGACCGCTGCATCCCGTCACGCCAGTCTCAGCCCAATACGCAACGCAATGCACAAAACAGTGGAGCCTAATATGACTCAGGAAACCGTCACCGTCGAACGCACCGGCCAGCTGGCGCCGCACCCGCAGGATAGCGCGCAACAGGTGGCGATGCTGCCATCGTCCTGCCCGCAAAACCATGCCGCCAATCTGCTGCCGCTGCCCAATGGCGATCTGCTCTGCGTCTGGTTTGGCGGTACCCAGGAAGGCATCGCCGATATTTCGATCTGGTGTTCGCGGCTGGCAGAAGGCAGCTCTCGCTGGAGCGAGGCGCAACAACTGTCGGACGATCCGAGCCGTTCGGAACAAAATCCGGTGCTGTTCCTCGACCCGGATCAGGTGCTGTGGCTGCTGTGGACCGCGCAAAAATCGGGGAATCAGGACACCGCGATTGTACGCTATCGTCAGTCGCACGATCTAGGCCGCAGCTGGGGTGCCATCGCCACACTGCTGGATAAGCCGGGCACCTTTATCCGCCAGCCGGTGGTGGTGCTGCCCAACGGTAACTGGCTGCTGCCGGTGTTTTACTGCCTGACCCGGCCAGGTGAAAAGTGGGTCGGCAGTTATGATATCAGCGCGGTAAAAATCTCTGAGGACAAGGGGCAAAGCTGGCGTGATGTTGAGGTCCCGGACAGCACTGGCTGCGTCCACATGAACGTCACGCTGCTGGATGACGGCACGCTGCTGGCACTCTATCGCAGCCGCTGGGCCGATCATATTTACCAGAGCCGCTCCGTCGATCAGGGCGAAAGCTGGAGTGCCCCACAGCCGTTGTCGCTGCCTAACAATAACTCATCGATTCAGGTCACCACGCTGCGCAATGGTCATCTGGCGCTGGTGTTCAATGCGATGAGCGCGCAAGGCGCGAGTGAGCGGCGGCTGTCGCTGTATGACGAAATTGAAGATGAGGATGATGAGGTAGCTGTCGCCGCCCAGCCAGTGGCACACGGCGCGCGAACGGCCTTCTGGGGTGCACCGCGCGCGCCCATGACGCTGGCGATTTCGCATGACGGCGGCAAAAGCTGGCCGCTGCAGCGTAATCTGGATGAAGGCGATGGCTACTGCATGACCAATAATTCACAGCAGAAGCTGAACCGTGAATTCTCTTATCCAAGCATCAAACAGGGAGCCGGCGGTGAACTGCATATCGCCTATACCTTTTATCGTCAGGCAATCAAGTATGTTCGCGTTGAAGAGTCGTGGGTGGCGGGAGGTCGCGCGTGATTGACCAAATGGCGCTGGTCACCGGTGCCAGTTCAGGCATCGGCCAGGCGATTGTTGACCGCTTGCTGGTGGAGGGCTGGCAGGTGATCGGCCTGAGTCGCTCGGCGCTGACGCGGCAGCATCCGGCCCTGCAGAGTTATCAGGTGGATGTCAGTGATGCCGCCGCCTTACAGAAGGTGTTAGCCCGACTGCCGGTGCCCCAGGCGCTGGTACACGCGGCAGGCATGATGCAGGCTGCGCCGCTGGGTGAACTCGATCTCCACGCCAGCGCGCGCTTATGGCAGTTGCATGTGGCAGCGGCGGAGCAACTGGCTAATCACTGCGCGCCACGGATGACCAGTGGCGGCAGGATTGTGCTGCTGGGCAGCCGCACCTCAGGCGGAGCGGCAGGACGCAGTCAGTATGTGGCGACCAAATCCGCAATGATCGGGATGGTGCGCAGCTGGGCGGCAGAACTGGCACCGCGCGGCATTACCGCCAATATTGTGGCGCCTGGCGCAACCGACACGCCGATGCTGCAACAGCCGGGTCGGGGCAGCTCACCGCCGAGGCTGCCGCCAATTGGCCGCTTTATTCAGCCGGAGGAAGTGGCCGGGCTGGTGCATTTTCTGCTCACGCCTGCCGCAGCGGCGATGACCGGACAGCAGCTGGTGCTGTGTGGCGGGGCGTCTCTCAGTTAACCGGCCGGGCGGCTCAGGTCGCCCGGCTTTTATTACCGTACTGATTCACAAACTGGCGATAAGCAGCGATCACCAGCAGAAAATCTTCAATGCCGCAGAATGAGAGGCTCTCTTCGTCGT
Source organism: Pantoea brenneri (assembly GCF_038594305.1). Taxonomy (NCBI): domain Bacteria; kingdom Pseudomonadati; phylum Pseudomonadota; class Gammaproteobacteria; order Enterobacterales; family Erwiniaceae; genus Pantoea; species Pantoea brenneri. The sequence continues at coordinate 479,640 of NZ_JBCGBG010000003.1, read as the reverse complement.
AGTAGTTCATCCCCTCCTCCATGCCGTCATCTTCCAGCGCCAGCAGATTGGCACGGATCATCACCTCTTCCTCGTCCAGCAGGATAGTGTATTCGCTGCCGACGCGCTGCCATTGCCGCACGCTGCCTTTCACATCTTCAATCGCCGCTTCGACTTCATCCAGCAGGCCGGGATCGTCCCTGACTTCTTCATTGAACCAGTGGCCGACCGCTTCGTGATCCATCGACATGCGCACCTTAATCTGGCCGGTCACATCGCGTAAAAATTCATATTCCATCGCCCGTTCCTCTCAACATCATCGCGTCACGTTATCAGTGTCAGCGCTGCCCCAACGGCAAAGTGTGACAAGTGGCGCATTATTGCAGGCTGTCCGGCGAAATCCAGCTTTTCATCGCACCGGTTGCCGTTGCACAGACGAAAAAAAGGGGCGAATCATCGCCCCTTTTTACTGCTGCTGGTCAGTGAATCAGACCGCAGTCTGGAAAATCACGCCGTCAGCTTTATCGGTGTACTGGGTCAGCTGGTCGAAGTTGAGATAGCGATAAGTGTCGCTGGCAGTTTTATCCACCTGCGCCATAAATTGCTGATACTCATCCGGCGTTGGCAGACGACCTAACAGTGAAGCCACCGCCGCCAGCTCGGCTGACGCCAGGTAGACGTTAGCGCCGGTACCCAGACGGTTCGGGAAGTTACGGGTTGAGGTGGAGACCACCGTCGCACCGTCCGCCACACGCGCCTGGTTACCCATGCAGAGTGAACAGCCTGGGATCTCAATACGCGCGCCGCTCTTACCGAATACGCTGTAGTAACCTTCCTCAGTCAGCTGCGCCGCATCCATCTTGGTTGGCGGAGCCACCCACAGACGGGTCGGTAACTGGCCTTTATGGCTATCCAGCAGCTTACCGGCTGCACGGAAGTGACCGATGTTGGTCATGCACGATCCGATAAAGACTTCATCGATCTTCTCGCCCTGCACATCAGACAGCAGACGGGCATCGTCTGGATCGTTTGGTGCGCAGAGGATCGGCTCTTTAATATCAGCCAGATCGATCTCAATCACTGCGGCATATTCCGCATCCGCATCCGCTTCAAGCAGTTGTGGATCCGCCAGCCATTTCTCCATGCCTTCAACACGACGCTCCAGGGTACGGCGATCGCCATAGCCTTCAGCAATCATCCACTTCAGCAGAACGATGTTGGAGTTGAGGTATTCAATGATTGGGTCTTTATCCAGCTTGATGGTACAGCCGGCCGCTGAACGTTCAGCTGACGCATCTGACAGCTCAAACGCCTGCTCGACTTTCAGATCCGGCAGCCCTTCAATCTCAAGGATGCGGCCAGAGAAGATGTTTTTCTTACCCTTCTTCTCAACGGTCAGCAGACCCTGTTTGATGGCATACAGCGGAATGGCATGAACCAGATCGCGCAGCGTAATGCCCGGCTCCATTTTACCTTTGAAGCGAACCAGCACGGATTCCGGCATGTCGAGCGGCATAACGCCGGTCGCTGCGGCAAACGCCACCAGGCCAGAACCCGCCGGGAAGGAGATGCCGATCGGGAAACGGGTATGTGAATCGCCGCCGGTGCCGACGGTATCCGGCAGCAGCATGCGGTTCAGCCAGCTGTGGATAATGCCGTCACCCGGGCGCAGCGACACACCGCCACGGTTCATGATGAAGTCAGGCAGCGTATGGTGTGTATTCACATCCACCGGCTTAGGATAAGCCGCGGTGTGACAGAATGACTGCATCACCAGATCGGTTGAGAAGCCGAGGCAGGCCAGATCTTTCAGTTCATCACGGGTCATCGGACCGGTAGTATCCTGCGATCCCACCGAGGTCATTTTCGGTTCGCAATAGGCGCCCGGACGGACACCGTCGACGCCACAGGCGCGACCGACCATTTTCTGTGCCAGCGAGAAACCGCGGGTGCTCTCCGCGACATCTTTCGCCTGACGGAATACGGTGCTGTGCGGCAGACCCAGCGACTCACGCGCTTTGGTGGTCAGGCCACGACCGATGATCAGCGGAATACGGCCACCGGCGCGCACTTCGTCAATCAGCACTTCGGTTTTCAGTTCGAAGCTGGCCAGCAGTTCGTTGGTCTGGTGGTTACGCACTTCGCCTTTGAATGGATAGATGTCGATGACATCGCCCATGTTCAGGTTGTTCACGTCGACTTCGATCGGCAGTGCACCGGCATCTTCCATGGTATTGAAGAAGATAGGAGCAATTTTGCTGCCCAGCACCACGCCGCCGCCTTTTTTATTCGGCACGTTCGGGATGTCGTCGCCCATAAACCACAGCACCGAGTTGGTGGCGGATTTACGTGAGGAACCGGTACCGACCACGTCACCGACGTAAGCCAGCGGGAAGCCTTTTTCCTGCAGCGCTTTAATCTGTTTGATCGGGCCGACGTTGCCTGGCTCATCCGGCTCAATGCCTTCACGGGCATTTTTCAGCATCGCTAACGCGTGCAGTGGGATGTCAGGACGTGACCAGGCATCCGGTGCCGGAGAGAGGTCGTCGGTATTGGTTTCGCCGGTGACTTTGAACACGGTGACGGTAATCTTTTCCGCCAGTTCTGGTCGTGACAGATACCATTCCGCATCTGCCCACGACTGCATCACCTGCTTCGCGTAGTCATTGCCCGCTTTGGCTTTCTCTTCTACATCGTAGAAGCTGTCGAACATCAGTAGCGTGTGTGACAGGGCTTTGACCGCGATAGGAGCCAGTTTTTGGTCGTCCAGCGCCTCGATCAGCGGATGAATATTGTAACCGCCCTGCATGGTGCCGAGCAGTTCAACCGCTTTTTCAGGAGAGATCAGAGGAGAGGTGGCTTCGCCTTTGGCGACAGCGGCCAGGAAACCCGCTTTAACGTACGCCGCTTCATCGACGCCGGGTGGAACACGGTTGACCAACAGATCGGTCAGAAATTCTTCTTCACCCGCAGGTGGATTTTTTAGCAGTTCAACCAGCGCGGCCATTTGGGAAGCATCTAAAGGCTTAGGTACGATCCCTTCGGCGGCACGCTCGGCAACGTGCTTACGGTATTCTTCTAGCACGACGTTATCCTCGCTCTCATTATGTAGGGCTTTCCGACCACCTTGCTCACTTATAGAGAACAACCTTACCTTATGATGTCCAGGTTGAGGTGCCCGGTTTCGCGGAGGGCAGAATAGCAGGATTTCGGGTGTTTGTTAATCTGTTTACAAAAATACAACATTAAATGCATAACCAATTGCGACGGTTTTACGCCGCCAGCCATCGCCCTTCCGGACGGCAAACTGGCCCGCAAAGCACGCCATTACGCCGCCGGAAAACATCACCACGCGTTGACCTGCCGGTCAGGGTTTTACCAGCAATGATTTATCTGAAATGTATAACGGCGAGGAATAGAACGCCGGCCTGAAGATAATTTTTGGCGAGTTGCTGGCAGAATCAGATACTGTTTCGCAGCAGACAGCAGATGGTTTTGGCGGGTAAGAAAAGCAGAAGAGCCCGGCATGGGCTCTTCTGAACGAGGTTAGTTTTTCAGATTGGCAGGAAAATCGGCGGGCAGTTCACTGGCCGGGCAATCAATCACGCTGTCATTGTTTTCGCCGGCATCGCGGATAAAGGTCAGCGTAGCGAACTCATCAATCACTTCAGTCGGATAAGCCGGACCTGCCTCGCGATATTGTGCCATCTCTTCCAGATGTTCGTTCTGGAAGCAGACAGTTTTTTCCGGATTGTTCATCACCCAGCGAGGGAAGAAGATGGTGCCGTGGAAAATTTTATCGGTCAGGTTAACCGCCAGGCTGACATCGGTGCCGGTTGGTTCGGTCCAGGAGACTTTATAGACATCCTGTGCCAGACGGACGATATAAGCGTGCTGATTTTTCACCCAACGGTTACCCACCATTCCGCTGTGAATCCGGTAATCAACGGTGTTGGCATTTTTTATATAGAGCTCGTAGTTCCAGCCGTTGTCATAGGTATAAACCAGATGTTTGCCGACCAGACCAGACAGGTTGTTTTTATCAAAAGTGCTCATGATGATTTCCTCATTTATTTGCCTTGAGGAGATTATTGCGCGTTACAAAACCGATTAATAACGCTATTTCTAGCACTTATTCATTCAAATTTTAGATAGATTGTTATGCATAAAACGACGCTCGAACAGTGGTTTCTTCTCGACTCGGTAGTTAACGAAGGAAGCTTTGCACTGGCGGCAGAGAAAAATAACCGCAGCCAGTCTTCAGTCAGTTACCAGATTGGTTTGCTGCAGCAGCGGCTGGGCGTAGCGCTACTGCAACAGGAAGGACGCCGGGCGGTTCTGACGGCGGAGGGCCAGCAGTTACTGGCGCAGGCGCGGCCGCTGCTGACCGGTTTTAGTAGTCTGGAAGCGCAGGCGGCGGCGTTACAGCGCGGCGAGCCTTCCCGTGTCGACCTGATGGTCGATGCCATCGCACCCAAACCGCTGCTGTTTAAGGTGTTACACCAGTTTCAGCAGCGTTATCCGCACGTCCGCGTCTGGTTCAGTGAAATCGTCCGCAGCGAAACGCCGCTCAGGCTGGCTGAACAGCAGGCCGATCTCTGGCTGGTGGCACACAGCGACGACCAGCCATTGGCAGGTGAGAGTCTGATGAGCGTCGATTTTATTGCCGTCGCCCATCGCGATCATCCCCTGCACAGCGAACCGGCTCCGCTCAGTGCGACGACGCTGGCGCGCTGGCCCTGCATTACCATCCTCGATCGGCAGCAACAGCAGCAGTCAGAAGTCAGTGGCGAGCAGGCAGAGAACTGGTCATTCACTACCCTGTCGGCGGCTATTGAGGCGGTGCAGCATCAGTTGGGCTATGGCTGGTTGCCGGAGAAGAACATTGCCGCCTTGCTGGAGAGCGGCGAACTGCGCCCGCTTCCGCTGCTGCAGGGACGCCGACGTTCAACCTCGCTGATGTTGCGCATCAATGAGGAGAGATTACCGGGCAATGCGGCCATCGCGGTACTGGCGCAGATGTTTATCGACCAGGTGGCGGTTGATCGGCGGGTGTGATGGTACGTGTTTCGTTCGTGGGAGAGGATGAGTGCGGGTTGAGGTAGTTAGTCCCCGCAGAAACGGGGAACACCACCAGCAGGATCCGCATCATTTTTTCACGTCCGGTTTATCCCCGCTCACGCGGGGAACACGCTGGATAGGAGAATGATATGCGCCCTGCTCCCGGTTTATCCCCGCTCACGCGGGGAACACCCTAAAATTATCTGATTGATTACTAAATTTTTTTTTAAGCCCGATAATTCTACCGAATTCTACCCCCAGACTTAAGCCAGATGCACAGTTAATCGCCAGTCCAAAATTCAGGCAAAAAAAAGCTCCCTTATCGGGAGCTTTTTCTATCAGGCAGAGTGACTTATTTCTTTTTCGCTTTCGCGTTAGGCAGATCGGTGATGCTGCCTTCAAAGATTTCAGCCGCCAGGCCCACTGACTCATGCAGGGTTGGGTGAGCATGGATGGTCAGCGCGATATCTTCCGCATCACAACCCATCTCGATCGCCAGACCGATTTCACCCAGCAGCTCGCCGCCGTTGGTGCCGACAATCGCGCCACCGATAACCCGGTGCGTTTCTTTGTCGAAAATCAGTTTGGTAATGCCGTCTGCACAGTCAGAAGCGATAGCACGGCCAGAGGCTGCCCACGGGAAGGTGGCGGTCTCGTAGCTGATGCCTTTCTCTTTCGCTTCTTTCTCGGTCAGGCCGACCCAGGCAACTTCTGGCTCGGTATAGGCGATGGATGGGATCACTTTAGGATCGAAGTAGTGCTTCAGACCCGAGATCACTTCCGCCGCAACGTGGCCTTCGTGCACGCCTTTGTGCGCCAGCATTGGCTGACCGACGATGTCGCCGATAGCGTAGATGTGCGGCACGTTAGTGCGCATCTGCTTATCGACACGAATGAAGCCGCGATCGTCCACTTCCACGCCCGCTTTGCCCGCATCCAGACCTTTACCATTCGGTACACGACCGATAGCAACCAGCACTGCATCGTAACGCTGTGCTTCGCCTGGCGCTTTTTTACCTTCCATCGAAACGTAAATGCCATCGTCTTTTGCTTCAACGGCGGTCACTTTGGTTTCCAGCATCAGGTTAAATTTCTTGCTGATTTTCTTGGTGAAGACTTTCACCACGTCTTTATCCGCAGCCGGGATGACCTGATCGAACATCTCGACCACATCAATCTCTGAACCCAGCGCATGATAAACCGTCGCCATTTCCAGACCGATGATACCGCCACCCATAACCAGCAGGCGCTTCGGTACTTCTTTCAGTTCCAGTGCATCGGTTGAATCCCAGACGCGTGGATCTTCATGCGGAATGAACGGCAGTTCGATTGGGCGTGAACCCGCAGCGATGATAGCGTTATCGAAGTTGATGGTGGTCGCGCCGCCTTCTCCTTCAACCACCAGGGTGTTAGCACCGGTGAATTTGCCCAGGCCATTAACCACTTTGACTTTACGACCTTTTGCCATACCTGACAGGCCGCCAGTCAACTGGTTGATCACCTTCTCTTTCCAGCTGCGAATCTTGTTGATATCAGTCGATGGCTGACCAAACACAATGCCGTGCTCTTCAAGGGCTTTCGCCTCTTCAATCACTTTAGCAACGTGCAGCAGCGCTTTAGATGGGATACAACCGACGTTCAGACAAACACCACCGAGGGTGCTGTAACGCTCTACCAGTACGGTTTCCAGACCTAAATCCGCGCAACGGAAGGCTGCAGAGTATCCTGCAGGACCCGCCCCAAGTACTACGACCTGGGTTTTAATCTCTGTACTCATCATGACCTCTTATTTGATATCCGGCGGGTCAGACGTTCTTATGATGCCCTTGTTCCACCGGGACTTTCACCGCAAGAGTTTACAGAATTGTTAACAAACTGCCAACCGCGGTGCGACGAATCGTTACAGGAAGGCCGGCTTTCGCCGGCCTTCTTCACATTTACATAACTAAACGACGAATGTCGGAGAGCATATTGCCGATCAGAGTGATGAAACGCGCACCATCAGCACCGTCGATAACACGGTGATCGAAGGAAAGAGAAATTGGCATCATCAGACGCGGCGTAAACTCTTTACCATTCCATACCGGCTCCATCGCCGATTTGGAGACACCAAGGATCGCCACTTCCGGCGCGTTAACGATCGGCGCGAAGTGGGTGGTTCCCAGGCCGCCAAGGCTGGAGATAGTAAAGCATCCGCCCTGCATGTCCCCTGCCGTCAGCTTACCGTCACGCGCTTTCTTCGAAATCGCCATCAGTTCACGCGACAGCTCGGTGATGCCTTTTTTGTTCACGTCTTTGAAGACCGGAACCACCAGGCCATTTGGCGTATCAACCGCCACACCGATGTTGATGTATTTTTTCAGCGTCAGCTTCTGGGCATCTTCAGACAGCGAGCTATTGAAGCGTGGCATCTGCTCAAGCGCCGCAGCAACCGCTTTCATGATGAACACCACCGGGGTGTACTTCACGTCCATCTTACGCTTCTCGGCTTCCGCGTTCTGCTGCTTACGGAATGCTTCCAGGTCGGTGATGTCGGTTTTGTCGAAATGCGTAACGTGTGGGATCATCACCCAGTTACGGCTCAGGTTAGCACCGGAAATTTTCTGGATGCGTCCCAGTTCGACTTCTTCGATTTCACCAAACTTACTGAAGTCCACTTTCGGCCATGGCAGCATGCCTGGCAGACCACCGCCGCTGGCAGCAGCTGGTGCCGCTTCAGCGCGTTTGACCGCCTCTTTCACGTAGCTCTGCACGTCTTCTTTCAGGATGCGACCTTTGCGGCCGGTGCCTTTGACTTTCGCCAGGTTAACACCGAACTCACGCGCCAGACGACGGATCACCGGGGTAGCGTGAACGTACGCATCGTTCTCGGCAAACTCACCTTTGCTCTCCGCTTTCGCTGCTGGTGCTGCGGCCGGTTTGGCTTCGGCTTTTTCTGCCGGTGCGGCTGCGTCCTGCTTCGCGGCGGCCGGTGCTGCGGCTGGCGCGGCACCTTCCACTTCAAACACCATGATCAGCGAACCGGTGCTGACTTTGTCGCCGGTGGCCACTTTCAGCTCTTTCACGGTGCCGGCGAATGGCGCAGGAACTTCCATTGAGGCTTTGTCGCCTTCCACCACGATCAGTGACTGCTCAGCCTCAACTTTGTCGCCGACTTTAACCAGCACTTCAGTAACTTCTACTTCGTCACCGCCGATGTCCGGTACGTTAACCTCTTTTGCGCCCGCAGCCGCAGCCGGAGCCGTTGCTGCTTCTTCTTTCACTTCAGGTTTCACGTCAGCGGCTGGCGCTGCGCCTTCCGCTTCAAACACCATGATGTGCGAACCGGTGCTCACTTTGTCGCCGGTGGCAATCTTGATCTCTTTCACGGTGCCGGCGAACGGTGCCGGGACTTCCATCGAGGCTTTGTCGCCTTCCACCACGATCAGAGACTGTTCTGCTTCAACTTTGTCGCCAACCTTCACCAGAATCTCAGTGACTTCAACTTCGTCACCGCCGATATCCGGCACATTGACATCTTTGCTGGCGGTAGCAGAGGCAGCCGCTGGCGCCGGGGCCGCGTCGGCTTTTTTCTCTGCGGCCGGGGCCGGTGCAGCTTCTGCCGCACCTTCCGCTTCAAACATCATGATCAGCGAGCCGGTTTCCACTTTGTCACCGGTGGCGATTTTGATCTCTTTGACCACGCCAGCCTGCGGCGAAGGCACTTCCATTGAGGCTTTGTCGCCTTCCACGGTGATCAGCGACTGTTCGGCTTCCACCTTGTCGCCAACTTTCACCAGAATCTCGGTGACTTCAACTTCGTCAGACCCGATATCCGGTACCTTAATTTCGATAGCCATTACTCTATTACCTCTTAAGCCAGACGCGGGTTAACTTTATCGGCATCGATATTGAATTTGGTGATCGCGTCAGCCACCACTTTCTTCTCAATCTCGCCACGTTTAGCCAGCTCACCCAGCGCGGCAACCACGACATAAGATGCATCCACTTCGAAGTGATGACGCAGATTTTCGCGGCTGTCAGAGCGACCAAAGCCATCGGTACCCAGCACGCGATAGTCGCTGGCTGGCACATAGCTACGAACCTGTTCAGCGAACAGCTTCATGTAGTCGGTTGAGGCGACGGCCGGTGCATCGTTCATCACCTGAGCAATGTAAGGCACGCGCGGTGCTTCTGTCGGATGCAGCATGTTCCAGCGCTCACAATCCTGGCCATCACGTGCCAGTTCGGTGAACGAGGTCACGCTGTAGACGTCAGAGCCGATACCGTAGTCTTTCGCCAGGATCTGCGCGGCTTCACGTACGTGACGCAGGATAGAACCTGAACCCAGCAGCTGGACTTTACCTTTGCTGCCGTCGACCGTTTCCAGCTTGTAGATACCCTTACGGATACCCTCTTCCGCACCCTGCGGCATCGCCGGCATGTGGTAGTTTTCGTTCAGCGTGGTGATGTAGTAGTAGACGTTCTCTTGCGCTTCGCCATACATCCGCACCAGACCGTCATGCATGATCACCGCGACTTCATATGCGTATGAAGGATCGTAGGAGATACAGTTCGGGATGGTCAGCGACTGAATGTGGCTGTGACCATCTTCATGCTGCAAACCTTCGCCGTTCAGCGTGGTACGACCGGAGGTGCCGCCGACCAGGAAGCCGCGCGCCTGTTGGTCGCCCGCCAGCCACATCAGATCGCCGATACGCTGGAAGCCGAACATCGAATAGTAGATGTAGAACGGGATCATCGGCAGGTTGTTGGTGCTGTAAGAGGTCGCCGCCGCCAGCCAGGATGAACCTGCGCCCAGCTCGTTGATCCCTTCCTGCAGAATCTGGCCTTTCTCGTCTTCTTTGTAGTAAGCAACCTGCTCACGGTCCTGCGGCGTGTACTGCTGGCCGTTCGGGCTGTAGATACCGATCTGACGGAACAGACCTTCCATACCAAAGGTACGCGCTTCGTCCGCCAGAATCGGAACCAGACGATCTTTGATCGACTTGTTCTTCAGCATCACGTTCAGGGCACGCACAAAGGCGATGGTGGTAGAGATCTCTTTGTTCTGCTCTTCCAGCAGCGCACCGAACTCTTCCAGCGCTGGCATTTCCAGCTTCTCGGTGAACTTCGGCTGACGCGTCGGCAGGTAGCCGCCCAACTTCTCACGCTGACCGTGCAGATAGTTGTACTCTTCAGAGCCTTTGTCGAAGGTCACGTACGGCAGTGATTCAATCTTGTCATCGGCTACCGGTACGTTGAAGCGATCACGGATATAGCGCACGCCATCCATGTTCATCTTCTTCACCTGGTGAGCAATGTTTTTGCCTTCCGCGGTGTCGCCCATACCATAACCTTTAATGGTATGCGCCAGGATCAGCACCGGCTTGCCTTTGGTGTCCTGCGCTTTTTTCAGTGCCGCGTAGATTTTCTTCGGATCGTGGCCGCCACGGTTCAGTGCCCAGATTTCATCATCGGACATATCTTTAACCAGCGCGGCGGTTTCCGGATATTTACCAAAGAAGTGCTCACGCACATACGCGCCATCACGCGATTTAAAGGTCTGGTAATCGCCGTCAACGGTTTCGTTCATCAGCTGAATCAGCTTGCCGCTGGTATCTTTGCGCAGCAGCTCATCCCAGCGACCGCCCCAGATGACTTTGATCACTTCCCAGCCAGCACCGGCAAAAATGCCTTCCAGCTCGTTGATGATCTTACCGTTACCGGTGACCGGGCCATCCAGACGCTGCAGGTTGCAGTTGATGATGAAGACCAGGTTATCCAGTTTTTCACGGGTAGCGATGGTGATTGCGCCTTTTGATTCCGGCTCATCCATCTCGCCATCGCCGAGGAAGGCGTACACGGTCTGCGCGGAGGTATCTTTCAGGCCACGGTGTTCCAGATATTTCAGGAACTTCGCCTGGTAGATAGCCGACAGCGGACCCAGACCCATAGAAACGGTCGGGAACTGCCAGAATTCCGGCATCAGTTTCGGGTGTGGATAAGAAGAGAGGCCTTTACCGGCCACTTCCTGACGGAAGTTGTTCATCTGCTCTTCGGTCAGTCGACCTTCAAGGAACGCACGGGCATAAATGCCTGGGGAAATGTGGCCCTGGAAGTAAACCAGGTCGCCGCCATCCTTCTCACTGCGCGCGCGGAAGAAGTGGTTAAAGCACACTTCATAAATGGTGGCAGAAGACTGGAAGGAGGACATATGGCCACCGAGTTCCAGATCTTTCTTCGATGCGCGCAGCACCGACATGATGGCGTTCCAGCGGATCGCGGAACGGATACGACGTTCAAGAGAGGTGTTGCCCGGATAATCCGGTTCATCTTCAACGGCAATAGAGTTGATATAGTTGCTGATTGCAGAAGATCCTGCAGCAACGTTCACGCCGCCTTTGCGGGCTGCACCCAGTACCTGATCAATCAGATACTGCGCACGTTCAACACCTTCTTCACGGATGACCGATTCGATCGCCTGTAGCCAGTCACGAGTTTCAATCGGATCCACGTCATTGTGTAAACGTTCTGACATGGGTGTGTTCCTTATCTGTGTCTAATACGTTGAATAATCGGGAGCCTGTTACAGCACATGCAGGCAGGCTCGTCGCACATGTCCGTACGATCTTTGTCGCACGTTATTCCTTACGTTGCTGTAAACGACGCAGGGAGCGTTCTCGACGGCTCTGCTCCCGACTTCTGTCCAGCAAGATTTCCTCAATGAACGCCAGGTGACGGTGTGAAGCCTCGCGCGCTTTTTCCGGCTCACGAGCCACAATCGCCTCAAAGATTCTGGCGCGGTGACCGCTCACTTTCGCCAGCATTTCCCGGCGCGAGTAGAGCAATTCAAAATTCTGACGGACGTTTCGTTCCAGCATAGGGCCCATAGAGCGTAGCAAATGCAAAAGCACGACATTATGGGCGGCTTCTGTGACAGCGATCTGATACTGCATCACTGCGTCCGCTTCGGCGTCTAAGTCGCCGCTGTCCTGTGCCTGCTGGATCTGCAGATGGCAATCGCGAATCCGCAGCAGATCCTCTTCGGTGCCGCGCAGTGCCGCATAATAGGCAGCAATGCCTTCTAAGGCATGGCGCGTTTCCAGCAGATCAAATTGTGATTCCGGATGGTCGGCGAGAAGCTCTACGAGTGGATCGCTCATGCTTTGCCAGAGATGCTCCTGTACGAACGTTCCGCCACCCTGACGGCGTAGCAGTAATCCTTTGGCTTCTAAGCGCTGGATCGCTTCGCGGAGAGACGGACGTGAGACATCGAATTGTTTGGCGAGTTCGCGCTCGGGGAGCAGCTTCTCTCCCGGACGCAGCGTCCCTTCCATGATCAGGGATTCGAGCTGTTGCTCGATAGCGTCGGAGAGCTTGGGTTGGCGAATCTTACTGTAAGCCATCTTCTTTTCTTATTAAGCCAATCGTCCGGAGTAAATTGGTAATACCAATTGCCAAAAGGTGCCGGTAAAGTAACAAAGTATTCACCTTGTGTCTATACGGTCCGGATGACATTCCAGCGCGGCTAAAGCCAGTGCTGACGCTAACTTACGGTTAAAAAAATGAAAAATTACCGTGGAAGCAAATGTTAAATATTTTCACTTTTACCAAACCTTACACCCGCTTAGCCGCTAAACGCAGCGGCAACCATAAGTGAAACCTATTCGTCATCAGTAACATTTCATGGCAGAAATTTGGGCAACACCAACGTGAGCCGGACGCTGTTTTTTCAGTCAATGCCCAGCACGAAAAGCGAAAGCAGGTGCAAAGCGATTCGCTTATCACTATTCTTGTCGCCAGGGTAGCGCATGGCAGCAGACAGCACGCCAGATACCGTAAAATAATCAATACATTAATGTAACTCCTTCCTTACAGCGGTCTGCGCTGCGAACGAAGAATAAAAACATCACGAGGTTTGTATGGAACAACAGCAAGGCGAAGCGCTGAAACGTGGTCTGAAGAACCGCCATATTCAGCTCATCGCGCTGGGTGGTGCGGTGGGGACCGGCCTGTTTCTCGGCAGTGCATCGGTCATTGAATCCGCCGGACCGGCAGTCATTCTGGGGTATGCCATTGCCGGTTTTATCGCCTTTTTAATTATGCGCCAGTTAGGCGAGATGGTGGTGGAAGAGCCGGTTGCCGGCAGCTTTAGCCACTTCGCTTATAAGTACTGGGGCAACTTTGCTGGCTTCGCGTCGGGCTGGAACTACTGGGTACTCTATGTGCTGGTGGCGATGGCGGAACTGACCGCAGTAGGCAAATATATCCAGTTCTGGTGGCCTGACTTTCCCACCTGGGCCTCAGCCGCCATCTTCTTTGTGATGATCAACGCCATCAACCTGACCAACGTAAAAGTGTTTGGCGAGATGGAATTCTGGTTCGCCATCATCAAAGTAGTGGCAGTGATTGGCATGATCCTGTTCGGCGGCTGGTTGCTGTTCAGCGGCAGCGGCGGCCCGCAGGCAACGGTGCGCAATCTGTGGGAACAGGGCGGATTTTTCCCTCATGGCCTCGGTGGGCTGGTGATGGTAATGGCGATCATTATGTTCTCGTTTGGCGGCCTGGAACTGGTAGGGATTACCGCGGCAGAAGCCGATAATCCGGAAACCAGCATTCCCAAAGCCACCAACCAGGTGCTGTGGCGCATCCTGATTTTCTATATCGGTTCGCTGGCCGTGCTGCTGTCACTGATGCCGTGGACCCGGGTCACTGCCGAAGTCAGCCCGTTCGTCTTCATCTTCCACGAGCTGGGTGATGCGATGGTGGCCAATGCGTTGAACGTGGTGATCCTGACTGCCGCGCTGTCGGTCTATAACAGCTGCGTTTACTGCAACAGCCGCATGCTGTTTGGTCTGGCGCAGCAAGGCAACGCGCCAAAAGCGCTGCTGAAAGTGGATCGCCGCGGTGTGCCGGTGCTGACCATTCTGGTCTCCGCCGTCGCCACTGCGCTGTGCGTATTGATTAACTACCTGATGCCGGGCGAGGCTTTCGGCCTGCTGATGTCTCTGGTGGTTTCTGCGCTGGTGATCAACTGGGCGATGATTAGCCTGGCCCATCTGAAATTCCGTCGTAAGAAAGATCAGCAAGGGGTCACCACCCGCTTTAAAGCGCTGCTCTATCCGGTAGGTAACTGGATTTGCCTGATCTTCCTGGCCGCGATTCTGGTCCTGATGGCAAACACGCCGGGCATGGCGATTTCCGTCTGGCTGATCCCGGTCTGGCTGGTCATTCTGGGCATCGGTTACTTCATTAAAAATCAGACGCAGAAAGCCTGATAAGCACTTTCCTGCTGCGACACCGTTGGCGGTCGCAGCAGGCTACTCTCCCCCGCCGGCGTACGCTGCCAAAGACCGATCCAGCTCACACTTCTCCCCGCGCACCTGATTTGTCCATCTTCACGACGATTTATTCCCAGTCATCTCTCTGATTTAGCGACAATAATTCCTGTTCACACCGGATGCGCAGGAGAGAACCATGAAAGGTGCAGCCCTCTCGTTTCGAGAAAAACTGGGTTATGGCATGGGCGATGCCGGATGCAACATGATTGGCGGTGCCATCATGCTGTTCCTTAACTACTTCTATACCGATGTTTTCGGTTTAGCCCCGGCGCTGGTCGGCACGCTGCTGCTGTCAGTGCGGGTACTGGATGCGGTAACCGATCCGATTATGGGCGCGATTGCCGATCGCACCCAGAGTCGCTGGGGTCGTTTCCGCCCGTGGCTGCTGTGGGTTTCCGTCCCCTATGTGCTGTTCAGCGTGCTGATGTTTACCACGCCGGACTGGACCTACCATAACAAGGTGATCTGGGCCTTCGTCACCTACTTCCTGATGTCGCTGACCTACACTGCCATCAACATTCCCTACTGCTCGCTGGGCGGCGTAATTACCAACGATCCCGGTGAGCGCGTCTCCTGTCAGTCTTACCGTTTCGTGATGGTCGGCATCGCAACGCTGATCCTGTCGATGTCGCTGCTGCCGATGGCGGAATGGTTTGGCGGCGAAGACAAGGCGCGGGGTTATCAGATGGCGATGACCGTGCTGGCAACCATCGGCCTGGCGATGTTCCTGTTCTGCTTTGCCACGGTGCGTGAGCGTATTCATCCTGCCGTCCCCAGTAATGACGATCTGAAGAAAGATCTGCGCGACGTCTGGAAAAACGACCAGTGGGTGCGCATTCTGCTGCTGACCTTCTGCAACGTCTGTCCCGGCTTTATCCGCATGGCCGCCACCATGTATTACGTCACCTGGGTAATGGGACAATCGACCCACTTCGCCACGCTGTTTATCAGCCTTGGCGTGATCGGCATGATGTTCGGCAGTACGCTGGCAAAAGTGCTGACCGACCGCTGGTGTAAGCTCAAGGTCTTCTTCTGGACCAACATTGCACTGGCGCTGTTCTCCAGCGCATTTTACTGGATCGATCCGCACGCCACGCTGATGGTGGTGATCGCCTACTTTGTGCTGAACATCCTGCATCAGATTCCGTCGCCGCTGCACTGGTCGCTGATGGCCGATGTCGACGACTATGGCGAATGGAAAACCGGCAAGCGCATCAC
This sequence comes from Pantoea brenneri, assembly GCF_038594305.1. Lineage (NCBI taxonomy): Bacteria > Pseudomonadati > Pseudomonadota > Gammaproteobacteria > Enterobacterales > Erwiniaceae > Pantoea > Pantoea brenneri. Next base: position 464,059 of record NZ_JBCGBG010000003.1, on the reverse strand, counting down.
CGGTATCAGCTTCTCCGGTAACCTGTTCTTTCTCAAAGTGGGACTGGCGGTCGCCGGGGCGATGGTTGGCTTCCTGTTGTCGATCTACGGCTACAATGCCGGGGCGAAACAGCAGTCGCCGGAAGCGATCAACGGCATCATGCTGCTGTTTACCGTGATTCCGGGCGTTGGCTATCTGATTACGGCGGGTGTGGTACGCCTGATGAAGGTCGACCGTAAAATGATGATCACTATCCAGCAGGATCTCGCGCTGCGCCGCGAAAATTTCCGAGACTTACAGACGACTCGCCCACGCGACGGCGTTGTCCCGCAAACCGGAGAAGTAAAATGACCGCTACCTGGCCTAATCCCTTTATTGAACAGCGCGCCGACCCGTTTATACTGCGTCATGATCAGCACTACTATTTTATCGCCTCGGTGCCGGAATATGACCGGCTGGAGATCCGGCGTGCCGATACGCTGGCAGGCCTGCGCAGCGCTGAACCGGTGGTGGTATGGCGCAAACCGGACAGCGGCCCCTGCAGCGAGCTGATCTGGGCGCCGGAACTGCACATTATTGATGGCCAGTGGGTGATCTACTTCGCCGCTGCTCCGACACGCGACATCAAAGATGGCCTGTTTCAGCACCGGATGTATGCGCTGGTGTGTGATGCCGCCGATCCGCTGCAGGGTGAATGGCAGCCGTGTCGTCGGGTATTCAGCCAGTTCGACAGTTTCTCGCTTGATGCCACGCACTTCGTGCATCAGGGTAAGAACTGGTATCTGTGGGCGCAGAAAGATCCGGCCATCCCGGGTAACTCCAACCTCTACCTGGCCGAGCTGCTCAATCCCTGGACACTGAAAGGCACGCCGGTGATGCTGAGCCGGCCTGAATATGAATGGGAATGTGCCGGATTTAGCGTTAACGAAGGCGCGGCGGTAATCAGCCATGGCGATCGGCTGTTCGTGACCTACTCTGCCAGCGCCACCGATGAGAATTACTGTCTGGGTTTACTGTCGATTGCGATTGATGCCGATCCGCTCGACGTCACCGCCTGGCAGAAATCTGCGCGGCCGGTGTTTGTATCGAGCTGGGATAATCATCAGTATGGACCGGGCCATAACAGCTTTACCCAGGATGAGGCGGGACGCGACGTGCTGGTTTACCACGCGCGTAACTACACCGAAATTGAAGGCGATCCGTTATGGGATCCGAATCGCCATACCCGGCTGAAGTACTTTGACTGGCGGGCAGATGGCACACCTGACTTTGGCGTGCCGCCCGCCGATCACACCAGCGTGCCGTAGATCGTCAGCAACGCAACGGCCACCACCAGCACCAGCGACGTTCGTTTCGCTAACGCCACGGCAACCCGTGGCGTTTCCACTTTATCAGTGTGCGGATCGCGCGACAGCGAGAACTGGGCCAGGCTGGTCAGCACCTGATACTGCGAACGATGACGGTCGGTCAGCGAGGCAAACCATGCCGGCAACGCTTTCTCGCCGTGTCCCAGCAAGGCGTAGGCCACACCTGCCAGCCGCACCGGGATCCAGTCGAGCACATGCAGTATGCTATCCACGCCCGACTGCGCACGCGCCATCGGCGTGCCCTGTTTTGCCAGCCAGCCCTGCCAGGCGCGCAGGAATGCGTAACCCACCAGCAGCACCGGCCCCCATGCGCCGCCCACCACCAGCCAGAACATCGGCGCGAGGTAGAAGCGGAAGTTAATCCAGATCAGCGCATTCTGCAGTTCGCGCAGGAATTCACGCTCGCTGCACTCAACCGGCACACCGTGGATCAAGGTCAGCTCTGCCGCCATCGCCTGATGGGCTGCGGCATCATCGTGGCTGGCCGCCTTCAGATAGGTGTGATAGTGCAGACGGACCGATCCCGCGCCGATACATAACAGCCCAATGACGATCCAGAACAGCAGTTGCAGCACACCAAACAGCAGGCCTTTCAGGCTCCAGACCACCAGCGCCGTCACGGCCATCGCCAGCACCGTCATCAGCAGGGTGCGCATCAGAGAGAAATGCTGACGACGACGAAAAAACGGCTCCAGCCGATGTTCGAGTTGCCAGTGCTCGCCCAGCTTAAACAGGCGCTCCCAGCCTAAAACCAATAACAAGGTAAACAACGTCATACTGACTCCGCAAAAATCACGATTTTTGCTGCGTTAACAGCTGCTTATAGTAGTCCCAGTCAAATGCAGGTCCGGGATCGGTTTTGCGCACCGGCGCGATATCACTGTGTCCGGTAATGCGCGCAGGCGTGATGGGATAGTGCTGCAACAACACCCGTGTAACCTGTTGCAGCGCCCGGTATTGCGCCTCGGTATAGGGTTGGTTATCCGTCCCTTCCAGTTCAATGCCAATCGAGAAGTCGTTGCAGTTTTCCCGGCCGTCGAACTGTGACACGCCCGCATGCCAGGCGCGTTTATCAAACGGCACATACTGTACAATCTCACCTTGCCGGCGAATCAGGCAGTGCGCTGCCACGCGCAGGCTGGCGATATCCGCAAAATAGGGATGAGCATCCGGCGGCAGCGTACCGGTGAACAGTTTGTCGATCCACGGACCGCCAAATTCGCCCGGCGGCAGACTGATATTGTGGATCACCAGCAGCGAAGGCGCCTCGTCGTCGGGTCGATCATTGCAATGCGGCGAGGGGACCTGACGCACCCCGGTCAGCCAGCCATGTTCAAGTTTCATGCTGCATTTCCTTGTTCAATCAGGCTGAGAATAGCATGAATAGTAAGGGTTTCTTGCGTCTTAATGCGTCATCAGGCCGCAGTCCGATCGGCTCTTGTTAAGGATACTAAACAAAACTCCGCTCATCACTGGTACGCTGCGGCGGTTCAGGCTATTGTGGACGCCTTACTCATCATCCCTTTTTGGAGTTGATCGCTTATGTCTTCGCGTGGTTATGATCCGGACAGTCGCCGCCAGGCGCTGATTAGACGCATTGAAGGTGACATCCCTGAGGCTGTCGCACGCGCTTTACAGGAAGATCTCGGCGGCGAAATTGACGCCGACCGTGATATCACCGCCCAGCTGTTACCTGCCGAAACGCAGGCCCATGCTCAGGTGATTACCCGTGAGGCGGGTGTTTTCTGTGGTAAACGTTGGGTTGAGGAAGTGTTTATTCAGCTTGGCTCGCACGCCACCCTGACCTGGCATGTAGAGGATGGCGATCGCATCGAGCCTGACCAGCCGCTGTTCGACATCGACGGTCCGGCGCGACTGTTGCTGACCGCTGAGCGTACCGCGCTCAATTTTGTCCAGACGCTTTCTGGCGTTGCCACCGAGGTCAGCCGCTATGTGGCGCTGCTGGCGAACAGCCAGACGCAGCTGCTGGACACGCGAAAAACCCTGCCCGGGCTGCGCACCGCCCTGAAATATGCCGTGCTGTGCGGCGGCGGCAGTAACCATCGCCTTGGCCTGTCCGATGCCTATCTGATTAAAGAGAATCACATTATTGCCAGCGGATCGATCCGTCAGGCGGTAGAAAAGGCGCAGTGGCTGCAGCCGGATGTGCCGGTAGAAGTTGAAGTCGAATCGCTGGAGGAGCTGGACCAGGCGCTGGACGCAGCGGCGGATATCGTCATGCTGGATAACTTCAGCCTGGAGCAGATGCGGACGGCGGTGGAGCGTAATCAGGGTCGTGCGCTACTGGAAGTCTCTGGCAACGTCACGGAAACCACTCTGCCTCAGATTGCGCAGACCGGCGTCGATTATGTCTCGGTAGGGGCGCTGACCAAGCATGTGCGCGCACTCGATTTGTCGATGCGTTTTCAGCAACAGTAAGACACTACGCCGTGTAACCGCACGGCGTTTTCTGCGATCCCGCTTCCATGACCCTTTCGGCTGTACTGCAAGCCACAAATATGTTCTCGCCCCCTTTTCCATTGTTTCATTCTGTGACTGTGATTCTTCTGCCCGCCTTTTTAGTCTGACGTTTTCTTAATCAGGAGGCGATGTAATGAATTATCAAGGCGGATTTACGCTGGTTGAACTGATGATTGTGGTGGGTATCGTGGCGATCTTAAGCGCTATTGGCCTGCCCGCTTATCAAAACTATCTGCAGCGCGCGGCGCTCACCGACATGCTGCAAACCATGGTGCCGTACAAAACGGCAGTGGAACTCTGCGCCATGGAGCGCGGCGATCCGGCGCAGTGTCAGGCTGGCGAGCACGGTATTCCTGCCGTCAGAAGCTCACGCTACGTTTCTGCCCTCAGCGTGACCAAAGGCATCATCACCCTGACCGGTCAGGAAAATCTGAAGGGCTTAAGCGTGGAGATGCTACCGGTGTGGGACAGCACGGAAGGTAGCATCAGCTGGCAACGGAGCTGCACCAGCAGCAATATCAGCCTGCGTGACAACTGCCTTGCTCAGTTCCGCTTTGCCGATAAAGGGGCGAATGATGAACAAGCCTGATGCAGCGATTGCGGCATTATGCCAGCGCTATCGCGCTCTGGTGCTGCACCACGATGCCAGCCAGTTACGGGTTGCCGTGGCGGAAAGTGTGCCGCAGGGGCTGGCTGAAGCGCTTAACTTCGCCAGCCAGTGTCAGATTGAGATTGAGTGCTGGCCGCAGGCGCGCCTCGATCAGCTGCAGCATGCTGAAACGCCGCTGTCAGCCCGCGAAGATGCACCGGCAGAGTCAGCCGTTGAGGCAACGCAACAGATACTGCATCAGGCGCTGGAACGTCGCGCGTCTGACATTCACATTGAGCCCTGGCGGGAGGGTCTGCGGGTCAGGTTGCGGATTGACGGCGTCCTGCATCCGCTCTCCTCACTGCCCGCCACCCAGCCTGCGGCACTGCTGGCGCGCCTGAAAATTCTCGGCGGACTGGATATTGCCGAACGCCGGTTACCACAGGATGGTCAGTTCAGCCTGGAGATTGCGGGCAAACCGGCTTCTTTTCGCCTCGCCACGTTGCCGATCCATGGCGGTGAAAAAGCGGTGGTGCGACTGTTGCAGAGCGAAAGCGCGGCATTATCGCTGGATAAACTGGGGCTTCCTGCCGCCCAGTTACGCCTGTTGTGCTCAGCGCTGGCCCAGCCGCAGGGGCTGATCCTGGTGACCGGACCCACCGGCAGCGGCAAAACCTTTACGCTTTACAGCGGGCTGAGCGCGCTGAATACGCCAGACAAAAACCTGTGCAGCGTCGAAGACCCGATTGAAATCCCGCTGCCCGGCATCAATCAGACCCAGATTAACAGTAAAAGCGGGCTCGACTTCCATCGCGTACTGCGTGCGCTGTTGCGCCAGGATCCGGACGTGATCATGGTCGGCGAGATCCGCGATGCGGAAACCGCTGAAATAGCCGTTAAGGCCGCGCAGACCGGACACCTGGTACTCTCCACGCTGCATACCAATTCAACCGCCGAAACCCTGACCCGCTTACGCCAGATGGGTATTCCCGGCTATCTGCTGGGATCGGCGCTACGGCTGATCGTTGCGCAGCGTCTGGTACGGCGGCTCTGCCCGCACTGTCGTCAGCCGGCTCAGGCGGTGGCGCACTATCCTTCCGAACTCTGGCCCGGCACCCTGCAGACCTTGCGCGCGCCTGGCTGCGATCACTGTTTCTCAGGCTACTTTGGTCGGCTGGCGCTGTTTGAGCTGCTGCCGGTAAACGCCAGGCTGCAAAATGCCATTGCAGCAGAAATGCCGCTTGAGAATCTGCTCAGTCTGGCAAAACAGCAGGGGCTGCGTACCCTGCTTGCCTCCGGGCTGGAAGCGGTAAGTCGCGGTGACACCTCGCTGGAAGAGATGCAGCGGGTTATCGGGCTGGAAGATGGCTAATCCGGCGTTGTTTCGCTGGCAGGCGGTTGACAGCCAGGGCGCGCTACAAAGCGGTCAGCTACTGGCTGTCGACAGTGAGAATCTGCTGCTGATGCTGGCGCAGCGCGATCTGCTGCCGGTCAGCTGGAAATGCGAAAAGGTCTGGCGGCAGTCCGCCTGGACGTGGCAGCACAAAACCGATCTGATACGCCAGCTGGCAACTCTGCTTAAGGCGGGCTTACCACTGGCGGAGAGTCTGATTCTGCTGGCTGAGGGACATCCGCACGCGGGCTGGCGGGCACTGATGCTGGCGTTGCATCATCGGGTTTTGAGCGGTCAGCCTTTTTCACAGGCGCTGCGTGAGTGGCCGCAAATCTTTCCGCCGCTCTATCCGGCCCTGATGGAGGTCGGCGAGCTGACCGGGCAGCTGGATGTCTGCTGCAGCGAACTGGCACAACAGCAGACCCGGCAGCAACAGCTGTGGCAACAGGTAGTAAAGGCGCTACGCTATCCACTGTTCATTCTGTTAGTCGCGATCGCTGTCAGCTGTGGCATGCTACTGTTCGTGCTGCCGGAATTTGTCACAGTGTATGCCTCGTTTGACGCACCGTTACCAGCGTTTACCGCTGCGGTGATGCAGCTTTCTGCCACATTGCAGCAGTGGGGACTGTTGTTAGCCAGCGTGCTGCTGCTGGTACTGGTGGGCTGGCAACAGCTGCGGCGACGTTCAGCCAGCTGGCAGCGGCGGGAGCAGCGTTTTTTTCTCCGCATCCCGCTGCTTGCCGGACTATGGCGCGGTTCGCAGCTAACGCAGATTTATACCATCCTGCAGCTGACACAGCACGCCGGACTCACCCTGTTGCAGGGTCTTGCCGCTGTTGAGGTTACCCTCTCCTCCCTGCTGTGGCGGGAAGCGATTGCTGCGCTGCAACAGCATATCGCCGCAGGCAAACCGCTGCATCAGGCGCTGGCGCAGCATCCGCTATTTACTGCACTTTGTGGCCAGCTGATTCGCGTCGGTGAAGAAGCAGGGGCGTTAGATCTGATGCTGGCCCGACTGGCGGAATGGCATGAAGCAGAGACCCGTGAGCGTGCTGACACGCTTGCTGCCTCACTGGAGCCGATGATGATGGTGGTGATAGGTGGCATTGTCGGTACGCTGGTGATTGCGATGTATCTGCCGGTGTTCGGGCTGGGTGATGCGATGCATTAAGGGGCGCGTTATGCGCCCCTTAACATGAAATCAGGTGAGTAATTGATGAAGTCTGATCAGTGACACCGGATAAGTAGCTGTCGAGGCTGAGCATCAATGGGCCACTGCCGGTGCGTCAGTATCGGAAATACCATCAAGTGCCTGATTGTCATTGAATCTCCATCAGTCACTGTCGGCCACTCCCTGACCCTGAATCGCTGACAACCGGCAGCTAACTATCGGTTAAACACCCGGTTTTCCTGCTCAGTCACCCGGATAAAAGTGGTGCGCTTGGTCAGTTCCTTTAGACGCTCTGCCCCTACGTAGGTACAGGCTGAACGCAGGCCACCCAGAATGTCGCGTGCCGTATCAGCTACCGGACCACGTAATGGCAGCTTCACGGTTTTGCCTTCTGCTGCACGGTACTCCGCAACGCCACCTACGTGACGCTTCATTGCCGACTCCGAACTCATGCCGTAAAACAGCATGAAGCTTTCGCCATTCTCTTCGATGACCTCGCCTTCACATTCATCGTGCGCTGCCAGCATACCGCCCAGCATTACAAAGTCGGCACCGCCGCCAAAGGCTTTAGCAATATCACCCGGCACCGCACAGCCACCGTCACTGACAATCTGTCCACCCAGTCCGTGCGCCGCATCAGCGCACTCAATCACCGCCGAGAGCTGTGGGTAGCCCACGCCGGTCTTTACGCGCGTGGTGCAGACTGAGCCAGGGCCAATGCCCACTTTGACAATATCGGCACCAGACAGAATCAGCTCTTCCACCATTTCCCCGGTTACTACATTACCGGCACAGATCGTTTTGCCAGGAAACGCTTCGCGGGCACGCTGCAGAAAATCGACAAAATGCTGCGAGTAGCCGTTAGCCACATCAATGCAGATAAACTGTAATTTCTCTGACAAGGCCATAATGGCGTTCAGCTTGGTAAAGTCCGCTTCAGAGGTGCCGGTAGAGACCATCACCGCGTTCAGTACCGGCGCGGGCACACGCTGAATAAACGCTCGCCAGTCATCTACGCTGTAATGCTTATGCACCGCCGTCAGGATATTAAAGCTGGCCAGCGCTTCTGCCATCAGAAAGGTACCGACGGTATCCATATTGGCGGCAATGATTGGGACACCGCTCCAGCTCAGGCCGGAGTGCTTAAAGGTAAAACTGCGCTCCAGCTCAACCTGTGAGCGGCTTTTCAGCGTGGAACGTTTTGGGCGAATCAGAACGTCTTTAAAGCCCAGTTTCAAATCTTCTTCAATACGCATGTGTCATGTCCTGGTGAGTGGCAACGAACCGCAGTTCGCGAAGCCAGCACGGCTCCAGTGACCTTATGATACGCGCCTGCCGTCCGGCGACAAGACTGCGAATTTCACTTTATTTACGCTACAATCCGTAAAATTTAGCTGAGCATTATCGTTGTGATCTGGCCCGCATTTTTGCGTTACTGATCCAGACCATTAACATGAACCTGTGTCCAAAAGAGAAGTCAGATGGGAAATAGGCCCTACACCATAGCGCTGACAGGGGGAATCGGTAGCGGTAAAAGCTCGATTGCCAGACAGTTCGCTGCGCTCGGGGTCGACATTATCGATGCTGACCTGATTGCGCGCGAAGTGGTTGAGCCAGGGACGCCGGCTTTACAGGCGATTGAAGCACGTTACGGTGCCGCGATCCTGACCGAACAGGGCACCCTGAATCGCGCGCGGTTACGCGAGATTATTTTTCAGACGCCAGAAGAGAAAAGCTGGTTAAACGCGCTGCTGCATCCGCTGATTAACGCCCGCACCCAACAGTTGATCGCTGCCGCCTCTTCACCTTATGTGCTGTGGGTGGTGCCGTTACTGGTGGAAAATCAGTTACAGCACCAGGCTGACCGGGTACTGGTGATTGATGTCGACGAAGCGACACAGATAGCCCGGACTCAGCAACGCGACCAGCTTTCTCTCGCCCAGGTGCAACGTATTCTTGCGGCACAGGCCACGCGGCAGCAACGCCTCGCCTGTGCTGATGACATTATTGATAACAGTGGCGAGCCTGAAGATGCATTGCCACAGGTTGCCGAACTCCACCAGCGCTACCTCAGGCTGGCGGCAACGAAACAGGATTAACACCATGAGCACACCCGTTCTGTTTGAACATCCCCTGAATGAAAAAATGCGAACCTGGTTACGGGTTGAGTTTCTGATTAATCAGCTGGATGAGACCACCCCGCTGGATAAAACCGTTAACGCCCTGACCTTTTTTCGTCTGATCGGTGAACTGCTCGATATTTTCGAGCGGGGCGACATGCGTACCGAGTTGTTGAAAGAGCTGGAGCGCCAGCAGCAGAAATTGCGCGCCTGGGCTGATGTGCCTGGCGTAGATATGACGCTGGTAGATGCCCTGCGTGAAAAGTTAAAAATGCAGTCAACCCAGCTGATGAATGCGCCGCGGATGGGGCAGCAACTGCGGGAAGACCGTCTGATTGCGCTGGTGCGTCAGCGCCTGAGCATTCCTGGCGGCTGCTGCAGTTTTGATTTACCCGGCCTGCATATCTGGCTGCATTTACCTCAGGAAGCGCGTGATGCCCAGGTGGAAGCCTGGATGCAGACGCTGGTGCCGCTGCATCATGCGCTGGCGATGATCCTCGACCTGATCCGTCAGTCCGGGGCGTTTCGCAATCAGACCAGCCTGAATGGCTTTTATCAGGACAACGCTGAGGGTGCCGACCTGCTCCGCCTGCAGCTGTCGCTGGAGGATGCGCTTTACCCGCAGGTCTCCGGACATAAAAGCCGTTATGCCATTCGTTTTATGCCGCTTGATAGTGAGCGTGGTGAAGTACCAGCCCGACTCGACTTTCAACTGGCCTGTTGTTAGAGGTGAATATGCAGCAAGAAGTCATGACCGTCGCCTGTCCACAGTGCGGCAAAGATGTTATCTGGGATGAACTCAGCCCGTGGCGGCCGTTTTGCAGTAAGCGCTGCCAGCTGATTGATTTGGGTGAATGGGCCGCTGAAGAGAAACGTATTCCCAGCAGCGGTGATCTGAATGACAGCGATAACTGGAGCGAAGAAGACCATTAATTGCCGGATGGGGTGAGTCGCCCCATCCTGTCAAAACTCGCCGGCAATCAGGCGGGCAATCAGTTGATGATTCGCCGGAGGAAACTCTTCGGCGATCAGCGCCTGTTGATCAACCCAACGCTGCGGCTGCCCCTCCTTGCCCCACGGCTCTCCCTTCCAGCCTTCAACCAGGAAGAAATGCAGCGTTACCCGCAGATCTTCATAGCTATGATCAGCCTGACCAATCGGTCGCGCTTCGGTGACCTCAATGCCGGTCTCTTCCTGCAACTCGCGAATCAGACCCTGTTCGGCGCTCTCACCCGCTTCAATCTTGCCGCCGGGAAACTCCCATTTATTGGCCATATAGGATGTCGCCGCGCGCTGGGCAAGGAAAATCTGTTTATCGGCATTGCGGATAATACCAACCGCGACCTGCAGGTGCTTCATGAAGAATATCCCGAGATTATTGGGTGAATGAGCAGTGAGTTTAAAACAGGGTGTGGCGGAAGTTAACCGCTTTAACCTGCTGAAACAACCAAACTCAGCGTCTGTCGCGGCCAGGCAGCAGCCAAAAAAAAGGAGCCAGTGGCTCCTTTTTCATCAGCGGTTAATCTCAGGCCAGGCGGCCGTGACACTGCTTATATTTTTTACCTGAACCACATGGGCAGGGATCGTTGCGTCCGACTTTGCGTTCACCACTCTGCTGCGCCAGCGCTTCGGCCGCCAGCGTCTCTTCTTCAACGTGGCTCAGTTGTTGCTGCTGAGCCAGACGTTCAGCCTCTTCGCGACGCTGCTGCTCCATCGCTTCAACTTCTTCCGGCATCCGCACCTGGACCTTGCTCAGGGTGCTGATCACTTCATATTTCAGTGACTCAAGCATGGCGGCAAACATAGCGAACGATTCACGTTTGTACTCCTGCTTCGGATCCTTCTGCGCATAGCCACGCAGATGGATGCCCTGCCGCAGATAATCCATCGCCGCCAGATGCTCTTTCCACAGCGAATCCAGCGTCTGCAACATCACGCCTTTTTCGAAGTTACGCATCATCTCAGCACCAACCACCTCTTCTTTGGCGGCATAGTTCTCCATCGCATGGGTCATGATGCGCTCACGCAGCACTTCTTCATGCAGATCGGGCTCTTTATCCAGCCACTCCGCAATTGGCAGATTAAGATCGAAGTCAGTACGCAGGCGCTCTTCCAGCCCTGGTACATCCCACATCTCTTCCAGTGACTGCGGTGGAATATAGGTATCAATGGTCGCTTTGTAGACGTCATGACGGATGCTGTTGATGGTTTCGCTCACATCCGACACATCCAGCAGTTCGTTACGCTGGCTGTAGATGGCACGACGCTGATCGTTGGCCACATCATCATATTCCAGCAGCTGCTTACGAATATCGAAGTTACGGCTCTCAACTTTGCGCTGCGCATTGGCAATCGCTTTGGTCACCCACGGGTGCTCAATCGCTTCACCCGGCTTCATCCCCAGTTTGCGCATCATGTTAGAGACGCGATCCGAGGCGAAAATACGCATCAGCGCATCTTCCATCGACAGGTAGAAACGGGAAGAACCGGCGTCGCCCTGACGGCCAGCACGACCACGCAGCTGGTTATCGATACGGCGCGACTCGTGGCGCTCAGTACCCACGATGTGTAAACCGCCGGAGGCCAGTACCGCGTCATGGCGAATCTGCCATGCGGCTTTAATCTCTTCGATCTGTGCTTCGGTCGGGTTTTCCAGCTCGGCCACTTCGGCGTGCCAGCTGCCGCCCAGCATGATGTCAGTACCACGACCGGCCATGTTGGTGGCGATGGTGACCGCGCCCGGCTGACCTGCCTGTGCCACGATTTCCGCTTCGCGGGCGTGGAATTTGGCGTTCAGAACGTTGTGTTTGATACCGGCACGTGTCAGTTCGTTAGAGACCACTTCCGATTTCTCAATCGAGATGGTCCCGACCAGCACCGGCTGGCCGTTGGCGGTACGTTCACGAATATCTTCGATGATCGCGTCGATTTTCTCTTTCTCGGTCATATAGACCAGATCGGCCAGATCTTTACGCACCATTGGACGGTTAGTCGGTACCACAATGGTATCGAGCTTGTAGATAGAGCTGAATTCGAACGCTTCGGTATCCGCGGTCCCGGTCATACCGGCCAGCTTTTCGTAGATACGGAAGTAGTTCTGGAAAGTGATAGAGGCCAGCGTCTGGTTCTCGTTCTGGATCTCTACCCCTTCTTTGGCTTCAATCGCCTGATGCAGTCCGTCTGACCAGCGACGACCCTGCATGGTACGACCGGTGTGCTCATCAACAATCACCACTTCGCCATCTTTCACGATGTAATCCACATCGCGGGTAAACAGCGCATGGGCGCGCAGCGCCGCAGTAACGTGGTGCATCAGCATAATGTTGGTCGGTGAATAGAGTGATTCGCCGGCTTCCATAATGCCCTGGCTGACCAGCAGCTCTTCGACCTTAACCAGTCCACGTTCAGACATGTGCGCCTGACGGGCTTTTTCATCCACCCAGAAGTCGCCTTCCCCCTGATGGGTTTCAGTGTCTTCTTTATCCTGACGAATCAGGTGCGGAATGATTTTGTTTACTTTGGTATAGAGCTCAGAACTGTCTTCCGCAGGTCCCGAAATGATCAGCGGGGTACGCGCTTCATCGATCAGGATGGAGTCAACTTCATCCACCAGTGCGTAGTGCAGTTTACGCTGCACGCGCTCTTCCGGGCTGAAGGCCATGTTGTCGCGCAGGTAATCGAAGCCATATTCGTTGTTGGTACCGTAAGTAATGTCAGCGGCGTAAGCTTCACGCTTCGCTACTGCAGGCAGACCCGACATGTTGATGCCGACGGTCAGACCGAGGAACTCAAACAACGGACGGTTATTCTCGGCATCACGCTGTGCCAGATAGTCGTTGACGGTAACGACGTGAACCCCTTTACCGGAGAGCGCATTCAGATAGGCTGGCAGCGTGGCGGTCAGGGTTTTACCTTCACCGGTACGCATCTCGGCGATGCAGCGATCGTTCAGTACCATGCCGCCGATCAGCTGGACGTCGAAGTGACGCATGCCGAACACGCGCTTACTCGCTTCACGCACGGTAGCAAAAGCTTCCGGGATCAGGCTTTCCAGCGTCTCGCCTTTTTTCAGGCGTTCACGGAACAGTTCGGTTTTGCCTTTCAGTTCATCATCAGAGAGCTTTTCAAAGTCCGGCTCCATCTTGTTGATGACATCCACCACTTTACGCATACGACGCAGAGTACGATCGTTACTGCTACCAAAAACCTTGGTTAACATTTTGATTAACATAGTAAATATATTCTCAATTCAGCCGGATCATTCCGGACTGCAAAATCTAAACAGAGTGAATAAAACCAAAAATATTAGCAGGACAATTGGGTGGGTCCGGCGCGGATGCCATGAACGCGGGCATGCCATTCAACCCATGAGCGGGTTACAGCCGTAAACAGCGGTGGAGTCGGGGTCGTCTGCGGCACAGCACGCAACGCAGAGTGTGACGTCAGTAAGTCATGCAGCGAATCGATCAGCGCCAGCTTTTGCGCCGCCAGCGGCAGAGTTTGTTGTTCCGCCTGCGCCTGGGGCGTTAGCGTGAAAGAGAGGTGTCGAATAACGGTGCGGATGGCGTGCTGGTGCCAGTAATCCACATTGAAGCTGGGGCGGCGTGCCGCTTCCTGCAGGCGAATCAGGTGATCAAACCGCGCGGCGTTGCCCATGAACAGGCTACTGGCCGGCGATTCAGATGAAGCATTGAGTTCAGAACTTTGCGCACAGGCAGGTAAGCCGAGACTGGCCGCGACCATCCCTAACAGGAGATGAGGCCAGAAATAGCGTCTACTTAATTGTCGCCAGCGCAGAAGAATTCCGATCACAACCTTTCCATCGCGCATGCTCTGTTGCGCTTCCGTTTTCGTTCGCCCGCCGCGAGCGGCAGCGGTATTCAGCCTGTAAAAGCGCCAGAGATAGTATCACTAATGTGGGGCATCCACACCTGGGATTAAAGTGGCGGTGCGAGAAATTGCGCGCGTTTGTTCAGCAATTCAGCAAAACGGACGGCGCGATGCGAGCAGGCTCGACATCAGCAGAGGCGGGGACCGGAGCAATAAAAAAACGGCTGGCGCCGCTGACCGGAGAGGGTGTCAGCATAACCAGCCGTTTCACGTTCTGAGGTAATTAAGCCAGAACCAGATTCGGTGCTTTGAATGCCAGCGGCAGTTCAGCTTCGTCTTCGAAGGTTGCCCATTCCCAGGCTTCCTGCTTAGCCAGAACCGCTTGCAGCAGCTTATTGTTCAGCGCATGACCCGATTTGAACGCCGTGAAGGCGCCAATGATATTGTGGCCACACATAAACAGGTCGCCGATAGCGTCCAGCATTTTGTGACGGACAAATTCGTCCTCAAAACGCAGGCCTTCTTCATTCAGTACGCGGAAATCATCCAGACCTATCGCACAATCTAAGCTACCGCCCAGGCACAGGCCTTTAGACTGCAGATATTCGATTTCACGCATAAAGCCAAATGTACGCGCCCGGCTGATTTGACGAACAAAGGCGTCAGCAGAGAAGTTCATCGCATAACGCTGCGAGCTGGAATCGATCGCCGGGTGTTTGAAGTCAATGGTGAAGTCGAGCGAGAAACCGTTGTACGGTTTGATCTCGGCCCATTTGTCACCCTCTTCCACACGCACGGTCTGCTTAACGCGCACAAATTTCTTCGCGCTGTTGAGCTGCTCAATGCCTGCATCCATCAGCAGATAGATAAACGGTGCTGCGCTGCCATCCATAATCGGGATTTCCGGTGCATCGACTTCAACAATGATGTTATCGATACCCAGACCCGCCAGGGCGGCATTAAGGTGTTCAACCGTTGAAATACGCACGCCTTCATCATTCACCAGGCAGGTACTCAGCATGGTGTCGCGCACGTATTTTGCATCAGCCGGAAAATCTACCGGTGGATTCAAGTCGGTGCGACGATAGATGACCCCGGTATTAGCCGACGCAGGGCGTAATGTCAGTGTGACTTTCTTGCCGGTATGTAAACCGACACCAGTCGCCTGAACAATACGTTTTAGTGTCCTTTGTTTGATCATCGTATTATCTCGCAATATTACCTTTCCGACCGCTAGTATACTTTACCAGCGGGCAGACACTTTAGCACAAAGAGCGGGGAAACCCAATTATAGGGTTAATCCTAGTCGGCCTGCTTACGCAAAAATGCCGGAATATCAAGGTAGTCTGGCTCTTTGTTTGACTGCGCAGCCTGGTCATTAACCACTTTAGCTGCCGGTTTCTGCTCCTGCGGCAGCGGTGACATACCGTGCTGCTGATAGCGATGATCCATAACCGGCTGGCTGGCTGGTTTATTGGTCACCAGGGTGATTTCCGGACGTTTGTCCATGCCGATACCGGTTGCCACCACGGTGACGCGCAGTTCGTCATTCATTTCTGGATCCAGTGAAGTACCGATCACCACTGTCGCGTTGTCAGAGGCGAAGGCGCGGATAGTGTTACCCACGGTTTCGAACTCATCCAGACGCAGGTCGAAGCCAGCCGTGATGTTGACCAGCACGCCGCGCGCACCAGACAGGTCGATATCTTCCAGCAGTGGGCTGGAGATCGCCATTTCAGCCGCTTCTTCAGCGCGGTCTTCACCACAGGCAACGCCTGAACCCATCATGGCGTAACCCATTTCGGACATCACGGTACGCACGTCAGCAAAGTCGACGTTCATCAGACCCGGACGGGTAATCAGTTCGGCGATACCCTGAACCGCGCCTTTCAGCACGTCATTGGCTGCGCCAAAGGCGTCCAGCAGGGAGATACCGCGACCCAGAACTTTCAGCAGCTTGTCGTTTGGAATAGTAATCAGTGAATCGACATGCTTAGAGAGTTCCGCGATCCCCTGCTCAGCAAACGCCATGCGTTTCTTGCCTTCGAAGTTGAACGGCTTGGTGACAACGGCCACGGTCAGGATACCCAGATCCTTCGCCACTTCCGCTACCACAGGCGCTGCACCGGTACCGGTACCGCCGCCCATGCCTGCTGCGATGAAGACCATGTCTGCCCCTTCCAGCGCAGAACGCAGTGCTTCGCGATCTTCTTCTGCAGAGTTACGGCCGACTTCCGGGTTCGCACCCGCACCCAGACCTTTGGTAATGTTATTACCGATCTGAATCGTCTGGCCGACAGCTGTTTTACGCAGCGCTTGCGCGTCGGTATTCACAGCAAAGAATTCCACACCTTCGATACGCTCGCGTACCATGTGCTCTACGGCGTTGCCACCGCCACCGCCGACGCCGATGACTTTAATCACCGCGTCATTGGTTAATTCCATAGGTTCAAACATGATTTCTCTCCGTTATGTGCCTGTCGCCTGGAGATCACTAAAGAAAACAGCATGATCCCCTTTTACAAAAATTAAAACTCTTTTTTCAACCAACTATTGATGCGCTTGAACCAGTTGCCTACTGAAACCCGTTTTTCGGTCTCTGCATCGCCGTTCATGTGCGACTCTTTGCCGTAATGCAACAGTCCCACCGCGGTGGAGTAGTACGATTCCTGCGCATAGTCAGTTAAGCCGGTAATATTCAGCGGTTGTCCGATACGCACCTGCGTATGGAATACGCGTTGCGCACAGGCCGCCAGTCCTTCGATTTGCGCGGCACCGCCGGTCAGGACAATGCCCGCCGCAAGATGGTGCTTCACGCCCTGCTGACGCAGTTGTTCCTGTAACTGCAGAATCTCGTCATTGACCAGATTCAAAAGCTCGGTATAACGCGGCTCAATCACTTCGGCCAGCGTCTGACGCTGCAGGCTGCGCGGTGGACGTCCGCCCACGCTCGGCACTTCAACGTTCTCATCTTTGCCGACAATCGAGCCCAGCGCGCAACCGTGACGCACTTTGATCGCTTCCGCATCGGTTGGCGGTGTGCCAAATGCATAGGCGATGTCGCTGGTGACCACGTTGCCTGCATAAGGAATAACCTTAGTGTGCCGTAAAGCACCGCCGGTATATACGGCAATGTCCATTGTACCGCCACCGATGTCGACAACACAGACACCCAGCTCACGTTCGTCTTCGGTCAGAACCGCAAAACTGGATGCCAGGCCGGCAAAAATCAGTTGGTCAACTTTCAGGCCACATCGTTCAACGGCTTTAACAATATTTTTCGCCATATCGTTGTGACAGGTGATCAGATGCACTTTTGCCTGCATCCGCACCCCGGAAAGCCCGACCGGATTTTTGATCCCTTCCTGATAATCAATGGCGTATTCCTGAGGAATAACATGCAGGATGCGATGCTCGTCACGCACACGCACCGACTTAGCGGTATGCACTACGTTCTCTACATCATCCTGAGTCACTTCCTCTTCGGAAATCGGAACCATCCCGATTTCGTTCTGACAACTAATATGTTTGCCCGATAACGCAAGGTAGACGGAGGAAATCTGGCAATCTGCCATCAGCTCAGCCTGATCGATGGCGCGCTGTACGCATTTCACCACCGACTCAAGGTCATTCACGCCACCTTTATCCATACCGCGGGACGGGCAGCTGCCCACCCCAATAATATTGACCATACCATCGGGCAGAATTTCCCCAACCAGGGCGGCAACCTTCGCGGTGCCAATTTCGAGTCCAACTACCAGTTTTCTGTCCGTTGCCTTGATCATTGTTGTTTAGCCTGTGCCTGGTTCTGTTGCTGATTACTGTCCTGTGGCTCCATCACGACCGGCGTCCAGCCAACAGAGGCGCCCGAGTCGTATCGTAAATCCACGTAGCTGATACGTTTGCTCTCGTTCTGACCTTGCTGTTGCAGCACCGGGTAGAGCTCAATAAAGCGGTTCAGACGCTTCATGGTGTCGCTGCGCCCCAGTTCGATGCGCACATCGTCACTGGTAACCAGCTGCCATGAACGCCGGGCCGTCATCGACGCGACCTTCAGGGTAAACTTTCTGGCCTTCAGTACATCGTCCATGCTGTGATAACCCGCCAGCACCTCTTTCTCACTGCCTTCTGGTCCATACAGCATCGGCAGGGTTTCTTTGCCGATATGGTTAGCCGGGACGCTGAAGGAGACGCCATCCGCGTCAACCATATGCAGATCGTTCCAGCGCGCCACCGGGGTATATTCCACCAGATGGATCTTCAGCTCGTCCGGCCACTGTTTACGCACGCTGACCTGCTTAATCCACGGCAGCCTCTCTATCTGCTGCTGCAGAATATCCACGTCCTGCGACATGAACGTGCCCGGCGCGCCAAGTGACAGAATCGCCTGGCGAATGTCATCGTGGGTGGTGTAATGGGTTTGCCCGGTCACCACCAGTTTCGATAACGGCAGCCGTGATGCATCGTTCATCCACTTCAGCACCACCAGCCCGCCAGAAATCATAATGCCTATCACGATCAGCAAAAAAACGATGCCGAACAGTCGGGCTCCGTTACTGCGCCCGGTGCGTATACGCTCCTGCGGTTCACGGTTTCGAACTCTCATCGCCGCCTGTGACATATCAGTCGGCCAACTCCAGAATATGCGCAACCAGCTGCGCGAAGCTCATGCCGGCCTGTTTCGCCGCCATCGGCACCAGGCTGTGGCTGGTCATTCCCGGTGAGGTATTAGCTTCCAGCAGCTGGAAATTGCCCGCACCATCGGTCATCACATCCACCCTGCCCCAGCCGCGACAGCCAAGCGCACGCCAGGCCGCCAGCACCAGTTGCTGTAATTCAGCTTCACGCGCCGGGCTCAGGTCGGCCGGACAGACGTACTGAGTATCGTCAGAAATATATTTTGCTTCATAGTCATAGAACTCGCTGGCGCTCTTTATTTCGATAGAGGGCAGGATGCGATCGCCCACAATCGCCACCGTGTACTCCGCGCCGCTGAGAAACGCCTCGACCAGCACGTTATCGTCGTGCTCAAAAGCGGTTGCCAGCGCGTCAGGCAAGGCGCTCAGCGCATTGACCCGGCTGATTCCCACGCTGGAACCTTCACAGGCGGGTTTGACGAATAACGGCAGTCCGAGCGCAGCAATGGCCGCTTCCGTCTCTGCATCCAGCCCGGCATCGAACTGCTGGCGCGTCAGCCAGACAAACTGCCCGGAAGGCAAACCGCGTCCCTGCCACAGCAGCTTGGTGCGCAGCTTGTCCATGGTGACCGCTGACGCCATCACGCCGCTGCCGGTGTAAGGCAGCTGCAGAAATTCCAGCACCGCCTGTAGCGTGCCATCTTCGCCGCCACGACCATGCAGAGCGATAAACGCTTTGGTAAAGCCCTGCTCTTTGAGCGTCAGTACCGACACATCGCGGGTGTCGACAGCGTGCGCGTCAATCCCGCTTTCACGTAGCCCGGCCAGCACCGCCTGACCAGACATCAGCGAAACCTCACGCTCGGCGGACGTCCCGCCCATCAATACTGCAACTTTGTCAGCCATGACGATCCTCCGCTTTACGTTCCGGCTGGAGCTTACAATCCGCCAGCTTGCGGGCAACCTTGCCGACGTTACCGGCACCCTGCACCAGAATCAGATCGTTGCCAGACAGCAGCGGTGCCAGCATTTCTGGCAATGCGTCATGCTCAGGCACCAGAATCGGATCAACCTTGCCGCGATTGCGAATCGCACGGCACAGCGAGCGACTGTCAGCACCAGGAATCGCCGTCTCGCCGGCAGAGTAGACATCCAGCATCAACAGGACATCGACCTGTGACAGCACGTTAGCGAAGTCATCAAACAGATCGCGGGTACGGGTATAGCGGTGCGGCTGAAATACCATCACCAGCTTTTTATCTGGCCAGCCGGCGCGTGCCGCTTTAATCGTCGCATCGACTTCGGTCGGATGATGACCATAATCATCCACCAGCATCGCACTGCCCACCTGACCGTTTACCGGTTCGGTCGGGAATTCACCCAACAGATCGAAACGGCGGCCGGTGCCCTGGAAACTCTCCAGCGCGGCCAGAATCGCGTTGTCATCGATGCCCTCTTCGCTAGCCACGGCTACGGCCGCCGCCGCGTTCAGTGCGTTATGACGACCCGGCGCATTCAGGGTAATCTGCAGCAGCGGTTTATCCTGACGGACCAGCGTAAAGTGCCCTTGTGAGCCGCGCTGATGATAATTTTCAATGCGGAAGTCCGCATCATCACTGAAGCCGTAAGTGGTGATTTGACGTCCCACGCGCGGGATCAGGTCACGAATAACCACATCATCCACACACATCACTGCACGGCCATAAAACGGCAGGTTGTGCAGGAAGTTAATAAAGGTCTGCTTCAGGTTCTCGAAGTCGCCCTGATAGGTATCCATATGGTCGGCTTCGATATTGGTGACAATCGCCACCATCGGCTGCAGGTGCAGGAACGACGCATCGCTCTCATCGGCCTCCGCAATCAGGTAACGACTGCTGCCCAGGCGCGCATGGGTACCTGCGGCTTTCACCAGACCGCCGTTAACAAAGGTCGGATCGAGACCGCCCTCTGCATAAATACTCGACACCATCGCCGTGGTGGTGGTTTTGCCATGGGTACCGGCAACGGCGATGCCATGACGGAAACGCATCAGTTCAGCCAGCATTTCGGCCCGGCGGATCACCGGGATGCGCTGCTCACGTGCAGCGACCAGCTCAGGGTTGTCCTGCGCAACGGCGCTGGAGACCACAACCACACTGGCGTCGGTCACATTCTCAGGGCGATGGTTGAAATAAATGGTGGCACCCAACGCAATCAGGTTCTGGGTCACCGGGTTAGGGGCCAGATCTGAACCGCTGATATGGTAGCCTTCATTTGCTAACACTTCGGCAATACCGCCCATGCCAGCACCGCCGATGCCGACAAAGTGGATGTGCCGGACGCGACGCATCTCGGGCACGATAGTTCGCAGTTTTGCCAATTGTTGTGTATTCATCGCTCTCAATTACCTGCTCTTTCAGTTTGTGCTCAACCCGAGCACGGGTCAGACGCGCTGACCGGAATGATTACTTTGCCGCGCGAGCCACTTCCTGCGCGACCCGCTCGGTCGCATCGGGGATCGCAACCTGACGGGCCTGTTCGGCCATCGTCAGTAATGTCGGGCGATCCCAGTGGCGCAGCAGATCCGCTACCGCCTCCGCCGTAAACTGCGGCTGCTCAAAAATTCGGGCCGCGCCCGCTTTCTCCAGCGGCAGCGCGTTCCAGTACTGCTGGCGATCCTTGTGCTGAAACGGCACAAAAATCGCCGGTAAACCGGCAGCAGCCACTTCGCTCACCGTTAAGGCGCCGGAGCGACAGACCACCACATCAGCCCATGCATAGGCTGCGGCCATATCATCAATAAACTCGGTCACCTTGTGCTGGGTCTGACCGACCTGCTGATAGGCTTTTTCAACTACCGGCAAGCCGCCTTTCCCGGTCTGGTGCCACAGCGTGATCTGATCACCCAGTTCAGCGGCAACCTGCGGCAGCGTCTGGTTCAGCACCCGCGCGCCCTGACTGCCACCAATCACCAGTACCCGTATTGGGCCACTGCGCTGGGCCAGACGTTCAGCCGGCAGCGGCAGCGCCAGCACATCGGTACGCACCGGATTGCCGACCACATCCGCCCGGGGAAACGCGCCGGGAAATGCCTGCAGCACTTTGGTGGCGATTTTCGCCAGCCACTTGTTGGTCAGGCCGGCAATGCCATTCTGCTCATGCAGCACCACCGGGATACCGCAACTCCAGGCCGCTAAGCCGCCCGGTCCGGAGACATAACCGCCCATCCCCAGTACTACATCCGGTTGCCAGGCTTTCATGATGCGACGCGCCTGACGCCATGCGTTGAAGATGCGCAGCGGAGCCAGCAGTAACGCCTTAACGCCTTTGCCGCGCAGTCCGCTGATGCGAATGAAATCGATGTCGATGCCGTGCTTCGGCACTAAATCCGCTTCCATACGGTCGGCAGTACCTAACCAGCGGACCTGCCAGCCCTGTTCCATCAGATGATGGGCAACAGCCAGACCGGGAAAGACATGCCCACCGGTTCCGCCTGCCATCACCATCAATCGCTTACTGCTCATCGACCACCTCGGGTAAACGCCTGCGCTTTCGCCAGGCGCGTTTCATAATCTATGCGTAACAAAAAGACGATGGCGGTCGACATAATAATCAGACTCGACCCGCCGTAACTGATCAGCGGCAGGGTCAGACCTTTAGTGGGCAGCATACCTGCTGCCGCGCCGACGTTAACCAGAGCCTGAAAGCTAAACCAGACACCAATTGAACAGGCCAGAAAGCCGGAAAAACGCTGATCCAGCTCCAGTGCACGGCGGCCAATCGACATCGCACGAAAAGCGACGAAGAATACCATTAACAGCGCCATAACCACACCGATGTAGCCGAGTTCTTCACCGATAATCGAGAAAATAAAGTCGGTGTGCGCTTCCGGCAGATATTCCAGTTTTTGCACCGAGTTACCCAGCCCCTGGCCCCAGAATTCACCGCGGCCAAATGCCATCAGCGACTGGGTCAGCTGGTAGCCGCTGCCGAACGGATCTTCCCACGGGTTCCAGAACGATGTGACGCGGCGCATACGGTACGGTTCGGCGATAATCAGCAGCACCACGGCAAAAATGCCGGAGCCGATGATGGCCAGGAACTGCCACAGTTTGGCACCGGCCAGGAAGAGCATGGCCAGCGTGGTGACGAACAGCACCACCACCGTACCGAGGTCCGGTTGCGCCAGCAGCAGTACTGCCAGCACCACCATCACGCCCATCGGCTTACAGAAGCCCCAGAAGTTGTTACGCACCTCTTCCACTTTGCGCACCAGATAGCTGGCGAGATAGCAAAACAGGGTAAGTTTGGATAACTCGGCTGGCTGGATACGCAGCGGTCCGAGGGCGATCCAGCGCGATGCACCGTTAACCGAACTGCCGACCACCAGTACAATCAGCAGCATGGCGACGGATGCCATTAACATCACGTTGCTGTAGCGCTGCCAGAAATCCATCGGCACCCGCAGCGTGACCAGCGCCATACCGACCGCCAGCGCGATATAAAACGCATCACGCTTGGCAAAATAGAACGGGTCATCATTGAGACGCTGACCAACCGGCATTGAGGCGGAAGTCACCATCACAAAACCAATCACTGCCAGGCCGAACGTCAGCCACAGCAGCGTGCGGTCATACAGCACCAGCGAGGTATCATCGCTTTCGCGCGATCCCATCACCCAATCTTTCAGACGACCCGAGAAGAACCGCGCCAGACCCGCGCCAGGAATATGCATCAGCTCAGCTCCTTCGCCAGTTGGGCGAACTGTTCGCCACGCTGTTCAAAGTTACGGAACTGATCAAGGCTGGCGCAGGCGGGTGACAACAGCACCATATCGCCTGACTTCAGCTGCGGGACGATCTGTTCCAGCGCCTGACGCAGGGTTTCGGTGCGCACCGCAATCTCCGGACGCAGCGAAGCCAGCGCATCGCCATCGCGGCCAAAGCAGTAGGTCCGCACGTTGTCACCCTGCAGATAAGGCGTCAGCGGTGAAAAATCGGCTGATTTACCGTCGCCGCCCAACAGCAGCCACAGGGTGCCGGTAACCTGCAGGCCATTCAGCGCCGCCTCGGTACTGCCCACGTTGGTGGCTTTGGAATCGTTGATCCAGCGCACGCCCTGATGCTCAAGCACCAGCTGGAAGCGATGCGCCAGACCATTAAACTGGGTTAATGCAGCCAGGCTGGAAGCGCGCGGCAGTCCTACTGCATCGGCCAGCGCCAGCGCCGCCAGCGCGTTGGTGTAGTTGTGTTGTCCCACCAGCTTCATTTCAGCGGTGTTCAGCACCTTCTCGCCTTTCACCCGCAGCCAGACATTGCCCTGCTGCTTATTAAGATGATAGTCACCGAAGTCAATGCCAAAGCTGACGCAACGCGCATCTGCGCCGCGTACCGGCATGGTCAGCGCGTCATCTGCATTGACGACGCACACCTTCGCATTTTCATAAATACGCAGTTTGGCAGCACGATACTGCTGCATGCCCAGCGGATAGCGATCCATATGATCTTCACTGACGTTAAGTACCGTCGCCGCTGCCGCTTTCAGGCTGTGAGTGGTTTCAAGCTGGAAGCTGGAAAGTTCCAGTACATAAAGTTGCGCCGGTGACTGCAACAGGCTGAGCGCCGGCAACCCGATATTGCCGCCCACGCCGACCTGCCAGCCGGCCGCTTTCGCCATCTCACCCACCAGCGTAGTCACGGTGCTTTTACCATTGGAGCCGGTAATCGCCACGATCGGCGCCTGGGCTTCACGGCAGAACAGCTCAATGTCGCCGACGATTTCAATGCCGGCTTCTACCGCTTCGCTCAGAATCGGATGGGCCAGCGCGACGCCTGGGCTGGCGACAATCAGGTCGGCATCCAGCAGCCAGTCACCGTTAATGCCACCCAGATGGCGTTCCACCTGCGCCGGCAATTTCTCCAGCCCCGGCGGCGACACACGGGTGTCCATCACGCGAGGCGTTACGCCCTGCGCTAAAAAGAAATCAACACAGGAGAGACCGGTCAGGCCTAACCCGATGATGACAACTTTTCTTCCCCGATAGTCAGCCATGATTAACGCACCTTCAGCGTGGCCAGGCCAATCAGCACCAGCATTAGCGAAATAATCCAGAAGCGCACAATGACGCGCGGTTCCGGCCAGCCCTTCAGTTCATAGTGGTGATGGATCGGCGCCATGCGGAAAATACGCTGGCCGCGCAACTTAAACGATCCCACCTGCAGGATCACCGACAGCGTTTCAACCACGAATACGCCACCCATGATCACCAGTAAAAACTCCTGACGCAGCAGCACCGCAATAGTGCCCAGTGCGCCGCCTAACGCCAGCGAACCCACATCGCCCATAAAGACCTGAGCCGGATAGGTGTTGAACCACAGGAACCCCAGCCCTGCCCCGACGATAGCGGTACAGACAATCACCAGCTCACCGGCATGACGCAAATAAGGAATGTGCAGATACTCGGCAAACTTCACGTTCCCGGTTGCCCAGGCCACCAGCGCGAAGCCAGCCGCCACAAATACCGTTGGCATAATTGCCAGCCCATCAAGGCCATCGGTCAGGTTGACGGCATTGCCGGTGCCGACAATCACAAAGTAGGCCAGCAGCACATAAAACAGCCCCAGCTGCGGCATGATGTCTTTGAAAAACGGCACCACCAGTTGCGTTGCGGGGGTATCCTTGCCGGCGACATACAGGGCAAACGCCACGCCGAGCGAAATCACCGACATCCAGAAATATTTCCAGCGGGCGATCAGGCCCTTAGTATCTTTGCGCACCACCTTGCGGTAGTCGTCGACAAAACCGATGATCCCGAAGCCGATCAGCACCACCAGCACGCACCAGACATACGGGTTTGACGGATAAGCCCACATCAACACCGAAATGGTGATTGAGGTGAGGATCATGATGCCGCCCATGGTCGGGGTGCCGCGCTTGCTGAAGTGCGATTCCGGGCCATCGTTACGGACTACCTGACCAATCTGCAATTTTTGCAGCCAGGCAATCAGGCGCGGCCCCATCCACAGGGAGATAAACAACGCGGTCAGCAGGCTGACAATGGCGCGAAACGTCAGATACGAAAAGACGTTAAAGCCCGAATAAAAAGCGACCAGATGCTCGGCCAGCCAAACTAACATGTTCCTTTCTCCTGTAAGCTCTGTACTACCTGCTCCATGGCGGCACTACGCGAACCTTTAATCAAGACAGTCATTTCTTTGTGTTCGGACAACAGCTGACGTAAACGTTCAGTCAGGGCGGTTTTATCGCTGAAATGTTCGCCAACGCCGCTGCTTTCGCTGATCAACTGGCTAACGTTCCCCACGCTCAGGACCTTATCGATACCGGCAGCACGCGCCGCCAGCCCGACTTCACGGTGACACTGTTCGGTCTCTTCACCCAGTTCCGCCATATCGCCAGTGACCATCACCCGATAACCCGGCATTTCTGACAGTACCTGCGCCGCAGCGGTCATCGATCCGACGTTAGCGTTATAGCTGTCATCCAGCAGCAACTGGTGCGCAGATAAACGTATCGGGAACAGGCGGCCCGGCACCGACTGCAGGGTTTTTAGCCCTTGCTGTATCGCACTCAGCGGAGCATCAACCGACAGCGCCAGAGCCGCCGCGGCCAGCGCGTTGGCGACGTTATGCCGTCCCGGCAGCGGCAGCGTAATCGCCACCTCACCGCGCGGCGTCACCATCACAAAGTGGGTGCCACCATGCGCAATGCTGATATCACGAGCAGAGAAGTCACATCCGGCCGCCTGCGGCGAGAAGCGCCACACCGTCTGGTCCTGCAGATGCGCCTGCCAGTTCGGCCAGTCATTGCTATCCGCATTAAGGATCGCCGTACCGTTGGCGGGCAATCCCATAAATATTTCACCTTTGGCTTTAGCGACGCCTGCCAGCGAGCCAAATCCTTCCAGATGCGCCGCCGCCAGGTTGTTGACCAGCGCGCTCTCCGGCCGCACCAGATCGGTGGTGTACGCGATCTCGCCCTGATGATTAGCACCCAGCTCAATCACCGCATACTGATGCTCTCTGGTCAGACGCAGCAGCGTCATCGGGACGCCAAAATCGTTGTTAAGGTTACCGGCGGTATAGAGGGTTTCACCGCACTGGCGCAGGATCGCTGCGGTCATCTCTTTGACCGACGTTTTTCCGGATGAACCGGTCAGCGCTACGACCCGGGCTGTCGCCTGCTGGCGTACCCAGGCCGCCAGCTTGCCAAAGCCCAGTCGGGTATCTTCAACCACTACCTGCGGAACGGCGACAGGTAAATGCTTACTCACTAACAGCGCCTGCGCGCCGCTAGCAATTGCATCACCCACAAAGTCATGGGCATCAAAACGTTCGCCAACCAGCGCGATAAACAGGCTGCCTGCCGTTACCTTGCGGGTGTCCGTGGTGACGTCCGTCACGGTTAAATCACTGCCATACAGCGTGCCGCCGGTGATGTCAGCGAGCGTCTTTAAGGAAACCGGGATCATGCCGCACCTCCCAGCAGCGCCGCTACCGTGGCACGATCGGAGTAATCCAGCCGGCGATTGCCGATAATCTGGTAGTCTTCGTGGCCTTTACCCGCCACCAACACGATATCTTCCGGCTGCGCCTGCATGATGGTGTTGGTCACCGCCTGCGCACGCCCGGAGACGACGCGGGCGCGCCCCGGGTCCAGCAGGCCGGTCAGGATATCTTTCACAATCGCCTGCGGATCCTCACTGCGTGGGTTGTCATCGGTGATCACCACTACATCGGCGAATTGCTCAGCAATGGCGCCCATTAACGGACGTTTGCCTTTATCACGATCGCCGCCGCAGCCAAACAGGCACCACAGTTTTCCTGTGCAGTGCAGGCGTGCGGCTTCCAGCGCTTTTTCCAGCGCATCCGGGGTGTGGGCATAATCAACCACTACCGTCGGTTTGCCATCAGCACTAAACACTTCCATCCGGCCGTTGACCGGCTGCAACTTCGATGCTGCGTTGATCAGTGCGTCAAGCGGATAGTCAAGTGCCAGCAGCGTCGCCAGCGCCAGCAGTAAGTTGCTGACGTTGAACGCTCCCATCAGACGGCTGTCGATCTCGCCTTCGCCCCAGCTGGAGCTGAAGCGGATGTGCGCGCCGTTATCGTGATACTGCACCGCGTCGGCTTTCAGCCAGCGGCCGTGGCAGCCAGGCTGTAAATTATTTTCCATCGTCACGGCAACGGCATCAGGCAGGCTGGCCAGCCAGCGACGGCCGACTTCATCATCGGCGTTGAGAATCGCCTGACCAACCTGATGCTCAGAGAACAGCAGCCATTTGGCGGACTCATAGCGCTGCATATCGCCGTGATAATCGAGGTGATCGCGGCTGAGATTGGTGAACACGGCGGCCGCAAACGGCAACGCCGCGACACGGTGCTGAACCAGGCCGTGTGAAGAAACCTCCATCGCGGTCAGTGTGGCACCTTGTTCCGCCAGATCGTGCAGCAGATGCTGAACATCGACCGCTGAGCCGGTGGTGTTTTCCGCCGGCACAAGCTGGCCGATCAATCCGTTGCCCACCGTCCCCATCACTGCACTGGTTTTGCCCAGCAGGTTGGCCCACTGCGCCAGCAACTGGGTGGTGGTGGTTTTTCCGTTGGTGCCGGTGACGCCGATCAACGTCTGTTTTTCGCCCGGCTGCTGATAGAAACGTCCGGCTAATGCCGACAGACGCTGATGCAGCTGCGTCAGATAGATAACCGGTACGCCGTGCATTTCACGGATTTCGCCGTCGGCCGCTTCCCCTTCGGCTTCGGCCACCACGGCGGCAACGCCTTGTGCAATCGCCTGCGGGATGAAACGGCGTCCATCGGCCTGATGGCCTGCAATAGCGACAAACAGATCGCCGGAAGCCGCGGTACGGCTATCCAGTGTCATGTCACGCAGTGGACGCGCCGGCGCGCCTGGCACCCAAGGGCCGAGTAAGTCGCGCAGGTTACGATCTGTCACTTGATTCCTCACTTCTGTTAGTCACCAACTCGTTCTTGTCATTGGTTGGTAACGCATCCGGCTCGATGTTCATGGTGCGCAGTACGCCGCCCATGATGGCACCAAACACCGGCGCAGAAACCGCACCACCGTAGTACTTGCCGGCCTGGGGATCGTTGATCACCACCACCAGCGCGAATCGAGGATGACTGGCAGGCGCGACGCCTGCGGTATAAGCAATGTATTTATTGACGTAGCGTCCATCCGGCCCGACTTTTTTAGCGGTACCGGTTTTGATGGCGATGCGATAGCCTTTAATCGCCGCTTTCACCCCGCCGCCGCCGGGCAGCGCCACGCTTTCCATCATGTGCATCACGGTTTTAACCAGTGACTCATCGAAAACGCGTTGTCCCGCGACAGGGGGATCGACCTTAGTGATCGACAGCGGACGGTTGATGCCGTAGCTGCCAATGGTTGCGTAGACTCGCGCTAACTGTAACGGCGTTACCATTAGCCCGTAGCCGAAAGAGAAGGTGGCCCTCTCTATGTCAGACCACCGTTGTTTTTGAGGGTATAAGCCACTGCTTTCCCCGACCAGCCCCAAATTGGTCGGTTTGCCTAGCCCAAAGCGCGCGTAAGTATCTACCAGCGCTGAGGAAGGCATCGCTAACGCCAGACGTGAAACCCCGACGTTACTCGATTTCTGTAAGACCCCGGTCAGGGTCAGTTCGCTGTAGCGCGCCACGTCTTTGATCTCATGACCATTGACGCGGTACGGCACGGTATTCAGTACGCTATTCTCTTTGACCACACCGCGCTGCAGGGCGGTCATCACCACCATTGGCTTGACGGTAGAACCCGGCTCGAAGATGTCGGTGATGGCGCGGTTACGCATCAGATCTTTCGGCGTGTTGCTGAGGTTATTCGGGTTGTAAGCCGGGCTGTTGGCCATCGCCAGCACTTCGCCGGTATTCACGTCTACCAGCACCGCAGTGCCCGATTCAGCTTTGTTAAAGGCGACGGCGTTGTTCAGTTCGCGATAGACCAGCGCCTGTAAGCGCTCATCGATGCTCAGGGTCAGGTTATGCGCAGCGCGGCTATCCACCGAGGAGATATCTTCGATTACCCGACCAAATCGGTCTTTACGCACCGTTCGTTCGCCCGGTGCACCGGTCAGCCATTTATCAAAGCTTTTTTCGACCCCTTCGATACCCTGACCGTCGATATTGGTAAAACCAATCAGATGAGACGTGACCTGCCCCGCCGGGTAGTAACGGCGTGACTCTTCACGCAGATGAATACCAGGCAGTTTCAATTTTTTGACGTACTCGCCGATGGCCGGATTGACCTGGCGCGCCAGATAGACAAAGCGGCCTTTGGGATTGGCGTTAACCCGCGCGGCCAGCTGGTCGAGCGGAATCGAAAGCGCATCCGACAGCGCCT
Organism: Pantoea brenneri; assembly: GCF_038594305.1. Taxonomy (NCBI): domain Bacteria; kingdom Pseudomonadati; phylum Pseudomonadota; class Gammaproteobacteria; order Enterobacterales; family Erwiniaceae; genus Pantoea; species Pantoea brenneri. The sequence continues at coordinate 434,118 of NZ_JBCGBG010000003.1, read as the reverse complement.
TCCAGCGGCTGTCCAGCGTTACGCCGCCGCCGGCATGCAGCTCTTTGGGATCGGCCCAGATAGCGTTGACCGGCACGCTCACTGCCAGCGGTCGTCCGGCGCGGTCGCTGATCATACCGCGCGACGTCGGCACCGCCTGAACGCGCAGCGAGCGCAGATCGCCCTCTTTCACCAGCCTGTCAGGATTAATCACCTGCAGCCAGGCAACACGCGACAGTAATCCTCCCAGCGCCAGCAAAATACAGCCGCACAGCAACGCAAAACGCCAGCTTACAAAGCTGGCTTTATCTTCCGGTTTCTTCAACTTCAGCGTTCTGCCTGCGCCGCTCATTCGCTATCTGAGGTCCTTATTTCTGCACCACAATATTTTCTTGTGAAGGATCAACATGCTGCAATTGCAACTTCTCGGTTGCGATTCGTTCAACACGACTGTGATCGCCCAGGGCGTTCTCTTCCAGGATCAGGTTGCGCCATTCGATATCCAGCGCATCCCGCTCCAGTACCAGCTGTTCACGTTGCGCCGTCAGCAAGCGCGTTTTGTGCGTGGTGGTGACCACCAGTACCGCAGAAACCAGCACGGCGATCAGCAGCAACACCGGAATCTTGCCTTTCCGCAGCAGATCGCCGCCAATCACGCCAGGCAGGCTGTGGCGCTCATTACCGATCATGCGTCGGTCTTCTCCGCGATTCGTAGTACCGAGCTGCGCGCGCGTGGGTTCTCAGCCACTTCAGCCTCGCCCGGCGACAGTTTGCCCAGCAACTTCAGTTCTCGTCCGCCCAGCGCGCGTAACTGCTGTTCCGTCATTGGCAATCCAGCTGGCACCTGCGGCCCGCGGCTCTGATCGCGCATAAAGCGCTTCACCAGCCGATCTTCCAGTGAGTGGAAGCTGATGACCGACAGACGTCCCTGCGGTGCCAGCACCTCAACCGCGCCTTTCAGCGCAATGTCGATCTCTTCCAGTTCACTGTTGATCCAGATTCGAATCGCCTGGAAGCTGCGCGTCGCCGGATGCTTAAATTTATCTTTCACCGGCGTGGCGATGGCGATCACCTCAGCCAGCTCTTTGGTGCGTGTCATCGGCTGCTCGCGGTTGCGCTCAACAATGGCGCGGGCGATACGTTTGGCGAAACGCTCTTCGCCATAGGTCTTCAGCACGAAAGCGATGTCGGCTTCTTCAGCGTGGAGCAACCACTCAGCGGCGGAATGACCCCGCGACGGGTCCATTCGCATATCCAGTGGTCCGTCGCGCATAAAGGAGAAGCCGCGTTCGGCATCATCCAGCTGCGGCGACGACACGCCTAAATCCAGTAAAATGCCGTCAATTTTGCCGACTAATCCCCGTTCAGAAACGTACTCCGCCAGCGCGGAAAAAGGACCATGAATAATGGAGAAGCGCGGATCGGTGATCTCAGCGGCCGCGGCAATAGCTTGCGGGTCACGATCGATAGCGATGAGCTTTCCCTTCGCCCCAAGCTGCGAAAGAATTAAGCGCGAATGACCGCCACGACCGAATGTGCCGTCGATGTAAATCCCGTCTTCCCTGATATTGAGGCCGTTAACCGCCTCATCCAACAGCACGGTGGTATGTTTAAAATTTTCCTGCATAGCTATAGCGACAAGTCCTGCAACCGCTCAGATAAAGGCTCCTGAGCCGACTGTTCTGCGTCAATATCGTCCCTGACTTGTTGATACCAGGTCTGTTCATCCCACAGTTCAAACTTATTGAACTGTCCAACCAGCATCACTTCTTTGGTTAATTTAGCGTGTTGGCGAAGCGTATTCGCCAGCAACAAGCGCCCTGCATTATCCATCTGACACTCACTGGCATGGCCCAGTAACAGGCGCTGCACGCGGCGCTCAAGTGGATTAATACTGGATAAGCGGGCCAGCTTTTTTTCAATGATTTCCCATTCGGGCAGGGTATAAAGCAACAGGCATGGCTGGTGGAGGTCGATGGTACAGACCATCTGCCCCTGAGACTCGCTGTTCAGTAAATCGCGATATCGCGTTGGTACTGCGAGCCGCCCTTTACTGTCGAGATTGACTAACGTTGCTCCGCGGAACATGCCAGCCTTACCCCCCGCTCACCCATTTGCGCCACTTTATCCCACTTTTTACCACGAAACGAGTTTAAGGACCCGATGAAATCCTTGTCAAGCCGGAGCGGCAGTTGAATATCACTATTTGCAGACCGGTGAATTAGCGTCTGGCGACGTTATATTCAAATAAAAGGCAAAAATAAAAATTAAGCTGATGAATACCTGAATAAAAATAGCGGGCCGGGGAAAAACGGCTAAAAATGAAACAATGTAAAGCGCTAAATATTTATCGCAGTTTCTGAGACAGCGGCGGCATTTTAGGGGATTTCTTAAAGGAAGCCCAGCGGCTTCAGGCGGGACGGGAACAGAAGGTTTGTTGAAGTTGTAAACAAATAATAAAAAATAAAGCTTTTTGATTTGTTAGATTCAGTGAGCAGAATTTACGCTTTTTTACCTCCTCCCGCTATCAGAACCGCCAAAGGCCACAATTTAAAACAGGCGGGCAGCTTAATACTGCCCGTCACTCATTTAACTTTTCGGCTTAATTGTCCGCGACGGTATAAATTACGCCGGATGCGGGTTAACCCCGGTTTCGGTTTTCTCGGTTCGTCTAAGGAGGCTAAAACTAATTCCAGTACCCGCTCCGCCACGTCACGATGGCGCTGACCCACCGCCAGCACCGGACACTCAAGAAAGTCCAGTAATTCGTGGTCGCCAAAGGTCGCGATAGCCAGCTCGGTCGGGAGCCGTCCGTCACGTTTCAGCGTCACATCCATCACGCCCTGTAGCAGGCCAAACGACGTGGTGAACAGCGCCTCAGGCATCGGATGATCTTCAAGGTACTTTTCGAACAGCGCCGCAGCAGCGGTACGCTCAAAACTGTTGCAGTAGATGTAGTCGATTGGACGACTATCCTCTTTCCACGCGTCGCGGAAGCCCATCTCACGCAGGAAACTGACCGACAGTTCGGGTAGCGCGCCGAGAAACAGCACATTTTTAACCTCGAGCTGACGTAATTCGGCGGCCAGCGTATAGGCATCATCCTGATCGGCACCCACCACGCTGGTGAAGTGCTCGCGATCGAGGGCGCGGTCTAAGGCGATGATGGGCAGAGGATCGTTGATCCAGCGCTGATAAAAAGGATGCTCTGGCGGTAATGAAGTAGAAACGATGATCGCATCAACCTGCCGTTGCAGCAGATGCTCAATGCAGCGCATCTCATTATCCGGCTGATCTTCTGAACAGGCGATCAGCAACTGATAACCCCGCTGCCGTGCCTGACGCTCAAGATAATTCGCGATGCGGGTATAGCTGGTATTTTCCAGATCGGGAATGACTAAGCCAATGGAACGGGTGCGCCCGGCGCGCAGTCCGGCCGCCACTGCATTCGGGTGGTAATTGTGCTCACGCACCACCGCCATCACTTTCTCAACGGTTTTGTCGCTGACACGATACTGCCGCGCTTTGCCATTAATCACATAACTGGCCGTGGTACGCGACACGCCCGCCAGACGCGCAATTTCATCCAGTTTCACGATAACCCTCAATCAAAGCCGTTCGCACGACTAAAATAGCCGCAGTTAAGCTATGGACAACTCATGGTTATCATCTAACAGCAGAAAAGTGCGCGGAGCAACCGCTTTTCTGAATGTAACTGGTCTGGCGCATAAAAAATAAAAAAACCCGGCATTTCGCCGGGTTAGAGTCATCCTGAGTGATTACGCAAGGTGATTAACGCATGATGCGATCGCCACGCGACACCCCGACGATTCCGGAGCGTGCCACTTCGACAATCTCCGCCACATCGCGCACGGTATTCAGGAATGCGTCCAGTTTGTCGCTGGTGCCGGCAAGCTGAACCGTATACAGCGTCGGGGTCACATCAATAATCTGGCCCCGGAAGATTTCCGCATTGCGCTTCACCTCTTCCCGGCCGTAGCCGCTGGCCTGAATTTTCACCAGCATAATTTCACGCTCAACGTACGCGCCCTGCCCCAGTTCGGTCACGCGCAGCACATCAACCAGCTTGTGCAGCTGCTTCTCGATCTGCTCCAGCACCTTCTGATCGCCGACGGTCTGTATCGTCATTCGCGATAGCGTCGGATCGTCCGTTGGCGCAACGGTCAGGCTTTCGATGTTATAGCCACGCTGTGAGAACAGGCCGACCACGCGGGATAATGCGCCGGATTCGTTCTCCAGCAGAACCGATAAAATGCGACGCATAGTTATGTCCTCTCCGTTTTGCTTAACCACATCTCATCCATGCTGCCACCGCGAATCTGCATCGGATAAACGTGCTCACTGCCGTCGACGGTGACATCCACAAATACCAGCCGTCCCTGCGCCAGTGTTTCCAGCGCCAGCGTCAGCTTCTCTTCCAGCTCCGCCGGATGCTCAATGGCGATTCCGACATGCCCATAGGCTTCTGCCAGACGGACAAAATCAGGCAGCGATTCCATATAAGACTGGGAGTGGCGGCCGGAATAGATCATGTCCTGCCACTGTTTCACCATGCCGAGGAAACGGTTGTTAAGGTTCAGCACCAGCACCGGCAGATTGTACTGCAGCGCGGTCGACAGCTCCTGAATGTTCATCTGGATACTGCCGTCGCCGGTGACACAAATAACGGTTTCATCCGGCAACGCCATTTTCACGCCGAGCGCGGCAGGCAGGCCAAAGCCCATGGTGCCGAGACCGCCGGAGTTGATCCAGCGACGCGGCTTATCAAACTGGTAGTACAGCGCCGCAAACATCTGATGCTGACCGACGTCAGAGGTGACATAAGCGTCGCCTTTGGTCAGGCGGCAGATGGTTTCAATAACCGCCTGCGGCTTAATTTTTGCGCTGGTACGATCAAATTCCAGGCACTGACGGCTGCGCCAGCTTTCAATCGATTGCCACCAGTCACGCAGGCTGTCGAGCGGCTGTTTGCTGTCAGTCTGGGCCAGTAGCTCCAGCATCTGCTGCAGCACCTGGCGGGCATCGCCAACGATCGGGATATCGGCCGCCACCGTTTTTGAGATGGAGGTGGGATCGATATCAATGTGCATCACCGTGGCATCCGGGCAATATTTTGCCAGGTTGTTAGTGGTACGATCATCAAAGCGAACCCCAACGCCGAAAATCAGGTCGGCATTGTGCATGGTCATATTGGCTTCGTAGGTGCCGTGCATCCCCAGCATGCCGACGCATTGACGGTGAGTACCAGGAAACGCGCCCAGCCCCATCAGCGAGGTGGTGACCGGGATGTTCAGGCTCTCCGCCAGCTGCAGCAGTTCCGCCTCACAGCCTGAGGTGATCGCGCCGCCACCGACGTAGATCACTGGCTTATGGGCTGCCAGCAGCGTATTCAATGCACGTTTGATCTGCCCTTTGTGCCCCTGAATCGTTGGATTGTAAGAGCGCATGCTCACTTCTTCCGGCCAGTGATAAGGCAGTTTATTGGCCGGATTAAGAATGTCTTTTGGCAGATCGATCACCACCGGCCCCGGACGTCCGCTCGACGCCAGCCAGAACGCCTTTTTCAGCACGGTCGGGATCTCTTCGGTGTTTTTCACCAGGAAACTGTGTTTCACCACCGGACGGGAGATGCCGACCATGTCGCACTCCTGAAAGGCGTCATAGCCGATCAGCGACGAAGGCACCTGCCCCGACAGAATCACCAGCGGGATTGAATCCATATAGGCCGTGGCGATACCGGTAATCGCATTGGTGGCGCCGGGTCCGGACGTCACCAGCACCACGCCGACTTCGCCGGTCGCGCGCGCCAGGCCATCGGCCATGTGCACCGCGCCCTGTTCATGGCGCACCAGAACGTGGTCGATTCCCCCGACCGTTTGCAGCGCGTCGTAAATATCCAACACCGCGCCACCCGGATAACCGAATACCTGCTTAACGCCCTGATCGATTAACGAACGGACGACCATTTCGGCTCCTGACAACATCTCCATCTTCTGCCTCCAGGCGTGAGGGCCAGGCTGCGTTAACGCGCGTGGTGCGTTACGTCATCCAGGCACCTGCTTTGCCAATGTAAGATCAAAACCTTATGTTTATGCCCGCATGGCGGAAACGCGTTCCGCCCTGCGGATACAGAGAAATCTGTTGAGTTCATTGTTTTGAGAGTAGGACGATTACCATAACCGCAGTTAACCTGGCAGGCAAACCGCAAACTCGCGCAAATTAAACCGCGCCAACGTAAAGGCTCTGCGCGATAAGAAAGGGCTACGCGGAATACACTAATCACGTCGCATAACCGCAGAGGAAAATGCTGGCGATGAAATTATTTTCAGCGTGATCTAAGAAATAGCGAAAAGTTATTGCCGCTTACCGCAGCCCACAATTTGCTGTGGCATTTCTTTTCTGGCGTAATTAACCTTAAAATCATTAAAGTTCATACGATTATGCTGAAGCAGCGAAAATAAATCCGGTTACTCCGACTGAAAGATAAATTATAAAACCCTTTAATTTCAGTGAATTAATAAAATACAAAGCCACAGCCAGCCGCCACCGATCGTCTGTTTTAACCCGCGCCGCGTGCGCAGTTGTTCAATACGCTGGCTGGCCGATATCTGACAGAATATTTTCCTTATTTAGCCGCATAAATAGCCCTTCATTGAAGGTTGACATCCCACCGGGATTCCAGTACCAATATGTGCAGCACACAATTTTATGAGGTTTGAATCCATGTTTCGTTCTTCTCGCCTACTCGGTCTACTACTAAACGCATTCAGTTTGCGCGGTAGACTTGTGGGCGGAATCAAACACTGATTCAAACCTGCTGAAAGTTAAAAACCCGCGCCTGTCGCGGGTTTTTTTATGCTCGTTGCAAGGCAAGAAATGCATAAGGATGAATACGATGAGCCAGCAAGTCATTATTTTCGATACCACTCTGCGCGACGGTGAACAGGCATTACAGGCCAGCCTGAGTGTGAAAGAAAAATTGCAGATTGCGTTAGCGCTGGAGCGCATGGGCGTAGACGTGATGGAAGTCGGTTTTCCGGTTTCCTCACCCGGTGATTTTGAATCTGTACAAACCATTGCGCGGACCATCAAAAACAGCCGGGTTTGCGGCCTGGCGCGCTGTGTAGAAAAAGATATCGACGCCGCCTACGAGTCACTGCGCGTTGCCGACGCCTTCCGTATTCATACCTTTATCGCCACCTCACCGATGCACATCGCCACCAAACTGCGCAGCACGCTGCCCGAGGTCATTGAGCGTGCAGTGAAGATGGTGAAACGCGCCCGTAACTACACCGACGACGTTGAGTTTTCCTGTGAAGACGGTGGCCGTACCCCGATTGACGATCTGTGCCGGATGGTTGAAGCGGCAATTAATGCCGGTGCCCGTACCATTAACATCCCGGATACCGTCGGCTATACCCTGCCGGGTGAATATGCCCACATCATCAGCCAGTTGATTCAGCGCGTACCGAACATCGATAAAGCGATTCTGTCAGTGCATACCCATGATGACCTGGGCATGGCGACCGGTAATGCGCTGGCTGCGGTTCAGGCGGGCGCCCGCCAGGTTGAAGGCACGCTGAATGGATTGGGTGAACGTGCCGGTAACTGTGCGCTGGAAGAGGTGATCATGGCGATCAAAACCCGCCAGCAGATCATGAATGTCCACACCAATATCAATCATCAGGAAATCTACCGCACCAGCCAGATGGTCAGTCAGATCTGTAATATGCCGATCCCGGCTAACAAAGCAGTGGTCGGCTCAAACGCCTTTGCCCACTCCTCTGGTATTCACCAGGATGGCGTGCTGAAGAACCGCGAGAACTATGAAATCCTGACCCCTGAATCGATTGGCCTGCACAAAATCCAGCTCAACCTGACCTCTCGTTCTGGCCGCGCCGCGGTTAAACACCGTATGGAAGAGATGGGCTATGCAGAGCACGATTACAATCTGGATACCCTGTACGACGCCTTCCTGAAGCTGGCCGATAAAAAAGGTCAGGTATTTGATTACGACCTGGAAGCGCTGGCCTTCATCAATAAACAGAATGAAGAGCCGGAATATTTCCAGCTGAACGAATTCAACGTCCAGACCGGTTCGAGCATTACCGCCACGGCCTCGGTCAATCTGGGCTGCGGCGAGAGCACCAAATCAGATGCCGCCACCGGCAATGGTCCGGTTGACGCCGTTTATCAGGCGATCAATCGCATCACCCAGCTGGATGCAGAACTGGTTAACTACAAACTGACCGCGAAGGGCCACGGCGAAAATGCGCTGGGTCAGGTGGATATCGTGGTGAGCTACAACAACCGTAAATTCCACGGCGTCGGTCTGGCGACCGATATCGTCGAATCTTCTGCCAAAGCGATGGTTAACGCCCTGAATAACATCTGGCGTGCCAGACAGGTTGAACAAGAATTGCAGCGCAAATTTAAAGATCAGAAGGAAACGGTATAACTATGTCCAGCTCTTCCCATATTGCAGTTTTATCGGGTGACGGTATCGGCCCGGAAGTGATGGCGCAGGCAATGAAGGTGTTAGATGCGATTCGTCAACGCTTCGACATGCGCATCACTACCAGCGAATACGCGGTTGGAGGCATCGCCATCGATCAACACGGCGAGCCGTTACCGCCAGCTACCGTGGCAGGCTGTGAGCAGGCCGATGCTATTCTGTTCGGTTCGGTTGGCGGGCCAAAGTGGGAACACTTACCGCCAGCATCTCAGCCTGAACGTGGTGCGCTGTTGCCGTTGCGTAAACACTTCCGTCTGTTCAGCAATCTGCGTCCGGCAGCACTCTACAGTGGACTGGAAGCTTTTTGCCCGCTGCGCAGCGACATCGCCGCCCGCGGCTTCGACATTCTGTGCGTACGTGAACTGACTGGCGGCATCTACTTCGGCCAGCCGAAAGGCCGCGAAGGCAGCGGTCCGCACGAGCGGGCATTCGATACCGAGGTTTACCACCGTTTCGAAATCGAACGCATCGCCCGCATCGCGTTTGAGTCGGCGCGCAAACGTCGTCATAAAGTGACCTCAATCGATAAAGCCAACGTGTTGCAGACCTCGGTAATGTGGCGCGAGATCGTCAACGAGGTTGCTAAAGATTATCCGGATGTACAGCTGAGCCACATGTATATCGACAATGCCACCATGCAGCTGATCAAAGACCCGTCGCAGTTTGACGTGCTGCTCTGCTCTAACCTGTTCGGTGACATTCTCTCTGATGAGTGCGCCATGATCACTGGCTCAATGGGCATGCTGCCTTCCGCCAGCCTGAATGAAGAGGGTTTTGGTCTGTTTGAACCGGCCGGTGGCTCTGCGCCAGACATTGCGGGCCAGAACATCGCCAACCCGGTGGCGCAGATCCTGTCACTGGCGTTGCTGTTACGTTACAGCCTGAATGCCGATGACGCCGCCGACAGCATTGAGCGCGCCATCAGCCGGGCGCTGGAAGAGGGCTACCGCACCAAAGATTTAGCCGGCGACGGCCCTGCGGTCAGCACCGATGAGATGGGCAGCATCATTGCCCGCTTTATCGCCGAGGAAAAATAAAATAATGAAAACCTTATACCAGAAGTTATTTGATGCACATGTCGTCCACGAAGCGCCAGATGAAACGCCATTACTCTACATCGATCGTCATCTGATCCATGAAGTGACCTCGCCACAGGCGTTTGATGGCCTGCGCGCGCACGGACGTAAAGTCCGTCAGCCTGAAAAAACCTTCGCCACCATGGATCACAACGTCTCAACCCAGACCAAAGATATCAACGCATCGGGTGAGATGGCGCGTATTCAGATGCAGGAGCTGATGAAAAACTGCGCCGAGTTTGGCGTCCAGCTGTATGACCTGAATCACCCGTTCCAGGGCATCGTTCACGTTATCGGTCCTGAGCAGGGTATGACCCTGCCGGGCATGACCATCGTCTGCGGCGACTCGCACACCGCCACACACGGCGCGTTTGGCTCGCTGGCCTTTGGTATCGGCACCTCAGAAGTCGAGCATGTGTTTGCCACCCAGACGCTGAAACAGGGTCGGGCGAAAACCATGAAGATTGAAGTGCTGGGCGAAGCCGCGACCGGCATCACCGCCAAAGATATCGTGCTGGCGATCATCGGCAAAACCGGCAGCGCGGGCGGTACCGGTCACGTAGTGGAGTTCTGCGGTCCGGCGATTGAAGCGCTGAGCATGGAAGGCCGTATGACCCTGTGCAATATGGCGATTGAGATGGGTGCCAAAGCGGGCCTGGTCGCGCCGGATGAGACCACATTCAACTACCTGAAAGGCCGTCAGTTCTCGCCAAAGGGTGAGAAATGGGAACAGGCTGTGGCCTACTGGCGTACCCTGAAGTCAGATGAAGGCGCGAAATTTGATGCAGTCGTCACTCTGCACGCAGAAGAGATCGCTCCTCAGGTCACCTGGGGTACCAATCCGGGTCAGGTGATTGCCGTCGATCAGGTGATCCCGAATCCCGCCTCGTTCGCCGATCCGGTCGAACGCGCCTCGGCGGAGAAAGCGCTGGCCTACATGAACCTGCAGCCGGGCATTAAACTGACCGATGTGGCGATTGATAAGGTGTTTATCGGCTCCTGCACCAACTCACGCATTGAGGATCTGCGCGCTGCCGCCGCCATCGCCAAAGGCCGCAAAGTCGCGCCTGGCGTGATTGCCATGGTGGTGCCAGGTTCCGGTCCGGTCAAAGCTCAGGCTGAAGCCGAAGGTCTGGATAAAATCTTCCTCGACGCTGGCTTTGAATGGCGTCTGCCCGGCTGTTCAATGTGTCTGGCGATGAATAATGACCGTCTGAATCCAGGCGAGCGTTGCGCCTCAACCAGCAACCGTAATTTTGAAGGTCGTCAGGGCCGCGGTGGCCGGACCCATTTAGTCAGCCCGGCGATGGCCGCCGCCGCCGCCGTTTCCGGCCATTTTGCCGATATCCGTCAACTGACGACAGGAGCTTAACCGATGGCGAATAAATTCACCCAGCACACCGGTATTGTTGCGCCACTGGATGCGGCTAACGTCGATACCGATGCCATTATTCCTAAGCAGTTTTTGCAGAAAGTAACCCGCACCGGTTTCGGCCAGCACCTGTTCCACGACTGGCGTTTTGAAGATGATGCCGGCACCGTACCGACGCCCGGTTTTGTGCTCAACAAGCCCGAGTTCAAAGGCGCCAGCATCCTGCTGGCGCGTGAAAACTTCGGCTGCGGCTCATCACGTGAGCATGCGCCCTGGGCGCTGACCGATTTCGGTTTCCACGTGGTGATTGCGCCGAGCTTCGCGGACATTTTTTACGGCAACAGCTTCAATAACCAGCTGTTGCCGGTGAAATTAAGCGAACAGGAAGTGGATGAGATGTTTAAACTGGTGGCGGCGCAACCCGGCATTCGCTTTACGGTCGATCTGGAAGCTCAGACGGTCACTGCGGGTGATAAAGTCTATCCGTTCGAACTCGACAGCTTCCGCCGCCACTGCATGATTAACGGCCTCGACAGTATTGGCCTGACGCTGCAACACGAAGCGTCGATCTCGCAATATGAGCAGAACCAGCCCGCCTTCCTGCGCTGATTGAGTCAAAGCAGGGCGACATCGGGTCGCCCTGCTGTTACTGACAACCTCTGCTCTGCCCCAGTGGTTAGACCGAGCCTGCGAAGGGAACACGGTCAGATCGGAAAGTCGCGTAAACCATCCCTGACCGCTCGTCCCGCGCCTTCCTCCTTTGCCGGTGTTCTCTGCGAATAGAGCTTGTCAGCTGCGGTCCGGTTCACCCGGATTTGGGTTTATCAGCACAATGAGGGCGGCATCCTGTCGCCCTTCTTCTTTATACGTTGCGTACCCGCGCTGACATAATAAAAGCCGCTATCGCCAGCACAAATGCCAGCCAGTAGACTGCTTCATGTCCCAGCCGCTCACTTAACGTTCCCTGAATAACCCCAGCCAGAATCATGCCGGTCGAGATCGAGTTGGTGAACATCGTTGTCGCGGCACCTGGCCGCCCCGGCATTAAATCCTGGAACCACAACATTCCGATGCCAGCGATAATCCCGACAAACACCGCATTAAACAGCTGTAGAACCATCAGTGAGGTGCGCGAGTTGAACAGCACCAGCCCGAGATAAAACAGCACCCCTGCCGCCACCGCCAGCAGCATCAGCCGCCGCTTGCCCAGCCTGCGGGCGTAATGCCCGGCCAGCAGCATCACCGGAATCTCCAGCCCGGCCGCGGTCCCCATCAGCAAACCGGCCAGCTTTTCCGGCAATCCCAGCGTGGTACTGATGTAGAGCGGCATGTCGATGATGTACATGGTGTTGCAGGTCCACATGGTCACCGAGGCCAGAAACAGCAGCCGCACATCCCGGTCACGCCAGCCGCTTAACGGCAGACCACCGCTTTGCAGCAGCGGCTCAGCACGCGGCACCGACGGCAGGGTAAACCACACCAGTACGATGCAGATCAGGAACAGCGCCGCCGCCACCATAAACAGCGTCACGAAACCGTAGTTCAGCGCCAGGGCGAACGACAGCGGCGGTCCGATCACCCACGCCAGCGACAGCTGCGCACGCATCACCGAACTGAACATCACCGCTTCCCGCGCCGACTGGTCAGCATATTCACGCGCCAGCGCGAACAGCTGCGGCATCGACACGCTGGCTAAGGCAGACAACAGCACCCCGAGGGTAATCAGCGTCAGATAATGACGGGTAAAGGCAAACAGCAGCGCATTGACCAGCGCCATCAGGCAGCAGAACAGAATGATGTTGCGGCGATCGCCGACGCTGTCCGATCGCTTTGCCACCAGCATGCTTACCACAATACCGGCCACCGCATTGATAGTGAAAAAAAGCCCGACCCAGAATGGGCGGGCCTGCACCTCACGGGTCAGAAACAGGCTGAGGGTCGGTGCCTGCAATGCGCCCGCCACACCGAGCATGAACGAGGCGACCATAAAAGCGAGGTAAACCGGATTGATGCGGCGCTGCCGCGTTAACAGCGATTTCATACCGAAATCCCTTACAGGATGAACAGGGGAAGAGAAGAAGCGTAGACGATACCGTGCGGCATGAAAAAAGCCAGCAGAGATCATCTGCTGGCGGTGTAATTGCACCCTACTCAGAAAAGCATCCCGCTGAACAGCGGCATGAGGGTCGAACGCCATTCATAGCTGAATGCCTCCCGCTCTTCCCATAGAGCAAAGTTTGCCCTTAAAATGAGGCAAGAAAAACAGAGCGCTTTTCACCGGGAGTTCCCCTTTTATGTCCTCATCTCGCCTGAAGCAGCAGTTCATACGCCTGTGGCAAAGCTGCCAGGGTCAGACGCAGGAGATCACCCTGAGTGAACTGGCTGACCTGCTACACTGTTCACGCCGTCATATGCGCAACTTACTCAACCGGATGCAGGCGGCTGGCTGGTTAATCTGGCAGGCCGAAGCCGGACGCGGTAAGCGCTCACAACTCACCTTCTGCTACACCGGACTGGCGCTACAGCAGCAGCGCGCTGAGGATCTGCTGGATCAGGATCGCATCGATCAGCTGGTGCAGCTGGTCGGCGATAAGAATCAGGTCAGGCAGATGATTGGTGCTCACCTTGGCCGCAGTTTCCGTCAGGGAAAACACATTCTGCGGGTGCTTTACTACCGCCCGCTGCTGAATCTGCTGCCGGGCTCCGCCCTGCGCCGCTCCGAAACCCATATTGCCCGTCAGATTTTTAATGGCCTGACGCGCATAAATGAGGAAAACGGGGAAATTGAGGCCGATATTGCCCACCACTGGCAGCAGACTTCCCCGCTCCACTGGCGCTTCTTTCTGCGTCCGGCGATTCGCTTTCATCATGGCCGCGAACTGGAGATGGCCGATGTTATCGCCACGCTGGAACGTCAGCGTCAGCAGCCGCTGTTTTCCCATATTCAACAGCTCGACTCGCCCGCTCCGTGGACGCTGGATATCACCTTAAGCCAGCCCGACGACTGGTTACCCTGGTTGCTGGCCAGCGTCAGCGCGATGATCCTGCCACGCGAATGGCCCACGCAGCCTGACTTTGCCCGCCAGCCGATCGGCACCGGTCCTTACAGCGTGATCCGTAATCAGGAAAGTCAGCTGAAGATAGAAGCCTTTGATGATTACTTTGGCTTTCGCGCGCTGATTGATGACGTCTCTATCTGGGTATTGCCGGATATCAGCGATGAGCTGGTCTACGCGGGCGTGCGCCTGCAGGGCGACGGCGCGGATGAGATCCAGGAAGAGAGCCGGCTGGAAGAAGGCTGCTACTATTTGTTGTTCGATCAGCGTTCGGAAAAAGGCCGTGACGAGGCGATACGGCGCTGGGTCAGCTATCTGTTTAATCCTATCGCCCTGCTCAACCACGCCGGCGTCGGCTATCAGCGCTACTGGTTTCCGGCGTATGGTCTGTTGCCGCGCTGGCATCACCGCCGCGATCTGGCCCCGGTCGAAAAGCCGCCCGGCCTGACTCATCTGACGCTCACCTGGTACAGCCAGCACGTTGAGCACGAAGGGATCGCTAATGCGTTACGTCCGCTGCTGGCGCAGCACGGCGTCACGCTGGAGACGCGCGAGGTCAGTTACGAATGCTGGCATCAGGGCGACGCCGACAGCGACATCTGGCTCGGCAGCGTGAACTTCACACTGCCATTGGCCTGGTCGCTGTTCGCCCAGCTGTATGAGGTCCCGCTGCTGCATCACTGCCTGCCGATCGACTGGCACGCTGATGCCGCCCGCTGGCGTGAAAAAACGCTGCCGCTGGCCGAATGGAGCAAGCGGTTAGTGGAAGAGGCCGGTCTGCATCCGCTGTTCCATCACTGGCTGCTGCTTGAAGGTCAGCGCAGCATGCGCGGCGTGCGGATGAATACCCTCGGCTGGTTCGATTTTAAATCTGCCTGGTTTGCGCCGCCCGCGCTGTAACGCTTTCGCGCTGACGCTGAAATGACTAGAATGTGACGTTCTCAACGGGGTGCCGCCTGCTGACCGCAAACGGCTGAGAGAGACCCGTCGAACCTGATTCGGTTAATACCGACGTAGGGATTTGAGAGACCTGCTGCTCAGATCCTTTGCGACTCATCCCCTATTCTCCTGAAGGAGCGCAAAGTGTTTAACAAAGTTCTGCCACTGCTGCTGTTACTTTCCACCCCGGTACTGGCTGCCAAACCGGTTCTGACGGTTTACACCTACGACTCCTTCTCCGCTGACTGGGGCCCCGGTCCGGCGGTCAAAAAAGCCTTTGAAGCCCAGTGCGATTGCGAACTGAAATTTGTCACGCTGGAAGATGGCGTGTCGCTGCTGAATCGCGTGCGAATGGAAGGCAAAAACAGCAAAGCGGATGTGGTGCTGGGACTGGATAACAATCTGGTGCAGGCGGCGCAAAAAACCGGTCTGTTTGCCGCCAGCAAGGTCGATACCGCGCAGCTGACGCTGCCGGGCGGCTGGCACGACAGCACCTTTGTTCCGTTTGATTATGGCTATTTCGCCTTCGTCTATGACAAAACCCGCCTGAAAAATCCGCCGAAAAGCCTGAAAGAGCTGGTAGAGAGCCCGGAAAAATGGCGGGTCATCTATGAAGATCCGCGTACCAGTACCCCGGGATTAGGTCTGCTGCTGTGGATGCAGAAAGTCTATGGCGATCGGGCCCCGCAGGCATGGCAAAAGCTGGCGCAGAAAACCGTGACGGTAACCAAGGGCTGGAGTGAAGCCTACGGTCTGTTCCTGAAAGGCGAAGGCGATCTGGTGCTGAGCTATACCACCTCGCCGGCCTATCACATTATCGAAGAGAAAAAAGAGAACTACGCCGCCGCACCGTTTGCCGAAGGCCACTATCTGCAGGTCGAGGTTGCTGCGCAGTTAGCCAGCAGTAAACAGCCGAAACTGGCGCAGCAGTTCATGCAGTTTATGGTCTCGCCGGCGTTCCAGAACACCATCCCGACCGGCAACTGGATGTATCCGGTGATCGATACCACCCTGCCTGCTGGCTTCGCCACGCTGCAGGTGCCCGCCACCGCGCTGCACTATTCGCCGGAAGAGGTAGCCAGCCAGCGCTCTGGCTGGATTAGTCAGTGGCAACGCGCCGTCAGCCGCTAATGCCGCGCTGGCTGATCCCCGGTTCGCTCGCCACGCTGCTGTTAATCAGCGTGGCGCTGTTCGCCTTTATCTCACTGTGGAATGCCGCGCCGGTCACCGACTGGCGTAGCGTGCTGCTGGATGAGTACCTGCAACACGTTGTGGCGTTCTCCTTTGGTCAGGCGCTGCTCTCCGCCCTGCTGTCGCTGCTGCCTGCGGTGCCGCTGGCGCGCGCCCTCTATCGCCGCCGCTTTCCCGGCCGTCAGCTGTTGCTGCGTCTGTGCGCCATGACGCTGGTGCTGCCGGTGCTGGTGGCGGTGTTCGGCCTGCTGACGGTTTATGGCCGCGTCGGCTGGCTGGCACAGTTGTGTCAGTGGTTGGGCATCGACTATCACTTCTCGCCCTATGGATTGCAGGGCATTTTGCTGGCGCATGTCTTTTTTAACCTGCCGCTAGCTACGCGCCTGATGCTACAGGCGCTGGAGAGCATACCGGCGGAGCAGCGTCAGCTGGCCGCACAGCTTGATCTGCGCGGCTGGCACCACTTTCGCCTGCTGGAATGGCCGTGGTTGCGTCGTCAGCTGCTGCCGACCGGCGCGCTCATCTTTATGCTCTGCTTCGCCAGCTTCGCCACCGTGCTGTCGCTGGGCGGCGGCCCCCAGGCCACCACCATTGAACTGGCGATCTTTCAGGCACTCAGCTACGACTACGATCCCGGTCGCGCCGCATTGCTGGCGCTGATTCAGCTCAGCTGTTGCCTGACGCTGGTGCTGCTCAGCCAGCGATTCAGTAAAGCGATACCCGCCGGCACCAGCCAGCTGCACGGCTGGCGCGATCCGCAGGATTCGCGTCTGGCCCGGCTAACGGATGGGTTGCTGATTCTGCTGGCGTTACTGCTGCTGCTGCCGCCGCTGGCGGCGGTAGTGGTGGATGGCTTGCACGGCGGACTGCGCGGCGCACTGGCCCAGCCAGCGTTGTGGCAGGCGACCCTGACCTCATTGCGCATCGCGGTCGGTGCCGGCCTGCTGTGCGTGATACTGACGCTGATGCTGCTGTGGAGCAGTCGCGAATTGCGTCTGCGTCAGCGCCCGCTCGCCGCACAGCTGATCGACACCAGCGGCATGCTAATTCTGGCGATGCCCGGCATCGTGCTGGCGACCGGCTTCTTTCTGCTGTTTAACGCCACCGTTGGCCTGCCGGCGTCGGCAGACGGGCTGGTGATCTTCACTAATGCGCTGATCGCCATTCCCTATGCGCTGAAAGTGCTGGAAAACCCGATGCGTGACGTCGCCGAGCGCTACGGCAGGCTATGCGATTCACTGGATATCCACGGCTGGAACCGGCTGCGGTTGATAGAACTGCGTGCGCTGAAACGTCCGCTGGCACAGGCGCTGGCGTTTGCCTGCGTGCTGTCGATCGGTGATTTTGGCGTGGTGGCGCTGTTTGGCAATGCCGACTTCCGCACCCTGCCGTTCTACCTTTATCAACAGATCGGTGCCTATCGCGGTGCCGACGGTGCAGTGACCGCCCTGCTGCTGCTGCTGCTCTGTTTGTTGCTGTTCACCCTGATGGAAAAATTACCGGGCCGCCATGCTGACACTGAATAACCTTACTTACCTTTATCAGCATCTGCCGATGCGCTTCAGCCTGCACGCCGAACGTGGCGAGCGGCTGGCGATCCTCGGGCCAAGCGGTGCCGGAAAAAGTACGCTACTCAGCCTGATCGCCGGTTTTCTGCCGATCCGCCAGGGCACGCTGATGATTGATGGTCAGGATCATAGCCACAGCGTGCCAGCCAGACGGCCGGTATCGATGCTGTTTCAGGAGAACAATCTGTTTCCGCACCTCAGCGTGCAGCAGAACATGGCGCTGGGCTTGCACCCGGGATTGAAGCTCAACGCGGAGCAGCGCCAGCAGCTTGCTGCGCTAGCCGAACAGGTGGGATTAGGCGATCTGCTGGCGCGACTGCCGGGCGAATTGTCGGGGGGCCAGCGTCAGCGGGTGGCGTTGGCACGCTGTCTGCTGCGCGATCGCCCGGTGCTGCTGCTGGATGAGCCCTTTTCGGCGCTGGATCCGGCGCTGCGCAGCGAAATGCTGCAGCTGGTGCGCTCGGTGTGCGAAGCCCGCAGCATCACGCTGCTGATGGTGTCGCACAGTCTGGAAGATGCGCAACAGATCGCGCCGCGCAGCGTGGTAATTGTTGATGGACGGGTTTACTGGGACGGCGAGACCCGACAGTTGCTGTCGGGCGAGACGCGGGAGGCTGATGTCCTGGGCATCCCGCGCCGCTAACCGGTGATTATTCGAAAAAGACCTGCCACAGCAGATGACGGAAAATCGGCATCATCGGATGGAACTGAATGCCGACCAGGGCGGCGATGGCGATCACCAGCCCCAGCGGTCCCAGCCAGCGCAGTCGTTCCGGCGGCAGCCAGGCGGTCGCCCAATCCTGACTCTTGCCGCTGCGCCACCAGCGCCAGCCTAACCAGCCGCCCAGCCACACCACTATCGCTGCCGTCAGCAGCAGCCACTTAAAGTTACCGCCCTGCGCCGCCTCGGGCACATCGACTGCCACACCAGCCAGAATGCCGGGCAGCAGATAGAGCGGTGGCCACAGCAGGCAGCCAATCAGATTCGGCGGCAGGAATTTACGTACCGGCAATTCCAGCATACCGGCCGCCAGTGGGATCAGCGGGCGCGTCGGGCCGACAAAGCGTCCGACCAGAATGGTAAACATACTGTGCTGATGCAGCGCATGTTCGGTTTTATCCAGCAGCCCTTTGTACTTTTGCAGATACTTCCAGCGATGCAGCGGTCCCTGAAATTTCCAGCCGATACCGTAAGAGACCCAGTCGCCAATCAGGCAACCGGCAAACCCGGCCGCCCAGGCCGGATAGAGACCAATTTGTCCGCTCCCGACCAGCGCGCCCAGACTCGCCATCAGCACGGTTCCCGGCAGCAACAGCCCGACCAGCGCCAGAGATTCCAGAAAAGTGACCAGCGCAACCGCAAACAGCGCCCACTCCAGCGACTGCGTAAACAGGTGTTGAACCCAGGCTTCCATAAACTTCCTTAGAAAAAGCAGAAGGCTGGATTGTCCTGAGCCAGCCGCACAGCGTCAAGGCAAGAATTGTAGGACAATATTGACAAAAGCCAACCGCGGGAACTGTATAAATATCCATGTTATACTGAGCGGGTTTTATCACCGTTCAAAAATCCTGAGTCTGGAGACGATGTGAATAGGCCCCGCGCAGGTTTTCTGCTTACCCGCCACTGGCGCGACACCCCGCAAGGCAGTGAAATTGTTCTCTGGCTCGCCACCGATCAGGGTGCCCAGCGCGTGGTGCTGCCGGCTCAGGAGTCGGTCGCGTTTATTCCGCGTGAGTTTCAGTCTCAGGTCAGTGAGCTGCTGAAAGATGAGCGTCAGCTGCGCATCCAGCCGCTTGAACTGAAAGATTTCCGCCAGCGCCCGGTAGCCGGGATCTACTGCCGGCAGAATCGCCAGCTGCAACGCATCGAAAAGCTGCTGCGCGAACAGGGCATCCCGATCTATGAAGCCGATATCCGCCCGCCCGAGCGCTACCTGATGGAGCGCTTTATTACCGCGCCGGTCTGGTTTGACGGCGAGCCGCAGGGCGACAGCGTGGTAAATGCCCGGCTGAAACCGCATCCCGATTATCGGCCGCCGCTCAAGTGGGTTTCGCTGGACATTGAAACCACCCAACATGGCGAGCTTTACTGCATCGGGCTGGAGGGTTGCGGCCAGCGCCAGGTCTATATGCTGGGTCCGCCCAACGGCGATGCCAGCGCGCTCGATTTTGAGCTGATCTATCTGGAGACGCGGCCGCAGCTGCTTGAGGCGCTGAACCAGTGGTTCGCGCAGCACGACCCCGATGTGATCATTGGCTGGAACGTGGTGCAGTTTGATCTGCGGGTATTGCAGAAACATGCCGATCGCTACGCTATTCCGCTGCGTCTGGGCCGTCAGCAGACGACGCTGGAGTGGCGTGAGCACGGCTTTAAGCCCGGCATATTTTTCGCCCAACTCAGCGGCCGGCTGATCATTGACGGCATCGATGCGCTGAAATCCGCCTTCTGGGATTTCCCGTCATTCAGTCTGGAATCGGTGTCGCAGCAACTGTTGGGAGAAGGCAAGGCGATCGATAACCCGTGGCAGCGCATGGATGAGATCAACTGGCGCTTCGCCAATGATAAACCGGCTCTGGCGCGCTATAACCTGAAAGACTGCGAGCTGGTCACCCGGATTTTCCACAAAACGGCGATTATGCCGTTTCTGCTGGAGCGTGCGGCGGTGAATGGCCTGGCGGTCGATCGTCACGGCGGCTCCGTCGCGGCATTCAGCCATCTCTATATTCCGCGGATGCACCGCAGCGGATTTGTCGCGCCGAACCTCGGCGATGTGGCCCCGGAAGCCAGTCCCGGCGGTTACGTGATGGATTCGCGTCCGGGACTCTACGACTCGGTGCTGGTGCTGGATTACAAAAGCCTCTATCCGTCGATTATCCGTACCTTTCTGATCGATCCGGTTGGCCTGGTGGAAGGGCTGGCGCATCCTGACGATGCTGATTCGGTGGCCGGCTTTCGCGAAGCGCGCTTTTCCCGTCATACCCACTGCCTGCCCGCCATCGTTGAGCAGATCTGGCTGGGCCGCGAAGCCGCCAAACAGCAGGGCAACCAGCCGCTGTCGCAGGCGCTGAAGATTATCATGAACGCCTTTTATGGCGTGCTCGGCACCAGCGCCTGCCGCTTTTTCGATCCACGGCTCGCCTCTTCGATTACCCTGCGTGGCCATGCCATTATGCAGCAGACCCGCACGCTGATTGAGGAAGAAGGCTACGATGTGATTTACGGCGATACTGACTCGACCTTCGTCTGGCTGAAATCCGCCCACAGCGAGCAGGACGCCGCCGCGATTGGTCAGCAGCTGACGCAAAAAGTAAACGCCTGGTGGCGTGACCATCTGCAGCAGACTCAGGGGCTGACCAGCGCACTGGAGCTGGAGTATGAAAATCACTTCTGCCGTTTCCTGATGCCCACCATCCGTGGCGCCGAACAGGGCAGTAAAAAACGCTATGCCGGACTGATCCGTGAAGCGGCGGGCGAACGTATGGTGTTTAAGGGACTGGAATCCGTTCGCACCGACTGGACGCCGCTGGCACAGCAGTTTCAGCAGCAGCTCTACAGCCGTATTTTTCGCCGTGAGCCGTGGCAGGACTATATTCGCACCACCGTAGCGCAGCTGCTGGCCGGCGAACTCGACGATCAGCTGATTTATAAGAAACGTCTGCGCCGTCCGCTGATAGAGTATGAACGAAATGTGCCGCCGCACGTGCGCGCCGCCCGGCTGGCGGATGAGCAGAATCGCAAATTAAACCGGCCGTTGCAGTACCAGAAGGGGGGCCGGATTCGTTACGTGATGGCGACGGCTGGCCCGGAGCCGCTGGAGGCTCGCACCACGCCGCTGGATTATGATCACTACGTCAGTAAGCAGTTACAACCGGTTGCCGACGGCATTTTACCCTTCGTCGGAGGGGATTTTGCTACACTGATTACCGGGCAGTTGGGTCTTTTTTGACAGGTGACGAATGCCCTGCCATCCAGTACCATAGCGCCCTTCCTGAAACTCACCGCGCTAAGAGAGACTCTCCAGACCTTTTCGTTTGGATGAAATGCTATTGCCTGAGTATCCGGGAGCACCTTCAAAAACGTTAAAAATTCGAGCTAAAAATATATGGTTTTTACATTAGGTCAGCGCTGGATTAGTGATACGGAAAGTGAACTGGGACTGGGCACGGTGGTGGCGGTCGATACCCGCATGATCACCCTGCTGTTCCCGGCCACCGGGGAAAACCGCCTCTACGCCCGCAACGATTCGCCTGTTACCCGCGTCATCTTCAATCCGGGTGACACCATCACCAGTCATGAAGGCTGGCAGATGCGCGTCGATGAAGTACGCAACGAAAATGACCTGATGACCTATATCGGCACGCGTCTTGATACCGATGAAAGCGACGTGATGCTGCGCGAAGTGATGCTCGACAGCAAGCTGGTCTTCAGCAAGCCGCAGGATCGCCTGTTTGCCGGCCAGCTCGACCGGATGGATCGTTTCGCCCTGCGTTTCCGCGCCCGCAAATACCAGAGTGAGCAATATCGTCTGCCGATCAGCGGCTTGCGCGGTATGCGCACCAACCTGATCCCGCATCAGCTGCATATCGCCCATGATGTGGGCCGTCGCCACGCGCCACGCGTGCTGCTGGCGGATGAAGTCGGTCTCGGGAAAACCATTGAAGCCGGGATGATCATACAGCAGCAGCTGCTGGCCGGACGTGCCGACCGCGTGTTAATCGTGGTGCCGGAGACCCTGCAGCATCAGTGGCTGGTCGAGATGCTGCGCCGTTTCAACCTGCGTTTCGCGCTGTTTGATGACGATCGCTATACCGAAGCCCAGCACGACAGCGATAACCCGTTTGAAACCGAACAGTTAATTATCTGTTCGCTCGACTTTGTGCGCCGTAACAAGCAGCGTCTTGAGCTGCTGGCCGATGCCGAGTGGGATCTGCTGGTGGTGGATGAAGCGCATCATCTGGCATGGTCAGAAGGCCAGCCGAGCCGTGAATATCAGGTGATTGAACAGTTGGCGGAAAAAACCGCCGGGGTACTGCTGCTGACCGCGACCCCGGAACAGCTGGGCATGGAGAGTCACTTCGCCCGCCTGCGCCTGCTCGATCCTAACCGCTTCCACGACTTTGCCGCTTTTGTTGAAGAACAGCAGCATTTCCGCCCGATCGCCGATGCGGTGACCTCGCTGCTGGCTGACCAGCCAATCTCACAGGATGAGATGAACCGGATTAACGATCTGGTCGGCGAGCAGGACATTGAACCGCTGCTGCAGGTTGCTAACAGCGATCGCGACGGCAAGCAGGACGCGCGCCAGGAACTGATTTCAATGCTGATGGATCGCCACGGCACCAGCCGTGTGCTGTTCCGTAACACCCGTAACGGCGTCAAAGGCTTCCCGAAACGCGAACTGCACCAGATTCGTCTGCCGCTGCCGGCGCAGTATCAGACCGCGATTAAAGTCTCCGGCATTATGGGTGCCCGCAAAAGCGCAGAAGAACGCGCGCGTGACCTGCTCTATCCGGAACAGATTTATCAGGAATTTGAAGGCGACAGCGGCACCTGGTGGAACTTCGATCCGCGCGTGGAGTGGCTGATGGGTTATCTCACCAGCAACCGCAAAGAGAAAGTACTGGTGATCTGCGCCAAAGCCGCCACCGCACTCCAGCTGGAGCAGGTGCTGCGTGAGCGCGAAGGTATCCGGGCGGCGGTGTTCCATGAAGGTCTGTCGATCATTGAACGTGACCGTGCCGCCGCGTGGTTCGCCTCAGAAGAGAACGGCGCTCAGGTGCTGCTCTGCTCGGAGATTGGTTCTGAAGGCCGTAACTTCCAGTTTGCCAGCCGTCTGGTGATGTTTGATCTGCCGTTCAACCCGGATCTGCTGGAGCAGCGTATCGGGCGTCTTGATCGTATCGGTCAGGCGCACGATATCCAGATTCTGGTGCCGTGGCTGGAGAAGACCGCGCAGGCGGTGTTACTGCGCTGGTATCACGAAGGGCTGGATGCGTTTGAACATACCTGCCCGACCGGCCGGACCATTTATGACAGCGTGCATTCACAGCTGATCGACTATCTGGCCGCACCAGAAAACAGTGACGGCTTCGATGCCTTTATCACTGACTGCCGTAAGCAACACGATGCCCTGAAACTGCAGCTGGAACAGGGACGCGATCGCCTGCTGGAGCTGAACTCCAACGGCGGCGACGCTGCTCAGGCGCTGGCTAACGCCATCGGCGAGCAGGACAACGATACCGGTCTGGTGAACTTCGCGCTCAACCTGTTTGATATCGTCGGTATCAATCAGGAAGATCGCAGCGATAACCTGATCGTGCTGACGCCGTCCGATCACATGCTGGTGCCCGATTTTCCCGGCCTGCCGGAAGATGGCTGTACCATCACCTTTAACCGCGACCAGGCGCTGTCACGCGAAGATACCCAGTTCATTACCTGGGAACATCCGCTGATCCGTAACGGTCTCGATCTGATCCTGTCGGGCGACACCGGCAGCAGCGCTATCTCGCTGCTGAAGAACAAGGCGCTACCGGTCGGTACGCTGCTGGTCGAACTGATCTACGTGGTCGAAGCGCAGGCACCGAAGCATTTGCAGCTGACCCGCTTCCTGCCGCCGACGCCCATTCGTCTGCTGCTGGACCGTAACGGCACTAACCTTGCGGGCAAGGTGGAGTTCGAAAGCTTTAACCGTCAGCTGAATGCCGTCAATCGTCACACCGGCAGCAAGCTGGTTAACGCGGTACAGCAGGATGTGCATGCCATTCTGACCCAGGGTGAAGAGAAAGTGGTCAGCGAAGCGCGCGCAGTGATTGATGCTGCCCGTGCCGAGGCGAACGAGAAGCTGGGGGCGGAACTGGCCCGTCTTGACGCGCTGAAAGCGGTTAATCCGAACATCCGTGAGGATGAAATTGAGGCGCTGGAAAGTAACCGTCAGCAGGTGCTGGAAAGTCTCGATCAGGCTAACTGGCGTCTCGACGCGCTGCGCCTGATTGTGGTGACTCACCAGTAAGCTCAGGGGCCGGGATGAATCTGGCCGCAACTGAGAAACTCAGGATGCAGGGAAAGGAAAGCGTCCCGCGCCATAAATGGTGCGGGCCGGGCCTGTCAGGGATGACAGCTTTTGCGTCTTTCCGATCTGCCCGTGTTTCCTGCGCTGGCACGCTATCACAGCTAATCGGGCCAGACTTTGTAAACAATCTCAGCCGCAGGCCCCTTATTTTTGGAAAGAACCATGGAACCCTACAATCCACCGCGTGAACCCTGGCTGCACATTCTCTATCAGGATGCGCACATCATGGTGGTTAACAAACCCAGCGGCCTGCTTTCGGTGCCCGGCCGGCTGGACGAACATAAAGATAGCGTGATGACACGCATCCAGCGTGATTACCCGCAGGCGGAATCGGTGCACCGGCTGGATATGGCCACCAGCGGCGTGATTGTGGTGGCACTGAACAAAGCCGCAGAACGCGAGCTGAAACGGCAGTTTCGTGAGCGTGAACCCGCAAAGACCTATGTGGCCTGCGTCTGGGGCTATCCGGCCGCGGAGAAGGGAGTGGTTGATTTGCCGCTGATTTGTGACTGGCCAAACCGTCCAAAGCAAAAAGTCTGCTTCGAGACCGGCAAAGCCGCGCAGACCGAATATCAGGTGCTGGAGTACCGGGCTGATAACAGCGCACGCGTATCGCTCAAACCGATTACCGGCCGTTCACACCAGCTGCGGGTACACATGCTGGCGCTGGGCCATCCGATTCTGGGCGACAATTTTTATGCTCATCCTGAGGCTAAAGCGATGGCGCCGCGCCTGTTGCTGCACGCCGAGTCACTGACGATTACCCATCCCGCATTCGGTAACGCCATGACCTTCCGTCAGCCCGCCGACTTTTAATCTCAGTCTGACCTTGCGCCCGTGACGTCTGCCCCAGGGCAAAACGTCACGGTAACCTGGATTTATTTAAAGCCTTTTTCTTTGCGGATCAGGTCATAAGCGGCCTGAATTTCCTGCGCTTTCTGCTTGGCCATCTCCATCATCTCCGGCGGCAGGCCTTTCGCCACCAGCTTATCCGGATGGTGTTCACTCATCAATTTACGGTAAGCGCGTTTGATGGTGGTGGCGTCATCGCTGCTCTTCACGCCCAGCACGCTACAGGCATCTTCCAGCGTCGGTCCGCGTCGCGCCTGCTGGAAACCGCCCGCAGAACGCTGGCCGCCGCCAAATTGCTGACCGCCTTCCATCATCCGCAGGAACTGATCGAACTGACCGCGTGAAATTCCCAGCTCTTCCGCAATCACATACAGCACCTGGCGCTCATTAGGATGCAGCGAACCGTCCGCGAAGGCGGCCTGAATCTGAATCTCAAGGAACATCCGAATCAGGTCAAAGCGGCCGAAACAGGCGCTACGCAATTCACGCAGTTTGCTGCGCAGCGGATAATCGGCCTGTTTACCCTCGCGAAACGCCCGCTGAGCAGCGGTACGTGACTCCCCGTGCAGCTGCATCCGCTCCATTAACAGCGAGGCAATCTGGATATCCGCTTCGGTGACGCGCCCTTTTGACTTGGTCAGATGGCCCATCACCTGAAAGGTGGTGCTGAAAAACAGCGTCTGTCGGGTTTGATTATTTGAGAAGTAAGCCTTGCCTTGTGCGCCGCGAACTTTGTCAATCATATGGCCAATGATCAAACCGATCACAATACCCCAAAAGCCTGCGCCGGAAAGTAAACCCAGTGCCAGACCCACAACTTTTCCCCAGTAGCGCATAAACTCCTCAATTCGCCATGCTTGCGGCTGAAAATTGCATTATCATACCTGTCATTTATCTCAGCGCCTAACGGCAACGCGGACAGAAAAGGATTAACACTGGCACAACGCCGGGCAGTAAGTTAGTCTCTGACCCGATTGTCGGCATGATGCCAGTTTTCATGGAATTCTCGATACCGCGTATGAAAAAACATATACCTACCCTGCTGGCCACTCTGATCGGCTCAGCCATTAGCCAGCAAGCCTTTGCCGACGATTTAATGTCGCAGTGTATGTTAGGCGTGCCGAGTTATAACCGCCCGCTGGTCAGTGGCGACACTAACCAGCTGCCGGTGACCATTCACTCCGACGCCGCAAAAGGGAATTACCCTAACGATGCGGTCTTCACCGGCAATGTGAATATTGAACAGGGCAACAGCCGGATGCAGGCTGATGAAGTACAACTTCATCAGCGTCAGCAGGAGGGCCAGACTACGCCGGTGCGTACCGTCGATGCCCTCGGTAATGTGCACTACGACGACAATCAGGTCATCCTGAAAGGTCCGAAAGCCTGGTCAAACCTCAACAGCAAAGATACCAACGTCTGGAATGGCGACTACCAGATGGTGGATCGTCAGGGACGCGGTAACGCCGACCAGATGAAGCTGCGCGGCAACAACCGCTACACCATTCTGGAAAACGGCAGCTTTACTTCCTGCCTGCCGGGCTCGAACAGCTGGAGCGTGGTGGGATCGGAAGTGATCCAGGATCGGGAAGAAGAAGTGGCGGAAATCTGGAATGCCCGCTTCAAACTCGGTTCGGTACCGGTGTTCTATAGCCCCTATCTGCAGTTACCGATCGGCGATCGTCGTCGCTCTGGTTTCCTGATCCCGAATGCAAAATATGGCAGCAACAACGGCTTTGAGTTCGTGCTGCCCTATTACTGGAACATTGCGCCTCAGGCCGATGCCACCATTACGCCGCACTACATGAGCAAGCGCGGCATGCAGTTCGAAAACGAATTCCGTTATCTGACGGTGGCAGGCGCGGGCCTGGTCGAATTCGACTATCTGGGCTCGGACAAACAGTACGATAACGACAAAGCGGTGCGTGGCATCTCAGAGAATGACAGCTCCGATCGCTGGTTATTCTACTGGCGTCATGCCGGCGTGTATGACAAAAACTGGCGCTTCAGTGCGGATTACACCAAGGTCAGCGATAAGTACTACTTCAACGATCTCGACTCGAAGTACTACAGTTCAACCGACAACTACGCCACGCAGAAATTCAGCATTGGCTACGCGGAGTCCAACTGGGACGCCACGCTCTCGACTAAAGACTTCCAGGTGTTTGGCGACACCAGCAGCAGCAATGTCTACCGTGCGATGCCGCAGCTGGACCTGAATTTCTATCAGAACGATATCGGTCCGTTTGACGGCCGCATCTATGCCCAGGCGGTGAAATTCACTAACGTCAGCGATCGTTATCCTGAAGCGACCCGTTTGCATGTTGAACCGACGCTTAACCTGCCGCTCTCCAATGGCTGGGCCAGCCTGGATACCGAAGCGAAACTGCTGGCGACCCATTATCAGCAGACTGACGTCGAGTACTACAACAACAATTTCGCGGGCGTGAACGGCAAGAGTGGCGCGCTTGATGAGTCTGTAAACCGCACCCTGCCGCAATTTAAAGTCGATGGCCGGATGGTGTTTGACCGCGACATGAGTTCGGCGGCGGGCTATACCCAGACGCTGGAACCGCGGGTGCAGTACCTCTATATCCCGTATCGCGATCAGAGCAACATCTATCCGTACGACTCGACCCAGCTGCAAACCGACTACACCGGTCTGTTCCGCGACCGCACTTATAGTGGTCTGGATCGCATCGCCTCGGCCAATGAAGTGGCCACCGGTGTGACCTCACGTATTTATGATGCCGATCTGGTTGAACGTTTTAACGTTTCCGTGGGTCAAATCTACTCGTTTACCCCTTCACGCACTGGCGTTAATCAGACCAGTGAAGAAGATGATACCGGCAGCCTGATCTGGGCTGGCGATACATACTGGAAAGTAAGCGATCGTTGGGGCGTTCGGGGTGGGATTCAGTATGATACCAAACTCGATAACGTCTCCCAGGGAAATGCCGTCCTGGAATACCGTCGTGACGCCGATCGTATGGTGCAGCTGAGCTACCGCTACAGCAGCCCGGAATACGTGGCGACCGCACTGAATGACAGTACGCTGGTGAATAACCCGATCTTCAAAAACGGGATTTCTCAGGTCGGCACCACGGCCAGCTGGCCGATCGCGGATGCATGGTCTGTGGTAGGGGCTTACTACTACGATACCCGCAACACGCGTCCGGCATCGCAACTGGTTGGTCTGCAATACAGCTCATGCTGTTACGCGATTCGCCTGGGCTACGAGCGCAAAATTAACGGTTGGGAAAACAACGACAGTAAGTATGACAACCAAATCTCATTCAACATTGAGCTGCGTGGTCTGAGTTCCAACTATGGCTTAGGCACCAACCAAATGCTGCGTCAGGGCATCATTCCTTACCAGCGCGCTTTCTGATGTTGTGATGTTTGACAGGCAATCCCGCAGTGCGGAACCAACAATGGATAAAGTATGAAGAACTGGAGAATGCTGATTCTTGGTGTGGCGATGAGTGCCAACACCGCGTTCGCAGCACCACAAGTGGTTGATAAAGTTGCAGCCGTGGTCAATAACGGCGTGGTTCTTGAGAGCGACGTGGACGGTATGATGAGCACCGTCAAATCTCAGGCCCAGCAGGCAGGTCAGCAGTTGCCAGATGACAAAACGTTGCGCCACCAGATTCTGGAACGTCAGATCATGGACAACATCATTCTGCAGATGGGCGAAAAAGCGGGTGTTGAGATCAGCGATCAGCAGCTGGATCAGGCCATTCAGAACATCGCTGCGCAGAACCACATGAGCCTTGATCAGCTGCGTAGCCGCCTGGCGTACGACGGCATGAACTACAGCACTTATCGCTCGCAGATCCGTAAAGAGATGCTGATTGCGGAAGTGCGTAACAACGAAGTGCGCCGTCGCGTCACCATCCTGCCGCAGGAAGTGGATACGCTGTCAACGCAGATCGCCTCCCAGAATAGCCAGGGTACCGAGCTGAACGTCAGCCATATCCTGCTGCCGCTGCCAGAGAACCCGACGCAGCAGCAGGTCGATGAGCAGGAAACCCTGGCCAAACAGCTGGTGGGTGAACTGAAAAACGGCGCAGACTTCGGCAAAATGGCGGTCACCTACTCGGCTGACTCACAGGCGCTGAAAGGCGGCAACATGGGCTGGGGCAAAATCGAAGAGTTACCTACCCTGTTTGCGCAGGCACTGGCAACCGCGAAAAAAGGCGATATCGTCGGTCCGGTTCGCTCCGGTGTCGGCTTCCACATTCTGAAGGTGAACGATCTGCGCGGTGAGAGCAAAAACGTCTCGGTCACCGAAGTGCATGCCCGTCACATCCTGCTGAAGCCGTCGCCAATTATGACTGATAACCAGGCACGTGCGCAGTTAGAGCAGATTGCTGCCGATATCCGCAGCGGGAAAACCACCTTCGCCGCCGCCGCCAAACAGTACTCTGACGATCCCGGCTCAGCTAACCAGGGCGGCGATCTCGGCTGGACCTCTCCGGAAGCCTTTGATCCGGCGTTCCGTGATGCGCTGCTGCGCCTGCAAAAAGGCCAGACCAGCCAGCCGGTTCACTCCTCTTTCGGCTGGCATTTAATCCAGCTGCTGGATACCCGTCAGGTGGATAAAACCGATGCGGCCCAGAAAGAGCGTGCCTATCGCATGTTGTTCAACCGTAAGTTTGCTGAAGAAGCGCAGACCTGGATGCAGGAACAACGCGCCAGCGCCTACGTGAAGATTCTGGATAACAATGCAAAGTAATGCCCGAGTGGTGATCACGCCCGGCGAACCCGCCGGGATTGGTCCCGATCTGACGGTGCAACTGGCCCAGCAGGACTGGCCAGTTGAACTGGTGGTGTGCGCCTCGCCGGCGCTACTGCAGCAGCGCGCAGCGCAGCTTGGCCTGCCGCTGACGCTGCGGACTTACCAGCCTGGCGTAGCGGCACAGCCGCAGCAGGCCGGCACGCTGACCATCCTGCCGGTCGATACCGCACAGCCGGTTACGCCAGGCGAACTCTGCGTGGCCAACAGCGATTATGTGCTGACCACGCTGGCGCGCGCCTGTGACGGTTGTCTGAGCGGTGAGTTTGCCGCCCTGATTACCGGCCCGGTGCATAAAGGCGTGATCAACGATGCCGGTATCGCCTTCACCGGTCATACCGAGTTCTTCGCCGATCGCGCAGGCGGCCATCGGGTCGTGATGATGCTGGCAACCGAAGCGCTGCGGGTGGCGCTGGCCACCACCCATTTGCCGCTGAAAGAGGTCTCTGCCGCGGTGACGCGCGAGTGCCTGCATGAAGTCATCACCATTTTGCATCACGATTTGCAGCAAAAATTCGCCATTGCCGAGCCGCATATTTACGTTTGCGGTCTTAATCCGCATGCGGGCGAAAGCGGCCACATGGGTCGGGAAGAGATCGACGTTATCATCCCGGCGCTGAATGAACTGCGTCAGCAGGGTATTCAGTTAACCGGCCCGCTACCGGCGGATACGCTGTTCCAGCCCAAATATCTGCAACATGCGGATGCGGTGCTGGCGATGTATCACGATCAGGGCCTGCCGGTGCTAAAATTTCAGGGGTTTGGCCGGGCGGTAAATATCACCCTTGGCCTGCCCTTTATCCGGACTTCAGTTGACCACGGTACCGCGCTTGAACTCGCCGGACTGGGTCAGGCTGAGCCGGGCAGCTTCATCACGGCGCTTAACCTCGCCATCACTATGATCAAGAGCAGTAATGAATAATCGCGTCCATCAGGGGCACTACGCCCGTAAACGTTTCGGGCAGAACTTCCTGAACGATCAGTACATTATCGACAGCATTGTCTCCGCAATCCACCCGCAGCGCGATGAAGCGCTGGTGGAGATCGGTCCTGGCCTGGGTGCCTTAACCGAGCCGGTGGGCGAACGCCTCGACAGCTTAACGGTGGTGGAACTGGACCGCGATCTCGCTGCGCGCCTGCAAACCCATCCGTTCCTCGGACCAAAGCTGACCATTTTCCAGCAGGATGCCATGACCTTCGACTTCGCCGCGCTGGCGCAGGAAAGAGGCCAGCCGCTGCGCGTATTTGGCAACCTGCCGTACAACATTTCGACCCCGCTGATGTTTCATCTTTTCAGCTATACTGGTTCGATCAAAGACATGCACTTCATGCTGCAAAAAGAAGTGGTCAACCGTCTGGTCGCCGGTCCGGGTAGCAAAGCCTACGGCCGTCTGACGGTGATGGCGCAATATTACTGTCAGGTGATTCCGGTGCTGGAAGTTCCTCCGCACTCGTTCACGCCGCCGCCGAAAGTTGATTCTGCCGTGGTACGCCTGGTGCCGTTTGCCGAGCCGCCACATCCGGTCAGCGACGTGCGTATCCTGAGCCGCGTGACCACTGAAGCATTTGGTCAGCGTCGTAAAACGCTGCGCAATAGCCTGAGTCACATGGTGACCGCCGGTGCGCTGGAAGAGTTGTCGATTGATCCAACCCTGCGGGCTGAAAACGTTTCGGTCGCGCAATATTGTCAGCTGGCAAACTGGCTGGCGAACCATCTGGGAAAATCGCAGGAGTAAGTGATGAGTGAAACGGCCCGCGTCTCGGTTCATGTGCAAAGCCAGTACGTCGCCTCGCAATCCTCACCGGATGACGAGCGTTACGTCTTCGCCTATACCATTACCATTCGCAACCTCGGCCGTTCACCGGTGCAACTGCTGGGACGCTACTGGCTGATTACCAATGGTAACGGCCGGGAAACCGAAGTTCAGGGCGAAGGCGTGGTCGGCGAACAGCCGCATATCGCAGCCGGCAATGAATTTCAGTACACCAGCGGTGCAGTGATTGAAACCCCGATGGGCACCATGCAGGGACACTATGTGATGATCGACGAACAGGGTGAAACCTTTCAGGTCGAAATCCCGGTTTTCCGCCTTGCAATTCAAACTCACATTCATTGATTTGCACGCCTGTTGCCCGCTTCGTCGGGCAAATTTTCATACTGGATAAAAGTCTATGAGCACATACCTGATTGGCGACGTTCACGGGTGCTACGACGAATTACGTGCGCTGCTGCAGCAGGTCGATTTCAATCCTCAGCAGGATACTCTGTGGCTGACCGGCGATCTGGTGGCGCGCGGCCCGGGTTCGCTTGAGGTGCTGCGCTACGTGAAATCACTGGGCGATGCGGTGCGGCTGGTGCTGGGCAATCACGATCTGCATCTGCTGGCGGTCTACGCAGGTATCAGCCGTAACAAGCCTAAAGATCGCCTGACGCCACTGCTGGAAGCGGACGATGCGGATGAGCTGATCAACTGGCTGCGGCGTCAGCCGCTGTTACAGGTCGATGAAGAGCACAAGCTGGTGATGGGCCATGCCGGTATTACGCCGCAGTGGGATATCGAAACCGCGCAAAAGTGTGCGCGTGAAGTGGAAGCAGTGCTCGCCAGTGACAGCTATCCGCTGTTCCTGGATGCGATGTATGGCGATATGCCGAACAACTGGAGCGACGATCTTACCGGGCTGGCCCGCCTGCGCTTCAGCACCAATGCTCTTACCCGGATGCGTTACTGCTTCCCGAATGGTCAGCTGGATATGATCTGCAAGGATGCGCCGGAGTCGGCACTGCCGCCGTTAAAGCCGTGGTTCAACATCGAAGGACCGGTGGCGCGCGACTATACCATTGTGTTCGGTCACTGGGCCTCGCTGGAAGGCAAAGGCACGCCAGAAGGAATTATTGGCCTGGATACCGGCTGCTGCTGGGGTGGCACGCTGACCCTGCTGCACTGGGAAAGCCAGCGCTACTATGTGCAGCCTTCCAATCGCCAGCAACCGTTGCCGGATGAGGTTATCTCTCAGCAATCCGCCGGCTGACCCGACAAACAAAAACGCCCTGCAATATGCAGGGCGTTTTTTTATTGCGATCGGGCTTAACGGCGGCGATCGAGGATCTCAAAACAGTAGCTGTGTGAGTTCTGTGCATCAGCGTCATGAAATTCGCTGAAGGTCGACTGCCACTCGTCCGGCTCGTAGTCCGGGAACTGAGTATCACCCTCCACTTCTGCATCAATGTGGGTCAGATAGAGACGGTCGGCACGCGGCAGCATCTGCTCATAAATCCGGCCACCACCAATCACCATAACCTCTTCAGCATCACCGGCGGCCTGCAACGCCGCATCCAGCGAGGTGACCCAGGTGACGCCTTCGGCGCTACCCGGCTTGCTGCTGACCACGATGTTCAGCCGGCCCGGCAGCGGACGACCAATAGATTCAAAGGTCAGCCGGCCCATAATCACCGGCTTTTTCAGCGTATTGCGCTTAAACCACGCCAAATCTGCAGGCAGGTCCCACGGCATGGCGTTCTCCATACCAATAATGCGATCTGCTGCTAATGCCGCGATAAGACTAATCATGTTAACCACTCACTGGAAAAAATTGGCGCCATCATACGTAAAGGCGAAACTTTCGTCGATAGCGAGAAAGGTCTATTTGAGTAAAGCTTTTTTGCCACCGCTTTTTTGCGCTGAGGCAGAGTTTTTCACCGTGCAATGACGATGGCTGGCCGCAGCACGCCAGAGATCCGGCTTATGCTGGTACAAAAGGAAGAGAGACAAATAAAAACGGCTCCCGCAGGAGCCGTCAGCGTAATCAGAAATCGTAGCGCAGACGCACCAGATTCATATCACCGAGGTTATCGGTGCTGGAGGTGAAGACGTGTTCGTAATCGACGCGGAAACCGTAGTCGAGGAACAGCGTCACGCCCAGTCCGTTATCGATGCGCTGGTAGTTACGGCCGTTAGCATATTCGATACGGTCACCCATCACGTAAGGCTGCACCGCTTTCAGACCATATTGCGCCACCGGGACTTTATAACCGGCAAAGTACTCAATGCCCCACGCGTCGCCAGCAAAGTAGTCATGCACATCTTTGCGCTTGGTGGTCATGAAGTTCTGATACCAGCCACCGCCTGCTGACAGGGTCCAGTTGCCTGGTGTCCAGCTCAGTGCGGTACCCAGAATGTTCTGGTCATAATCTTTGCTGTCGCCGTTGTCCGGGTTACGCATCGCCGCATGCGTATAGTTCCACGCCGTGCCCCAGCTAAGATCGTCGGTAATGTGATAATCCAGCCCCAGCGAGCCGCCGCCTTTGCGCTTGTAGCGCAGGCCGTTACCCGGCAGGTATTCGTTATCCTCGAACAGATAAGAAGCGTAGAGATCGACATCGCCGAAGGTGTTTTTATACTTCAGCTGCTTACGCGAACGGTAAGATCCGTCATAGTCACCGTTGATTCCGTTGCCCGGTGCCTGGCCAATCATGTCGTAATCCCAGATATCGGTTTTAGCGCCGACCGTATCGTAATAAACGCTGTTCTGCTGGCCAAAGGTCAGCTGGCCCCAGGTCTTGCTTTTCAGGCCGGTGTAAAGCTGGCGACGGGTGGTGTTATTCGCGCCATCTGCGTAGTGGCGATCCCAGTCGAACACGGCGGGTACGTTGACGCCCAGCTCGTAGTAGCTGATCCAGCTGACATCATCAAACAGATAATAGTCAGCGCCAAAACGGAAACGGGTACCGCCGTCAAAGCCGTCGCGCTTGTAAGATTTGTCGTTCACGCCAGTCTGGTGATTAACCTGGGCACGAATACTGCCGCCCACGGTAAAGTTCAGCCGGCTAAGCGGATCGCCCGCCTGCGGGTCCTGTTTTAACAGGGTGATTTCCGCCTGGCTGGCGAAAGGAAGCATTGCCATCAGTGCAGCCACTGCACTCAGAGAAAAAGTACGCATTTTCATTTTATTTATGTCCTGAAGCCGCTCTGGTAATGAGCGGCAGGCATAGTACTGATGAAAAATCTGTACAGGAAGTGTTTCATTTATAAAAATGTGCGAAACGGCGTTATTCGCACCGAAAGCTAAAAAATTAAGCCAAATCAGCAGCTTTAATTCAAATGCGTCTGTTTCTGATACGCGATTCAGGGCCAGCGAATGCCAAAAAAAACGGCCCCCGAAGGAGCCGTTGCGACGATTATTTCGCTTTGATTTGCGCGTGCATTTCCTGCACCGAGATAACCTGCTCGGTTGGATCAGCATTCAGCGCCATCGCCGTGGCGAATCCGCCGTTCAGCGTGGTGTCATAGTGCACTTTATACTGCAGTGCGCTGCGGCGAATCAGCTTCGAATCTTCAATCGCCTGACGTCCCGCGGTGGTATTGACGATGTAGGTATATTCGCCATTCTTCAGACGATCCTGAATGTGCGGACGCCCTTCATGCACTTTGTTGACCAGGCGCGGATTGATGCCCGCTTCACCCAGCACCACCGCCGTACCGTGAGTCGCATCCAGTTCGAAACCAAACTTCTGCAGCTTGGCCGCTAGGTCGACGATACGTTTCTTATCGCCTTCACGTACCGACAGCAGCGCACGGCCTGACTTCTTCATGTTGCTCTGCGCACCGAGCATCGCTTTGGCAAAGGCTTCAGCGAAGGTCCGGCCGACACCCATCACTTCACCGGTAGAGCGCATTTCCGGGCCAAGAATCGGGTCGACGCCCTGGAACTTGTTGAACGGCAACACCACTTCTTTCACCGAGTAGTAAGGTGGGATCACCTCTTCGGTCACGCCCTGCTCGGCCAGCGTTTTGCCGGCCATCACGCGCGCCGCTACTTTTGCCAGCGGCACACCGGTCGCTTTGGAGACGAACGGTACGGTACGGGCCGCACGCGGGTTGACTTCAATCAGGTAAACTTCGTTGTCTTTGACCGCGAACTGCACGTTCATCAGACCACGTACGTTGAGTTCAAACGCCAGCTTCTCAACCTGCTGACGCATCACATTCTGAATCTCCTGATTCAGGGTGTAGGCGGGCAGCGAACAGGCGGAGTCGCCGGAATGCACGCCAGCCTGCTCAATGTGTTCCATGATGCCGCCAATCAGCACCCGCTCACCGTCGCAAATCGCATCGACATCAACTTCTACCGCGTCATCAAGGAAGCGATCCAGCAGTACCGGCGCATCGTTAGAGACCGAAACTGCCGTCTGGAAGTAGCGCTTGAGGTCGATTTCGTCGTAGACAATCTCCATCGCGCGACCGCCGAGCACATACGAAGGACGCACCACCAGCGGATAACCCAGGCCGGCAGCTTTCTCAACCGCCTGCTCCAGCGTCGCTACCGTGGCGTTAGCCGGCTGCTTAAGGTTCAGGCGATCGACTGCCTGCTGGAAACGTTCACGGTCTTCAGCACGGTCAATCGAGTCCGGGCTGGTGCCGATAACCGGCACGCCGGCCGCTTCCAGTGCACGTGCCAGTTTCAGCGGCGTCTGACCGCCATACTGGACGATGACGCCTTTCGGCTGCTCAATGCGCACAATCTCCAGCACATCTTCCAGCGTGACCGGTTCGAAGTAGAGGCGATCAGAGGTGTCGTAGTCGGTCGACACGGTTTCCGGGTTACAGTTGACCATAATGGTCTCGTAACCGTCTTCACGCAGCGCCAGCGCCGCGTGAACGCAGCAGTAGTCGAACTCGATGCCCTGGCCGATACGGTTAGGCCCGCCACCCAGCACCATGATTTTTTCACGGTCCCGGTTCGGATTCGCTTCGCACTCTTCTTCATAAGTGGAGTACATGTAGGCGGTGTCGGTCGCGAATTCTGCGGCGCAGGTATCAACGCGCTTGTAAACCGGATGCAGGTTGAACTGCTGACGCAGCTTACGAATTTCGCTTTCGGCCACACCGGCCAGCGTCGCCAGACGTGCATCGGCAAAGCCTTTACGCTTCAGGGCACGCAGGAACGTATAGTCGAGGCTGTTCACCCCTTCGCGTGCGACCTGCTCTTCCAGCCGCACCAGCTCTTCAATCTGCACCAGGAACCAGCGGTCAATGTTGGTCAGGTTGAACACGCCGTCGACGGACATGCCAGCGCGGAACGCATCAGCGATGTACCAGATGCGGTCGGAACCGGCATCTTTCAGTTCGCGACGGATGCGGGTCAGCGCTTCCGGGTCGTCGAGATGAACTTTCGGGTCGAAGCCGTTGGCACCCACTTCCAGACCACGCAGTGCTTTCTGCATCGACTCCTGGAAAGTGCGGCCAATCGCCATCACTTCACCCACCGATTTCATCTGGGTGGTCAGGCGATCGTTAGCGCCGGCAAATTTTTCGAAGTTGAAACGTGGGATCTTGGTGACAACGTAGTCAATCGATGGCTCAAACGACGCTGGCGTTAAGCCACCGGTGATGTCGTTCATCAGTTCGTCGAGGGTAAAGCCGACCGCCAGTTTGGCCGCCACTTTGGCAATCGGGAAGCCGGTGGCTTTCGAGGCCAGCGCGGAAGAACGCGAGACGCGCGGGTTCATCTCGATCACAATCAGCCGGCCGTTTTTCGGGTTGACTGAGAACTGCACGTTGGAGCCACCGGTTTCGACGCCGATTTCACGCAGCACCGCCAGCGAGGCGTTACGCATGATCTGGTACTCTTTATCGGTCAGCGTCTGGGCAGGCGCTACCGTGATCGAGTCACCGGTGTGAATGCCCATCGCATCAAAGTTTTCGATCGAGCAGACGATGATGCAGTTGTCATTCTTATCGCGCACCACTTCCATCTCATACTCTTTCCAGCCAATCAGCGACTCATCGATCAACAGCTCATTGGTTGGAGAGAGGTCGAGACCGCGTTCGCAAATCTCTTCAAACTCTTCGCGGTTATACGCGATACCGCCACCGGTGCCGCCCATGGTGAACGAAGGACGGATAATGCACGGGAAGCCGACATCTTCAGCCACTGCCAGCGCTTCTTCCATGGTGTGCGCGATGCCTGAACGGGCAGTATCCAGCCCGATGCTTTTCATCGCGACGTCAAAACGGCGACGGTCTTCGGCCTTATCAATCGCATCGGCAGTGGCACCAATCATGGTGACGCCAAACTCTGCCAGCACGCCCTGACGTTCCAGTTCCAGCGCACAGTTCAGCGCCGTCTGGCCGCCCATAGTCGGCAGTACCGCATCCGGACGCTCTTTTTCGATGATTTTACGGACCACTTCCCAGTGAATCGGTTCGATGTAGGTCGCATCGGCCATTTCCGGGTCAGTCATAATGGTCGCCGGGTTGGAGTTGACCAGAATGACGCGGTAACCCTCTTCACGCAGCGCCTTACACGCCTGCGCACCGGAATAGTCAAATTCGCAGGCCTGGCCGATCACAATCGGACCGGCGCCAAGAATCAGGATGGATTTTATGTCTGTACGTTTTGGCATGATTAGCTCCTGATTACTTCGCTTTCGAACGGAATGCGTCAATCAATTCAATAAAGTGGTCAAACAA
This sequence comes from Pantoea brenneri, assembly GCF_038594305.1. NCBI lineage: Bacteria > Pseudomonadati > Pseudomonadota > Gammaproteobacteria > Enterobacterales > Erwiniaceae > Pantoea > Pantoea brenneri. The sequence continues at coordinate 395,207 of NZ_JBCGBG010000003.1, read as the reverse complement.
CGGCGCGGCATCGCCCGGTCCAGGACTGGCTTCAGGGTGGCCCTGGAAACTGAAAGCCGGCTTGTCAGTGCGGTGAATGCCCTGCACGGTCTTATCAAACAGTGAAATGTGGGTCACACGCAGATTAGTCGGCAGATCGGTTTCATCAACCGCGAATCCGTGGTTCTGCGCGGTAATCATCACGCGGTTGTTATCGAGATCTTTCACCGGATGGTTACCACCGTGGTGGCCCAGCTTCATCTTGACGGTCTTTGCACCGCTGGCCAGCGCCAGCAACTGGTGGCCGAGGCAGATACCAAACAGCGGGATATCGGTGTTCAGAAATGCCTGAATGGCGGTGATCGCATAGTCACACGGCTCCGGGTCACCGGGACCGTTGGAGAGGAAAATGCCATCCGGGTTCAGCTTCAGCACTTCTTCCGCAGACGTCTGAGCCGGCACTACCGTCAGGCGACAGCCGCGATCCACCAGCATCCGCAGAATATTGCGCTTGGCACCGTAGTCGTAGGCGACCACATGGTAAGGCAGCGCATCGGCTGATGACTGCTCTGGCAGTCCTCCTTCCAGCTGCCAGCTGCCCTGCTGCCAGCTGTAGGTTTCGGCCGTGCTGACTTCTTTCGCCAGATCCATGCCTTTCAGACCCGGGAACGCCTGGGCTTTTTGCAGCGCCAGCGCTGCATCCGGGTTGTCACCGGCGATGATGCAGCCGTTTTGCGCCCCTTTCTCGCGCAGTAAGCGAGTCAGCTTACGGGTATCAATATCGGCAATCGCCACAATGTTATTGCGCTGCAGATAGGCGGATAAGCCCTCTTCACTGCGGAAATTGCTGGCAATCAGCGGCAGGTCGCGAATAACCAGGCCCTGAGCGTGAATCTGACTGGATTCTTCGTCGGCGGTATTGGCACCGACATTGCCGATATGAGGATAAGTGAGAGTGACGATTTGGCGGGAATAGGAGGGATCAGTGAGGATTTCTTGATAACCGGTCATTGAGGTGTTGAAAACGACTTCCCCCACTGCCGACCCTGTTGCCCCGATGGCCCGACCGTGGAATTGGGTTCCGTCTTCCAGAACCAAGAGCGCTGACTTAATCAAAACATCCTCCAGGGAATAAACAGTCACAATATCTGCATATTAATTCAAAATAGTGGCCTGAATCAATGCAAAAACCGCCTGAATTGTCGATTTTTGGCAAATTGCGCGCATTCTAATGATCGACCTGGTACTTGTCTACCCTGAGCCGGAATTTTTTTTACTATTATCTGCCTTCTGAACGTGAAACCGCGCATAAGCGGTAAAAAGAGAGGAAAACTCGGCGGAATAATCGTTTGCCAGACGGCAAAAAAGCGAAACAGCCAGCAGGATACTGTTATTTTTGACCAAATGGTCAAAAACAGCGAAAGCGGCAGAAAAAGATCACAGCAAATAACGAAAAATAACACTTACGAGAGGGATTTTATCAGAGAGGCTTATTTTTTATAAAATTAAGGGCAATGAAAACATTGCCCCTTTTCAATCAAGCTATTACCGATTGAAATAACCACATCACGATGGTTCACAACACTCACAACATCGACAAATCCAGCACATCACGCATGTCAAACAGGCCAGATTTCTTATCTTTCAACCAAAATGCCGCCTTAACCGCCCCCTTTGCAAAGGTCATTCGGCTTGAAGCCTTGTGGGTTATCTCTACCCGCTCGCCGATATCTGCAAACATTGCCGTATGCTCGCCGACGATATCCCCTGCGCGCACCGTGGCAAAGCCGATGGTCTGCGGCTGGCGTTCGCCGGTGTAACCTTCACGGCTGTAAACCGCATGCTCATCCAGTTTCCACTGCATGGCATCGGCAATGGCTTCCCCCATCGCCAGCGCGGTGCCAGAAGGCGCATCCACTTTGTGGCGATGGTGAGCTTCAATAATTTCGATATCCGCGTAGTCGCCCATGACTTTGGCGGCCTTCTCCAGCAACTTCAGCACCAGGTTAACGCCAACGCTGAAGTTAGCGGCAAACACGATCGCAATCTCTTCTGCGGCCGCCCGGATCGCCGCTTTACCGGCTTCATCAAACCCGGTGGTGCCAATCACCATCGCTTTACCGTGCTCACGGCAGACAGCCAGATAATCCAGCGTACCTTCAGGACGGGTAAAGTCGATCAGCACATCGAAGTCATCGATCACCGCGCGTAGGTCGTCAGCGATGATGATGCCATTTTTGCCGATACCGGCTAATTCACCGGCATCGCTACCGATCAAAGAGGAGCCAGGACGCGCCAGTGCCGCACCCAGTTCCACCGCTTCCGTCTGCTGCGTCGCCTGGATCAGATTACGGCCCATACGACCCGGTGCGCCGACAATTGCAATACGGATAATTTTCATATTTATTCATTCCTAAAACAAAACTATGCATCCAAAGCGTGATCAGGTTAACCACGAGTTAACAGGCACGCCACTATTAATCAGGGATAATAAGAATTTTATGCCAGCCGCGCACGATTATCAGTAAAAGCAATCGCGATGGCGTAAAGTGCCGTGTCGGCTGTATAGAAAAACAAAAAAGGCCGAACTGAGTCGGCCTTTATTTTTGAATTACATCAGAAGGTTACTGCACTTCACGTACATCGACGCGCAGCTCTTTCGGCACTTCGAAGACGATATTCTCTTCCCGGCCAATCAGCTCAATCGCCGCTTCGCCGCCCATCTCACGCAAACGCTGGATCACCTGCTGCACCAGAATATCCGGCGCAGAGGCACCCGCGGTGACGCCGATGCACTCAACGCCCTTGACCCACTCTTCCTGAATATCATCTGCCGAGTCAATCAGCTTCGCCAGCTTACCGGCACGCTGTGCCAGTTCCGCCAGGCGGTTAGAGTTGGACGAGTTCTTCGAGCCGACCACCAGCACCACGTCTGCGTCACGCGCCAGAGTACGTACGGCTTCCTGGCGGTTGGTAGTGGCGTAGCAAATATCATCTTTGCGCGGCCCGATAATCGACGGAAAACGCTGACGCAGCGCGTCAATGATGTCAGAGGTATCGTCCACCGACAGCGTGGTCTGGGTCATGAAGCTGAGATTGCTCTCATCTTTAACCGTCAGCTTAAACACATCTTCCGGCGACTCGACCAGGTACATTCCACCGTTGGGGTTGTTGTACTGCCCCATGGTGCCTTCCACTTCCGGATGACCAGCGTGACCAATCAGAATCGCTTCCACACCCTTACGGCTGGCGCGGGCCACTTCCATATGCACTTTGGTCACCAGTGGACAGGTAGCGTCAAACAGCATGGTGAGATTGCGCGCTTTGGCTTCTGCGCGCACGGCCTGAGAAACACCGTGCGCAGAGAAAATCAGAATCGCGTCATCCGGCACTTCGCTGATCTCTTCAATAAAGATCGCACCACGCTCACGCAGGCTGTTGACCACGTAGCGGTTGTGCACCACTTCATGACGCACATAGATCGGCGCACCATACATCTCCAGTGCGCGCTCGACAATACTGATTGCCCGATCAACGCCAGCGCAGAAACCGCGCGGATTAGCCAACAGGATTTGCATCGTTCGCCTCCAGCGCCGGATCAATTTCCAGCACCTCAATATCAAACTGAATGCGATGGCCTGCCAGCGGATGGTTGAAATCCACAGTGATGGAATCACCCGAGACTTCACGGATCACGCCTGGCATTTCGCTGCCGCCCATGCCGGTAAACAGCATAATGGCACCCACTTCTGGCTCGCCCGCATCGATAAAATCACGCCGGGAGAAGTACTGAATCAGATCAGGACTGACGCTACCGAACGCCTCTTCCGGTGCCAGGGTGAACTGTTTAGTTTCACCGGCTTTCAGCCCGAGCAACGCCTGTTCCAGCGCGGCCGACAGGCTGCCATCGCCCAGACGAAACAGCGCCGGCTTACCGTTTGCACGGGTCGATTCCGCCGTCGAGCCATCTTCCAGCTTCAGCGTAAAATGCACCAACACCGCGCTGTCGCGCTGTACAGACTCACTCATCACTTACCCTTTCTGTTTTGCCTGTTTGCCGGTAGGGCTGAGAAAGCCCTCCAGCACCACTAACGCCGCACCAATACAGATGCCGCAGTCAGCGATATTAAATGTAGCGAAGTGCCAGTTACCGACGTAGAAATCGATAAAATCGACCACAAAGCCGTGATAAGAGCGATCGAACAGGTTGCCTATCGCCCCGCCGATGATCAACGCATAAGCGATGTTGGCGATCTTCTGACTGGCACGGTTGCGATACATCATCACCAGCAGCGAGACCACAATTGCCAGCGCGATGCCGGCAAAGAACCAGCGCTGCCAGCCACCTTTGTCCGCCAGGAAACTGAACGCCGCACCGTAGTTGTGGGCGTAAAACAGGTTCAGGAACGGTATCAGCGGCTGCGTTTCGTGCAGCATCATGTTGTTCATCACCCACTGCTTACTGGCGAAGTCGACAACAATTACCACCAGCACCAGCCACAGCCAGCGCAATCCGGTTGATAAAATAGGTTTACGCATCAGGCAAATTTACGCTCTTCACCGTTACCGGCTACGTTGGTATAACAACGACCGCAGACCTCAGCGTGCTCCGGGTTCTGACCGACGTCGGTAGTGTAATGCCAGCAGCGCTGACATTTCTCGCCTTCCGCTTTATGCAGGGCAATTTTCAGACCTTTCAGCAATTCGCTCTGCTGCGCTTCGTCGTTCGCCAGGGCGTAATCCGCCACCTGCGCACCTGAGGTCAGCAGCACAAAGCGTAGCTCATTGCCCAGCGCCTGCAGTTTGGCTGCCAGCTCCGGCTCGGCATACAGCGTCACCGTTGCTTCCAGTGCACCACCGATGCGTTTGTCGGCACGCGCCTGCTCAATCACCTTGTTCACTTCACCGCGTACTTGCAGCAGCTCAGCCCAGTAGGCGTCGTTCAGCGCTTCATTGTCCGCCAGGCCAAACAGGCCCTGGTACCACTCTTCGGTGAAGACGTACTGAGCGCGTTCGCCTGGCAGGTAGCCCCAGATCTCATCCGCAGTAAACGACATGATCGGTGCCATCCAGCGCACCAGCGCTTCAACGATGTGCCACAGCGCGGTCTGACAGCTGCGACGCGCCAGGCTGTCGCCTTTGGCGGTGTACTGACGGTCTTTGATGATGTCGAGATAGAAGCTGCCCATCTCCACCGAACAAAACTGCATCAGACGCTGAATCACTTCATGGAAGTCGTAGTTTTCGTAGGAGGCGGTGATATCGGCCTGCGCCGCCTGTGCGCGGCCCACTGCCCAGCGATCCACAACCACCATCTCTTCCGGCTGCACCAGATCGGTGGCCGGATTGAAACCGCTGAGGTTAGCCAGCAGGAAACGTGCGGTGTTGCGGATACGACGATAGGCATCGGCAGAGCGTTTCAGGATCTCATCCGAAACCGCCATTTCGCCAGAGTAATCGGTAGAGGCGACCCACAGACGCAGAATATCAGCGCCCAGTTTGTTCATCACATCCTGCGGCGAGACGGTGTTGCCGATCGATTTTGACATCTTACGGCCCTGACCATCCACGGTGAAACCGTGCGTCAGTACCTGACGATAAGGCGCTTTGCCTTTCATCGCCGTCGAGATCATCAGTGAAGACATAAACCAGCCGCGATGCTGATCCGAGCCTTCCAGATACATATCCGGGGTGTGACCGCCAAATTCAGGACGCGCATCGACCACCGAATAGCTGGTTGAACCGGAGTCAAACCAGACGTCCAGCGTGTCAGGCACCTTAACGTAGTGATCGGCATCGTCGCCCATCAGGTCACGCGGATCGAGATCCCACCACGCCTGAATGCCATCCTGCTCAACGCGCTGCGCCACTTTCTCCATTAGCGACAGGGTGTCCGGATGCAGCTGCTCTGTCTCTTTATGGACGAACAGCGCCATCGGCACGCCCCAGGTACGCTGACGCGAGATGCACCAGTCAGGACGGTTAGCCACCATTGATTCAATACGCGCCTGGCCCCAGTCCGGGATCCACTGCACGCCTTTGATCTCCTGCAGCGACTGCGCACGCAGGCCTTTCTGATCCATGCTGATGAACCATTGCGGCGTGGCACGGAAGATAATGGGCGTTTTGTGACGCCAGCAGTGCGGATAGCTGTGCAGCAGTTTCTCAACGTGCAGCAGCGCGCCTTTCTCTTTCAGCAGCTCAACGATCATGTCGTTGGCTTTAAATACGTTGACCCCATCCAGCGTCGGATAGGTGCCTGGCAGATAGCAGCCATCCGGACCGACCGGATTGGCGGTTTCGATGCCATATTTCTGGCCGATGACATAGTCATCCGGGCCGTGGCCAGGCGCCGTGTGTACCGCACCGGTACCGGCTTCCAGCGTCACGTGATCGCCCAGCACCACCAGCGACTGAATCGCCAGGAACGGATGCTGGAATTTCTGCAGCTCCAGCGCCGCGCCTTTGCATTCGCCCAGCACACGCCATTCGCTGACGCCCGCGCGCTTCATTACGCTCTCGACCAGATCTTTCGCCAGGATCAGCGCACGACCGTCGATCTGCAGCAACTGATAGTCAAATTCCGCGTTTAACGAGATGGCGCGGTTAGCCGGCAGCGTCCACGGCGTGGTGGTCCAGATCACCAGTGAAATCGGACCCTCAACCTGCGCAGCGCCAAAGGCCTGACGTACCGCATCGGCATCAATAGCGTTGAACATCACGTCAATCGAAGGGGAAGTCTTGTCGTAGTACTCTACTTCCGCTTCTGCCAGCGCAGAACGGCAATCAAGGCACCAGTGCACCGGCTTGGCGCCTTTGTGCAGGTGGCCGTTGTCGATGATTTTACCCAGCGCGCGAATGATGTTGGCTTCGGTCGCAAAGTCCATCGTCAGGTAAGGACGATCCCAGTCGCCCAGCACGCCCAGACGGATAAAGTCCGCTTTCTGGCCTTCAACCTGTTCGGCGGCATATTTACGACACGCTGCGCGGAACTCGGCAGCGCTGACCTTCTCGCCTGGCTTGCCGATCATCTGCTCAACTTTGTGTTCGATAGGCAGACCGTGGCAGTCCCAGCCCGGTACGTACGGCGAGTCATAGCCCGCCATGCCTTTCGACTTGACGATAATGTCTTTCAGAATCTTGTTAACGGAGTGACCAATATGAATGCTGCCGTTCGCATACGGAGGGCCATCATGCAGGATAAAGGTTTTTTTCCCTTTTTTGGCTTCGCGGATAATGCCGTACAGGTTGTCAGCATTCCAGCGTTGCAACATTCCCGGTTCGCGTTTGGCCAGATCGCCACGCATCGGGAATCCCGTTTCCGGCAAATTCAGGGTAGATTTATAGTCACTCATCAGATTCTCGATTCCGTTTTTCGCTCAGGTTAACGCCCGAAGAACTGCCGGGCCGTTACCACATCTTTCGCAATTTGTTCTTTCAACGCCTCCAGTGAGGCAAAGCGCTGCTCGTTTCGTAATTTCTGCTTCAGCACCACGTCAATGTGCCGGCCATATAGATTCATATTGATGTCAAGCAGGTGAACTTCAAGCTGCTGGCGTAAACCTTTTACGGTCGGACGGGTGCCAATGTTGGCCACGCCGGGGATCGGCTCAGGCGTCAGGCCATGAACCTCAACCGCATAAACGCCTTTCACCGGCGAAACGCTGCGGCGCAGAGGAAGGTTAGCGGTCGGAAAACCCAGCGTGCGTCCCAGTGCATCACCGTGCACCACACGACCTGAAATACTAAAAGGGTGGCCTAACAGCGATTGCGCCAGCGCTAAGTCATCTGCGGCCAGTGCCTGACGCACGGCGGTGCTGCTGATGCGCTTGCCGCCGTCACAGAAGGTTTCAGTGCTGACAACATCAAAGCCATACTCCGCACCGGCTTTCTGTAATAACAGGAAATCGCCCTGGCGACCAGCGCCGAAGCGGAAGTCATCGCCCACCGCGAGGTATTTCACGTCGAGTTTTTCAACTAATAATTCGCTGATAAAACTCTGCGCCGACAGCGCCGCAAAACGGCGATCAAAGCGAACGCACAGCACTTTATCGACACCGGCTTCAGCCAGATAGCGCAGTTTTTCACGCAGACGCGTCAGACGCGCCGGGGCTTTGTCGCCAGCAAACAGTTCCAGCGGTTGCGGTTCAAAAACCATCACCACCACCGGTAAATTACGCTTCCGTCCCTCTTCACACAGGCGGGACATCAGCGCCTGATGACCGCGGTGCACGCCATCGAAATTACCAATGGTCAGAACGCAGCCGCGATGCTGCTCGTTAAGATTATGAATACCGCGGATAAACTTCATGGCTGACTCAAACCGGTGGAAATCGGCGGATTATACCCTTGAAACCGGCTAAGGTTAACCCGTCAGCACGCCTTTCATGCTTAACGGTGCGCATTTACTGGCGCGGAGGCCGCGGATAAGAATTTTGTCGCGAAATACTGTATTCAGCGAGGGGAAGCTGGTAGAATCTTGCGCCATCAAATACGTAACCGAGTGCTGCTCATAGAGCGACGCTTATTTGCACAAATCCATTGACAAAATCAGGTTGGAAGGGCATAGTCCTCGGCCTTTGATTTGTCTCTATAGAACACATTTGGGAGTTGGACCTTGGCTAATATCAAATCAGCTAAGAAACGCGCCGTAACATCTGAGAAACGCCGTAAGCATAACGCTAGCCGCCGCTCTATGATGCGTACCTTCGTTAAGAAAGTATACGCGGCGATCGCTTCAGGCGACAAAGCTGCTGCGCAGAACGCATTCAATGAAATGCAACCAATCGTGGACCGTCAGGCTGCTAAAGGTCTGATCCACAAAAACAAAGCTGCACGTTATAAAGCAAACCTGACTGCACAGATCAACAAACTGGCTTAATCGCCGCTTGTTCATCGCTTTGTTGAAAGAACCGGCTTTTACGCCGGTTTTTTTTCGTCTGTAACAGGGCGTGGAAACAGCGTGCTGAAGTCTGCATGACAGATGCGCTGTACCGCCGGATGCTGAATCATCCGCTCAGCAAAGATGATGTGATACTCCTCTAATACCGTATCCAGCCGCCCGACCTCTTCGATCACCTCACGCTGCCAGATATCCTGCCGGTCCAGCACCGGAGCGACAAAAATGGCATTCTGCCCGGCCCCGAACGCTTTCATTAACGCCGCATCATCAAATTCGCCCAGGATGTCGACCTGCAATCCCTGACTGCTGATCCAGTTAAGAATCTTACGTCCCAGCATCGAACGGCGTCCCGGAATCAACAGCCGGCGCGTCTCCAGACAGGCCGGAAAAGGCCGCTCGGGCAGCGGCAGCGTTGACCAGAAGCTGACCGGACACTCGCCCAGCTTGACCGAAAACAGCCCCTCCTGCTGGGTCGAATCGATCGGGCAGTCAGAGATAATCATATCCAGCTTGTGCTGGCTGAGCTGCTCCAGCAGCATTTCATGGGTCGACTCAAAGCAGCGCAGATGAATCTTCTCATCCGCCACCACCGCCGTCTCCAGCACCTTGCTCACCAGTTGTTTAGACAGCGCGTCCGCCACGCCGACGTCAAACAGCAGATGCGACTCTTTGCGGTAGTTAACAATATCCAGCATCTCCTGGCCGAGCATGAACATCCGGTCCGCATAGCGGAACACCAGCTGTCCCAGCTCGGTCGGCACCAGCCCGCGCCCCTGCCGGCGGAACAGCTTGCCCTGCAGGCGCTCCTCAAGCGCCTTAATCTGTCCGGTGATGGTTTGCGGCGTCAGGGAGAGCGCCTCAGCGGCACCGACAATCGATCCGGTCCGGCAGGCGTGCCAGAAGTAGTAGAGATGATTGTAGTTAATGTGCGACATCATTCCTCACTCCCTGCTGCTCAGCCGGCACGCTGTGCCAGACGCCGCCACAGAATCAGGTAGCCCAGCACCGCGGAGAGAATCGATCCGATCAGAATGCCCAGCTTCGCCAGGGTAATCAGTTCAGCATTAGTGTCGCCATAAGCCAGCGAGCCGATGAAGATCGACATGGTAAAACCGATGCCACATAACACCCCAACCGCTGCGATATCCTTAATGTGAGTATTTTCAGGCAGCCGGGCGAGGCCCATTTTTACCGCCAGCCAGCAGAACAGCGTGATACCCAGCGGCTTACCAATCAGCAGACCAGCAATGATGCCGAGCGGCAGCAGCGAGAACAGGCTGTCGAAGGAGACGCCATCCAGCGAGACGCCGGCATTAGCGAAGGCAAACAGCGGCAGGATCAGCCAGCGCACCCACGGATGCAGCGCATGCTCAAGGTGGATTGCCGGTGAATGCCCCTCTTTCTTCGCCAGCGGGATCAGGAAACCCACCACCACACCGGCCAGCGTGGCGTGTACGCCTGACTTAAGCACCGCGGTCCACAGCACCATGCCCACCAGCAGATAGAGGCCGGTATTGCGCACGTTAAGCAGGTTCATCAGCGCCAGCACCCCAATCGCGGCGGCAGCGACGCCCAGTGACGCGACCGACAGATCGTGGGTATAGAACAGCGCGATAATCACAATCGCCCCGAGGTCATCAATGATCGCCAGCGCCATCAGGAAGATCTTCAAAGCCGGTGGCACCCGGCTGCCTAGCAGCGCCAGAATACCCAGCGCAAATGCAATGTCGGTGGCGGTCGGGATCGCCCAGCCGCTGCGCGTCTCAACGTCAGCGCCGTTAAACAGCAGGAACAGTATTGCCGGGGCCACCATGCCACCCAGCGCGGCGATCAGCGGAAAGATGGCCTGCTCACGTTTCGCCAGCGCGCCCATCACCAGTTCACGCTTAACCTCCAGCCCGACCATCAGGAAAAACAGCGCCATCAGCGCGTCATTGATCCACAGCAGCAGGTTTTTGTTGATATCGAGATCGCCGAAACGGAACTGCACCGGAATCGCCAGCAGATCGCGATAGCCCTGCTGCGTTGCGTCGTTATTGGCGAGGATCATCGCCAGCGCGGCGGCCAGGATTAATACCACGCCACCGGTGGCATCACTATGCAGGATTTTTTTTAGTCTGATATTCACACGCAGGGTCCTTCTCCAGAGATCAATCAAGGCTCTAAGAATACCGATAATGATAGCTCGAAAAAAACAGATTATTTAGCGTATATCACTCGGAAAAGACGAGTTATGGTAACAGGCAAAAAAAAGCCAGCGACAATGCGCTGGCTTCAGAGGGTGATGCGCTTAACGGGTTAAGTCATCAAAGAATTTTTTCACGCCGTCGAAGAAGCTTTTGGAGCGCGGGCTGTTGTGTTCACCGCTCGGGCCACCAAAGCTCTCTTCCAGTTCACGCAACAGCGCTTTCTGTTTCTCATTGAGGCTGACAGGCGTTTCCACCACTACCCGGCACAGCAGATCGCCGACCGCGCCGCCGCGTACCGACTTCACGCCGCGTCCACGCATGCGGAACAGTTTGCCGGTCTGGGTTTCAGACGGCACTTTGAGCTTCACGCGACCATCCAGCGTTGGCACTTCAATCTCACCGCCCAGTGCTGCCATCGCAAAGTTGATCGGCACTTCACAGTAGAGGTTGTTCTCTTCACGTTCGAAAATCGGGTGTTTCTTCACCGATACCTGAACGTAGAGATCGCCGGCTGGTGCGCCCTGCTCACCCGCTTCACCTTCACCGCTCAGCCGAATGCGGTCACCGGTGTCGACCCCGGCCGGGATTTTCACTGACAGCGTTTTCGACTTCTCTACCCGGCCATGACCATGACAGGCATTGCACGGATCTTTAATCACCGAGCCACGACCGTGGCAGGTCGGACAGGCTTGCTGTACGGTGAAGAAGCCCTGGCGCATCTGCACCTGGCCGGCACCGTGACAGGTCGAACAGGTCTGAGGCTGCGTGCCCGCTTTCGCGCCGCTGCCGTGGCAGACGTCACACTCTTCCAGCGTTGGAATGCGGATCTCTTTGGTCACGCCGCGTACCGCTTCTTCCAGCGACAGCTCCATGTTGTAGCGTAAATCGGCGCCACGGGCTGCGCGCTGACGGCGGCCACCACCAAAGATGTCACCGAAAACGTCGCCAAAGATATCGCTGAAATCTGCGCCGCCGCCACCAAAGCCGCCGCCGCCGAATCCACCGCCGCCCATGCCGCCCTGTTCAAAGGCTGCGTGGCCATATTGATCGTAAGCCGCCCGCTTCTGCGCGTCGGTCAGGATTTCGTAGGCTTCCTTAACCTCTTTGAATTTGGCTTCGGCCTCTTTGTCACCGGGATTACGGTCCGGGTGAAACTTCATTGCCAGGCGTTTGTAAGCCTTTTTGATTTCACGCTCGTCTGCGGATTTGGCGACGCCTAAAATCTCGTAGTAATCACTCTTCGCCATATTTATTTAGCCCTTAACATGATCGCACGGGCGTGGAGAGAACTCCTACGCCCGTGCTGGTTTCAACGGCTGTCAGGCCAACCGTCGCGCCCGGTCAGGGGCAATTATTTCTTGTTGTCTTTCACTTCTTCGAATTCAGCGTCGACAACGTCGTCATCTTTCTTCGCTGACGCATCGCCGGCATCCGCCGCACCCGCCTGAGACTGCTGTGCTGCTTCCATCAGTTTGCCGGACACTTCCATCAGCGCCTGCATTTTGGCGTCGATTTCCGCTTTATCTTCGCCTTTCAGCGCGGTTTCCAGTGCAGCCAGCGCAGCTTCGATAGGTGCTTTATCGTCAGCGGTCAGTTTGTCGCCCGCTTCATCCAGCTGCTTACGCGTGCTGTGGGCAATCTGGTCACCCTGGTTACGCGTCTGTACCAGCTCTTCGAACTTACGGTCAGATTCGGCGTTCGCTTCCGCGTCGCGCACCATTTTTTCGATCTCTTCATCGTTCAGACCAGAAGAGGCTTTAATGGTGATTTTCTGCTCTTTACCGCTGTTCTTATCTTTCGCTGACACGTGCAGGATACCGTCCGCATCGATGTCGAAGGTCACTTCGATCTGCGGCATACCGCGCGGTGCAGCCTGGATACCGTCGAGGTTGAACTGGCCCAGTGACTTGTTGTCATTGGCGCGCTTACGCTCACCCTGCAGCACGTGAATGGTCACGGCTGACTGGTTATCTTCAGCAGTTGAGAACACCTGGCTATGCTTGGTCGGGATCGTGGTGTTCTTGCTGATCAGCGACGTCATCACGCCACCCATGGTTTCGATACCCAGTGACAGTGGGGTAACGTCCAGCAGCAGCACATCTTTCACGTCGCCGCCCAGTACACCACCCTGAACCGCTGCACCCACTGCAACCGCTTCATCCGGGTTCACGTCTTTACGTGGCTCTTTACCAAAGAACTCAGTCACTTTGGCCTGAACCAGTGGCATACGAGTCTGACCACCGACCAGGATAACGTCGTTGATGTCAGAAACGGACAGACCGGCATCCTGCAGCGCAACTTTCAGCGGCGCGATAGAACGGGCAACCAGATCTTCGACCAGTGATTCCAGCTTCGCACGCGTCACTTTGATGTTCAGGTGTTTAGGACCGGTCGCATCAGCCGTGATGTACGGCAGGTTCACGTCGGTCTGCTGAGCAGAAGAGAGCTCGATTTTCGCTTTTTCTGCCGCTTCTTTCAGACGCTGCATCGCCAGCGGATCGTTGTGCAGATCGATGCCCTGATCTTTCTTAAATTCAGCCACCAGGTAGTTGATCAGGCGGCTATCGAAGTCTTCACCACCGAGGTGAGTATCACCGTTGGTTGCCAGTACTTCGAAAGTTTTCTCGCCGTCAACTTCGTCGATCTCAATGATTGAGATATCGAAGGTACCGCCACCCAGGTCGTAAACTGCGATGGTGCGGTTGCCCTGGCCTTTATCCAGACCATACGCCAGCGCTGCTGCCGTTGGTTCGTTGATAATACGCTTAACTTCCAGACCCGCGATACGGCCGGCATCTTTGGTCGCCTGACGCTGCGCATCGTTAAAGTAGGCCGGAACGGTAATCACGGCTTCAGTTACTGGCTCACCGAGGTAATCTTCGGCGGTTTTCTTCATTTTTTTCAGCACTTCAGCAGAGATCTGCGGCGGTGCCATTTTCTGACCTTTCACTTCCAGCCAGGCGTCACCGTTGTCTGCATTGGTGATTTTGTACGGCATGATTTTAATGTCACGCTGTACTTCTTCGTCCTGGAAGCGACGACCGATCAGACGCTTAATCGCGAACAGGGTGTTCTGCGGGTTGGTCACTGCCTGACGTTTAGCCGGTTGACCGACCAGAGTTTCGCCGTCCTGCGTGTAAGCAATAATTGAAGGCGTGGTGCGATCGCCCTCGGCATTCTCCAGCACGCGTGCTTTAGTGCCATCCATGATCGCAACACAAGAGTTGGTTGTACCCAGGTCAATACCAATAATCTTACCCATCTAAACATCTCCCACTTAAATTCGTTGCCAATTTGGGTTGTGAACCTTTTATGTGGGCGAGTTGTTTGCATTCAACCTGCCAGCACATGCTTTTTTTCCAACGTTCACAACGCTCGATGACAAGTAAATGGGGCCGCTTCGATGCGCATCAAGGGTTAAACCAAAAAAAATTTTTCAATATTGGCCCTGTTGGGATCAAAGACCGTGGGCAGGACACTGAATATGATGCGGCGCTCTGCTCACCTCGCGGATCGAGGCTGAGACCTTTTTTATCATCAATGATCATTTTACCGCCGAGGAACTATGGCAAATTCAACACTGGCTAACCCTGCCCCGCTGGGATTAATGGGATTTGGCATGACAACCATCCTGTTAAATCTGCACAACTCGGGCCTGTTCGCCATGGACGTGGCGATTCTGGCCACCGGCATTTTTTATGGTGGTATTGCGCAGGTGCTGGCCGGACTGCTGGAATACAAAAAGAACAATACCTTTGGGCTGACCGCGTTTACCTCTTACGGCATGTTCTGGCTGAGCTTTGTGGCGATACTGTTGCTGCCGCAAATGGGCCTGACAAAAGCCACTGATCCACACTTTCTGGGAGCCTGGCTGGCCCTGTGGGGCATCTTCACGCTCTTTATGTTCGTCGGGACGCTGAAGGGTGCGCGGATGTTGCAGTTTGTGTTTGCCTCGCTCACGCTGCTGTTTGCCCTGCTGGCGGTAGCGCATCTCGCCGATCTGCCGGCTCTGGTGCCGTATGCCGGCTGGGTGGGTATCGTCTGTGGTGCCAGCGCCTGTTATCTGGCCATGGGTGAAGTGCTGAACGAAACCTTCGACCGTACCATTCTGCCGATTGGCGCAAAGCCGGTCTGATTGCGTTAACACGCGGAGCCCGGCTCCGCGTGTCGCTACTACGCCTGTTTCACCGCCTCAGGCAGGCCAGGCGCATGGCTGATATCACGCCGCAGCCAAATCCCGGTAACCAGTCCTGCCAGCGCCAGCGCCATCACATACCAGCACGGTGCCATCACTGAAACATTCATCAACAACGACACACAGATCGGCGTCAGGCCGCCAAAGATCGCATAGGAAAGATTGTAGGAAAAAGAGAGTCCGGTGAAGCGCACTTCCGGCGGAAAGGCCCGCACCATCACAAACGGCACCACGCCGACCACGCCGACGCTCAGCCCGACCAGCCCATACAGCAGGAACAGCTGCTGCGGATAGAGCGCGGTCAGGTGATAAAACTGCCAGCTGCAGAGTGCCAGCAGCACACTACCGGCACACAGCGTACGGCTGGCACCAAAACGGTCAGCCGCCATACCGGCAATAATACAGCCGAAGCAGAGCATAATACTGGCGATGCTGTTGGCCTGCAGGGTCAGCGCAGGCGCCATCCCTTGCTGCTTCTGCAGCCAGACCGGTGACATCAGGATCACCACCACAATGCAGGCGGAGAGCAGCCAGGTCAGCAGCATTGAGATCACAATCGATTTCTTATGATTCGCCAGCACGGTTTTCAGCGGCAGGGTTTCGGCCAGCGCTTTGCGCTGCTGCATCTCAGTAAACACCGGCGTTTCATGCAGCCAGCGACGCAGGTACATCGCAGCCAGTCCAAACAGGCCGCCGAGGAAGAACGGGATACGCCAGCCGCCATCATGAATCGCCTGCGGTGACAGTGAGGTATTGATCAGCGTCGCCACCACCGAACCCAGCAGAATACCGACGGTCAGCCCGGCCGTCAGCGTGCCGCAGGCGATGCCGATGCGTTTATAGGGCACATGCTCAGCGACAAATACCCAGGCGCCCGGCACTTCGCCACCAATCGCCGCTCCCTGCAACATGCGCATCAGCAGCATCAGCAACGGTGCGGCGATACCGATAGTCTGATAAGTCGGTAACGCGCCCATCATCAGCGTCGGTAACGCCATCAGCAAAATGCTCAGACTGAACATCTTTTTACGCCCGACCTTATCGCCAAAGTGCGCCATGATGATGCCGCCCAGCGGACGCGCCAGATAACCTGCCGCAAAGATGCCAAAGGTTTGCAGCTGACGCAGCCATTCCGGCATGTCGGCGGGGAAAAACAGTTCGCCAATCACCGTGGCGAAGAAGACAAAAATAATGAAGTCGTAAAATTCCAGCGCGCCGCCCAGAGCGGCCAGCGCCAGCGTTTTGTAATCTTTGCCAGTCAGGCGCTGAGCAGGTGTCGGATTCATAATATTCCACAGGCAAAAGAAAAAGGTTGTAAAGCTGGGCTTACTATACCGTCAATCTTTTGCCACACCAGTCAGGCTGTAGCTTATGCCTGAAATGCGGAATATTTAGTTATTTATCTCACGTATCGCGCTTTTAGGCCGAAAAGCTGCTACCACTTCGGCGTGCGTTTCGACGTACGGCCCTTCCAGCAACTGTAAACAATAAGGTACGGACGCGAAGATACCGTGCACCTTCACCTTGCCCTGCTGGTCCTTCAATCCTTCCAGCGTCTCTTTAATCGACTTTGGCTGGCCGGGCAGGTTGAGGATCAACGATTGCTTACGGATCACGCCGACCTGACGCGACAGAATGGCGGTTGGCACAAACTGCAGGCTGATCTGCCGCATCTGCTCACCAAAACCGGGCATTTCACGGTCGGCGACGGCTAAGGTGGCGTCGGGTGTGACGTCACGTCGTGCCGGTCCGGTACCCCCGGTGGTCAGCACCAGATGGCAGAAACGCTCATCAACCAGTTCACAAATGGCCTGCTCAATCATCGGTTGCTCATCCGGCACCAGCCGTGACTCAATCTCAAATGGCGTGCTGATGGCGCTGCTCAGCCAGCTTTCCAGCGCCGGAATGCCCTGATCCTGATAGATGCCGTTGGCGGCGCGATCGGACACCGAGATCAGGCCTATGCGTAGTGTGTTCATGATTATGTTCGCTGTGATGTACCGCAGTGCGGCAGAAAAAAAGGGAAGAGCAGAAAGGATAATACAAAGCGAAAGTGACGGAAAAGGGAAACCGTGACGGACGGTGCCGTCACGGTGAATCATTACAGCAGTTCTGCCAGCATTTTCTCAAGTTTGCCCTGATCAACGGCAAAATTGCGGATACCTTCCGCCAGTTTCGCCACCGCCATTGGGTCCTGGTTGTGCTGCCACAGGAACTCAGACTCGGTCATTTTAGCCGGACGCGCTTTCACTTCGCCGCTGTAGCTCAGTTTACGCTCCAGTGTGCCTTCGCTCTCTGCCAGCTCTTTCAGCAGCGCAGGTGAAATGGTCAGACGGTCACAGCCAGCCAGCTCGATGATTTCGCCGACGTTACGGAAGCTGGCGCCCATCACCACGGTTTCATAGCCGTGCTGCTTGTAGTAGTTGTAGATTTCAGAGACGGAAACCACGCCTGGATCTTCGTGTGCCGCATACTCTTTCTTATCGGTGTTGGCTTTGTACCAGTCGAGGATACGGCCAACAAACGGTGAAATCAGGAACACGCCCGCTTCGGCACAGGCACGGGCCTGAGCGAAGGAGAACAGCAGCGTCAGGTTACAGTTGATGCCCTCTTTTTCCAGCTGTTCCGCCGCGCGGATACCCTGCCAGGTTGAGGCCAGTTTGATCAGGATGCGGTCGTTGCTGATGCCGGCATCGTTATAGAGTTTGATCAGGCTGCGGGCTTTAGCGATGCTGCCTTCAGTATCGTAAGAGAGACGGGCATCGACTTCAGTCGAGATGCGGCCCGGGATCAGCTTAAGAATTTCCAGACCAATGTTAACTGCCAGCTTGTCAGAAACCAGCTGCAACTGCTCTTCTTTGTTGCTGCTCTGCTCACGCGCCCAGCCGATCGCTTCATCGATCAGTTTGCGGTATTCAGGGATTTGTGAGGCGTTGAGAATCAGAGAAGGGTTGGTGGTAGCGTCTTGCGGCTGATACAGCTTCATGGCTGCAATATCACCGGTGTCGGCTACCACGGTGGTGAGCTGACGCAGGGAAGTAAGTTTGTCCGTCATGTTCTTTTCTCTTAGTTAACTGTCAGGGTGAAAAAAGGCTGTTGCGATAATATCACGCGGCACCGGTGGCGCAAGGTCAGGGAATGCCGTTTACCCTCGCCTGAACAAATCGGTGTGATTCGTCATTCTTTACGCCTTTTTTGTTACACTGCGCGGCTATACCCACTGCCAATGCCCTGTAAAACCAGGTGTTAACCGAGGAAGCAACTATGTTGATGGTGATCTCGCCCGCCAAGACGCTGGATTATGAAAGTCCGCTGGCGACCCCGCGCTTTACCCAGCCGGCCCTGTTAGAAAAGTCACAACAGCTGATTGAGATTGCGCGCGATCTGTCACCCGCCAACATCGCCTCGTTAATGGGGATCAGCGACAAACTGGCCCACCTCAACGCCGAGCGTTTCAATAGCTGGCAGCCTGATTTCACCCCGGACAACGCCCGTCAGGCGATTCTGGCGTTTAAAGGCGATGTGTATACCGGTTTACAGGCAGAGACCTTCAGCGATCAGGATTTCGACTTTGCTCAGCAGCATTTGCGTATGCTGTCAGGTCTGTATGGCGTACTGCGTCCGCTCGACCTGATGCAGCCCTATCGGCTGGAGATGGGCATCCGGCTGGCCAATCCAGCGGGCAAAGATCTCTACAGCTTCTGGGGCGATTTACTGACTGAGACGCTGAATGCGGCACTGGCGGAACAGGGTGATGCGGTGCTGATTAACCTCGCGTCAGACGAGTACTTCAAAGCGGTCAAAGCGAAGAAACTGCAGGCACAGGTGATCAAGCCGGTCTTCCTCGATCAGAAAAACGGCAGTTATAAAGTGATCAGCTTCTACGCCAAGAAAGCGCGTGGATTGATGAGTCGCTATGTGATTCAGCAGCGCCTGACGCGACCGGAGCAGCTGAAGCAGTTTGATCTGGAGGGTTACTGCTTTGATGCCGCCAGCAGCAGCGAGACTGAGCTGGTCTTCAAACGCGCCGAACAGTAAGCGTCCGTATCGCCTGTGCTGACCAGCAACGGCAAGCACAGGCGGAACCGGGTTCGCGCTTATTTCAGTAAAAACGCCCGCAGCGCGGCAAAATCGGCCTGCATCGGGTGTGACAGCAACGGCAATTCTGCCCGCTCGGCTAACTCTGGCGGCAGCGTCAGCGTCTGCTGCAGAATCTCTTCTACGCTCTCTCTGAATTTCGCCGGATGCGCGGTGCCGAGGAACAGACCATATTCCCCTTCCTGCAGCTGATCGCGCAGCAGACGCCAGGCAATTGCAGCGTGCGGTTCAGAGACATAGCCAATTTCGGCCAGCTCACGCATCGCAGCGCGGGTGGTCTCATCCGAAACGGCACCGTAGGCCAGATCGGTTAAACGCCAGGTCTTACGACGGAACAGCTCTTCGACGCGCGGCCAGTTGTTTGGCTGGCTGACATCCATCGCATTCGACAAGGTAGACACCGTCAGATTAGGCTGCCACTCACCGTTCCCCAGGAAGCGCGGCACCGTATCGTTGGCGTTGGTGGCGGCAATAAAGCGCTTGATCGGCAGGCCCAGCGATTTCGCCAGCAGACCGGCAGTCAAATCACCAAAGTTACCGCTCGGTACTGACACCACCAGCTGATTCCGCTTCTCTTGTGGCAGCTGGGCGACCGCTTCAAAGTAGTAACAGATCTGCGCCAGCAGACGGCTGATGTTGATCGAGTTCGCAGAGTTCAGGCCAATCGCCTGCTTCAGTTGCTGATCGTCAAACGCCTGCTTCACCAGCGACTGACAGGCATCAAAGTCACCGTCGATGGCGATGGTTTCGATGTTGCCGCCCAGGGTACAGAACAGTTTTTCCTGCAGCGGACTGATTTTGCCCTGCGGATAGAGGATCACCACCCGCACATTTTTCATGCCGTAAAAGGCGTGCGCCACCGCTGCGCCGGTATCGCCGGAGGTGGCGGTTAAGATGGTGATTTGCTCATCTGAGCCGCTGACGTAAGCCAGCATCTGGGCCATAAAACGGCCACCGAAATCTTTAAACGCCAGCGTCGGGCCGTGGAACAGCTCAAGGCAGGCGATATCTTCACTGACCGCTTTGACCGGTGCCGGGAAAGCAAACGCGGCTTCGACGCGCTCGGCCAGCTGGTGGGCCGGAATTTCGTCACCAATATAAGCCGAGAGAATTTTGCTGCTGCGGCTGACAAAATCCATCTCCAGCATCGCGTCGATGTCGGTCAGTTCAAACTCTGGCAGCTCGAGCGGAAAAAACAGCCCCTGCTGCGAACCCAGACCCTGTTTCACCGCCTGGGCGAAGCTGACCTGCTCGTTGTGATCCTTAAGATTGTAGAGTTTCATGCGTTATCCCAATTGTCGTGCGCCAGCCGTGTCAAGACGGCAGATATGGACGAAGCCTTCATCATTCTGCAGATAGTGCTGGCTCAGCCAGTCAGCCATCCGCTGTGCCGTTTCCATCTGATTGCAAACGGCGAAAAGGGTCGGACCGGAGCCGGAAATACCGCAGGCCAGTGCGCCAATATCCTGCGCGGCCTGTCGCGCTTCGGCAAAGCCGGGCAGCAGGCGGGTGCGATAAGGTTCGGCAATCACATCCTGCATAAGTTTAGCTGCCAGCTGCGGCTGACGCGTATGGCAGGCATGAATGAAGCCCGCCAGCAGGCGACCGTGCTTGATGCAATCCTCTTTGCGGTACTGCGCCGGCAGGATCGCCCGCGCTTCGGCGGTAGAGACTTTAATGCCCGGATAGGCCATCACCCACAGCCAGTCATCAAAGCCCGGCACCGGCTGGCTGATGATGCCATTCTCTTCCAGCATCAGCTGAATGCCGCCGAGGAAGCACGGTGCCACATTATCATAATGGACGCTGCCGGAAATCCGCCCTTCCAGCTCACCCATCAGGCTCAGCAGCTGGCTGTCGCTGAGCGGTTTGCCGCAGAATTCATTCATCGCCATCAATCCGGCAACCACCGAACAGGCGCTCGACCCCAGCCCGGAGCCGATCGGCATGTTCTTCTCCAGCGTCATCGCCACCGGAATCTCTTTACCCACCGCCTCGCAAAACCGCTGCCAGCACTGATAAACGATATTCTCTTTGGGATCGGCCGGCAGCTTGCTGACAAAGCGGCCCGCGTTGGTCAGGGTGAAACGATCGGCCGCTTCGACCGAAACGCAGTCGCCCAGCAGTGAACCATCCACCGGCGATACCGCCGCGCCCAGCACATCAAAGCCGACGCTGACGTTGCCTATTGAGGCCGGTGCATAAATTTTTACCATTATTAAACTCCCAACTTCCACGACAGCGTGCGCAGCAGGTCAGCAAAAACACCGGCTGCCGTCACATCATTTCCTGCACCGTATCCGCGCAGCACCAGCGGAATCGGCTGATAGTAGCGGCTGTAAAACGCCAGGGCATTCTCGCCGTTTTTCACTTTATACAGCGGATCGTTACCGTCGACTGCGTCGATTTTCACTTTGCAGACGCCGCCCTCTTCAATCACACCGACGTAGCGCAGCACTTTACCCTCATCGCGTGCCTGTGCCACTCGCGCGGCAAACGCATTATCCAGCTCGGGCAGACGCTGCATAAACTGTTCGACATCCTGAATGGCGGTCAGGTTATCCGGCAGCAACGGCTCAATCTCAATGTCGCTCAGCTCCAGCTGATGACCCGCTTCACGCGCCAGAATCAGCAGCTTGCGCGCCACGTCAGTACCGGAGAGATCGTCACGCGGATCGGGCTCGGTGAATCCCATCTCCCGCGCCATGTTTGTCGCCTGCGACAGCGACACGCCCTCATCCAGCTTACCGAAGATAAACGACAGCGAGCCGGAAAGGATACCGGAGAAGCGCAGCAGCTCATCACCGGCATTCATCAGGTTCTGCAGGTTTTCGATCACCGGCAAGCCCGCGCCGACGTTGGTGTCGTAAAGGAATTTACGCCGTGACTTCGCGGCCGCCGAGCGCATCTGCTGGTAGTAATTCCACGACGAGGTATTGGCTTTTTTGTTCGGCGTCACCACGTGGAAGCCCTCGCTGAGGAAATCCGCATACTGATCGGCCACCGCCTGGCTGGAGGTACAGTCGACGATCACCGGATTCAGCAGATGGTACTCTTTCACCAGACGGGTCAGACGGCCGAGGTTGAACGGCTCTTTGGCTTCGCTCAGCGCCGCTTTCCAGTTGCTGAGATCGATGCCGTGTACGTGGGTCAACAGCGCGCGCGAGTTGGCAATGCCGCAGACCCGCAGATCGATATGTTTCTGCTTCAGCCACGTCTGCTGACGATGTAACTGATCCAGCAGCGCGCCGCCAACCCCGCCGACGCCGACGACAAACACCTCGATCACCTGATCGGTGGCGAACAGCATCTGGTGTACGACGCGTACCCCGGTGATCACTTCGTCATTGTTAACCACCACCGAGATTGAGCGCTCGGAAGAGCCCTGAGCAATCGCCACGATATTGATATTGGCGCGCGCCAGCGCCGAGAAGAATTTTGCCGAGATGCCGCGCAGAGTGCGCATGCCATCGCCGACCACCGAAATCACCGCCAGGTTTTCAATGATATCCAGCGGATCAAGCAGGCCATCTTTCAGTTCAAGATAGAACTCCTCTTCCAGCACGTGACGCGCCCGCGCCAGCTCATTTTGCGGCACGCAGAAGCTGATGCTGTATTCGGAAGAGGATTGGGTGATCAACACCACTGAGATACCGGTGCGTGACATCGCAGCGAACACCCGGGCCGCCATGCCCACCATCCCTTTCATGCCGGGACCGGAGACGTTCACCATCGCCATATTATTCAGGTTGGTGATGCCTTTGACCGGATTCTCATCCAGCTCGCCGTGGCCGCCGATCAGCGTGCCTGGCGCCTGCGGATTGGCGGTATTTTTAATCAGGC
Source organism: Pantoea brenneri (assembly GCF_038594305.1). Lineage (NCBI taxonomy): Bacteria > Pseudomonadati > Pseudomonadota > Gammaproteobacteria > Enterobacterales > Erwiniaceae > Pantoea > Pantoea brenneri. The sequence continues at coordinate 372,001 of NZ_JBCGBG010000003.1, read as the reverse complement.
AGGGGATCTGGAACTGGGCGATGGGCGCGATGGTGCGCGGGTGCAGAACTTTGGCGCCGAAGTAAGAGAGCTCCATCGCCTCCTGGTAGGACATCGACTTCAGCAGACGCGCATCCGGTACCTGACGCGGATCGCAGGTATAGACGCCATCCACATCGGTCCAGATTTCGCAGCAGTCGGCGCGCAGACAGGCTGCCAGTACCGCCGCCGAATAGTCTGAACCGTTGCGCCCCAGTACCACCAGTTCACCACGTTCGTTGCCTGCGGTGAAGCCGGCCATCAGGATCATGTTGTGCGGCGGAATCTGGCTGGCGGCAATGCGGCGGGTCGATTCGGCGATATCCACGGTCGATTCGAGGTAGTGACCGACCGCCAGCAGTTTTTCCACCGGATCGATTACGCTAACTTCGTGACCACGCGCCTGCAGCAGCGCTTCCATGATCGCAATCGAGAGTTTTTCACCACGGCAGATAATGGCCGCATTGACGCTGTCGGGGCACTGGCCTAACAGGCTGATGCCATGCAGCACCTGTTTCAGCTGCGCAAATTCAAGATCAACGCGGGTTTTCAGGCGATCATACTCAAAGCCGGGCTGGGCGGCAGCCAGACCCGTCAGTAGCTCGCTGAAGATGCGTTCGGCATCGCTGATATTCGGCAAAGCATCCTGACCGCTGATGGTTTTTTCAATCATCGCCACCAGATGGTTAGTAATCTTTGCTGGCGCAGAGAGCACGGTTGCAACCTGTCCTTGTTGCGCATTACTTTCCAGAATGTCGGCGACGCGAAGAAACCGTTCCGCATTCGCCACCGAGGTCCCGCCGAATTTCAGCACTCGCATGATATAAACTCTCCTGAATTTAAGCCGAAAAAAAAGCCCGCACTGTTTAGGTGCGGGCTTTTTTCTGTTTTTTCCTGTATGCGTCAGCCCGCACCGTTACCTGTGGTAATGGTGGTGGTAATAATTGTGGTGTTCAGGCTGATTTTACGCATTAAGATTTATTTTCTGTCTGTTTTTGTCTGTCCGTCTGGCTTTCAGAAGTAAAGCAAAGCGCACGTTAAGTCAACGAATTTGTCCGAAGCTCAAATTTACATCACTGCGCACAGCTGCCTGTGAAAGCGCAAAATGGTGTGCGATCGTTTGCCTTGCTAAAATTCTCTACGATCTGTTGCTGTGAAATCAGCTTTTTCCCGAGGATTTATCTATAAGTTTTTTTTCTATGTCGTGCAGCAGGCGATGCAACATCGCGCTGTCACGCTGTTCCAGCAGGCCAATACGCTGATCGATCCAGTCTGCCATTTTCTCGTCGTCACTGACCTCCAGCGATTGCAATAACTGGTGAAAACGCTGACGCAGCGCCTGCAGCTGCTGCCCATCTGCCGCTGGCACCGCCGGTGCCGCAACCTGATTCAGCTTCGCCAGCTGGTAACAATAAACCATCACCGCCTGCCCCAGATTCAGCGACGGGTAGTCATTTGCCATCGGGATACCGGTCAGCAGATCAACCTGCTCCAGCTCCTCGTTAGTCAGCCCACTGTCTTCGCGGCCAAACACCAGCGCCATGCTGTTTACCCACTGCCGTTTTTCCAGTAGCTGGGTTTCGACCTGTTCAGGCGTGGCGTAGTAGCGGAACTTTGCCCGGCTGCGCGCGGTGGTCGCTACGGAGAAATCGATGTCAGCTAACGCCTCGGTCAGGGTCGCAAACGTCTGAAGGTTATCGAGAATATCACCGGCGCCATGTGCAACCCGGCGTGCAGCCGGCTCCTGCCAGGCATCGCTGGCGACAATCCGCAGCTGGCTAAAGCCCATGGTTTTCATGGCACGCGCCGCAGCGCCAATATTTTCAGCCCGTGCAGGCGAGACGAGAATCAGGGGGAAAAGCATGTTTATTCCATTGGTTTGCTGACATAACGCCATATTAACACGGCTGTTAATGATTAAGCCGCCCGCTGAGAATAAGAAAACAGGATGTTAAAACTGGTTAAAATCATCGATCGGTGGCCTTTTCGGCCTTAAGCATCTGTTCTTGACGAAAGGTTTATAAAGTTTTTTTAATTCAATAAGATAAAATATCATTGCCGGCCGGTTTTAGTTTGCGATTTGTCCGTCATAAATGTAGCGAAAAAGCTGCTTTTTGTGAGCTAAGCAGGCAATCTACGAGAAGTTTTTCACAAAAGTGTTAACGTGCTACAATTGCATTTGATATAAGTCAACGAAGCGTTGTTTTTATGCTTATCGGTTGTAGTTGGTGCTGTTAGGTTGCTGTTAATGCAGTTAGGATATGCGCCATTATTATTCTCTCACGGGGCATGCAATTTTCATCCTGACTGGCTGAGCTAATCCTGTTGTTGACGTTGATAGATGGCTTATCAAAATAGTATTCCATACAACGGTTCAGCACGGTCCGCCGCTCTCGATGATGAAGAACGCCATACCGATGTACGCCCTGTTTTCAATTTGTTGGCAAATTTTAGGTAGCTAAACATGCAGACCCCGCACATTCTTATCGTTGAAGACGAACTGGTCACGCGTAATACCCTCAAAAGCATTTTTGAGGCGGAAGGTTATGTGGTGTATGAGGCGACTGATGGTGCTGAAATGCATCAGGTGCTGACCGACAATGACGTCAATCTGGTGATCATGGACATCAACCTGCCCGGTAAAAACGGCCTGTTACTGGCCCGTGAACTGCGCGAACAGGCTAACGTCGCCCTGATGTTCCTGACCGGCCGTGATAACGAAGTCGATAAAATTCTCGGTCTGGAAATTGGCGCTGACGACTACATCACTAAACCGTTTAACCCGCGTGAACTGACGATTCGTGCCCGTAACCTGCTGTCACGCACCATGAATCTGGCGCTGCCAAGCGAAGAGCGTCGTCAGGTTGAAAGCTATAAGTTCAACGGCTGGGAGCTGGATATCAACAGCCGCTCACTGATCAACCCGAACGGTGAACACTATAAGCTGCCGCGCAGTGAATTCCGCGCCATGCTGCACTTCTGCGAGAATCCGGGCAAGATCCAGACCCGTGCGGATCTGCTGAAAAAAATGACCGGTCGCGACCTCAAGCCGCATGACCGCACCGTTGACGTCACCATCCGCCGGATCCGTAAGCATTTCGAATCCACGCCGGACACGCCAGAGATTATTGCCACCATTCACGGTGAAGGTTATCGCTTCTGCGGTGATCTGCAGGACTAATCGCTGCGCAGAGAAAAAACGCCCTGACGGGCGTTTTTTTTTGCCTTAGTGCCACGGCATTATTGGTACGGCGCTCAGCGCATTTTTCGGCGAGCCTTCCACCACTTTGTCGGAGTAGGTCAGATAGACTAAGGCGTTGCGCTTTTTATCGAAGAAGCGTACAACCTGCAGCTTCTTGAAGATCAGCGAGGTGCGCTGGCGAAACACCACGTCGCCCTGCGCTTTGCCCTGCGCAATCTTGTCGCTCAGCTCGACCGGACCGATCTGCTGACAGGAGATTGCCGCATCCGAGGTATCTTCCGCCAGACCCAATCCGCCTTTAATGCCGCCGGTTTTCGCCCGACTGATATAACAGGTTACATTTTTAACATCGGGATCATCGAAAGCCTCAACGACAATTTTATGGTCGGGGCCAAATATCTTGAATACCGTATCTACCGAGCCGATCTCCTCGGCGAGCAGCGGGCTGGAAAAGGTCAGGGTGGCAAATGCGGCGATCATAAGGCGAGATATTGTCATGGAGTTACCATTGCAAATGGAATAGATGTGACTGTAATGTACTGTCAATCGAGTTAATGACCAAACCAAAACGGGTTTAAGCCCGCACTGACGTAGCACAATCTTCCCGAGAAAGCTGCCCACGCCTTTTGAGCATTTAGTGCTATTATTCGACGACTGCGTTTAGCTGCACCACCAGAGTATGAGGATGTTTTATGGACCAAGCCGGTATCATTCGCGATTTGCTTGTCTGGCTGGAGAGCCATCTGGATCAACCCCTTTCACTGGATAACGTTGCCCTGAAAGCCGGTTACTCTAAATGGCATTTACAAAGGATGTTCAAGGACGTCACCGGCCACGCGATAGGCGCTTATATTCGTGCGCGGCGTCTGTCAAAAGCCGCGGTCGCGCTTCGCCTGACCAGCCGTCCGATTCTGGACATCGCCCTGCAGTATCGTTTCGACTCGCAGCAGACCTTCACCCGCGCGTTTAAAAAGCAGTTTAATCAGACGCCGGCCTGGTATCGTCGCTCTTCGGAGTGGAACTCATTCGGTATTCGTCCGCCGATTCGCCTCAGCGATGAGAAGCAGCCTGAACCGACGTTTGTCACCTTGCCGGAAACAGTGCTGGTGGGTCAAACCCAGAACTACACCTGTACACTGGAACAGATTTCCAGTTACCGCGACGAAATGCGCATCCACTTCTGGAAGCAGTTCCTGCTGGAAACCGACACGGTGCCGCCGGTGCTGTATGGCCTGCATCAGGTGCGCGCCAGTCAGGATAAGGATGACGAGCAGGAAATTCTCTATACCACGGCGGTGCCGGCCGACAGCGCAATGAACCTGCACTCCGGCCAGAGCGTGATCCTCGAAGCGGGCGACTATGTGCAGTTCACCTACACCGGGCCGCGCGTCGAGCTGCAGGAGTTTATCCTGTTGCTGTACGGCACCTGTATGCCAACGCTGGGGCTGACCCGCCGTCAGGGACAGGATATTGAACGCTTCTACACCCACGGTGGCAAAAAGCGCAGCGAGCCGCCATCCGAAATCCAGTGTGAATATCTGATTCCGATTCGTCGCCAGCCCGCCGGCAACTAAGCGATTCTGCCGTCATCACGACGGCAGAGGCGCTTCACCGTCGTTAGCGTTGCAGCTCATCGAGCGCAGGCGCATCCAGATGGGAAATATCCCCGGCGGTTTCCACCACCCAGCCTTCTGCCAGCCAGGCGCTCTGCTGATGATCGACGCGTGAGATCGAGCAGTTGCGCAGCCGCAGGCGCCGTTCCGCATGCGCTGGCAGGCCGAGGATGGTGCTGACCAGCACGCCCAGCGCCATACCGTGACTGACAATCAGAGGCCGGCTGCCGGCAGGCAGTTCGAGACAGGCATTTAGCGCCTGATGCATCCGCTCCGCCATCTCGGTCATCGACTCACCTTCAGGGATGCGCCCCCCTTCCGTGCCGTTAACCAGCGTGGCGCGCCACTGTTCCTCTTCGGCGGTTAACTCATCCAGCGGGCGCTTCTCCAGCACTCCCATGTTCAGTTCGCGCAGCCGGGGATCGAGCGTCACCACGCAACCACAGGCATCAGCAATGATCTCAGCAGTGCGACGTGTACGCCCGAGATCGCTGGAGATGACGTGCGTAATGCCCAGTTTTTTGACGCGTTCTCCCACCTGATGGGCTTGTTGCTCACCTTTTTCCGTCAGCGGACTGTCGGACTGACCCTGAATGCGGCGTTCCGCATTCCATACCGTTTCACCGTGACGAACAAGATAGACCTGTAGCATGCTTAGTTTCCGTTATACTGCGACAAAAATCGCCTTAGAGCCTCCCCCCATCAGGCGTCATTGTTGCAGCCAGTCTGGACACGGATAGCGCGAAACAACCGGAGCGTACACGGAGTACGTGAGGATTGTGAGCACTGCCCAACTTCAGACTGCCAAATAAAATAGCCCGATGGGATAGGCTCTTAATCACCTAAGGGTTCAATCAATTATGTACCATGTTGTCGCAGCCACCACCAACCCAGCGAAGATTCGCGCGATTGCGCAGGCATTCAACGACGTTTTCGGCGAGGGATCCTGCCATATTGAGGGGGTCGAGGTCGATAGTGGCGTTGCAGCACAACCGTTAACCCACCTTGAAACGCGAACCGGCGCACGCCAGCGCGTGATGAATGCGCGACAGGTCCGACCTGAGGCGGCATTCTGGGTGGCCATCGAGGCCGGCATTGAAGATGACTGCGCCTTCGCCTGGATGGTGGTAGAAAATCAGAAACAGCGGGGAGAATCGCGTTCGGCCAGCTTCACCCTGCCGCCGGTGGTACTGGCTGGATTACGTGAAGGCCGCGAGCTGGGCGAAGAGATGGCACGGTTAACCGGCATTGAGAATATTAAACAGCAGGGCGGCGCGATTGGTGCCTTTACTCAGGGTCTGCTCAGCCGCTCCAGCGTCTATCATCAGGCACTGATTCTGGCGCTCTGCCCGTTTGTTCATCCGCTTTATCAGCAGTAATCAGCCGCGACCCAGGCGCGCTTCCAGCCAGCGTTTCAGCTCCGGTGGCGCCTCTTTCAGACTGTTTGAGCCACGTGTGATGGTCGCGATGCCGACGCCAAGCTCGTTTTTCAGCTCGCGCTGGCTCATCTCGCCGTTCATCAGCTCTTCAATAATCCGCAGACGGGTGCCAAAGGCTTCGCGCTCATCTGGCGTCATCATCAGCTGCATCAGCGGCAGCGCATGGCCGTCTGCAAAGGCCTGCTGCATCAGCGCGACAAAGCGATGCCAGCTATCTTCGGTGGCGGGAGAATCAGGTTGGGTCATGAAGAGGCTTCCGTACTCGCTAAAGAGTACGGAAGCTTAGCACAGCTAGTAACGGCGATTCCACTCGCCATCTGACAGGATCTTGTCAGGCTGGCCCATGAAGTGACGATAGTAGGCGTCATACGCCAGCACGTTCTTCACGTAGCCGCGGGTTTCTGAGAATGGAATGGTCTCAATAAACGCCACCGCATCGAGATTACCGCCACTGGTTTTCTGCCAGCTACGTACCCGGCCGGGACCGGCATTGTAAGCCGCCGAGGCGAAGATCCGGTTCTGACCAAACTGCTGGTAGACATACTCCAGATACTGGGTGCCGATCTGAATATTGGTCTCAGGGTCCAGCAGCTGACTGGCGTTCGCATAGCCCGGCATGTTGTACATCTTAACGGTATGCGCCGCAGTGGCGGGCATAATCTGCATCAGGCCGCTGGCTCCGACCGGTGAACGTGCTTTCGGGTTCCACGCGCTCTCCTGACGTGAAATGGCCATCGCGTAGCTCGGTGGAATCTGCTTATCCTGAGTATTACGCTGATAAACGCTCTGCCACGCCAGCGGGAACCGCTCTTTCAGGCTGTCCCACATCTTCGCAGTAATGGTGGCCTGCACGCTGAGATCCCACCAGTCCTGCTCGTTAGCGTAACGCGCCAGCATCTGCTGCTGATTGTGCGGACGGCTGGCAATCAGGTTGGCCCATTCGCTGCGCGCCAGGTTATCCAGACCCCAGTACATCAGTTCACGCACCCGGGCCAGTTCTGCGCCCTGCACCGTTGCGCTATCCGGCTTCGGTGCTTCATCAACCTGCAGCGGATAATCGACGCCTAACCGCTGCGCCGCCACCATTGGATAGAAACCGCGAGCCCGCATCAGCTTGCGCAGGATCTCTTCCGCTTCCTCTTTACGATCTTTCTCAAACAGCAGATCGGCCTGCCAGTACTGCCATTCATCTTTCTGTTTGGCTTCCAGCGGCAGACGGGCGATCCAGGTATTCAGGCCGCGTCGATCGTGCTGGCTGAGCGCCAGCCGCACCCGGCGCTCCACCAGCGCGGTCGATTCACTGTTCATGACTACCGCATCACGCCAGCGCGCCTGTTCCGATGTCAGATCGCTGCCCATCATGCGCCATACCACAATCTCTTTCAGCGCCTGCTCATCTTCCGGCCCCATCTTCTGCGCCCGCACCAGAATCGGGATCAGGCTGCGGGCATTCTCCATATCCTGGCGGGCGACCCGGGTGAAGGCGTAGATCGTCGCCTGGCGGGTAAAGTCTGTTGGCCCGACGGCGCTGGCAAAGGTGCTGACCGTCAGCGGGTCCTGCTGCAACGCCTGGATCGCGTCAGACATGGTCTGGTAATCAGCCGGCAGCGTTTTCGCCAGGAAGCTCACCAGGCTGTCGTTACCGGCTTTCATCGCCAGCCGGATACGTTCGAGAATGGTGATCGGTGAGAGCTGGCCAGAGGATTGCCATACCGAGAAGAGTTTATCGCAGTCATTGGGCAGCGCCGTGCCGCGCAGCCAGATCTGTTTGGCACCATCAAAGGCCGCCTGCTGCTGACCGGTGGCCCATTTGGCGTAGTACCAGTTACAGCGTGCCTGCACCGGTTTCGGCTCGGTCGGGCTGAAGTTGAGCACGCCCTGCCAGTCCTGACGATGCGCCAGCACGTTGATAAAACGGGTGCTGAGCGATCGCGCCGGCGGCAACGTCGGATATTGTCGGATAAAGTTTTGTACCGCCAGGCTGGTCTCCTGATCGAGATCCTGCGCCAGCAGGCGATATTGCAAATAAGGATAGAGCGGATAATCCTGTAGCGTTGGCAACAGTTGATCCACCGTGGCCATCTGGTTACTGTCCCAGGCCTGTTTAATTTGTTGATAACGCTGTCGTTGTTGATCAAGCGAATCGGCCCATGCGCTGCTGGCCGTGCCGACCAGGCAGATCCCTACCATCCAGTTACGCCACTTCACCACGTAAATCTCCTCTGTTGCTGGGCGTCGGCGAGTTGCCAGACTCCCTTCATGCTAACCAGGCCACCCGGCTCTTGCCATGTTCTTCACAAAATTTACGCACGGCAGGACTAAACGCACCGCTATCGCCCGCCTCCTGCGCCGCCATTGTGCAAATAATCATCACAAATTCTTATGACAAACGCGGATAACCCGTTGAATCAGGGTGTTAAAAAAATGGCACAGCCTTTGCTCTGTTGAACTCCATCTTGTATACCAGCTGGAATTCATCGTATGGCTTCGACCTTTGGCTTAACCCTTCACGACTGGCAGCAACGGCTGCAACTGGCCCCACAGCAGATCATTCCGCTGCTGGCGTCCCATCTGGCGGCGCTGGATCCGCAGGATAATGCCTGGATCTATCTTGCCACGCCGGCGCAGCTAATGGCGCAGCTGGAACCGCTGCTGGCACAGTTTCAACGCGATCCAGCGTCGCTGCCGCTGTTTGGCGTCCCGTTCGCCGTCAAGGACAACACCGATGTCGCTGGCTGGCCGACCACCGCCGCCTGTCCGGCCTTCACTTACATCGCTGACAATGATGCGACGGTGGTCGCCAGGCTGAAAGCCGCCGGCGCGGTAGTGATCGGCAAAACCAACCTTGACCAGTTCGCGACCGGCCTGGTCGGTAGCCGCTCGCCGTATGGCGCGGTCACTAATACCTTTGATGCCGACTACGTCAGTGGCGGCTCCAGCTCCGGTTCAGCTTCGGTACTGGCGCGCGGGCTGGTCGGCTTCTCCCTCGGTACCGACACCGCCGGATCGGGTCGGGTCCCGGCCGGGTTTAACAATATTGTCGGTCTGAAACCGACCAAAGGCTGGTTCTCTGCCCGCGGCGTGGTGCCAGCCTGCCGGCTGAATGACACCCTGTCGGTGTTCGCGCTGACGGTGGAAGACGCTTTTACCGTCGCCAGCCTCGCCGGGGGATTCGACGCCAGTGACGCCTATTCGCGCGTCAATCCGCATACGGCCCCGGCCAGCCTGCCCGCTCATCCACATTTTGCCGTACCGGCCAATCCCGAATTCTTTGATGATGCGGCGGCCGAAGCGGCCTGGGATCAGGCGCTGGAAGCGCTGCTGGTGGCGGGCGTGACGCTGCATCCGATTGATTTCACTCCGTTCCGCCAGCTGGCTGAGCAGCTCTATTCCGGTCCCTGGGTAGCCGAGCGCACCGCCGCAGTCGGCGAGATGCTGCAACGTCCGGCTGAGATGGACCCGGTGGTGCACGGCATCGTCGCCAGCGGCCTGAAATACAGCGCCGTTGAGGCTTATCAGGCGGAGTACCTGCGGGCCGAACTGACGCGACAAATTCAGCAGACCCTGGCGCAGTTTGACGCGCTGGTGGTGCCGACCTCCCCCACCATCCACACGCTGGCGGAGATGGCTCAGGAGCCGGTGCATTACAACTCGCAGTTCGGCACCTATACCAACTTCACCAATCTGGCCGACCTCGCCGCGCTGGCGCTGCCCGGTCCGTTCCGCAATGACGATTTACCGGCGGGCATCACGCTGATCGCACCCGCCTGGCACGATCGTGCACTGGCTGAGTTCGGTCTGCGCTGGCAGCAGCAACTGGCGCTGCCGCTCGGTGCCACCGGCCAGCCACAGCCCACCCGATCGCGCGCCCTGCCGCCCTCCTCCGATCACGTGCGTGTTGCGGTGGTCGGCGCTCACCTCACCGGTATGCCGCTCAATTTCCAGCTGACCAGCCGGGATGCGGTGTGGGTAGAGGAGACGCAAACAGCCGCTCACTATCGGCTGTTCGCACTGCTGGACGGCGCGATCAAAAAACCGGGCCTGATGCGCGATGAACGCGGTGCCGCCATCACCGTCGAGCTGTGGGATATCCCGCTGGCGCGCTTTGGCGAGTTCGTGGCAGAAATCCCGCCACCGCTGGGCATCGGCAGCCTGACGCTGGCAGACGGTCGGGTAGTGAAAGGCTTTATCTGTGAAGGCTCGGCGCTGAACAACGCGCTGGAAATTACCGAAACTGGCGGCTGGCGCAACTGGCTGGCGACACAAGGGAGTCTCTGAACCATGTTCAGCACCGTATTAATTGCCAACCGCGGCGAAATTGCCTGTCGCGCCATCCGTACCCTGAAGCGCCTCGGCGTGAAAAGCGTGGCGGTCTACTCCGATGCCGACCGTAATGCGCAGCACGTTCAGCAGGCCGATGTGGCGATTGCGCTGGGCGGCGATAAAGCCAGCGACAGCTATCTGCGCATCGACAAAATTCTGGCAGCGGCACAGCAGAGCGATGCTGACGCTATCTGGCCAGGCTACGGCTTCCTGTCAGAGAGCCTGCCGTTCGCCGAAGCCTGTGAGCAGGCGGGAATCGCTTTTGTCGGCCCGACGGCACAGCAGATCGGTGAGTTCGGCCTGAAGCACCGCGCCCGTGAACTGGCCGCGCGAGCCGGTGTGCCAATGACGCCCGGCACGCCGCTGCTGGATTCGCTGGAGACGGCGTTGCAGGCCGCCGAACAGATCGGCTATCCGGTGATGCTGAAGAGTACCGCCGGCGGCGGTGGGATTGGTCTGACGCGCTGCGCCGATGCCGCCGCGTTAGCCAGTGCCTGGGAGAGCGTGCGCCGCCTCGGCGAACAGTTTTTCAGTGACGCGGGCGTCTTTCTGGAGCGCTGCATCGATCGCGCGCGTCATGTTGAAGTGCAGATTTTCGGCGATGGCCGCGGCACCGTGGTGGCGCTGGGTGAGCGCGACTGCTCGCTGCAACGCCGTAATCAAAAGGTGGTAGAGGAGACCCCGGCGCCGGGCCTGTCCCCGGCCACGCGTGACGCGCTACTGGCCTCGGCGGTCCGTCTGGGCCAGCTGGTCAACTACCGCAGCGCCGGCACCGTGGAGTACATCTACGACGTCACCCAGCAGGCGTTTTACTTTCTCGAAGTGAATACCCGTCTGCAGGTTGAGCATCCGGTTACCGAATGCGTGACCGGGCTGGATCTGGTCGAGTGCATGCTAAAAGTGGCGGCGGGCGATGAGATTGACTGGCCGCGCCTGCAGCAGGCTCCCCAGGGTGCCGCCATTGAAGTACGACTCTATGCGGAAGATCCGCTGAAGAACTTCCAGCCCAGCCCCGGCCTGTTAACCGCCGTCAGCTTTCCCGCTGGCGTGCGCATCGACAGCGGCATTGAAACCGGCAGCGAAGTCTCCAGCTTCTACGATCCGATGGTGGCGAAGCTGATTGTACATGCCGACAGCCGCGAGGCGGCGCTGGCAAAAATGCAGCAGGCGCTGGATGCCACCCAGCTGCACGGCATCGCCACTAACCTCGACTACCTGCGCCAGATCGTGGCGACTGAGGCCTTTCACAGCGGCACGGTCTGGACACGCTTTCTCGACAGTTTCACCCCGGCCGCCCCGGTGATTGAGGTGCTGCAGCCGGGTACCTTCAGTTCGATTCAGGATTATCCGGGCCGCCTCGGCTACTGGGATATTGGCGTTCCGCCGTCTGGTCCGATGGATGATTTCGCCTTCCGTCTGGCGAACCGGATTGTCGGCAATGACGAATCGGCGGCCGGCCTCGAGTTTACCTTGCAGGGCCCGACGCTGCGCTTCCACACTGATGCGACGGTGGCACTGACCGGCGCTGACTGCGCCGCCACGCTGGATGGCGAACCGGTCAGCAACTGGCAGCCGCTGACGGTGAAAGCGGGACAAACCCTGGCACTGGGCCGCGCGCAGCAGGGTTGCCGCGGCTACCTCGCGGTACGCAACGGTTTCGACGTACCGGAATATCTCGGCAGCCGCAGCACCTTCTCGCTGGGTCAGTTTGGCGGCCATGCCGGACGGACGCTGCGGGTTGCGGATATGCTGCCGATCTCCCGGCCTGCGCTGGCAGCCTGCACCACTCCGCCTCCGGTCAGCGCCCCTCAGGCGCTTGATGCCGCATTGATTCCGCACTACGGCACCGAATGGCGTATCGGCGTGCTCTACGGTCCGCACGGCGCACCAGACTTCTTCACCCAGGCTGCCATCGACGAATTCTTTGCCAGCGACTGGCAGGTACATTACAACTCCAACCGTCTCGGCGTGCGGTTAGTCGGTCCGAAACCGAGCTGGACCCGCGCCAACGGCGGCGAGGCGGGCCTGCACCCTTCTAACGTTCACGACTGTGAATATGCCATTGGCGCCATCAATTTTACCGGTGACTTTCCGGTGATCCTGACGCACGACGGCCCGAGCCTCGGCGGATTCGTTTGTCCGGTGACCATCGCCAAAGCCGAACTGTGGAAAGTCGGTCAGGTTAAACCAGGCGATCGCATTCGTTTCCATCCGATCAGTGCCGATGACGCGCTGGCACGAGAAAAGGCGCAGCAGCAGGTGATCGCCACCCTGCGTCCGCACCATGCGCCGACGTTTGCCGTGCCGTCGCTGGCCGAAACCGCCAGCGGCTCCGCGACCATACTGGCGGCGATTGACGCCACCGCAACCACGCCGCAAGCGGTCTACCGTCAGGCCGGTGACAAATATGTGCTGATTGAATATGGCGACAACGTGCTGGATCTGGCGCTGCGACTGCGCGTTCACCTGCTGATGATGGCGCTGAGCGAACGAGCGGTGCCCGGCGTAGAAGAGCTGTCACCCGGCGTGCGTTCACTGCAGGTGCGCTACGACAGCCGCATCATCAGCCAGTCCGACCTGATGTCGCTGTTGCTGGGGCTGGAGGCGACGCTGGGCGATGTCAGCACGCTGAAAGTGCCGTCGCGAGTGGTGTGGATGCCAATGGCGTTTGAAGACAGCGCCACCCTCGGCGCGGTAGCGCGCTACCAGGAAACGGTTCGCGCCAGCGCTCCCTGGCTGCCGAACAACGTTGACTTTATTCAGCGCATCAACGGCTTAACCCAGCGTGAACAGGTGCGCGACACCCTGTTCAACGCCAGCTATCTGGTGCTCGGACTGGGCGACGTCTATCTTGGCGCGCCCTGTGCAGTACCCATCGATCCGCGCCATCGTCTGCTGAGTTCCAAATACAGCCCGGCCCGCACCTTCACCGCCGAAGGCACGGTCGGCATCGGCGGCATGTACATGTGCATCTATGGCATGGACTCACCCGGCGGCTATCAGCTGGTCGGCCGGACGTTACCGATCTGGAACACCTTCCTGAAAAATCCCCAGTTTGCCGCCGAACAGCCGTGGCTGCTGCGCTTCTTCGATCAGGTGCGTTTCTATCCGGTGAGTGAAGCCGAGCTGACGCAGCTGCGGGAAGATTTCCGCGAAGGCCGCGCCAGCCTGCGGATCGAAGAGACGCTGTTTGATTTTGCTGCCCACCAGCAGTTCCTGGCGGACAACGCTGATGATATCGCCGCATTCCGCCAGCGTCAGGCCGCCGCGTTTGAGCAGGAGGTGACGCTGTGGGCGCAGGAAGAGCAGAGTGCGCCGCTGACGCTGGACCCGCCGCCCCCGATCGCTGAGCAGGATGACAGCGCGCTGGCGGTGCAGGCCGATATGAACGGCAACATCTGGAAAGTTTTGGTGCAGCCGGGTGAAACGGTCAGCGCCGGTCAGACGCTGGTTATCGTCGAAGCGATGAAGATGGAGCTGGCGATTGTCGCTCCCCGGAGTGGTCAGGTGAAACGCATTGCCTGCCAGGCGGGCCGTCCGGTCAGTCCGGGCGAAACCCTGCTGTGGCTGGAATAAGGAGTCACCATGACGATGCAGTCTCCCTCCCCGAAAGCCCGCCCGGAAGCGCTGGCGGAACGGGTTTATCAGGCGCTGAAGGAGGAGATTTTCGCCTTTCGCCTGATGCCCGGCGATCGCTTCAGTGAAAGTGAAATTGCCGGGCGGATGGCGGTCAGCCGCACGCCGGTACGTCAGGCGCTGTTCCGGCTGGAACGCGAAGGCTTTGTTGAAGTCTGGTTCCGCAGCGGCTGGCAGATCAGGAACTTCGATTTCGCCTGGTTCGAAGCGCTGTATGACCTGCGAACCGTGCTGGAGTGTGAAGCGGTAAAACGGCTGTGCGCCCTGCCCGCCGCCCAGTGCAGCGCCCTGTTAACCGGGCTGACGCGCTTCTGGTGCCAGGCGGAGCGACTGACCGCCGGCCTGACGGTATCGCAGCACGATGAGGCGTTTCACATGACGCTGGTGGCCGCTGCGGGTAATCCGGAAATGGCGCGTATTCACGCCGAACTGACGGAGAAAATCCGCATTATCCGCCGTCTCGACTTCACCTCTGACGATCGAATAACCGCCACCTATCAGGAGCATGAACAGATTTTACAGGCAATTTTTCAGCAACAGACCGAGGAGGCACAACGCATCCTGACTGACCACATCGCCGTCAGCAAGGCGGAAGTCAGGAAAATTACTTTGCACCGACTCCAGCAGGCCCGGCTTCAACCCATTGAATAACAAACACAACATTGAGGGGTTTTAACACGATGAAAAGACGTTCATTGCTCAAGGCTTTTGCTCTCTCCGCTACCGTTGCCAGCATCGGCCTCGCCTGGGGCGCGCAGGCGGCTGACACCATTAAGGTCGGCATCATGCACTCCCTGTCAGGGACCATGGCGATTTCGGAAACGCCACTCAAAGATGTGGCGCTGATGACCATCGATGAGATCAACGCCAAAGGCGGCGTGCTGGGGAAAAAGCTGGAGCCGGTGGTGGTCGATCCCGCCTCTAACTGGCCGCTGTTTGCCGAGAAGGCACGACAGCTACTGACCCAAGACAAGGCGGCGGTGGTGTTTGGCTGCTGGACCTCGGTATCGCGCAAATCGGTGCTGCCGGTGTTTGAGGAGCTGAATGGCCTGCTGTTCTATCCGGTGCAGTATGAGGGCGAAGAGATGTCACCTAACGTGTTCTATACCGGCGCAGCGCCCAACCAGCAGGCGATCCCGGCGGTTGAATACCTGATGAGCGAGGATGGCGGCAGTGCTAAACGCTTCTTCCTGCTCGGCACCGATTATGTCTATCCCCGCACGACCAACAAGATCCTGCGTGCCTTCCTGCACAGTAAGGGCGTCCAGGATAAAGATATCGAAGAGGTCTACACCCCGTTTGGTTACAGCGATTACCAGACCATCGTCTCAAACATCAAAAAGTTTGCTGCCGGCGGCAAAACAGCGGTGGTTTCCACCATCAACGGCGACTCTAACGTTCCGTTCTATAAAGAGCTGGCTAATCAGGGCATTAAAGCCACCGATATTCCGGTGGTCGCCTTCTCGGTCGGCGAAGAAGAGCTGCGCGGTATCGATACCAAACCGCTGGTCGGTCAGTTAGCGGCGTGGAACTATTTTGAGTCAATCGATAACCCGACCAACGCTAAATTTGTCGCTGACTACCGTGCTTATGCCAAAGCCCACAACCTGCCGAATGCCGCCAGCGTGGTCACCAACGATCCGATGGAAGCGACCTATGTCGGTATTCATATGTGGGCGCAGGCGGTAGAAAAAGCTGGCACCACCGACGTGGATAAAGTACGGGCGGCGATGGCCGGTCAGACCTTCAAAGCGCCAGACGGCTTTACCCTGACCATGGATCAGACCAACCACCATCTGCATAAGCCGGTGATGATCGGTGAAGTGGAAGAGAACGGTCAGTTCAACGTGGTGTGGCAGACCGATCAACCGGTACGCGCTCAGCCATGGAGCCCGTACATAGCCGGTAATGATAAGAAGCCCGACCACCCGGTGAAAGCCGCGCAGTAAGCGCGTGACGCGCCGGTCTGCGGCTCTGCCGACCGGCGCCTGCCCGTTGCGCTGATGGCGTACGGCAAATCAGGTCGTCCGCCGCCATCCATTTAACGAGGTCCTCTCTATGAACCTTTGCCGCTGCCTTTTCAGCCTGCTGCTGCTGATGCCGCTGTTTGCCAGTGCCGGACCGGCGGCAGACTTCGCCGCTGCCAGCCGTAGCCAGCAGGCGACGCTGCTGCAACAGTGGGCCGCCGCGCCAGACAGCAGCCGGTTACCGCTGCTGGAAGCGCTGCACGCCGAAAACGTGGTCATCGACCAGAATAAACAGCCGTTCAGCCAGCAGGGCAGCAGGTTGCTGCCGCTGGATGCCCAGCCACAGCCGAACGGCAGCCTGAAAAAACTGTTTATGAACAACCGGCTGCGGGTGCTGGTCAACGGCGCGCTGGCGGCGCATCAGCTGGTGAGCGACGATGCCGGACTGCGGTTGCGCGCGGCGCGACAGTTGCAAAATGACGGCGCGGCCGATCAGCTGTCGCTGATTGAGCAGCGGCTGGCCGCCGAAAAGGATAGCCGGGTGCATGCCGCACTGGCACTGGCGCTGGCCAACCTGCAGCTGGCAGATGCCCAGCCGATGGTGCGGCTGAAGGCAGTTAAGCTGCTGGGCGAATCCAGCGATCCCAATACTCAGGCCAGCCTGCAACGCTTAACCCAGCCGGCGAACGAACCGGACGCCACGGTGCGTGCCGCCGCCGCCGACAGCCTGCAACAGATTCAGAAACGCCTGATGTGGGGCGATCTGCTGGGTCAGGCGTTCAGCGGCCTGTCGCTGGGCTCGGTTTTGCTGCTGGCGGCGCTGGGACTGGCGATCACTTACGGTCTGCTTGGCGTAATCAATATGGCGCACGGTGAAATGCTGATGCTCGGTGCTTATGCCACCTGGTGGGTACAGAGCCTGTTTCAGCAGTTTGCGCCGCACTACCTGGCCTGGTATCCGCTGCTGGCACTGCCGGTGGCGTTTATGGTGACGGCCGCCATCGGAATGGCGCTGGAACGCACGGTGATCCGCCATCTTTACGGTCGCCCGCTGGAAACGCTGCTGGCAACCTGGGGTATCAGCCTGATGCTGATTCAGGCGGTGCGCATGCTGTTCGGGGCGCAAAACCTCGAAGTGGCAAATCCGCAGTGGCTGTCAGGCGGACTGCAGGTGCTGCCTAACCTGGTGCTGCCGTGGAACCGCATCGCCGTGATTCTGTTTGTGATCTTTGTGCTGGCACTCACCTGGCTGTTGCTGAATCGCACCCGTCTTGGCATGAACGTGCGCGCCGTAACGCAGAACCGCACCATGGCCGACTGCTGCGGCGTGCCGACCGGCCGGGTCGATATGCTGGCGTTTGGTCTGGGGTCTGGTATTGCCGGACTGGGCGGCGTGGCGCTGTCGCAACTCGGCAACGTCGGGCCAGAACTGGGACAGGGCTACATTATCGACTCGTTTCTGGTTGTGGTGCTGGGCGGCGTTGGCCAACTGGCGGGCACCGTGGTCGCTGCCTTCAGCCTCGGCATTGTTAATAAAGTGCTGGAACCGCAGATCGGCGCGGTGCTCGGCAAGATCCTGATTCTGGTAATTATCGTGCTGTTTATCCAGAAACGTCCTCAGGGACTGTTTGCGGTGAAAGGAAGGGTGACTGACTGATGACGCAACCCATAACGCTCCGTGCCGCGCGCAAAGCGCCGCGCCTGACCCTCAGCATCGGCATGGTGGTCACTCTGGCGCTGCTGGTGATGCCGTTTCTGGCGCTGCTGCCCGCCGGCCATCCGCTGGCGATCTCCACCTATACCCTGACGCTGATCGGCAAAATCCTCTGCTATGCGGTGGTGGCAGTGGCCCTCGACCTGGTGTGGGGTTACGCCGGATTACTGTCGCTGGGTCACGGCCTGTTTTTTGCTCTCGGTGGTTATGCGATGGGCATGTATCTGATGCGCCAGGCGGCAGGTGAAGGCTTACCGGCGTTTATGTCCTTTCTGTCGTGGCGTGAGCTGCCGTGGTTCTGGAGCGGAACCGAGCACTTCGCCTGGGCGCTGTGCCTCAGCGTACTGGCACCGGGATTGCTGGCGCTGGTATTTGGCTTTTTTGCCTTCCGTTCCCGCATCAAAGGCGTTTACTTTTCGATCATCACCCAGGCGCTGACCTACGCCGGTATGCTGCTGTTTTTCCGTAATGAAACCGGCTTTGGTGGCAACAACGGTTTCACCGGCTTTACCACCCTGCTCGGCTTTTCAGTGAGCGCGACCGGCACCCGCATCGGCCTGTTTATCGCCACGGTAGGATTGCTGTTGCTGAGCCTGGCGATTGGTTTCGCACTGGCACGCAGCAAGTTTGGCCGGGTGCTGACTGCGGTGCGCGACGCCGAAAACCGCCTGATGTTCTGCGGCTACGATCCGCGCGGCTTTAAGCTGTTTGTCTGGACCCTGTCGGCGATGCTGTGCGGACTGGCCGGGGCGCTTTACGTACCGCAGGTCGGGATCATTAATCCCGGCGAGATGTCGCCAGCCAACTCGATTGAAGCCGCCATCTGGGTGGCGCTGGGGGGGCGCGGTACGCTGATCGGCCCACTGCTGGGTGCCGCGATTGTTAACGGCGCGCGCAGCTTTTTCACCGTCGCTTTCCCGGAATACTGGCTGTTTTTCCTCGGCCTGATGTTCATCCTGGTGACGCTGTTTCTGCCGCACGGCGTGATTGGCCTGCTGCGCCGGAGGAAACATGACTGACGCACTGTTTACTCAACCTCATCCGGCGGATCGCCATCGGGCGCAGCGCGATCCGGTGCTGCAACTGGAGAAGATCAGCGTCTCGTTCGACGGCTTCCGCGCCCTGAGCGATCTCTCGTTACAGATCGGCGTCGGCGAACTGCGCTGCGTGATCGGCCCCAACGGCGCGGGCAAAACCACGCTGATGGATGTGATCACCGGTAAGACGCGGCCCGATTCCGGGCGGGTGATCTACGATCAGGACAGCGATCTTACCCGCCTGTCGCCGGTTGAGATCGCCCGTGCCGGGATCGGCCGTAAGTTCCAGAAACCAACGGTGTTTGAAGCGTTAACCGTGTTCGAGAATCTTGAGATCGCCCTGAAAGCCGAAAAAACGGTGTGGGCCAGTCTGCGCGCGCGCCTCAATGGCGAGCAGCAGGATCGGATCGATGAGGTGCTGAAGCTGCTGCGGCTCGGCGCAGAACGACAGCGTAGCGCGGGCCTGCTGTCGCACGGCCAGAAGCAGTTTCTGGAGATTGGCATGCTGCTGGTGCAGGAGCCGCACCTGCTGCTGCTGGATGAGCCAGCGGCGGGAATGACCGACGCTGAAACGGACTACACCGCCGAGCTGTTCCGCAACCTGGCGGGTAAGCATTCGCTGATGGTGGTGGAGCACGATATGGGCTTTGTCGAAACCATTGCCGACCACGTGACGGTGCTGCATCAGGGTCAGGTACTGGCCGAAGGATCATTGCGTGATGTGCAGGCCAATGAGCAGGTTATCGACGTTTATCTGGGGCGATAAGATGTTACAGGTTACTGAACTGAATCAATATTATGGCGGCAGTCATATTTTGCGTGGCCTGTCGTTTGAGGTAAAAGTGGGCGAGATCACCTGCCTGCTGGGCCGCAACGGCGTGGGCAAAACCACGCTGCTGAAATGTCTGATGGGGTTAATCCCGGCTAAATCGGGTGAGATCCGCTGGCAGCAGCAGAAGCTTAACGGCCGTAAACCGCACCAGCGGGTGCAGTCCGGCATTGCTTACGTGCCACAGGGTCGGGAGATTTTTCCGCGGCTGACGGTGGAAGAGAATCTGCTGCTCGGTTTGTCCCGCTTTCCGGCATCGCAGGCTCGCCAGGTGCCGGATGAGATCTACCAGCTGTTTCCGGTGTTGTTTGCCATGAAGTCGCGGCGCGGCGGCGATCTGTCCGGCGGCCAGCAACAGCAGCTGGCGATCGGCCGGGCGCTGGCCTGTCGGCCGCAGCTGTTGATCCTGGATGAGCCAACCGAAGGGATCCAGCCGTCGGTGATCAAAGAGATCGGCGCGGTGATCCGTCAGCTGGCGCAGCGCGGGGATATGGCGATCCTGCTGGTCGAGCAGTTTTATGACTTTGCGGCTGAACTGGCGGACAGCTATCTGGTGATGTCGCGCGGTGAAATCGTGCAGCGTGGCCGCGGCGACAGCATGGAAGCCGATGGCGTGCGCGGCCTGGTGGCGATTTAGGCCGCGCATCGGGTTTACAGCAATCCGGTCTCGACGGAAAAGTGGCGTTGTTCGCCGCTGGCGAGGGTGATTAAGCTGCCTGCCTGCTGCGCCGCCAGAAACCCTTCCGGCCGACAGGTGGCCGGCAGGATATAGGCCGCGACCTGTTGGTCGGCATTGTGCAGCAGCCAGCGGGTGGCGTGAGGAAACTGAGCGGTAGAGAAGCGCGTCATCATGGCGTATCCCGCCGGCGCGTGCAGCTCAAACTGCACCTCATCGCCATACTGCGGCAGATCGTCGGCGAAAAAGACGATCTCCGGATCGCATAACTGTGGCTGATCGAGCTGCTGCAACGCCTGCGGATCCTGCGCCAGCCGTGCGGTGTAGTCGCGCCAGGCGGGCGTCGGCCGTAAATGTGCCGGTATTGAGGTGCGCAGCCGGAATGCCCGATCCGGGATCGACTGCCGGAAACGTCCCTGCGCAATCCAGCTGCTGTTGAGATGACACATATACTGCAACGGCATCGGCGCACCGGCCAGATTGGTCACCGTCATCTCAATCTGCAGCCGCGGCCGATCGGCGTGCAGGCGTACCGCCGGTGCGGCCAGATAGTGATGGCCGAAGCCTTTGACATATTCACACTCGCCCTCCAGCGACAGCATATCTGCGTCCAGCACCAGCCACGCACTGTCCATCCGGGCGCAGGGCATTTCGCCATGCAGCGGATGATCGTCCTCGGGCGACGGACAGCCGTTAGCCAGCAGTCCGGAGTGGAAAGCGAAACAACCATAGGTGTCGATGATCGAATTGCCGGGCAGCGGCTGCTTAAAGCTGTTGCCCATGGTCAGCGTATGCCCTTCAAACTGCACATCCCAGATCATCTGACCAAAGAACGGCAGCACCGTCACTGACCCGCGCCGGTTATGGATCCGCACCGCTTCAATCCCCGCCGGATAACGGAACAGTTCCACCCGGAAGTCATCGCTCTGCAGCAGAACCTCAGGGGTAAAATGAAACTGCTCACGGCGCAACGGTAAACGGGTTTTCATGATGCATCCTCCACCAGACGACCGCCGGACACGGTCTGTTTCTTGTGGCGCAGTTCGCCATAGAAGTAAAAACCGACCCAGGCGAAGCAGAGCAGCGAGACGCCAAACGCCAGCTGCATTGAGCCAACCGAGTCAGAGACCAGCCCCTGCAGCGCGGGCACAAATGCTGCACCGACAATCGCCATCACGATAAACGCCCCCGCCACTTCGGTATATTTATTATCGACCGTCGCCAGGGTACCGGCGTAAATGGTCGCCCAGCAGGGACCAAACAGCACGCTGACGAACACCGCGGCGTAAACGGCGGTAAAGTCAGGCACCAGCATCACATAAGCCAGCGTCAGCACCCCCAGCACCGAATAGGCGATCAGCACTTTTTCAGCGCGGAAACGGGTCATCAGGAAGTTCGCCACGAACTTGCCGATAAAGAAGCAGATAAAACTGTAGATCATGAAGTTAGAGGCGTGACGTTCATTGGCTGCGCCCAGCGTCAGCGCCAGACGAATGGTGAACGACCAGACCGCTACCTGCATCCCGACATAGAGAAACTGCGTCACGATGCCGCGTTTAAAGTGACGGTTGGTCGCCAGATAGCGAAAGGTCTCCGCCAGTGAAGGCAGCGATGTTTCGTTACTTTGCGGTTTGCAGCGCGGATAGCGGGTGAACATAAACAGCAGCATCACCACCACTAACACCATCACCAGATATTTGTAGGGTTCCAGCGTATGCTCCAGCATCGTCAGGCGAAACGCATGCGCCTGTTCAGCGGTCATGGTCGCCATCTGGCTCTGCAGGCTGTCCCCCTCCTGGAACACCAGATATTTACCCAGCACGATGCCCATCAGTGCGCCAATCGGATAGAACGTCTGGCTGATGTTGAGCCGCAGAGTTGCGTGATCCCGATGCCCAATCATTGAGCTGTAGGTATTGGCCGCTGTTTCCAGAAAGCTCAGGCCGATGGCGATGGCAAAGATCGCCGCGAGAAACATGGTGTAGGTCGCCATGTGCGAGGCGGGATAAAACGCCACGCAGCCCAGGATGTAGAGCGCCAGCCCGGTCAGGATCGCCAGCTTGTAGCTGGTTTTGCGGATCACCAGTGACGCCGGGATCGCAATCAGAAAATAGCCGCCGTAAAAGGCACTCTGTACCAGCGCGCTGGCAAAATCGCTTAAGGCGAAGACGCTTTTGAACTGGGTAATCAGGATATCGTTAAGGCTGGCAGCGCAGCCCCACAGCGGAAACAGGCACGACAGCAGAATGAACTGAAAGCGCGGCGTTTTATTCAGGTAGCCATCCGATTGCTGAACAATTTTCTGTTGCATAGCATCACCTCAGTGAAGATTAAGAAAGCGCTGAAAACCCTCTGCGTCGGGATAGGCGCGCTGGGTGCCGCGTCCGGTCACGCTGCAGGCGGCATAGGCCGAAGCCTGGGTCATGGCGGCCGCGATATCGCCGGTTTTAACCAGCAGGTGAGCAAAACAGCCGATAAAGGCATCGCCGGCACCGCTGGTGTCGACCGCCCGGACTGGCGTTGCCGCCACCCGGTGCACCGTATCGCCGTTCATCCATACCGAACCGCGACTGCCCAGTGTGATAATCAGGTTTTTCAGACCGCGCTTCAGCAGCGACCGCCCGGCAGCGATCACCTCCTCATCGCTGGCTACCGGCAGACCGGTGAGGATCTCCAGTTCGGTTTCATTAGGCATAAAGAAGTCACACTTGCAGGCGTAGTGGATGTCGAGATCGGCCACCGCTGGCGCAGGGTTCAGGATCACTTTTATCTGATGCTGACGGGCAAAATCGATGGCGTAATAGACCGTTTCCAGCGGGATCTCCAGCTGCAGAATGATCAGCTGGCAGGCTTTCAGCGCCTCAGCGGCGGCGTCGATATCGGCCGGCTTCAGCTGCTGGTTGGCACCTTTAATAATCAGGATGCGGTTCTGTGACCGATCGTCGACAAAGATCGGCGCCACACCGCTTGAAGTGCCCGCCGCCGTAGTGACGAAGCGGGTATCCACGCCCTGCTGTTGCAGATTCGCCACGGTATTAGGCGCAAACAGATCGTCGCCCACTTTGCTGACCATCATCACTTTCGCACCCATTCGGGCGGCAGCAACCGCCTGGTTAGCCCCCTTTCCGCCACAGCCAAGGGCAAAATCGGGTGCTTCAAGGGTTTCGCCCGCTTTCGGCAGGCTGTTGGTATAGGTAATCAGGTCGACCATGTTTGAGCCGATGACCGCGATATCCATGACTGTTTTCTCCCGGATGTTTTTTAACCATCAAATGTTATAAAATTAACAATAACAATTCTAAAAGGTTAAATATGTGATAAAAACCACATCCTGAAGGCGCAGTTCTGCGAATATATGCCGAATCACGGCCGCCCATCGTGTTACGATTGTAACAATCAGACATTACCGGACACCACCGCGCCGGACGCCGCCTGGCCGGTTTGATATCACCGCCGGACGGTTGAGGATGAGGTTTGCGGGGTTTAGCCGTTGCAGGTAAGATTGAAAATCAGCCTGGCGGAGAGGACGCAACTCCTTAAAATCTGTTAGGTTTGTCGCGATGATTACGCCGGTTTCCGGCTCCCTCAATCAGCCCAGCAGGATACTGAACAGACAGAGATGACCATGGAAACCCGGCGCGACGAACGTATCCACAAGCTGACTCAGGCGCTTAAACGCACCGATAAACTGCATCTGAAAGACGCAGCTCAACTGCTTGGCGTGTCAGAAATGACCATTCGCCGCGATCTTAGCGAGCCCGCCTCCAGCGTGGTGCTGCTGGGCGGCTATATCGTCAGCGACCCGAAGAGCCACGCCAGCCACTACTTTGTTACCGATCAGCACGGTCAGAATGCCGCCCGAAAACAGCGGCTGGCCCAGGCTGCGGCTAGCCTGATCGGCGAAAATGACACGGTATTTTTCGACTGCGGCACCACCCTGCCTTATATCGTCGATGCGATCCCGGACACCCTGCCGTTTACCGCGATCTGCTGCGCTATGAATACCTTCCTGGCGTTAAAGGAGAAACCGGCCTGCAATGTGATCCTCAGTGGCGGCGAGTTCCACGCGGATAATGCGCTGTTCACACCGATCGGCGGCCATTCGATCCTCGACGATCTCTGTCCGACGCTGGCGTTTATCTCGGCGGCCGGGATCGACAAAGATCAGGGTGCAACCTGCTACAACACCAATGAGCTGGCGATGAAGCACCACGCGATGCTGCGGGCGCGTCAGTGCATTTTAGTGGCTGACAGCAGCAAATATGGCAAGGTGCTGCCGGCCCGCATCGCCGAACTGCGCCGCTTTGATCTGCTGGTCAGTGACAGCGCGCCCGATCAGGCGCTGCAGGACTGGCTGGCACAACAGGCGATTCCGCTGCGCCTGCCGTAAGTTCACGCCCAGCGGTTTGCCACCGCTTCGCCGTCACGCAGGCGGCGCAGGTTGTCACACACTCCGCTCAGGTTGCCCGCCAGAGAGATATCTGTGACGCCGCCAATGTGCGGCGTGGCGATGACGTTATAGCGAAACACCTCATCCTGCGGATCGGGCGGCTCCTGCCAGAATACATCCAGCCCGGCCCCGGCCAGCGACCGGTTTTTCAGCGCGCTGAGAAAGGCCGCTTTGTCGATTAATCCACCGCGACCAAGGTTGATCAGAAAGCTCTGCGGTTTCATCTGCGCCAGCGCCGTGGCGTCAATAATCTGGTGAGTCTGCGGGTTATCCGGCAGGCTGAGCACCACAAAATCGGCCTGCTGCAACAGCTGCGGCAGTTGTGTCATGTCACCCAGCCACGCCAGGCCGTGCTGGTGAGCGAAAGCCGCATCGGCTTCACGCCTGACGCCGATCATCCGCATGCCAAACGGCCTGAGCCGCGCCGCCAGTGCTTTGCCGATGCCGCCTAAACCGACCAGCCCGACCGTTTTGCCCTTCAATCCCAGGCCGACCGGCTGGCCCAGCTGCTGCTGCGCCAGGCAATCAGCGATTTCGTGATAGCGACGCGCCAGGCCAATCATCATCCAGATACCGAGTTCTGCCACCGAATCGGCATTGCCTGAGCTGTCGGACGGCACATTGGCGACCATGATGCCGCGCTGTTTCGCCGCCGCGATGTCGATCCCCTCCAGCCCGGTGCCCGCCTGCTGGATCAGCGCTAAGCGATCGGCGGTCGCCAGCAGCGCCGCGTCCACTTTGCACATGCCGGGGATCAACGCATCGAAGCCGGCGAGACTTTCGGCGGCGTGGCCTGCCGAGGCGACAAACTCCACGTCCGGTAGCCGCTGACGAATAGACGGAATCAATCCGCCCCAGGCGTGTTCATCTGCTGCGATCAATACTCTCATCGTCACTCTCCCGGTTTTTAAGGCAAAAAAGCAGCATAGTGTCGGGGTTGTGCGGAAATCAAACAGTTATCCCGAACTGCGGCACGCATCGGAATATTCGCCGCGGCCCGGCTGTGATTAGACGGTGAAAAAGGCTAAACTTCGACATCATCCAAATGACCAACAGACCCAGAGGCTCAATACAACGTGGCTCAATTCGTCTATAGCATGCACCGCGTCGGCAAAGTCGTTCCGCCGAAGCGACACATCCTGAAGAACATCTCCCTTAGCTTCTTCCCGGGCGCCAAAATCGGCGTACTCGGCCTGAACGGCGCGGGTAAATCCACCCTGCTGCGTATCATGGCCGGCATCGATAAAGATATCGAAGGGGAAGCGCGTCCGCAGCCTGGCATCAAGATTGGCTACCTGCCGCAGGAGCCGCAGCTTAACCTCGAACATACCGTGCGCGAGTCCGTTGAAGAGGCGCTGTCTGAAGTGGTTGGCGCGTTAAAACGCCTCGACGAAGTCTATGCGCTGTATGCCGAAGAGGGCGCGGACTTTGACAAACTGGCCGCTGAGCAGGGCCGTCTGGAAGAGATTATCCAGGCACATGATGGCCACAACCTGAATACCCAACTGGAACGTGCGGCAGATGCGCTGCGTCTGCCAGACTGGGAGGCGAAAATCGCCACTCTCTCCGGGGGTGAACGTCGCCGCGTCGCACTGTGCCGTCTGCTGCTGGAAAAGCCAGACATGCTGCTGCTCGACGAACCAACCAACCACCTGGACGCCGAATCTGTCGCCTGGCTGGAACGCTTCCTGCACGACTTCGAAGGCACCGTGGTGGCGATTACCCACGACCGTTACTTCCTTGATAACGTTGCCGGCTGGATTCTGGAGCTGGACCGTGGCGAAGGCATCCCGTGGGAAGGTAACTACTCTTCCTGGCTGGAGCAGAAAGATGCGCGTCTGGCGCAGGAAGCCTCTTCTGAAGCGGCCCGCCGCAAGTCGATTGAGAAAGAGCTGGAGTGGGTTCGTCAGGGCACTAAAGGCCGTCAGTCTAAGGGCAAAGCCCGTCTGGCGCGCTTCGAAGAGCTGAACAACACCGAATACCAGAAGCGTAACGAAACCAACGAACTGTTTATTCCGCCTGGCCCACGTCTGGGTGACAAAGTGCTGGAAGTCAGCAACCTGCGTAAATCGTACGGTGACCGCGTGCTGATCGACGATCTCTCGTTCTCCGTACCGAAAGGGGCGATTGTCGGCATCATCGGTCCGAACGGCGCCGGTAAATCGACGCTGTTCCGCATGATGTCCGGTCAGGAACAGCCTGATTCCGGCAGCATTGTGCTGGGCGATACCGTCAAACTGGCGTCAGTGGATCAGTTCCGTGACAGCATGGATAATTCCAAAACCGTGTGGGAAGAAGTCTCCGGCGGTCAGGACATCATGCGTATCGGCAACACCGAAATGCCAAGCCGCGCCTACGTCGGCCGCTTTAACTTCAAAGGCGTCGATCAGGGTAAACGCGTCGGTGAGCTGTCGGGCGGTGAGCGTGGTCGTCTGCATCTCGCCAAGCTGCTGCAGGTTGGCGGCAACATGTTGCTGCTGGATGAACCTACCAACGACCTGGATATCGAAACCCTGCGCGCGCTGGAAAACGCCCTGCTGGAGTTCCCAGGCTGCGCGATGGTGATCTCGCATGACCGCTGGTTCCTCGACCGCATCGCGACCCACATTCTGGACTACCAGGATGAAGGCAACATCGAATTCTTCGAAGGTAACTTCACTGAATACGAAGAGTACAAGAAGCGCACCCTCGGCGCTGAAGCGCTGGAGCCGAAACGTATCAAGTACAAGCGTATAATTAAGTAACAGAACAGTGTTAAAGGCGGCAGCAATGCCGCCTTTTTTATTGCTCGATTAACGATAAAACTCCCTGAACACCGGCGAGTGCAGCGCGAACTCCACGAAGCGTGCCAGCGCCGGGGAATTGAGTTTACGTCCCGGATAGACCAGCCACAGCTCATTTCCTTCCATCTGCCACTCCGGCAGCACCGGCACCAGACGCGGGTCCGCCATCATTCCATCGGTGAGAAAACGCGGCAGCAGCGTGATACCGGCATCGCCGAGCGCCGACTCACGGGCATAGATCAGATTATCGGTCAGATGCGCGGGCGGCAGCAGCCAGCGATAAAATTCCTCATCCCGCTGTAATACCCATTCATTCCAGGCACGATGGGCGATGCAGCGATGGGCAGAAAGCTGTTGCGGATGAATAATGGGTGGATGCTGATCAAGATAGTGCTGCGAGGCCACCAGCAGCCGCTGGCAGTAACCGACCCGACGACCAATCAGCGATGACTCCTGCGGCTGACCGGTGCGCAGCGCCACATCAAAGCCCTCCTGCACCAGATCGCGAATATCATCTGAGATCGAAATATCCAGCGTCACATCGGGATAGAGCCGTAAAAACTCCGCATTGCAGCGCGCCAGCAGGGTTGCGCCGATGCCCGCCGGGCTGGTGATGCGCAGCCGGCCGCTGGGGTTTTCACGCAGGCTGGCGATCGCCTGATCGGCACGTTCGCTGGCCTGCATCATCTCCTGGCAGTGCAGCAGATAGCGCTCACCGGCAAAGGTCAGGTTGAGCTGGCGGGTGGTGCGATTCAGCAGCCGGATGCCGAGTCGCTGCTCCAGCTGGCTGATGCGCTGGCTGACGCTCGATTTTGGCAAACCGGCGCGTTCCGCCGCGCCGGTAAAACTGCCGCACTCCGCCACCAGCGCGAAAAGAGCCATGTCCTGCCACTGACGAAACGCCATTGTTCACCTCAGACGAACACTCTATGAAAGATTGTCCATCTTATCACCGCTAAATCCAGGTTCTACACTTAGCGTAACAATACAGGAGATCCACTATGTCTATTCGCGCTATTGCTGTTAATCCAGAGAGTCCTGAGAACTTCATTGAAATCTTCCCCGAAACCCCGACGCCAGGCGAGTACGACCTGCGGGTTGAGGTCAAAGCCGCCTCGGTCAACCCGGTCGATACCAAAGTTCACAAAGGCGCAATCAAAAACGGGCTGCAGGCACCGCGTATTCTCGGCTGGGATGCCAGCGGCGTAGTGCTGGAAGTTGGCAGCAAAGTCAGCAACTTCAAGCCGGGCGATGAAGTCTACTATGCCGGCGATCTGACCCGTGCCGGCAGTAACAGCACCGAGCAGCTGGTCGATTCACGTATCACCGGCCACAAGCCGAAGAGCCTCGACTGGGCGCAATCGGCGGCGATCCCACTGACGGCACTGACGGCGTGGGAAGGATTGTTTGAGCGACTGAATCTCGACGCGGCGACCGCAGATCAAACGCTGCTGATCGTGGGCGGCGCTGGCGGTGTCGGATCGCTGGCGATCCCCCTGGCGAAGCTGCACAGCAAGGTGAAAGTCATTGCAACAGCCTCGCGCGAAGATTCGGCGCAGTGGTGCCGCGATCGCGGTGCCGATCTGGTGATTAACTACAAAGATATGCCGGGTGAACTGGAGAAACAGGGGATTAAGCAGGTCGATTATATCTTCTGCCTCAACGATACCGACGGTCACTGGGAAACCATGGCGAAGCTGATTGCGCCGCAGGGCCACATCTGCACCATCGTTGAGAACGAGCATCCGCTGTCGATGGATCAGCTGAAGCTGAAAAGCGCTGCGCTGCACTTTGAGCTGATGTACACCCGCAGCATGTTTAACACGCCGGACATGGCGCGCCAGGGTGAAATTCTGGATGCCGTGGCAGCCTTGCTGGATGAAGGTAAGCTGCAAACCACGCTGAGTGAGACGCTGCAGGGCTTAAGCGTTGAAACGCTGAAAGCGGCCCATCAGCGGGTGCTGGAAGGCCATATGCGTGGCAAGGTCGTGATGGTCTATTAATCTGTCCGCCAGGGGGGCCGCGCCGGTCCCCCTGGTTCGATCACGGCTGGGCGTTCTTCTCGCCCAGCATCGCTCTCACCAGTTCAATGCAGCGCAGGAAACGGGTGTCGTAATCATCCTCACGCACATGCACAAAATCGATATTGTTTTCACGCAGCATCGTCACCAGCATCGACTGGAATTCGCGACGATCGACTGAACTGCCCAGACTGCGCAATCCATCCGCCACCCACGGCACATTGTTCTCAAGCAAAATGACTAAATCGAAGCGATATTCGTCGATCAGTGCCTGAACAAAGGGATGTTCGCGCCCTTCGTACTTCAGGCAGAACGCCTGGGTCGTCACGAAATCGGTGTCGATAAACGCCACCTTGTTGGCATATTTCACCGCGAAATCGATGTACTGCGCCTGACCGAGCGCGATTTTGTCGTAGTCCGAATATTGCAGCGCCATTTCATCGCCACCGAGGTGCGAAAAGACATAGTCGCGGCCATATTCCCAGGCACTGGTGGTGTTGAAAATATTAGCGAGCTTATTCACCAGCGTCGATTTGCCGCTTGATTCCCCGCCCAGTATCGCCACGGTGCGCACAAAGAACGGCTTCACTTCGGTCGGGATATATTCCCAGAAGCGGAACGGATCCTGACGGATCTGCGCGCCGCTGATGCTCATGAAAGATCGGTCGGGATCGACCAGCACCGTCCGAATC
This sequence comes from Pantoea brenneri, assembly GCF_038594305.1. NCBI lineage: Bacteria > Pseudomonadati > Pseudomonadota > Gammaproteobacteria > Enterobacterales > Erwiniaceae > Pantoea > Pantoea brenneri. Next base: position 341,601 of record NZ_JBCGBG010000003.1, on the reverse strand, counting down.
CCCAGGTGCTGCTGATACATCTCCGCATCAGGCGCTTCGCTGGTGTAAATGCAATCCGGCGCGATGCCGTGCTCGCCGAGAAACGCGCTGACCCCTTCACTCCAGACGTCCCAGCCGTGCGGATACGGCTCAATCCCCTCCTCGTTAAAGGCGTGGATACGGATGTTTTTCTGATATTTAAAGGTCTGTAGCAACCAGCGCAGTCGGTCGCTGACCGTCGGCTGCTGCGACATGGCGCTGTTATCAAACAGCTGGCGATCGCGCGGCTCGTCATAGCCCATGATGATGTGCAGCTCATCCACCTGACTACAGGCGCGCTGAATCAGATAGATATGGCCGGTGTGCAGCGGGTAAAACTTGCCGAATACCACGCCGACCGTTTTATCACGGCGCGGAAACTCCAGTCCGAGAAAGCGGTGCAGTGCTTCCAGTTTCTGCGCGCTGGGGCTTTTGATTTTGGCGTTGAGCAACTGGCTCAGATAGCCTTTGGTCATGCCGCTGGCATCAGCGACCTGTTGCAGCGTGTGGCCCTGCTGGCGAATGGCCGTTTTCAGATAATCAAACGACGACATGTCGTGCCTCCTGCGTGAATGCGTATAAGGTTGAACGCGCCGCCCTCGCCCGCTGACGGCAAGCCATCAGCGGACGCCAGCCGCATTACAGATCGTCGAGAATCGCCAGCGCGTCGGCCAGCTTCTTCGCGCTGAAAACCTGCATGCCATCGATCGGTTTTTTCGGCGCATTGCCAGCCGGCACTATGGCGCGTTTAAAGCCATGTTTCGCCGCTTCCGAAATTCGTTCCTGACCGCTGGGGACCGGACGGATTTCGCCCGCCAGCCCCACTTCGCCGAAGATCACCAGATCCTGCGGCAACGGGCGATCGCGCAGACTCGATACCATCGACAGCATCAGCGCCAGATCGGCACTGGTTTCGGTCACCTTGACCCCGCCAACCACGTTAACGAACACATCCTGGTCCGCCATCTGCAGGCCGCCATGACGATGCAGCACCGCCAGCAGAATCGCCAGACGGTTCTGTTCCAGCCCGACCGCAACGCGACGTGGATTGCCCATCATCGAATGGTCCACCAGCGCCTGAATCTCCACCAGCAGCGGACGCGTCCCTTCCCACAGCACCATCACTGAGCTGCCGGAAGTGACCTCTTCGCCGCGCGACAGGAAGATAGCCGACGGGTTGCTGACTTCACGCATTCCCTGCTCGGTCATGGCGAAAACGCCTAACTCGTTGACCGCGCCGAATCGGTTTTTATGGCTGCGCAGGGTGCGGAAGCGGGAGTCGGCATCGCCATCCAGCAGTACCGAACAGTCGATGCAGTGCTCCAGCACTTTAGGACCGGCCAGCGAGCCATCTTTGGTGACGTGACCGACCATAATGATCGCCACGCCGCGCGTTTTGGCGAAGCGCGTCAGGTAGGCGGCAGTTTCTCGCACCTGCGCCACGCTGCCCGGCGAAGACTGAATCTCCGCCATGTGCATCACCTGGATCGAGTCGATTACCATCAGCTGCGGCTGCTCCTGCTCGGCGATCAGGCAGATCTGCTCGATGCTGGTTTCCGACAGCATATTGACGTTTTCGGTGGGTAATCCCAGACGATGGGCGCGCATCGCTACCTGTTGCAGCGACTCTTCCCCGGTGACGTAGAGGGTTTTCATCCCTTCCGACAGGCGGCACATCACCTGCAACAGCAGGGTCGATTTACCGGCACCCGGACTACCGCCGATTAAAATGGCGCTGCCCGGCACTACGCCGCCGCCGAGAACCCGGTCAAACTCTTTAAAGCTGGTCGAGAAGCGCGGTAGCGCCTCCAGACTGATTTCGGACAGCTTCTGTACCCGACTGGTACCGGCACTGCCCGCATAGCCGCTCAGACGCTCGTTACGCGCCGCAGCAGGCGAGGCGGCAATCCGCACCTCGGTGATGGTGTTCCAGGCGTGACAGGCGCTGCACTGCCCCTGCCAGCGTGGATAGTCTGCGCCGCATTCGTTACACACAAATGCGCGTTTTGCCGCTTTGGCCAAATCAATACCTCAGTTAACGCTCTTCATGGATCAGGCTGCCGGAGAGGATGCAGAACACCCCCATCAAATCGGCATGGCGAATGGTGACCGCAGTCTGCTCATTCACCTTAGGTTTAGCATGGTAGGCAATGCCCAGCGCTGAGGCTTTAATCATCAGCAGGTCATTGGCCCCATCGCCGACCGCGACGGTCTGTTCCGGCGCGATGTCAAAACGCTGCGCCAGCTTTTTCAGCGTATCGGCTTTGTATTGTGCGTCGACAATCGGACCCAGCAGGTTGCCGGTCAGTTTGCCGTCGCGAATTTCCAGTTCATTGGCCACTACCGCCGACAGATGCAGCTTATCGCGCAGGTATTCGGCGTAATAAGTAAAGCCGCCCGAGGCAATCGCCACCTGCCAGCCCAGCGCCTGTAATTTTTGCGTCAGGGTAGTCAGGCCCGGCATCAGCGGCAGCGCATCGCGCACCTGCTTCAGAATATTAGCATCGGCCCCCTGCAGGGTCGCCACCCGCTGACGCAGGCTGGCAGTAAAGTCGAGTTCGCCGCGCATCGCGCGTTCGGTCACTTCTGCCACCAGCTCGCCACTGCCAGCCAGTTTTGCAATCTCATCGATACACTCGATCTGAATGGCGGTCGAGTCCATATCCATCACCAGCAGGCCCGGCGTTTTCAGGTGCGGGATTTTGCCGAGTGGCGCCACGTCCAGTCCGGCGTCGTGCGCCAGTCTGCTGGCGAACGGCGTCAGCGAGCCAGCCAGGCGAATCACCTGATATTCATCTACGTTCCAGGCACTGACGATCACCATCGCCGCACCCAGCCGGTGCTGGTAATCGGTCAGCCGTTGCTTATCCAGCCCGCGGCCATACAGTAGCCAGCCAGTCCGGCCAGCGCGATAATCCAGCGGCATCACTTCATCACCGCTAAGGGAAAGGGGCAAACCCGGCCAGAGGGAAACATCGGCGGGCAGATCGCACCAGGTTAAACGATTTGGCATCACAGCTCCTGTAGGGACAACAAAACCACGCAAGAGGCTACCTTGTCTGCGCCGCTTCTGGCAACATAATCTCCAGGCTTTCTGTTGTGACGTGACACGGATTATTGATGGCTAAAACCGCACTAAAATTTCGCTTACATCGCACGGTGATCGTTCTGATCTCAATGGCACTGCTGGTGGCCCTGATGCAGGGTGCCTCCTGGTTCAGTCTCGGCCATCAAATGGCACGTTCTGAACAGGTTGAGGAGCTGGCGCATACCCTGACCAATCAGGTGGCGTTCAGCCTGAAGCCCCTGATGGACAACAGCGAAAATAACCGCAACCAGATTGAAGCCATTCTCAATCAGATGACCGCTAACAGCCGCATTCTCGACGCCTCGGTATATGACGGCGACGGCAGCTTAGTGGCGCACAGCGGTGAAAATATCAACGTGCGCGACCGGCTGGCGCTGGACGGCAAACGCGCTGGCAGCTACTTCAATCATCAGATTGTGCAGCCGCTGGCGGGTAACGACGGCCCGCTTGGCTTTTTGCGCGTTACGCTCGATACCCACGTGCTGGTCACCGAATCGCGTCAGGTGGATAACACCACCAATATTTTGCGCCTGATGATGCTGCTGGCGCTGGCGATCGGCATTATTCTCTCCCGCACCCTGCTGCGCCATCGCCGTACCCGCTGGCAGCAATCGCCGTTCCTGCTCACCGCCAGCACACCGGTGAAAGAGGATCGCGATGAGGACGACGAGAAGAAAGAGTAACGCTCCGGCTGCGGTAAAGATAAAACGAAAAGGCCCGCTATGCGGACCTTTTTTATGCTGCCACTTTAGATTTGCGAGGTGGCTTCCGTCAGCCGATCAGCAGCGCTTCCAGCTCGTTCAGCGATTTGACCTGCCAGGTCGGATGGATATGTTGCGGCAGCGGTCGGGTGCCGTGATCGAGCCAGCAGGTTTTCAGACCGGCATTGATCCCGCCGAGAATATCTGACTCCGGGGTATCCCCCACCATCAGCACCCGCTGACGATCCGGGTTACCCATCTGCTTCAACGCATAATCAAAAATTTCTGCGGCCGGTTTCGGCACGCCCACCTGCTCTGAGATCACCAGCGCGGAAAAATAGTCACGAAAACCGGTACGTTCCAGCCGTATCTGCTGCAACGCGGTAAAACCGTTGGTGATGATGCCCATCTTCACCCGGCCATGCAGCCGGTTCATCAGGCTGACCGCGCCCGGCAGCGGGGTGCAGATCTCGCCCATCGCGCTGAGAAAACCGCTGTTCAGAATCTCCGGCGCTACGCTGAGCTTTTCGCTCCAGTGATTAAAACGCTGAGTCTGCAGCTGTAGCGCTGAAATGGTACCGTTCTGATAATCGACCCACAGCGGTTTGTTAACCGCCTGGTAGTCGGCGTAATCCTGATCGGTAAACTGCACGTCGTAGCCAGCGAACAGACGCTGCAAACCGGCATAGGCGTCGAAGTGAAAAAGGGTATCGTCTGCATCAAACAGGATGCAATCCCAGTTATCTGACATCAAAGCTCCTTAACACCGCTACAGCGTCAGCGCCATGATGATGGCATCTTCACGACCGCTGGCAGTGGGATAATAGTTTGGGCGACGACTGACCTGGTTAAATTCCAGCTGCTGGTAGAGCGCAATGGCGGGCAGATTTGAAGCCCGCACTTCCAGCCACAGCGTCAGCACGTCGCGTTTAATCAGTTCATCAATCAGATGCTGTAACAGCTGGCGGCCAAATCCCCGGCGCTGCCAGGCGGGATCGACCGCAATGTTGAACAGCGAGGCTTCATCCAGCACCACCTGAGTGATGGCGAAGGCGGCCATTTGACCGTCGACGTCGAGCCGCAAATTAAGAAAGCGTTCGCCCTGATTTCTGGCAAAGGTCTGTTCACTCCATGGAAAGGCGTGACTACGACACTCGATGGCGAAGGCCTGCGCCCGATCGTCAGGGGTGAGAAAAGAGATGGCTGTCATGGTTACACATCTGTTGCCAGAGCGCGCGTTTGGCGGCGCCGCTGCTGATCAGTTCATTGAAGGAAGCGCTGGTTAATGCCACGCCGTTAAAGGTTTGTTCACTCCCAACGCCGAGCAGCCATCCTGCGCAATGCAGCGTCTCCGGCAGCATTTGCAGCTGGTCCGGCGTCACGGTCATCACCTGAGCCGGTTGCAGATTAAGCGTATGTAGCACGTCGCGCATCAGCGGTTCGTGCAGGCCGGGGGGTGTCTCAGCCACGATAATCAGCTGCGTCTCCGGTGCCAGCGTGACGGCAATTTCGCCCTGAAGCACGCGCGGGCGGCGCAGCTGATACTGCGTAATTCCCATTTGCTGTAAAAGCCAGTCGCGCCTGGACGTCATGGTGTTACCTGTTCTGCTGCCTGAATGCGACGCTATGCTAGCAAACCCATCGAACATGCGCCAACAAACCACTATAATCCCCGCTCAGATCTTACAGGAGCCCCACATGTCTGCTTTTACCCCGGCCAGCGAAGTCATTCTGCGCCACAGTGATGAATTTACCGCCCGCCATGTTTTATTTGCTGGCGATCTGCAGGATGACCTGCCCGCTCAGCTGGAAACCGCCTCTTCGCGGGTGCATACCCAGCAATATCATCACTGGCAAAACCTGAGCCACCGTATGGGCGAACAGGCGCGTTATGGACTGGTTGCGCAGGCGGAAGATGTGCAGGGCTGCGATACGCTGGTCTATTTCTGGACCAAGAACAAACCGGAAGTGCAGTTCCAGCTGCAAAACCTGCTGTCACTGCTGCCGGTGGGCTGCGATGTGTTCGTGGTGGGTGAAAACCGCAGCGGCGTGCGCAGTGCCGAAGGGATGCTGGAACAGTGGGTCACGCTGGAGAAGATCGACAGCGCACGTCGCTGTGGCCTCTATCACGGCCGCCTTGATCGGCAGCCGACCTTCGACGCCAGCGCCTTTGGTCATACCTATCAGCTGAACGATCTGACCGTGCATACCCTGCCGGGCGTGTTCAGCCGCGACGGCCTGGATAGCGGCAGTGCACTGCTGCTCTCGACCTTCACCGCACATACCAAAGGCAAGGTGCTGGATATCGGTTGTGGTGCCGGAGTGCTTGCCGCGTCGTTGCCGGCGCGTTCGCCAAAAGTCCGTTTGTGGCTGTGCGACGTGCACGCCGCGGCAATTGAAGCGAGTAAAGCGACGCTGGCCGCCAACGGACTGGAAGGCGAAGTGTTCGCCAGTAACGTCTTCTCGGACGTGACCGGCCGTTTCGACATGATTATCTCGAATCCGCCGTTCCATGAAGGCACCCAGACCAGTCTGGATGCGGCACAGACGCTGATCCGCGGCGCAGTGAAGCATCTCAATACCGGTGGCGAGCTGCGTATCGTGGCTAACGCCTTCCTGCCCTACCCGCAGGTGCTGGATGAAACCTTTGGCAGTCACGAAGTGCTGGCGCAAACCGGCCGCTTCAAAGTTTATCGTGTCGTTTACGGTCGCGGTGCCAAAGCGCGTTAAGACTTTTTCCGCTGTTTAACCGCGTCGCCGGGCTGAAAACGTTGCTTTTTACAGCGATCGTTTCAGCCCGACAAAATAGTTGTTGACGCATTGAGTAAAATCTCTAGAATGCGCCTCCGTGGTTGTAACATTCTCAAGGTGTTACGGGTATGCGAAGGTGGCGGAATTGGTAGACGCGCTAGCTTCAGGTGTTAGTGTCTTAACGGACGTGAGGGTTCAAGTCCCTCTCTTCGCACCAAAATCACAAGTTTCATATCGCGAGCACTGCGCGAAGGTGGCGGAATTGGTAGACGCGCTAGCTTCAGGTGTTAGTGTCTTAACGGACGTGAGGGTTCAAGTCCCTCTCTTCGCACCATTGCGGTGATATGAACAGACAACTCGATGCGAAGGTGGCGGAATTGGTAGACGCGCTAGCTTCAGGTGTTAGTGTCTTAACGGACGTGAGGGTTCAAGTCCCTCTCTTCGCACCAACGTTGTCATCTCCCTGCGTTACTTCCCCTTTATGATCGTTTCTGTTACCGCAACCCGGTTACACGCTGTTCACTCCCTGCCTTTAATTCAGATGAAAATTCACTGACACTGCCGCCAGTCCGCCCGCTAATGCCAGACAGGATGGCAGCAGCAGATAATGACGTAAGCGCTGGTTAAACAGCATGACAATGGTCAGCAGCAGTGCCACGATCATCACTACCCGCCACTGGCTGAAGCTCGGTCCCCATAACGCGAACAATGGCATTGCGGCGCACGGCAGCAGAACGCCCCAGGCGCTATCCAGTTTCTTCCCCATCACCCAGCTAAATCCCCACAGGCCGCAGGCGGCAATAATGGCCATCCCCATGATCCGAACCTCAAATGATAAGCATTCCCATTATCATATGACAGTTTTGTGCCTTATGCAGCCTGTTTTTGTCTGGCCCGGCCAGGAAGATGACAGACCAGTTGGAAAATGCTAGATTGCGGCCGATAACACTATTAATAACAGCAATAATTTGCTCACTGTCCGGTAAAGCGCTTTACCGGTTTGCGCTTTGATATTTCAGGGCCGTTACGAGTATTTATAATGAAATTACAATCTTATGAAGAACTGAAACACAGCAAATATCGGCTTTCGCTCATGCTTTTGTTGTTTCTTAACGTTGTTATTACACTATTCTGCTGGACGCCGGTCAGAAAAAGCGAAATGACGTTACCGGTAATTTGCGTCGCCATTTTCAGTAGCGCAATATTATGTCTTTGTTTAATCCGTCCTAAACTAAAATTACCGTTATTAAATCCGGTGTCGTTTATACTAGGTGCTCTCTGGGCCTGGCACATTAACTATCGCTTTCATCAGGCATCTTATTTTGATGATGGCTTTCTGATTATCAGTTTGCTCAGCGTTTTTTTTATCAGCGCCATCGCTCTGAGCGATCATCTGCTGGCGTTTTGCCTGCATATCACCCCGCCGGTGGTCACCGTATTGCTGCTGGATAAGGGGGAACATCTGCCGCTGATCCTGCTGAACATCACCCTGCCGCTGATTGGTTTTTCGTTGCAGCATCTGATGCGTCGTCGCGCCGATAACTTTACCCTGCGCCTGATGCGCCAGCTGTATCAGGAGAAAGAAGCCTTCAGTGACCTCAGCATGCTCGATCCGCTCACCGGACTGTATAATCGCCGCGGACTGAAAAACCGGCTCGACAATATTCTGGAAAACCATGCAGGCAGTCATTATGTCCTGCTGCTGGATATCGATCATTTCAAAGCCTATAACGACAATTACGGTCATGCGATGGGTGACCAGGCGCTGGCGCGGGTGTCGGTGGCCATTCGCGATGCGGTGCGTTCACGGGATGTGGTTACCCGTTATGGCGGCGAAGAATTTCTGGTGCTGATGACAAACGTCAACAGTTCCATTGCAATGAAACTGGCGGAGCGAATTCGTCAGTATGTGGTCGATTTAGAAATTCCTCACCGCTTTAATGAAAAAGTTTCGACCCATGTAACGATTAGCGCCGGCATTGCGCCTATTTATGATAATGAATTTGATCAGGCGGTGGCGAACGCTGACCGCGCATTATATGTGGCTAAAAATCAGGGAAGAAATACCATTCTCGCCTGGGAAGATTTACCTAAAGCGCATCATCCAACGTCCGGCGAACACGCGTAATACCCTTGCGTATTAAGCGGCTATTATTATGCCGTAACCGCGGTATAGCGGATTTTTATTCTATTAGTTCCTGTTCCTGACTTATTTCCTCTCCCCGGCCAGCCGCCCTTTCCTGCTGATGTTTTGTACGGCTTGAAGAGTGAATCAATAACGATTATCATTTGCTTTCTTATCTACTCTTTCGCGAGTCGACATGGCAACCGTAACCGCTCAGGAAAATCGCTTTAGCTCCCAGTCGATGATCTTCCGGCAAAACGACCGTCCGCTGGCGGAAAGTTTGCAGCAACGGTTATTGCAGCAGCCTGACTATCTGCAGCAGTCGATTAAGCTCGATCAGCCTGCCGCGCCCGATTGCCTGACGCTCGCCGACTGGTCACAGCCCGCCGTGTTTACGCCGCTGATTCAGCGTTACAGCGACTATCTCTATCGCGATCATCCTGATGCCGTGCGGGAAGCAAAACCGGTGCTGTCACTGTGGGCGCAGTGGTATTTTGGTCTGCTGCTGCCGCCACTGATGATCGCCCTGCTGCAGGAGTCGCGCGCGCTCGACTGCTCGCCCGAGCATATCCGGGTGGAGTTTCAGCATGGACATCCCGCCGCGTTCTGGATTGCGGTGCAGGAGGATGAGGATGCGCACTACCTGAATGCACAGCAACGCCTCGATCGGCTGATACAGCAGCATCTGATCCCGGTAGTGAACAGCATTACCCGCCACGGCGATATCAATGCCAGGCTGATCTGGAACAACATGGGCTTTTCGTTTCAGTGGTTCCTCGGCGAGCTAAAAAACACCCTCGGTGAGCTGCCGGTGGCACAACTGGAACAGGCGCTGTTCTTCAACCAGCAGCTGCTGGATGGCAGCGATAATCCGCTCTACCGCACTATGATCCCCCGCAACGGCGAACTGGTCCGTCGCAGCTGCTGCCAGCGTTACCGCATCCCCGATGTGGCGCAATGCGGCAACTGCACCTTAAGCAGCAGCTGATCGCGACGCATTCTGTCACTAAATCTCCGTTTATCTCGTTTACAGGCTGCGAGGCTTGTGGCAATTTTTACGCCTTCGATCAGCCTGGAGAGAAAGATGAGCCTGGAGTCAGTACGCCAGTTCTTTGCCGAACACGCCCCTGAAATTGAGATTATTGAGTTGGCCGAAAGCACCGCAACGGTTGATATGGCCGCCCGCGCCCACGGCGTTACGCCAGGCCAGATCGCCAAGACCCTGTCATTGAAGGTCAAAGATGAAGTGGTGCTGATTGTGACGCGTGGCGACGCCCGGCTGGATAATCGCAAGCTGAAAGCGGCGCTGGGAGCCAAAGCGCGGATGCTTAGCGTGGATGAGGTGATTAACTGGACCGGCCATCCGGTCGGCGGCGTCTGTCCTTTCGGGCTGGAAAATCCGCTGACCGTTTACTGCGACGTTTCGCTGCGCGGTTTTGACGAGGTGTTACCTGCGGCGGGCGCCATCCATAGCGCCGTGCGCATCAGTCCGCAACAGATGGCCGAGCTGACGGCTGCCCGCTGGGTCGACGTCTGCGAAGCGCGTTAATCGGGCTGCCGGGCCACCGCGCCGGAGATTTCGATGCCGCGCGTCTCGCGACCAAACGCCACTAACAGAGAGATCAGCACGGCTACCGTGCCCGCCACTATCGCCATGCCCAGTCCGTAATTGCCGCCGTGGGCTTCTGCAATACGCGATTGCAGCGTGGCGTTGACCGAAGCGATCAGATTCCCCAGCTGGTAGACAAAGCCCGGCAACACGGCGCGTGCGTTGGCCGGAACCAGCTCGGTCAGATAGGTCGGAACGACGCCCCACGCGCCCTGCACCATAAACTGCATCAGGAACGCACCGATGCCAATTGCCCATGAGCCGCTGGAAAAAGCCCACAGCGGCAAAATCGGCAGCGTCAGCAGTGATGCCAGAATAATCGCTTTTTTACGGCCGATACGCTCAGACAGTGACCCAAAGCAGATGCCGCCCAGCATCGCCGCAATGTTGTAACCGATGGCGATCAGGCTGACGGTATGGGCATCAAACTGGTGCTGCACTTTCAGGAAAGTGGGATAGAGATCCTGGGTGCCGTGACTGAAAAAGTTAAAGCAGGCCATCAGCAGCACCATATAGAGACAGATTTTCCAGTGCTGGCGAATGATCGGCATCAGCGCCGAACTGGTTTTATGCTGGCGCGCCGCCAGCCAGACCGGGGATTCAGGTACTTTAAAATAGATAAACGGCAGCAGCAGAATCGGTACTGCGCCAATCAGGAACATGCCCCGCCAGCCAACAGTGGCAAAGAACAGGCCAAAGACAATCGACGCCAGCAGATAACCGCACGGATAGCCCGCCTGGAAAATACCGGACATCAGCCCGCGGGAGCGATCCGGAATGGTTTCCATCGCCAGCGACGAGGCCACGCCCCAGATGCCGCCCATCGCCACGCCGTAGATCACCCGGAACGCCAGAAACGCGCCAAAGGTCGGTGACCAGGCGGAGAGCAGTTCAAACAGCGAAAACAGCACGATATTCAGCATCAGAATCGGCTTGCGGCCGTAGCGCTCCGCCAGGCGACCAAACAGCAGCGCCCCGATCGGCCGCACCGCCAGCGTCAACATAATCGCCAGCGAGACCTCCGAAACCGAGGAGTGAAAGTAGTGCGCCAGATCGCTGAGCACAAAAACCAGAATGAAGAAGTCGAAAGCATCCAGCGTCCAGCTGGCAAAACTGGCAAACGCCACGTTTCGCTGGGTAGGAGTCCAGTTAAGCATGTCACTATCCTGTCTGAGCGGCTTCGGCACAGCGGCCGGAAAGGGGTGGGCGCAACCCACAGCGTGGTTGCAATTTTGTTAACCACTTGTATATATCATGTCAGAAAGGTTAGCGTGCTACGTAATTGTCAGCCGCTGCTTCAGGCTGTAAATAAGCGTGTCAGAATGGCGATTCAGGAAGGGTACGGGGCGGATTGCGCCCCGGTATTCAGGCTTTCATGATTTCATGATTTCATGATTTCATGATTTCATGATTTCATGATTTCATGATTTCATGATTTCATGATTTCAGGCTTTCAGGCTTTCAGGCTTTCAGGCTTTAGGATTCGGGATTCAGGCGACTGAAAGCCTGGCCGATGATCGCTAACAGCCGGGCATTATCGACACGATGCAGCACGTGCACTAACGCGCCACAGTTCTCCGGGATGCCGGTAGTGACGCGCAGCGGCTGACGATAACGCCAGCTTTTCCCGCGCGTCGGCCCGGCCCGCAGTTCGATATCCACCCGGTAATCGATGCCGGATGCCACCCGCTGATTCATCAGCCAGGCGATCACCAGCGCATCATGGATCCAGCAGCCTGCCAGCTGGCGGGTCTGTATGGAATAGTCGATCCACGGCCGCAGAGTCTCGCGCACAAACTGCGTCAGCGGATGATCAACCGCGGTCAGCCGGGTTAAATCCTGCTGGGTCAGCAAGGTCTGGGTGGTGACATCCATCGGCACCAGCGTCAGCGTGGCACCACTGTGTAACACCTGATGTGCCGCTTCCGGATCGAGTCCAAAATTGGTGTCTTTGATGTAATCATCCAGCGCGAATACGCCGCCCATGATCACAATCTCCGCCACCGCTTCCGCCATGGCCGGATAACGCTGCATCGCCAGCGCCACATTGGTCAGCGGACCAATCGCTACCAGCGTAATCTCGCCCGGATTGTCGCAAATCAGCTTACCGATGGCGTCGGCCGCCTCGCCCGCATCCGCCGGTAAATCTGCAGGCTGGCGCACATCCTGCCACAGCGTACTGAGTCCTGACTCTATCACCCGATTATCCAGTGCATCACGCCACGGGGCCGGATCTTCCTCAAGTGCCTGCTGAGCGCCCTGCACCACCGGAATGGCTAAGCCCAGCCGGGTTACCAGATCTTTGGCGACGCGCGTACCCAGCTCGCAGGGCGTGTTGCCCGCCACGGTGGTAATTAATTCCAGCGATAGCGCCGGAGACGCCAGGGCCAGCGCTATCGCCAGCCCGTCATCGGTATTAGCACCGGCGATACCGTTGCCCGGATCGCAATCAATAATTATTCGTTTCATGGTGTTATCTGGTTAACTCTGGCTTTGCGGTTTACAGCCGCAGGATTCGCCGATTTCAAGATAGTGGGGAAACTCTTTCAGCTGTGCTTCGTTCTGACCCGCTTTCAGCATCTGAATAGCGCAACGCGCCATCTCACGCAGCGGCTGGCGCACGGTAGTTAACGTCGGAACATGAAAAGCGGCGTGTTCAGTGCCATTGAAACAGACCAGTGCCACATCCTGCGGCACGCGAATCTGTTGTTCGGAGAAGGCGCGGAGCGCGCCAAGTGCCTGACCTTCATTGCTGGCAAACAGGGCGCGCGGCACACGACGCTGTGTAATCATGGTGCGGGCCGCCGCATAACCGCCCTCGCGGCTGTAACTGGCCGGGAAGATCAGCGACTCATCAACCGGCAGGCCACGCTCCTGCATCGCGTCACGCCAGCCCTGGATACGATCCTGGGCGTTAAGCATCTCTGTCGGACCGCTAATCATCCCTACCTGCTGATAACCGTGACTCAGCAGATGCGATGTGACCTGCCAGGCCGCCTGGCGCTCATTGACCCGCAGCATACTGACGCCCGGCTGCGGCTCGACCCGTTCCAGCATCACCAGCGGCGTACCGCTGGCTTTAATCATCTCAATGTAGGGATGGCGATCGACGCTGTTATAAAACAGTCCATCCACCTGCCGGTTCAGCAGCCCCTGAATCAGCTCCAGCTCGCGTTTACGGTCATCGCCGGCATCACCCAGCAACATCACGTGACCGTGGTTCAGCGACTCCTGCAGCAGCACATGCGCCATCGAGGCGACAAACGGATTGCTGATATTCGGCACCACCAGGCCAAAGGTTTTGGTATTGCCGGAGGCCAGGGCGCGCGCCGCAGCGTTTGGCCGGTAACCGGTCGCCTTAATCGCTGCCAGCACCCGCTGACGTGTCGCATCGGCAACCGGACGTGGCCCGTTATTAATCACATAACTGACCACCGCCACCGAGGTGCCTGCCGCTTTCGCGACCTCACTGCGGGTGACTTTTCCTGTTAACGACTTAGCCACATCACTTTCCTCCATAAACAAAGCAGGCCGCATTACACGGCCTGCTGTACTTTTTTGTTGGTCCGGCTATATCGCATCATCCGGCAGGTTGAGATCCCGCCCTCGCGTCTCCGGCGCCACAAAGGTCGTCAGGAACCCGACAGTGGCCATCGCCGAGAAGTAGACCGCAATCGGCCACCAGTGACCGCTGTAAGAGAGCATCGCTGCGGCGATCAGCGGTGCGGTGCCGCCAGAGAGAATGGAACCCAGCTCTTTGGCGACCGCCATTTTGGTATAGCGGTGGTGGACGCCGAACATCTCCACGCCCCAGGCTGCCTGAACGCCAAAGATACCCAGCGACGCCAGCGCCATTCCCACCACGATTACCGGAATGACCAGCATCGGCTCGCGGCTATCCAGCAGCGTAAAGGCCGGCCAGGCGTAGACCATCAGCAACAGGCAGAACACGCGGTAAACCACCCGGCGGCCAAAGCGGTCCGACAGCCAGCCCGCGCAGGGGATAATGATAAAGCCTAGCAGCGACGCCAGAAAAACGGCGGTGGTCGGCACCGATTTATCCACCATCAGCACCTTCGCGACGTAACCGACAATAAACCCCTGCGCCAGATAAGAGGGGCCATTCTCGCCGATACGCAGACCCACCATGGTCCAGAAGGCGCGGGTACGCTGAAAGAAAGGACGCGAGTCGACCGCTGGCTGCGCCGCCAGCACGCCGGCACGTTCCGCTGCCATCTGCGCTTTTTTACGCTCAAATACCGGCGTTTCACGCAGGTGACGTCGAATCCATAAGGCGACCAGCGCAATCAGCGCACTGCTGAGGAACGGGATGCGCCAGCCCCATTCGAGCAGGCTCTGCTGATCCATCTGCACCACGATCAGCCAGACCAGCGAGGCCAGCAGCGTACCGCTGTTGGAACCAAGCGCGATCACGGAAGAGACCAGGCCGCGACGCTCCACTGGCGCATATTCGCCCAGCATCACCGTACCGCCCGACAGTTCAGCACCCGCGCCAAAACCCTGGGTAAAGCGCAGCAGCACCAGACAGGCCGGTGCCCAGACGCCAATCGAGGCATAGCTGGGGATTAAACCGATAAAGGTGGTGGAGGCGCCCATCAGGATGATGGTGGCGATCATCACCACCTTTCGCCCTTTGCGGTCGCCGAGCCAGCCGAAGAACAGTGCGCCAATCGGGCGGGCAACAAAGCCGACCGACCAGGTGGCAAAACTGGAGAGCAGCGCCATCGCCGGGGTCGATTCCGGGAAGAAAACGTCACCAAAAATAATGCCGGCGGCAAGGCCATAGAGCGCGAAATCCGCGTACTCCATGGCGGTACCTAACCAGCATGAGAAAGTGGCGCGCCAGAAATCTTTGCGGCCGGAAGGCGTATTAAACCGCTCGTCGGCGGCTGAGGAGGAAGGCAGTGATGCCTGCTGCTTAACGGTGCTGTGTGCCGTCATAACCCTGTCCCTGAATGAGTATGCAGATCGATAAACGCCCGTCCGTGGGTCGGTTCCCTGGGTGTAAGCGGAACATCCCGGTGGCGACGTTCAGTTGACTAACCATGATGAAAGGTTAAAGGATTCCCTGGTGTTGGAATCTGGCCCCTCGCCCGCTTTCGCCGATCTTTTTTGACCGGTCGCTTTAACGAAGCGAATGTAACTTCACAATCAATGGCGCCTGCTGTGCATCGTGCACCGTGAGCAATCACTGGAGACATAGTGTATCTACGCGCGTAGATAAATCAATAGATCTTCAGATAATTTGTTAGATAAACTTCATTATCACACTGCGTCATCAAAAGTTTTTATCGCAAATTCAGGCAGTTAACCGAGAGTCGTCGCGCATAAAAAATACATCAGGGCGTGCGAAGTAGAATTTTCTCTTAACATTAAGCTAAATCGGGAGCAGGCCCCTTTCATCGCGCTCCGTTATCGCACCGCGCTGTTACCGTGGCATGACAGCCGGGTTATTCTCCGAAAAAATATCCAGGGATTGGCAAATGCAGACAATGCTTTACCCTGTGGTGAAAGCGGTACAGGAGAGTTATGACGATTATTCTAATGCGGCACGGTAAGCCCAATCACCAGCCCGGCGGACGGCACAACGTGCAGGCGCTGGCGGACTGGTGCGAAGCCTACGATTTGTCACAGGTCAGCGACGGACCGCCGCCGCGTAGCCTGTCTATTGCGCGTCAGGCGACGGTGGTGGTGTGCAGCCCGCTTCCCCGCGCCCGCTCCTCACTGCGCCAGCTCGGGTTGCAGCCGCACGAGGTCGACGCGCTGTTTAGCGAGGTGGCAGTGCCGCTGCTACCGGGCAGTCAGCTCCAGCTACCGACGCTGATCTGGCTGGCGCTGCTGCGGCTGCTGTGGCTGTGCGGTTATGCCGGCCAGAGCGAGTCATTGCAGCACGCCCGCCATCGCGCTTCACTGGCGGCCGACCGGTTAATTGAGCACGCCCGCCACGGCACGGTGCTGCTGCTGGGTCACGGCATCATGAACAAGATGATCGCCCGTGAGCTGCGCAAACGCGGCTGGCAGGCGGAAAAGCACGCCAGCAGCCGTCACTGGAGCTCGGCGATCTATCATCGTCCGTTTATCTGATCGCGCGGATAGTAGCTCAGCACTTCACAGCCGGTGCCGACCCGCGGCGTGGCAATCACTTTGCGCTGAGCCAGATCGATCACGCTCAGGGTGCCATCGCCCTGATTGGCGATCAGCAACAACTGTTTGTCAGGGCTGAAGCAGCCATCCATCGGCATAGTGCCGACCGCGATATCGCCCAGCGGATTGAGCAGATCGTCAAACAGGGTGACAACCGGCTCACCCTCGCCAATCGCCACCAGCTGTTCCCCATCCGCGCTAAAACGCACCACCTGACAAGGCTGCTGATGACCCGGCAGCGCCAGACGCTGGCGAATCCGGTGGCTTTGCCGATCGATAACGTACAGCAGCGGCGCGTCGGCGGCGCTGGCCACCAGGTAAGGGTGTCTGGGTGAGGCGGCGATACCGGCAATCGGCCCCGGCAGCAGGATGGTATCGATGATCCGCCCTTCCGCTTCGCACAGATCGACGACCGTGATGGTGGCGTCCTCTTCGTTATCGGTAAACAGCTTGCGGCCGCTGGGTGACAACGTCAGACGATGCGCATTGTGCGAAGGGATCGGAATGACTTTTTCCAGCCGATCGGTGAGCGGATCGATCACCGCCACAGCGGCACTCTGCTCACAGCAGAGGTAGACTTTGCCGTCGCGCCCCAGCTGACTACTGTGCGGCGCCCGCAGCGGAGACAGATCGATAAAGCCGCTGATCTCCCGATGCTGCAAATCAATTATCGCCACTTTATGGCCCGGATGCGGATTGTTGCCATGAACGCCATCGCCATAAATCGGCACATAGGCTTTGCCCCACGCCGTCAGCATCAGCAGTTCATGCGGTCGCGGTGGAAAGGCGTTCAGCTCCCGCTCGACCGCAAACGTCTCCGGGTTAAGAAACAGGACGCGATTGCCCCGTTTATCTACCGCCAGTAAACCGTGAGAATCACTCTGCATGCGCGCTCCTTTCTCAGTAAGATCCTCTTAAGCGTAGACAATCGTTAACGCGCGGCACGCCGTGAGCGATTGATGAGCCGGGCTAACGCGGCAGTTTAAGCGCAATCCGCTGCCGAAAAAGCCACCAGGCCGCAGCAGCGGCGATAACTCCGCCGCGCGATTCAGACTTTCCTTATACCGGCGAAAAAGAGTGATTAAATAAATAATACAGTCCGCTTAATCTATTATTTTCATCGGCTGCCCGGTTTATTTCCGTATTATCCGAAAGTCAAAAAAAGACATAGCTTATAGGTAAATAATGTTTTATTAAAAAGGTGCAGTGCAATTTAAACCGCCGTGAGGAAACTAGCGCGCGCTTTTACACTGCGCCACCATCAGGGAAACCCTTTAATAATTCCCGCACTGATTGAGATTGCCGCCAGGCTGCATCGCCCCGCCATCGCGTTAATTATGGGGCGCGCAGGTGCTGCAATATGACGGGAAAATAAAAACAACAGGTGCACCATGACTTTACATCGCCAACGACCTGCGCATAAGATCTGGCGCAACTGGAAAAGAATATCATTCAGTAGCCAGATGTTATGGAATAAAAAACGACACAGCGTCTTTAGCGCACCGGAATATGACCCGGGGCAGGAAGAGAACGTCGTGTTGATATCGCAGCAGAAAAGCTTGCCGGAAATTCCGAAGATTGTCTGGATGTACTGGCATAACGATCAG
Source organism: Pantoea brenneri (assembly GCF_038594305.1). NCBI lineage: Bacteria > Pseudomonadati > Pseudomonadota > Gammaproteobacteria > Enterobacterales > Erwiniaceae > Pantoea > Pantoea brenneri. Next base: position 323,537 of record NZ_JBCGBG010000003.1, on the reverse strand, counting down.
CTGCCTACCTCAATGGCGCTGAATATCAGTAAAATCCGGCGGGATAATCCCGATCACCAGGTTTATCTGATTACTCAGCACATCCTGTCGCAGTGGCTGCCCGATCTTGACTTTATCTCTTCCGATCTGACGCTGGCGCATAAAAGTGAAATCATTCGTCTCGAACTGATTCACCGTTACGGCGGCATCGGCATTGATTGCAGTACCCTGTTATTTGAAGATCTCGCCTGGGTCCATCGCGTGCATCTGGAGCGGTCGATGGATTTAATCGGTTACTACCGCGAACAATCAACCCTGAATTTCCTCGCCCCGGTGATCGAAAGCTGGTTTGTCGCCGCTGCGCCGCAAAATCCGTTTATCCGCGAGTGGCTGAAACAGCTGGCACCGGTGAAAAACGTCGGCATTCAGAACTATTTTCAGGAACTGAAAAAGCGCGATGATTTCCCGATGATTGTGCAGAACATTGATAATCCATCGCGCCAGCTATTGTCACTGGCCCAACAGGTAGCGATGCGCGAATACCGACGGGCCAATCTCTACCTGCGGAAAGGGGAAGCTAACGCTTACTACTATCAGCGCCTGCACGCTGACAGCAGCAGCGCCTTCGCCCATTCCGTGCTGTTTCAGCAACGACCGCAAACGCCGCCGCCAATCATCAAGTTAACCGGAAACGAACGGCTGCATCTCGACTTCAATCTGCGGCTGGGTTTGTACAATCGCCGCAGCCTGATGGGTGAGATGATGCAGCAGACCGCCCCGACGCTGGCGCTGCCGCTAACCGTCAAAGCGCGCGCGTAACCAGTGGGCAAAGGTGGTGACCGCACGTGGCACCTGCGCCGCCCAGGGACGCACAATCCACAGGCGGGCGGCGAACGCCTCGACCGCCTGCCATTCAGGCAGAACCTGTTGCAGTGAACCGGCTGCCAGCGCCGCCCGGGCGCTGAAGTCCGGCAGCATCGCAATGCCTAATCCCTGCAGCGCCGCATCGCGGATCGACTCACTGTTATTGGTGGCAAAACAGCCCTGAATCCGCACCTGGATCCGCTCATTATCGCCGTCGGTCACAAAGCTCCAGCGTGGCGATTCCACCCCGCGTGGATAGTAAAGGCAGTTATGCCGGGCCAGATCCTGCGGCATCAGCGGCGTACCCTGCGCCGCCAGATAGGCCGGTGACGCCACCAGCAGCGTGCGCGTCTCACACAGCGGCAGCGCCACATGGGTTTCCGGTAGCGTGTCGCTGTGGCGTATCGCCAGATCAAACCCTTCACTGCTGAGCGACACAATGCGGTCCGTTACGTCGAGCTGCAGGCGGACCTGCGGATAGTCACGCAGAAACTCACCAATGATCGGCACCAGCTGCTGACGGGCAAACGCCACCGGCGCGGTGATGCGCACCAGTCCCCGTACCGGACCGGCAGTATCACGCACGCTGAAAAAGCTCTGTTCGATACGGGCAAACGGCTCGCGCAACTCCTCCACCAGCTTTTCACCCGCCGAGGTCAGACGCACGCTGCGGGTAGTACGCTGTACCAGCAGCACGCCCGCCATCTGCTCCAGCTCTTTGATTTTTTGGCTCATCGCCGCTTTGCTGACGTCGAGCCGCTCTGCGGCACGGGTAAAACTGCCCTGCTCGGCCAGCACCGTCAGCCAGTGCAGGTGATCCCACAGCGCATCGGTCTTCATCTCTTTCATCTTGATTGTTCAATATAGTGAATAATAAGTTCAGGCTACGCGCTTTTTCCCGGCGGATAAAGTGGTCACTATAGTCACAACAGACTATCACTCTCACCGCGAGGAAAAGCCGATGCCACTGCTGCAATTTGATGTTATTCAGGGTCGTTCAGAATCCGAACTGCGTACGCTGCTGGATGCAGCACACCGGGCCGTGCTCACCGCGTTTCAGGTTCCTGAGCGCGATCGTTACCAGATTGTTCAGGAAAACAAGCGCCACCAGATGGTGTTTCAGGATACCGGGCTGGGATTCAGCCGCAGCGATAATCTGGTCATGGTGCGGGTCTACACCAGCCCGCGCAGCAGCGAACAGAAACAGCACTTCATGGCGGAGCTGGCGCGCGAGCTGCGCGAAAGTTGTGGCGTGCAGGGTAACGATTTAATGATCAGCTTTATCACCAATGACAAAGGCGACTGGAGCTTTGCTGATGGTGAGGCGCAATACCTGACCGGCAAACTCTGAAATTACAGTCCGCTTTGCTCTGCTGACGGTGCGCGCCAGCCGCCGTCAGGCCTGATAAACTCCCCGCCGATGCTCTCTGTCACCAATATGATCCTCACCGCACAAATCTGGCTGGATGTGTTGCAGCCGGGTTACAGCCAATATAGATTGTCGAAAAACCATCCCCCCGAAGGTGGCCGGCAGTCTGAAGCGCCGCGTACTCATATCAACAGAGGATTTGCCGTTGTCCGAATTAGCGTCACTTGGGCTGTTTCTGGCCGCTATTGCTATCTATTCCTGTAAAGCCGGGCGTAACAAATTTTGGTTCTTTGTGGTGTTAATCCTGCTGGTGTTGTTTGTGGTGCTGAATGCAACGCTTTACGCCAGCAACTACTTCACCGGCGACGGCATCAATGATGCCGTGCTCTATACCCTGACCAACAGCCTGACCGGTGCCGGTATCAGTAAATATGTGGTGCCGGGCATAGGGCTGATCATCGTGCTGTTTCTGCTGTTCTGCCTGCTGTCGTGGATACTGCGGCGGCGTGAGCGGCCACATCATATCGGCTGGTCGCTGCTGGCGGTGGCCTGCGCGCTGGGTTCAGTGCAGACCACACCTGCATTTCGTCAGGTGGCGTCCCTGATTGTGTCGCACACCCAGCTGGCCGATTCCGACTTCGATGCGTTCTACAAAGTGCCACGTAACCGCATTGCGCAGCCGCACCTCAACGTGGTCTATATCTACGGCGAAAGCCTGGAGCGCACCTATTTTGATCAGCACGCTTTTCCCGGCCTGGCACCGGAGCTCAGCCGCCTGAAAGAGCAAAGCATCGACTTCAGCCAGACTGAGCAGCTGCCGGGTACCGATTACACTATCGCTGGCATGGTCGCCTCAATGTGCGGCATTCCGCTGTTTGCGCCGTTTGACGGCAATGCCTCAGCCTCGCTCTCCAGCTTCTATCCGCAAAACGTCTGTCTGGGCGACATCCTGAAAAACTCCGGCTACGACAACTGGTTTATTCAGGGCGCTGATCTGCGCTTCGCCGGCAAAGATGTGTTCCTGAAATCACACGGCTTTGATCCGGCCAACCTTTACGGCGCGCAGGAGCTGAAAAGCCGCGTTGCCGATCCGACCTATCGCAACAACTGGGGTTATTACGACGATACGGTGATGGATGAGGTGTTTGAAAAATATCAGGAACTGTCAAAAGCCAACAAACCGTTTGCGCTGTTCACCCTGACGGTCGATACCCATCATCCCGATGGCTTTATCTCCCGCAGCTGTGAACGCAAGAGCTACAGCTTTGATGGCAAACCAAACCAGTCATTTAGCGCGGTGGCCTGTTCGCAGGAGCACGTCGCGCGCCTGATTGACCGGATTAAAGCCTCACCGTGGTTTAAACAGACGGTGATTGTGGTGACCTCCGATCATCTGGCGATGAATAACACCGCCCACCAGTACCTGATTAAGCAGCCGCGCCACGATCTTTTTATGGTGATCCGCGGCGATAAACCGCAGGCAGAAGTGATTGATGCGCGCCGCAGCACGCTGGATAACGGCGCGACGCTGCTGGATATTCTCGGCGGTGACAACGCGATTGGTCTGGGCCGCAGCAGCCTGAGCAGCGTTTCGCTATCGACGCAGTTTGAAGATATGAAAAGTAAGGTGATGAGCTGGAAGCCGGATATTATCCAGCTGTGGAATTTCCCGAAGATGATGGACAGCTTTACCGTCGATCAGGTGAAAAATACCTTTAGCTTCTCGGGTACCACCTTCCGGTTACCGATTCTGTTCCGCATCAGTGATAAGCATGTTGAGCCGATGCCGGAAGGGGAATATTCGGCACCGCTGCGCTATCAGCTGGCCGATTTCACCTCGACCGATAAGTTTCTGTGGGTCGATCGCTGTTTCAAAATGGCGCGACTCTGGCAGCCGTCGCTGGCGCTGTCCGGCGATCTCTGTGTGGCAATGGGCCAGCTCGGCGCAACGCCTGCGGTAACGCATATCGATCAGCCACAGTGGAAAGGTAAAGTGAAATTCCCGACCACACCGACCAGCGATGCGGCTTATCAGCGCAATCTGGCGCAGATCCGCATCGAAGATAACGACATTCGCTACAGCGCCGACAGCTTCCGGCTCGACGTGCCTGGCGCACCGCAGAGCATCAAGCGTTTTAGCGGCATTTCCCGACCGGAAAGCTGGGGTCGCTGGTCTAACGCTAATCTCGCGCCGGAAGTGAAGATAGAGTACGTCGATCCGCTACCGCCGAAGTTTGACCTGGTGATTACCGCTCGCGCTTATGGAGCTAACGTCCACCGCCAGATCCCGGTGCGGGTTGGCGATCAGCAGCAACTGCTGTCGCTGGGTGAAACCTTCTCTACCCATACGCTGCATTTTGACAACCCGACCGCCACGCACCAACTGACCATTGCGCCGCCGGAACCGCAGCTGAGTAATATCGGCAATATCACCGGTCAGGACCCACGCAAACTGGGCATTGGCATGGTGGAAATCAAGATCGTGCCTCAGCCATAACGCCTGCTTTTCTCTTCTCCTCTGCGGATTCACGCAGAGGAGATCTTCCCGCATCAGACGCCGAAGGTTGCGAGACCGCTCGCAATCCACTGCACGTTACTTGTTGAACTAATTGATATTTTTCGGAAAGGCGCGCAAAGTACAACCGGCTTAGTGGTACCCTTTGTGTGATCTGTCATCCTCTCGCTATCGCCGTATTGCCGGGAGAGAGGCAGACATGACAAGCACCATGATGAAGACCCACCAGGCCTTTAAAGCCCTGCAGCGGGCAGGGATCGATGAGCAGCAAGCGGAGGCGATGGTGGAGATCTTTACGGATATGCAGCAGGGAAAACCGGACCAGCCAGACGATAAGCAACTCAGCCGGGTTGAACAAAAAGTCGACCGGGTCGATGAGCGCGTCGGCCACGTTGAGCAAAAAGTCGATCAGGTCGAACAAAAAGTTGAACTGATCGATGAGCACGTTGGCAATGTTGAACGCAAAGTCGATCAGGTCGACCGAAAAGTTGAACAGACAGATGAGCGCGTTAGCAATGTTGAACGCAAAGTTGATCAGGTCGACCGAAAAGTTGAACAGATAGATGAGCGCGTTGGCAATGTTGAACGCAAAGTCGATCAGGTTGACCGAAAAGTCGAACAAATCGATGAGCGGGTTGGCAATGTTGAACGCAAAGTCGATCAGGTTGACCGAAAAGTTGAACAGATAGATGAGCGACTCGGCAATGTTGAACGCAAAGTCGATCAGGTTGACCGAAAAGTTGAACAGATAGATGAGCGACTCGGCAATGTTGAACGAAAAGTCGACCTGATGGATGAGCGACTCGGCAATGTTGAACGAAAAGTCGACCAGATCGATGAGCGACTCGGCAACGTGGAACGCAAAGTTGACCAGATCGATGAGCGTCTGGGGCACGTTGAAAGAAAAGTCGATAAGCTGGGTATCCGGCTTAACCAGGTTGAAATCAAAGTCGATAAGCTCGAGGCTGGCCTGATCAGCTTAACCCGAACGGTCGAGAATCTCAGAGATGAAGTGATGACAGTGAAAAACGACATGCGCTGGATTAAGCGACTGTTAATGGTGATGACCACCACCCTGCTGGTGGCGGCCGTGAAAACCCTGTTTATCTGAATAAGCAGCGACCGGTCAGGGCAGCTTGCGCAATGTTTCCAGCTTTTCGCGCTGCTGGCCATCGGCAGTAAAGTTGTCGCTGGCCAGCCAGCGCTGCAGGCCCTTTTTCACCTGCGGCCATTCGCCATCAATGATCGACAGCCAGCTGGTATCGCGACTGCGGCCTTTGTAAACAATCGCCTGGCGGAAATCGCCTTCGTAGCGGAAACCAAGACGTTCTGCCGCCCGACGTGATGGCGCATTGCAGCTATCACACTTCCACTCATAGCGGCGATAACCCAGCGTCTCAAAGGCGTAACGCATCAGCAGGAAATGGGCTTCCGTCGCCATGCGGGTCCGCTTCAGATGAGGTGAAAACGCCACATGTCCGACTTCGATCACGCCATGTTCCGGCTGAATCCGCATCAACGCCAGGCTGCCTGCCGCCTGCCCGCTGACAAGATCGATTACCGCAAAGTGCAGCGGGTCACGGCTGGCCTCCAGCTGCGCCGCATGCTCCTGCCACACCTGCCGGTTATCAAACGGCCCGACAAACATATAGGTCCAGTCGCGGCCATCTTCCGCCGCGGCGTAGGCATCGAACAGCGCTTCGCCATGGCGCGCCACGCTGAACGGCTCAAGCCGGCAAACTTCGCCAGTGAAAACCTGCGGCTGCGGAAAAGGACGGGGTTGCCAGTCCGGTAAATCGACCCCGACCGGCTGACCATACTGATTAGTGTGTTGTGACATATCGCCTCCAGGCTTCAGATGATGCCTGCAGATTGCCACTATCATGGTGGGTTAAAAAGTACCACAATGTTTGAAAATGATAGATCCACGGGAGCGCGCCATGAAGCCGGAGAGCCATCCTTTACTGCTGGCACCGTTAACGCCAGCCGCCGGAACCACGCTGCAGCAGCAGCTTTACCAGCGGATTAAACAGGGCATTTTGCAGGGCCAGCTGGCTGCCGGCGCGATGTTACCTGCCACCCGGCAACTGGCCGCTGAGCTACAGGTCTCACGTAATACGGTGCTTAACGTCTGGACCCAGCTGCAGGCGGAGGGCTATCTGATGAGCGATCGGCAGGGTAGCCGCGTCAGCCTGCTGGCGTTACCGACAGCCCGGCCAGATGACAACGGGTTGGCTCACTGGCCGCTGGCAAAACGGCTTGATGCCCTTCAGCTCAGCCAGCGTTTCGATACCGGAACGCTGCCGCTGCGCCCCGGCATTCCGGCGCTGAATCATTTTCCGTTAGCCGCCTGGCGTCGGGCGCTTAATCATGTGCTGAACCACACGCCACCGCGCCAGTTGGGTTATGGCGACCCGCTGGGTGATCCTGAACTGCGTGCCGCACTGGCGCAGCAGTTGCGTATCACGCGCGGTGTTCGGTGTGATGCCGGACAGATTGTGATTACCGAAGGAGCGCAACAGGCGCTGATGCTGTGCGTCACTCTGCTGAGCGATCCGGGTGACCACGGCTGGGTTGAAGATCCAGGCTATCGTGGGGCCAAAGCGGCCATGCAAGCCGGCGATCTGCGCGTGGTTCCGATTCCCATCGATCAGCAGGGCCTGGCTCCGCAGCCGCAACACTGGCAACAGTCCCCACCGCGCCTGATCTACACCACGCCAACCCATCAGTATCCGACTGGCGCGGTGATGAGCGCAGCCCGGCGGCTGGCGCTGATTTCGGCGGCGCGGCAGCAGCAGGCGTGGATTATCGAAGATGATTATGATGGCGACTTCCGGCACCACGGCGAGCCGATTGCCGCCATGCAGGGGATGACCGATAACGCGCCGGTGATCTATCTCGGCTCCTTCAGCAAGACGCTGTTCCCTGCCCTGCGTATCGGCTTTATGGTGCTGCCCGCGCCGCTGGTCAGTAATCTGCGACCGGCGCTGCATCAGCTGCTACGTGGCGGTAATCCGCTGGAGCAGCAGGCGCTGGCACGCTTTATTCTCAGCGGCGATTACAGCCGGCATTTGAGTAAAATGCGCCGCCTCTATCGCCAGCGTCAGGCCCTGTTGCGCAGTGAACTGCAGCAGGCCGCGGGCCAGCCGATACCCTTACTGGGTGGCGACAGCGGAATGCATCTGGTCTTGCCAATCGAGGCGCATCAGAATGACGTGGCGATAGCCAACAGGCTGATCCAGGCTGGCTACGCGCCTGCGGCACTCTCGACCTTTTATCTGACCGAACCGGCACAGCGCGGCCTGGTGATTGGCTATGGCAACAGCAGCAGCACGCAGATCACCGCGGCGGTACGACAGTTGCGCCGGGTGCTGGGCTGGCCGGGTTAACGTCTGCCGCGTGGCTCACTGTCGCTGGCCGGAGCAGCAATCGATTCCCGCAGTATCAGCCGGGCATCAAAGCGCGGCATTGGACCGGCCGCTTCGCCACGAATTTCGGCAATCAGCCGGCGTGCCGCTTCACGCCCCATCTCGTATACCGGTTGCGCCACTACCGTCAGCGGCGGCGTCACAATTTCGCTCCATGGAAAGTTGTCATACATCACGAAGGAGAGATCCGCCGGGATGCGCAGCCCGCGCTGCGTCACTTCACGCAGCAGCCACATCGCTACTACGCTGTCAGAGGCCACCAGCGCACTGGGTGGCTGCGGGCGCTGCCACAGCTCAGCCACGATGCGGGCGATCTGCGCTTCATCCAGCGCATTCACTTTTACCAGCGACGGATCAAATTCCACTCCCGCCGCGGCAAACGCCTGCATCATGCCACCGACGCGCTGGGCAACCGGCGTCAGGCCAAAATCAGCTGGCGCACGGTAGTCACCGGTCAGCGCCATGCTGGTGACATAGGCGATATGACGATGGCCGGCCTGCAGTAACCGTCTGGTGGCGTCAGCCGCCACTTTGGTGAATTCACAGCAGATCGCTTCGACATCAAGGCCGGTAACTGCACGATCGAACAGTTTCAGCGCCCGGCCCTCTTCCAGCACCTGCATCAGATGGCTGTTTTGATCGCGCTCTGAACAACTGGGGGCCACGATAATGCCGTCGACCCGCTTCTCCAGCATCACCCGTACCGCATCCTGTTCAGCCTGCAGCTTTTCGTCGCTGTTGCTGAGCAGCAGATGGTAACCGGCGGTACGCGCCACATCCGCCATGCCGCGCAGGGCGAGGCCGAAGTGGGGATTTTCAATATCCCCGACAATGACACCGATGGTGTTAGAGCGCCCGGTATTCATGCTGCGCGCCAGCTCATTCGGACGGTAGCCCAGTGCGGCAGCGGCGCTGTTTACCCGCGCCTGCACCTCATCACTGACCGCGCCATAGCCCCCGAGCGCACGCGCCGCCTGGGCCTTGGAAACCTTTGCCGCGCGCGCCACATCCGCCACGGTGGGTGCTTTAGAACGTAATTTCTGGCTGGTCATAATTATTTTGAATCACAGGTTGATGACAGGAAGATTGACGCCGAAAAAAGGCTGTGCTTAAACTCATTGTAACCCCTTGAGACCGGTCTCACAACGCCCACGTCCACAAGGTGTCACCTGCGTTGAGACCGGTCTCAAAAATAATCACCGGCTCAACAGTCTCTGATGTTTAAACCTGCAAAAACGGATGAGCTATGAAATCGCAAACCAAACCGGGCAAACGGCCTGGCATGCTGTTCGGCACTGTGTTCAGTAAGACGTTCAGCACCCTGCTCGCACTCTGTGCACTTTCGTTCTCTACGCTGGCTGCCAGCGATGACAATCCCTACGGCCTGATCGAACCGGGCCAGCTACGCGTCGCCAGCGTCGGCGATTCCAGACCTTATACCTTCACCGATGCCAGCGGTCAGTTCACCGGCTTTGACGTCGAATTCTTTAAAAATGTCGCCCATCGCATGGGAATCGATAAGGTCGATTTTGTCGGTCAGGACTTCTCCGCCATCATGCCGGCGGTCGCCAACGGTCAGTATGATGCGGCGGTCGCGGCGATCGGCATCACCCCGGCACGTGAAAAAACCGTCGATTTCTCTACTGGCTATCTGGCGGGCTTTCTCACCGTGCTGACCCGCAGCGACAGCGGCGTGAAGAATGTCGCCAGTCTGGCAAAACGGCGGCTTGGCGTCGTTCAGGGCACGCTGCAGGAGAACTACGCGGTGGAACACTTCACCCAGACCGACATCGTGCGCTTCCCGGATAACAACAGCGCGGTCTCGGCGCTCAATAATGGCACGCTAGACGCCATCTTCCTCGACTATGAGGCCGCCAAAAGCTACGCCGAACGCTTCAAGCTGGTCTCTGCTGCCGATATCCCCTCTTTTGACGCCCCGGCCGGTATCGCCATCGCCAAAGGCAAACCCGCCTTTAAGGCCGCACTGGACAGCGCCATTAAAGCGGCGATGCAGGACGGCACCTGGCAGCGGCTCTATCAGAAGTGGTTCCCCGGCTCGCCAATGCCCAAACAGTATCTGCCTGGCGGTCAGTAAAGCGGCGGACGTTCGCGTCCTGAGTTAACCGGGGAATGCCCCGCACTGCATGGAGACGGCGATGGACTTGCTCACGATTCTTTCCCGCACCTTCTTTGATTTTTCCTCAATGAGGGAAGTGCTGCCGCAGATGCTGACCACCGGGCTGGTGAATACGGTGATTATCTCGCTGGCGGCCACCCTGCTTGGCACACTGTTTGGCCTGCTGCTGGCGCTGATGGGCATTTCGCCCTCGCGCTGGCTGCGCCTGCCCGCCCGGCTGTATACCGATCTGTTTCGCGGTCTGCCGTCGATTCTGACCATCCTGCTGATTGGTCAGGGCCTGGCGCGATTCAGCTATCAGCTGTTCGGTCCGACGCCTTACCCGCTGGGGATCTTCGCCCTCAGCCTGATTGCCAGCGCCTACATGGGCGAGATTTTCCGCGCCGGCATTCAGAGCGTCGAACGCGGCCAGATGGAAGCCTGTCGCGCGCTGGGGATGAGCTATGGCCGGGCGATGCGGCTGGTGGTGATCCCGCAGGGGATCCGCCGGGTGCTGCCCGCCATCGTCAATCAGTTCATCGCCATCATTAAAGACTCGTCGCTGGTCTACCTGCTGGGGCTGATGACCCAGCAGCGCGAGCTGTTTCGCGTCGGCCAGGATGCGGCGGTGCTGACCGGCAATCTGTCGCCGCTGATGCTGGCCGGGCTGTTCTATCTGATCATCACCGTGCCGCTGACGCACATGGTCAACTACGTGGATGTGCGTTACCGCACCGGCCGCCGTCGCCTGACCGCGCCGCAAAGTGGTTTAAAAGAGGTGGAGGAAGTCAGACGGCCCAACGGCACGCTGGCCACTCACCCGCTGACCGGAGGCAACCATGAATAACCGCTCAACCAGCGCCAGCTGGCACGGAGCCAGCCTGGAGCTGCGCGATCTGACCCTCGCCTATGGCCCGATTGAGGTGCTGCGTAACGTCTCGCTGCGGGTCGCGCCCGGCAGCACCACCTGCATTATCGGGCCATCCGGCTCGGGCAAATCGACCCTGCTGCGCGGTATTAACCGGCTGCATGAACCGAAATCGGGCGATGTGTTGCTGGCCGACCGATCGGTACTGCGCGACAAACCGGACGCACTGCGGCTGCGGATTGGCATGGTGTTTCAGCACTTCAACCTGTTTCCCGATCACAGCGCGCTGGAGAACGTGGCGCTGGCCCCGTGGCGCGTCAAAGGCTTGCCCAAAGCGCAGGCGATGGCGATTGCCCGTCAGCGGCTGGAAGAGGTTGGTCTGGGTCCGCGCGCCGATCACCGGCCACGCGATCTCTCCGGCGGCCAGCAGCAGCGGGTGGCGATTGCTCGCGCGCTGGCGATGGATCCGGAGGTGATGCTGTTTGATGAGGCGACCTCGGCGCTCGATCCCGAACTGGTGAAAGGCGTGCTGACGCTGATGGCCGATCTCTGTCGTCGCGGCATGACGATGGTGGTGGTAACGCATGAAATGGGCTTTGCGCGCAAAGTGGCGGATCAGGTGGTGTTTATGGACGAAGGCGAGATTGTCGAAGCCGGGCCGCCAGCCGCTATTTTCGATGCGCCGCAGTCACCGCGCCTGCAACGTTTTCTCTCTGAAGTGCTGTAACTGAGTAAGGAACCTGATAATGGCGGTAAAAACTGAAATGAAAGTGGTGGTGCTGGGCGGTGGCGTGCTGGGCGTATCGACGGCGCTCGAGCTGGCGAAACGCGGGGCAGCGGTAACCTTAGTGACCGAAGCCGCGCTCTGCTCCGGCGCCTCAGGACGCTCGCTGTCGTGGCTCAACTCAGCGGGCGAGCGGTCGAAACCTTATCATGCGCTACGTATGGCCGGCATCGATCGCTATCGCACCCTGTTTGCCCGGCATCCGACACTCGACTGGCTGCGGTTTGACGGCGGGATCTGCTGGTCGGATAACGATGTTGCCGCGACGGAGGCGCGCCACGACTATGAAAAAGCCCACGGCTACGATTCACAGCTGATCACGGCTGAAAACGTGGCGCAGGCGGATGCTGCGGTCGATCCCGATGCGCTGGCGGCCCAGGCAATATTTAATCCCGGTGAAGGCTGGGTCAGCCTGCCGCATCTGGTGGATTATCTGGTCAATCAGTTCCGCGCACTGGGCGGCGAAGTGGTAGAACACGCCGGTAAAGCCAGCGTGATCACCGATCGGGGCCGGGCCTGTGGCATTCGTAGCGATAAAGGCGAGCTGCGCGCCGATGCGGTGCTGGTTGCCTGCGGTCCCTGGACGCCGGATGTGGTGGCACCGCTCGGTGTGACTATCCCCAACGGCTCGCCGGTTTCGATGCTGGTGATCACCGAACCGTCCGCCCAGCCGCTGAAAGCGGTGCTGAACACCCCGCGCGCCGCGGTTCGTCCCAATCCTGGCAACCGTTTTGCGCTCGATCACGACTGGTATGAAGCTGATATCCAGCCGCTGGCCGACGGGGAATACCGGATTGATGAGCAGGTGGTGGCGCAGCTGGCGCAGGAAGCCAGCCGGTTATTGCGTGGCGATCGGCCGCTCAAAGCTGAGAGCTGGAAGATTGGCCTCAAGCCGATTCCAGGTGATGGCGATCCGGTGCTGGGTGAACTGCAAAAGGTGCCGGGCTGTTACGTGGCGTTCAGCCACTCCGGTGCCACGCTGGCGCTGATTGTCGGGGAATTACTGGCGGACGAGATGATCAGCGGCGAAAAACATCCGATGCTGGCAAGCTTTGGTGCGGAGCGTTTCAGCTAAAAAAAAGCCGGTCGTGCTGACCGGCTGATTTTTTAACCGCTTATTTTAACCGCGGAAGAAGATATCGCCCGATTTCCCCATGACGATTTTGCCGGTGTCATTGGTAATCAGGATGTAATTGGCGTTGATATAGGCCCAGTGGGTATTCTCCTGCGGCGCAGGCAGATTACGTTTTTGCCACTCGGTAATGGTGTAGGTTTTATCAGTGTACTTCTCTGGCACCGTGTCGCCGACTTTATACTGTTTGTAGTCGATGATGATGGTGTTGAGATCGTAGTTCGGCTGTCCGCCAGTCGACGGCGCTGGCGTGGTCGGCGTAATGCCATCATTCGATTGTGAGCTGGATGGCGCCTCAGTCTGTGCGGCACCGGCATCCGGCTGAGCGTTAACCGCGCCAGGCTGCGACTGGGCATCAGGATTAGCAGGCTGAATCTGTGGCGGCGGCGGAACGGTATCCGTTGCTTCACCGGCGGCCTGCACAGCAGGGATCAGGCTCAGCGAGCCAACCAGTAATCCCATTGAGAAAAGTACACGTTGAGTCCTGCGCATAATGATTTCCACGTTAAATTGATTTTAGTGACGGTAGACAGGCTAAAGACAATCTTTATAGCGATACAGTTCCCCTCGCGTCAAAGCTAAGTGTAAGGAAAGACGACGCTATTCGTTTCACCACGCACCGGTTACTGTCCAACCACTTTATCCTTAGTTGCCAGATCGACCAACAACGCAATGCCTAAATAGTTGCTCCAGTTAAAGGCGTTTTGCAGCACTACAATCGCGTTGCCACGGGCTTTATCGTAGCCGATAAAGCTGGCATAGCCGCCAATGTAACCGACCTGGTAGGTTATTTGCTCTCCCGCGACCCGATCGGTGACCCAGGCGATATTCTGTGCCTGGCTTCCCTGTTGATACCACGCCCGATTCACCGCGGCAAAGGCCTGATCCAGCGACCGATCGCCGGTGGCGCTCAGATGCGCACGCAGATAAGCGATCAAATCGCGTGCATTGCTGTAAAGACTGGCTGCCGCCACCATGTTGCCGTGGAAATGCCAGTCCGGCGTCAGCGCGCCACGGGCGATAAATTTGGGCTGATCGCCGGCGTGACCGAGTGCGCGCAGCGGATACCCGGCCAGCGTTTCGGGCCGGAAGCTGCTGTGCGTCATCTGCAACGGCGTAAAAATCAGCGTTGAGGCCAGCGACTGGATATCCTGATGAAAGCGTTCACGCAGAATATAACCGAGCAGCGCATAGCCGAGATTGGAGTAATGCGGCACGCGCACCGCTGGCGCAGAGAAATCGGCGAGATAATCGAGCAGCGCATCGCTGTCGAGATTGCTATAGAAGTTTTCGCCATTGCCCAGATAGCGGATGAACTGATGCAGCATCGGCAAGTCCATATCCTGACGCGGCAGACCAGCGGTGTGGGTGACCAGTTGCAGCAGCGTAATGCGTTTTGCGTCCTCGCTCAGCCGCACCCCAGGCAGCAGATCGGCCAGCGTGTCGTGCCAGTGCAGCTGGCCCTGATTCACCAGCTGGCTAATCACCTCTGCCGTCACCCCTTTACTCAGCGAACCGAGCGCAAACAGCGTGTCGGGCGTAATCGGATAACGGTGCTGCCGATCGGTCACCCCATAAGCGTAAAATTGTGCCGGACCACCACGATGAACGATCGCAATGCTGATGCCGGGAACCTGCTTTTGCTGCATGTAGTGACGCACAATGTCGTCAACATTTTCATGGAAGGTGGCGTGAGTCAGGTAAACGCGGTCGCCGACCGGGGCCGACGTCTGCGACAGAGTGCCACAACCCGCGAGGATCAGGATGATGGCAGGCCACAGCAGGGCTATTATTCTGAATCGGCCTGAGGCACGGCGGTGGAGATCCCGCCAGGTGCGAAGCGTGCTCGCCCGACCGGAGAAAAAGTCTGTTCTCATTTTTTATTATAATAATCAGTTAATTAAGTTTGATCGTGATGTAACAGACCCGCTGTCGCGCAAAAATGTATCACAAAGCGACAGTCGGCTATAGCGCGCTAAACCGACTAAAAGTGGTGTAACCGGCGGATTGAGGGTCGCCGTGCCGGCAACTGAAACCACCTGCCCGGCCTGAGGTAAGCTGTGTTGCAGCGCGCAAGGGTGTACACTGCTGCGGCTTTATGGCTTGAACGCCGTGCTCACATTTTTGAAATGCCCGGGAGGCAACCGCATGAAAGAAGGCCCACTGTCCGAGAAAGAGCTGCAATGGCTGGAAGATATGCTGGAAAAATATGGCAGCGAAGCGTCGATTCTGGATGTCTCCGAGCTGGACGGTCTGCTGACCGCCGTGCTGTCCGGACCGACCACCGTCGAACCCAGCAAATGGCTGGTGGCGCTGTGGGGCGGCGAGAAGCAGATCCCAAAATGGAGCAACGAACGTGAAATGACGCGTTTTATGGAGCTCTGTTTTCAGCACATGAATGATGTGGCTGACCGGCTGTCTGAATTCCCTGAGCAGTTCGAACCACTGTTTGGCATCCGTGAGATGGAAGGTCTGGAATTTACCGTGGTTGAAGAGTGGTGCTTCGGCTACATGCGCGGCGTATCGCTGACCGACTGGTCTGCCCTGCCGCAGGATCTGCAACCGGCGCTGGACGCCATCGCCTTACACGGCGTGGAAGAGAATCTCGAAAAACTGGATGCGATGACGCCGGACGAGATGGAAGCCAGTATTGAGGCGATCCGCCCTGCTGCGCTGGCGCTGCACGATCACTGGATCTCCCAGCCTGAAGCGGTGCCGGTGCCGCAGAAGCCGATCTCGGTAGAAAAGCTGCCAGGCCGTAACGATCCCTGCCCGTGCGGCAGCGGTAAAAAATATAAGCAGTGCTGTCTGCATTAATTCGTCACCTGGCCGGAGCGGGATCGCCGCCCGGCCTGCCACGCCAGACGATCCTGCCGCTGCGCTGACGATCGCTCCGATCCCACCGGGATCAACATCCCGCCACCGTCCTCGTGCCAGACTGCTCACGACTTGAACAGCCACGCGCTTATCGCTAAGGTAAGCGCGAATTTACCCGCCAGGAACGCATCATGATTACCATCGCGCTTATTGACGATCACCTGATCGTCCGCTCCGGGTTTGCCCAACTGCTGGGACTGGAACCCGATTTTCAGGTTGTGGCCGAGTTTGGATCGGGCCGTGAGGCGCTGGCGGGTTTACCGGGACGCGGCGTGCAGGTCTGTATCTGCGACATCTCGATGCCCGATCTCTCCGGTCTGGAACTGCTGAGCCAGCTTCCCGCCGGCTTAGCCACCATTATGCTGTCGGTACACGACAGTCCGGCGCTGGTGGAACAGGCGCTTAACGCCGGCGCGCGCGGTTATCTCTCCAAACGCTGTCGGCCCGATGAGCTGATCGCTGCCGTGCGCACGGTCTCGGCCGGTGGCTGTTACCTGACGCCGGAGATCGCCCTTAAGCTGGCCGCCGGACGTCAGGATCCGCTGACCCGACGCGAACGCCAGGTAGCCGAGAAACTGTCGCAGGGGATGCCGGTGAAAACCATTGCGGCCGAGCTGGGCCTGTCGCCAAAAACCGTTCACGTCCACCGCGCCAACCTGATGGAAAAGCTCGGCGTCAGCAACGACGTCGAGCTGGCGCGCCGCATGTTTGACGGCTGGCAATGACGCCGCTTCTGTCGCGGCTGATATCGGTGGCCGCCAGCGTCTGCATCTTTTCGGCGGCGTGGTTCTGCCTGTGGAGCATCAGCCTGCATCTGGTGCAACGGCCCGAGCTGGCGGTGCTGCTGTTTCCGTTTGGCCTGCGGCTGGGCCTGATGCTGCAATGTCCGCGCGGCTACTGGCCGGTGCTGCTGGCCAGCGAGTGGATGCTATTGATCTGGCTGTCGCACCAGGTCGCGCTGGCGCATCTGCCACTGCTGATGGTCGGCGGCGTGCTGACGCTGCTGCCGGTGGCGCTGATCTCCCGTTATCGCCACCAGCGCGACTGGCGCACGCTGCTGCGTCAGGGTGCCGCGCTGATCGCCGCCGCACTGCTGCAATCGCTGCCGTGGGCCGGTCAGCAGGAGATGCTGAACGCCCTGCTGCTGACGCTCACCGGCGGGCTGACGCTGGCCCCTACCTGCCTGGTCATCTGGCACTATCTCACCCGTACCCGCTGGCAGCCGCTGGGACCGGCGCTGATCTCCCAGCCGGTTAACTGGCGCGCCCGACATCTTATCTGGTATCTGCTGTTGTTTATCATCAGCCTGGGATTGCAGCTTGGCCTGCCGGCAGAGCTGGCGCGCTTTACGCCATTTTGTCTGGCGCTGCCGATTATTGCGCTGGCGTGGCACTACGGCTGGCAGGGTGCGCTGATCGCTACCCTGATGAACGCCATTGCCCTGATTGCCAGCCAGACCTGGCACGATCATCCGGTCGATCTGCTGCTATCGCTACTGGCGCAAAGCCTGACCGGACTGCTGCTCGGTGCCGGTATCCAGCGGCTGCGTGAGCTTAATCAGTCGCTGCAGCATGAGCTGGCGCGCAACCGGCGGCTGGCTGAACGTCTGGTCGAGACCGAAGAGAGCGTGCGCCAGGAGGTAGCGCGTGAGCTGCACGATGACATTGGCCAGACCATCACCGCGATTCGTACCCAGGCGGGCATCGTCCAGCGGCTGGCACCCGATAATGGCCGGGTGATCCAGAGCGGCGCGCACATCGAGCAGCTGTCGCTGGGAGTGTACGATTCGGTGCGGCGACTGCTGGGACGGTTACGGCCGCGTCAGCTAGACGATCTCTCGCTGGAGCAGGCGGTCCGCTCGCTGATGCGTGAGATGGAACTCGACGATCGCGGTATCGTCAGCCATCTCGACTGGCACATTGATGAGAACCTGCTCAGCGAAGGCCAGCGCGTCACGCTGTTTCGCGTCTGCCAGGAAGGCCTGAACAATATCGTGAAGCACGCCAGCGCCAGTGCGGTGATGCTCAAAGGCTGGCAGCAGGATGAACGAGTGATGCTGGTGATTGAAGATGATGGCTGCGGCCTGCCGTCCGGTTCCGGCCAGCAGGGTTTTGGTCTGGCCGGAATGCGCGAACGGGTGGCCGCGCTGGGCGGCACGCTGGCGATATCCTGTACCCACGGCACCCGCGTCAGCGTTCATTTGCCGCTGCGTACGGTGTGAGGAGTGAATGTGTTTAGCTTTCTGAAAACTCCGGCCAACGCCGCCCCGCTGCAGGATAAAGCGGAGATCGATCGCCGCTATCGCTACTGGCGACGGCATATCATGGTGACCATCTGGCTGGGCTATGCGCTGTTCTATTTCACCCGCAAAAGCTTCAACGCCGCCGCCCCGGAGATCCTCGCCAGCGGCGTGATGACCCGTACCGATATCGGCCTGCTGGCGACGCTGTTTTACATCACCTACGGCCTGTCGAAATTTTTCTCCGGCATCGTCAGCGACCGCTCCAACGCCCGCTACTTTATGGGGCTGGGACTGATTGCCACCGGGGTAGTGAACATCCTGTTCGGCTTCTCCACCTCGCTGTGGGCCTTTGCGTTGCTGTGGGCGGTTAACGCCTTCTTCCAGGGCTGGGGCGCGCCGGTCTGCGCCCGCCTGCTGACCGCCTGGTATTCGCGTAACGAACGTGGCGGCTGGTGGGCGCTGTGGAACACCGCGCACAACGTCGGTGGCGCACTGATACCGATGATGATCGGGGCGGTGGCGCTGCATTACGGCTGGCGCAGCGGGATGATGGTGGCCGGCGGATTAGCGATTCTGGCCGGTCTGTTTCTCTGCTGGCGACTGCGCGATCGGCCTCAGACCGTTGGCCTGCCCGAGGTCGGCGACTGGCGGCAGGATGAGATGGAGATGGCGCAGCAGCAGGAAGGCGCGGGCCTGAGCCGCAAAGCGATCCTCACCCGCTACGTGCTGCTGAACCCCTACATCTGGCTGCTGGCGCTGTGTTATGTGCTGGTTTACGTGGTACGCGCGGCGATCAACGACTGGGGCAATCTCTACATCTCGGAGACGCTGGGCGTCGATCTGGTAACCGCCAATTCAGCGGTGACGATGTTTGAGCTGGGCGGATTTATCGGCGCGCTGGTGGCCGGCTGGGGATCGGATAAGCTGTTTAACGGCAACCGCGGCCCGATGAACCTGATTTTCGCCGCCGGGATTCTGCTGTCGGTGGGATCGCTGTGGCTGATGCCGTTCACCAGTTACGTGATGCAGACGGCGTGCTTTTTCACTACCGGCTTCTTTATCTCGGGTCCGCAGATGCTGATTGGCATGGCGGCGGCCGAGTGTTCTCACAAGGAGGCGGCGGGTGCGGCGACCGGCTTTGTCGGGCTGTTCGCCTATCTTGGCGCGTCGCTCTCCGGCTGGCCGCTGGCGTGGGTGATCGACAGCTGGCACTGGAGCGGCTTCTTTGCGGTGATTGCGATTGCGGCCGGTATCTCCGCACTGCTGCTGCTGCCATTCCTCAATGCGCAGGCGCCGCGTCCGGTCGACGAAGCGTGATGCGCCTCTCCTTTTTGCCGCTTGTGGGGCAAAACTAAGAAATTTTCCTGGTTTCGCCTGGCGGCTGTCTCAGGCCAGGCGGGCGGCTGATTTTTACAATGCCAGCCATTCGCTGCCCGTTGCAGCTTTTCCAACCAGGAGAACCCCCATCCATGCTGGCCTTTCTTAATCAGGTGCGCAAGCCGACCCTGGACCTGCCGCTCGACGAGCGGCGCAAGCTGTGGTTCAGACCCTTTATGCAGTCCTATCTGGTAGTGTTTATCGGCTACCTGACCATGTATCTGATCCGCAAGAACTTCAACATTGCGCAGAACGATATGATCACCACCTACGGGCTAAGCATGACGCAGCTGGGGATGATTGGTCTCGGCTTCTCGATCACCTACGGCGTCGGTAAAACGCTGGTCTCCTATTACGCCGACGGCAAAAACACCAAGCAGTTCCTGCCGTTTATGCTGATCCTGTCGGCCATCTGTATGCTCGGCTTCAGCGCCAGCATGGGCACCGGATCGGTCAGTCTGTTCCTGATGATTGCGTTTTATGCCTTGAGCGGTTTCTTCCAGAGTACCGGCGGCTCCTGTAGCTACTCGACCATCACTAAATGGACCCCGCGCCGCAAGCGTGGCACCTATCTGGGGATGTGGAATATTTCGCATAACCTCGGCGGTGCCGGTGCGGCAGGCGTGGCGCTGTTTGGTGCCAATTATCTGTTCGACGGCCACGTGATTGGGATGTTTATCTTCCCGTCGATTATTGCGCTGATTGGTGGCTTTATCGGTCTGCGTTTCGGCAGTGATTCGCCGGAGTCGTATGGGCTGGGCAAAGCCGAAGAGCTGTTTGGTGAAGAGCTGAGCGAAGAAGATAAAGAAGCCGAAGATGAGTCGATGACCAAATGGCAGATCTTCGTTGAGTACGTGCTGAAAAACAAAGTGATCTGGCTGCTGTGCTTCGCCAATATCTTCCTGTATGTGGTGCGCATCGGCATCGATCAGTGGTCAACCGTTTACGCGTTTCAGGAGCTGAAACTCTCTAAAGAGGTGGCGATTCAGGGCTTTACCCTGTTTGAAGTCGGCGCGCTGGTCGGCACGCTGCTGTGGGGCTGGTTATCCGATCTGGCCAACGGTCGTCGCGGGCTGGTGGCCTGTGTAGCGCTGGCGCTGATTATCGCCACGCTGGGGATCTATCAGCATGCCAGCAACCAGTATATTTATCTGGCTTCGCTGTTCGCGCTCGGTTTTCTGGTATTTGGTCCGCAGCTGTTAATCGGCGTCGCCGCGGTCGGCTTTGTGCCGAAAAAAGCCATCGGCGCAGCGGATGGCATCAAAGGTACCTTCGCCTATCTGATTGGCGACAGCTTCGCCAAACTCGGCCTGGGCATGATCGCCGACGGCACGCCGATATTCGGCCTGACCGGCTGGGCCGGCACCTTTGCCGCGCTGGATGCCGCCGCTATCGCCTGTATCACTCTGATGGCGATGGTTGCAGTGATGGAAGAGCGCAAAATCCGCCGCGAGAAACGGCTGCAGCTGCTGAAGATGGCGTGATGTTAGGTAGCTGATAGGTGCCGCTGACGGTAAATCGCAACGGCCAGCGTGGCGGAGAGCAGTACGCTCTGCTGCGCTGGCCGTTTTTTTCATTAACAAGTTAATTAAAAGGTTAGTTAACAGGACTGGTGCCGGGCAGATGGCTGCATTTAACCGGCGCGCCGCTGGTTGCTTCACTATGTGAAGCAAAAAAACGATTCAATCTTTGCTCCACCTCACGCAATCCTCGCCCGTTCCGACATGCTGCGACTAAAGCTCATACGCTCATTCCAACAGCCACCCGATGTGGTCATCGTTATTACCCTCAGGAGAGCGTATGGATCATTCAGCCCGCCAGTACGGTATTGAGGTCGCGCCGACGACAGTTAAACGTTCGCCCAGACGCACCGCCAAAATTATGATGTCTGCCGGGATAGGTCACTTTATCGAGTGGTTTGACTTTGGCTTGTACGGCACCCTGGCGGCCATTATCGCCAGCAACTTTTTTGTCAGCGCCGATCCGGCGACCGCGCTGTTAAAGTCTTTCGCCGTGTTCGGTTCCGGCTTTCTTATGCGTCCATTGGGCGGGCTGTTCTTTGGCTCAATGGGCGATCGTCTGGGCCGACGCAAAGTGCTGGTCACGGTGATTGTGATTACCTCACTCTCAACCTTTGTGATGGGGATTTTGCCGACCTGGCACCAGGCAGGCATTATCGCCCCTATCCTGCTGGTAATAACCCGACTGGTGCAGGGCTTTGCGGCGGGCGGTGAAAGTTCCGGGGTTATTACTTATCTGGCCGAAAGCGCCGCACCGAACCGGCGGGCTACGCTCACCTGCTGGAGCGAAAACTTCAGCTTTATGGCCTTCGTTTGTGGCTCGGGGCTGGTACTGCTGCTGACCCATACGTTAGGCGACGCCGCAATGAACGACTGGGGATGGCGCATTCCCTTTCTGCTTGCCGCCCCGCTCGGCCTGGGTGGGCTGTATATGCGCCGCAATATGGAAGACTCGGCTGCATTTCACAAACTGCAGGCTAGCGGAAAGATCGAGAAATCGCCGCTGCGCAAAACGCTCAGCTCATCTGGCCGCGCCCTGCTTTTCTGCGTCGGCTTTGTGGTGGTTAAAGCGGTCAGCAGCTGGGTGCTGCAATCCTTTATGCCGGGCTACCTCTCCACCCATCTGCATTACAGCCGGACCGACTCTTATCTCATCACCACGCTGGGCTTGCTCAGTGTCGCTGTCTGTATGCCGCTTACCGGCTATCTTTCCGATCGCTGGGGCCGCCGTCCGTTAATGCTGATGGGATGTGGCGGCTTCATTCTGCTGACCTATCCCGCCATGTTGCTGATGACGCAAGGTTCGGTGATGACGTCGATAGCGGCCATGAGCCTGCTGGGCGTATTTGTCGCCATGTTTAACGGCGGCTGTGGCGCAGCGATGGTGGAGCTGTTTCCCACCGCCATTCGCTACGGCGGCATTGCCGTCGCCTACAACCTGACGGTAGCGGTATTTGGCGGCGTAACGCCTCTGGCCTCAGCCAGCCTGATTGCCTGGACCGGCGATCCGCTCTCTCCCGCCTGGTACGTAATGATCACTGCCCTCGTCTCTTTTATTGCGGTGTGGTTCGCCAAAGAGACCGCCGGCAAAATCCTTGATTAATCTGAACCGGAGTTAATATGCAAATCAGTCAGGTTGAATGCTTTCCGCTGAAAATTGCCGCTGACCAGATCTATCTGGGCGGCAACGCCACTGGCGATGAAGCGGATTATTATTATCGCCCTGAATACCGCTGCGTCTATTCCCGCAAGATGGAAACCTGCCTGGTAAAGATTACCACCCACGACGGCCACGTCGGCTGGGGCGAGGCGCTGGCACCGGTGGTGCCGCAGGTGATTGCTGAACTGATCAACCAGCTGTTCAGGCCGTTAATTATCGGTCGATCGCCGTTCGATAGCGCCGTGCTGAATTCACGCATGTACGATGCGATGCGCGATCGCGGCCATATCACGGGCTACCATATTGATGCGCTGGCCGCCGTAGATATCGCTCTGTGGGATCTTAAAGGCCAGATCCTCAATTTGCCGGTGTATCAGCTGCTCGGGGGAGCCTACCGCGAGACCATTCCTTGCTATGTCTCCGGCTTGCCGGAACCGGATCTGGAATCCCGCGCTGTGCTGGCCAGACGCTGGCAGGAAAAGGGGTTCAGCGCCTTTAAACTGGCATTGGGTTATGGCGTCAGCGAAGACATCCACAATGTAAAAGTTATCCGTGAAGCGCTCGGCCCGGAAGCACAACTGTTCGTTGATGCCCACTGGAATTACAGCGTTACCGAAGCGAGTGAACTCGCACAGCGCCTGCACGCGCTTGGTGTTGGCTTCCTTGAAGCGCCGCTGCTGCCAGAAGATGTTGCCGGTCATCGTGAACTGCGCGTCAAAAGCCCGATAGCCATTGCGCTGGGTGAAACGGAACGCACCCGCTATCAGTTTAAGCCGCTGATTGAGCAACGCGCCGCAGACATCCTGCAACCTGATGTTGGCCGTACCGGTATCAGCGAACTGATGCATATCGCCGCGCTGGCGGAAACCTGGAACCTGCGTGTAGCCCCTCATCTGAGCGTGGGTCAGGGGCCGTGTATCGCCGCCTCAATCCATGCCGCTGCCGCAATACCTAATCTGTTCATGCTTGAGTACCAGCCTCCGGTTTTCAACGTCGCTAATCAGTTACTTAAACAGCCGCTGGTCTGTGAACAAGGCGCATATCAGTTGCCAAGGGGAGCCGGACTGGGGATTGAAATCGATGAAGAGGGTCTACGTAAACATCTGACGGAGGCAACATGCTAAAAGGTAACGTGCCTATTCTGGCCACCGCGTTTACTGAACAAGGCGAGCTGGATCTTGCCTCGGTTGAACGCCTGGTCCACTTTCTGTTGCAGCAGGGCGTTGATGGGCTGGCGCTGTTTGGAAATGCCTCTGAAGGTTATGCCCTGACGCAGGATGAGAAGCAGGCGCTTTTTTACTGCGTCAAAAAACAGGTCGGCGATTTGCCGCTGGTGGCGGCGGCGGGCGGTGCCTCTTCAGCCGTCGCAATTGATGAGATCAACCGGGTACAGCGTTGGGGTGCCGATATCGCTATGGTTAATCCCCCCGCCGTGGTTAAACCCGGCCCGGAAGAACTCTACCGCTTCTGGCGGGATATCAGTCAGGCCTGCAGCATCGATATCATGATTCAGGATGCACCGCTGATGACCGGTGTGACCATGCCGGTAACGACGCTGGTTCGTATTTGCGAAGATTTCCCGACCATCAAGTACATCAAAGTTGAGCAGCCACCGACGACGCTAAAAATCAGCGCACTGAAACAGGCATTAGGCGATCGGGTCGGCCTGTTTGGCGGCCTGAATGCCGGCTTTCTGTTTGAAGAACTCTGCCGGGGGATAACCGGCACGATGCCGGCCTGCGAATTCCCGGACGTGATTAATACCATTCTTCACTGCTGGCATCAGGATCGAAAAGCAGCCCAGAGCCATTTTTACCGTTACCTGCCCTTTCTTCGCTACGGTGTCCAGCCCGGTATCGGCGTGGCTATTCATAAAACCGTGCTGCACCGGGCAGGGATTTTTAGCAGTGATTACGTCCGCGAACCGGCAAAAAGTCTGGATGAGATTACCCGTCTGGAGCTGAAGGAACTGACCGATGCGCTGCCGCTGGCGGTACTGGAGAGGCAGGCATGAACTATATCGCGGTCGACTGGGGCACCAGTAATTTTCGGGCGCTGAGCGTACGAGATGGCAGGATGATCAAAACGGTCGAGGCGGACTGCGGGGTCGGTAAATGCCAGCGCGATGCCTTGCCGTTAATATTGCAGCAGCAACTGTTACGGCTCGGCGAGGCTTATGATGAACAGCTGCCGGTTATATTGTGCGGCATGATTGGCAGCAATATCGGCCTCGCTGACGCGGGATATTTCAGTTTACCGCTTAGCTTCAGCGCGCTTTTCGGTAAAGGCCAGCCGCTGCCGGGGATCATCCCGAACCCGGTGAGTCTGCGCCCGGGTATCTGTGACCGACGGGTGAATGAAATATGCCGCGGGGAAGAGATGCAACTGGCCGGCGGGTTGATGCTCTCTGCTGCGCAGAACTTTGCCGCTGTCGGCACCCACAGTAAGTGGCTCCGAGTCGATCGTCAGCAGCAGCAGGTGACCCGATTACAGACGCTGATGACCGGTGAGCTGTATGCGCTATTGCTTAATCACTCGGTGCTGGCAAGGGATTGCCCGAGCAATGCTGGTCACACCAAGCCTTTCTAAGCGGTATTGAAACGGCGCAGAGTATTCAGCATCAGCAAACCGATTTGATTAGCGAGCTTTTCCGCTGTCGGGGGCGTTATATCCTTAAGGCCCTCGCGGCAGAGGCGGCTGCGGCATGGCTATCCGGATTACTGATTGGCCATGAACTTTTATCCGGGGCGACTAACCCGGAGACGATCTGTTTTATCGGCAGTGAAAGCCTGTTAGCGCATTACCGGCTGGCCTGTGAGGCGCTAAATCAGCCGGCAGAATTTCTGCCTGCGGAAACCGCCCTGATAGCCGGACTGAATGAGGTGTTCCGCCATGGCTATTAACTCACAGGTTATCGCTATATTACGCGGCATTCGTCCGGAAGAGGTTAATCAACATATCCGCTGCCTGCTGGATAATGACATCAGCCAGATAGAAATCACAGCTAACTCGCCTGACTGGCAATCCAGTATTCACAGAGCGGTTAAGCACTTCGGTTCCCACCTGAATATTGGTGCAGGAACGGTGGTTAATCGCCGCCAGGTCGATGAAAGCCTGGCCGCCGGAGCCCGATTTATTCTCACACCCAATCTTGATCCGCAGCTGATAGCCGAAGCGAAAAAGCAGGGATTAACGGTGTATGCCGGAGTGTTTAGCGCCAGTGAAATTTTCCTTGCTGCCGGACTGGGCGTGGAGGTAATGAAAATATTTCCGGCCTGCGCATTGCCGGTTAATTATCCGCAACTGATCAAAGGCCCGCTTTCTCAGCCGGTACGGTTTTCAGCGGTCGGCGGGATAACGGTCGATAATGCGGCTGACTATCTGGTTCACTATGACAGTGTCGGGATAGGTTCGTCGTTGTACAAGCCCGGGCAGTCGGTTGCTGAAACGGCGAAGCGCTGTAAGTTATTGATTTAATATAGTCATTGGTTCGCCACTGATTTTTTTCGCGGCAGATATCAGGTACAAACTTAACATCTCAACGTCCATCTTTTCACTGTTGATATTGGATAAGGCGATGGCCGCTGGCATGCCGGGGATATTACATGCCAGTCGGTAATCATGCTGACCATAGGCTTTGGCGAACACCTGATGGCGGCGTGCCTGTTCAATATCATTTTTCAGCAGCCGATAATCATGAATACCGATTTGGCTGATAATTTCCTCATCACTCATTGCTGATAATAATTTGATGCCAATCACCGAGTCATGCACCGGATAGGATTGATAATTCCCGATAGCACGGGCAATACTTTCTCCTCCGCGTGTATGGATGATGTAGACCACATTGGTGCCGCTCAGGACGCCGATAACAATAGAAATAGCCGGGTTGCCGCTCTCTTCCAGAATGCCGATCACCGCATTATAAAACGCTGAATTATGGATAGCGTAGGCCGAGAGACGATGGATACCGATGCCGAGGCTGTATTTGCGCCGCGCATCGCGATGCACCATATCCAGCGCCAGCAGCGTTTTCATCAGGCGCGTTATTTTGGCCGAGTCGAGCGACAGTTCACGTCCCATTTCACGAATGCCCTGCGGCCGGCTCGCTGAAGCGAGCAGCTCCAGGCAGCGGAAAGCGTCATAGACGGTACTGTTCATAATGAGTTCCGGGTGCGGGCGTGATTCATGCCGTTATTCTCCAGCCTTTACTGACGCAAGCAACCCGCAATGGTCAGATCTGGAACCTGTTTCAAATGCTGAGAGGAATGGTTTTTTTAAAGCTGGTTCTGTGAGGAGCAGGTCAGCACCTGAATGATTGGTAAAACTGCTGCGGTTGAGAACATATGCAGCACGCTGAGTGACTGACGTGCGCCCATTGAATCTCCTCGTTTTTAAGAGCATGATCGCAATAATTTTTCACTGCTTACCCTCGATTATGACCTCAGGTAAAACGCTGCAAGCCGCTATTTCCGATGTTGCTGTATGGCGCAAAGGTGACCAATGCGCCCCGCACAAGCCTCTTTTGCTCCTCTACGTCTTATCTCAATACAGGAAAGGACATTCCCGACTATTTGATTACGGCAATGAGATTCACGAACCGTTAACCCGGTTACTGATCGAGTTTGGTCCTAAAAGACGGGATTACTACCCGAATATGCCTTTCTGGCGCTTAAGGACGGATGGATTCTGGACGCTGGAAAACAGCGAGAGTTGCAAACCGCGTAAAGGCAACATCCAGCCGACAAAACGAGAGTTAATCGAAAATCAGGTTGCCGGTGGGTTTGATGAAGACAGCTTCCAGACTCTGCAAAAAAATCCAACCCTAATCGATAAACTGGCACAGCAGATTCTGACCGAGCGATTTCCGGAAAGCCTGCAGATAAAGCTGGCCGAACTGTTGGGCTTCGATTTAGTTACGCTGATGAGAGCACGCGACCCTCGCTTTCGTGACATGATTTTACGGGCTTACCATTCGCAATGTGCTATCTGTGGATATGATTTAAGACTGGACGGAGCTTTGGTTGGGCTGGAGGCTGCGCATATACGCTGGAAGCAATATGGCGGACCTTGTGAAGTTAATAACGGGCTGGCGCTCTGCTCCGTACACCACTCTGCATTCGACAAGGGTGCCATCGGCATTGATGAACATCTCAGGATTCAGATATCAGGTGGAATCAACCGTAGTCCGATGGTGGAGCAGCTTTTCTGGTCACTTGAGGGGCAAACACTTCATCTGCCTAAAGATAAAGTACTGTGGCCTGCTGATCAGTTTATTGAGTGGCATCAGACGCAGGTGTTTAAGGCCTGAGTGGAATAAGAGATTCAACATTCGATATAAAGCAGGATAACTATTTCAGGATAATCAGTGTGTCATAAGCCTCACAGATTAAATGAACCCCATTCATCCCGATGATAAATGTGGTCAGATATTGAAGATTCGTTTTGATCAGGGAATGGGCTATTGGCGCATTAAATTTGCATCAAAGTGGTATAACGTTGACTTCAACGATAGCGTTTCTTTCCGGTCAGGCAATATGGCGCTGTCCTGCAAGGAGGGAAATGTGGCCAACAGTGAAGAAAGCTGGGCAACTGATGTGCTGGTTGAATTGATTGCATCATGATATTTAACCGCTCCCGATGCGATGTCGGGAGCGGTTACTCATTCAGACGACTTTCTGTTTACCGGCAATGACCTGAATAAACTCATGCACCTGCTTTTGTTTCCGCGCCGACAACTTGCATACCTGGCGCAGAGACTGCATCAATTCGCTCTCCTGCCGGGCGGTGATCACAATACAGCCTTGCATTACCTTTACGTCTACTGCTGTGCCAGTGGCAAAGCCAGCAGCTTCCAGCCATTGTCCTTTCATGGTGATGGCGGGTATCCGGCTGTAATCCGGATAGCGACTTGCATAGCCAACAGTTAATTGATGGTTATTTGCCGGATAGACTTCTGGTTCAGACAGTTGTGCAATAGAATGGGCGTCAGTCATGATTACTATTCCCTAAAATAGTGATTGTGATTAGCGGCGCGGGTGTGTTGGCGCACATTCGTGCCGCGCTAAATACCTGTATATATCATCAGGAAAGAGACGGAAAGTCCAGCTTAAAACAGCCTGGAATAAGCCATTTATAAAATCATTTGAATATAAAGCGTAAGGTTTATCTGGCAGAAAATAATAAAAAGCGCACCAGTAAGGTGCGCAATGAAATAAGTATCAGGATTTTTTACGCGAGGCTTTCTTACCTGTGCTGGCTGCACGTTCGGCTTTGATTTTTTCCAGCAACGCGGCGGCGCTGTTTTCACCGCTGATTAGTGCCGGGTTTTCTGCCCGCCACTGGGCGGTAAGTTCACCTCGGAAGGCTTTCGCCAGGATGGATTGCGTCAGGGTATTAACTCGTGAAAGCGCACTGTTGACCTGTTTTTCAATCGTGTCGGCATAGGCAAAGAACTGTTCGACACGGCGGACGATTTCGTGTTGCTCCACAATTGACGGAATATTAACTTCGAGTTTTTTAAAGTTCTTCAGGTTTACTTTCTGTTGAGCCACTCCGGCCGAAATTTCAACAACTTTTTCGCGAAAATTATTTGACATCATTGTAAGTAAGATAAATTTAGATAAGCAAAACTCTTCATTAACTCTGATTTTAATACAATCGGCTGTTATCACTGCTTCCTGGCAGTCTTCCGGATAGATTGCAACATCACCAGGAGGATCTCCCATTTTTGTTATAAGTAGATCACCAGGTTTAGCCCGGTGAGCCTTAAGCTCTTCAAATTTAAAATTATCAATATATTTTGTATTATTGTTAGAGAAATCACGGGCTCTTATATCCCGTACAAATATCAAGGGATGGCCTTCATTCTTATAATCTTCAACTTTTAAATTACTGCCAAACGGACCAATTCCAAATGAATGTTTATCATTCGTTGAAATTTGCTCAAGACGCATTTTTAAAAAATCATTTGCAAAATTATGTTTAACGCGCCAATTTTCGGTTAGGTCTCCAGCTATTGCTTTTGAAAGCACCGCCTGACGAAAACGTTTCAGGATTTTTGGGATTTGCTCAAGACGTGCTTTGGCGCTGTCTACCTGCGCCAGCAGCGTATCAAGTTTTTCCGCGATGTTTTTTTGCTCAGCGAGTGGCGGGATAGGTAACTCGTATTGTTCAACAAACTCTTTAGGTACCCGTTTATGCCCTACAGAACCGGACATATTCAATGCCCCATTAATTAAAAACTCTTTACTTTTAACCAAGGCAAGGAGTAAATATGGATTTACCCGATTACTAACTGAGCGTAAAACAAAATATTCTGTGCTGCCAGCACCATAACCATTGGGGAAATTATTAATTACAGCGGCTTTACCATTTTCAAAGCACGGCGTTATTTTAGCAAAAATAACATCATTATTTGCAAATTGGGTAAAACCTTTTTTTACATCTTTCCATTTTCTGGTTTCGTAGCTACATGTTCCTAAATAATCTGTAGGAACATCAGCCATAGGCATAAAACCTACATCAAGATCGTCATCATGTTTGTGCTTAGGATTGATATCGCATACTTCACCAATAGTGCTTACTACCCATCCTTCCGGCAATTTCCCCGCACTCATCCCTTCACCTCACCAAACGCTTCTTCCAGCAACTGACGCTGCGCATCGGCTTCATCGCTCGCACCCAGTTCACGCATCAGCGCATCCAGTTCGCCCATTGCCTGTACCAGCTCACCCATCGCTTCTGCCGCTAAAATATCCGGCTCCGGCAGGTTGTCGGCATCAATGCTGTCTTTATCTTTCAGCCAGGAGATATCCAGCGAATCAGATTTCGCCGTGCGGATCCACTCGCGGCTGAATTTGCGCCAGCGGCTGGTAGCCAGATGCTGATCGGTGTTTTTGTTCTCTTCGCTATCGGCAATTTCCGCCTCTTCAGCGTTAAAACTCCACTCACCTTCGCGACGCGGGCTTAAGCCGTGCGGATCTTCACCATATACGCGCTCGAATGGCTGTAAATGATCGTCGGTAAACGGCGTGCGTTTACCGAAGCTCGGCATATTGGTTCGCAGGTCATAGACCCAGACATCACCGGTGCAGTTTTTATCCTGAGTCGGCTTCTCCACCGTCCCTTTGGTAAAGAACAGCACGTTGGTCTTCACACCCTGAGCATAAAAAATGCCGGTTGGCAGACGCAGAATAGTGTGCAGATGACACTTATCCATCAGATCACGACGAATTTCGGTGCCTTTACCGCCTTCAAATAAAACGTTATCCGGCACCACCACCGCCGCACGCCCGCCGGGGAGCAGGGTTTCGATAATGTGCTGCATAAAGCACAGCTGTTTGTTGCTGGTCGGGTGAACGAAGGTGCGGGTGATGTTGGTGCCCGCTGCGCTGCCAAACGGTGGGTTGGTAGCGACCACATGCGCCATTGGCAGTGTTTCACCATCGCTACCCAGCGTGTTACCCAGGCGGATAGCACCACCGTGGTCGAGGTTCCCTTCGATGTCGTGCAGCAGGCAGTTCATCAGCGCCAGGCGGCGAGTGCCGGGCACCAGTTCCAGGCCGATAAACGCGCGGTGGATCTGGAAATCCTGCGTATCGTTATCAAGGTCATCCAGATCGTTGGTCTGCGATTTAACGTAGCGGTCGGCTTCAATCAGAAAGCCCGCCGTACCCGCTGCCGGATCCTGTACCACCTCGCGCGGCTGCGGCTTCAGCAGGTGAATAATGGTTTTGATCAGCGGACGCGGGGTGAAGTACTGGCCGGCACCAGACTTGGTTTCATTCGCGTTCTTCTGCAACAGCCCTTCGTACATATCACCGAAGTCATCACGGGATTTGCCGTGTGTACCGTTGTACCAGTCCAGCGAATCCATATTGCTGACCAGCTCGGTTAACTGTTTGGGTTGAGTAATAGTGGTATTCACGTTCTGGAATACCGCCTGCACCAGCTTTTGGTTGTCTGCACCCAGATGCACCAGCAGATTGCGATAGAACTGCAGTTGATCCTGGCCGATGCGGGATTTCAGGTCATCCCAGCGATAGCCTTCCGGTAGGTAGTCTGCTTCCTGGCCGGTCTCTTTACACATTTTCAAAAACAGCAGCGAGGCGAGTTCATTAACGTAGTTTTGATAGGAGACGCCGCCATCGCGCAGGTTGTCGCACAACTTCCACAGCTTCGCGACCAGATCGTTATTGTTCATAGAGTATTCCGTAAATAAACAGCGGCTCTAATCAGGGCCGCAGAAGAAGACATTGCCGGGGATGATAACGCGTTAAGCAGGCTCGTCCCAAATGTAATCGCTGAACTTATCGAGCAGGTTGTCGAGATCATCATCGAAGGTTTTTTGCAGCATTGTCTTGCCGCCACGACGATGAAAATTGCCCGTTTTGAAGACGTCGTCGTCAAGCACCACCTTCTCTTTCAGCGCAGTTGCCAAACGATCGAGCCAGGTCAGTTGCTCACTGTTCCAGTCGTTTTCGCCTTTGATGCGCTCAAGCGCATGATCGACACGCTCATCGAACGGCTTCAGCGCATCACCCACCGCCGCACGGCGTATGTGACCAATTAATCGGGCGGCGATATCCTGATTGCGCGTCTCTTTCCACGCTTTGCGCAGGGACGATTCCTCGAAGTGCTGGCGATCAAACCACTCCTGCAGTTCGACCAGTCCTTTGCGGGTAAGGTCGCGCGGACGATTGATCACCGCCTCTAAGGCTGGTTGCGCATTCGGGGAACGTTGCACCAGCGAATCAAAGGCTTCGAGGAAATCCTGCGGTGTGTCGTAATCGCCATAGAGCGATTTTACGCTCACCACTTCATCGTCAATGTCGAGGAAGATTGGCGCATCATTCAGGTTGTTGATGTCGGCTTTAAGCTTCTCCAGACGGGAAATAAAGCCTGGCAGTTTGTTGAAGACTTCGGCACTCCAGTGCGCTCCTTTATCGCGCAGGCATGAGGCAAAGCCATTAAAGTTTACGCCTGCCGCGTCCTGGCATAGCTCATCCAGACGACGCACCTGCTTATCTACTGTTTCGCTGCGGTCACGGTTAAACGTGGCCAGGCCGATAATACGCTGGAGCTTGGCCACCAGCTGTTCATGGCTGTGCTCGGCAAAGCTGCGGCCATCCACTTCGATGGTTTTGTAAGTCTCGGAATCAGTGATTTCATTGAACAGCGTTTGCAGTTCGACCTGAGGACGGACAACCACCGGGCGCATGGTATCGACACTTTCCAGCGAGCTATAGATATCGACACAGTCGAAAATCTTAAAGCTGGTTTTCGCCACCGCCGGACACAGACGCGTCGCACGGCCTTTCATCTGCTCGTACAAAATGCGGCTGCGTACCTTACGCAGGAAAACGATATTACAGATCGATGGAATATCCACACCGGTGGTCAGCAGATCGACGGTCACGACAATATTAGGCAGCCGCTCTTTGTTAAAGCGGGTGATCATGGTCTGCACTTTGCGCGCATCTTTATCGGCATCACCGGTAATCTTGATAATCGCATCGTGTTCCAGCTGCGGATACTTTTTCTTAAATGCGGTACGCAGCTCTTCCACCACCATATCGGCATGCGCATTGGTGACGCAGAACACCAGCGTTTTTTGTAGTCCTGTGGGGTCGAGGTAGTTAGTGAGTTCATTACAGACGGCGCGGTTAAACGCGGGAATAATCAGGTTGCGGTTAAAGTCGGCGACCTCAAAATCCTGTTCGTCTTCCAGAGTGTCGTTAATTACTTCACCCTGCGAGCTGATACGCTCGACCTGCTCACCCTGAGCAAGATAAACGCCATCCTGTGCGTTGCGGGTCGTGATCTGAATCGGCGGATCCTGGTCGATCAGATAACCATCGATTACCGCGGTACGGTAGGTGTAGCGGTAAACCGGATCACCGAAGATCTGCACTGTATGCAGAGCGGGCGTGGCGGTCAGCGCAACCTTTATTGCATCAAAATGGTCGAGAATACGGCGATAGGCAGAAACATAATCAAGCTGGCTGCGGAATTGCAACTCACCTTCGGTCTGCTCTTTATCGAGAATGTAGCCGCGATGTGCTTCATCCACGACGATACAATCGTAACGGCCAACCGGCATCGGTTCATCCGATTGCAGGATGCGTTTAACCAGCGACTGAACCGTGGCAACGTGAATTTTAGTGCTGTCTTCGGGGAATTTATCCGTCAGCCCTTTGATATCAAAGATGCTGTTAAAGGTGTCGCCGTTAATACGCGTATCGTCAAATGCACCAAGTGCCTGCTCACCGAGAGAACGGCGATCAACCAGGAAGAGAATGCGCTTAAAACGCTGCGACTGGATAAGGCGGAACATCAGGGCGATCGCGGTACGGGTTTTACCGGTACCGGTCGCCATTGCCAGCAGGATCTCTTGCTGCCCGTTTACGATGGCATTTTCGACCGCCCGAACGGCATCTTCCTGATAGTAGCGCAGGCCCAGTTCGCTCATTCCTGGATTTTCAGCAAACCACTGATTTTGTCTGTGCGGATCGCTACCGAGCATATCTAGCAGTTCTTCCGGACGATGCCACTCCGGCAATGCTTTTGACATGTTAGTAGTATGTCGGACGTCACGATACCAGATGCCGCTTTTGGTCTTCATTGCCGCGCGGTATTCGCGCCCGTTGGTGGAGTAGCAGAAGGGAATTTTAAAGCGCTGTTCGCCGCTGGTATCCTGCCAGCTGATTTCATACACCGGTACCGCTTCGTTCACGTCGTCGGGAGCGTACTCCTCCAGCAACGTATCGCGTAAGAATGCATTATCGAAGTATTTACTGTAGCGATATGACTCATTGAGTTTGGCGGGAACATCGATATTTTTACGCTTCGCTTCAACTACCGCGATAGGCTTGAGACCGACGAACAAAACATAGTCCGCAAAGCCCTGCTTACCCGTTTCATCTTTACCGGTGGGCCATTCAGCAATAGCTTTATTGACACCCGGTTCCGGACGTACGCCTTCAGAGAAGCGTAAAGCTTTGCTATCGGCCTGCCAGCCTGCTTTACGCAGCTGTGCATCAATCAGGAAGCGACTCTCTTCTTCACTGAGGTCAAGCGTACGCTTGATGGCCTGATCGGTGATTTCTTTTTGATATGCCTTACGTTCCTGTTCGGTCTGTTTCGCCAGCTCCGCATTTTTCTCGGCTAACTGGGCTTCCAGCGCCGCAAGCCGTGCTCGCGTTTGTGCTTCGGTTTCCTGCTGCTTACCTTCAAGAATAGCGATATAGCCGTTCAGGCTAATCAGCTTCTGCTGCTGTACTTCCAGTTCTGACTGACTCTGCGCTTTTTCCCGTACCTGCTGTTCAAGCTGCTGTTTCAGCGTCAGCACTTCCTGGTGATAAAGATTTTCTCCACGTTCAGGTAAAGCAAAAACAGGCACCGGAAAGTCATAATTTTTGGTGACCAGACGGTAGTACCAGACACCCAAACGGAAGCCGAGCCGCAGGCACATCTGGGCGTCATCAAGATCGTTATGGTATTCATGCACCGCCTGATTACCAATACGGCGCAATTTGTGGAATACAGAAAGGATCGTGTCATCAACAAAGGCGATTTTGCCTAGCTCACGCAGAAGATCGTGTTGATTCTCGCAGACAGGAATGCCCAGCAGCAGGCCAAGATGTTTAGCAGTCGCTTCGCCAAACATACGCATTTTTACCAGCGTGGTGTTGGGATCGTCTGGGTAATTGTTTTCCGCCGCGCAGGCGATAGCATAGGTAAAGTCGTTGACGCCCTTCAGGAACTCAAAGTTGGATTTATTCATCATTTTTATGAATCCATTGCTGTGTAAGCCTGTCCATATTTAACGCTACTAAATTTTTATTTTAGCCATCTATACCTTATCGGGCAATGACAAAAGTCACAGCAACTAGCTAATTTTTAAGCCTTCGTAAACTTTTCTGGTGCTGTACTCACCGCAAAAGTATTTACCTTTTGATCCAAGACAGCTGGAGATACGGAATGAGCAACTTCAAGATATAACATTAGCAATAATTATGACTAAAACAGCAGAATATTCCTCTTTGTAAAGTCAAATAAGTTGCTAAATCCTTCCCGTTTTCAACCAGATTAACAGCTCTAACCTTAAACTACTCTCTACCGAATGATTCGCCTTAGGTGGTTAAAAACATCCGGACAGAACTTAGCTTCTGGTAGCCACCTGCCGTTCTACCGCTTCTCCTGGCTATAGCCGCCAGTGTTGCTGATTCCCTGGGGATTCAGCAACACTGTATTGGTCAACAAAATCTAACCGGGTTAAGAATCAGCCATCCAAGGCCATCACCAGAGAGGCGGCAAGCCGAGCATTTAGTGAAGCTGGGGAAATGGTCATAGAAAAGAATATCAGCAGCCATAGCGCCCGTAAGTGTCGGGGCCGTAGGCTGTGAGAGGCAGGAACATCAATTGAGACAATCAGTAAGATGCTGAACCATAGCAGCCCAGCAGCACCATGACGTCCCTTGATATTACTCAGGACGAAACCAACCAGACCTATTACGAGCTGAACATTTAACAGTACGGGGATACGAAGATGAAAAAATACAGTATAAAAATGATGATGGGTAATACAAAATAGTATCCCCCATTAATTATTTATCCTTCTTCACGCTTAGAATTAGCACGTAAAAAATCTTCATATTTTTCTGGCAGGAGCGCGATCTCGCCCCATTTTTTATTTTGAGACCAATAACCAGCACCAACAGTTTCTATTTTACCAAAGAAAACAAGAATTCTGCGCTGAGCATTAGCTGCGGTGATTCCTCTTGCATCCAAATCTTCATTGCTTGCTGAAATCCTGAAATCTACATTACCTGCTAATCGTGGGTGTCTTAAAAATACGTGACTGGTATGCTCAAATCTATTAAATGATAC
Organism: Pantoea brenneri; assembly: GCF_038594305.1. Classification (NCBI taxonomy): domain Bacteria; kingdom Pseudomonadati; phylum Pseudomonadota; class Gammaproteobacteria; order Enterobacterales; family Erwiniaceae; genus Pantoea; species Pantoea brenneri. The sequence goes on along the minus strand of NZ_JBCGBG010000003.1, from coordinate 286,913 downwards.
AATCTCTCCAAAATAAAAGTTTGGAGTATCATTTTCTTCTGCTATCTCTGCTGCATCAGTTAAACATTCACTCAAAACGTAATGTTTTACTTCACCATCGACTAATATATGTATGTCACGATAGAAATTACGCCGAAAATTGGAACAAAGAGACATAACACTTGTTATTTTACTGGGTACATTAAAAGTTTGCCCCTCATGCCGAGATATTGGGACGTCCAAAGCGGGCCCATCTTCACTCTCATAATCAGTCTCAACCTGTACATCTTCACCTTCCGCAGGATCCCTTGCATTATTGTTCGCTCGTTCCTGCATAAAGCCGCTAATGATTATAATATCTTCGTCTTCAATGGCTTGAAGTGCTTCTGCCTCAGAATTATATTTTTTACCAACCATGATGCCGCTTCTTAACAGGCATGGAGGTGCTGTATGATCTGTATCAGGTAGATGTCTAAACAAGGCCTCTCTATCGTGAGCCATGATACTGATTGACGGATCGCTAGGAACACGTATCAGTGACTCATAGCATGATGGACAATGAAGATGCCCCCTCATTTCAGAGGTATATTCTAAAGGTCCAATCTCAGTACGAGTCAGTGCAGCAAGAGACATTGTAGTTTTATCCCATACGGGATCATAATATGCATATTTAATCCTTCTAACAGCCATGTTAAACTCCATGTGTAGTATCAATTAATAAAAACACCCAACTCTTCGAACTCTATTACTCTGATAAAGAAAAACCATCAATCATTTCAATTTCAACGAAACAACACTTTCTTCCTATGAATATATTTCCGATTTTTTATTTTGGTGATAGCAATAAAATCAGCATCAGGCAAAGCAGAAACTTCAAAAAAACCACTCTTAAACATTATATTAAGCTCATCAAGAAAATGAGCAAGCTTATTTATTAAATTAGGCTCTTCACTTTTTATTACGTCGTCCAATGGTTCTTTTTTCCGATAAGGAGCCAATTGCTCATAACGACTTACCTTAGTGAAATTCTGTCAGCCATATTTATGGAAAAGCTTTATTTTGTCAACCAGCACACAACAGTTGCCCCGTAATGAGTCCATACAAATCTGCGCGTAGATGCGTCTACGAGATCGAAAACATAGTTAGGGCATAAGCAGCCTTATAATTAGCTATAGTCAGATAAATCTCTTGGCCGCCGTCACCATCTTCAACTCCGCCTCCTCTGCCTTTTTACGTTCGATTCATGCTTTGCCTTCTGGTGTCACCAGAAACTTACGAGTGTGAATTTTACGGTTGTTGCGTTTGGTTGCTGCCGCACTCTTCGTCATGATCGTCTCCAGATCGGCCCACCGCAGGGCCAAGCTAAAGAAAATCGCAGTGACAAATCCAGATGCCAAAATACCCTACAAAATGGTGCCGAAAGAAATATGTGACCATTACGTGCCGTGTTGGGCACATAAGGAAAGGCGGAGCACAGCGACTTCCGCAGTATGTATGATCCCTTCACAGAAATGATGACGGCTTGTCGTGGCTTCTTATCAGATAGCCTTTGTGATCCGGTGGCTGAAATCGTGGCAGAGCCAGCCTCTTTCCCGAGCTGGTTAGTCTTCCCAACATTACGCCTGTTTATTCGCTGCAACATCATCTCGACGTGTTGCATCATGGAGCGCCGCACGAAGCACAAGCCACATTGACAAGAGGTATGGGAAAATGATTAGAGACGCTGGCGGCGTCTTCCGGCTTCAAAGGAAAAGTGCAACGAGAATAGACCAGCGACATAAGATTATGTCGTCAGTGCTGATCGTTCACATTTTGTATAGGACTAAGCTTGGAAACTACCTGCCAATGCGTGATAACATCCCAAAAGTCACTACCAAACACAGCGGCAATCGTTGGTGACATTATTCAAGCAAAAAACACAGGCAAGGAAGGCGGAGTTGCTTAACTAACTCTTTGCTTGTAGAGGGTTTTTCTTGATTGGTGCGAAGGTCGGACTCGAAAAAATTACGCAAATTATTGATAATGAACAACAAAAAAACTAAAGCCCCCCAAAATGACCTCTCCTACTTTATTTATATAAACCATAACGGTTAATATAAATGTATATATGTTTATATGTTACGCACTCTAATCACAAGAATTTATATCTAGAAAAGCTGAATTTTTAGATGAAAACTTCAAGGAATCATTATAAACCACAAACTTAAAGAAAACTTTAGAATAAGATTGATTAACTGATATATTTTTATTTTTTAAGATCTTAAACCAACAAGCATAAACCTTTTATATCTCGCAGTGGAGTTATCATATGGATACTAATATAGATATTTATCTTGAAGCACTTCAGGCACTTAAAGAAGATGATCTCTCAGAAAAAATAATTAAACCCTTATTCGAATCTAGCGGTTGCTATCGCGTAGATTTTCATGGAGGACCTTACGAAAAAGGTAAAGATTTAATAGCATATCTAAAAACCCCATTAGAAGATCATATTATAGTTATACAGACAAAAAAGGTTGGTGATGGTAAAGCGACTAACGATAAAGCATTGATTGGGAATTTATTATTTCAGCTTCAGCAATGCTATGTAAAAGCCATACCATTACATAATGGTAAACGTAAGAAACCGGACTCAATTGTTTTAGCCACACCTTACAAAATAAACTCTAGACTTTTAGATGAAATTCATGGTCACTTAACGGGGTTTAATGGCGAAATAAAGTTATTAGATGGACCATTACTAGTTGAGAAAATAAAAGAAAACAACCCAAAACTTCTTAATGAAGTAATGGGTATTGATAAAAAGGTTTTGGTTCAAGACCCTTCGCAATTAAAAAACCTTGAACTTATGAGGGCCCTAAACACTGAGTATTCGATTGGTGAAGTTCATTGTTATAATGATTTAGCCTTTTTTATGGGAAACATAGATAGTCATTATTTACTTAAAGGTAAGTTTACCATTAATCCACGCACTCATTTTATAAATAAGGAAGGATGGGAGTCGATTAAAAAGAGGTATATTTTAAACTTAGAGAAAATTTTGGATTTCTCTCCACTGGTTGAAACTATTGATTCCATCGAAAAAAATTACAGTTTACAACTAACCATCCATTTATCCGAAGAAAATCAAGAGAAAAATGAAGAAATCAATAAAGCAAAGTTAGAAATTAACCTTCTTAAAAACACTCTATTAAGTCTTAAATCAGAACTTAATACTTTTCAAAATATAAACAATGAATCCTCACAACCTAACATAATAGTTGAAAAGGCAATGAGTATTTGGTGGCCCATAATATTCAAAGCAACCACAACGGAAGAGTATCTAACGATATATAACGATTACTACTCTTTACTTTCATCATACAAAAAAGAAGCAGGGTTACCTACTGCCTATGTTCAAGATTTTAATGACTACTTATTAACTCTAAAATCATTAAATGACCAGCAGGAATCACTCAATAAATTAGAAAATGACTATGTTCCCTCACCTTTATTCAAATTTTCTTTCGACGCCTATAATATAGAAAGATGGATCGATTCACATTGTCACTTTTACATAGATGGCATTAGTAAAATTAATCAAGAAAAAAATATAAGCAATGAATACCTTCGCGGATTTCTTGAAAACACAAAGAAAACGTTAAGCATGTTAGAGTTACTTAAAGATATTTCGATTGAAACGAACAACGTTATAAGTTTTACACATACCCAGAACTCAATACGTGATGGGATTTCCTTATCACCTTTTAATCTTTTTGATACTAACTATGATATCGCTGTTTACGGAGGAGCCGGTGCCGGTAAAACCACAACTCTACAAATGTATGCTAAAAAATTAAATGATGAAGGACGGCATAATATTATTTACCTACCCCTAAACAGGCTTATTAACAAGCAGAGATTAAACATAATTGATGATGGCCTCCATAAAGATATCTATAAACAGATACTTTCATTAATACTCATATCAAAAGAATTAGATGATACTGATGAAAATATCTACAATATTGACTTATCGATAAAAGGATTGGATAATCTGAAGCTCATAATAGATGGGCTTGACGAAGCATACAATAAAATCCCAAGCATTTTAGATGCTATAAATAATTTTAAAACAAGAAATCCTCACGTTCAACTAATAGTCTCTAGTAGAGACTGCGTTAGTTTTATTTCAAAAGTAAGCTTTTTAGGTGTAACACTACTCCCTTTTACAAATGAACAACTGAACAACTGAACAACTGAACAACTGAACAACTGAACAACTTTATCCAGTCTTGGTTCAATGAAAACCCTGAGCTAGCTAACAGCCTTATAAAAGATATTGAAAGGAACAATCTTAAGGAAATAGTTAAAACACCTTTGCTAGCTACATTACTATGTATTTTGAAAAAAAGAAGAATAGATACTCCGTCGACAGAAATGGAGATATTTACACGAAGATTAAAGCTGCTCTGTGGCGAGTATGATAATTTTAAAACAATCAAAAGAAACAATGCCGATAGCATGATGCTAGAAAAAGCAGCAATTAGGATAGCTTACCACTTACATGTAAGAAACAAAAGAACAGAAAATCTAGAAGACATTCATCGCTATTTAAAAAATGATACAACTTTCACTTATTCAGATGAAACTTGCGAGCTGCTTATCAATGAGCTTATTGACCCATGCAATATACTTCATTTTGAATCATTAACTAAAAGCTATTCTTTCGGCCACTTAAGATTTCAAGAACATTTGGCTGCTTTAGAGTTAAAAGACAACCGCAGCAGGGAAATTTTACCTCTTTTGAATAAAGATTGGTGGAGGGGCACTTTATGCCTGTACGCACAAGCATGCGAGTTCAGCAGTCTATTAGAGGACTTTTTCAAAGAATATGGTCAAGTTTCCTCGGCAACACAAACCTTTAAGGAAATGACAAAGCATCGCCCCCTTAAGGAAAGGGAGAGCGTATTAAGCTTAATTAAACAATACGAGCGTACTGAAGAACTTGATGGTTATTCAATCCACACATGGGACGAATATGACGATGATTGGCGTTACGTTAAATAAATCTTTTAACATATTTAACTGCTGCGCGCAATGCTATCCCCGCCACGCCTGCCCGCTTTATGCATCGCTTTTCATGCAGGTGCATGCTACGGGCCGGACCGCGCTCTGTATGGCCTGAACGGGGGAAAGTGGTGCAAGGCTTTGCATGCAGATCCATGCGCGCTATGCATGCACGCCTCTTTACAAAGCGGCTGGCCAGAAAAAAGGCTTCGTGAAGAAAGAATATGGGCGCAAAAGAGCCGCTGATCGGGTAGCGGCTATGCGGAATTAATGTGTAAGCATCCCGCTTAACCAGCCCATTCACTTTTAGAGATCTTCCGACATACTGATTACGTCACCTGAGGAGATCGCTATGCGTAAGATCAGATTCACCGAGCACCAGATCATCGCCGTCCTGAAATCAGTCGAAGCGGGCAGGACCGTCAAAGATGTGTGTCGCGAGGCCGCTATTTCTGAAGCCAGCTATTACAACTGGAAGGCGAAATATGGCGGGATGGAAGCGGCTGATATCAAAAACATCAAAGATCTGGAGGACGAAAATCGTCGTCTGAAGCAGATGTTTGCCGACCTGAGTCTGGAATGCCGGGCGCTGAAAGACGTCATCGAAAAAAACTTTAAAACCAGCGATAAAACGTGAGCTCGTCGACTATCTGACCACGCAATTTACGATGAGCATACGCCAGGCATGCAGGACGTTATCGCTGAGCAGGACGGAGTTTCGTTATCAACCGGATACGCGACGTGATGAACCGGTGATCCAAAGGCTGACTGAGGCAGCTGAACGCTATCCCCGCTACGGATTTAAGAAGCTTTTTAGGTGCTTCGCAGGCAGGGGCACGTCTGGAATCACAAGCGGGTACACCGAATTTACTGTCTGTTAAAACTGAATTTTCGTCGTAAGGGTAAGCAACGCCTGCCGGTGCGCAATCCGGCTCCGCTGGCAACGCCGGAAGCGCTCGATCAGAGCTGGTCCATCGATTTTATGCACGACGCGCTGACATGCGGCCGACGTTTTCGGGCTTTCAATGTTGTCGATGATTTTAACCGTGAAGCTCTGGCTATCGAAATTGACCTGAATATCCCAGCACAGCGTGTCGTGCGGGTGCTGGACAGGATAGTGGCAAACCGTGGATATCCGCTGAAAATGCGGATGGATAACGGGCCGGAACTGTTATCACTAGCTCTGGCACAATGGGCTGAAGAGCATGGTGTGATGCTGGAATTTATCAAGCCAGGTAAACCGACGCAAAACGCATTTATCGAACGGTTTAACCGAATATACCGGACCGAAATATTGGATTTTTATCTGTTCAGAACACTGAATGAAGCACGGGAAATAACGGAACGCTGGCTTAATGAATACAACAATGAGCGGACCCATGAATCCCTGAATAACCTGACGCTGGAAGAATACCGGCAGATGGCTGAGAAGACGGAAAACTCAAAAAGTGCCTGGAACTAAAGCTGGGATACTTACACTGGGAGAGTTTAAAGACGTTGGCTGCGTCATAAGCTTCAAGTTGGGATTGCTACGTGTTTGAGCCTGGAACTACACGCCACTGTGAGTTAGAATCCCAAATAGCCACTACTAACTACAGAGGCATTTTCGTGTATTGGGGTTCAGAACAGTTTCAGATGACAGAAAGGTAAAGTTCATAGCTTAACCGTCTGTTTTAATTGAACTTCTTCTGTATGGTGCCGAAGGCCGGACTCGAACCGGCACATCTTTCGATGGTTGATTTTGAATCAACTGCGTCTACCGATTTCGCCACTTCGGCACTGAAGAGGATGCGGAAAACGTTGGGGATTATACCGTTACGGCCACCATGCGCAACACTATTCATCCGGGATGTGCATTAAGCGGCGAAAAAAACAGCGTAGCGTGACATGGGCCGCGCGGTCAGCGTCGGCCGGCTAGATGGTCTGCTCGCTGGCTACTCGCTGAACACTACTGCCCCGTTGCTGCAACGATGAATCATGCTGAAACCGATACTCGTCACATTCCTCTTGCTCACACACCTGTGTAATCCTTCTCCGACATTCTCCATACGAAAAACTCACAACACCCCCGCTTCCCGCGCGTCCTGCTCCCGAACCCCGTTCTCAATCCCTGATCAACACACAAACGCAAAAGAGCCAACCTCACGGTTGACCCCTTTTGCATGCTCAGCATGGGGCATCAGCGATGCCCGTTAGCACTCATTGTTGACAGGATGAGCACCTCAATGCGAATGGTCGTAATCACGCTGTTTCAGCTTGTTCTCAACCTTGTCTTTCGCTTCGCTGGCTTTCTCACTCACCTTCTCAGTCAGGCCGGCTTTGTGGTCGCGATCGGTGGCTACGCCTGGCGACTGCGTGCCTACACCTGCTGCGGTAGCGGGTTTAACCCCTGCTGCACCGGTTGGTGACAGTTCGTTATCCAGTCCGGCTCGCGCATGGTCGATGTCCACCTCCTGACGACGTACTGTGTCATTAATGGTCTCGGTACGTTCACTGCCGTCAGTACGCACCACCACTTCTTCTTTCACGTGGGTCGTTTTGTTAATCACCGGCTGCTCGTGGGTTTCAGCCACTTCGACGGTTTTCTCTGACCAGTCCACTTCACCTGCCAGCGCCGGTTCATTCACCGAACGACGTAAGATGTCAGCATGCTGTTCGTGCAGCGAGATATCTTCAGAGACCTGATCCGTCACGGTGTAGCGGCGTACCCGGGTTGAACCTTCACTCACCAGACGCTTACCGACTTCAATCTGTTCTTCCGCCAGACGCAGAATGTCTTCTTCGCTCTCATCACCGGTCAGTGAGGTGCGTCGTGGCTCAGCCTGTTGATCGTTAACCAAACGATCGTTGGTCTCTCCGGCAAACTGCTTACCGGCAGTCGGATTAATACCTGCTGCAGGTGCGCCGTTCTCAACGGTGCTTTGCATCCGCGATGGCACATCCACCGAGTCATGCGAGTGCAGAATGGTCATTGCACGCGCCAGCTTCTCTTCTTCGGTACGCAGCGTCAGTACCACGCCGCCTTTATCCATCGCTCTGGTGTAGACATCCGCCTGCTCTTTATCGACGGTGTGGCCAAACAGGCGCTGCCAGATGCTCGGGTGCTTAATCGACTGGCCTTCCTGCTGCAAACGTTCTCCACTGATAAGACTGATGTCCCGATCAGAAAAGCCTGCTTTCACGAGATTTCTTTTCGCGGCCTCTGCCTGAATTGCAGAATCGAACAGTGTTACGATTTTTTCTTGTGCCATGATAGATTCCTCTCTTGTTAGCTGTTTATTACCGATCGTCGTCTCTCTCTACTTTCACCTGCTGCTCACGTCGGGTAACCACTTCCTGAAAAGGAACGCTCTCCTGCACTTTTCGGATGTGAATCTCCTCTTTAAGCACCAGTCTTCTGACTACTTCAATCTCTTCTTCTACTACCGGGATAATCAGTACACCGTTCTCTTCCCTGATTTCGGGCATCGTCTCGACGCGTTGTGCTTTCGCTACATGCTCAACCTCAACCTTCTCCCGGTTAAGCAGTGTACTGATCACCTCGTCATGCTCGGTTGTGGAACGGGTTACGCGGACATGTCCATCGACAACGGTTTGCTTTGTCAGCGCTATCTGCTCTTCAGCGAGCTTCAGCGTTACCTCAGCATCATTATTGTGTTCTGGCTGCCCCGCCATATATTCACTCCCGTTAACTCAAGACTTTTAAATAATCGCCACAACTGCCTGACACAGTGATTAAGCATGAACACTCTCACGGATTTCGCAAGGCGGAATAAAACATTGATTGCTGTAAAAGTGCTGATAAGGGCGTGCCGATTGGGTTATTTAACCGCATTCCCTGCCAGTCTCTGACATCAGGTAAAAGATGAAAATAACCATAAAAACAGCATGTTGCCTGCAAGCAACCTTCACCAAAAATAATAGCTTCACAAAGGCATTCAGCGTAAAAATAAACATTTAAGCCCAGCGGTAAAATTTACGTTAACCAGGAATAATCCGGCGAAAGATAACAACGATATAAATAAATATTAATGAATATTACAGAGAATGAAATCATATTATCTGAACCAGCCAGACTGGCAGATAAATAATCCATTCCTGTTTGAGAATTCTATTTGGCCAGCAATTACAGAATATTCTCAAAGGGCTTATCAATGGATAAATTCAGGAACTTTCTCCTCGTCAGCTGCTCTTAGCAAGGCTGAATAAGCCATACAATTACAGACAGAGGTTGAGATGAAACTAGCACAACGCAGTGCGTGGGGATGGGGATTAGCGGCACTTCTGGTGGCGGGCAGTGCATCAGCCGCCAGCTGGCAGGATCAACTGAGCAGTGCAGCATCGCAGCTCAGCCAGCAGAACAACGGTAACACCTCCGGCACCACCACCGGGACCACTCAGCAGAATGGCGGTCTGTCACTCTCTTCCCTGACCGGGTTGCTGAACGGTGGCGACAAAGCGGTCAGCGCTAACAGCATGACCAACGCGGCGGGCGTGATGCAGTATTGCGTCGAGCACAACGTGGTGAAAAACAATGTGCAGTCGGTTAAAGATCAGGTGCTGAGCAAACTCGGTCTGAACACCACCACCGCGCAGGAACAGAAGACTGACTACACCCAGGGCGTGGCGGGTCTGCTGAATACCGGCAACGGCCAGCAGCTCAACCTGCAGAGCCTGAGCAGCTCGCCGATGGGCGAGAAGCTGAAAACCAAAGCCTGTGACGTGGTATTAAAACAGGGCAAAAACTTTATCTCCTGATAAAGCCGTAACGCCGCTGCCTCCCCGCTTGAATCGGCAAAGTGGGGAGCATTGGCCGGTCCAGTCCTCTCTGCACTTCACGCTGTGAACCCCGACACTCCCTTATCCGCACGTTGAGCGCTATAGTGTTGTTTTGATTTCTACAGGACAGCACGCATGAAAGGCATCAACATCGCACTTTACTTCGACCCCGATCGGATTCAGGCCTGCGTTCACGACCAGGACGACAGCTATTTCACCAAAAAATTCGAGTACGACGATGGCGTGATTGAGGAGATCTACCAGTGGCTGGATCAGTACGAGCCAAACCGCACTCATATCTGTCTGATTGAAAATGAAACCGCCGAGCTGCTGGCCGATGAGCTGGTCGACAGCGGCTTCCGCGTCCACCAGATCACCATGCACCAGCTGCTGAGCTGGTTTGCCGCCGAGCCACCGTCCACGCCAGACGGCACTCCGATGCGCGCCATGCTGCGCTTCCTCGAAGATGAACATCCACGTGAATATGAGTCACGCACGCCGCAAACCGAAGCGCTGATGGAGATGTTTGACGAGCTGGATGCGCTGGAGATGATCGACGATGCGGATGATGAAGATTCGCTGCCGGCTGATCTGCTGCGCGCGATGAAGAAACACAAAATCACCGCCAGCGCCGCGGCTCAGCGTCTGCTGCCGGACATCAACGAACGCATCCGCGAACATCTGATGCAGTACCCGGAACTGATGACGCCGGAAATCTTGCAGGATTTCTTCCCGGAATTAATCGAAGCGCTGGAGCGCCCGAAACACTAATCACTCACGGATGATTTAACATGCTGGAGTTAATCAAAGCGGTCAGTCTGGGGCTGGTGGTGCTGTTGCCGCTCGCCAATCCGCTCACCACCGTGGCGCTGTTTCTTGGCCTCGCGGGTGACATGAACTTTGAGGAGCGCAACCGCCAGTCCAGACAAGCCTCAATCTACGTCTTCGCCATCATGATGGTGGCGTGGTATGCCGGCAACGCGGTGCTGGATACCTTTGGCATCTCGATCCCTGGCCTGCGGATTGCCGGCGGGTTAATCGTGGCGTTTATTGGTTTTCGGATGCTGTTCCCGGTGAAACCGGCCGGTCAGTCGGTGGAAGCAAAGCAAAAGCAGGATGAGCTGGATCACGCCAAAGAGCCGGTCAATATCGCTTTTGTGCCGCTGGCCATGCCGAGCACCGCCGGACCGGGCACCATCGCGATGATCATCTCTTCCGCCTCGACGGTAAGAAGCGGCATCGATTTTCCGGTCTGGGTAGTGAATACCGCGCCGGTGCTGACCTTTCTGCTGGTGAGCCTGATTTTATGGGTTTCGCTGCGCAGTTCCGGGGCGATCATGAAAATCGTCGGCAAAAGCGGCATTGAGGCGATTTCGCGTTTGATGGGATTTTTGCTGGTCTGCATGGGCGTGCAGTTCGTGATTAATGGCGTGCTGGAAGTGGTGCGCACTTTCCACTGAACATCAATAAAGGGTGCCCGTTGCGGGGCACCCTTTTCATTTTTACTTCAGCGTTTTCCGTACTTCAGCGACCTGATCTTTGCTCACTGCTGGCGCATTGTTGCTCCAGCCCTGACGGATAAAGGTTGCCAGCTGCGCCACCTCTTCGTCACTCAGACGCTGACCAAAGCCTGGCATCGCCAGTTTCGACGGCGCTTTCGCGGTCGAAGGCTGCTGCGCGCCGGCCAGGATGGTGTGGATCAATCCGGTTGGATCTTTGGCATTCACAATCGTCGCCTGATCCAGCTCCGGGAAGATCCCTGCTGCGCCCTTGCCGGTAACAAAGTGACAGGCGCCACAGTTATCCAGATAGAGACGCTCGCCTTCGCTCAGGTTCTTCGCCGCGGTCAGCTTCGCTTCTGTTGCCTGCTGGGCCTTAACGTCGTAGGCCTGCAACGGCGGGTTACCGCCGAGGAATTTCAGGTAGGCGGCAATCGCTTTCAGATCGGCGTCGGTCATGTGCGAACTGCTGTGCTCAATCACCGAAGTCATCTCACCGCCGACCGCAGCTTTATCGTTGCGGCCGGTCTGCAGGTAATCCACCACTTCCTGCTCGCTCCAGCGCGGCAGACCGCGCAGTGACGGCACATCCCAGTTATTCAGGCTACCGCCCGCCAGGAATTTATCGTCACCGCTATCCAGCGCTTTCTCGTTCATGCCCAGACCGCGCGGCGTATGGCAGCTACCGCAGTGGCCCAGACTTTCGACGATGTAAGCACCACGATTGATCTCGGCAGAGGCGCCGCCAATCGGCTGGAACGGTTTGTCCGAGGTGAACGCCCAGTTCCAGAAGCGCATGCCCCAGCGCTGGCTGAACGGGAAGCTCAGTTTGGTTTCCGGCGGCTGTTCCGCGCTCGGCTGGACGCCTTTCATAAAGTAGATATACAGCGCGTGCATATCGGCATCGCTGATTTTGGCGTAATCCGGGTATGGCATTGCCGGATAGAGCCGCGATCCGTCCGGTAATACCCCTTTACGCACTGCATCAGAGAACTGCTGTTCGCTGTAGTTGCCAATGCCGTGGGTTTTATCCGGCGTGATGTTGGTGGAGAAGATGGTGCCGAGATTCGACTCAATCGCCAGCCCGCCCGAATAGTCCGGTTTGCCAGGTAACGAGTGACACGCCATGCAATCGCCCAGCCGGGAGAGATATTCACCCTGCTTGATCAGTTGCGCCTCATCTTCAGCGTGCGCTGGCAGGGCAAAACCGCTGGCCAACAGCACTGCGTTGGCGAATAAAAAGGATGTCAGTTTCAGCTTGTTCATACGCTTATGCCTGTACCAGTGGGCCGGGATTTTTCAGATACTGATCTTTGATCGCCTGTGCCGCCATCAGCGTAATGGCGCCGATGGTATCGGTCGGGTTCGCCTGGAAGTTCTGCGGGAAGGCGTTGCCGCCCGGCACAAACACGTTATGCACGTCCCAGCTCTGCAGGTACTTGTTCAGTGCCGAGGTTTTCGGGTTATCGCCCATCACCGCGCCGCCCACGTTGTGGGTAGAGACATATTTGGTCAGGTCGAAATCCGCGCCCATCGGCAGGAAGCTCATGCTCATGCTGTCCGGGTTCAGCTCTTTGGCGATGTTGCCGACAATGCCTTTCAGGTGCTGCTGCAGCTTCAACTCATTCTCTTTCCAGTTGAAGGTCATACGCAGCAGCGGCAGGCCACGGTGATCGTTGTAGTTCGGATCGAGATCCAGATAGATATCGCGGTAAGACTGACAGGTGGTGGTGATGCTGATCTTCATCGAATGACCGTACCACTCTTCCAGCCCCTCTTTGTAACCCAGGCCCCAGGTTGGCGTGCCTTTTGGCAGCGCGGTGCTGATCGGCGTACCGGTCGCCTGTGAGCTGTGGATCTTCGCGCCGCCGAGGAAGCCGAGCGAGGGACCATCAAAGTTGCCTGGCGAGATATCGTTAAACATCTGGCCGGTCGCGCCAGCGGTGGCGTACGGGTTGAAGTTTTTATCCTTGAAGAACAGGGTCGCGCCGCCGTTCGACAGGAAGGCGTAGTTACGCCCTACCACACCTTCTTCGGTGATCGGGTTGTACGGTTTGCCAATGCCGGACAGCAGCATCAGGCGCACGTTGTAGAGCTGGAAGCTGCTCAGCACCACAATTTTGGCTGGCTGGAAGCACTCGTTGCCCTGTGCATCGATGTAGATCACCCCTTTGGCGGTTTTCTTATCATCGTTCAGCACTACCTTGATCACTTCCGCGTTCACTTCGTAAGAGAAGTTCGGCATACGCTTCAGCGAATCCATTACCGCGGTTTGTGGCGAGGCTTTGGAGTAGTTGAGGCACGGATATTTACTGCAGTAGCCGCAGTAGTTGCACGGCGCGATCTGGTTGCCGTACGGGTTTTTCCACGCGCGTGACACGCAGGCTGACGGGTTCGGGAACGGATGGTAACCGAGCTTTTTCGCCGCTTCTTTAAACATCACGTTGTTCAGCGTGTCATCCAGCGCCGGCAGCGGATAAGGCTCCGAACGCGGACCTTCAAACGGATCGCCGCCTTCGAGGATCTGGCCGCGCAGGTTGCCGGTGTTGCCCGACTGGCCGCAAATCAGTTCGAATTTGTAGTAGTAAGGCTCGATCTCTTCCCAGCTGAACGGGAAGTCCATCACCCGCATATCATCCTGCAGAATGCCCGGCTTGTAAGCCTCATCGACATAGGTCTTCAGTTTGATATCGGTCGGTGTCGGACGGATCAGCACTGCCGTCCAGTGCAGGCCGGAACCGCCAACGCCGGTGCCGGGTGCAAACGCGCCCCATTTACGGGTTGGCAGCGCCGTCTGGCTGCTGTTGTAGCGGACGGTAACCGCCACTTCTGCCGGGGTGGCGAACACTTTGTTGCGCACCGCGTAGGCGTATTCATCCGCCGGTTTTGGATAGGCGAACTCGTCGTAATCACGATCGCCGCCGCGCTCCAGTGCGCGCACTTCAAGTCCTGCCAGTGCCAGTTCGATGCTCATCAGCGAGCCGGCCCAGCCGAGGCCGCAGACGACGACGTCGACTTCTTTTTTAGTAACCTGTGCCATGATAATCCTGTTTCAAAACCCTGATTCGGAATGCGTCTTACGCGCGCTCGCCTTTAACACTGACCGGACCCAGCGGATACGGAACGTTGTGCTGTTTCACCCATTCGGTGAAGCTGGCACGCGCGCCCGGGAAGCCGATGGCGATCCAGGCTTTCATGCCTTTATTGCCGCCGTACATCGGGTCCGCGAGGTAGCCGTGCTTGGTATCGGAAAGCAGCTGGCTGAAGAACTGAGACGCCTTCAGATTGGGTTCGCCCAGTGCCGCAAAGTCGATGCCGTTTTTATTTACCTGAGTCAGCACCGCATCTTTCTCTTCCAGCGTCAGCGCATGGAACGCTTTCTGGTGAGTGCTCTGCGACCACTGATTAATCAGCCGGATACTGGTCTGATACATCTGTTGCGGACGGAACGGGATCTGATAGCCCATGGTGGCGGGCGCCTGGGTGTTGAACGGGCCCTGCAGGTAGATTTCGCTGCCAAACTCTTCGCTGTGCAGCTGCTGATCGATAAAGATCGGCACGTTGGTTTCCAGCGCGCCTGGCGCTTTACCTTTGCCGCCCGCCGGAATCAAACGATCGGTGGCTGCGAGGATGAACTGCCATTCATCGGCAGAGAAAAAGATCGGTTTATAGTCAGCTAATTCCGGGGCGGCCATCTCTGCGGCCTGCGCAGCAGTAATACCTTTAAAGACCAGCTCACTTAATGGCAGCGCCAGTAATGAGCCCAGCAAAAATTTACGCCTGGTGGTGGGTTTTTGTAACAGCATATCCGCACGACTCTCATCTGCTAAATACCCGACTGATACGCTATGCAACAGAAAGGCTGGCAGCGCGAGCGGCTGGCAGGTCACCAGTCACTTCAGAGAATTAACGCGCACAGCACAGACGCCTGCAGAACCTACGAGGTGGGTATAATAATTTTTATGTGAATAACGGAACATATCGGTTAATAACCTGGCAATCTTAGGGATATAAATGTGTCTGAATGTAAAAATTGAATTTAAGATGTGTTTTAGTGAAAATTTATCATGGTGTTGCGTTGAGGTTACAGGCAGGTAAAAGTTTTAGATCGAGAAAATTTATACTAAAACCACACAATCGTCGGGTAATCGCGGGTTTTTACCGCGTAACGACCGGCTATTATTTTCGGCTGGTCATCATCACGCCAAATAACCGATAAAAAAATATCATACTTCCATACAAGAGAATTATTCTCATTGGCAACATTATATTTACTTTTATTGCCAGACAATCAGCGCATGCGCAAATTGTGATCGGCAGCGCGTAAGCCGGATGATTTAAATAATGGACAAAATTACGCCAGAATAATCACGGCAGGTCATTATCGTTATTTGGACATATGCCCGAGCTGGCGTGGCAATAATTGTGCAAAGCTCAGAACAAACCGGCATTTTGAGTTTTTACCGCGCCAGATAGAGTAGGTGAATCAACGACTCAGGATAACCCTTTATGCGCAAAACGCTCCTGTCACTGCTGACCGCAGTGGCGCTGGTTCACCCGGTGCACGCCGCCACGCCCGCCGATACGCTGGTGATTGCGGTGCCGCTCGATGGCATTATCAGCTTTGACCCGGCCGAAAGTTTTGAAACCATCAGCACCAGCAGCCTGCGTAACATTTATCAAACACTGCTGGAACCGAATCATCAGGATCCGCAGCAGTTATCTCCGCTGGCGGCCAGTCGCTGGCAGCCGGGCAATACCCCGCATAGCCTGGTATTCGATCTTAATCCGCAGGCCCATTTCGCCAGCGGCAATCCGCTGACCGCCCAGGATGTGGTGTTTTCGTTAACCCGCGCGGTGAAGCTGAATAAAGCGCCCTCGTTTATTCTGGGCGAGTTTGGCTGGACGCCGGACAATATCGACCAGCAGTTTACGGTGATTAACGACCACCAGCTTGAGCTGCGCTGGCCGGCACAAATCGGCAGCGATCTGGCGCTGCGGCTGCTCACCGCGCCGGTGGCGTCGCTGGTCGACAGCCAACTGGCGCAACAGCATGCCGCCAACAACGACTACGGCAATGGCTGGCTGAAAACGCATTCCGCCGGCAGTGCCGCCTATGCCATCAAACAGTTTGTGCCGCTGCAGGCGCTGGTGCTGGAAGCCAATCAGTACAGTACGCAACAGCCGCATCTGAAGCGGGTGCTGCTGAAAGGCGTCGCCGAATCGGGAACCCGCCGCCTGCTGATCCAGCAGGGGGATGTGGATGTCGCCTACCAGCTCGGGCCGGATCAGATCGCTGCCGTAAAAGGCGTGAAGGATGTCCGGGTCGATGCCTTCCCCTCCAGCCTGATCTACTACCTCGGCTTTAATACCCAAAGCCCGCAGCAACCGGCGCTGGCCAATCCGGCGTTATGGCAGGCAGCACGCTGGCTGGTCGATTATGACAGCCTGGCGAATCAGCTGTTAAAGGGGCAATACCGCATTCATCAGAGCTTCCTGCCGGAGGGCTTTGATGGCGCGATTACCCGCACGCCGTTCCATTACGATCTGAACAAAGCCCGGTCGATTCTGCAACAGGCCGGCATCAAGCCTGGCACCCACATTGCCCTGACGGTGGTCAATCAACCGCCGTATATCGACGTGGCGCAGGCGTTGCAGGCCAGCTTCGCGAAGGCGGAGGTGAATCTGGATATCCAGCCGGTGGCGGAATCGGAGCTGTGGAGCAAAATGCGCAGCCGTGACTTCCAGGCGATCTTCTCTTACTGGGGCGCGGACTACGTCGATCCTAATACCAACGCCAGCACCTTTGCCTATAACGTGCCGGGCGGCGGCAAAACGCTGGCGTGGCGCGTCGGCTGGACCATTCCTGAACTGAGCGCGGCCACCCGCGCTGCAGCCGGTGAGAGCGATGCGGTCAAACGCCGCAGCCGCTACCAACAGTTGCAAACCCAGCTGCAGCAGCAGTCGCCGTTTGTGGTGATGTTGCAGGGCGCCACTCAGGTGGCGGTGCGCAGCAACATCCGCAACGTGCAGCAGGGCATCGGTGTCAGCCTGCTCAATTTCGAAGAAGTGCAGAAGTAACCGGCTCCGTTGCTCTGCGGAGCAACGGGCTGCTTTTCGGTGAAATCTTCTCCGCTTTCCCCCGCCCCGCTTGCTATTCTTCAGGCATAACCCGTTGCCTGAGAGTGGAAAATCATGACTTCGCCCCTGTTGATTGCCCGGACGCCCGACGTTCAGCTCGATCTATTACCGCAAATGGCCAATCGCCACGGTCTGATTACCGGCGCGACCGGTACCGGTAAAACCGTCACCCTGCAAAAGCTGGCAGAATCGTTCTCGTCGATTGGCGTGCCGGTATTTATGGCCGATGTGAAAGGCGATTTGACCGGCGTCGCGATGGCAGGCGAGTCGGGCGAAAAGTTGCAGCAGCGGCTGGCGAAAATTGGCGTTACCGACTGGCAGCCGCAGGCCAATCCGGTGATGCTGTGGGATATCTTCGGTGAAAAAGGCCACCCGGTGCGGGCGACCATCTCCGATCTCGGCCCGCTGCTGCTGGCGCGCCTGCTGAACCTTAATGAAGTACAGAGCGGCGTGCTGCAGATCATTTTCCGCATCGCCGACGATCAGGGCTTACTGCTGCTGGATTTCAAAGATCTGCGCGCCATGACGCAGTACATCGGTGATAACGCCAAAAGCTTCCAGACCCAATACGGCAACATTAACAGCGCCTCGGTTGGGGCGATTCAGCGCGGACTGCTGGCGCTGGAGCAACAGGGCGCGGAGCACTTCTTCGGTGAACCGATGCTGGATATCGCCGACTGGATGCGGGTCGACGATCAGGGTAAAGGCTTCATCAATATTCTTTCGGCGGAGAAGCTCTACCAGATGCCGAAGCTCTACGCCACCAGCCTGCTGTGGCTGCTGTCTGAGCTGTATGAACATCTGCCGGAAGCCGGCGATCTCGATCAGCCGAAGCTGGTGTTTTTCTTCGATGAGGCACATCTGCTGTTTAACGACGCGCCGCCGGTGCTGCTGGAAAAAATTGAACAGGTGATGCGGCTGATTCGCTCCAAAGGCGTTGGCGTCTGGTTTGTCACCCAGAACCCGGAGGATATTCCGGATCGGGTGCTGGGACAGCTCGGTAACCGGGTGCAGCACGCCCTGCGCGCCTTCACGCCGAAAGATCAGAAAGCGGTCAAAACGGCGGCCGACACCCTGCGCGCCAATCCGGCGTTCAGCAGCGTGGAAGCGATTCAGGCGCTGGGCACTGGCGAAGCGCTGATCTCCTTTCTCGATGCTAAAGGCAGCCCGTCCGTGGTAGAGCGGGCGATGGTGATTGCGCCTGGCTCGCGCATGGGACCGGTGACCGCAGATGAACGCAACGGCCTGATTAACCACTCACCGCTGTACGGCAAATATGACAGCGGCGTCGATCGTGAATCGGCGTTTGAACGGCTGCAACAGGGCTTTCAGGCCAGCAGCGAACAGAGCAACGCGCCGCCTGCCAAAGGCAACAGCGTGGCGGTCGACGAGGGAATTCTCGGTGGGCTGAAAGAGATTCTGTTTGGCCGCACCGGACCACGCGGCGGCAAGCACGATGGCGTGGTTCAGACCATGGCGAAAAGCGCGACCCGACAGATTACCCAACAGATCATCCGCGGCGTGCTCGGCAGCCTGCTGGGTGGCCGTCGCCGCTGATAACGCTCTCTGCTAAGATCAGGATATGGATAAACAACACGAACTGAAACGGACTAAACGTCTGGCGCTGCTGCTGCTGTTACTGGCTGCCGCGACCTTCATCATCACCCTGTTTCTGCCGCCCGGCTTTTGGGTCAGCGGCGTGAAAGCGATAGCGGAAGCGGCAATGGTCGGTGCGCTGGCCGACTGGTTCGCGGTAGTGGCGCTGTTTCGCCGGGTGCCGGTGCCCTTTATCTCGCGTCATACCGCGATTATCCCGCGTAACAAAGATCGTATCGGTGAGAATCTCGGCCGCTTCGTGCAAGAGAAGTTTCTCGATACCGATTCGCTGCTCAGCCTGATACGCCGTCACGATCCGTCGCACCTGCTGGCGCAATGGCTGAATGCGCCCGGCAATGCTGACCGAATCGGCCGACATCTGCTGCAGGTGATGCGCGGCTTCCTCGATCTGACCGATGACACGCGTATTCAGAACTTCATGCGCCGCGCAGTGCATCGCGCCATCGATAAGGTCGATCTGACGCAGACCAGCGCGCTGATCCTGGAGAGCCTGACCAAAAACAATCGGCATCAGGCGCTGCTGGAC
Organism: Pantoea brenneri; assembly: GCF_038594305.1. Taxonomy (NCBI): domain Bacteria; kingdom Pseudomonadati; phylum Pseudomonadota; class Gammaproteobacteria; order Enterobacterales; family Erwiniaceae; genus Pantoea; species Pantoea brenneri. The sequence goes on along the minus strand of NZ_JBCGBG010000003.1, from coordinate 267,323 downwards.
GCGGCGATCGAACAGTTGCTGGCGCTGCTGCATAAGCCCTCAACCCGCGAGTTCATTGCGCAGCAACTGGTGCGCTGGCTGAAGCGTGAACATCCGATCAAAGCCAAAATGCTGCCGACCGAGTGGCTGGGCGAGCACAGTGCTGAACTGGTGGCGAACGCGGTCGATTCGCTGCTGGATGATGTGGCGCTGGATCAGGGCCACGAGCTGCGTCTCGGCTTTAACCGGGCGGTGGATCGGCTGATCGTCAAACTGCAAACCGACCCGGAGATGGCGGAGCGCGCCGAGGTGATCAAGAGCTGGCTGAAAGAGGATGCCACGCTCAATCGCTACATCGGCGAGCTGTGGAACGATATGCGTAACTGGCTGAAAGCCGACCTCAGCAACGACGATTCGCGGGTGCAGGAGAAAGTGCGCGGTGCGGCGCTGTGGCTGGGCGAAACCCTGGCCGCCGATCCGGCGCTGCGCGACTCAATGAATCAGCACCTCGAACAGGCAGCGCGCAGCGTGGCACCGGAATTTGCTGGCTTCCTGACGCGCCATATCAGCGATACCGTGAAGAGCTGGGATGCACGCGATATGTCGCAGCAGATCGAATTGAATATCGGTAAAGACCTGCAGTTTATTCGCATCAACGGCACGCTGGTTGGCGGCACCATTGGCCTGATTCTCTATCTGCTGTCACAGCTGCCGCAGCTGATTCCGCTGCTGTCGCGCTAAGTCACCGGGCGAGCCGGCCGTCGGCGGGTAGCGGCCAAACTCAGCGAGGATGGCGTTCACAAAGCTGCGGATTTTCACCGTCTGCCGACGGCCAGCCGGGATCAGCAGATTCATCGGTCGCGCTGGCCCGGCATAATCGGGCAGCACCTGCACCAGCCGCCCCAGCCTGATCTCCTCAGCCAGAATGGTGGCCGGTCCGAGAGTAATGCCATAGCCTTCCAGCGCCGCATGCAGCAGCGCTTTCCAGTCATTCGATCGCATACGTCCCTGCGGATGCACCTCTTCGGTTTTACCCGCCCGGGTAAACACCCAGCGGCAGGGTTTCGACGGCGACCAGATGCCATACACCAGACAGGCATGTTTCACCAGTTCAGCCGGTGTGGCGGGCACCCCGTGCCGCGCCAGATAGGCCGGCGATGCGCAGGCAATCAGCTGATAAGGCTGCAATGGATGGGCGATGATTGAACTGTCGGCTAATTCACCAATCCGGATCACCACCTCATAGCCCTCTTCAAACGGATCAACCAGCCGATCGCTTAATTCAAGATCGACTTCCATCTCGGGAAACTGGCCCAGGTAGCGGGTGACAAACGGAGCGAGGTTAAAAGAACCAAAGGTGACCGGCGCGCTGACCTTCAGCGTCCCGGACGGTCGGCGCTGCATATCCAGCGCAATCGCATCGGCTTCCTGCGCTTCCGCCACCACAATTTTGCAGCGTTCGTAATAGTTGCGCCCTACATCCGTCAGGCTTTGTCGCCGGGTGGTGCGATGCAGCAGCAGCGTGCCGAGATGCTTTTCAAGCGTGGCAATGTGCTTTGCCACCATCTGCGGTGAGAGTTGCAACTGTCCGGCCGCGGCGGCGAAGGAGCCTGACTCGGCGACTTTGACAAACACGTTCATGCTGGTAAGCCGATCCATGATTCCCTCCTGTTGGTTGTTTATATTGCGTCTGTTTGTCGATTTATTCACCCATTGTTTTTAATTAAGGTCAGGGTGTGATCAACATTGAGGAACACCCCATGAAAATAGGCATTATTGGCGCAGGCTTTGTTGGCCGGGCAATAGCGAAACTGGCGATTCAGGCGGGACATCAGGTGATGCTGAGCAATTCCCGCGATCCGCGTACGCTGTTCAGTCTGAAACCGATGATTGGCTGCGAAACCGGCACCGCCGCCGAGGCTGCCCGCTTTGGCCAGGTGGTGGTGATTGCCGTGCCGCTCACCGCGCTTGAGCAGCTTCCGGCAGCGGAGCTGCAGGGTAAAACCGTGCTGGATGCGGTCAATTACTATCCCGAACGCGATGGCGAAATTGAAGAACTGCTCACTGGCCGCATCAGCACCAGCGAGCGGCTGGCTCGCCTGTTGCCCAACAGCCGGATCACCAAGGCCTTCAATGCCATCCGTATGACCGATCTTGAAACCCAGGGCGTGTCCGCAGGCGATGCTCATCGTCGGGCGATACCGCTGGCAGGCGATGACCGCGAAGGCAAAGCCATCGCCATAGCGCTGTATGAAGCCTTTGGATTTGATGCGGTGGATGCAGGAGCGTTAGCGGAAGGCTGGCGTTTCGAGCGTGCCACACCCGCCTACTGTGTCGCACTCAACAGAGAGCAACTCATCACGACACTGAAAGAAACTCCCCGGCCATAAGCCCTGAACAGACGGTCAGCGCGGCATAAAGTCGCTGCTACTGCCAGACCGTTGACAAACCTAAAGCGACGGGAATATTCGCCTGCAGCAAAGCATCGCGGGCCACGGATGGCCTGCGCTGAGCCCGCCACGGATGGCGTTTTTGTCTCTTTGCGAAAGGCGTATGTTCCCTGAGCCTGAGCCTGAGCCTGCAGGTTAAACAGATCAGCGCCGTAGCGTACAGGCAATCACAGCCGCTGAAACCGTAACGTCCAGACCGCTGACAAACCTAAAGCGATGGGAACATACGCCTGCAGCAAAGCATCGCGGGCCACGGATGGCCTGCGCTGAGCCCGCCACGGATGGCGTTTTTGTGTCTTTGCGAAAGGCGTATGTTCCCTGAGCCTGAGCCTGAGCCTGAGCCTGAGCCTGCAGGTTAAATAGATCAGCGCCGTAGCGTACAGGCAATCACAGCCGCTGAAACCACTACTGCCAGACCGCTGAATCTAAAGCGATGGCAGCATTCGTCTGCAGCTTAAAAAACAAAAAAGGCCGCAAACGCGGCCTTTTTCAGTTGCGGTGCTCGCTTAGCGCCGCTTGATCAGCATAAACAAGCTGATGGCGAAGAAGGCGAAGCTCGGCAGAATGGCCCCCATGATCGGCGGCAGACCGTAAACCAGGCTCAGCGGGCCAAAGATCTGGTCGAGCACATAGAACAGAAAGCCAAAGCTGATGCCGGTTACCACCCGCACGCCCATCGACACACTGCGCAGCGGACCAAAGATAAACGACAGCGCCATCAGCATCATCACCGCCACCGACAGCGGCTGGAAGATTTTGCTCCACATATTCAGCAGATAACGCCCGGACTCCTGGCCGCTCTGCTTCAGATACTTGCTGTAGTTATACAAGCCGCGAATCGAAAGCGCATCCGGGTCGAGCGCCACCACGCCCAGCTTGTCCGGCGTCAGGTTGGTTTTCCACTCGCCGCCCAGGCTCTGCGAACCGGTGATTTGCTTCGGATCGGTCAGGTTCGACTCATCCACCTGTGACAGCGCCCAGTGCTTTTTCGCCGCATCCCAGGTCGCGGTCGCGGCATAGCGAACGCTCTGCAGCCGACGCTGATCGTTAAAGCTGTAGATGCTGACGCCATCAATCTCATTGTCGCCTTTGATGCGCTCAATGTAGATGAAGTTGTTGCCATCTTTCGCCCACAGGCCATTTTGCGTCGACACCAGCGCCCCGCCATACAACTGCTGCGCCCGATAGTTACGCGCCAACTGCTCGCCCGACGGCGCAACAAATTCGCCAATCGCCATGGTCAGCAGCACCAGCGGAATCGCGGTTTTCATCACCGACAACGCCACCTGCATGCGGGTGAAACCGGCGGCCTGCATCACCACCAGCTCACTGCGCTGTGCCAGCGTCCCCAGCCCCAGCAGTGCGCCCAGCAGCGCCGCCATCGGGAAGAAGATCTCAATATCTTTCGGCACGCTGAGCAGGGTGTAATAACCGGCCGAGAGCGCGCTGTAGCTGCCCTGACCGGTTTTACGCAGCTGATCGACGAACTTGATGATGCCGGAGAGCGACACCAGCATGAACAGCGTCAGCATGATGGTATTGAAGATGGTTTTGCCGATATAGCGGTCAAGTACGCGAAACATCAGACCGATCCTCCGCGTGTGAAGCGGGCACGGACCCGACGCATCGGCACCGTATCCCACAGGTTAAGCAGCACCGCCAGCAGCAGATAGCCGATATTCACTACCCACATCCAGACGGCCGGATCGAGCCGCCCTTTCGCCCCGCTCGACTTCAGCGAGCTTTGCAGCAGGAAGAAGATCAGATAGAGCAGCATCGCGGGCAGCATCGACAACACCCGGCCCTGACGTGGATTGACCACGCTGAGCGGCACCACCATCAGCGCCATCACCAGCACCGAAAACACCAGCGTCATACGCCAGTGCAGTTCGGCGCGGAAAGTCGGCGAGTCGTTGCCGAACAGGCCGGTAAAGCTCGACTGTTCCGCATCGTTAGGGTCCAGCGTGGCCTCTTTGTAGCCCACCAGCGCCTGATAATTGGTGAAGTCAGTGATGCGGAAGTCGCGCAGCAGCGCGGTGCCCTCAAAGCGGGTACCTTTATCCAGCGTCACCACCTGCGAACCGTCTTTATGCTGTTCCATATGTCCGCTGTCAGCCAGCACCACCGAAGGCCGCGCGTTGCCTTTTGGCCGTAACTGCGCCAGGAACACGTTGCCGAACTGGTTGCCTTTGACATCCTCAATGAACAGCACGGCGCTGCCATCGCTGGAGGTCTGGAACTGCCCGGCCGCCAGCGCCGCCGTGCCAGGGTTGGCTTTGGCGTTCTGGGTCACTTCATCCTGATAACGGGATGACCAGGGACCGAGCCAGATAACGTTCACCGCCGCCACCAGCGACGTAAACAGCATCAGGACCATCGCCGCCTTGACCAGCACCGCTTTACTCAGGCCGCAGGCGTGCATGACGGTAATTTCACTTTCCGTATAGAGTCGTCCCAGCGTCATCAGGATCGCCAGAAACAGACTTAAGGGCAGTATAAGTTGTGCCATTTCAGGCACGCCGAGTCCTAACAGTGTCAGAACGAGGTTTGTCGGCACTTCGCCATCCACCGCGGCTCCTAAAATCCTGACTAACTTCTGGCAAAAGAAGATCAATAGCAGGATGAAGAGGATAGCCAGCTGGCTTTTGAGCGTTTCCCGAACCAGATATCTAATGATGATCACGCTTAGTACGCCTGTGAAAACTTGTCTTTTTGCAGGAAAATCGCTAGTTTCAACGCTTATTTGCCATTTTTCTTCATCAATGGCCGTCATCGTAGCTAAAATTGTATGACAAACGCGCTTGGGTGGTGGAAAAACAACATCTTGTCACCCTGATTCATTATGACCTCCAGCGGCAGAATGTCATGCTGCCGTGATGAATAAATGGGTCATGAGCGCGCTACATTCTAGCGGCAGCAGCGGCCGTTGTCTTTAAGATTCAGGAGAGTGCATGGAGTTCAGTGTAAAAAGCGGAAGCCCGGAAAAACAGCGCAGTGCCTGCATTGTCGTTGGCGTTTTCGAACCGCGTCGTCTGTCACCGATTGCCGAACAGCTGGATAAAATCAGCGACGGCTATATCAGCGCCCTGCTGCGCCGTGGCGAGCTGGAAGGAAAAGTGGGCCAGACACTGCTGCTGCATCATGTGCCAAACATCCTGTCTGAGCGTATTCTGCTGATTGGCTGCGGCAAAGAGCGCGAGCTGGACGAGCGTCAGTACAAGCAGGTGATTCAGAAAACCATCAATACGCTGAACGATACCGGCTCAATGGAAGCGGTCTGCTTCCTGACTGAACTGCACGTCAAAGGCCGTAACACCTACTGGAAAGTGCGTCAGGCGGTCGAAACCTCAAAAGAGGCGCTGTATAACTTCGATCAGCTGAAGAGCAACAAGGCCGAGCCGCGCCGTCCGCTGCGTAAGCTGGTGTTTAACGTGCCGACCCGCCGTGAACTGACCAGCGGCGAGCGCGCCATTCAGCATGGCCTGGCGGTTGCTGCTGGCATGAAAGCGGCGAAAGATCTCGGCAATATGCCGCCAAACATCTGTAACGCCGCCTATCTTGCCTCGCAGGCGCGTCAGCTGGCGGATGCCTTCAGCAAAAATGTCACGACCCGCGTCATCGGCGAACAGCAGATGAAAGAGCTGGGCATGAATGCCTATCTGGCGGTAGGTGCCGGTTCGCAAAACGAATCGCTGATGTCGGTGATTGAGTACAAAGGCAACCCGGATGCCGACGCGCGGCCGATTGTGCTGGTCGGTAAAGGCCTGACATTCGACTCCGGCGGCATCTCGATTAAGCCGTCCGACAGCATGGACGAAATGAAATATGATATGTGCGGCGCGGCCTCGGTGTATGGCGTGATGCGCATGGTCGCCGAGCTTAACCTGCCGCTCAACGTGGTCGGCGTGCTGGCCGGCTGTGAAAACATGCCGGATGGTCGGGCGATGCGTCCGGGCGACGTGCTGACCACCATGTCTGGCCAGACGGTGGAAGTGCTGAATACCGATGCCGAAGGCCGTCTGGTGCTGTGCGATGCGCTGACCTACGTTGAACGTTTCGATCCGGAAGTGGTGATTGACGTCGCGACCCTGACCGGTGCCTGCGTGATTGCGCTGGGCCACCACGTCAGCGGCCTGCTGTCGAACCACAATCCGCTGGCGCATGAGCTGATCAGCGCCTCTGAGCAATCGGGCGACCGCGCCTGGCGTCTGCCGATGGCGGACGAGTATCAGGAGCAGCTGGAGTCCAACTTTGCCGACATGGCTAACATTGGCGGCCGGCCTGGCGGAGCGATTACCGCCGCCTGCTTCCTGGCGCGCTTTGCCCGCAAATATAACTGGGCGCACCTCGACATCGCGGGTACGGCCTGGCGTTCAGGCAAAGCCAAAGGCGCCACCGGCCGTCCGGTGCCGATGCTGTCGCAGTTTCTGTTGAATCGGGCAGGATTGAACGGCGACGACTGATCGCCGCAATGCTGACTACAAGGGCGGATGAGATTCCGCCCTTGATCTTCTGACGAGCAAGCTGATGAAAAACGCAACCTTCTACGTGCTGGAAACCGATGCACCGAGCGACGGCCTGAGCGCCATCGAAGCGCTGGTGTGCAATCTGGCGGAAACACGCTGGCGGGCCGGAAAGCGGGTGTTGATCGCCTGTGAAGATGAGCAGCAGGCGATTCGTCTCGACGAAGCGCTGTGGCAACGTCCGGCGAATGCCTTCGTGCCGCATAACCTCGCCGGTGAAGGCCCGCGCTACGGCGCGCCGGTTGAACTGGCCTGGCCGCAGCGTCGCGGCAGTTCGCCCCGCGACCTGTTAATTAGCCTGCTGCCACAGTTCGCAGATTTTGCTACTGCTTTCCATGAAGTGATAGACTTCGTTCCTTACGAAGAATCTCTCAAACAGCTGGCGCGCGACCGCTATAAAGCGTACCGCAGCGTTGGTTTCCAATTGAATACGGCAACGCCGCCACAGCCGCAAACGACATAGCAGAAATGGAAAAGACATATAACCCGCAAGATATCGAGCAGCCGCTTTACGAGCATTGGGAAAAGCAGGGCTACTTCAAACCGAATGGCGATACCAGCCAGGAAAGCTTTTGCATCATGATCCCGCCGCCGAACGTCACCGGTAGCTTGCACATGGGTCACGCCTTCCAGCAAACCATCATGGATACCATGATTCGCTACCAGCGCATGCAGGGGAAAAATACCCTGTGGCAGGCCGGTACCGACCACGCGGGCATCGCCACGCAGATGGTGGTTGAGCGCAAGATTGCGGCTGAAGAGGGCAAAACGCGCCAGGATTATGGCCGTGATGCGTTCATTGACAAAATCTGGCAGTGGAAAGCGGAATCCGGCGGCACCATCACCCGTCAGATGCGCCGTCTCGGCAACTCTGTAGACTGGGAGCGCGAGCGTTTCACCATGGACGAAGGTCTGTCCAACGCGGTGAAAGAGGTGTTCGTCCGCCTGTACAAAGAGAACCTGATTTACCGTGGCAAACGCCTGGTGAACTGGGATCCGAAGCTGCGCACTGCCATCTCTGACCTGGAAGTGGAAAACCGCGAGAGCAAAGGCTCTATGTGGCACATCCGCTATCCGCTGGCCGACGGTGCCAAAACGGCTGACGGTAAAGATTATCTGGTGGTCGCCACCACTCGTCCGGAAACCCTGCTGGGCGATACCGGCGTGGCGGTCAATCCGGAAGATCCGCGCTACAAAGATCTGATTGGCAAATTTGTCATGCTGCCGCTGGTTGGCCGTCTGATCCCGATTGTTGGCGATGAACATGCTGACATGGAAAAAGGCACCGGCTGCGTCAAGATCACCCCGGCACATGACTTTAACGACTACGAAGTCGGTCGTCGTCACAAGCTGCCGATGATCAACATCCTGACCTTTGACGGCGATATCCGCGAGCGCGCCCAGGTGTATGACACCAACGGCGAAGTCAGCGATGCCTGCTCAGATGAGATCCCGGCCGCGTTCCAGAAGATGGAACGTTTTGCGGCACGTAAAGCGATCGTCGCTGCCGTCGATCAGCTTGGCCTGCTCGAAGAGATCAAACCGCACGACCTGACCGTACCTTATGGCGATCGGGGTGGCGTGGTGATTGAACCGATGCTGACTGACCAGTGGTACGTGCGCACCGCTCCGCTGGCGAAAGTGGCGGTCGAAGCGGTTGAAAACGGTGACATTCAGTTTGTGCCGAAGCAGTACGAAAACATGTACTTCTCCTGGATGCGTGATATTCAGGACTGGTGTATCTCTCGTCAGCTGTGGTGGGGTCACCGCATCCCGGCCTGGTACGACAACGACGGTCACGTCTATGTTGGCCGCACCGAAGATGAAGTCCGCGCTGAAAACAACCTGGCCGCCGATGTGGCGCTGCGTCAGGATGACGACGTGCTGGATACCTGGTTCTCCTCTGGCCTGTGGACGTTCTCCACTCTTGGCTGGCCGGAAAATACCGAAGCACTGCGCACCTTCCACCCGACCAGCGTGCTGGTGAGCGGCTTCGACATCATCTTCTTCTGGATTGCCCGCATGATCATGCTGACCATGCACTTCATCAAAGATGAAGATGGCAAACCGCAGGTGCCGTTTAAAACCGTCTACATGACCGGTCTGATTCGTGATGAAGAAGGCCAGAAGATGTCAAAATCCAAGGGCAACGTGATTGACCCGCTGGATATGGTTGACGGCATTTCGCTGGAAGCGCTACTGGAAAAACGCACCGGCAATATGATGCAGCCGCAGCTGGCCGAGAAGATCCGCAAACGCACCGAGAAGCAGTTCCCGAACGGCATTGAGCCGTCAGGCACCGATGCGCTGCGTTTCACCCTCGCCGCCCTCGCCTCAACCGGTCGCGACATCAACTGGGACATGAAGCGCCTGGAAGGTTATCGCAACTTCTGTAACAAGCTGTGGAACGCCAGCCGCTTTGTGCTGATGAACACCGAAGATCAGGATTGCGGCCAGAACGGTGGCGAAATGACGCTGTCGCTGGCAGATCGCTGGATCCTGACCGAGTTCAACAGCACGGTGAAAGCCTACCGTGACGCGCTCGACAGCTACCGTTTCGATATCGCTGCTAACCTGCTGTATGACTTCACCTGGAACCAGTTCTGTGACTGGTACCTGGAGCTGACCAAGCCGGTGATGAACAGCGGTAACGAAGCGGAACTGCGTGGCACCCGCCATACGCTGGTAAACGTGCTGGAAGGCTTGCTGCGTCTGGCGCACCCGATTATTCCGTTTATCACTGAAACCATCTGGCAGCGCGTGAAGGGACTGAAAAACATCAGCGACGACACCATCATGCTGCAACCTTTCCCGCAGTTTGATGCGGCGAAAGAGGATGCCGAAGCGAAAGCGGATATTGAGTGGATGAAACAGGCGATCGTGGCGGTGCGTAATATTCGTGCCGAAATGAACATCGCGCTGAGCAAACCGCTGGATGTGTTGCTGCGTGACTGCTCACCAGCGGCACTGCGTCGGGTAGAAGCAAACCGTAACTTCCTGTCGCGCCTGGCGCGTCTGGAAAGCCTGACCATTCTGCCGGCTGGCGAGAAAGGCCCGGTCTCGGTGACCAAAATCGTTGAAGGCGCTGAGCTACTGATCCCGATGGCTGACCTGGTGGATAAAACTGCCGAACTGGAGCGACTGGCGAAAGAGCTGGTTAAACTGGAGGTCGAAATCGACAAGATTCAGGTCAAGCTGGCCAACGAAGGCTTTGTCTCCCGCGCGCCGGAAGCGGTGGTGGTGAAAGAGCGTGAACGCGTCGCCGAACTGCAACAATCAAAAGCAAAACTGATTGAACAGCAGGCAGTGATTGCGGCATTGTAAGCGTCGTAGCTGACAGCTTATTCATAAAGCCGGGCTCGCCCGGCTTTTTTATTGATCCTCGTACAAATCCGGAAGAGATGATGACGACACCCACCACCACGCGCCTTGATCTGCAGGTGCGGCCGATTACTGCCGCCGACAATCCGCATATCGCCCAGGTCATCCGCGACGTTTCAGCGGAGTTCGGCCTGACGGCTGATAAAGGATACACCGTATCCGACCCGCAGCTCGACCACCTGTTCGAGTTGTACAGTGCCGAGCACAGCGCCTACTGGATTGTGGAGCATCAGGGTAAAGTGGTCGGTGGCGGCGGCGTCGCCCCGCTCGCCTGCAGCGCGCCCGATATCTGCGAGCTGCAGAAGATGTATTTCCTGCCAGAAGTGCGCGGCTTCGGCGTGGCGCGCGAACTGGCGCTAAGAGCGATGGAACATGCGCGCCAGCGCGGCTTCCGCCGCTGCTATCTGGAAACCACCAGTAGCCTGACGCGCGCTATCAGGCTCTATGAGTCGCTGGGCTTTGAGCTGATCGACAGCGCATTAGGCTGCACAGGCCATACAGACTGTGAAGTGCGCATGTTGCGAACGTTATGAGCCGCGCCCGACGTAACTCATGTCGTTGATGGATTCAATCACGAACTCCCCGCTGTCGGTATAGCGCAGCCGGGTCACGCTCGCATTTTGCAGCGGCTGGTTTAACGTGGTATCACCCAGCGCCATCAGCAGCGTCGCAATCGCCATGCCGTGCGTCACCACCAGAACGTTACCGCCGCCCTGCTGTTGTGCCTGCTGCGCTATCCGGGTCAGGCTATCCACCATACGCTTCGCCACCTGCTGATAGCTTTCGGCCATCCCTGCTGATTTAATGCCTGCCAGTGACGACGTGCCGGCTGCTTCCACCTGCCGGATCGTGTCGATCATCTGGTCGATATGAACCTTGCCTGCGGCAAACGCCTTCATTATTGCCGCTTCAGAGGCATAACCAGCCTGACGGGCGACGGCATCCCACATGTTCTTATCCAGATCGCCCTCATACAGTCCAAAGCCCACTTCCCGCAACCCTTTCAGCTCGTTTAACGGCAGCGGCGCTTTCCATCCGTGCATCACAAGCTGCGCGGTTTGTCTCGCCCTGCCTGCATCGCTGGACCAGACGGCGATAAACGGCACCGTCTGCAGGCCACGTCCCAGCTTTTCCGCTACCTCCACGCCCGCTGGCGTTAGCGGCGTATCTGCCCATCCCTGCACGCGCTGAACCGTGTTAAACATCGTTTTGCCATGCCGCGTAACAAAGATTGTCACATCGGCAGCGAAGGCTTCGCCTGCACCGGCCCCAATTGCCACAAAAATCAGCAACGCTTTAACTATTTTCTTCATGCTATTTTCCTTATTTGAACAGGTTTAATTTATACTCAATCGCGATTTCGGCCGAAAGACAGGGAGAACGCATAGCGTTTCCTTGCGCATTAAATAGCGGCGTTTCTTTATTATTCTTATATGACCAGCCATAACCGAACAGCGTAGAGATGGAGAGATTTTTCAGGGCTGGATGAGGTTCGATAAAGCGATTAATCAGCGCAATTTCTCCCGAACGTATATGCGCATTACGGTATTTAAACTGCCCATAGTTAATCTGAAACCCACTAAAAATGCCTTTTGAAATTTCAAACTCCGTCTGCGCCACCAGGGCCAGTTCTTTATCACGGGTATAATCTTTCCCGGCAGAGGTGAGTGAGGTAAAACGCCCGCGGGTATTTTTTGTCAGCGGCCGCGCATAATATCCCACCGCATTATGTTTGGGCGCCGAGGTCCAGGCGGCAGCCAGTTTTTGTGTCCATCCATCGTTAATCCAGTCAGCTTCGCCGACATAGTGCCAGGCACGATCGTCGAACGATCTTTTGCTGGCCGCCATATTTTTATAATTTTCCAGCCCCTGACTGCCATAAATTTGCGAGGAGAGACGCCAGTGCGGCGAGAGCGAGTAACTCGCTTCGATAACATGACGCCGCTGGTAATCCTGCGCTTCGCCAAATGCGTAGGCGAGCCGTCCACGGTCACCGGTATAGCTCAGTGCGCCAGTATAGATCGCCGCAATGGTTCGTTTATCCTGGGTTTGCAGGGCAATGCTGTCCGGCGAATCGTGGCGTATCGTTTTGGTCACATAAGCCAAATCCAGCCGCACATTCTGCAGGTTCAGCGCGCCGCTATAGCCTGAGTAACTGTTACGCGACAGGCGGTTAGTGTTGGTCAGCACGCCAATGTTTTTTAACTCCTGCCAGCCCGCTTTCCCTTCGAACCCCGCCTGCCTGTCGCCCAGTTTCACTTTCAGATAGCGCTGGCCAAACTTGCTAAAGCCGTGTGCGTCCGCTTTTTGCTGATTACCGCCGCTGTCGTAAAGCAGACCGCGCGAGGCAAAGTTATCGCTGGCCCCCAGCCTGATCACGCGGGTATAGGTTGCATCGAAACCCAGCCAGTCCCACAGATAGCCGGAACGATAATCCAGACTTGCCGCCTGCCCCCAGGCGTTATGAACGGTGGTAGGGTGTGTTGCGTTTTCCTTGAGATATTTCCAGTAATTGCGCAGCCTGAGATCGAGCTGCGAATCGTGCAGGAAAGCATTGTCAGAGAGCGCAGGCGCATCGGAATAATCGGCCCACGCCACAGACGGCGGAAAAAACAGTGGAATAAATAACAGAATACAGGTCCTTCCCCTCATTTTAAGACTCCTTCCATTAAATGCGTGTTAGCAAAATTGTCAGTCCGGAATAAGGTGTCTGACCTGTTTTCCGTCTGTACCAGGCGCAAAAAAAAACCTGATTCACACTCCCTCTCTGGCAAAGAGAAAGTGTAAATCAGGTTTTGCTTAAAATAATAACAACCCTAATTCGGCAAGGGCAATATACTTATTCCGCAGAGAAAAAACAGCAGAGAAAAAACATTCTGTGAGGGATGACGCAAATAATATTTAGCGAAAGTTACTAAGCCGCATTAACTTAATAATTAACGTTTACATGATTATTATTAACTAAATCAAACCGGTTCAATTTAAAAAAATAAACGGCCGCCGTAACAGCGCCGTTTACTTTTATCAGAATGCCGGTAACCCGCTGTGAAAACGTAGTTCGCTGTCCGGTTCGCTGATTAAGCGCGCTTCGGTTGCCCCGATCGCCTGTACCCTGGGCGCGATATCCTTCGCGGATATTCGGGCCGCCAGGGTTAAATAGTCCTGATAGTGACGCGCTTCCGATCGCAGCAGTGAGATATAAAAGCTCTCCAGATCCGCATCCAGCCACGGCGCCAGACTGGCAAACCGCTCACAGGATCGCGCTTCAATATAGGCACCGCAAATCAGCTTATCCACCAGCGTCTCTGGCTCATGGGTGGTGACCTCACGCAGCAGCGATTTCGCGTAGCGGCTGGACGTGATCTTCTGATAGACCAGCCCGCGCGACTGCATAATTTCCCATACCTGATAAAAGTGATGCAGCTCTTCTTTAATCAGCAGCACCATCTTTTCCACCAGATCATCCGCCCACGGCAGTTCATTACGGACGATGATGCGTTTGGTGAGATTTTTATGCGCATTGATAAAGTCGCTGTCGCCATCTTCGCGGAAGATAAAATCTTCGTACGGTTTCAGCCAGCCGAGAATCGCCTCACCGCTGGGTTTGTCGGCCACATATTTGCGGATCAACCACACCGCGGTCTGCGCGGCTTTCAGCTCGCACACCAGGTGATCGGTTAATAACAGGGTCAGATTTTCCGGTTTACGCGCCTCATCAATCCAGGCCTGGGGCGTACGGCAGTGCAGAAACTGATAAATCGGTTCAAGTAACGGTGCGTAGTTCATGGTGTTAAAACGAGGCTGGAAAAGAAGAGAGGCGGAGAATTCCCCGCCCTGCGCGACTTAGTGGCGAACGCCGTTATCATCTTCATCGTCGATGGCGTCTTCGTCATCTTCATCTTCGGCGTCCGGGTCTTCGAAGTAGGTGCCCCAGCCGTCGTAGTCGACATTGTATTTACCGATCAGGTTCACCAGTTGCTCAACCTGCACATCAATCAGCTCTGGCTTGAGCGCCGATTCGCTGATGATGTCAACGCACATCACGGTGGTACCATCTTCCAGTTCCAGCTCTTCCGGCTCGGTCACTTCATAACCCAGCTTAAAGGCGTCAACCGCGGCCTTTTCCAGTGAATCGAAGTTGTTGCACGAGAGATGGTGCTCGATGGTATAAAGCGCATCGGGATCGCTGCCATCCTCCAGCAGCTCTTCAATGATCAGGCGCGTCTCTTCACGCTGCTCTTCCAATAATGCTTCATATGCCATGACGATGTCCTCTCTGAGTTCGGCAATAAACAATTATTTTCCCACACTGCCTGTCGCGCCACTACACAAAACGAAAAGTTTATTCTCATCGGGCTTGAAAATGCATATTCATCCGGTTAGATTGAATTTTAATTCACTTTATATGGTTACCGGAGTGTTGTATGAGTCAGCTGTATCAGCGCCATTTCCTCAGGCTACTGGATTTTACCCCGGCCGAAATTGATTACCTGCTTAGCCTTGCGGCTGAATTAAAACACGCTAAAAAAAGTGGCAGTGAAGTCCCCTCCCTGAAAGGCAAAAACATCGCGCTCATCTTCGAAAAAGACTCGACCCGTACCCGATGCTCTTTCGAAGTTGCCGCTTACGATCAGGGCGCTAACGTTACTTATCTCGGCCCAAGCGGCAGCCAGATTGGCCATAAAGAGTCGATGCGCGATACTGCGCGGGTGCTGGGCCGGATGTACGATGGCATTCAGTATCGCGGTTACGGCCAGGCGCTGGTGGAAACCCTGGCTGAGCATGCTGGCGTGCCGGTGTGGAACGGCCTGACCACGGAGTTTCATCCGACCCAGTTACTGGCCGATCTGCTGACAATGCAGGAGCACCTGCCGGGTAAAAAGCTCAGCCAGATGACGCTGGTCTACGTCGGCGATGCGCGTAACAACATGGGCAACACCATGCTGGAAGCGGCGGCGCTGGTCGGGCTGGATCTGCGGCTGGTGGCACCGCAAAGCTGCTGGCCAGAGGCCGCGCTGGTAGAACAGTGTCGCAAAGTCGCGCAGCAGACCGGCGGTAAAATTACCCTCACCGATAATATTGCCGACGGCGTCAACGGCGCTGACTTCATCTACACCGACGTCTGGGTATCGATGGGCGAAGCCAAAGCAGTGTGGGAAGAGCGCATCGCCCTGCTGCGAAATTATCAGGTCAACCAGGCGATGCTCGATCTGACCCACAATCCTGAGGTGAAGTTCCTGCACTGTCTGCCCGCTTTCCATGACGATCAGACCACGCTGGGCCGGCAGATGGCGGAACAGTACGATCTGCATAATGGCATGGAAGTGAGCAACGAGGTGTTTGAGTCGCCGCACAGCATCGTGTTTGATCAGGCGGAAAACCGCATGCACACCATCAAAGCGGTGATGGTGGCGACGCTCGGTCAGCGCTGACCCGCTGCGTCAGATTGCCGGTCTGTCTGCGTGCCAGTCAGGCCGTGCCGGAGCGGGCGCAAACGATTCCCTCGGGCACGATTTTTCCTTGCTGCCCGGCCGCGAATGGGTATAATGCGCCACAATTTGCCGGAGGAAATATGCTACAGCGCAGCGGACAATTTGACGCTCAATCACGCCTGACCGCAGGCGGCGCCGCTGTTTCTTTCGGTCATCGACCCGATCATAAAAAAGCCCCTTAAGCAGGGGCTTTTTTTTGTCCGCAATCCGGCCGCGCAGAGGAGAAAGCTATGGCTAACCCGCTATATCGCAAGCACATTATTTCGATCAACGACCTCAGCCGTGACGAGCTGGAACTGGTGCTGCATACCGCTGCACAGCTCAAAGCGCATCCGCAGCCGGAACTGCTGAAGCACAACGTGATCGCCAGCTGCTTCTTTGAAGCCTCGACCCGCACCCGCTTGTCGTTTGAAACGGCGATTCATCGGCTCGGCGCATCGGCGGTAGGTTTTGCCGACGGCAGCAACACCTCGCTGGGGAAAAAGGGCGAAACTCTGGCCGACACCATTTCGGTGATCAGCACCTATGTCGATGCGATTGTGATGCGTCATCCGCAGGAGGGTGCGGCGCGGCTGGCGACCGAGTTCTCCGGCGGCGTGCCGGTTCTCAACGCCGGTGACGGTGCCAACCAGCATCCGACCCAGACGCTGCTCGATCTCTTCACCATTCAGGAGACCCAGAGTCGCCTGAACCAGCTGAATGTGGCGATGGTCGGCGACCTGAAATATGGCCGCACCGTCCATTCCCTGACCCAGGCGCTGGCGAAGTTTGACGGCAACCGCTTCTTCTTTATCGCCCCTGATGCGCTGGCGATGCCGGCTTACATCACCGATATGCTGGATGAGAAAAACATTGTCTGGTCACGGCACGACAGCTTTGAAGAGGTGATGCCGCAGCTCGACATTCTCTACATGACGCGGGTACAGAAAGAGCGTCTCGACCCGTCGGAATATGCCAACGTCAAAGCGCAGTTTATTCTGCGGGCGTCCGACCTGGCGACGGCACGTGACAACATGAAAGTGCTTCATCCGCTGCCGCGCATCGACGAAATCACTACCGATGTCGATAAAACCCCTTACGCCTGGTACTTCCAGCAGGCCGGGAACGGCATCTACGCCCGCCAGGCTCTGCTGGCGTTAGTATTAAACAGCGAACTCGCCCTGTAAGGAGATCCTCAGATGACACATGACAACAAATTGCAGGTCGAAGCGATCAAGCGCGGCACGGTCATCGACCATATCCCGGCGCAGGTCGGCTTTAAGCTGCTCTCTCTGTTCCGTCTGACCGAAACCGATCAGCGCATCACCATTGGCCTGAATCTGCCGTCAGGTGAGATGGGGCGTAAGGATCTGATCAAGATTGAAAACACCTTTCTGACCGACGATCAGGTCAATCAGCTGGCGGTCTATGCACCGCATGCCACGGTCAACCGCATCGACGATTATGAAGTGGTGGCGAAGATCGCCCCGACGCTGCCGGAGCACGTTGAGCGGGTGCTGACCTGCCCGAACAGCAACTGCATCAGCCGCAGCGAGCCGGTCTTCTCCAGTTTTGCGGTCAAGCAGCGCGCCGATGATGTCCACCTGAAGTGCAAATATTGTGAAAAAGAGTTCGCGCGCCATGTGGTGCTGGGTCACTGGTAATCGTTCCGGCCAACCCTATAATGGTCAGCACCGGCGGGCTCACCGCCCTACTGTCTTATTCAAGGAGCAATAATGTCTCGTGAAATCAGTACCGAAAAAGCCCCTGCCGCTATCGGCCCTTATGTTCAGGGTGTCGATCTCGGCAGCATGATCATCACCTCCGGCCAGATTCCGGTCGATCCCGCCACTGGCCTGGTGGCCGATGATGTGACCGCCCAGGCGCGTCAGTCACTGGATAACGTAAAAGCGATTGTTGAAGCGGCTGGCCTGCAGGTCGGAGATATCGTGAAAACCACGGTTTTCGTCAAGGATCTGAATGATTTCGCTACGGTGAATGCGGCCTATGAAGCGTTCTTCACCGAGCATCAGGCGGCGTTCCCGGCCCGGTCCTGTGTCGAAGTAGCGCGTCTGCCGAAAGATGTGAAGATTGAAATTGAGGCCATTGCCGTTCGTCGCTAACTGACAACGGCGGCGTAGCCGCCTCTCTGCCTGCGATGGCAGGAGGCGGCCAGCGGATTAGCGCTTAGCCGGTCGCCATAGCCACAACAGCGCGATGGCCAGCGCAAACAGCACGCCAAAACCGATACCGGTCGCCACCGCCGGCGCACCGGCTTTAATCGCCAGCGTATAGAGCCCCAGCATCAGCAGCATCGCGCTGTTCTCTCCGAGATTCTGCACCGCAATCGCATTTCCCGAGCCGACGCTCTCTTTACCGCGTGCCTGCAATAGCGCATTCAGCGGCACCACAAAGAAGCCTCCCAGCGCGCCAATCACCATCAGCAGCAGATAGGCATTCAGCAGGGTATGCTGCAGCGAGAAGACCACCACCATGACGCCAATCAGCACCCCGGCAGGCATACAGCGGCGCACCGTCTCCAGCGTCACCAGTTTTGCGGCCGCGGCCGCACCCAGCACGATACCGATCGCCACCATCGCATTCAGGGTGGTCGGCGTGGTGTTGTCATTGATGCCCAGCGCCACCGGCACCCACAGCACCAGCAGGAAACGCAGCGTGACGCCCGCGCCCCAGAACAGGCTGGTGCCGAGCAGTGAAAAGCGCGTTTCGGCGTCACGCCATAGCACCGCTGCCGCACGGAAAAAGCTGCGCAGCATGGCGGCGATCTGCCAGCTTTGCCCCGGACGCGCCGCCTGCAGTTTCGGGATAAACAGGTTGGCCACCACCGCGATGCCGTAGGTGACGGCGCAGAGTCCCAGCGCGGCCAGCAGGTGCCAGTCAGCCAGCATACCGCCCGCCACCGAGCCAAGCAGAATGGCGGCGATGGTTGAACCCTCCATCAGCCCGTTGGCTTTCACCAGCTTTCCGCCGTGGGTGATTTCACCGAGGATGCCATATTTCGCCGGTGAGTAGGCCGCAGCACCGACTCCTACCAGGGTATAGCCAAGGAACGGGTTGAAGCCGAAGCAGATCGCCAGCGCGCCCAGCAGTTTCAGGCTGTTGGCGATCATCATCACCCGCCCTTTCGCCATGCTGTCGGCCATCTGCCCGACAAACGGGGCCAGCAGAATGTAGGTCGCGACAAACAGCATCTGCAACACCGGCTGGCTCCAGTCGGGATAGTACTGGCTTTTCAGCACCGCCAGCGTGGCAAACAGCAGCGCGTTATCGCCGAATGCCGAAAAGAACTGGGCCACGATCACCGCGATCATGCCGCGCGACATCAGCGGCGCATCCCGTTCGATGTTCATGCCTGCTCCTCTTCAGCCAGTTTTTTCAGCGTCACGTAATCCGGTTTGCCGCTGCCGAGCTGTGGCAACTGCTTCATCACCCGGATATCACGCGGCAATGCCAGCTCCGGCGCACCCAGCTCACGGGCGGCTTTTTGCAGGCCATCACGCGCCAGTTCGCTGTCGGTGGTAAACAGCACCAGCGCCTCGCCACGCTGACCATCCGGCCGCAGCGAGGCGGCATGTTGTTTGTCCGGCGACGCTTTCAGGGCGATCTGCTCGACGATCTCCAGCGACACCATCTCGCCAGCGATCTTGGCGAAGCGTTTGGCGCGTCCCTGAATCTGGCAGAAGCCCGCCTCATCAAAGCTGACGATATCGCCGGTGTCATACCAGCCCGCTTCCTGATTGCCTTCACCATCGTCGGCGACCGGCACTTCCAGCACGCCGGGATTTTCAACCCGCAGATAGCCTTTCATTACGTTCGGGCCGCGCAGCTGCAGCCGTCCGCCCTGCTCAATGCCCGGCACCGACATCAGTCGCGAATCCATCCCCGGCAGAATGCGTCCCACGGTGTGCGCTTTCGCCGCCATCGGCACGTTAATCGCCACCACTGGCGCGCATTCGGTTACCCCATAGCCTTCGAGGATGCGAATGCCATATTTTTCCATGTAGAGCTGGCGGGTGTTTTCCTGCAGCTTCTCGGCTCCGGCCACCACATAGCGCAGGCGGGCAAAGTCGTAAGGGGCAGCAAAGCGGGCATAGTTGCCAAGGAAGGTCGAAGTACCAAACAGTACGGTGCAGTTTCGGTCATAGACCAGCTCCGGCACGATGCGGTAGTGCAGCGGGCTGGGATAGAGAAACACCTGCGCGCCGGTCATCAGCGGCGTAAACAGGCCGACGGTCAGGCCAAAGGCGTGGAACAGCGGCAGCGCCGACATAAAGCGGTCACGCGGGGTAAAGTCGGCCACGGTGCGAATCTGTTCGACGTTCGCCAGCAGGCTTTTATGCGAATGCACCACCCCTTTAGGGTTGCCTTCTGAGCCAGAGGTGAACAGCACCATCGCCGCGTCTTCCGGCTGCTGGGGCAGCTGAGCGCGATGAGGCATCAGCAGATGGCCGACAATCCACAGTTTGTCCTGTAGCGTCACCGTATCTTTCAGATCTTCCAGATAGATCCACTGCACCTCGTCGAGTCCCTGCGGCAGATGCCACAAATTACCTTTATCGAGGAACTGACGCGAGGTGAAGACGGTTTTAATCTGCGCCGCAGTCAGGGCAGCCCGCATGCCGTTGACGCCCGCGGTGTAGTTGAGCATCGCCGGTACCCGACCACGCAGCGAGGCACCGAAAATCGCCGCCGCGGTGACGGTGGTGTTTGGCAGCAGCAACCCGACCACTTCGCGCGGCTGGCTGTAGCGTTCAAGAATACGGCCGACGCCGAGCGATTTCTTCAGCAAGCCGTTATAGCTGTCGGGCTTGAAATTGACATCTTCGATGCAGCGCCTGAAGGCACCGTAGCGTGAACGGGCCGCGAGAAAGGCTTCAAACAGAGTTTCACGCGGGCGTACCGCCATGCGGGCTTCCATCATCACATGATGCAGATGTTCGCCCGCCAGTATCCGCCGATCGCGGGCGCGTTTCGCTTCCGGCATCGGGATACGGGTCGCCGGCAGAATGCTGAGGGTGATGCGCGGAAACAGGCGGCGTTTAAATACACCCGCCAGTCGGCCAAACGGCGTAAACTCCGCCCCTTCAATCCGCATCGGTACCACGTTAGCGCCAGATCGCGCCGCGACAAATCCGGCCCCGCTGTAGATTTTCATCAGCGATCCGGTCACGGTGATCCGTCCTTCCGGGAAGATCACCACCGGGCGGCCGCTGTCGATCAGCCGCACCAGCTGTTTCAGCGCCATCGGCTTAGTGGGATCGAGCGGCACATAGTCGATAAAGGGTTTAACCAGCCGCATAAACCAGCTTTCGCTGATGGTTGAATAGACCGCGTAAACCGGCTTAATCGGCAAAAATAACGCCAGCAATATGCCGTCGAGAAACGACATATGGTTCGGCGTGATCAATACCTTCTGCTTATGCAGTTCGGCAACGTCGCCGCGCAGTTCGACCCGCCATAACAGGCGGAATACCAGACGCAATAATGTGAATACCATGCCTGCTCCTTAGCATCGTGAAAAATAGCCCCTCACGATGCAGGATTTGACGCAGTTCGACAACAGAATTATCCGCCGTAATCAGGGTGTCTGCCAGCCACCGCCCAGCGCGGCAATCAGCGCCACGCTGCTGACCCACTGGGTGCTTTGCAGTGTCAGTAAACTCTGTTGTTCGGTCAGGCTGCTGTTTTCGGTGGTGGCCACGTCGAGATAGTCGATCATCCCGGCCTCATACTGATTGCGCGTCACCCGCGCTGATGTCTGAGCCGCCACGGCTGCGCGCTGCTGGGCCGCAATCTCGCCCTGCAGGGTGTTGAGTTCCACCAGCTGATCTTCCACCTCCTGTAACGCTGCTAATACCGTCTGACGATAGCTGGCGACGCTGGCATCCCAGCTGGCACGTGCCTGATCAACCTGCGCCGAGGTGGCGCCAAAGTCGAGCAGCGTGCCGCTTAGCTCCGGCCCCAGCGACCAGACGCGGTTGGGCAATGAGAACAGCGAATGCAGCGCCGATGAACTGACGCCGCCGCTGGCGCTGAGGGTGAGATCCGGATAGTAACCAGCCACCGCCACGCCAACCGCGGCGTTAGCGGCCGCCATGTTACGTTCGGCATAGGCGATATCAGGACGGCGTTGCAACAGCTGGCTCGGCAGCCCGGCCGGCACCGTGGGCAGCGTGGCGTGCAACGGCGCGGCAGGCAGGCTGAAGTCCGCCGGCGCTTTGCCCACCAGCAGCGCGATGGCGTGTTCCATCTGGGCACGCTGCCACTGATAATCCTGCGCCGAGGCGCTGGCGCTCTCCAGCTGCATCTGCGCCTGTGCCTGGGTAGCGAGCGACGCCGTGCCAGCCTGATACTGGTTAGTGATCACCTTTAGGTAGCGCTGGTAGGCCGCCACGCTCTGCTGATAGAGCGCAATTTTCTGGTCGATAAAACGCAGCTGGAAATAGTCCTGCGCCAGTTCAGACTGGGCGCTAAGGGTGATATTGGCCAGTTCCGCCGCGCTGGCCGCCGCGCTGGCGCGATTCTCTTCCAGCGTGCGACGCAGTTTGCCCCACAGATCCAGCTCCCAGCTGGCACTCAGTTCGGCCTGATGGCTGCTGCTGGTGGTGCGGGCGCTGCTGCTGGTGGCGTGGCTGCCGCTGCGCGTCACGCTGCTGTCATAACCCAGTGACGGAAACAGCGCGGCGCGTGACTCGCTCGCCAGCGCCTGCGCCTGACGGTACTGCGCCGCATAATTGGCGACGTTCTGGTTCGAGATACTCACCTGGCTAAGCAGGCCGCTCAGGGTGGCGTCGTGATAAACCGCCCACCATTCGCCTTTGCCCTGCTGATCGCGCGGCGTCGCCTGCTGCCAGCCTTTGGCCTCTTTATAGTGAATCGGTATCGCCATCGCGGGGCGCTGGTAGTCGGGACCAACAGTACAGCCGCTCAGCAGCAGCATCAGAACAAGCGGGATAATGGGTTTCATCAATCAGGATTCCGCATGGCGCAGACGACGCCATTGACGTTGAGTGGCACGGCTCAGACGATCGAGCCACAGATAAATAACCGGGGTGGTGAACAGCGTCAGCAGCTGGCTGAGCGCCAGACCACCCGCGATAGCGATCCCGAGCGGACTGCGCAGATCGGCATCGCCGCCGCTGCCAAGTGCCAGCGGTAAGGCACCAAAAAAGGCCGCCAGCGTGGTCATCATGATCGGCCGGAAGCGCATCAGACAGGCCTGGGTAATCGCCTGCTGCGGCGTCATGCCCTGCTCTCTTTCGGCGCTGATGGCGAAGTCGATCATCATGATGGCGTTCTTTTTGACGATGCCGATCAGCAGAATGATGCCAATCAGCGCGATCACCGTCAGCTGGGTGTTAGTCAGCAGCAGCAGTAACAGCGCGCCGACGCCCGCTGACGGCAGGGTCGACAGAATGGTCAGCGGATGGATATAGCTCTCATACAGCACGCCGAGCACGATATAGACCGCCGCCAGCGCCGCCAGAATCAGCCACGGCATGGTGGCAGTGAGCTGAGAAAAGGCGGCGGCCGTCCCGGCAAAACCGGCCTGGATGGTGGCGGGCAGGCCCAGCTTCGCCATCGCCTGCTTGATCAACCCCTGCGCCTGCTCGAGCGAGACGCCATCATTGAGGTTAAAAGCCACGGTGCTGGTGGCGGACTGGCCCTGATGCGTCACGGCCAGCGGGGCGTTGCCGCCGCTGAAGCGGGTAAAGGCCGACAGCGGAATACGATCGCCGCTGTCGTTAATCACATACAGCTGTTGCAGCATCGCCGGATTGGCGGTGTCGCTATCCTGCAACGACATCACCACGTGATACTGATTCAGGGTGTGATAGAGCGTGGCGATCTGCCGCTGGCTGAAGGCATTATTCAGCAGCGTATCCAGCATCTGCACGTTGACCCCAAGCCGGGTGGCGCGATCACGATCGATGGTCAGTTCCACTTCCTGGCCGCCGGTCTGCGAATCCGAATCAACGCTGTTGAGCTGGGGGATCGCCGCCAGCGCCGCCTGCACTTTCGGCGTCCAGCTGCGCAGCAGATCGAGATCGTCAGCCTGTAAGCTGTACTGATAAGTGGCGTTGGCGCTGCGTCCGCCAATGTGCAGGTCCTGCGCCGCCATCAGGAACATCTGCGCGCCAGCCAGCTGGCTGGTTTTACGGCTCAGCCGGTTCGCCACTTCGGTGGCGGTGGCATCACGCTGATCGAAATCTTTCAGCCGGACAAAGAAGTTGGCGCTGTTGCGCGCACCGAACATCCCGCTGCCCATCGACGACATGACGCTCTCTACCGCCGGATCGGCCTCGATGATTTTGGTGAACATCTGCATCTTCGGCTTCATCGCCTGGAATGAGATGTTCTGGTCGGCGCGCAGTGCGCCCATCAACAGCCCGGTATCCTGATTCGGAAAGAAGCCCTTCTGTACCACCGAATAGAGAAACAGGTTGAGCAGCACGGTCAGCAGCAGGCTGAGCAGCGTCAGTTTCTGATGACGCATCACCCATGCCAGCCCGCGCGCGTAGGCGGCCAGCAGGCGATTCAGCAGGTTCTCAATCGCCTGGTAGAGCGGGTGCGGCCGCTGGCTGAGCGGCGGTTTCGGCTTCAGCAGCCGGGCACAGAGCATCGGGGTCAGGCTGAGTGAGACAAATAGCGAGATCAGCAGCGACACGGTGAGGGTAACGGCGAATTCGCGGAACAGTCGTCCGACGATGCTGCCCATCAGCAGGATCGGAATAAACACCGCGATCAGTGAGATGGTCATCGACAGTACGGTGAAACTCACCTCCTGCGCCCCACGCAACGCCGCCCGCAGCGGACTCAACCCGCGCTCAATGTGGCGGGTAATGTTCTCCAGCACCACGATCGCATCGTCAACCACGAAACCGGTGGCGATAATCAGCGCCATCAGCGACAGGTTATCGAGGCTGTAGCCAAGCAGATACATCACCGCGCAGGTGCCGATCAGCGATACCGGCAAGGCCAGCGCCGGAATGATCACCGCCTGCAGATTGCGCAGAAAAACAAACACCACCGCGATCACCAGCAATACCGCAATCAGCAGCGTCTCTTCGGTGTCATACAGCGAGGCGCGCACGCCGGGCGAGCGGTCGACGACGATGCGCAGTTGCGTATCCGCCGGCAGATCTTTTTCCAGCTGCGGCAACTGCGCTTTTATGGCGTCGATGGTGTCGAGCATGTTGGCGCCTGCCTGACGCTTGATGCCGATCATCACCGAGGGCGTGGCATTGAGAAAACCGGCCTGATAGCGATCTTCCACCGAGTCGTAAACCGTGGCGACATCGTGCAGCCGCACCGCTTTGCCCTGCTGATAGCTGACGATCAGATCGCGATAGCTGGCCGCCTTATCCAGTTGACCATTGCTGTCGACCAGCCATGACTGCCCGCTGCCCTGCAGCACGCCTTTGGGCAGATTGGTGGTGCTGTTCGCCACCGCGCTGCGCACCGTATCCAGCGAAATACCATAGTGGGTCAGCTTCAGCGGTTGCAGATCAATCCGCACCGCCGGCAGGGCACTGCCCATCAGCGAGACTTCGCCCACGCCGTTAACCTGGCCCATCGCCTGTTCGATTTTGCTCTCGGCCAGATCGTAGAGTTCACCGGGCGTGCGGGTGGCAGAGGTCAGCGCCAGCATCACAATCGGCGCATCGGACGGATTGGCTTTGCGGTAGGTCGGCAATGACGCCATCGCACTCGGCAGCAGGCTGCGCGCCGCGTTGATCGCCGCCTGCACGTCACGCGCCGCGCCGTTGATATCGCGATCCAGTTCAAACTGCAGAATGATGCTGCTGGAACCCTGCGAGCTGCTGGAGGTCATCTCGGTGATACCGGCAATCTGTCCGAGTGAACGCTCCAGCGGCGTGGCGACGGTCGCCGCCATGGTTTCCGGACTGGCACCGGCCAGGCTGGCGCTGACCATGATGGTCGGGAAATCGACCTGCGGCAGCGGCGCGACCGGCAGCAGACGATAGCCGAGTACGCCGAGCAGCAGAATCGCCAGCGTCAGCAGCAGCGTCGCCACCGGGCGGAAGATAAACAGCCGGGTCAGATTCATTGTCCGCTCCGCGCCGGTTGCTGATGACGTTTCACCCAGCGCTTGCCGCGCTGTGCCAGCGCATCAAACCACAGGTAGATCACCGGCGTGGAGAACAGTGTCAGCACCTGACTGACGATCAGTCCGCCGACAATCACCAGCCCCAGCGGCTGACGCAGTTCTGCGCCGGACCCGGACGCCAGCATCAGCGGCAGTGCGCCGAGCAGCGCCGCCATGGTGGTCATCAGAATCGGCCGGAAGCGCAGCAGGCAGGCCTGGTGGATCGCCTCGCGAGGGCTGAGATGCTGCTGATGTTCCGCCTCCAGCGCAAAGTCGATCATCATAATCGCGTTCTTTTTGACGATGCCGATCAGCAGGATCACGCCAATCAGCGCAATCAGGCTGAATTCGGTGCCGGCCAGCAGCAGCGTCAACAGCGCCCCGACCGCCGCCGACGGCAGCGTCGAGAGGATGGTGACCGGATGGATAAAGCTTTCATACAGAATGCCGAGCACCACATACATGGTGATCAGCGCCGCCAGAATCAGCCACAGCGTGTTGCTGGTGGCACTCTGGAACGCCGAGGTTTCGCCCTGATAGCGCAGCGTAATGCTCTGCGGCAGCGCAAGCTGCTGCCGCACTGCCGCGATCGCCTGTTGCCCCTGCTCCAGCGAATAGCCGGGATTGAGGTTGAAGGAGATCATCACCGCCGGGAACTGGTTCAGCCGCATGTGCATCAGCGCGCCGGTTCGCTGGTGAATCGTGGCAATTGAGGTCAGTTTTACCATCCCGCTGCTGGCCGTGGTGCTGGTGGTCGAAGCGGTGCTGCTGCCGGAGGTTGTCGTGTTGCTGTCCGAACTATCCGAACTGTCCGAACTGTCCGTGCTGTCGGACGGTTGCAGATAGATATCATCAAACGATGCCGGACCCTGCTGCCAGGCGGGCGCGACTTCCAGCACCACCCGATATTGATTCGACTGGGTGAAGATGGTCGACACCAGCCGCTGACCGAAGGCGTTGTAAAGCGCAGTGTCCACGTCCGCCGCCGTGATGCCGTAGCGCGCCGCTTTGTCGCGGTTCAGCTCCACAAAGGCGACACGTCCCTGATCCTGCAGGTTGCTCACTACACCGTTAAACTCTGGCCGCTGCTGCAGGGCCGCCACCAGCGCAGGTGACCATTTCACCAGGTTCTCGCTGTCGGCGTCGTCAAGTGTGAACTGATACTGGCTCGGTGAGACCTGATCGTTAACCGTCAGATCCTGCGCCGGTTGCAGATAGAGCTGAATCCCGGTCACGCCGGCGGTGGCCTGCTGCAGTTGTTTAATCACCTCATCAGCCTTGACGTCACGCGCGGCAAACGGCTTGAGGTTGATCTGCAGGCGGCCACTGTTAAGGCTGCTGTTGGTGCCATCAATGCCGATGATCGAAGAGACGCTTTCCACCGCCGGGTTTTTCATGATCAGCGCCGACAGCGCCTGCTGCCGGGTGGCCATCGCGCTGAAAGAGACATCCTGCGACGCGACGGTCACTCCCTGAATCAGACCGGTATCCTGAGTCGGGAAGAAGCCCTTCGGCACCACCAGATAGAGCAGTGCGGTCAGGGCTACCGTCGCCAGCGCCACCAGCAGCGTCAGTTTCTGGTGGTTCAGCACCACCGTCAGCAGCCGGTCATAGCCGCCAATCAGGCGATCAAACAGCACGCCGCCTTTGCGGGCAAAAGTGGACTGCCGCTCTGGTGGAATGTGGCGCAGCAGATAAGCACACAGCATCGGCGTCAGGGTCAGCGATACCACCATCGACACCAGAATCGCCACTGCCAGGGTGATGGCAAACTCGCGGAACAGCCGCCCGACCACGTCACCCATAAACAGCAGCGGGATCAGCACCGCAATCAGCGAAAAGGTCAGCGAGATGATGGTAAAACCAATCTGCTGTGATCCTTTCAGCGCCGCTTCCAGCGGGGATTCGCCCTGCTCCAGCCGCCGGGAGATGTTCTCGACCACCACAATCGCATCGTCGATGACAAAACCGGTGGCGATGGTCAGCGCCATCAGCGACAGATTGTTGAGGCTGAAGCCCGCCAGATACATCACGCCGAAGGTCCCAATCAGCGACAGCGGCACCGCCACGCTGGGGATCAGCGTCGCCGCCACGTTGCGCAGGAACAGGAATGTCACCATCACCACCAGCGCAATCGACAGCATCAATTCAAACTGCACGTCGCTGATCGAGGCGCGAATGGTCTGGGTACGATCGGACAGGATAGTCATCTTCACCCCATCCGGCAGCGCCGCCTGCAGCACCGGCAGCTGCGCCTTGATGTTGTCCACCACCTGAATCACGTTCGCGCCGGGCTGACGCTGCACGTTGATCACAATCGCTGGCCGATTATTGGCCCACGCCGACTGAAAACTGTTCTCCGGCCCCTGCTCAATGAGGGCAATATCCTTCAGCCGCAGCGCCGCGCCATTCTCATAGCTGAGGATCAGGTTGCCGTACTCAGCGGCGGTGCGCAGCTGATCGTTGGCATCAATGGTTACCGAGTGATATTTGCCGTCAAAGCCGCCTTTGGAGCCGTTGACGTTGCTGTTGCCAATCAGCGTGTTGACCGCTTCCAGCGTCAGATGGTGGGCAGCGAGCGCTTTCGGGTTGATCCGGACCCGAATCGCCGGCTGTTGTCCGCCCGCCAGCGTCACCATCCCGACGCCAGAAATCTGCGACAGCTTGAGCGCCACCCGGGTATTTACCAGATCCTGCACCTGCGTCAGCGGCAGCGTGTCGGAACTGGCCGCCAGCGTAATCACCGCGCTGTCCGCCGGGTTAACCTTTTTATAGGTTGGCGGATTGGGCAGATCGTCAGGCAGCAGGCTATCGGCGGCATTAATCGCAGCCTGCACCTCCTGCTCGGCGACATCCAGTGACAGGTCGAGGCTGAATTTCAGCGTAATCACCGACGAGCCGCTGGCGCTGGCGGAGGTCATCTGACTCAGTCCGGCCATCTGGCCCAGCTGGCGCTCAAGCGGCGCGGTCACCGACGACGCCATCACATCCGGACTGGCACCGGGATAGAGCGTGGTGACCTGAATGGTCGGATAGTCGACCTGCGGCAACGCCGAGGTGGAGAGAAACTTATAGGCAAAAATGCCGGCAATCAGCACGCCGACCATCAGCAGGATGGTGGCGACCGGACGCAGTATAAACAGCCGTGACGGATTCATTTGGCCTCAGCGCTTGCCGGTGCAGGCGTCTCATCCGCCAGTGAAACCTTGCTGCCGTTAGTCAGCCGATCGATTCCTTCGGTGACCAGCCGATCGCCTGGCGCAACGCCGCTGAGGATCGCCTGATGATCGTCGTCAACCGCCGGACCGGTGGTGACCGCTTTACGCGTGACGCTGTTGTCCTGATTGATGACGAAGACAAAGCTGCCGTCGCTGCTTAATTGCAGTGCCTGAGCCGGGATCACCGTTACGCCTTTCAGCACCCGGGTCTGCAGCCGCAGATTGACGAACTGGTTGGCAAACAGCGACTCATCCTGGTTGGCGAACAGCGCTTTCAGTTCTACGGTGCCGGTGGCGGTATCGATCTGGTTACTGATGTACTTCACCTCGCCGTTGGCGAGCAGATGCTGGTTATCCTGGTCAAACAGCGTAGCGGGCAGGCTCTGGCCCTGATGCAGGGCGCTCACCAGCGTCGGGATTTCGCTCTGCGGCACGCTAAAGGTGACCGCCGCTGGCTGCATCTGGGTGATGGTTACCAGGCCGGTGCTGCTGGAGGTCTGTACCATGTTGCCCGGGTCGACCTGACGCAGTCCGACCCGACCAGCGATCGGCGCGGTGATGCGGGCATATTCGATACTCAGTCTGGCGCTGGCGATCTGCGCCTGATCGGCGGCGACTGCCCCGCGATACTGCCCTACCGTGGCGATCTGGCTATCCAGATCCTGGCGCGACAGCGAGTCCTGCGCCGCCAGCTTGCGGTAGCGTGCCAGCGTCAGTTCGGCGCTTTTCAGCAGCGCCTGATTCTGATTAAGTTCGCCCTGATACTGATTCAGCGTCGCCTGGTAGCTGCGCGGATCGATCTGCGCCAGCAGCTGACCAGCGCTGACCTTCTGACCTTCGGTGAAGAAGACCTGTTGCAGCTGACCATCGACCCGGCTGGTGACCGTCACGCTGGCGTTGGGGATCACCGTGCCGAGCGCATTCAGCCAGACCGGCACATCGGCACGGGTCGCGACGCCGCTGTGTACCAGGGTCGCGCCGCCGCCCATTCTGCCGGGCGCACCGCGTCCGCCAGGCGGCATCGCCCCGCCCGGTGCTTTGCCGAGGGGCAACAGACGCCAGGCCACACCAGCGATGGTCGCCGCCACAATCAATAAAAGCAGCCATTTCAGCCAGCCGGAACGCGCGGAGCGTGAGTGGTGAGTCATCATCGAACTCTTCAGATAAACAGAAAATGAACATCCCGGAGGGTGCGGAATATGAAGTGAGCCACCTGCAGTGGCTGATGGCGCTGCCGCGAATTCGCCAGCATGAAAACCACCAGCCGGGGCTTCACGGCGGGCATTATCGGCGAAATGTTACGCGCCTTTCTATCGGCAAAAGGTAAGGGTTTCGTTAAGAACAATGATGATGTTGACGGCTCGCGCAGGCGGGAAAATACGGACGACGCGCGCGGCCTGTCGCAGGCAAAAAAAAACCCACGCATCTGCGTGGGGTGGTGCAATAACAGGGTAATCACTGCCGAAGCGGTGTTGTTTTCACACCCATCAATACCTCTGGGACCTCTATCCTCGCACTGTTTCGTGCCGCAGCAATAGAGGGAAAACGCAACCGAATTCGGGGAAATGCAACGAGGTGTGAATATCTCCCTCGCCGCACTTACACTCTGATTTTTCTAAGATTTATCTTAGTTGTTCGCTGCGGTAGCGCTGTAAATGGCATCCGGCGCGATGTTCATGTGCTTTAGTACCGGCCCCATGATGTTGCCGAATACCGGCGCCGCTACCGAGCCACCAAAGTGATCGCCAGCGGTCGGATGGTTAATCATCACCACCAGCGCCACTTCCGGATGACTGGCAGGCGCGATACCGGCGGTATAGTTGACGTAGCCGCCATCATATTTGCCGCTGTTGCCCATCTTCTCAGCGGTACCGGTTTTGGTCGCCAGACGATAGCCCGGCACCGCAGCTTTCACCCCGGTCCCGCCCGGCAACACGTCGCTCTCCAGCATGTGTACCACCTCTTTCACCGTTTCCGGATTCGCTACCTGCTTGCCCAGCACCGGCGGGGTGACCCGGGTAATCGACAGCGGACGGTAGACGCCGTAAGAGCCGAGGGTGGCGTATTCACGTGCAATCTGCAGCGGCGTGACGCGCAGGCCGTAACCAAAGGAGAAGGTCGCCCGTTCGATGTCCGCCCAGCGGGTGCGGTGCAGCGGGAAGTAACCGACGCTCTCGCCGGTTAAGCCCAGGCCGGTCGGTTTACCGAGGCCAAACGCATGATAGGTATTCACCAGCGCTTCAGCCGGCATGGCCAGCGCAATGTGCGACACACCGATGTCACTCGACTTCTGCAGGATGCCGGTCATGGTCAGGCGCGGCCAGTGGCCAACGTCGCGGATCAGGTGGCCGTTGACCCGGTACGGCGTGGTATCAATCACCGAGTCCGGCCGCACCAGATGACGCTCCAGCCCTTCCATCACCACCAGCGGCTTCACCGTCGAACCGGGTTCGTAACTGTCGTTAATCGCCGCGTTTCGCATCTGGGCGGGCGTGGCGCCATCGTAGTTATTGGGGTTGAACGACGGATAGGAAGCCATCGCCAGAATCTCGCCGGTGTCGATTTTCACCAGCACCGCCGCACCGGAGTCCGCCTTGTTGATCAGCACGCCGTCGCGCAGTTTGCTGTACAGGGTGTATTGATCGTATTTGTCGATGCTGAGCTGCACCGTCGGCGGCTGCGTCGGCGGCTGATAGTTGATCATCGCGATGATATTGCCGGCAGCGTCCTGGCGATAAACCTCTTTACCCGGCTCGCCCTGCAACACCTTGTCAAAGCCCTTCTCCAGCCCGTTCAGGCCGACATTATCGGCACCGACGATGCCAATCAGCGGCGCAGACGCTTCACTCATCGGATAGAAACGGCTGTCGTCGTAGACCTCACTGATGCCTTTCAGCTTCAGCTCTTTAATATCTTTGGCGATACCCAGTTCGATTTTACGCCCCAGATAGAGGAAGCGGCGTTTTGGATTGGCGGTGATCTGCGCCGCCAGTAACTCCGGCCGGGTATTCAGGGCGGCAGCCAGATAGGCCCATTTAGCACTGGTGAAGTCGGGGTTGCTCTCCAGCACACGTAACGGATCGGCGATCACGTCGCGTGACGGTACGCTGAGCGCCAGTGCTTCGCCGTTGCGATCCAGCAATGTGCCACGGCTGGTTGGCAGCGTGACGGTGCGCAGCGAGCGCTGATCGGCTTCGTGCTCCAGCATCGGCTGGTTGAGAAATTGCAGGTCCGCGACGCGCGCCAGCAATACCACCATGCAGGCCAGCACACCAAGGCAGATAAGACGGAAGCGAAAAGGGTTAAACGGGGCTTTAATCTGGTCTTTTCCCAGTAGTTTTTTAATCCGGGGCATGGCAATCCGCTGCGCTAAAGAGATAAAAGAGGGCTTAATTGAGCAGTTATAAAGAAAGCGCTGACCGGTTAACAGGAAAACTGTGTATCAGTTCGTTATCGGCCGCTAAATGCCGGGCAAAAAAAACCTGCGCATCTGCGCAGGTTGGTGTAATCAAGAAAATCTATTGATGTTCACCCATCAATACCTCTGGGACCCTGACTGTAGCAAGCGGGCTCGCTCGGCTGCCATCGCTCAAACGCAACAGTTACCGGCAAAGTGTAACCAGCCATGAGATCCTTACGCTATTTTGCAATCCGGATGTTTTTTGATTTCTACCAGACAACTCATGGCGTTAGGTCCCTAGGTCAGTGACGAAGTGCCGATATCGAGCGTCAGGACGTTGGGATTACCGGCGCGATCGTAGGGCTGCCATGCCTGACCGAAACCGGGATCAAACCAGGCACCGGTGGCGATAATCACCACGCCCTGGGTCAGCCCCTCGGTCAGCCGGACGCCGGCCAGCATCACGCCGCGTGCATTGCTCACCTCAATTTCGTCACCGTCCACGATGCCACGCGCCGCCGCATCCAGCGGATGCATATACAGCGTTTCGTGACCGGCGGTTTTATTGCCTTGTACGGTGCCGGTGCCATCCAGCTGGCTGTGCAGCCGGTCAGCAGGCTGGATCGAGATCATATGCAGCGGATAGTCGCGGCTGATCGGCGCACCCAGCCACTCCTGCGGCTCGCGCCACTCCGGATGGCCGGCAAAATCGTCAAGCTGGTAGTCGGCAATCGTCTGGCTGAACAGCTCGATTTTGCCGCTGGCGGTGTTGATCGGATTGGCCTGCGGATCGGCGCGGAAAGCATCCATAAACACGTAAGGTTTGCCGCCCTCGGGGATCTCAACAAAGCCGCGCTGCCAGAACGCCTCAAACTCAGGGAAGCTGATGCCTTTGCGCTGGTGCGCCACGGCACACTGCTGATAGAGATGCGCAATCCACTGCATCTCGTTGCGTCCTTCGGTAAAGGTGTCGCGGTAGCCAAGACGCTCCGCCAGATCGGCAAAGATATCGAAGTCGTTGCGCGCCTGATGTTGCGGTTTGATCGCCTGATGCATCGCCAGCACAAAGCGGTCGCGTGACGATCCACCAATGTCGTTGCGCTCCAGCGTCGTGGTGGCGGGCAGCACGATATCGGCCATCTGCGCCGCCGGGGTCCAGACAATGTCCTGCACCACTACGGTGTCAGGCCGCTGCCAGCCCGCCACCAGCCGGTTGAGCTGCTGATGGTGATGGAACGGATTCCCGCCCGCCCAGTGCACCATATGGATGTCAGGATAGTGCAGCGTCTCGCCCTGGAAGGTGTAAGGCTGGCCGGGATTGAGCAGCATATCGCTGATACGCGCCACCGGAATCGACAGGCCGGACGGGTTGGGTCCGGTACTCATCATCGGTGCCGGGCCGTCCTGGCGCGGATTGCCGACGCTGTTCATCGACCCGTGACCGAAAGAGAAGCCCGCGCCCGGCAGCCCTGGCTGACCGAGCATCGATGACAGGGCGATCATCATCCAGTACGGCTGCTCACCGCGATGGGCGCGCTGAACCGAATAGGAACAGGTGATAAAGCTGCGTTTACCGATCAGCTGCTGCGCCAGTTGCACGATGCGATCGGCCGGGATGCCGGTGATACGGCTGGCCCAGCCGGCGGTTTTCGCCACGCCATCCGCTTCGCCCAGCAGGTAAGCGCGCAGTTGCGGCCAGCCGGTGCAGTGGCTGGCGAGAAACGCCTCGTCCACCGCGCCGCGCTGGGTAATCTCATAACCCAGCGCCAGCATCAGCGCCACGTCGGTATTCGGGCGAATCGGGATCCACTCGGCGTTGAGGAAGGCCGGACAGTCATCGCGCATCGGGCTGATATTAATCACCGGCGTGCCTTTGGCCGCCAGTTGCTGCAGCGCCGGTTTCAGGCTGTGCTGCCCGGCTCCGCCCGACGCGACCTGGGCGTTCTTCAGCGCCAGTCCGCCAAAGGCGACAAAAATCTCTGCATGTTCCACCACTTCCGGCCAGTCAGTAACGCGACCGGTCAGCGGCATATAGGTGCCAATGACATAAGGCAGGAAAAATTGTGCCGCGCCCCAGCTGTAGTTGCCCTGCTGGTCGACGCCGCCACCGCCCTGAAAATAGAAGCGGCGGATCAGGGTGCGGGCATGGTTAACCCGTCCGGCTGATGACCAGCCGTATGAGCCATTGAAAATGCCCGATGCGCCGTAGCGCTCGCGGATACGGCGGTTTTCATCCGCCACCAGGTCGAGCGCGGTGTCCCAGTCGACCGCCACAAAATCTTCCCGGCCCCGCAGCGTGCGATCGCTATTTTCACGTGACTTCAGCCACGAGCGACGCACCATCGGCTGGCGGATACGCTTATCGGAGTAGACCAGTTCAGGAAGGGTGTGGATCATCGGGGACGGATCGGCATCGGCGAAAAAAGGCTCGCAGCCAATCAGGCGATCGTTTTCAGTGACGGCGGTGAAGGCGCCCCAGTGCGCCAGGTGTGGCACTTTGGTTTTCATCGTTGTTTTTCACGGCAGAGATTTGGGGATAATCAGCATAGCATGGCGTGCCACTTCAGCAGAAGGCGTGCCGGACGGCCCGATTTCGCCCTCTTTTGCGACGACGCTGGCATTCTGCTGGCTTGATGTGGCGGCCCTTTTCCGTAACACTGATGCGATGTGTAAACGTTTTCCCCGGAAGCAGGTAAACGCATGGCTACCATAAAGGATGTTGCCCGACTGGCTGGCGTTTCTGTCGCCACAGTCTCCCGTGTAATCAATAATTCTCCCAAGGCCAGCGACAGCTCGCGCCAGGCCGTCGGCCAGGCAATGGAGCAACTTCAGTATCATCCAAACGCCAATGCACGCGCGCTGGCGCAGCAGTCGACCGAAACCCTCGGGCTGATTGTCGGTGATGTGTCGGACCCGTTTTTTGGCGCGATGGTCAAAGCGGTCGATGAAGTTGCAGGAAAAACCGGCAACTTTTTGCTGATTGGTAACGGTTACCACAATGAGCAAAAAGAGCGGCAGGCGATTGAACAACTGATGCGCCACCGTTGCGCAGCGCTGGTGGTGCACGCCAAGAAAATCCCGGATGCAGAACTGGAACTGTTAATGAAACAGGTGCCAGGTATGGTGCTGCTTAACCGGCTGATCAAAGGCTTCGAAAAGCGCTGTATTGCGCTCGACGATCGCTACGGCGCCTGGCTGGCGACCCGCCATCTGATCCATCTGGGTCACCAGAATATCGCCTTTATCTGCTCGACCCACACCATTTCCGATGCCGAAGATCGCCTGCAGGGTTACTACGATGCGCTGAAAGAGCACGGCCTGCCGTGCAGCGATCGGCTGGTGACCTGGGGTGAACCGGATGAGGTGGGCGGCGAAACGGCGATGACCGAACTGCTGGGACGCGGTAAAAATTTCACTGCGGTCGCCTGCTACAACGACTCAATGGCCGCCGGCGCGCTGGCGGTGCTGAGCGATAACGGCGTCCGCGTGCCAGAGGAGATGTCGCTGATCGGTTTCGACGATGTGCTGGTATCACGCTACGTGCGTCCGCGCCTTACCACCGTGCGCTATCCCATCGTCACCATGGCGCAGCAGGCCGCCGAACTGGCGCTGGCGCTGGCCAATGACCAGCCACTGCCGGAAGTAACCCACATGTTCAGCCCGACGCTGGTGCGCCGCCATTCGGTCAGCGGTCCGGCATCATAATGGGTCGCGGCCGGTTCAGGCCGCGCCCGTCTACTTAAAGGCGCGCAGCAGCGTTTCCAGCGGCCTGACCAGCGCAATCACCGTCTCATCCTGCACCTCTGCCGCCGCGTCCAGCGTGGCGTGCATCTGTGCCACTTCGCTGGCCCCAAAGGCCTGGTTGCGGGCCCAGGCATTCACCAGCGAAATCCCCATCCGACTCAACGCGTCCACCTGTTGCGCACTGTGGGCCAGCGGCTTCAGCAGGTAGTTAGCATTAAGCAGTGGCATCACCTGGGCGGTATTAGCCTGCCAGCGCTGGAGCTGATGTTGAATCGCCGCTGCCGCCGTTGGATCGGTGCGATTGGCGATCAGCGCGGTAACCTGATGTTCCAGCTGACGCACCGCCTCACTCTCGGCGGGCAACACATCCGCCAGCCGGTTTAACGGCTCATGGTAATCATAATGGCCGGCCTGAAACTTCACATGCTGGCGGGTATAGTACTGCGCCGGTTCCAGCACCTCGGCCAGCACCTGCAGCGGCGCGATATCACTGCGGTTGGCCAGCCGCATCATCTGACGTTCCGCCTGGGCGTGTTGCTGAGTGCCAACAGAGACGCTGCTCCAGCGATCCATCGCCGCCAGCCGCTGATACATCTCATCGCTATCGGTAACATCCTGAGCGGACCACAAACGCTCGGCGACCACAAAGGCGCGCGGCCACAGTTTGGTATCGATAATCTGGCTGTTGATATTCTCGGCCCACAGCGCCGCCTCACCGCCCAGCAGGTTTTGCTGCATCTGCTGCGGTGTCGGCAGCGTGGGCGCAATCCCGGCCGGTGCCTGCGCCAGCTTTTTGCCGCTGACCGGATACCGCACGTTCCCCACCAGCACATAGCCGCTGAGCGCCTGCGTATGCGGTTGCAGCGTCACCACCGGCTGCAACGGCCCCATCCAGCTGTCGACCTGAAAACGCACCTGTTGCGTCGATAGCCAGTCGATCTGGCTGACCATCCGCCGCGCTTTGCCGGCAAAGTCGATAAAGCCACGCCAGCCCTGCTGCCCCTCAATCAGGGTAAAACTGCCCTGCACCGGACTGCCTTTCAGTCGCGGCAGAGTGAATGCCCAGCTTTGCGCCTGCTCGCCCGGCTGCAGCTTATCCTGGCCGTTGAGTCCCTGCGGATAGATTTCGTTGCGGTAGTGATAGCTGGCGGGCTGCGGCTGATCGAGATAGAAGCCGGTGGAAAGGATGCCGCGCATGTTCTCTTTGGCGACCTCGCTCAACGCATCCTGGCCCTGCCACGACTGGATCAGAATGCTGCGCGGCAGATCGGGATGGGCGATCTCATCCCAGCCGACCATCTGACGCTGGTGCTTCTCAAGGATCTTCTCAACCCGCTGGTTGAACCAGGCCTGCAGAGCATGGGCATCTTTCAGCCCGCGATCGCGCATAAATTGCTGGATGTGCGGAGACTGGTTCCACTGGGTCGGATCGACCTCATCGCCGCCAATATGCAGCCACGGATCGGGAAAGATCGCCGCCATTTCACCCACCAGAGTGTCGATCACCTGATAGACCTGCTCATTGCTGGGATCGAGCAGCGGTTTAAACACCCCCCAGCCACGCTCCATCTGATAGGGACCCGGCGCGCTGATCAGTTCCGGCATCGCCACCGCCAGCGCCGAGGCGTGGCCCGGCAGATCCAGCTCCGGCACCACCCGCACGCCGCGATCGGCGGCATACTGCACCAGTTCACGCATCTGTTGCTGGCTGTAATAGCGGCCATCGCTGGCTTTCTGCTGGAGCTGGGGATAGTGGCTGGAAGCAAAGCGCCAGCCCTGATCGTCGGTCAGATGCCAGTGAAAGACGTTCATCCGGGCGGCAGCGATGCCATCAATTTGCCGCCTGAGGGTTTCAATCGGCATGAAGTGACGAGCACTGTCGATTAATATTCCACGCCAGGGGAATCGCGGCTGATCATCAATGGTCACGTAAGGAAGGGTGGTGCCCCGATCGCCGTTCTGAATCAGCTGCAACAGGGTTTCCATGCCGCGCATCGCGCCGAACCGGCTGGGGGCGCTGAGCAGCACGCCGTTGCCATCAATTTGCAGGTGATAACGTTCATCACTGTCGGGCTGCGGCAGCGGATCGACCGCTTTATCAATCACGATACGGATGGTTGGCTGTGCCACCGGCTGGCGGGCGGGCAACAGCGGCCAGCCGGTCTGATTAGCGATGCGTTCCAGCCAGCGCGCCTCGGCCCCCGCCAGATGATCGCCGGTAATCTGCAGTGTCAGCTGCGGCGTCAGGCTCAGCGTCCCGCCGCTGGCTGGCTGTTCAACCCGCTGCGGCCAGGGCATTAAGGGAAGCTTTTCAGCCAGCGCGGGGGAGGCCAGCGCCACACTCATCACGCAACTTATCGCACCATAACCAGCAATCAGAGAACGGCGTAACCACATTGGCGGGCATCCTTGTAGAGTCAATGACTTATCACGGGCAAACCCTGATTAAAGTTGTTTCGCGCAGTTAAGCAAGTTAATCCATTAAGAAATTTGAACTGAAGGCGAAATAGTTAACATCCGACGCTTTTTTCTGCCCGCTTCGCCCTTCCTTGTTTCAGGTCAAAATTCGGTGGAATAATTCGCAACAATCACTACATGTAGGGATTAGAATCCTGCAAATACCCATATGTAGTCTCTGGAGGGATAATGGCGACGGTAGTGATTAAGCGTGATGGATGCCGGACAGGCTTTGATGCACAACGTATTCAGCAAGCTGTGGCCGCTGCCGCGCGCGCGGCAGAGGTAGACGATGCGGCCTGGTGCGCGCAGGTGGCGCAGCGTGTCAGTACGCTGCTGGCCGACCGTCAGGAAGTTGACATCCGCGAGATCCAGTGTGCGGTTGAAGAGACGCTGATGGCCGGTCCCTATCCGCAGCTGGCCCGGACCTATATCGAATATCGCCACGATCGTGACGTCGCACGCGATCGCCAGAGCCAGTTGCATCACGCCATTCGCGGGCTGGTCGATCAGACCAACGCTGCTCTGCTGAACGAAAATGCCAATAAAGACAGCAAAGTGATCCCGACCCAGCGCGATCTGCTGGCCGGGATCGTGGCGAAGCACTATGCACAGCAGCAGATCCTGCCGCGTGATGTGGTGCTGGCCCACGAGCGCGGCGAGATCCACTATCACGATCTCGACTATTCGCCCTTCTTCCCGATGTTTAACTGCATGCTGATCGATCTGAAAGGGATGCTGACCAACGGCTTTAAAATGGGCAATGCCGAGATTGAGCCGCCAAAATCGATCGCCACCGCGACCGCCGTTACTGCGCAGATCATCGCTCAGGTCGCCAGCCATATCTACGGTGGCACCACCATTAACCGGATTGATGAGGTGCTCGCCCCGTTTGTTGAACTGAGCTACCGCCGGCATCACGCCATCGCCGTGGAGTGGCAGATCGCTGAGGCGGAGCAATACGCGCAGCAGCGCACCGAAAAAGAGTGTTACGACGCCTTCCAGTCGCTGGAGTACGAGGTCAATACCCTGCATACCGCCAACGGTCAGACGCCGTTTGTCACCTTTGGCTTTGGGCTGGGCACGGACTGGGCGGCCCGGCTGATCCAGCAGTCGATTCTGCGTAACCGGCTGGCCGGTCTGGGCAAGAACCGCAAAACCGCGGTGTTCCCTAAACTGGTGTTCAGCATTCGTGAAGGGGTCAACCGGCGCGCAGGCGACATTAACTACGACATCAAGCAGCTGGCACTGGAATGCGCCAGTAAGCGCATGTATCCCGATATTCTCAATTACGATCAGGTGGTAAAGGTCACCGGTTCATTCAAGACGCCAATGGGCTGCCGCAGCTTCCTCGGCGTGTATGAAGAGGATGGCGAGCAAATCCATGAAGGCCGCAACAATATCGGGGTAATCAGCCTCAATCTGCCGCGTATCGCCCTGGAGGCGGCGGGTGACGAGACGCGCTTCTGGTCACTGCTGGATCAACGTCTGCTGCTGGCGAAACGGGCATTAATGACCCGTGTGGCGCGCCTGGAGAAAACCAAAGCGCGGGTGGCACCGATCCTTTATATGGAAGGGGCCTGTGGCGTTCGCCTGAACGCCGATGATGAAATCGGACCGATTTTCCGCAACGGCCGCGCCTCACTGTCGCTGGGTTATATCGGCCTGCATGAAACCCTGAACGCGCTAAGCGGCGGCCAGCATCACCCGTATGATGATGCGGCTCTGCGCGCCAAAGGGGTGGAGATTATCGCCCATCTGCGCGCCGCGACCGATCGCTGGAAAGACGAGACCGGTTACGGCTTCAGCCTCTACAGCACCCCAAGTGAAAATCTGTGCGATCGCTTCTGCCGGCTTGATGCAGCGGAATTTGGCGTGGTACCCGGCGTCACCGACAAAGGCTACTACACCAACAGCTTCCATCTCGACGTCGAGAAGAAGGTGAATCCGTACGACAAAATTGATTTTGAAGCGCCCTATCCGCCGCTGGCGAATGGCGGTTTCATCTGTTACGGCGAATACCCCAACATCCAGCACAACCTGAAGGCGCTGGAGGATGTCTGGGATTACAGTTATGACCGCGTGCCCTATTACGGCACCAACACCCCGATTGACGAGTGCTACGACTGCGGGTTCAACGGCGAGTTTACCTGCACCAGCCGCGGCTTTACCTGTCCGCAGTGCGGCAACCACGATCCGGCCCGCGTCTCGGTCACCCGCCGGGTCTGCGGCTATCTTGGCAGCCCGGACGCGCGGCCTTTCAACGCCGGTAAACAGCAGGAAGTGCAGCGTCGGGTGAAACATCTCGAGGGCCCGCTGGGATGATGCGTATCCATCGCTATTACGATGTGGATATTGTGAACGGGCCGGGCACGCGCTGTACCCTGTTTGTCGCAGGCTGCGAACATCAGTGTCGCGGCTGCTACAACCAGAGTACCTGGCGGCTCGATTCGGGCGTTCCCTTTACCCTGGCGATGGAAGAGCAACTGCTGGCAGATTTGCAGGATACCCGCATCCCGCGTCAGGGACTGTCACTGAGCGGCGGCGATCCGCTGCATCCGCATAACGTGCCGCACATTCGCCGGCTGGTGAAACGGGTGCGGCAGGCGTGCCCCGATAAAGATATCTGGCTGTGGACCGGTTACCGGATGCAGGAGCTGAATGGTGCCCAGCGCGAGGTGCTGGACTATCTCGACGTGCTGATTGATGGCCGCTTTGTCGAGGCCGAAAAAGATCTCCGGCTGCTGTGGCGTGGCAGCCGCAATCAACGTATCTGGCAGCTACGCTGAATGACGTGGAATATCTCCTGACTCAATGATAGTCACGCTTTCGCCGCCCGGCGTAAAGGCCTGCTGATGCATACAGCGCGCCACGTCACGCGCGGTGACTGAACGCCAATTGCCCGGCAGCAGGCCAAACAGCGGCGCCATCAGACTCTCTCCCCGGCGCGTCTGCGCCCGATCGCCCAGCAGTAACGAGGGCCGCACCAGCGTCAGCCGCGGCCAGCCCTGATGCCGCAGTGCATTTTCCATCTCACCCTTGACCCGATTGTAAAAAAACGGCGAGTGACGACTGGCACCGTGCGCACTG
Organism: Pantoea brenneri; assembly: GCF_038594305.1. Lineage (NCBI taxonomy): Bacteria > Pseudomonadati > Pseudomonadota > Gammaproteobacteria > Enterobacterales > Erwiniaceae > Pantoea > Pantoea brenneri. The sequence continues at coordinate 225,478 of NZ_JBCGBG010000003.1, read as the reverse complement.
ATCGCCAGCATCTGCTTCGCCCCTAAACGTAGTCCGCTCAGGCCACTGTCGACCACCAGCGTGTAATCGACGTGGATAAAGGCCTGCTTGCTGCCCGCCTGCTTGCGGGTAGTGCCCAGACAGCAGAACACCGTATCCAGCGAGGTTTGTAATGGCCCGAGCACGTCGGTGAGATCCGCTTCAACCGGATTAACCACCTTGCGCATCGCGGGTAACGCCCGCCGGGTCGGCGCAATAATTTCATCAACCCGCGGGTCCTCAATCAGTAAGCGCAGCAGATGCGATCCGACTAATCCGGTGGCCCCAGTCAGTAATACGCGATTCATTTCAGATTCGTCCTTATTTCACTGCTCACAGGTTAAAAGATAGCTGATCTACGCGGCCTGGCTTGCGTTCTGACATGGAGCGTCCAGGCTTAATACATTAATCAGGAAAGCGCATCCCGCGCTCCACCGTTTAAGGAGGAAAAGATGAGCAAGAAAGTTGCGGTTTTGATTACCGATGAATTTGAAGACTCAGAATTTACCTCACCGGCCGAAAGTTACAAAGGCGCTGGCTTTGAGGTAATCACCATCGAGAAGCAAGCGGGTAACGTGGTCAAAGGGAAACAAGGCGAAGCGGAAGTGACCATCGATCGCAGCATCGATGATGTCAGCCCGGCCGAATTTGATGCGTTGCTGCTGCCCGGCGGTCATTCACCGGATGCCCTGCGCGGCGACGATCGCTTTGTCGCGTTTACCAAAGAATTCGTCGCCAGCGGCAAACCTATCTTTGCGATTTGCCATGGCCCACAGCTGCTGATCAGTGCCAATGGCGTACGTGGCCGCAAGATGACCAGCGTGAAGGCGATTGCCATTGACCTGGTAAACGCGGGTGCTGACTTCCACGATAAAGAAGTGGTGGTTGACGACGATAAGCTGGTCACCAGCCGGACGCCTGACGATCTGCCGGCGTTTAATCGCGAATCTCTGCGGATCCTCGAAGCGATTTAACCCGCTGCGCCCCTTTCCTGCCGGAGAGGGGCCGCTAATCCTGCCTTACCTCTTGCCGTACCCAGGCAATTTTCTTGCCGAAGCCCAGCGCATTATCGGTCATCTTCACTTCATCCAGCTGAATCTCCCACAGCGGTGCGGACACCTTACGCGCAATCGGAAATCGCTTGTGGTAGGCGCTGCGCGCCACGTGCTCTGCCTCGTCGCTTAGCCGCACGATGTGGCCGCGATACTGCACGCCTTTGATCAGCAACACGCTTCTGGGCTGGCCGTTCACCGTGCCCGCCACCTGCGGATTTTTCATCACCAGCAGGCCGTGACGGGTATCCGGCTCCGTCATGATCCAGAACGCCATGCGTGCTTCGTCGAAGACGTAATAACAGTTGGCGCACCACAGCTCATCATCGGCGGTGCAGCAGAGGGAAAGGACGTGTTGTTTTCTGAGGTAGCGAACCAGATGGGCATGGTCGGACAAGGTGATCTCCTGACGGCGCACCGGATAGCGACAGGCGGCGAAGCGCGCTACACTGCCCGGCACTGTTTTTATGGAATCCATTACGATGAGTCAGCGCTGGCAACTCTACATCGTCCGTACGGCGAAAGGGAGCCTCTACACCGGCATCACCACCGACGTTCCGCGCCGGGTGGATCAGCATCAGCGTGGACGCGGCGCCCGGTCGCTGCGCGGCAAAGGCCCGCTGGATCTGGTGTTTCACTGTGAGGCGGGCGATCGCGCCAGCGCCTCCAGACTGGAGTATCAGGTGAAGCAACTGACCCGCCAGCAGAAATTACTGTTGGTGGCGAGCCAGCCGGTTAGTCTGGAAAGCTGGCTGGGTACGCCGGTTAAGGCTGACGGTTAAAGGGTTCAGCGTATTCGATGCGCCCTTCGGCACCGTCGAAGGCATTATCCGCCAGACGGTAGACCTGGAAAGCGGCTTCGCTACCGGGCCAGCGGCTGTGCAGGCCATAGCGGGCAGCAGGCTCAAAGCCAAAGCGGTTAAACAGCGCCGGATCGCCCAGTACCACGACTGCGCTATAGCCGAACTCATTCAGCGTATCCAGCCCTTCATAAATCAGCTGTTTCGCAATGCCCTGACCGCGCAGGCTTTCGTCCACCGCCAGCGGGGCCAGTCCGACCCAGTTGCGATCGTCGCCCTGTACGCTAACCGGACTGAATGCGGCATAGCCCAGCACCTGTCCTTCCTCGTCGGTCGCTACCACGCCCAGCGTCAGCAGGCCATCTTCACGTAACGCCTGGGTCAGTTCAGCTTCGGCTGAGGTGCTGAAACAGCGCCTCAGCAAACTGTCGATGCCCGCGGCATCAACGCCAATCTCGGTACGTATTAACATGCAACACCCGCGCGCGCCTGTGTGGCCTTCGCGTCCTGTTTCATTCCGGCTTCAACAAAATTCGCCATCTGCTGAATTGCCGTGCGTAATGCGGTGGGCATGGCGTCGAGTTCAATAGCATCCATTACGTTCTTCACCTCCAGTCCCAGCTCGGTGTCGCCTTCAATCGCCAGACGGCGCTGAAAGAACAGCATGTCGGGATCTGCTTTGCGTGCTGCCACCAGCAACAAGTCATTGGCATTGCCCCGAAACCAGACATCCGCTTCGGCGTGCTGCAATACCGCCAGTCGGCCATCCTGCATCGTCGTGATCCATTGCAGACTGACATCCGCAATGTCTATCCCCAGCAGGCGTCCTTCGAGAAAGTCTAACTCACCTTCGGCCAAAGCATGGCGAAATTGCCAGTTTAGGAGTTGTTGCAAAAGCAACTTTTTAACCGGGAATGGGGTTAGCGCTGCGGGTAAGCCTAAGATTTCAGGCGCCTTTTTCACAATATGGGCATGTAACCGCTCTAACACTTTCTTCACTCCCTTCAGAAAATTTTACGTATATTGCCACATCCTTTTCTGCGCGCCTCCTCTGAGATCAATAAAAACCGCTGACGGTCGATTAAAAAAACATCATCGGCGATGATCAATTGGAATTTCACTGCCCCAAATCAACGTTTGCCCGTCGGCAGATGCCTAGACTCGTTGCCCATCTGCATGTCGAGAGGATTACCGATGGAACTGCTCTGCCCGGCAGGAAATTTACCCGCAGTGCGCATCGCCGTAGAGAATGGCGCCGATGCCGTATATGTGGGACTGAAAGATGACACCAATGCGCGCCACTTTGCGGGCCTGAACTTCACCGATAAAAAGCTGGCTGAGGCCGCGCGCTATCTGCATCAGCATCAGCGTAAACTGCATGTGGCGATCAATACCTTTGCCCATCCGGACGGCATGGGACGCTGGCAGCGGGCGATTGACGTGGCGGCACAAAACGGTGCAGATGCGCTGATTCTGGCGGATATTGCCACACTGGAATATGCCGCATCCCGCTATCCGCAGGTTGAACGCCATCTGTCGGTGCAGGCCTCCGCCACCAATCTTGAGGCGGTTCGTTTTTACCATCGACACTTCAACTTACACCGCGTGGTGCTGCCGCGCGTGCTGTCAATTCATCAGGTAAAACAGCTCGCCCGCTCAACTCCGGTGCCGCTGGAAGTGTTTGCTTTCGGCAGCCTGTGCATTATGGCTGAAGGACGTTGCTACCTCTCTTCATGGCTGACCGGTGAATCGCCCAACAGCGCCGGTGCCTGTTCGCCAGCGAAGTTCGTGCGCTGGCAGCAGACGCCACAGGGCATGGAGTCACGTCTGAATGAGGTGCTGATCGATCGCTATGCGCCTGACGAAAGCGCGGGCTATCCCACTTTGTGCAAAGGTCGCTATCAGGTTAACGATCAGCGCTATCACGTGCTGGAAGAGCCCACCAGCCTCAATACGCTGGAGCTGCTGCCGGAGCTGCTGCGTGCCGGCATCGCCTCGGTGAAGATTGAAGGCCGCCAGCGCAGCCCGGCTTACGTGGCTGACGTGGCGCGCGTCTGGCGTCAGGCAATCGATCGCTGTAAGGCACAGCCGGAACATTTCGGCGTGACGCCCGAGTGGATGAAGACGCTGGGCGATCTCTCAGAAGGAACGCAGACCACGCTGGGTGCCTATCACCGTGAATGGCAATAAGGAGTCATGATGCAATATGCCCTGGGACCGGTGCTCTGGTACTGGCCAACCGAAACACTGGAAAACTTTTATCAGCAGGCAGCCCGCAGCAGTGCGGATATCATCTACCTCGGCGAAGCGGTGTGCAGCAAACGACGCGCCACCAGTTATGCCGACTGGATGACGCTGGCCCGCGAACTGGCTGCCAGTGGCAAACAGGTCGTGCTTAGCACCCTGGCGCTGCTGCAATCGCCGTCGGAACTGAAAGAACTGAAGCGCTACGTTGAAAATGGCGAGTTTCTGATTGAAGCCAATGATATCGGCACGGTGAATATGGCCGCCGAGCGCCATCTGCCGTTTGTTGCCGGGCCGACGCTGAATGTCTATAACGCCGAGACGCTGCAGCTGCTGGTAAAAGAAGGCATGACGCGCTGGTGCATGCCGGTTGAGATGTCGCGCGACTGGCTACTGCAGTTGCTGCAACAGTGCGAAGAACGGGGTATCCGGCAGCAGTTTCAGGTCGAAGTGCTGGGCTATGGCCATCTGCCGCTGGCGTTATCTGCGCGCTGCTTTACCGCGCGTTCAGAAAACCGTGCCAAAGACGCCTGTGAAACCTGCTGCATCAAGTATCCAGAAGGACGTCGCGTGCTGTCGCAGGAAGGTCAGCAGGTATTCGTGCTTAACGGTATTCAGACCATGAGCGGCTACTGCTATAACCTCGGCAACGATTTGCCAGGTATGCATCGCTGGGTCGACTGCGTGCGGCTCTCACCGCAGGATAGTGGAACCCTGGCGGAGATCGATCGCTTCCGCGCCAATGAAAACGGTCAGGCACCGCTGATGGTGGCGAAAGGCAACGATTGTAATGGCTACTGGCGCAAACTGGCGGGCATGACGCTGGCATCCTGAGTAAAAGCACATACCGGCTATATTCCTGCTGAGGTTAGCAGTTTTAATATAAGGAATGATGCGTAATACTAAAAGGTGCAGAATCTGACGTCTGCGCCATATAACGGGAGTAGCCATGTCTGAGAAAAAACCTCTTCGTCTGTCCGTGCTGGATCTGGCGCCGATCCCCCAGGGCGCGACCGCACGTGAGGCGTTCCACACGTCGCTGGCGCTGGCGCGTCAGGCTGAAAAGCTGGGCTACCAGCGCTACTGGCTGGCTGAACATCACAACATGACCGGCATTGCCAGTGCCGCTACCTCGGTGCTGATTGGTTATCTGGCGGCGAATACCGACACGCTACAGCTCGGGTCCGGCGGCATTATGCTGCCTAACCATGCGCCGCTGGTGATTGCCGAGCAGTTTGGCACCCTGGCCTCGCTGTATCCCGGCCGTATTGATTTAGGCCTGGGCCGCGCGCCCGGTTCCGATCAGCGTACGATGATGGCGCTGCGCCGCCATCTCTCCAGCATGCACGCCGATACCTTTCCGGATGATGTCGCTGAACTGATTGGCTGGTTCGATGCCGATCCGGGCGAACAGCCGGCGGTACAACCGGTGCCCGGTCTGGGGCTGAAAATTCCGGTCTGGCTGCTTGGTTCCAGCCTCTACAGCGCCCAGCTGTCAGCCAAATTGGGTCTGCCGTTCGCCTTTGCTTCGCATTTCGCGCCCGACCAGCTGTTCCAGGCGCTGCACGTCTACCGTGAAAACTTCCAGCCGTCGGCGCGTCTTGAAAAACCTTACGCCATGGTCTGTATCAACGTGGTGGCTGCCGACAGCGTACGTGATGCGCGCTTCCTGTTTACCTCGCAGCAACAGCAGTTTATTAACCTGCGCCGCGGTAAGCCGGGCCCGTTACCCGCACCGGTTGAGAACATGGATAATCTCTGGTCGCCGTCAGAACAGTATGGCGTGCAGCAGGCCTTGAGCATGTCGCTGGTCGGCGATAGCGACAAAGTGCGTCACGGTCTGGCTTCGCTGATGCGCGAAACTCAGGCTGACGAGATCATGGTCAACGGCCAGATTTTCGATACCGAGGCGCGTCTGCGTTCATTCGCCATTGCGATGGAAGCGGCCCGCAGTCTGTAATTCTGCCGGCGGTGGGGGCAAGCCATCGGCACCCACCGCCAGCTGCCGACTGTCACGCGCCGGCGATCGGCCATAAAAGCGGCTGTACTCCCGGCTGAACTGCGAAGCGCTCTGATACCCTACCCGATAGCCCGCCGTCCCTGCATCCAGCTTTTCCACCCGCATCAGCCGTCTCGCCTCATTCAGCCGTAGCTGCTTCTGGTATTGCATCGGCGTCATCGCCGTCACCGCTTTGAAGTGATGATGCAGCGACGAGACGCTCATCCCGACGTTGCTGGCGAGCTGATCAATTTTCAGCGGTCGGTGGAAGTTTTCCCTTAGCCAGCGCGCCGCCTGCGCCACCCGGTTGCCGGGGCGCTCTGCCAGCGCCATATTCAGAATGCGCGGTCCTTCCGGCCCGGTCAGCAGTCGATAGAAAATCTCCTGTTCAATCAACGGCGCCAGCGCGGCGATATCCTGCGGATGATCGAGCAAGCGCACCAGCCGTATCACCGCATCGACCAGCAGCGGTGACATCTTATGCACCGTAATGCCCCGCTCGCTGCGTGCCTGCGACAGCGGCAGCACGGGCGGAAACTGCTCGAGGTAACGCATTAACCGGGTTTCATTGATGGTGATGCCGATACCCAGATTGGGCTTTTCCGGCGTGGCAACGGTGACGCAGCCGCGGACCGGCATATCCAGCGTCACTAATAGCAAATCACCCGGCCCGTAATGCAGGATCTCATCCCCGATATGCAGCGCTTTACCGCCCTGCGCCACCAGCGCAAAGCTGGCCCATTGGGCAATGTGCACCGGCTCGCTGGGGGCTGAACTACGGCCAAAAAACAGACAATCTATGGCGCTGGTGTGCCGGCCATCACTCGGCGCGTGACGATCGATCAGCTGCGCCAGCGCTTGCCACTCAGGGGCTTCTGTCATCACTCCTCCCGTCTCCGTCCGCTCTGTATTCAGATGCGGCAGATCTTAACGTAAGTTAATCCCGACACCCGCCTTGCCCGGTCATCTTTGCAGGATCGTGCAAAAAGCTTGCAGGATTGCGCTACCCACATCCGGCACCAGCGCGCATAGTCTACCGACGCAATCATTACGACAGAGAACAATATTATGAAAGCTCTGGAAAACAAAATAGCGCTGGTGACGGGCGCGTCAAAAGGTATTGGCGCGGCGATTGCCATCGCTTTTGCCACCGCTGGCGCGCGCGTGGTGGTCAACTATCGCCAGGACGAGCCGGGTGCGGCCGATGTGGTGAGCGATATTCTGTCGCTGGGCAGCGAAGCGGTGGCGGTACAGGCGGATATCTCACAACCTCACGAGGTTGAGCGGCTGTTTGCCACTACCGTGGCGGAGTTCGGGGCACCGGATATCGTGGTCAATAATGCCGGCAGTTTCCATCACGGTGACTTTGCAGCCCTGACGCTGGAGGTAATGCGCCAGCAGATCGACGTTAATCTGCTCGGCACCATGCTGGTGTGTCAGCAGGCGATTCACCACTTTCCGCCGCACGGTGGCAGCATCATTAACCTTAGCGCCCTCAACAGCAAAAACAGTACTCCTGGCTCGGTGCTGTGGGCCGCCACCAAAGGGGCGATTGATACCCTGACCCAGGGTCTGGCACGGGAGCTGGGGGCAAAAAATATTCGGGTCAATGCATTAGCGCCGGGGATGATCCTGACCGAGGGTTTGCTGGCAGCCAAGAAGATCAGCCCGCAGCTCAAGGCGCAACTGCTGGCGGCTACACCGCTGGGACGGTTTGGCCTGCCGGAAGATGTCGCCCAGGTGGCGCTGTTTCTCGCCTCTGAGGAGTCAGCCTACGTCAGCGGCGAGCGCGTGATGATCAGCGGCGGCGCCTGACAGGCATAAAAAAAGGGAAGCCCGAAGGCTTCCCTTTTTATCACGATTTAACGGCTGTTATGCGTCACGACGACGTGGTGCTGCGGCAGCGCCATCTTCACGACGTGGACCACGACCGCCTTCACGGTTGAAGCTACGTCCGCCTTCACGACCACCTTCACGGCGTTCAGAAGAGAAGCGACGACCACCTTCACGGTTTGCGCCCGCGCCTGCACCAGCAGGACCACGACGCTCACCACCGGCTGGACGACGATCGCCACGGCCTTCGTTCGGCTGTGCATCACCCAGCAGCTGCATATTCATCGGTTTGTTCAGAATACGCGTACGGGTGAAGTGCTGCAGCACATCGCCTGGCATGCCTTTCGGCAGCTCGATGGTTGAGTGAGTGCCGAACAGCTTGATGTTACCGATGTAACGGCTGCTGATGTCGCCTTCGTTAGCAATCGCACCAACAATGTGACGAACTTCAACACCATCATCGCGACCCACTTCGATGCGATACAGCTGCATTTCGCCAACGTCACGACGCTCGCGACGTGGACGGTCGCCATCACGGCTTTCACGTGGACCACGTGAGTCACGCGCTTCGCGGCTGTCACGACGGCCATCACGCTCATCACGATCGCGGAATTCGCGACGTGCCGGACGCGGTGCTTCTGGTGGCAGAATCAGAGGACGTTCGCCCTGTGCCATCTTCAGCAGTGCAGCTGCCAGTGTTTCCAGATCCATCTCTTCTTCTGGCTGCATCTTAGCCAGCAGCGCACGGTACTGATCCAGATCGCTGCTTTCCAGCTGCTGCTGGACTTTAGCCGCAAATTTAGCCAGACGACGCTGACCCAGCAGTTCTGCGTTTGGCAGCTCTACTTCAGGAATAGTCAACTTCATCGTACGTTCGATGTTGCGCAGCAGACGACGCTCGCGGTTCTCAACGAACAGCAGGGCGCGACCGGCACGGCCCGCACGACCGGTACGGCCGATACGGTGAACGTAAGATTCTGCGTCCATCGGAATGTCGTAGTTCACCACCAGGCTGATACGCTCAACGTCAAGGCCACGGGCCGCAACGTCAGTCGCGATCAGGATGTCAAGACGACCATCTTTCAGGCGCTCCAGCGTCTGCTCACGCAGAGCCTGGTTCATATCACCGTTCAGCGCGGCGCTGTTATAGCCACTACGTTCCAGCGCTTCTGCCACTTCCATGGTTGCGTTTTTGGTACGCACGAAGATGATGGCAGCATCAAAGTCTTCAGCTTCAAGGAAGCGAACCAGTGCGTCTGTTTTACGACCGTAAGCGGTCCAGTAGCTCTGGCTGATATCAGGACGTGTGGTCAGGCTTGACTGAATACGCACTTCCTGTGGATCTTTCATGAAGCGTTTGGTGATGCGACGAATCGCTTCCGGCATGGTTGCAGAGAACAGCGCGGTCTGATGATCGGCTGGAATTTGCGCCATGATGGTTTCAACGTCTTCGATGAAGCCCATGCGCAGCATTTCATCTGCTTCATCCAGCACCAGGCCACGCAGGTTAGAAAGGTCTAACGTGCCGCGTTTCAGGTGGTCAAGCAGACGGCCAGGCGTACCCACAACAACCTGTGGTCCCTGACGCAGTGCGCGCAGCTGCACGTCATAACGCTGGCCGCCGTACAGGGCAACCACGTTCAGGCCACGCATGTGTTTAGAGAATTCGGTAACTGCTTCAGCAACCTGTACCGCCAGTTCGCGGGTCGGTGCCAGCACCAGGATTTGTGGCGCTTTAACAGTAGGATCAATGTTGTGTAACAGCGGCAGAGAGAACGCCGCGGTTTTACCACTCCCGGTCTGCGCCATGCCTAACACGTCACGGCCCGCCAGCAGGTGAGGAATACACTCAGCCTGGATTGGGGATGGCTTAACGTAGCCCATGCCATTCAGTGATTCAAGGATGTCGGCGTTCAGGCCAAGGTCAGCAAAAGTGGTTTGAATATCAGTCATGTAGTACACGTGCCTCTTAGATTGCGGCGGCCAGTCTACATAACTCGTCGTGAAAACTTTCAGTCATTTTCATCAAAAAGTGTGAACCGGCTCAAATTAGAAGTTTTGACGAACAGAAAAGCCCTCATCCCTGAAGATGATGACTTGACAGGTTTTACAGGCAATTAAAGTTCGTCAGCTATTGCTGGTCAGATTCTGATAAATCGTCTTGTGCCTGGCCGAGTTGCGCCAGTTCCAACAATGCGTATCGGTGTTCAACAAAGTTATTGACGTTGTTGGCCACCGCCAGTTTGAACAACGCTTTCGCGTCGTCCTTCTCCCCCAGACTTAGGTAGTACTTACCTAAATAGAAGTTGGTTTCACTGAGATGTTCAGCGAGCGAGGTGTTATCCGTTGCGTCCGCCTGGAGACTTTCCATCAACGACTTTTCGCTGATGTCACCCAGGTAGAACTCGACAATATTCCATCCCCATTGGTCTCTGACCGCTTTGTCGTGACGCTGTTGAAGCGCGACTTTTGCCTTGTCGACATCCATCTCACGTTCAACGAGATAGAGCCACAGACTGCGGAAAGGATCGTTAGGATCGTCTTGATAAAACGCCAGCAGATCATCTTGCGCTAACTTGTATCGACCGCCGTAATAGAGGGCGATACCACGGTTTAAATGCGCATAGTTGTAAGTTGGATCAAGCTCAAGTACAGAATCAAACGCTTCATAGGCGGCATCAAAGTTGCCCGCCTGCGTTAAATATATGCCTAAGTAGTTAAACACTTCTGGCATATCTGGTCTTATAGACAGCGCTTGCGAAAAATCGTTCCGCGCTAATGCCCGCAGACCTAAACTATCATACAACACTCCGCGCTCATATAACAGCTGTGCGCGTTCATCATCGGTGAGGGCACGACTGGCAAGAATTTGTTCCATGCGCGCCAGAATCACTTCCTGCTGCAGTGTGGGCTGTAAAGGTACTGCAAGAACTTCGTTCTTACGCCAATTGGAGTTGCTGCATCCTGCCAGCGTCAAAGCTGTCGCAACAAAACACCAGCGCAGAAAAGGCTTCATTTCCCACTCCCGAATACAAACATTGGGATAACCATCCTGTCATCCGCCTGCTGTGCACAAGGATTCCCGCCCTCGCGATGACACAAACGCCCCTCCCTGCCAGGCAAGGAGGGGCAAATCAGCAACGACTTATTCAGCGTCAGGTGTGCTCACCGCTGCAGCTTCTTCAGACTGCGGCTTAGATTCTGTCGCTTCTTTGATGCTCAGACGAACGCGGCCCTGGCGATCAACTTCCATCACCTTAACCGGAACTTCCTGACCCATCTGCAGATAGTCAGTCACTTTCTCAACGCGCTTATCGGCGATTTGAGAAATGTGCACCAGACCTTCTTTACCACCGCCGATAGCGACGAAGGCGCCGAAGTCAACGATGCGGGTCACTTTACCACTGTAAATGCGGCCCACTTCGATCTCTGCGGTGATCTCTTCGATACGACGAATCGCTTCTTTCGCTTTCAGACCATCGGTCGCGGCAATTTTCACCGTGCCATCATCTTCGATTTCAATCGTGGTGCCAGTCTCTTCGGTCAGTGCACGAATCACTGAGCCGCCTTTACCGATCACATCTTTGATCTTATCAGAGCTGATTTTGATGGTGTAAATGCGCGGTGCGAATTCAGAAATCTCAGTACGCGGGGTGCTGATAGCCTGTTCCATGACGCCCAGAATGTGCAGACGCGCACCCTTGGCCTGGTTCAGCGCTTCCTGCATGATTTCACGCGTGATGCCTTCGATTTTGATGTCCATCTGCAGCGCGGTGATACCTTCACGGCTACCAGCTACTTTGAAGTCCATGTCGCCCAGGTGATCTTCGTCGCCCAGGATGTCAGACAGAACAACAAACTTCTCGTTTTCTTTCACCAGACCCATCGCGATACCGGCGACAGCAGCCTTGATCGGTACGCCTGCATCCATCAGCGCCAGTGAGGCACCACAGACAGAAGCCATTGATGAAGAACCGTTAGATTCGGTGATTTCCGACACTACACGGACGGTGTATGGGAATTCTTCCGCTTTTGGCATCACGGCCAACACGCCGCGCTTCGCCAGACGACCGTGACCAATTTCACGACGCTTAGGCGAACCGACCATGCCGGTTTCACCGACAGAGTACGGAGGGAAGTTGTAGTGGAACAGGAAGCTGTCGGTACGTTCGCCCATCAGCTCATCCAGATTCTGCGCATCGCGGGTGGTACCCAGCGTCGCGGTTACCAGCGCCTGCGTTTCACCACGGGTGAACAGCGAAGAACCGTGAGTACGTGGCAGCACGCCAGTACGCACATCCAGACCACGGATCATGTCTTTCTCACGACCATCGATGCGCGGTTCGCCGTTCAGAATGCGGGTACGAACCACATTCTTTTCAAGGCTGTGAACGATATCGCCAATTTCAGCGCTATCCAGCGTTTCATCTTCAGCCAGCAGCGCAGCGATGGTTTCATCTTTGATCACGCCAACCTGGGTGTAACGTTCCTGCTTATCAGTGATGCGGTAAGCATCGCTGATGCGCGCTTCAGCCAGCGCAGCCACGCGAGAAATCAGCGCGGTGTTTGCGGCTTCTGGCTGCCAGTCCCAGCGAGGTTTGCCCGCTTCGGCGACCAGCGCGTTGATGTTTTCGATCACAACCTGCTGCTGATCGTGGCCAAATACCACCGCACCCAGCATCTGCTCTTCTGACAGGATCTCAGCTTCAGATTCCACCATCAGAACGGCATTCTGCGTACCGGCAACCACCAGATCCAGACGAGACTGTTTCAGCTCATCGGCCGTTGGGTTCAGCACGTATTGATCGTTGATGTAGCCGACGCGCGCGGAGCCGATTGGACCGTTGAATGGCAGGCCAGAAAGAGCCAGCGCAGCAGAAGCACCAATCATTGCCACGATGTCCGGGTGAACCTGTGGGTTCACGGAAACCACGGTCGCAATGACCTGGACTTCGTTAACAAAGCCTTCCGGGAACAGCGGACGAATCGGGCGGTCAATCAGACGCGCAATCAGGGTTTCGCCTTCGCTTGGGCGTCCTTCACGACGGAAGAAGCTGCCTGGGATACGACCAGCAGCGTAGGTACGCTCCTGATAGTTAACGGTCAGAGGGAAAAAGTCCTGACCTGGTTTCGCTTTTTTCTGGCCGACAACGGTAACGAATACCGCGGTATCGTCCATGCTCACCATCACAGCGGCAGTCGCCTGGCGAGCCATCATGCCGGTTTCCAGCGTGACGGTATGTTGACCATATTGGAATTTGCGTACGATCGGATTCAGCAAAATCAAAGTCCTTAACTTCGGGGCACGGCTATCTGTAGCCTGCCATTGATTACCGATCTTTAGTTGCATCCCTCGCGACTAATGACAACCCTTGACCGCCCCTGCGGTAAAGCCTCTCATTAGCCGCGCGAAACTCTGCAAACAAAGATCACACTAAGCAACAATACATGAGTTTGGTCCGGATTGCTGCCGATTGCTCGAAAAAAGGGGCCATAAAGGCCCCCTTTTCGCGAAACTCGCACAAATCCGATCGCAGGTCACGTACGGTGCAAAAACGCTGCATGACGCGCCGACGACCCGATTTTTCAGACTTAGCGACGCAGACCGAGGCTTTCGATCAGGCTGCTGTAGCGTGCAACGTCTTTACGCTTCAGGTAGTCCAGCAGCTTACGACGCTGAGATACCATGCGCAGCAGACCGCGGCGGCTGTGGTGGTCTTTTTTGTGCTCAGAGAAGTGACCCTGCAGATGAGTAATCTGCGCAGTCAACAGGGCAACCTGAACTTCGGTTGAACCGCTGTCGTTAGCACCACGGCCATATTTAGCAACGATCTCTGCTTTAGCTTCTACGCTTAGAGACATAATAAACTCCAGTAAAAAATGAATGTATGGGTGCCGATCTCTAATTCAGCATCCCGCTTTAAAGCCGCGCTATTCTACTCTTCGCCCGATAGCAACGCAATTGCGCTATCAGCGAAAAAACATCACGCCACTTAATCCTGATACTCAACCACTAAACGCCGGGGCGCCACGCGGCCATCGTCGGCGATTTCCGCCATGCCGATAAATTTACGCGCCTCGCCTTCGGTGACCCGGACCAGTCCCTGCGCCGGCACGTTGCTGGCCTGCACGGGCTGTCCCTGTTTGAAGTACGCCGCCGCGGTAGACAACAAATTCACTTCAGGGAAATCCGCAGCGGGACTGTCCATCGGCAGCAGCAGCGGATCGAGCTGGGTTTCCAGCGGAAGACCGGCTTCGGTCGCGGCAGTCAGCAAACCATTGAGCTGTTCCAGCGTGACCATGCGCTCATACGGGTAGCGTGCAACCTGCACCCGACGCAGCATGATAACGTGCGCACCACAGCCGAGCTTTTCGCCCAGATCATCGATGATAGTGCGGATATAGGTCCCTTTGGAGCAGTGGATTTCCAGCTCCAGTTCATCACCTTCCCAGCGAATAAATTGCAATTCGTAGACGGTGATCGGACGCGGCTCGCGCGCAATCTCAATGCCCTGACGCGCATATTCATACAGCGGTCGGCCCTGATGCTTTAACGCAGAAAACATCGACGGCACCTGCAGCGTTTCGCCGCGGAAGCTGTCCAGTGCCGCATCCAGTTCTGCCTGACTGAAGCTCACCGGGCGCGTCTGCACCACGTTGCCATCGGCATCGGAGGTATCAGTGCGCTCCCCGAGGCGAGCAATCACCCGATAACGCTTATCGGAGTCCAGCAGATACTGTGAAAACTTCGTCGCTTCACCCAGGCAAATCGGCAGCATGCCGGTCGCCAGCGGATCAAGCGCGCCGGTGTGTCCTGCGCGGTTGGCGTTAAAAATACGCTTCACTTTCTGCAGCACATCATTCGACGAGACGCCTTGTGGCTTATCCAGCAACAACACGCCATGGACGTCGCGACCGCGACGACGCGGACGACTCATTACGCCTCCTCGTCTTCACCGGTGGCGTCAGGGCCACGGCGCTCAGCATCGTTTTTCACGACGCTGCTGACGAGGTTAGACATGCGCATCCCTTCGATCAACGAGTTGTCGTAGAAGAAGGTCAGCTCCGGCACGATACGCAGGCGCATCGCTTTGCCGAGCAGAATGCGGATATAACCTGAGGCTTCTTTCAGCGCTTTCAGGCCATTTTTTACCGCTTCTTCATCTTTATCATTCAGGAAGGTCACGAACACTTTGGCGTAAGCCAGATCACGTGAGACTTCAACACCGGAGACGGTGACCATCATGCCAAGACGCGGATCTTTAATCTCGCGCTGCAGGATCATCGCAATCTCTTTTTGCAGCTCTTGTGAAACGCGCTGCGGGCGACCAAATTCTTTCGCCATCATTATTTCTCCCAAATAATTCGGGAGGCCAGTGGCCTCCCAAATTGCATCACATCAGCAGTGACTTACGCGATGGTGCGTTTAACTTCAATCACTTCAAAGACTTCAATCATATCGCCGACACGGACGTCATTGTAGTTCTTCACGCCGATACCGCACTCCATGCCGTTACGCACTTCGTTGACGTCATCTTTAAAGCGACGCAGAGATTCCAGCTCGCCTTCGTAAATCACCACGTTGTCACGCAGGACGCGGATTGGATTGTGACGTTTGATGTTGCCTTCGGTCACCATACAACCTGCCACTGCACCGAATTTCGGTGATTTGAACACGTCGCGGACTTCAGCCAGACCAATGATCTGCTGTTTGTATTCCGGAGCCAGCATACCGCTCATCGCCGCTTTCACTTCGTCAATCAGGTTATAGATGACGGAGTAGTAGCGCAGATCCAGGCTTTCTGCATCGATGACGCGACGCGCAGAGGCATCGGCACGGACGTTGAAGCCAAGGATGATGGCGTTAGAGGCCGCAGCCAGCGTCGCATCGGTTTCGGTGATCCCGCCCACGCCTGAACCGACAATCTTCACCTTCACTTCGTCGGTGGAGAGTTTCAGCAGGGAGTCGGAGATCGCTTCCACAGAACCCTGAACGTCCGCTTTCAGCACGATGTTCAGTTCAGACACTTCGCCTTCGGTCATGTTAGCAAACATGTTCTCCAGCTTAGATTTCTGCTGGCGAGCCAGTTTAACTTCGCGGAATTTGCCCTGACGATAAAGTGCCACTTCACGCGCTTTCTTCTCGTCACGGACCACGGTCGCTTCATCACCGGCAGCCGGCACACCGGACAGACCCAGAATCTCAACCGGGATAGACGGACCTGCTTCTGTTACTTCGCGACCCAGTTCGTCACGCATTGCACGAACGCGGCCATATTCGAAGCCACACAGCACGATGTCGCCTTTGTTCAGCGTACCTTCACGTACCAGCACGGTTGCAACCGGACCACGACCTTTATCGAGGAACGATTCGATTACCACGCCGCTCGCCATACCTTCACGGATAGCGGTCAGTTCCAGCACTTCCGCCTGCAGCAGGATAGCGTTAAGCAGATCGTCAATGCCGGTACCCGCTTTCGCAGACACGTTGACGAACATGTTTTCGCCGCCCCACTCTTCCGGAATGATACCGTACTGAGTCAGTTCGTTTTTAACGCGATCCGGATCGGCTTCTGGCTTATCGCACTTGTTCACCGCAACCACAACCGGCACTTTGGCTGCTTTGGCGTGCTGAATAGCTTCGACAGTCTGTGGCATCACGCCATCGTCTGCTGCTACCACCAGGATAACGATGTCAGTCGCCTGCGCACCACGTGCACGCATTGCGGTAAACGCGGCGTGGCCTGGGGTGTCGAGGAAGGTGACCATGCCGTTATCGGTTTCAACGTGGTATGCACCGATGTGCTGAGTAATGCCGCCCGCTTCGCCAGAGGCGATTTTGGTCGAGCGGATGTAGTCCAGCAGTGAGGTTTTACCGTGGTCGACGTGGCCCATGATGGTCACAACCGGTGCGCGAGATTCCTGCGCTGCATCGGTATCACGATCGTCCATTACCGCTTCTTCCAGCTCGTTTTCACGACGCAGGGTCACTTTGTGGCCCATCTCTTCGGCAACGAGTTGTGCAGTTTCCTGGTCGATAACCTGGTTGATGGTCGCCATGGCGCCCATCTTCATCATCGCTTTGATGACCAGAGAACCTTTCACCGCCATTTTGTTAGCCAGTTCGGCTACGGTGATGGTTTCACCAATCACAACATCGCGGTTAACCGCCTGGGCTGGCTTGTTAAAGCCCTGCTGCAAGGCGCTTGGTTTGCGATGCTTACCGCCTTTACCACCACGAATCTGCGCACGCGCTTCTTCACGGTCAGTTTTGGCTTCAGAATGTTTGTTGCCTTTTTTCGCCGGACGCGCAGCTTTAGCAGTAGTACGCGCACGCGCACGACCCGCTTCAACCTGACGGTCATTTTCGTCTTCAGCCTGACGGGCATGGGTCGAAGTGGTGACGTGATAGTCGCCTTTATCCTCTTCTTCCGGTTTTTCCCATTCAGCTGACTTCTCTTCGGCCAGACGGCGGGCTTCTTCTGCTACGAGGCGGGCAGCCTCTTCAAGCTTACGGCGGGCTTCTTCTTCAGCTTTACGCTTCAGTTCGGCAGCTTCAGCTTCGCGACGGGCTTTATCGGACTGCGCAGCCTTGGTCACTTCGTCGGTAGGTTGATTTGTCACTTTCTCATTTTCCGCTGCTGCACGTTTGGCCTTGTCAGCGGCTTCGCGCTTGGCTTTCTCTTCGGCTTCACGTTGCGCTTTCTGTTCAGCTTCGCGACGGGCTTTTTCTTCAGCCTCGCGTTGCGCCTGCTCTTCCGCTTCACGCTGCGCCTCGGCTTCTGCTTCGGCCTGAGCTTGCTCAGACTCTGCATCACCTTTCACGTATGTGCGCTTTTTGCGGACTTCGATTTGCACCGACTTACTTTTACCCCCGGTGCCTGGAATATTCAAGGTGCTGCGCGTTTTACGCTGCAGCGTCAGCTTAGCTGAACCGACCTGACCGTGCTCACGATTCAGGTGAGACAATAAGGTTTCTTTCTCGTGCTGGGTCACTGCGTCATTTTCAGACTTAGGGATCCCCGCATCAGCAAATTGCTGTACCAGGCGATCGACCGGAGTCTGAATTTCTGCGGCCAGCGATTTTACGGTTACATCTGTCATGCTGTTCCTTCCTGTTATTACGCGTCATCGCCGAACCAGCAGATATTACGGGCGGCCATAATCAGCGCGCCGGCTTGCTCATCAGACATGCCTTCAATATCCGTCAGATCGTCAACACCTTGCTCAGCGAGATCTTCCAGCGTGCAAACGCCTTTCGACGCCAGGCGGAAAGCCAGAGCACGATCCAGACCTTCAAGATTCAGAAGATCCTCAGCGGGCTGCTGGTTACCAAGGCTCTCTTCTTTCGCCAGTGCCAGGGTGGTTAACGCATTTTTTGCTCGTTCACGCAGGGCTTCAATGGTCTCTTCGTCGAGGCCGTCAATTTCCAACAGCTCGTTGATTGGCACGTATGCCAGTTCTTCCAGCGAAGAGAAGCCCTCTTCCACCAGTACGGTGGCGAACTCTTCGTCGATGTCGAGATGTTTGGTGAACATATCGATTGCTGCGTGTGCTTCAGCCTGATGTTTGGCCTGCAGATCATCGACGGTCATTACGTTCAGCTCCCAGCCACTCAGCTGTGAAGCGAGACGCACGTTTTGGCCGTTACGGCCGATCGCCTGAGCCAGATTGCCAGCTTCTACAGCGATATCCATGGTGTGGTTATCTTCATCAACCACGATTGACGCCACATCAGCCGGAGCCATGGCGTTGATAACAAACTGCGCCGGGTTGTCGTCCCACAGCACGATATCGATACGCTCGCCGCCCAGTTCACTGGAAACCGCCTGAACACGCGCGCCACGCATGCCCACACAGGCACCCACCGGATCGATACGTTTGTCGTTGGTCTTGACTGCAATTTTAGCGCGCGAGCCCGGATCACGAGCAGCGGCTTTAATTTCAATCACTTCTTCGCCAATTTCTGGCACTTCAATGCGGAACAGTTCAATCAGCATTTCCGGTTTGGAACGCGTCACGAACAGCTGCGCGCCACGTGCTTCCGGGCGAACGGAGTAGAGCACGCCACGAATACGGTCGCCTGGGCGGAAGTTTTCACGCGGCAGCATATCTTCACGCAGGATAACCGCTTCGGCATTGCTGCCTAAATCGAGGGAAATATTGTCGCGGTTAACTTTCTTCACCACGCCAGTAATAATTTCGCCTTCCTGCTCACGGAACTGATCAACCACCATCGCGCGCTCAGCTTCGCGCACTTTTTGCACGATAACCTGCTTAGCGGTCTGGGTGGTGATACGGTCAAAGGTGACCGATTCAATCTGATCTTCGACATATTCGCCCAGATTGAATGCTTCATCTTCGAAGCGGGCCGCATCCAGCGTGATCTCGCGCGTCGGCTGCGTCACCTCTTCTACGATTTCCCAACGGCGGAAAGTATCGAAATCGCCACTTCGGCGATCAATGCTGACGCGTACGTCAATTTCTTGCTCGTACTTTTTCTTGGTCGCAGTCGCCAGCGCGCTCTCCAGCGCTTCGAAGATTTTCTCACGCGGCAGGGCTTTTTCGTTAGAAACGGCTTCTACAACAGCTAAGATCTCTTTGTTCATCCTGGTTAGCCTCAATCCGGACTTTTAAAAGTGGGGGACCAGGTTCGCTTTCTGAATATTACTCAGCGCGAACACTTCATCGTTACCCTCAACGTTCACCGTGATCATCTCGCCATCAACGGACTTGATGATTCCCTGCCATTTACGGCGGTTCTGAACGGCCATACGCAGCACCAGACTCACTTCATCGCCCATAAAACGAACATAGTGTTCTGCAGTGAACAGAGGACGATCGAGTCCCGGTGAGGAGACTTCTAGGTTGTAAGGCACGGTAATGGGATCTTCGACATCCATTACGGCACTTACCTGGTGGCTGACATCGGCGCAATCATCGACATTGATGCCATCTTCACTATCAATATAGATGCGCAGGGTTGATGTGCGACCACGAACGAATTCTATTCCAACCAGTTCGTAGCCCAGCGCTTCTACCGGAGCCGATACCAACTCTGTCAATTTTTGCTCTAATGTGGACAAGCCCACCCCCAAGACATAAAAAAAGGGCCTATAGCCCAGTATTACGATTCGCTAATAACAAAAAACCCCGAATATTCGGGGCTTTTAATCACTGGACCCTGTACGCCGCAATGCGGCTCGGACTCCATCCAAAGAATTTTCTTTCAAAAATGAGCCGTGAATGCGTCCGTCGATGCACACAGTATATTTGAAAAAGAACTCAAAGGGAAAGTGGTTGCGGGGGCCGGATTTGAACCGACGACCTTCGGGTTATGAGCCCGACGAGCTACCAGGCTGCTCCACCCCGCGTCCGAAAACGTGGCGAATAATACGCCAAACCTGCATAAAATGCAAGTAATACTAAGATTTGGTACCGAGGACGGGACTTGAACCCGTAAGCCCAATCGGGCACTACCACCTCAAGGTAGCGTGTCTACCAATTCCACCACCACGGCACTACACTGACCACAACGATTCGTTGTGTTGACGAACTTACTTAGGAATATCGCTGCCCGGCGTGGCCGGTTGAGCTGGCTTTTCAGTCTGTTGAGAAGACTGCGCCGGCGCAGAAAGATTTTCCCACTCGCTTCCTTTCGAGGCTTTATTACTGTTCAGGTTACCGAGAACCAGGCTGATGATGAAGAACAGTGCCGCTAAGATGCCGGTTGTACGTGTCATGAAATTACCTGAACCCGTAGAACCAAACAGCGTACCGGATGCGCCTGCACCGAATGAGGCTCCCATATCAGCGCCTTTGCCTTGCTGCAGCATGATCATACCCACGAGGGCGATAGCTACAATAAGGAAAACAACTAAAAGAGCTTCGTACATATTCAACCTGTTCCTTGCACGATAATCGTACAGTTAAAGCTTCAACCAGTATTGATGGGGAGTCTCGTCATCACCCATCAGAAGCGGGTGTGAATACTAACCAAAGGCGGATACCTCTGCAAGCGCAATTTTCATCACCCAAACTAATTGCAGAAAAAAACGCCATCCCGGTGATTTTACAGGCGGTTCGGTAACCTGCGAACCGCCTGTCAGCCGATTAAAACGCCTTTACCTGATCGGCGATGCGGTTTGCCAGCTCGGTTACCTGCGCTTCATTCTCGCCTTCCACCATCACCCGAATCAACGGCTCGGTGCCCGACTTGCGCAGCAACACCCGCCCCCGGCCGGCCAGCGCTTTTTCCACCTCTGCCGTCACGGTTTTCACCGCGTCGCTCTGTAACGGATCGTGCTCACCGGTAAAGCGGACGTTGACCAGTACCTGAGGCAGCATTTTCATGCCGCTGCACAGATCGTGCAGGCTCATGTGGTTGCGCACCATTGCAGTAAGTACTTGCAAACTTGCCACGATGCCGTCACCGGTGGTGGTTTTATCCAGCAGGATCACATGGCCTGAGTTCTCTGCCCCCAGGCGCCAGCCCTTCTCCTGCATCTTCTCCAGCACGTAGCGGTCACCCACTTTTGCCCGGGCAAACGGAATACCGAGCTGCTTAAGCGCCAGCTCCAGGCCCATATTGCTCATTAGCGTGCCGACCACGCCGCCGCGCAACTGGCCCTGACGCAGCCCTTCGCGCGCAATGATGTAGAGAATCTGGTCGCCATCTACCTTTTCGCCCAGATGGTCAATCATCATGATGCGATCGCCGTCGCCATCGTAGGCCAGACCGATATCCGCTTTCTCCGCCAGCACCCGCTGTTGCAGCATCTTCAGATCGGTAGCGCCACACTCTTTGTTGATGTTCATCCCATCCGGCTGGGTGGCAATGGCAATCACCGTAGCGCCCAGTTCACGCAACACATTCGGTGCAATGTGGTAGGTGGCCCCGTTAGCGCAGTCGACCACGATTTTCAGGCCGTTAAGGTTAAGCTCGCTTGGGAAGGTGCCCTTGCAGAATTCGATGTAACGTCCGGCGGCATCAACAATACGGCTGGCACGGCCCAGTAAGGCGGATTCAACACAGGTAATCGGTTTTTCCATCTCCAGTTCGATCGCTTCTTCAACGTCGTCCGGCAACTTGGTGCCTTCGGATGAGAAGAATTTGATACCGTTATCGTCGAACGGGTTATGCGACGCCGAAATCACAATCCCCGCTTCGGCGCGGAATGTACGGGTCAGGTAAGCGATGGCTGGGGTCGGCATCGGTCCGGTAAAGGCGGCGGTCAGGCCCGCGGCCGCCAGACCGGCTTCTAAGGCTGACTCCAGCATATAGCCGGAGATGCGGGTGTCCTTACCGATAATGATCTTTTTCGAACCGTGACGCGCCAGCACTTTCCCTGCGGCCCAGCCCAGCTTCAGGACGAAATCAGGGGTGATTGGCGCTTCACCGACTTTGCCACGAATGCCATCTGTACCGAAATATTTACGATTACTCATGATTATCCTTTTGCTCTTCGGGTCGCTTCGACCACGCGCATCGCTTCGGCCGTCTCTTTGACATCATGGGCGCGAATAATCTGTGCACCCTGCATCGCGGCGATAACCGCACAGCTCAGGCTGCCGGTTAAACGCTGTGACGGACCGACATTCAACAACTGACCTATCATCGATTTGCGCGACATGCCCACCAGCAGTGGCAGGCCGAAATGGTGAAAATCGCTGAGATGAGCCAGCAGTTCATAGTTGTGGCTAAGATTTTTACCGAAACCGAAGCCCGGGTCGAGTATCAGCCGCTCTTTTTTGATTCCCGCCGCTTCGCAACGCGCGATCTGCTGCGCGAAGTAAGTGTCCACTTCGTGCAGGATGTTTTCATAGTGTGGCGCCTGCTGCATGGTGCGTGGTTCGCCCTGCATATGCATTAAACAGACCGGCAGGCCGGTCGCTGCCGCCGCTTCCAGCGCACCCGGCTCTGAGAGCGAGCGCACATCGTTAATGATGTGAGCGCCCACTCGCGCTGATTCCCGGATCACCTCGGCTTTAGAGGTATCGACCGAAATCCAGACTTCAAAACGCTGGGCAATCGCTTCGACCACCGGGATGACCCGCTCCAGCTCCTGCTCGACGCTGACCTCATCGGCCCCCGGACGGGTCGATTCACCGCCGACATCGATAATGGTCGCGCCAGCATTGACCATCTCATTGGTGTGGGTGAGCGCATCGACCAGCGCGTTATGCTTACCGCCATCGGAAAAGGAGTCGGGCGTGACATTCAAAATACCCATCACATGGGGAAATGATAAATCGAGATGGGAATCACCGGCGAACAACTTCATGGCGAATCACTCCTTGCTGATCAATATCTGGATGTAAAAAACCCCGGACCAGCCGGGGTTTTGTCTGACGAGGTGACGTCTTATTTATCGAACTGTTCTGACATGGTGTTGCCTGGGTTTGGCGTACGCGGTTCATCGACCGGACGCGGCGCCTTTGGCGTGCCGTTGCTGTCAGAGTTGCTGCTGCCTGGATCTTCCCAGCCGGCTGGCGGACGCACTTCGCGGCGCGCCATCAGGTCGTCGATCTGCGGTGCATCAATGGTTTCATACTTCATCAGCGCGTCTTTCATCGCGTGAAGGATGTCCATGTTCTCACCCAGAATGCGGCGAGCACGCTGGTAGTTGCTGTCGATCAGGTGTTTAACTTCCTGGTCGATAATGCGGGCTGTTTCATCGGACATATGTTTCGCTTTCGCGACTGAACGTCCGAGGAACACTTCACCCTCTTCTTCGGCATACAGCAGTGGACCCAGTTTTTCTGAGAAGCCCCACTGCGTCACCATGTTACGTGCCAGGTTGGTCGCGACTTTAATGTCATTCGACGCACCGGTAGAAACATGTTCAGCACCGTAGATGATCTCTTCTGCCAGGCGGCCGCCGTACAGCGTTGAAATCTGACTTTCCAGTTTCTGACGGCTGGCGCTGATCGCGTCGCCTTCAGGCAGGAAGAAGGTCACACCCAGCGCACGGCCGCGCGGAATGATGGTCACTTTGTGCACTGGATCGTGCTCAGGCACCAGACGACCAATGATCGCGTGACCCGCTTCGTGATAGGCGGTTGACTCTTTCTGCGCTTCCGTCATCACCATGGAGCGACGTTCCGCACCCATCATGATTTTGTCTTTCGCTTTCTCAAACTCAACCATCGACACTACACGCTTGTTCGAACGGGCAGCAAACAGCGCCGCTTCGTTGACAAGGTTAGCCAGGTCGGCACCGGAGAAGCCAGGCGTACCGCGCGCAATGATTGCCGCGTCAATATCGGTCGCCAGCGGAACACGGCGCATATGCACTTTCAGAATCTGCTCACGGCCACGCACGTCTGGCAAGCCCACCACCACCTGACGGTCGAAGCGGCCTGGACGCAGCAGCGCCGGGTCAAGCACGTCAGGACGGTTAGTCGCGGCGATAACGATAATACCTTCGTTACCTTCGAAACCATCCATCTCAACCAGCATCTGGTTCAGTGTCTGCTCACGTTCATCATGACCACCGCCTAAACCCGCGCCACGCTGACGGCCCACCGCATCGATTTCATCGATGAAGATGATGCACGGTGCCGCTTTTTTGGCCTGTTCGAACATGTCACGCACACGAGATGCACCGACACCAACAAACATTTCAACGAAGTCAGAACCGGAGATGGTAAAGAAAGGCACTTTCGCTTCACCGGCAATCGCTTTCGCCAGCAAGGTTTTACCGGTACCCGGAGGACCGACCATCAGCACGCCTTTCGGAATCTTACCGCCCAGCTTCTGGAAGCGGCTCGGTTCACGCAGATATTCCACCAGCTCGGCGACTTCCTCTTTCGCTTCGTCACACCCGGCAACGTCGGCGAAAGTGGTTTTAATCTGGTCTTCCGTCAGCATGCGGGCTTTACTCTTGCCGAAGGACATCGCGCCCTTGCCGCCGCCGCCCTGCATCTGGCGCATAAAGAAGATCCACACCCCGATCAGCAGCAGCATCGGGAACCACGAGATGAAGATCGACGCCAGCAGGCTTGGCTCTTCCGGTGGTTCGCCAACCACTTTGACGTTTTTGGTCAAGAGGTTATCGAGCAACTTGGGATCATTGACAGGAATGTAGGTGGTGTATTTATTGCTGTCTTTTTTAATAACGTTAATTTCACGCCCGTTAATACGTGCCTCGCGGACCTGATCCTGGTTCACTTCCGACAGGAAGGTTGAATAATCAACCCTACGGCCATTCGACTCGCTGGGCCCAAAGCTCTGGAATACTGACATCAGCACGACCGCGATGACTAACCAGAGAATCAGGTTTTTCGCCATGTCACTCAAGGGATTAACCTCATATTACAACGGTGTTAACAGATAGCGTAGGGTACTATAGATCCTTCATACATGGAATCGCAGCAAAACTGCGGACTACTCCAGCAATTTGGTTATAGTTTGCGCCCAGTCGCCACAATGTACACTTCACGTGAACGTGACCGTGAAGCGTCCGGCTTACGAATTTTCACTTTCGTAAACAGGGAGCGAATTTCCCGCAGGTATTCATCGAAGCCATCTCCCTGAAACACTTTCACTACAAAACTACCGCCGGGTGCCAGGATATCCCGACACATTTCCAGCGCCAGTTCGACTAAATACATCGACCGGGGAATATCTACGGCAGGTGTACCACTCATATTCGGTGCCATATCGGACATGACAACCTGAACTTTCTGATCGCCAACGCGCTCAAGCAGCGCATTGATCACCGATTCTTCACGAAAATCACCCTGAAGGAAATCGACACCGACAATCGGATCCATAGGCAGGATATCACAGGCAATAACGCGCCCTTTGTTCCCAATTTGCTGTACGACATATTGTGACCAGCCACCGGGTGCAGCACCCAGATCTACCACGGTCATGCCGGGTTTGAAAAGCTTGTCACCCTGTTGTATTTCATCAAGTTTAAACCAGGCGCGCGAACGCAACCCTTTTTTCTGCGCCTGAAGCACATATTTATCGCTAAAGTGTTCCTGGAGCCAGCGGCTGGAGCTGGCCGAACGCTTTTTACCCGTCATAATATTTCCAACTAAATCGTCATCGTAGCGATAAACCTGCACGCAATGGGTTGCGTCGATTTGGTGATATACCCGAGATGGCGGTAGAATGAACCGTTTTCAATCCCTGAGTAAGTAAAAAACTACGATGAATCTAAGTACCAAACAAAAACAGCACCTCAAGGGCCTCGCCCATCCGCTCAAGCCGGTGGTTATGCTGGGTGGCAATGGCCTGACTGAAGGCGTGCTGGCCGAAATCGAGCAGGCTCTGTCGCATCACGAACTGATTAAGGTGAAAATTGCCTCAGAAGATCGTGAAACAAAGCAGCTGATCGTTGAGGCGATCGTGCGTGAAACCGGTGCCAGCAACGTACAGGTGATCGGCAAAACGCTGGTGCTGTATCGCCCGTCTAAAGAGAGCAAGATTTCTCTGCCACGTTAAGTGGGCAAAGAAAGTGCCATGCTCTTACCTCAGATAAAAGGCCGCAATGCGGCCTTTTTCCTTTCTTTACATTGTGCTTTAACGCATTTCAAAGCGTAGCAACATCTTAAAGGTATTCCACCTTCAGGATTTCATATTCAACATCGCCGCCAGGGGTTTTGATAATCGCCACATCATCTGCCTCTTTACCCACCAGGCCACGCGCCATCGGTGAATTTACAGAAATCAGATTTTGCTTAAAGTCAGCTTCGTCATCACCCACGATACGATAGGTCGACTCTTCGTCGGTATCGATATTAAGTACGGTTACCGTCGCGCCAAAAATGACCCGGCCGGTTTTCGGCATCTGAGTGACGTCAATCACCTGGGCATTGGAGAGTTTGGCTTCAATCTCCTGAATGCGGCCTTCACAAAAACCCTGCTCTTCACGTGCGGCATGATATTCCGCGTTCTCTTTCAGGTCGCCATGCTCGCGCGCGTCAGCGATAGAGGCAATAATGCGCGGACGCTTCACGGTTTTCAGCTCGTTCAGCTCTTCGCGCAATCTTTCTGCGCCTCTTAACGTCATCGGAATCTGATTCATTTAAGCTCCTCGTCATCTATCCTGTTTAACGGTGTCATCCTGACCGGTGACTGCAGAAAAAAGCGTTCTGCGACGCATTAGCCGGTTTTGCAAACAAAAGAATCCTGACCCGGACAGTATTCCAGGCCAGAAAAGGGTTTTGCAATTTGATACGTATTTTACCCCAGAGTTCCCTGCGGGTCATCGTTTACTTTCCACCACCCAGCGACGTAGTATTGACGGCTTCACCTGCCAGTTACCGCGAGATTATGCGATTTTCACGACTTGTTACCGGATTAACCTGTGCATTTATGCTGCAGGCACAAGCAGCGCCAGTTGATGAATACATGCAGTATCTGCCAGACGGCGCCAATCTGGCGCTGATGGTGCAGAAAGTGGGTGCATCAACGCCGATCATTGATTACCACGGAAAACAGATGGCGTTGCCCGCCAGTACCATGAAGGTAGTGACGGCGCTGGCGGCATTACTGGAACTGGGCGGAGACTACCGTTTTCAGACCACCTTTGAGACCAAAGGCGCGCTGGTTGATGGCACGCTGAACGGCGATTTAGTGGCACGTTTTGCCGGCGATCCCACCTTAAGCCGGCAGGATCTGCGCAACATGGTGGCAGCGTTAAAGAAGCAGGGCATCACCCATATCAAAGGCAATCTGGTGATTGATACCTCGGTGTTTGCCAGTCATGACATGGCACCGGGCTGGCCGTGGAACGACCTGACCCAGTGCTTCAGCGCCCCGCCGGGTGCGGCGATCGTCGACAAAAACTGTTTCTCCGTTTCGCTCTACAGTGCTAACACGCCGGGCGAGAATGCATTTGTGCGTATCGCCTCCTATTACCCGGCGCATATGTACAGCCAGGTGCGCACCATCGGCCGCAACAGCGGCGAAGGGCAATATTGCGAACTGGACGTGGTGCCGGGCGAACTGAACCGTTACACCCTGACCGGCTGCATGCGTCAACGTGCCGAACCGCTGCCGCTGGCGTTTGCGGTTCAGGATGACGCCGCCTGGGCTGGCGAGATTCTGAAAGCGGAGCTGCGTGCCGCGGATATCGATTACAGCGGGCATCTGGTGCGTCAGTCTCTGGTCACCGAGCCTGGCACGGTACTGGCCTCAACCCAGTCGGCACCGCTGCATACGCTGCTGCATACCATGCTGAAGAAGTCTGACAACATGATTGCCGACACGGTGTTTCGCACCATTGGCCATCATTACTTCAACGTGCCGGGAACCTTCCGCGCCGGTCAGGATGCGGTTCGCCGGATCCTGAAAGCCAAAGCCAATATCGACATGGGCAACAGCATTCAGGTCGACGGTTCCGGCCTGTCGCGTCATGACCTGATTTCGCCGCAAACCATGATGCAGGTACTGCAGTACATTGCGAAGAATGACAGCACGCTGGACTACATCTCGATGCTGCCGCTGGCTGGTTATGATGGCACGCTGCAGTACCGTGGCGGGCTGCATGAGGCGGGACTGGATGGCAAAGTGTCGGCAAAAACCGGTTCACTGCAGGGGGTCTACAACCTGGCGGGCTTTATCACCACCTCGAGTGGTGCCCGGGTCGCCTTTGTGCAGTTCCTCTCCGGCTATGCGGTTCCACCGGAAGATCAGCGTACCCGCCGTATTCCGCTGGTGCGTTTTGAGAGCCGGCTCTACCGGGATATTAATCAGAACAACTGATTAAGCAGCGAAAAAAACGCAGCAGGCGATCAACCTGCTGCGTTTGTTAATAAAGTCTGGCCCCGTCAGCGATGAGACCGAGCCTGCACTGGAAACAGAGGCAGATCGGAAAAACGCTTAAGCCAATCCCTGGTCGTCCGGCCCGCGCGATTACGCACCTCATCTCTGAGGTACGCCCGAAGTCGGGACACCGCCTGGCGTTTTTGTCCATGGTGTGGAACGCTTTCCTCCCCTGCTCCCTGCGCGTTGAGCTTATCAATTGCGGCCAGATTCGTCCGGATCGGGTTATGGCTAAACCCATCAGAAGTGGGTATTCACACTCATATAGTAAGTGCGGCCCGACTCGTTAAAGGTGTTAGCACCGGCACCGTACAAATACGCGCCGGTAGTGGCGTTACCGGTGGTCTGCGCATTGCCTTCGCGGAAGTGGCGCTTATCGAACAGATTGTCGATCCCCACAGTGACGCTGGCATATTTGTTGACGTCATAGGTACCGCTCATGCCGACCACTGAGTATGGACTGACCTCATCGGTGGCGCTGCCCGTGACCGGATTGCCTTTATAGTCATACTTTTTCGGCACCTGTTTGCCGTACCAGGTCAGCGTGGTTTGCAGTGACAGATCCTGTGTCGCCTGCCAGCTCAGCGTCGAGTTCAGGGTGTATTCCGGGATAACCGACAGGCGATCGCCGGTCTCTTTGTTTTTACTCTGCAGCATGTAGGTGAAGTTATTGTTCCAGCTTACGCTGTCTGAGAATGGCACGTTAACCGTCCCTTCCAGCCCTTCCACCACCGCTTTCGGCACGTTTTCCCACTTATAGATGTCGGTTTTACCGTTCGAGGCGGTACCGGTTGGCAGCGTGCCTGCCTCAATCTTATTGCGGTAATCATTGCGGAACCAGGTCAGACCGGCCTGATAACCCTCATGTTTCCACTCCAGCCCCACCTCTTTGTTGATGCTGTTTTCCGCTTTCAAATCGTCGTTGCCCATCAGATAACAGGCACCGGCGCTAGAGGCGCAGCCCTGGCCGTTACTGTAAAGCAGATAGTTCGGGTTGGTCTGATACAGGCTCGGCGCTTTGTAGGCGCGGGCGATGCCCATTTTCAGCGTGAAGTCATCGCCTAATCCCTGTGACAGGTTGAGCGACGGGCTCCAGTTGTTACCTGCGATGGAGTGATGATCGAAACGCAGGCCTGGCGTCAGCATGGTGCTGTCAGTCAGTTCAATGTTGTCTTCAGCAAACAGTGAGAAGATTTCAGCCTGAGAATAGGGGCTGCGACCGGTGGTGGCGATGCCCGGAATGGAACCGTAGCTGGCCGCCTGAGTGGTCGATGACGGATCCTTCATCCGCTGCTGGTTCCACTCGGTGCCGAGGGTAGCCGTCTGATTGACCAGCCATTCAAACGGAATACTGACCTCACTGTGCAGCAGCACATCGTCCAGCTGAATGGTGTTGAAGTCGCTGTTGGAGAAGATCCCTTCGGTGCCGCCCGCCAGCCCTTCATTCAGGCGCGAGTTGCGGGTGTTCTCATATTGCGCATAGGTATTGGTACTGATGCCATTATCCCAGGCGCCGGTCCACTTCAGCGAGAAGCTCTGCCGATAAAGGCGATTGGTTTCATCACCATATTTGCTTTTCACCAGCGCGTTGGTGTTGGTGTTCTGTGTATCACCGGCATACAGGTTGCCCTGCCGACTGTAACCGGCGCCAAACTCCAGTGCCTGCATTGGCGCAAAAGCCCAGCGCAGTAAGGCATGAACATCTTTATTGACCGAGCCTTCACGGCCGGCCGGATAGGAGCCGGCATAGGTACCGGTTCGCTGGGCAGCATGTCCTTCATTAATGTCGTACGCATCGGCCTGAGTTTTTGCCAGCCCGCCATACAGCCGGAAGCTGAAATCGTCGCCTAACGGCCCTTCGAGGCTAAAGTTAGTGCGTCGGGTTGCGCCTTCATCTTTATGCTGCGGCACGTTGTAGTAGGCGCTCCACGAGCCGTGCCACTGATTATCCAGCTCTTTTTTGGTGATGATATTTACCACCCCGCCAGCAGCACCATTACCGTAACGGGCCGCCGCCGGACCACGGATCACTTCAATATGATCAATCATCTCAGGCGGAACCCAGTTGCTGTCGCCGCGCGTATCACGCTCGCCACGCCAGCCCAGACGCACCGAGTTGCGGCTGGTCACCGGCAAGCCATCAACGAGGATCAGGGTGTTTTCCGGCCCCATGCCGCGGATATCGATCTGACGGTTATTACCGCGCTGGCCGCTGGTGGAGTTACCGGTCAGGTTAACGCCGGGCATGGTACGAATGATTTCAGAGACGTCGCGAGCAGGCGGATGTTTTTTGATTTCGTCGGCGGTGATGGTCGACACACCGGGTGCCTGAAGCGTTTGCTCGGCGGCGGTCACCATCATGGTGCTGTCGCTGGCGGTATCGGATGAGTTGCTGGTGATGCCCGGATCAGTAGCGGCAGCTACTGATCCGGTAGAAATGAGAGAGGTGGTGACGCCAAGTTCAATCATAATGGCTAACGAAAGCCGGGATAACTTTTTCATTTTTTTATTCCTGGATTGCCAGCGATAGGCCACTGCCGGCGCGCCGGTGAAAAGGTAAGTACCTTGCCTGCAACGCATTCCAGTTCTCTCCGGACCATCTTCAACAGACCCTCGTCCCGGTCTGAAGCCCGATACGGCAGAGAGGATGCGCGCGCTCCCTGTAGAGCGGAAACACCCTATTGCAAATGAAAATAATTATCAATAGTATTATTCATAACATGCATCACCCTAATCAAGTGTAGTGATCGACTGATGGCGCGTATGACGTGGTTAAATGAAGTGACCGGCAGTGACGCCTGGTGGCAACAGCAGCAGCAACAGGGCATTCCCTTGATTGAGCCCGGCGAAGAGGGAACCTGTCAGGTCACCTTCTTCTGGCGTGATCCCCACGGCGATGAGTCCCACTCGGCGATCCGTCGCGTCTGGATCAACATCACCGGCGTGACCGATCACCATCAGTCCGCCGCCCCCTCCTCCTTAACACGCGTTCCCCATACCGATGTCTGGTGGTGGCAAACCACCCTGCCCGCTGACTGGCGCGGCAGCTACTGTCTGATACCCGATCGCCAGGCAGAGAAATTTGACGGCCAGACTGATATGCAGACGCTGCGTCAATGGTGGAGCGGTAAATTCCCGTCAGCGCAGGCGGACCCGCTCAACCCATTGCGCGGCTGGGCCGGCGGACGCGGCATGCCGGTATCACCGCTGCACCTGCCGCAGGCGCCCGATCAGTCGTTGTGGCACGAGGTCGATCGCGGCCAGCCGGCGGCTATCCCGCTGCAACCGCTGCTGTGGCGCAGCGAAAGACTGGGTAATCAGCGCACGGTGTGGCTTTACTGCAGTGGCGAGGCCTCTTCCGCCGCACGTCCGCTGGCGTTATTGCTGGATGGACAGTTCTGGGCGCAGACCATGCCGATTGCTGGTCCGCTGCGGCAGCTCACCGCCGCAGGCGAACTGCCACCGGCGGTCTATGCGATGATCGACATTATCGACCGGGAACACCGCAGCCGGGAGCTGACCTGTAATCCTGAATTCTGGCTGGCGGTGCAGCACGAACTCCTGCCGCTGATTCAGCAAACCGTCGCCTGCCGGGTGCAGGGCGACAGCACGCTGGTGGCGGGACAGAGTTTTGGCGGACTTTCCGCAGCTTACGCCACCTTAAGCTGGCCAGAGACCTTTGGTGCCGCCATCAGCCTTTCCGGCTCCTTCTGGTGGCCGGCGCGCGGTAACCCCAACGGCTGGCTACCGCAACAACTACAACAAGGTTTGCTGCAGGCGCCGCCGCGCCGCTTTTATCTCGAAGCTGGACGGCGTGAGCGGCTGATTCTGGCAGCGAATCAACAATTTGAGCGTGAATTAATCGCGGCCGGGCATCAGGTTAGCTATCAACCGTCTGAAGGCGGTCACGACGCGCTCTGCTGGCGCGGCGGCCTGCTGGCCGGATTAAAAGCAATGTGGCAATACCCGTAATTCGCTTATCGGCCCTCTTTCACGCCCGAGGTCGCTCGCGGTCAGCGGCGGCGCGCAGCATGAGGGCGATATCTCGCCTGGATATCACGGGCAGGAGACCAATATGCAACATCTCAATCCGTTCGACGATCCGCAGCAGGATTGTCATGTACTGATCAATAACCAGCAACAGTACAGTTTATGGCCCGCCTTCCGGGCGATTCCGTCTGGCTGGCAGCCGGTATTTGGTCCCCAGCCACAGGCGATCTGCCTCAGCTGGCTGAATGAAAACTGGCACGATATTCGTCCGGTCACCGCCAGCGCTAGCACCAGCCGGAGCGACGATGTCTGAGATCATCATGAACCCGAACCTGACTGAACAGAAAACGTTGCCGCTGGTTGCCGCTCAGCCCGGCATCTGGATCGCAGACCAGTTATCCCCGCACGCTAATGCTTACGCGGTGGCGCATTTTGTTGAACTGCGCGGCGCGCTCAACAGCACGCTGCTGGCCAAAGCAATCGTTGCCGGCATGCAGGAAGCGGATACGCTGAATATGGCGTTTGGCGAGCAGGACGGTGAACCACAGCAGTGGTCTGCACCGCAGCGCTTTGCTACGCCGCAGGTGATTGACCTGCGCAATTCAGCCGATCCGGTCGCCGCGGCTCGTGCGCTGATGCAGCAGGATATGTCTGGTGACCTGCGGGTGATAAGCGGCGCACCGCTGTACCACCACCGCCTGTTGCGGCTGGGTGATGAGCACTGGTACTGGTATCAGCGTTATCATCATCTGGTGGTCGATGGCTTCAGCTTTACCGCCCTGACTCGCCGTATTGCCAATCTTTATAGCGCCTGGCAGCGTGATGAAACGCCCGAGCCGACGCCCTTTACGCCGTTCAGCGAGGTGGTCGAAGAGTACCAGCGCTACCAGCAATCTGCTGGCTGGCAGCGTGATGCACAGTTCTGGCGCGAAAAAGGCGCGCAGCTTCCCGCGCCTGCGTCGCTCTCCGACCAGCCGCTGGCGGGCCAGAGTGCCAGTACCGATCTGCTGCGCCATCGCTTTGCGCTGGACAGCAATAACTTTCAGGCCCTGCTGGCGCATACCCAACAGCTGCAGCTCAGCGCGGCTGACACCGCGATTGCGCTGGTCTCGCTGTGGCTGGCACGTCTCAGCGGACAAAACGACTTTGCCGCCGGTTTTATCTTTATGCGCCGCATCGGTTCAGCCGCGCTGTGTGCCACCGGTCCGGTGATCAATGTGCTGCCGATGGCGGTGCACAACGATCCTGCCCAGCCGCTCGGCGCGCTGGCGGCGCGACTGGCGGGCGAAATAAAAAAAATGCGTCGACATCAGCGCTACGATGCCGAGCAGGTACAGCGTGATCTGGGCCGTTCCGGCGACAGCGATCCGCTCTACGGACCGGTGATCAACCTCAAGATGTTTGATTACCAGCTCGATTTTGCCGGCATTAAAGGCGTGACGCATCAGCTCGCCTCCGGCCCGGTACGCGATCTGGAGATTGCCATCTACCTCAGCGAACAGGGTGACCTGACGCTGGAACTGCTGGCGAACGCGCAGCGTTACAGCGAAGTAACCCTCAGACAACACGCCAGCCGCGTTGATCTGCTGCTGTCGCAGCTGGCCGCCGATCCCGATCGCCCGTGTGGCGAGCTGGATATGCTGACGCCGGCTGAACATCAGCAGTTAGCCACCCTTAACCAGACGGCAATGCCGCTACCGGCAGAGACGCTGAGCAGCCTGCTGTTAAGCCAGGCGCAGCGTACTCCGCAGGCCCCGGCGCTGGCGGATGAGGCCCATCAGCTTACTTATCAACAGATGCAGCAGCAGGTGGCGGCGCTGGCGCAGCAGCTGATTGCACAGGGTGTGAAGCCGGGCGATATCGTCGCCGTCGCCCTGCCGCGATCGGTGTTCCTGTCGCTGGCGCTGCAGGCTATCGTTAGCGCGGGTGCCACTTACCTGCCGCTCGATACCGGCTATCCTGACGATCGTCTGCAGATGATGCTGGAAGATGCCGCGCCGAAAACGCTGATCACCTGTCATCAGCTGGCCGGACGACTGGCCGCCCTTACGCCGGTCACCCCGCTGTTTTATGACGCACTGTTAACCCCGAACACGTCAGAGATCAGCCAGCAGCCACGCCCGCAGGATGGCGCTTACATAATCTATACCTCCGGCTCAACCGGTCGGCCGAAAGGGGTGCTGGTCAGCCATCAGGCGATCGTTAACCGCCTGCTGTGGATGCAGGATCACTATCCGCTCGGCAGCAGTGATGTGGTATTGCAGAAAACCCCGAGCAGCTTCGACGTGTCCGTCTGGGAGTTCTTCTGGCCGCTGATGGTCGGCGCACAGCTGGTGATGGCCCCGCCGGATGCCCATCGCGATCCGGAGGCGTTGCAACAGCTGTTTGCCCGCCATCGCGTTACCACGACCCATTTTGTGCCGTCGATGCTGGCGGCCTTTGTCGCCACGCTGCAGGATGCGGACGCCGTGGCGCGTTGCGCTACCCTGCGCCAGGTGTTCTGCAGCGGCGAAGCGTTACCGGCTGAGCTGTCACGCCAGTGGCAAAAGCTGACCCATGTCGCGCTGCACAATCTCTATGGTCCGACCGAAGCAGCGGTCGACGTCAGCTATTACCCGGCCTCGGGTGAGGAACTGGCGGCGGTCGAAGGTGCCAGCGTGCCAATTGGCTTCCCGGTCTGGAACACCGGCTTACGGATTCTGGATGCCCGTCTGCAACCGGTGCCGCCTGGCGTGGCTGGCGATCTCTATCTGACCGGCGTACAGCTGGCGCATGGCTATCTTGATCGCCCTGACCTGACCGCCAGTCGTTTTGTCGCTGATCCCTATGGCGACGGCAGCCGGATGTACCGTACCGGCGATGTTGCGCGCTGGCTGGCCAATGGCGCAGTCGAATATCTCGGCCGCAGCGACGATCAGCTTAAAATTCGCGGACAGCGGATTGAACTGAATGAGATCGACCACGCCCTGGCTGCCCTGCCCGGCGTGGAGCAGGCGGTGACGCATGCACTGGTGCTGGGTGGCGCAGACCCTCAGCAGGGAGATGCGCGCCAGCTGGTGGGCTATGTGGTGGCGGATCAGCCGATTGATGCCGTGGCGATGCGTCAGGCGCTGGCGACTCAACTGCCTGCGCACATGGTACCGGTCGCTATCGTGCAGCTGGCGGCGTTACCGCTCAGCAGCAACGGCAAGCTGGATCGTAAAGCGTTGCCGCTGCCGCAGACGCAGACAGCGGAAGCGGGCCGGGACCCGCATCCGGGACTGGAAACCACCCTGGCACAGGCGTTCGCCACGCTGCTGGAGCGGGAGTCGATCAGCGCTCAGGATGATTTCTTCGCCCTCGGCGGCCACTCGTTACTGGCGATGCGGCTGGCGGCACAGCTGCGCCGCCGCCTCAATCAGCCGGTGTCGGTCGGCCAGATTATGGTCGCTTCCACGGTGGAAAAACTGGCAGCCTTGCTGAGCAGTGAATCGGCTGAGGCCAGCCGTGCCGGCTTTGAAGCGGTGCTGCCGCTGCGGCGCGGCAGCGGGCCGACGCTGTTCTGCTTCCATCCGGCTTCAGGTTTTGCCTGGCAGTTCAGCGTACTGCAACGCTATCTCGATGCACGCTGGTCGCTGCTTGGCATTCAGTCACCGGATCTCACCAGCCCACTCAATCAGGCATCGCATCTCGATGCGGTGTGTGAGGCGCACCTGGCGACGATACGCCAGCAGCAGCCGCACGGTCCTTACTATTTCCTCGGCTATTCGCTGGGCGGGACGCTGGCGCAGGGTATTGCGGCGCGGCTGGAAGCCGCAGGTGAAACCGTTGCCTTCCTCGGCCTGCTGGATACCTGGCCACCAGAGACGCAGAACTGGGATGAGAAGCGCGGGGAAAACGTACTGGATCCGGCGGTACTGGAAGAGGTTAACCGGGAGCGTGAGCAGTTTATTGCGGCGCAGCGCCAGCAGGCGGGAGAAGGGATGGAGGCGCTGTTTACCACCATCGAAGCCAACTACGCCAGCTCAGTGCGACTGCTGGCCACGGCCCGCAGCGCGCGCTTCAACGGCCGGGCGACCCTGTTCCTGGCGGAACAGACGCAGCAACCCGGTCAGGATGCCGGTCGCGCCTGGTCACCTTACGTTGCCGAACTG
This sequence comes from Pantoea brenneri, assembly GCF_038594305.1. NCBI lineage: Bacteria > Pseudomonadati > Pseudomonadota > Gammaproteobacteria > Enterobacterales > Erwiniaceae > Pantoea > Pantoea brenneri. The sequence continues at coordinate 188,627 of NZ_JBCGBG010000003.1, read as the reverse complement.
GACATATGGCCGCTGGATTGCGCCCACGTCGAGATCATTTCGCCGCGGATGTTTGAACAGATTGGGCCACGCCTGCAGCAACTGCTGGCGGCGTTTTAATCCCCGACCGACTCGCGCCTTCCCGCAGGGGAAGGCCGAATCAGCTGGCTGCGCGCCCCAGCGGCACAATCATCGGGGTGTGCGCCACCGGATCGTCAACAATCATGCAGCGCAGGCCGTAAATGGTTTCAATCAGCGCCGGCGTCACGATGTCGGCCGGTTTACCTTGCGCAATAATCTTACCGTCCCGCATGGCAATCAAATGGCTGGCGTAGCGGCATGCCTGATTGAGGTCGTGCAGCACCACCACCAGCGTACGGCCATGCTGCTGATTCAGATCCTGCATTAACTCCAGCAGTTCAATCTGATGCGCGATATCCAGCCAGGTCGTCGGTTCGTCGAGCAACAGCAGTGGCGTTTGCTGCGCCAGCACCATCGCAATCCAGACCCGCTGCCGCTGACCGCCGGACAAGGTATCGACCTGCTGCTGTGCCAGATCGGCCACGCCGGTCGCCAGCATCGCCTGCTGCACCGCCACTTCATCTTCCTGCCGCCAGCGACCAAACAGCGGCTGGTGAGGATAACGTCCGCGCGCCACCAGCTCACTGACGCTGATGCCGGCGGGTGCATTGGAGCTTTGCGGCAACAGCCCGAGCCGACGCGCCACCTCTTTGGTGGAGTAGTGGGCAATCGCATTGCCATCCAGCAGCACCTCGCCCTGTAACGGCCGGGCCAGCCGGCTCAGGGTACGCAGCAGCGTCGATTTACCACAGGCGTTGGGGCCAATGATCACCGTCAGCTCACCGTCAGGGATCGCCACTGAGAGGTTCTCCGCCACGATTTTTTTGTCATAACCGAGCGTCAGCGCGTTGCCCTGCAAACGTGTTGTTACTGTCATTGGCGTCGCGCCTCCCGCACCAGTAGAGCAATCAGATAAAGTCCGCCCAGGCTTACGGTAATCACGCCAACCGGCAGTTGATAGGGCAGGAAAAAGTGCTGCGCGGCGTAGTCAGCGGCGGTTAACAGCAGCGCGCCACATAATGCCGCCAGCGGTAATGCGCCTTTGATTCCGCCGCACAGTCGACGGGCGATCTGCGGTGCCAGCAGCGCAATAAATGAGATCGGCCCGACCAGCGCAGTCGAGGCCGCCGTCAGGATCACCCCGGTCAGCATCAGCAGGATGCGGCTGCGCTCAACCGCTACGCCAAGCGCGCAGGCGGTATCATCGCCCATCTCCAGCAGCCGCATCCGCCGCGCCAGCAGTGCGGTTGCCAGCAGCGCCAGCAGCAGCACGCTGATTACCGGCGTGGTTTTCGCCCAGCTGATGCCGTTCAGCGAGCCGGCGCTCCACAGGCCAGCGCTCAGTGCTGCCTCGAGTGAGGCGCTGATGATAAGCCAGCTGTTAAGCGCCATCAGCAGCGCCCGCACGCTGATACCGACAATGATCAGCCGAAAAGTCTCGACACCGTTGCGCCAGCTAAACAGCCAGACCACACCCGCCGTCAGCAATCCGCCGATCAGCGCCGCCAGCGTCATGCCTTCCATGTTCTGCTGGAACAGCACCAGCGCCACCAGCACACCGCTGTAGGCGCCGGTGTTGAAGCCCAGAATGTCCGGGCTACCGAGCGGGTTACGCAGCAGCGATTGAAAAATAGCGCCGCTCACGCCGAGCGCCGCCCCGATCAGCAGCGCCATCATCACCCGCGGCAGACGCCACTCCACCACAATCAGCTGAATATTGCGCGCCGCCTCGCCGTTAATCACCTGCCACAGCTGCGCAGCCGTGATCGGCAAGGTGCCGCGCGTCACGCCGAGAAAAGCCAGCGCCAGACACGCCAGCAGCAGCCAGACGCCGTTGAAGGTTACACGCTTCATACTGCACCTCTGCCAGCCTTACGGCGCACCAGCACAATCAGCATTGGCGCGCCGAGGATTGCGGTCACAATCGATACGCGCAGCTCGCCCGGTACCAGCACGCGGCCGAGAATATCAGCCGCCAGCAGCAGACAGGGCGTAATGAGAATGGTGCCAGGCAGCATCCAGCGATGATCGTTACCGAACAGCCAGCGTGCCAGGTGCGGCGTCATTAATCCGACAAAGGCAATCGGCCCCACCGCGGCGGTGGCGGCCCCGCTCAGCAGGGCAATCGCCAGCAGCCCAATAAGCTGGGTGCGGGCAACGCGGGTACCGAGCGCGGTTGCCATATCACCGCCCATGCTGAGACTGTTGAGCGAGCGTGCCAGCAGCAGCGCCAGCAGGCAACCGATCGCCACGGCAGGAAAGGTCGTGCGCAGCATGGTGAAATTACGGATATCCAGCGAACCGCTGTGCCAGAAACGCAGATGATCATAGATGTCAGGGTTGAGCAGCGATAAGCCAGAGGTTAAGCCCTCTAACACCGCGCCCAGCGCCACCCCGGCCAGCGTCAGACGCACCGGATTAACCCGTCCACCACCGATAGCGCCGGTCAGCGCCACCAGCAACGACGCCAGCAGCGCCCCGCTAAAGGCAAAGCCCAGCCAGTCGGCCGGCGAATCGGCACCGAACAGCGCAATGCCCAGCACCACCGCGAAGCCGGCCCCGGCATTGATGCCCAGAATACCGGGATCGGCCAGCGGATTGCGCGTCAGGCTTTGCATCAGCGCGCCCGCCACGCCGAGGCCAACGCCCGCCAGCAGCCCGGCCAGGGTGCGTGGCAATCGGGCGTCACGCACAATGATGCAGTCAGCGCTGGAGCAGTCGGTCAGCAGCGCCTGAGTGACATCATGAAAGGCAATGGATTTGGCACCCAGCATCAGACTGAGCGCGAGGAGCAGCAACAGCAGCATCCCTGAACCTGCTATTACATGGAATTGACGCATAACGTTTAAACCTTCACGAATTCAATGGCATCGCGGTGGATACCTTTATGATAATGATACTTGTTATCGTTCTTACGCGTTTTTTGTATGTTACCATGACTCGTAAACTCAATGATGAGGAAAATGGGTGCAAAAAGGCGACGTTATGAACAAACCCTCCCACTTTATCGATCTCAGCCTGCTGAAAACCCATCCCGCCTTCCGCGCCGTGTTTATCGCCCGATTTATCTCAATCGTCGCGCTTGGCATGCTGGCGGTCGCGGTACCGGTACAGATTCAACAGCTGACACAATCCCCGCTGCTGGTCGGACTGGCGGTCACGCTGGCCGGTGCCGGCATGTTTATCGGCCTGCTGACCGGCGGCGTACTGGCCGATCGCTACGAACGCCGACGCCTGATTTTGTTTGCCCGCTCCACCTGCGGCCTCGGTTTTGTCGCGTTGTGCATCAATGCCCTGCTGCCCGCGCCCTCGGTGATCGCGGTGTTTGTGCTGGGCCTGTGGGATGGCTTTTTTGGCGCGATTGGCGTCACCGCGCTACTGGCCGCCACCCCGGCGCTGGTGGGGCGCGAAAATATCATGAAAGCGGGCGCTATCACCATGCTGACGGTCCGCTTTGGTGCGATCCTGTCGCCGGCGATTGCCGGACTGGTGATCGCCCATGCTGGCGTGGTCTGGAACTACGGTCTGGCGGCGATCGGCACCTTACTGACGGTGCTCACCCTGCTGCGACTGCCAACGCTTGCCCCGCCACCACAACCGCGTGAACATCCGCTGACCGCGTTATCCGCCGGGATCGGGTTTCTGTTCGCCAGCCCGATCGTCGGCATGGCCGCGCTGGTTGGCGCGCTGGTGACCTTAGCCAGTGCGGTGCGGGTACTCTACCCGGCGCTGGCTCCGCACTGGCAGGTCGGGCTGGAGCAACTGGGGCTGATGTATGCCGCCGTGCCACTCGGGGCGGCGGTCGGTGCCTTAACCAGCGGCCGGCTGGCACAGTCGTCGCAGCCGGGTCGATTGATCCTGGCCAGCGCCATTGCCGCCTTTGTGGCGCTGGGCCTGTTCAGCCTGATGCCGTGGTTCAGCCTGAGTCTGGTCTGCCTCGCCGCGTTTGGTTATTTCAGTGCTATCAACAGCCTGGTGCAATATGCCCTGATCCAGACGCTAACGCCGGATGCGCTGCTTGGGCGGATCAACAGCCTGTGGACGGCGCAGAATGTTACCGGTGATGCGCTTGGCGCGGCGATGATCGGGGCGATGGGGTCACTGTTGCTGCCGCAGCAGGCGGCAGGCCTGCTGGGTCTGGCCGCCACCGTGCTGGGCGTTGTGATGTGGCTGCTGATGGCGCGTTTGCGCCGTTATCAACCGCCTGCACATGGGCAGGCGGAAACAGCATCATGATTTAGCGAACAGCGCCTCCAGCCGGTTCAGCAGATTGGTGGCGCTGTAGTAATCCAGACGGAAGGTATCCAGCCCCAGCGCATAGACCGCTTTGCTACGCACCGCGGGCGTCTGGGCCAGGAAAGGATTCTTCATCACCTGCTCTGCTGTTTGCGGCTCGGCGGCAAACAGCAGATACGAGTGGCCATTCAGCCCGGCGGCCAGATTTTCCCCTGACAGCTGAATAATGTCTTTACGCTGCCCCATGCTGTGACCATGCTGCATGTCGGCAGGTGGCGTAGCCAGGGTGAACCCCAGCTGCTGCAGCAATTTGCCCTGCCCGGATGCCTCAGTCCACAGATTAACTGCGCGACCGTCGCCGTTCCAGACCATGGCGGAGACCGGCTGCGGCGGCAGCGTCAGCGCTGAGCGGAGCGCTTTTTCACGTGCATCGAATGCGCTTACCCGGGCAGCGGCTTGTGCTTCATGGCCGGTTGCTTCACCCAGCAGCGTTACCAGCTGCTGCCAGCTTTTATCGTCGTAGTTGATCACCAGCACCGGCGCGATGGCGGACAGCTGATCGACCAGTTTGATCGCTGAGTCATTGCCGGTGGCACTGACCACAATCAGGTCCGGCGCTTCCGCCGCAATCGCTTCGGCACTCGGCTCGCCAATATAAAGGCGTTTTACGCCGCGCTGTTTTGCCACCTCACCCCACTGACGGAAGAAACCCTGCCCATCGGCCAGCCGGCTGTTGGGTGCCGTTGCGCCGCTGGCGATCACCGGCGCATCTATCGCCAGAAGCGAACCGGTCAGGGTGACGCTGGTCGAGACAATGCGGGTCGGCGCCTGGGATAACGTCACACTGCCTTTTGCGCCCGCCACCGTGCGCGGCCAGCCGTTCTGTGCCGTCGCCGCGAAACTGATACAGAAGAAAAACAGCGCTATCGCCGCCTTTACACCACGTTTAGTCATAAATTTCAGTCCACTTTTATACTGGCTATTTGCCCTGCTGTTTGTGCTGATTTAGCAGGAAAACGCAGCCGAAACACCGCGTATTTATTGACACTTCCGGCTAATCAACGTAGGTTACTGGGCCACAATACAAATGATAATCATTATTAATTATCTTATCATTTATAGGTGAAAATTATGGTGGAATCGTTGACGTTTGAACATCCCTTGTTGCAGGATTTCTCCGCGTTGTGCCGCGGCTTCCTGTTTACTTCTCCCTGGAAAAGCCTGACCACGCAGGGCTGCTTCACCACGCTGACCACCCCGGTAACTGCGGGTGATGTGCTGACAGGGGATTTTCAGCAACAATTGCAGCACCATTTCGCCTCAGCCAGAAAACAGGGCATTACCCACCCTATTCTGGTCGGCGCGATCCCGTTTGACGTCAATCAGCCATCGGCGCTGTTTATCCCCGAATCGTATCAGACCTTTAACCGCGCCGATCTGCATGCGGTCACCTCACCGCCCGACTCTGCCTTGCCGCAGGTGCGTCGCCGTACGGCGGTGCCGGATCATGACATTTTCACCGATATGGTGGCGCAGGCGGTAGCCGCAACGCAGCGTGGCGATCTGGATAAAGTGGTGCTGTCGCGACTGATGGATATCACCGCTGAACAGCCGGTGGATACCGCGGCGCTGATGCAGCGCATCGTGGCGCAGAACCCTAACAGCTATCACTTTCATCTGCCGCTGCCGGAAGGGGGTTCGCTGGTCGGGGCCAGCCCGGAATTAATGATCCGCAAACAGGGTCGGGATTTCAGCTCCTGTCCGCTGGCCGGATCGGCCCGCCGTGATGCCGATCCGATCCGTGACCAGGCCGCAGGCCAGAGCCTGATGCGCTCGGATAAAGATCGCCATGAACATAAGCTGGTGACCGATGCGATGCGCCACACGCTGCAACCGCGCAGCCGGACGCTGTCGGTGCCGGAGGTGCCGTCGCTGATCACCACCGCAACCTTATGGCATCTCGCCACTCTGATTGAGGGTGAAGTGCTCGACCCACGCGAAAATGCACTGTCGCTGGCCTGCCTGCTGCATCCGACGCCGGCACTGAGCGGCTTCCCGCATCAGCGCGCCCAGCAGCTGATACAGCAACTCGAACCGTTTGAGCGTCAGCTGTTTGGCGGCATCGTCGGCTGGTGCGATGACCAGGGCAATGGCGAATGGGTTGTGACGATTCGCTGCGGCACGGTCAATGGGCCACGCGTGCGGCTGTTTGCTGGCGCGGGTATCGTTGCTGACTCACAACCAGAATCAGAATGGCGTGAAACTGGCGTCAAACTTGACACCATGCTTCGCGCTTTTGGACTGCAATAAAGGAACCTGTATGACCATTTCCTACAGCCGCTGGCCTGACGATCTGGCCGCGCGTTACCGCGAAAAAGGCTACTGGCTGGATTTGCCGATGACCGATATCCTCGAACGCCACCAACAGAGCGACAGCGTGGCGGTGATTGATGGCGATCGGCAGTTCAGCTATCGTCAGCTGGCCCGCTTAAGTGACAACCTGGCGGCGGCGTTGCAGCGTCGTGGCCTCAAACCGGGTGATACCGCGCTGGTGCAGCTCGGCAACGTGGCCGAATTTTACCTGACGCTGTTTGCGCTGTTTAAAATTGGCGTCGCGCCGGTTAATGCGCTGTTCAGCCATCAGCGTACTGAGCTGACGGCTTACGCCAGCCAGATTGCGCCCCGCCTGCTGATTGCCGATCGCAGCCATACGCTGTTTGCCGATGACAGTTTTATCAGCCAGCTGTGCCGCGATCATGACTCGCTGCAGCAGGTGATCCTGCGCGGTGACGGTCAGGCTGAAAACAGCCTTGAGGCGCTGCTGGCGGAAACGGCGGGCGATTTCGTTGCTACGCCGACCGCCGGTGATGAAGTGGCCTTTTTCCAGCTTTCAGGCGGCAGCACCGGCACGCCGAAACTGATCCCGCGCACCCATAACGACTACTATTACAGCATCCGCGAAAGTGACGTTATCTGTGGAGTGACTGCCGACACCCGTTATCTGATCGCCCTGCCCGCTGCGCATAATTTTCCGATGAGCTCACCGGGCGCACTGGGGGTCTTCTACGCGGGCGGACAGGTTATTCTGGCGGCCGATCCCAGCGCTACGCTCTGCTTCCCGCTGATTGAAAAGCATCAGGTAACCGATACCGGTCTGGTCCCGCCAGCCGTCAGTCTGTGGCTGCAGGCGATTCAGGAATGGGGCAGCAATGCCGCACTGGCTTCGCTGCAACGCATTCAGGTCGGTGGCGCGAAGCTGGGCGAAACCCTGGCGGCGCGCATTCAGTCAGAGATAGGCTGCAAACTGCAGCAGGTGTTCGGCATGGCTGAAGGTCTGGTGAACTACACCCGGCTCGATGATGATGAAACCACCATTCTGACCACGCAGGGCCGCCCGATCTCGCCGGATGATGAAGTGTGGGTGGCCGATGAACAGGGCAATCCGCTGCCGACCGGCGCCATTGGCCGTCTGATGACGCGCGGACCTTATACCTTCCGCGGCTACTACAACAGCCCGGAACATAATGCCGCCAGCTTCGATTCACAGGGCTTTTACTGCTCTGGCGATCTGATTGAGATCACCCCGCAGGGCAACATCATTGTTCAGGGGCGTGAGAAAGATCAGATCAACCGCGGGGGCGAAAAGATCGCGGCGGAAGAGATCGAGAACCTGCTGCAACGCCATCCTGATGTGATCCACGCAGCACTGGTGTCGATGAACGATGAGCTGATGGGTGAGAAGAGCTGCGCCTTTATCGTGGCCCGTCAGCCGGTGAAACCGGTGGCGCTACGTCGTCACCTGCGTGAACTCGGGGTAGCGGAATTCAAACTCCCCGACCGTATTACCTGCGTAGATGCCCTGCCGCTGACCCCTGTCGGCAAGGTGGATAAAAAACGTTTGCGCCAACAACTTGCCGATCAACAAGCGCAAGCCTGATCTGTCCGGAGATTTTTCTATGGCTATTCCAAAACTGACCTCTTATCCGCTGCCAGCCGCCACTGAGTTGCCGACCAACAAGGTAAAATGGGCGCTGGAGTCGGGCCGTGCGGCACTGCTGATCCACGATATGCAGCGTTATTTCCTCAACTTCTGGGGCGAGAATAGCCCGCTGGTGGAGCAGGTAGTCGACAACATTGCCCGCCTGCGCCGCTACTGCAAAGCGCAGGGGATTCCGGTGTTCTATACCGCGCAGCCGAATGCGCAGAGCGATGAAGATCGTGCGTTGCTCAACGACATGTGGGGCCCGGGCCTGAATAAGCATCCCGATCAGCAGAAGATCGTGGACGCGCTGGCACCGGATGCCGACGATCATGTGCTGACCAAATGGCGCTACAGCGCCTTCCATCGCTCGCCGCTTGAGTCGATCCTGCAGGAGATGGGCCGCGATCAGCTGATCATCACCGGCGTCTATGCCCATATCGGTTGCCTGACCACCGCCACCGACGCGTTTATGCGCAACATCCAGCCGTTTATGGTGGCGGATGCACTGGCGGATTTCAGCCGCGACGAGCATATGATGGCGCTGACCTACACCGCTGGCCGCAGTGGCAAAGTAGTGATGACCGCCGACCTGATGCCGCTGCCGCTGAGCAAAGACGATCTGCGTGCGCTGATTCTGCCGCTGCTGGAAGATGACGACGTGCCGGAAGATGATGAAAACCTGATCGATTACGGTCTGGATTCGGTGCGGGTGATGGCGCTGGCGGCGCGCTGGCGTCAGGTGCACGGCGACATCGACTTTGTCAGCCTGGCCAAAAATCCGAGCATTGATGGCTGGTGGGCATTGCTGTCACGGGAGCCTGCGCAATGAGCCATTCGTTCGACTTCAGCGGAAAAATTGTCTGGATAACCGGTGCCGGCCAGGGAATTGGCTATCATACCGCGCTGGCGTTTCATCAGGCAGGTGCGCAGGTTGAAGCTTTCGATCAGCGTTTTCACGGCCACGACTATCCGTTTCCCTGCCATACGCTGGACGTGTCCGATCCTGACCAGGTGAAGACGCTCTGCCAGCGACTGCTGGCGACGCAGCCGCGTATTGATGTGCTGGTGAACGCGGCCGGTATTCTGCGGATTGGCGCGACCGATGAGCTGTCGTTTACCGACTGGCAGGCCTGCCTTAACGTCAATGCCGGTGGCGCGTTCAACCTGTTTCAGCAAACCCTGCCGGTGTTCCGGCAGCAGCGGGCGGGCGCAATTGTCACTATCGCCTCCAACTCAGCGCACGCGCCGCGTATTGGCATGTCCGCCTATGGCGCCTCAAAAGCCGCCCTGCGCAGCCTCTGTTTGACGGTGGGTCTGGAGATGGCACCGTATGGCGTTCGCTGCAATATCGTCTCGCCCGGTTCAACCGATACCGATATGCAGCGCAGCCTGTGGCATACGCCGACCGGTGAGCAGGAGATGATCGCGGGCTTCCCGGATCAGTTCAAACTCGGTATCCCGCTAGGAAAGATCGCACAGCCGCAGGAAATTGCCGCTAACGTGCTGTTCCTCGCCTCCGATCTTGCCAGCCACGTCACCTTACAGGATATCGTGGTGGATGGCGGCGCAACCCTGGGAGCCTGATCATGTCAACGATCTGGAAACGATCTATCGATCTTGATGCCCTGAATGCGCTGGGGGAGAACTCGCTGGTGGCACATCTGGGGATCATTTTTACCGTAATCGGCGAGGATTATCTGGAAGCGACCATGCCGGTCGATGCCCGAACGCATCAGCCTTTTGGCCTGCTGCACGGTGGCGCATCTGTGGTACTGGCGGAGTCGATGGGATCGATTGCGGGCTATCTGGCCGTTGAGGAAGGCAGCAGCGTGGTGGGCGTGGAAGTGAATGCCAGCCATCATCGTGCGGTATCAAGCGGGTTGGTACGCGGCATTTGTCGTCCGCTGCATCTGGGCAAGCGCAGCCAGAGCTGGCAGATTGAGATTCGTAACGGTCGCGATCAACTGTGTTGCAGTGCCCGGCTGGGCGTGGCGGTAATGAGCTAACGCCGGTGTGATGCTCCCCTTTCAGGGCGAAAAGGGAGCATCGCGCATCAGCCGTGATTCGGTGATGCGCGCAGAGCGTTAGCGCTGATAGATAATTTCGACGCCTTCGTCGTCTTCATCATCCCAGTCTTCATCCCACTCTTCATCTTCCACTTCAACCGCATTTTCAATGGCTTCTTTGTGGTAATCATCCCACATGAACTCCACTTTCTCCGGCTGTTTCTCTTCGAGCTCGGCTTCTTTCGGGTTGGCGTTGATGAAGCTCATCACGTCCCAGCAGAGTTCGTTGACACCGGTACGGCTGGCTGCCGAGATCAGGTAATACTTCCCTTCCCAGCCCAGCGCGTCAGCGATCGCTTTGGCGCGTGACTGCGCTTCTTCTTCGCTCAGCAGGTCAATTTTATTGAACACCAGCCAGCGCGGCTTGTTGAACAGCTTATCGCTGTATTTTTCCAGCTCGCCGAGAATGATGCGCGCGTTTTCAATCGGATCGCTTTCATCGATAGGATCGATGTCGATCAGGTGCAACAACACGCGGCAACGCTCAAGGTGCTTCAGGAAGCGAATACCCAGACCCGCGCCTTCGGCTGCGCCTTCGATCAGGCCAGGAATATCGGCCACCACAAAGCTCTGTTCGCTGTCCATACGGACCACGCCAAGGCTCGGGACCAGAGTGGTAAACGGATAGTCCGCCACTTTCGGTTTGGCTGCCGAGACGGCACGGATAAAGGTCGATTTACCGGCATTCGGTAAGCCCAGCATCCCGACGTCGGCCAGCAGCATCAGCTCCAGCTGCAGGTCGCGTTTTTCACCGGGCGTACCCATGGTTTTCTGACGCGGACTGCGGTTAACCGACGATTTGAAGCGGGTATTGCCCAGGCCATGCCAGCCGCCTTTGCCGACCATCAGTTTCTGGCCGTGGCGCGTCATGTCGCCTAAGGTCTCACCGGTACCCTGGTCGATGACCCGGGTGCCGACCGGCACTTTCACCACGATATCTTTGCCACGTTTGCCGGTACAGTCACGGCTCTGGCCGTTCTGTCCACGCTCGGCGCGGAAAGACTTTTCGAAACGATAATCGATCAGGGTGTTAAGGTTTTCGTCAGCGATCAGGTAAACGTCACCGCCGTCACCACCATCACCCCCGTCCGGGCCGCCTTTCGGGATATATTTTTCGCGGCGGAAGCTGACGCAACCATTACCGCCATCGCCGGCGACGACCAAAATTGTCGCTTCATCAACAAACTTCATTTTCTATCTCCGTCACACAATCGTCTGCAGCACTCTGCAAACGGGTCCGCCAGGGTCTTCTGCGCTGACCAGCGGCGGATAAATCAGGATTGGCTTTCGCCAGTGCGTACATAAAGTGTACAGCAATCTTTTGTGATGCGTTGCCTTTACGGCAACCGAGCGCAGAATGTAAAAAGCCCCGCAGCAGTTGCGGGGCCTTTAATTCGTGCGTTCAGACGTTAAACGTCTGCGTCACGACAACCTTACTCAGCAACGATGCTGATGTATTTACGGTTGTTCGGACCTTTGATTTCGAATTTTACTTTGCCGTCTGCGGTAGCAAACAGGGTGTGGTCACGACCACAACCTACGTTGTTACCGGCGTGGAATTTGGTGCCACGCTGACGAACGATGATGCTACCCGCCAGAACGGATTCACCACCAAAACGTTTTACACCCAGACGTTTTGCGTTGGAGTCACGACCATTTCGAGTCGAACCACCAGCCTTTTTATGTGCCATTTGTCAGATCTCCTCTTAGGCAGTGATGCCAGTGATTTTCACATCAGTGAACCACTGACGGTGGCCTTGCTGCTTACGGTAGTGTTTACGACGACGAAACTTAACGATCTTAATTTTCTCGCCACGACCATGAGCAACAACTTCCGCCTTGATCATACCGCCTGAAACCAGTGGCGCGCCGATTTTCACGTCTTCGCCATTGGCAATCATCAGAACCTGGTCAAACTCAATGGTTTCACCGGTTGCGATGTCCAGCTTTTCCAGGCGAACGGTCTGACCTTCGCTTACTCGGTGTTGTTTACCACCACTTTGGAAAACCGCGTACATATAAAACTCCGCTTCTGCGCTTGCCTTTTAGTTCATCAGGCGGCGCGCTAAATATTCACAATAGGGCGCGAATTCTACGCAAAACTCCAGGAGAAGACAAGAGCACTTTGCACTCTCTTGCAGAAAAAAAACACAGGCCGAACGCAAACGTTCCTCAACCAGAAAATTCAAGTACAATCAGTAACAGATTACCTGAACGCTGGCTGGGTAAAAGCACTTACCATGGCAGAGAAACGAGTCATAGCTGAAAAGACGAATGAACTTAGAACAGATTAATGAATTAACCGCACAGGATATGGCTGCCGTTAACCAGACCATCCTCGACCAGCTGAATTCAGATGTCTCGCTCATCAACCAGTTGGGCTATTACATCATCAGTGGTGGGGGCAAGCGTATCCGCCCCATGATCGCCGTGCTATCCGCACGCGCCATGGGTTACAAGGGCGATCTGCACGTTACCAATGCGGCGCTGATCGAATTTATCCATACCGCCACGCTGTTGCATGACGATGTGGTGGATGAATCCGATATGCGTCGTGGCAAAGCCACCGCCAATGCGGCGTTCGGCAATGCGGCGAGCGTGCTGGTCGGTGATTTTATTTACACCCGCGCCTTCCAGATGATGACCAGCATGGGCTCATTGCGCATTCTGGCGCTGATGTCGGAAGCGGTGAACGTGATTGCTGAAGGCGAAGTGCTGCAGCTGATGAACGTGAACGATCCTGACATCACGGAAGAGAGCTACATGCGCGTGATTTACAGCAAGACTGCGCGCCTGTTCGAAGCCGCATCGCAGGCGTCCGCGATTCTGGCTGAAGCCACACCGGAAGAGGAAAAAGCGCTGCAGGATTATGGACGCTATCTGGGTACCGCTTTCCAGTTAATTGACGATTTACTGGATTACAGTGCCGACGGTGAAACGCTGGGTAAAAATACCGGCGACGATCTGAGTGAAGGGAAACCGACGCTGCCGTTACTGCATGCGATGCAGCACGGATCGCCGGATCAGGCGAAAATGATCAGAGAAGCGATTGAGCAAGGCAATGGCCGGCATCTGCTGGAGCCGGTGCTGGAAGCGATGAATCAGTGCGGCTCGCTGGAATGGACGCGCAAGCGTGCGGAACAGGAAGCGGATAAGGCCATTGAAGCATTGAAAATCCTGCCGGAAACGCCGTGGCGCAGCGCGCTGGAGTCGCTGGCGCACATGTCCGTTCAACGCGACTTCTAATCCCTGACGGAGCCAGCCCTGGCTCCGTTTTTGTTTATCTGCTCCCACTTCTTTTACGCTTCTTTCTCTGGTTGCACCTCTTTTGCGCGGGTTCACGCAGATCTGGCTTAAGATCCAAATTTTACTGGAAACATATGGAATCTATTTGCTATAAATCCCACTAACTTTCCAGATAACATTGCAAAAAGGAAAGCCGTCGCCCGTGTGGGTGACGCAATAACACGGAAAAGGAGAACAGGTTTATGCAGAAAAGGATTGAAGACTGGCATCCCGCCGACATTATCGCCGCCTTACACAAGCGCGGCACGACTCTGGCCGCTCTGTCACGCTCGGCAGGCCTGAGTTCATCTACCCTGGCCAATGCGCTGTCGCGACCGTGGCCCAAGGGTGAGTGGCTGATTGCCGAGGCGATTGCTATCCATCCCGCGGAGATCTGGCCCAGCCGCTACTACGATGCCGATACGCATTGCCTGCTGGATCGTAAGAAACGGATCCGATCGCTGCCCGATCAACCTACCGATCACAGCGATCTTTAGTTCTTACCCGGCGAAAAAAAACCAGCTCCGGATGCCGGAGCTGGCTCATGGTCTTGCCGCAAAGCGGGATTACTCGTCGCCGCTCACGCGCTCAATGTTTGCACCCATCGCTTTCAGTTTATCTTCGATGTGTTCATAGCCACGATCGATATGATAGATACGATCGACCAGCGTGGTGCCTTCCGCGATGCAACCCGCCAATACCAGGCTGGCAGACGCACGTAAATCGGTGGCCATTACCTGCGCGCCAGACAGCGTTTCAACGCCGTGGCAAATCGCGGTATTGCTCTCAATTTCCGCGTGCGCACCCATACGAATTAATTCCGGGATGTGCATGAAGCGGTTTTCAAAGATGGTTTCGGTGATCAGGCCGGTGCCTTCCGCGACCAGGTTAAGCAGCGTGAACTGCGCCTGCATATCGGTTGGGAAACCCGGATGCGGTGCGGTGCGGACGTTAACCGCTTTTGGCCGCTTGCCGTGCATATCCAGACTGATCCAGTCTTCACCGGTTTCGATATCCGCACCCGCGTCACGCAGTTTCGCCAGTACGGCATCCAGCGTATCGGGCTGCGTTTTATGACACACCACTTTGCCACCTGAAATGGCGGCCGCTACCAGGAAGGTGCCGGTTTCAATACGGTCCGGCAGTACGCGGTAAACTCCGCCACCCAGACGTTCAACGCCTTCGATGGTGATTTTATCGGTGCCTGCGCCGCTGATTTTTGCGCCAAGGGTATTCAGGAAGTTGGCGGTATCGACAATTTCTGGCTCACGGGCGGCATTCTCAATCACCGTCGTGCCGGTCGCCAGCGTCGCGGCGCTCATGATAGTGACGGTCGCACCGACGCTGATTTTGTCCATCACGATCAGCGCGCCTTTCAGACGGCCGTTGACTGACGCTTTAACGTAGCCCTCTTCCAGTTTGATCTCGGCACCCAGTTGCTCAAGACCGGTAATATGCAGGTCGACCGGACGCGCGCCAATCGCGCAGCCACCCGGCAGGGAAACCTGTCCCTGACCAAAACGCGCCACCAGCGGGCCCAGCGCCCAGATCGAGGCGCGCATGGTTTTCACCAGATCGTAAGGGGCACAGAATACGTCCACCGCGCTGGCATCGACATGCACAGAACCGTTGCGCTCCACCTTCGCACCCAGCTGGCTCAGCAGCTTCATGGTGGTATCGATATCGCGCAGCTTCGGCACATTCTGGATCTCGACCGGCTCTTCAGCCAGCAGGGCAGCAAACAGGATAGGCAGCGCGGCGTTCTTCGCCCCGGAAATGGTTACTTCACCACTTAAGCGGGTGGGGCCTTGCACACGAAATTTGTCCATTAACACGGCTCTCAATTAACTAGCTAAAGGTCGGACTCGCGCACGGCGAGTTCACCAGGCTGACGGATCAGAAACCGTTGAGTTTACGGTCACGCGCCCATTCAGCGGGAGTATAGGTTTTGATGGAGACAGCATGAATGCGGTTATCCGCGATGAACTCCATCAGCGGCGCGTAAACAGCCTGCTGCTTCTTAACGCGGCTCAGCTCACCAAACAGTTCGCCGACGGCGATAACCTGAAAGTGGCTGCCATCATTGCTCATCACATGCACTTCATCTAAAGGCAATGCTGCCATCAGCACGGCCTGAATTTCACTGTTTTCCATTGCGCTTAACTTCACCTGATAATAATAAGGGAGACATCTTAGAGGAAAGCGGCTGACTCTTAAATACGCAAAAGCCCCTGTGTAAAACAGGGGCTTAGCGTAACGACCGGAAATCAGGCGCTTTTATCCGCAGAAACAATAATCTGTTGCAGATTGTAAAGGGTAATCAGCGACTGCAGTTTGTCGCTGATGCCGGCGAACCGGGGAGTAATGCCCTGGGCCCGGGCGATTTCACGCAGATGCACCAGCAGCGCCAGCCCGGAGGAATCGACCCGCTCCAGCGCGGCGACATCAATAATATCAACATCTTTGATCAGCGTGTCGCGCTGCTGCCACAGGCTGAGCAGCGTATCGCGGTCCAGCTCGCCTTTCAGTAATAGCGTGCTGGCTTCACGCTGCCAGCTTAACGATTCGCGCATTATTGCTGTTTATCCAGCGTAATCGGCTGCGCCGCGGATGATTTCAGCTGCGCGGTCAGGCCATCAATGCCTTTGGTACGTAACAGATCGCTCCACTCATTTTGCTTGGTGGTGATCATGCTGACACCTTCGGCGATCATGTCATACGCCTGCCAGTTGCCGGTCTGACTGTTCTTGCGCCACTGGAAGTCGAGGCGAACCGGAGGACGGCCATTCGGGTCGATAATCGAAACGCGGATTGCGACAATTTTAGCGTCGCCTAACGGCTGTTCAGGCTGAATCTGGTAGGTCTGACCGTGATACAACGCTAAGGCCTGGCCGTAAGCCTGTGCCAGATAATCACCAAAGGCGCTGAAGTAGGCTTCACGCTGTGCAGGAGTAGAGTCGCGGTAGTAGCGGCCCAGCACCAGTGCGCCGGCATATTTAATCTGCACATACGGCAGCAGTTCCTGACGTACGATGTCGCGCAGGTAGTTCGGGTCCTGCTTGATTTTCGGCTGCTCATTCTTAAGACGGGTAAAGGTCTTCTGCGCCGCTTCGTTCATCAGTTTGTAGGGATTGCTCTGGTCGGCTGCCGCATTGGCCGTCAGCGGCACCGCCACCACCAGCATGGCAATCATCAGTAAACGTTTAAACATAGTATACCCTCTTGTTTTAAGGTTGAGCCGGTACCGCAGGTGCGGCATTCTCGCTGCCCTGCGCATCCTTACTGTCATTATTTTGTTTGTTGTCGCCGCTCTTGTAGAGGAACTGACCAATCAGGTCTTCCAGTACCATCGCCGACTTGGTATCACGTAACGTGTCGCCATCTTTCAGCATCGACGAACCCAGTTCAGGATCGTCAAAGCCTAAGTTAAGCGCCAGAAATTGTTCCCCCAGCAATCCTTGTGTCCGGATCGCCAGCGAACTGGTGTCTGAAATTTTATTAGCGTACTGATCGCTGATGTCCATGGTGACACGCGGCAGCAGCGTTTTCGGTTCCAGTTCAATATCGGTTACCCGGCCAATCACCACGC
Organism: Pantoea brenneri; assembly: GCF_038594305.1. Classification (NCBI taxonomy): domain Bacteria; kingdom Pseudomonadati; phylum Pseudomonadota; class Gammaproteobacteria; order Enterobacterales; family Erwiniaceae; genus Pantoea; species Pantoea brenneri. Next base: position 171,409 of record NZ_JBCGBG010000003.1, on the reverse strand, counting down.
CGCCAATTTTTACCGGCGAACTGGCTTTCAGGCCGCCAATATTGTCAAAGGTCGCGTAGAGCTTCCACGTCGGCTCGGTGCCCATCGACTTTAAATCGGCGACGCGCAGCGCAAGAAACAGCGCAGCCAGTAACGCCATGATCATGAAAATGCCAACCCAGATTTCGCTTTTTTTGCTTTGCATTGCATCAATTCCCAAACATCAGTGCTGTCAGCACAAAATCCAATCCGAGCACCGCCAGTGACGCGTGCACCACGGTGCGCGTCGTCGCGCGACTGATCCCTTCAGAGGTTGGAATCGCATCATAGCCGTTAAACAGCGCTATCCACGTTACGGTGATAGCAAACACCGCGCTTTTAATCAGGCAGTTAACGACATCGGTACGAAAATCAACGGCATTCTGCATCGCCGACCAGAAGAAACCAGGATCAATCCCTTTCCAGCTCACGCCGACCAGCGCCCCACCGGCGATACCCACCGCGGTGAAAATCAGCGTCAGCAGCGGCATGCTGATAAAACCGGCCCAGAAACGCGGCGACACCACCCGTCGTAACGGGTCAACCGCCATCATCTCCATACTGGAGAGCTGTTCGGTGGCTTTCATCAGGCCGATTTCGGCGGTCAGCGCGGACCCGGCCCGTCCGGCGAACAGCAGCGCGGTCACCACCGGTCCCAGTTCACGCAGCAATGACAGCGCCACCAGCATACCGAGACTGGTTTCTGCGCCGTAAGTGGTTAAGACCAGGTAACCCTGAAGGCCAAGCACCATGCCGATAAACAGACCGGAAACCACGATGATCAGCAGCGACAGCACGCCGACGCTATACAGTTGCTTAATCAGTAGCGGCGTGTGTCTGCGGAACGCTGGTTTGCCCACCAGCGCATGAAACAGCATTAATCCTGCGCGGCCAAAACTGGCGCACGTTTCAATTCCCTGACGTCCAAATGTCGCCAGCGCCTTCAACACCATCAGTTTAGTTACTCCCTGAGCCGGTTAAATCAGCGAGATAGTCGCCGGCAGGAAAACGGAATGGAACCGGACCATCCGCTTCTCCATCAATAAACTGGCGGACACGCGGATCGTTGTTTTCTCGCAGTTCCGGCGTGGTGCCGTGTGCGATAATTTTCTGTCCGGCCACGATATAGGCGTAGTCCGCAATACTTAATACTTCCGGTACGTCGTGCGACACCACAATACAGGTCAGTCCCAGCGCGTGGTTAAGTTCATCAATCAGCTTAACCAGCACGCCCATGGTAATCGGGTCCTGTCCGACAAAGGGTTCGTCGAACATAATCAGTTCAGGTTCTAAGGCAATGGCACGCGCCAGCGCAACGCGCCGCGCCATTCCGCCCGACAGCTCAGCCGGTTTCAGCTGGGCGGCGCCACGCAGACCGACCGCTTCCAGCTTCATTAATACCGTACTGTGCAGTAACGGAGCCGGCAGGCGGGTGTGTTCACGCAGCGGCCAGGCGACATTTTCATACACCGTTAAGTCGGTAAACAGCGCGCCTGACTGGAACAGCATGCTCATTTTTTTACGCGCCTCATACAACTTAGCGCGAGATAATGACGGGATGTTTTCGCCACGGAAATAGATTTCGCCACGGGTCGGCTGAAGCTGACCCCCAATCAAGCGTAGCAGAGTGGTTTTACCGATCCCCGAAGGTCCCATTATCGCTGTCACTTTGCCTTTCGGTACGGTCAGCGAAATGTCATCGAAGATTTGGCGATCTCCGCGCGAAAAACTCACGCCACGAACCTCGACCAGATTCGTCTGCTGCTGGATCATTATTACCTCTTGTAAGGATCGGGCGTAAACATGGGTTACGATGGTAGCCTGTTCGGTCCTGATTCACGATAGCTTTACAGAAACTTATCGCTAACATTTGGCGAAAACGGCCATTAAATTTACTTTTGCCTTTCAGACGGTCAAAATCAGCGCCTGTTATATCGCACAGAACCTGAAACCCGCCGGACAAGGCGTGCCGGGCTGGGGTTTTTACGCAAGGATTTTTCATGTTCGTAGCTTCTGCACTGCTGATTATCGGTTTGCTTTTACTGGCTTATGGTGCCGATCGTCTGGTGTTTAGCGCCTCGATACTCTGTCGATCGTTTGGTATTCCACCCTTGATCATTGGCATGACCGTCGTCAGCATCGGCACCTCGTTGCCCGAGATGATTCTCTCCTTCTCGGCCGCGCAGCATGGCCAGATGGATCTTGCTGTCGGTACCGCGCTGGGCTCGAATATTACCAACATTTTACTGATCCTGGGTGCCGCTGCGTTAATGCATCCACTCAGCGTACACTCTAATCTGATTCGTCGTGAACTCCCTTTAATGCTGCTGGTGACGTTGCTCAGCGGTTTTATGCTGTTTGATAACCAGCTTAGCCGACTGGATGGCATTGGATTGATCGCCATCGCCGCGGTTTATCTGATGGTGGTGATCCGCATTGCGCGTAAAGCGGAGCGTGATAACAACGACACCCTGACCCGTGAACAGCTGGCGGAATTACCGCGCGAAGAGAGCGGCAACACGGTGGCGTTTCTCTGGCTGGCCGTCGCCCTGATTATCCTGCCGATGTCGACCCGGATGGTGATCGACAACGCCACGGTGTTTGCCGACTATTTTGGCGTCAGTGAACTGGTGATGGGTCTGACGCTGATTGCCGTCGGCACCAGCCTGCCCGAGCTGGCGACGGTGATTGCTGGTGCGCTAAAAGGCGAAGATGATATCGCGATCGGTAACCTGATCGGCGCCAACATTTATAATATTGCTATCGTACTCGGCCTGCCGGCGCTGATGCATCCTGGCAGCATCGATTACCACGCGTTCGCCCGTGATTACTGGGTGATGCTCGGCGTCAGCGTACTGTTCGCCCTGCTCTGCCTGTTACGTCGCCGACGCGTTGGCCATACGGCAGGCGCACTTTTACTCTGTGGTTTCTTCGTCTGGGTGACGCTGCTGTGGGTACAGCCAGCGTTCATGGACGGCTAACAAGGACAGACTGACCATGTCATATCAGCAACCGGCAGTTTTTGATTTCCAGCGCGCAGGCAAAGCGGTATTGCGCATCGAGCGCGAAGGTCTGGAGCAGCTCGATCAGTACATTAACGACGATTTTGCCCGCGCCTGCGCCCGGATTTACGCCTGCCAGGGTAAAGTGGTGGTGATGGGGATGGGCAAGTCAGGCCACATTGGCAAAAAAATGGCCGCCACCTTTGCCAGCACCGGCACGCCCGCCTTTTTCGTTCATCCGGCGGAAGCCAGCCATGGCGATCTCGGCATGGTCAGCAAGAATGACGTGGTGATTGCCATCTCCAACAGCGGCGAGTCGAATGAAATTCTCGCGCTGATTCCGGTGCTAAAGCGGCAGAATATCACCCTGATCTGCATGACCGGCCGGCCAGAAAGTGCGATGGCCCGGGCTGCCGATGTGCATCTGTGCGTCAGTGTCCCGCAGGAGGCGTGCCCGCTCGGTCTGGCTCCCACCAGCAGCACTACCGCCACGCTGGTAATGGGCGATGCGCTGGCCGTTTCACTGCTGGAAGCGCGCGGCTTCACCGCCGAAGACTTTGCGCTCTCCCACCCCGGCGGCGCACTCGGACGTAAACTGCTGCTGCACGTGGCCGATATCATGCACAGCGGCGATGAACTGCCGCACGTCACGCGCGATGCCTCGCTGCGTGATGCGCTGCTGGAAATTACCCGCAAAAACCTCGGGTTGACGGTGATTGTTGACGATCTGATGAAGATTGAAGGCATCTTTACCGATGGTGACCTGCGCCGCATCTTCGATATGGGTATCGATTTCCAGCGCGCCACCATAGGTGAAGTGATGACGCCAGGCGGCATTCGCGTGCGGCCGAACATGCTGGCGGTTGAAGCGCTCAACCTGATGCAAACCAAAAACATTACCTCGATCCTGGTCGCCGATGACGACCATCTGCTCGGTGTGGTACATATGCATGACATGCTGCGCGCTGGCGTAGTCTGAACAGGAAAAGACAATGCAACTGGCAACTCCCCCGATTGATACCTGCTATGGCCCGGTCAGCGCCGAGGTGATGGCTCGCGCCAGCCAGATTCGCCTACTGATTTGCGACGTCGATGGCGTGATGTCCGACGGGGTGATCTACATGGGCAATAATGGTGAAGAGCTGAAGGCGTTTAATGTGCGCGACGGCTACGGTATTCGTTGCCTGCTGACCTCAGATGTGGAAGTGGCTATTATTACCGGCCGGAATGCCCGCCTGATGGAAGATCGCTGTAAAACGCTCGGCATTCGTCATCTTTATCAGGGACAATCGGATAAGCTTTTGGCCTATGGCGAACTTCTGGATAAACTGTCTCTTTCCGATCAACAGGTCGCCTATATTGGTGACGACCTGATCGACTGGCCGGTGATGGCAAAAGTGGGATTAAGCGTGGCGGTTGCGGATGCACATCCGGTGCTGTTGCCGCGCGCGCACTACGTGACGCGCATTGCGGGCGGACGTGGCGCGGTACGTGAAGTTTGCGACCTGATCTTAATGTCGCAGGACAAATTTGAGGATGCCAAAGGGCAATCAGTATGAGTAAAAGCAGGCGTTGGATGACGCTGATTCTGACCTTGATTGCACTGGTTTTAATCGGCTGGAATCTTACCAACCAGGATGAGAATACGCCGGTTGCCACCGATAACCAGGCACCGACCTATACCAGTGCGGATTCCCACACCGTGGTTTATAACCCACAGGGTGCACTGTCGTATAAGCTGGTTTCCGATAAAGTGACCTACTTTTCGGATCAGGAACTGAGCTGGTTCGATAATCCGGTGATGACCACCTACGACGAAAATAAAGTGCCGACCTGGACACTCCGTGCCGACAAAGCAAAGCTCACCAAAGATCGTATGCTTTATCTGTATGGTCATGTGGAACTGAATACGCTGACACAGGATTCCCAGCTTGACCGGGTCAAAACCGACAATGCGCAGGTTAACCTTGTCACTCAGGACGTTACCTCTGACGACCAGGTGACGCTGTATGGCCGCAGTTTTAACTCCACCGGCATGAAAATGCGCGGCAATTTACGGACAAAAAACGCCGAGTTAATCGAAAAGGTCAAAACTTCTTATGAAATTCAAAATGAACAAAAATAGCCTTAAGCTTTTACTCGCCAGCATGCTGCTGGCGAGCAGCGTGCCTGCGCTGGCCCTGACCGGTGACTCGGATAAGCCCGTCAATATTGACTCGCAGAACCAGGCGCTGGATCTGCAGGGCAATGTCGCGACCTTTACCGGCAACGTTATCGTCACTCAGGGTTCGATCAAAATCACCGCTGATAAAGTGGTGGTGACCCGTCCGGGCGGCGACAGCAAGAAAACCATCGTCGATGCGTACGGCAATCCTGCCACCTTCTACCAGATGCAGGACAGCGGCAAACCGGTGCAGGGCCATGCGGCAAAACTGCACTATGAACTGGCTAACGACTTTGTTGAACTGACCGGCAACGCCTTCATTGAGCAGCAGGACAGCAACATCAAGGGCGATCGCATTACCTATCTGGTGAAAGAGCAGAAAATGCAGGCTTACAGCCAGGGCCAGAATAAGCGCGTCACCACCGTGCTGGTGCCGTCGCAACTGCAGGATAAAGGTTCGTCCAACAGCGGAAAGAAGAGTAACTGATAGCTATGGCCACATTAATCGCAGAAAACCTGGCGAAGGCATATAAAGGCCGTCGCGTGGTAGAAGATGTCAGTCTGCAGGTAAAGTCAGGCGAGATTGTCGGCCTGCTGGGTCCCAACGGTGCCGGTAAAACCACCACCTTTTACATGGTGGTCGGCATTGTGCCGCGCGATGCGGGACGCATTATTATCGATGACGAAGATATCAGTATCCTGCCGCTGCATGCCCGTGCGCGTCGCGGTATCGGCTATCTGCCGCAGGAGGCCTCTATTTTCCGTCGCCTCAGCGTCTACGATAACCTGATGGCGGTTCTGCAAATCCGTGACGACCTCACCGAAGAGCAGCGTCAGGATCGCGCCAACGAGCTGATGGAAGAGTTTCACATTGAGCACCTGCGCGACAGCATGGGTCAGGCGCTCTCCGGCGGTGAACGTCGCCGGGTCGAGATCGCCCGCGCGCTGGCCGCCAACCCTAAATTTATCCTGCTGGATGAACCGTTTGCGGGTGTCGACCCGATCTCGGTCATCGACATCAAGAAAATCATTGAGCATTTGCGTGACAGCGGCCTTGGCGTGTTGATTACCGACCATAACGTGCGCGAAACCTTAGCGGTGTGCGAACGGGCATATATCGTCAGTCAGGGCCACCTGATCGCGCACGGTACGCCGAATGAAATTCTGGCAGATGAGCAGGTTAAGCGGGTTTATTTGGGTGAAGAGTTCAGACTCTGATAAGGTGTCGTAAATACTGATGTTTACCTGGGAACTACCATCCTGTCTATGAAGCAAGGTTTGCAACTCAGGCTCAGCCAACAGCTGGCGATGACACCGCAGTTGCAGCAGGCGATTCGTCTGCTGCAACTCTCTACGCTTGAACTCCAGCAGGAGTTACAGCTGGCACTGGAAAGTAATCCGCTGCTTGAACAAACCGACCTGCATGATGAAATCGACTCTCGTGAGGCTCCTGAAGGCGAAGCGCTGGATACCCGTGAAGCGCTTGAGCAGAAAGAGATGCCTGACGAGCTGCCGCTGGACGCGACCTGGGATGAAATCTACACCGCCGGCACGCCATCCGGGACCGGTACCGATTATCAGGATGATGAGTTACCGGTTTATCAGGGCGAAACCACCCAGTCACTGCAGGATTACCTGATGTGGCAGGTTGAGCTAACGCCATTTAGCGATACTGACCGCGCTATTGCCACTTCGATCGTGGATGCGATCGACGATACCGGATACCTCACCGTTTCGCTTGACGAGATCCTCGACAGCATCGGCAACGATGAGCTTGAGGCCGATGAAGTCGAAGCGGTGCTGAAACGCATTCAGCGCTTTGATCCGGTTGGCGTCGGTGCGCGCGATCTGCGCGACTGTCTGCTGGTGCAGCTGTCGCAATATGCGCCCGAGACGCCGATGCTGGCGGAAGCCCGCCTGATCGTCAGTGAACATCTGGATCTGCTGGCCAACCACGATTTTCGCAGCCTGATGCGGGTGACGCGCCTCAAAGAAGAGGTGCTGAAAGAGGCGATGATGTTAATTCAGTCGCTGGACCCGCGTCCCGGTCAGTCAATTAATACCGGTGAACCGGAATATGTGATCCCCGACGTGCTGGTGCGGAAAGTCGGCAGCCGCTGGACGGTTGAACTGAACGCCGACAGCGTCCCGCGCCTCAAGATCAACCAGCAGTATGCCGCCATGAGCGGGGCGACGCGTAACGACAGCGACAGTCAGTTCATTCGCAGCAACCTGCAGGAAGCGCGCTGGCTGATTAAAAGCCTGGAAAGCCGCAACGATACGCTGCTGAAAGTGACACGCTGTATTGTCGAGCAGCAGCAGGCCTTCTTTGAACAGGGCGAAGAGTTTATGCGCCCGATGGTGCTGGCCGATATCGCCCAGGCGGTTGAGATGCACGAATCGACCATTTCCCGCGTCACTACGCAAAAGTATCTGCACAGTCCGCGAGGCATTTTTGAACTGAAGTACTTTTTCTCCAGTCACGTGAATACTGAAGGTGGCGGCGAAGCCTCATCGACAGCCATTCGCGCACTGGTGAAAAAATTAATCTCGGCGGAAAATCCAGCCAAACCCTTGAGCGACAGTAAACTCACCTCCATGTTATCTGATCAAGGGATCATGGTGGCACGTCGTACCGTCGCCAAATACCGCGAGTCTTTATCCATCCCGCCATCGAACCAGCGCAAACAGCTGGTTTGACAGAAATGAGAAGGAAGACCTATGCAGCTGAACCTTACCGGGCAAAATGTTGAAATCACCGCACCACTGCGCGATTTCGTCAGCGGTAAATTTGCCAAACTGGAACACTATTTCGAACATATCAATCAGGTTTATATTGTGCTGAAAGTTGAGAAAGTCACCCAGGTGGCTGACGCAACGCTGCACATAAACGGTGGCGAGCTGCACGCCACGTCCGAAGCGGAAGATATGTATGCGGCGATTGACGGGTTGATCGACAAGCTCGCCCGTCAGCTGACCAAACACAAAGATAAACTGAAAAAACACTAACCTTCACGCTAGCTACGCGCGCCTGCCGCGCAGAGCCGACAGGATGGGGCGGATAATCCGCCCCGTTTTGTCATCTAAGCAAGCGCCATTTACTGCCAGCATCATGATACGCTGGTGGCTGATGGCCAGGTTAACTCGCAAGTGAAACGATAATGAACAACGATCTAACACTGGAATTGAGCACAGTGCTTTCGCCTGACTGCACCCGCAGCGGCGTACACTGCCAGAGCAAAAAACGCGCGCTGGAAATCATCAGCGAACTGGCCGCTAAGCAGCTCAACCTGCCGCACCAGACGCTTTTTGAAGCGATCCTCACCCGTGAACGCATGGGCAGTACCGGTATTGGCAACGGCATTGCCATACCACACGGTAAACTGGAAGAGGATACGCTACGTGCTGTCGGGGTGTTTATCAGCCTTGAACAGCCGATCGCGTTTGATGCCGTTGATAATCAGCCGGTCGATCTGTTGTTTGCCCTGCTGGTACCGGCTGACCAGTGCAAAACTCACCTGCACACCCTTTCACTGGTGGCGAAGCGTCTGGCGGATAAAACCGTCTGTCGCCGTCTGCGCGCCGCGCAAAGTGATGAAGAGCTCTATGCCATTATCACAGAAGGCCAGTCAGAGCAGTAAAGCGTCTTTACCGGCCGCGTGCCGGTTTTAAAACGGGAGAGAAGGTCATGGTGCTGATGATCGTGAGCGGTCGGTCAGGCTCGGGGAAGTCAGTGGCGCTACGCGCGCTGGAAGATATGGGTTTTTACTGCGTCGATAACCTGCCGGTGGTGCTATTGCCCGAGTTGGCCAACTCGCTGGCGGAGCGCAACATCTCGGCAGCGGTGAGCATTGACGTACGCAACATGCCTGAATCCCCTGAGATTTTTGAAACCGCGCTGAATAACCTGCCCGACTCATTTTCACCCCAGCTGCTGTTTCTTGATGCCGATCGTAATACCCTGATTCGCCGCTACAGCGACACCCGCCGTCTGCATCCGCTCTCCAGTAAAAATCTGTCGCTGGAAAGCGCCATTGATGAAGAGAGTGATTTGCTGGAGCCACTGCGTTCACGGGCCGATCTGATCATCGATACCTCAGAAATGTCGGTCCACGAACTGGCAGAGATGCTGCGTACCCGGCTGCTGGGCAAGCGTGAACGTGAGCTGACGATGGTGTTTGAGTCGTTTGGCTTCAAGCACGGCATCCCGATTGATGCCGATTATGTGTTTGACGTGCGCTTCCTGCCGAATCCGCACTGGGACCCTAAGCTGCGCCCTATGACCGGCCTCGATCGTCCGGTGGCTGCCTTTCTCGATCGCCATACCGAAGTGCACAACTTCATCTATCAGACCCGCAGTTATCTGGAACTGTGGTTGCCGATGCTGGAAACCAACAACCGCAGTTATCTGACTGTCGCTATCGGCTGTACCGGCGGGAAACATCGTTCGGTCTATATTGCAGAACAGCTGGCGGACTACTTCCGTTCACGCGGCAAGAATGTACAGTCACGTCACCGTACGTTGGAAAAGCGTAAATCATGACCGTTAAGCAAACTGTCGAAATCAAAAATAAACTGGGTATGCATGCCCGACCGGCAATGAAGCTGTTTGAACTGGTACAGAGCTTTGACGCTGAAGTGCTGCTGCGCAATGAAGCCGGCACCGAAGCCGAAGCCAGCAGCGTGATTGCGCTGCTGATGCTCGATTCAGCTCAGGGCGGCCACATTGAAATCGAAGCCAGCGGGCCGGAAGAGATCCCGGCGCTGGCAGCGGTCATTGAGCTGTTTGAAGCGGGTTTCGACGAGGATTAACCCTCAGTCCAGCCGGTTACGCTGTAAAAATCCTTGCCCGCCCAGCTGGCGCATCTGACGCAGGATCCACTGCTGCCGCTGCCGCACATAGCCAGACGGCGTTGCAGCACGGAAGCGGATAGGATTAGGCAGCACCGCGGCCAGCAACGCCGCTTCGCCAGCCGTCAATCGGCTGGCCGGCTTGTGGAAATAGCGCTGTGACGCCGCCTCCACACCAAACACCCCAGGCCCGAATTCGGCGATATTCAGATAGACGGTCAGAATACGTCGCTTAGTCCAGACGGTCTCAATGCCCACCGTCAGGCCCGCCTCCAGCCCTTTACGCACCCAGCTCCGCCCATCCCACAGAAACAGGTTCTTGGCCGTCTGCTGCGACAGGGTAGATGCACCACGCATCCGGCTATCGCTGTTATCCAGCACCGACTCGATCGCCGCGACGTCAAATCCCCAGTGGGTCGGAAACTTTTGATCTTCAGACGCAATCACCGCCAGGCCCATCCACGGCGAAATTTCATCGTGTCCGACCCAATCCGAATGGGCAACATAGCTGAAGTCGCCGCGAAGCCAGGCACCGAGCTGGCGCTCAACCATAACCGCGGAGAACGGCACCGGTAAAAATGAAAACAGCAAAATCCCTGCCAGCCAGATGCCCAGCCACGCCAGAATAATACGCACAGCAATCCGTTTAATACGTTGTCCGGCGCTTCCTTTATGCTTACTCATGCAATCTTCCCATACTTGTTTCAGGCGTTAATCAATTACTCGCGTAATCAGTGCGCAAAAAAACCTTTTATTGCCTTTATCGGTGAAAATGACCGTGCAGTTTCCAGACATCAGGTCGACATTTTGCATTAAAAAGCTGCAACAGATCGAAATAGTTCAAGCACTTCCGTCAGAAAGGAATCGGTTCCATTCGCCGCGACCGTTAATTACCTTTCCAGATAAACACTTAATAATTAGTAATAAGCACTAATTTGAATGGTTTGCATTGCTTAACTATCCTGTTTTTATGTCTTCGGTATTTTTCACTAATTGGCCGAAATCATGCCGATAACCGGTAAATTTCTTGCCAGAATAGCGCGGTCATTGACCGTCTGTCGCTTAAGCTTTCGCCACCGGTTAAGGTCCGACCTGATGGGTGGAAGCGTAAATAAGCGAAATCTTTTTTCTCTTTCCAAAACGTTTTGGATAAATCACGCCATTTTGCGCCGGTGGCGAGCAATATCAGCGCGTTAGCAGCATTAATGGCCCAGATTCGTCCGCCGCTTCGCTTTAAGGGGTGACAGGGCCAGCAACCCGGCTATCGCCGGGTTAAAAGCGCGCAAAAAGTGGGATAACTGATTAAAATAACCGCAATACAACGCAGAAAATGATTCCTTGCTTGACTGTGTTGCCAAATTAATGTTTTCTGTATTTAAACGCTGCTCAACATCACACATTTTAATGAATCTTCTAACACGTTAAGATGAATTTGCTAAGGTGAAGGCAGTGTTAACCAATACCATGCGGCTGCGTTTATTACTCAAAGCATAGCAACCGCTACTTTTTCCCTGGTGTTGGCGCAGTATTCGCGCACCCCGGCCTCGGCTGGGGTCATTTTTTTCTGGCGGACGACGCTTCCTGCTCCGCAACCCAGTCGCGCAATACCTGCACATCGTGTCGCCACTCGTGCTTCAGCTCATCAATCCATTCAACCACGTTATCCCACCAGGCTGGCAGTTCCGGGCTCTGGATCTGTTTCGCCAGCTGCTGCAGATGTTGTAACCCTACCGATCCCGCCGCACCCTTGATTTTGTGCCCCTCTTCGGCGATGCCTTTTTGATCGCGCGCCATCAGATTAGATTCGAGCACTTCAAGATAGCCTGGCATCATCTTTTCAAACATCGTCAGGCTTTGGGTAATCAGGCTCGGCCCGACCAGATCGAGATACTGCTCCAGCATCGGGATATCCAGCAGCGTCTGGCTTTTATCTGCGGCTTCGTGCGGCAACGCCTCCTCCGGCTCCGCCTGATAATCCCAGAACTTTTTGATGATGGCGGTCAGCGCCGGTACCGCCAGTGGCTTGCTGAGCACATCATCCATTCCGGCATCGAAATACTCTTTTTTGTCCTTCAGCACATTGGCGGTCAATGCTACCAGCGGCGGCAGATGGATGCCCTGGTGCTGCTGGCGGATCGCCCGCGACACATCCAGACCGGTCATGTCTGGTAACTGAATATCCAGCAGCACCAGATCGAACTCCAGCGGGTCAAACATCGCCAGCGCGTCGCTGCCGGTCATCGCCACCTCGACGCTGCAGCCCAGCTTCTCCAGCACCGAGCGCGCCACAATCACGTTCAGTTCGATATCTTCCACCAGCAGCACATGCAGCGCCGGCAGAGGCAGGCTGTCATCCACGCCTTCATCTTCCACCTCTTCAGCAATGCGTGGCGCTTTGATCTCAACGGTGAAGCAGGAGCCCTGCCCCGGCGCGCTTTGCACCCGGATATCGCCGCCCATCGCCTGTGCCAGCCGGCGGGATACCGCCAGGCCAATGCCGGTGCCGGTAGCCGGTTTGCCGCCGTGCTGATCCTTCACCTGATAGTACATGGCGAAGATTTTGTCCTGCTCCTCCTGGCGGATGCCCATACCGGAATCCTGTACCTCAAAGCGCAGCGTTTCATCCTGCTGATACGCCACCCGCACTACGATCTCGCCGTGCTGGGTGAACTTGACGGCATTGCCAATCAGGTTCCACAAAATCTGCCGCAGACGGGTGCCGTCGGTGGAGATCATGTGCGGCAACGGTAACTGTGGTGCGAGGACAAACTTCAGCCCTTTTGGCTGCGCCAGCAGGCCGGACAGGTTTTCTAAATCGGCGAGGAAGCTGGTGAAGTCGAGCGGCTGATTATCCAGCTGCACCTTACGCCGCTCAATCTTGTCCACTTCAATCACATCATTGAAGATGTTGCCCAGCGTGATGGCAGAGACGTGGATGGTTTTCAGATATTTCAGCTGTTCCTGATTCAGATCGGTATCGAGCAGAATACGGCTCAGTCCGACAATGCCGTTAAGCGGCGTACGCAGCTCGTGGCTGATAGTAGAGATAAAGGTGGTCTTCTCCCGGCTGGCGTTCTCTAACGCGTCCTGGTAGCGCTTACGCTCGGTTATATCGCGGCCAAATCCCATCAGCCCGCTGCGTTTGCCGACGCGGTCGTAATAAGGCACTTTGCGGATTTCAAAACAGGCTTTGCGCCCGTCCGGATATTGCAGCCACTGTTCATAAGTCAGGGAGACGTTGTGGCGGAACACTTTCTCATCGGTTTCCAGCACTTTAGTGGCCGCTTCATCATCGTAGATATCGCGTGGCGTCAGGCCGATAAGCTGTTTTTCACTTTTACCGGTCAGCAGTTCCATCGCGCGGTTACAGCCGGAGAACTGTTTGTCGATGTTGCGATAGAACACCAGATCCGGCGACGCATCAAGAAACGAACGCAGGAAGGAGGATTGCTGCTCCAGTTCAATCTGCGCCTGTTCGCGCCGCGTCACTTCTTCACGCAGCTTATCCATCACCTGCTCACGCGCCTGCTCCGCCTTTTTACGGTCGGTGATCTCCTGATTCAGCTGGGTGATGGTCTCTTTCATCTGCTGATTCAGTTCCAGGTCGCGGGTGCGCATCTCTTCCAGTTTATCCACCAGCCTCGCCAGCCGCTGTCGCGATTCCTCCAGCTGATCGACCACCACCGACAGGAAATAGACCGCCCACGGGGTGATCAACAGCCCGAAGAACACCGATCGCACCATGTCGATGCTCTCGACATGCCCACGCAGTACCATGGTGACCGCCATCTGGACAATCATCGCCAGCACCACCAGCGCCGAGGCCAGCAGCAGCGAGAACCGCACCAGTCCAAGCTTCACCATCAAATCCACGTAATATTGTGCCAACAGCCGAATTTGTTTCATAAAAACTCCCTGGAAGAGAAACAGCCTCATGATAGCGTAATTAACCGGCCGACGTCGCAACGCCGCAGCGGAAGATAAGCGATGTAGTGCGCTTTTATGGTGCATCGGCCCGGTTGTTCGGCGACGTTTATGACAACCGGCTTAAAACCCTTGACTGCGTGTGCCAAATGAATAATCTGTAAGGCCGCTGCTAAAAACGGCGCATCCTCTGCCCGGTGTTTTTTCAATATCCTGTCGACGTTCTGTTGCGCAGGCTCATTCCTTTTTATGAATACTCATTCATCTTTAATGCTGTTTTAAGCACATCCAGCCCGATTAATTTTTCTTATAACCCCCGGCTGTTTCATTCAAATAATCGGACATAAGAAAAACAGATACATGCTGTGCAACAGCGGTGCGGAACAGCATTAAATGCTGTTAAAGCCCTACTCACCAGCATGGTGCATAGATCTGACGGCTGCACTACAGTGAGTCAGTTCACATTTATCAGGCGATCGCCACCGGCTAAAGCACCATAATTTAAACCTCTTTATCTTTTTAATTCATAATCTTAGCATCAAAAACAGCACAATAACCTCGGCTAAGGCCCTCATTTGACCTGATTACGCTTTCCCGATAAGTTGGAAATCCGCTGAAAGCTTTCCTGACGGGCCAGTGTCTCGGCATATCTATGCAACAAGAAGACTCCCGCGTGGTTTAAGTCATCTCCTTTAAGAGACCGGAAATCGAAGAGCAGCTCAATTAAGGACGTTTCACCGATGTCTGGAGAGAAATGCTCAGGGCTATGACGCGCGCTCGACAGAGCATGGCGATGAAAATGAAGTGCGCCTCAGTTGCGCTCAGACCCTGAAACAGTGCAGGTAATGTCAAAAGCAGTTTAAGGAGACCCTCAATGTCCACTAACAAACCTCATTCCTATGGCTTGTATGATCCAACAGCAGGCAGTGATAGCTGTGGTGTAGGTTTCATAACGCGTAAGGACGGCGAGCAGACCCATGAGATTTTGCAGATGGCGCACAGCGCCCTGTGCACCGTACCGCATCGTGGCGGCATGTCGGCTGAAGGCGTGGGCGACGGCGCCGGGGTCAACGTTGATCTCTCCCTGCACTTCTTCCGTAAAATTACCGGCCAGCCGCTGGAAGCGGGCCGCTTCGGCGTCGGCAACTTCTTCGTGCCGAAAGATGCCGACCTGCGCGCTAACGCAGAACGTCTGGTCGATGAAACGCTGAGCAGCTTTAATCTGCCGGTGATCATGAAACGTGACATGCCGCTCGACAGCAGCGTGACGCGTCCGGCGGCAGTGCAGTTCCAGTTACCGATTCTGCAGTGGATTTTCACTGCGCCGCAGGACGTGGCCGACCAAAACGACTTCGAACAACGCATTTATCGCGCCCTGTTAACCATCGAAGCCCGGGCTTTTACCGAGAGTGAATTTGGCGGTCTCTATCCGCTGTCGCTCTCTTCACGCACCCAGGTTTTTAAAGCCCGTCTGAATTCCAATGAAGTGATCCCTTACTTCAGGGATCTGACCGACCCCGATCATCAGGTGCGCGGGCTGTTTTTCCATACCCGCTTCTCAACCAACACCGATCCGCACACCACCATGGCGCAGCCGTTCCGCCTGATGGCGCACAACGGTGAACTGAATACCGACCGTAAGAACCGCATCGCCGAATCGGCGCTGGCGCTGGCGCGCGGCAAGAAAATTGTGCGGCCGAAAGGCCAGTCGGACAGCTCACGTCTCGATCAGAGCATCCATAGCCGTCTGATGGAAGATAACCTCGATCTGATCACCGCAGTGGTCTCGATGATGCCGCCTGCCTGGGAAAACGACAGTGCGTTATCGCCGGAAGTGCGCGCTATGCTGGAGTACTTCTCGCTGTATGAAGAGAAGAACGACGGTCCGGCTGCGTTAATCTTTGGTAATGGCGAAGTGATTGGGGCGCGTCTTGACCGTCTCGGCCTGCGTCCGCTGCGTTCAGTAGAAACTGCAGAGTATATCGGTGCGATGTCCGAAGCGGGCCAGATTGCCTTCCCGCCGGAAAGTGTGCTGCGTCGCGGCCGTATTGAGGCCGGTGGCATGCTCTACTTCGATCATCGCGAAAAACGCAGCTACACCACGGTACAGGCGCTGGAAAAACTGGCTGCCGAAAAAGATTATCCAGCTCTGCTGCGCGAGGCGCGCGTCGGACTGGAAGACCTGCCCGCCATTCCGGCTGAGCAGCAAGGTTCACCGCTGCGCTATCGCGGTGACCTGAAAACCTATCAGCGCTTTGTGGCCTACTACTACAACCAGGAAAGCTTCAAGTTCATGATGGACCCGATGCTGAACACCGGCGCAGAGAAAATCTCCGCCATGGGTTACGGCAACGCAATTAACGGTCTGTCCGATCATGAAGGCGGCATGGCGCACTATTTCTCTCAGCGCTTCGCCCAGGTGACTAACCCGCCGCTGGACTCTATCCGTGAAGTGGATGGCATGACGCTGCGGGTCGCGCTGGGTGCCAAACCGCATCTCGGTCGCAGCAAAGGCCGCCAGATTGTGGTGCCTTCGCCGATCCTGAGCCATCTCGATATGCTGCGTTTACGTGAGCAGGATGTCGCGCCGTACGCCCGCTTTGAGATGCTGTATGAGCCGGTTATTGGCAAAGATCTGTTGAGCACCACCGCTAACGCCAACGCGCTGGAGAAGGCGATTGACGATCTGGCACAGCAGGTGGTTGATTTTGCCCGCAGCCAGGGCGGCATCGCGGTGCTGACCGATCGCCACATCTCCTCTAAACAGGCAGCAATTCCGATGCTGCTGGTGGTCTCTGCCATCAACCAGCGTCTGGTGCAGGAAGGTCTGCGTCTGGATGTATCGCTGGTGGTGGAAAGCGGTCAGAGCATTTCATCGCACCACATTGCCGCCACGCTGGGCTTTGGTGCCTCAGCTATCTATCCGCTCGGCGTACAGATGCGTGCAGAAGAGAAGTTCGGTGAAGGCGAAGAAGGCAACAAAGCCTTTAAACGCTATGCCAAAGCGGCTGAAAAAGCGTTAATGAAAACCATGGGCAAAGTGGGTCTCTGCACCGTTGAAAGCTACAGCAGCGGCGAATTCTTTGAGCCAAACTTCCTCAACACCGACGATCCGGTGCTGAAAAAGTACTTCCCGAATATCAAAACGCCGGTGGGCGGCGCCGGTTTTGCCACCATCGCGCAGATGGCGGTCGACTGGCATCAGAGCGCCCTGAAAATTCAGGGTGAATCTGAAGTGCCGTTGCTCGGTCTGTTTAAAGAACGTGCCGAAGGCGCAGGTCACTCGTACGGCACCATTGCGGTACGCACCTTTATTGATATGACTGAGGAGCCGATCCGCTTCGCCGATAAAGCGCGTGAAGAGGATAACTTTATCCGCCTGATGACGCTGGCGAAGCTCGATAACGCCTTTGGCATCAAGCCAGAAACCTTTAAAGACAGCAGCTTCGAGCGCATTCCGGATGAGGTGATCAACAATTTCACTATCACCGCCGATTACCGTCAGTTCTCAAGCCTGATGTATGAAGAGCGTAAACGTCGCCCGGCGGCGCTGCGCGATATTCTGACCTTCCCGGCTGACCTGACCCACATCGACAGTGAAGCGGAGTTTCGCCGTAAGCTGGGACGCTACTCGCTGACCAACAACGGCTTTGCGATCCGCGGCCTGGTCTGTGAAGCGGTGGATGGCAGCCTGAATCACTTTATGCTGCGCCTGACCGATGCGATTGCTGGCCTGAAGCCAGAGCATGAGCGTCTGCAGAACCTGTCACGCGCACTGAAGTTGCGGTTTAACGACGATATCGAGAGCAGTGAAGTGGTCGATGGCGGCCTGAAAGTGACCGCTTACGGCAAAGCGGCCGATTATCTGTCGCGTATTTTCACCACCCTGCCCTCACTGCCGCTCAGCGAGGTTCAGCCCGCCTGTGAAATCACCCGCACTTTTGCTTCCGGTGCGATGAGTCACGGTGCGCTGGTGGCACCTGCTCATGAGGCGGTGGCACACGGTACCAATATGGTCGGCGGCATGAGCAACTGCGGTGAAGGTGGCGAGCACTACTCGCGTCACGGCACCATCCGTGCATCGCGCATCAAACAGCTGGCTTCGGGTCGCTTCGGCGTCTGGGCGGCCTACCTTGCCGATCCGATGCTGGAAGAGCTGGAAATTAAAATTGGTCAGGGTGCCAAGCCTGGCGAAGGTGGCCAGTTACCGGCCGCTAAAGTCACGGTGGAAATTGCCGCGGCCCGTGGCGGTACGCCTGGCGTTGAGCTGGTCTCACCGCCACCGCATCACGATACTTACTCGATTGAAGATCTGGCGCAGCTGATCCATGACTGTAAAGCCGCGCGGGTACGGGTGATCGTCAAGCTGGTTTCGTCGGAAGGCATTGGCACCATCGCGGTTGGCGTTGCCAAAGCGGGTGCTGACGTCATCAACGTAGCCGGCAACACCGGCGGCACCGGCGCGGCCTCCGTTACCAGCCTGAAATACACCGGCCGCGTAGCGGAAATCGGCATCGCAGAAGTGCATCAGGCGCTGTGCGCCAACGGCCTGCGTGACAAAGTGCTGCTGCGCTGTTCAGGCGCTCAGCAAACCGGCAGCGACGTGGTGAAATCAGCGCTGCTGGGCGGCGACAGTTTTGAATTCGGTACGACCGCCCTGATGATGCTGAAATGCGTGATGGCGAAAAACTGTAACGTCAAATGCCCGGCGGGCTTAACCACCAATGCCGAAGCCTTTGATGGCGATCCACGCCAGCTGGCACAGTACTTCCTCAATGTCGCGCATGAAGTCCGTGAGATTCTGGCGCGGATGGGATTACGTTCGCTGCGTGAAGCACGCGGCCGCGCTGATCTGCTGCACCTGATGGATCACCCACTGGAAGTCGGCAAACTCGATTTGCGCGCCATGCTGACCGTGGTACCGGAGCTGAAAATCGAACATCCGGTTTACCTCGAAAAAGATTTCGAGCTGGATGATGGCTGGGTAGAACAACTGAAACTGGCGCTGGTTGAACAGCGTAAGCCTGACATCACGCTGGGCGATAACGTGGTACTCAACAACCGCAACAAGAGCGTCGGCGGCCAGCTGGCGATCGATATTGAGCGGATGCTGAACCATCAACTGAGCGCAGAACAACTGCAGGCGATGCCGGCGGTGCTGGCCGACGACCGTGGCCGTCACTATCTGGCACCGGAGAGCGTGAAAATTTCCACCTCCGGTTCCGCCGGTCAGTCGTTTGGCGCATTTTGCAACGATGGTATGCAGATGCGTCACTACGGCACCTGTAACGACGGCGTTGGCAAAGGACAGTGTGGCGGTGAACTGGTGGTGATGTCGCCAGGCGGCGGCGCACAGGACGGCGATGGCAACGTGCTGATCGGTAACTTCGCACTGTTCGGTGCCACCGGTGGACGCCTGTTTGTGCAGGGGCAGGCCGGTGACCGTTTCGCGGTGCGTAACTCCGGTGCCACGGCGGTGGTTGAAGGGGTCGGCGATTTCTGCTGCGAGTACATGACCAACGGCGCCATTCTTAACCTCGGCACCTTCGGTAAAGGGTTTGGTAATGGCATGAGCGGCGGCTTTGCCTATCAGTACGATCCCTATGGTTCACTGGCCAGCCATGCTGCCGGCGATTCCGTGCTGTTCGGTTCAATCGCCGATCAGGATGAGATGGCGCAGGTCCATAAGCAGGCAGTGCTGACCATGCTGAATTGGCATCTGGAGGCAACGCAGTCCCCGCGTGCGGCGTGGCTGCTGGAGAACTGGGAAACCGAGTGTCACCATTTTGTCTACGTCATGCCGCGCTCGCTGCTGCTTTACCAGGATGGGGGCGAAATCCTGAAGGCCAAAACCCGCAAAGATTTGCTGGAAGAGCTGTCTACTGCGCTGGCGGGCCATCAGGTGGCGAAGTTTAAAGCTGCCTGGCGTCAGGGTAAAACCATCGCCAACGGCGCGGTACCGGCTTACGGTGCGACCGACACGCTGGAGATGTTTGTCCTGCTCAACAACTACACCGTGCTGAGCTTCGCGCAGCAGCTGGCGCTGGGCAAACTGCCAAAAGGCACGCCGGTTGAAGATCCGGCCGTAGAAAAAGCGGTTCGCAACCTGCTGATGACCGAAGATTTTTCGCTGGTCAGCAAGCTGCAACGTCATGCCCGCTCAGCGATTGAAAGCTACAGCGATGATGAACTGGCCAGCCTGATCGGCACCAAACGGATGTCCGATTACAAAGCTGCGCTGACGCAACGCAACATCCGCTCGATGGACAGCCTGGCGACGTATGGCTGGATCATGTATCAGGACGCCTGTAACCGCGAAGTGCTGGGACATCTGCCTGATTTTGAAGAGCTGTTTGCGCGTGCAGCGTTACCTGAAATTGCCGCGGCGGTGGGAAAACTGTCCTGACAGGGCGACTGACCTGATTGAACGTGAATATTATTAATTGATATTACCCGGATTAAGCGTGGTAACACGCAGCGTAAGCTTCACGTTTCCCGCCGCCGCGTCAGGCGGTGCGGAAAGTGAAGCGGCTCTCTGCGATGGCGGCGTCGCTTATGACGGGTGAGAACGGGATTGAGTAAAAGTACCCATGAAAATTCCTTATATTCCAGAAGATGCACCCTTTAATGGCGATCAGAAATACTGGCTGGCGGGCTTCCTCGCCGGTCTTCACTCCCGTTTACTGGTGTTAGAAGACAAGCAGCAGCCTGCGGCAGGTACCGGCGCCGCCGCCACCACCCAACTGCATATTCTCTACGGTTCGCAAACCGGCAACGCGGAAGCGCTGGCGCAAACCGCCGCCAAATCAGCACGTGCTAAAGGGCTGGTGCCGGTAGTTCAGGCGCTGGGCGATGTGGATCTCGACGTGTTCGCGACCATGCGTCACGTACTGATCGTCACGTCTACCTATGGCGAAGGCGAAATGCCAGACAACGCCCAGTTGTTCTGGGATGCCATCTCCGCCAGCACCGCCCCGCGTCTGGAGCAGATGCACTTTGCCGTGCTGGCGATTGGCGATACTGGTTACGATGGCTTCTGCCAGGCGGGTAAATTCATTGATATGCGGCTGGAGCAGCTGGGCGCGAAACGCGTAGTCTATCGTATTGATTGCGACATCGACTACGAAGAGCCGTCCAGCGAATGGCTGAACAGTTCGATGCCGCAGTTTGCCGCCAGCGCGGGCAGCAGCGGCACGGTGCTGGAAAGCGCACCAGAAGCGCCGGTGATCCCGGGCAGCAACAAGTCCAATCCTTACGCTGCGGCGCTGATCACCAACAAGCGTCTGTCAGGCGAGCAGTCGGCGAAGGATATTCGTCACTTCGAGTTTGATCTGACCGACAGTGGTCTGAAATATGAAGCGGGCGATGCGCTGGGCGTTATCCCGGTCAACGAACCGTCGCTGGTCAGCCTGCTGCTGACGCAGCTGAATGCCGATTACCAGACGCCGGTGCCCGGCTTTGACCGCAGCCTCGGCGATCTGCTGACCTATCAGTTTGAAATCTCAGAACCGTCGCGCAAGCTGATTGAGTGGGTCGGACAGAACACCACCAACCAGGAACTGCGTCACGTGTTGCAGCACGACGATAAAGATGCGCTCGGCGTGTGGCTTTGGGGCAAAGATACGCTTGACCTGCTGCAGCTTGAGCTGACCCGCTCGCTGCCGGTACCGGAATTTGTCGCGCTGCTGCGCCCGTTGCAGCATCGTGCCTACTCCATCTCGTCAAGCTCGAAGGCGCATCCTAACCAGGTACACCTGACCGTCGCCTCCGTCCGTTATCACAGTGGTGGCCGTAACCGTGGCGGTGTCTGTTCAACCTATCTGGCCGAACGCGTGCGTCGTGGTGAGAAGCCCGCTATCTTCATTTCGCCAAACAAAGCATTTCGCGTGCCGGCTAATAACAGCGCCCCGCTGATCATGGTGGGTCCAGGCACCGGTATCGCCCCGTTCCGCGCCTTTTTGCAGGAGCGTCAGGCAACCGGCGCACAGGGAAAAAACTGGCTGTTCTTTGGCGATCAGCATCAGGAACATGATTTCATCTATCGCGAAGAGCTGACCGGCTGGCACGACAGCGGCTTGCTGACCCGGCTGGATCTGGCGTTCTCACGCGATCAGGAGAAGAAGATTTACGTGCAAACCCGCATGCTGGAACAGGGCGCAGAGCTTTATGCCTGGCTGCAGGAAGGTGCCTATTTCTACGTCTGTGGTGATGCGTCACGCATGGCGAAAGATGTCGACAGCGCGCTGTATGAAGTGGTGCGTCAGTTCGGCGGGCTTTCCAGTGAACGTGCGGCGGATTACATCGATCAGCTGAAGAAAGAGAAGCGTTACCTGCGCGACGTCTATTAATTCGCGCGCGTCAACGTAACAACACATCCGGCTTGCGCAGGCAGCCGGATTTTTTATTGCCCTTAACAACCGGCAAAAAAATACCCGTCGTGAGGACGGGTATCGGATGTTATTTCACGACGCGCAATGAAGGGCGTCCGCCACGCGGTGGTGGATCGTCATCAGGCGGTGTCTCGTCATCGCTGGCATCGTCAGGACGATCGCCATCAATCACGGACATCATGGTCTCTTCCTGACCGTCTGACGTCTCCTGAGAGGCCAGTTCGTAGGCCGGCTCAGGTTCGAACATCGTTCCAGCGCCATTTTCACGCGCATAGATCGCCAGAATCGCCGCCATCGGCACGTTAACCTGACGCGGAACGCCGCCGAAACGGGCGTTGAACGACACCTGATCGTTAGCCAGATCGAGATTGCCCACGGCGCGCGGCGCAATGTTCAACACAATCTGACCATCGCGCGCATACTCGAGCGGCACCTGCACACCAGGCAGATTAATGTCGACCACCAGGTGCGGCGTTAACTGGTTGTCGAGCAACCAGTCATAGAAGGCGCGCAGCAGATAGGGGCGACGTGCGGTAAGTTGCGACATTTCCATAAATCAGCCCCGGGCTTGCAGGCGCATTTCACGTTCAGCTTCAGTTAATGAAGCGAGGAAAGAGTCACGCTCGAAGACACGATTCATGTAGCCTTTCAGCTCTTTTGAACCGGAGCCGATCAAATCGATGCCCATTGACGGCAGACGCCATAACAGCGGTGCCAGATAGCAATCGACCAGGCTGAATTCTTCGCTCATGAAGAACGGTGTGCGACCAAACAGCGGCGCAATCGCCAGCAGCTCTTCACGCAGTTGTTTGCGTGCGGCTTCGGCTTCCTGACCGCTGCTGTTCTCAACGGTTCTCATCAGGCTGTACCAGTCCTGCTCGATGCGGTGCATCATCAGACGGCTTTCACCACGGGCAACCGGATAAACCGGCATCAGCGGTGGATGCGGGAAACGCTCATCTAAATATTCCATGATGATGCGTGATTCATACAGCGTCAGCTCACGATCTACCAGCGTCGGCACCGTGCGATACGGGTTGAGGTCAATCAGATCCTGCGGCAGGTTATCCATTTCGACCTGCTCGATCTCTACGCTGACACCCTTCTCCGCCAGGACAATACGTACCTGATGGCTGAAAATGTCAGTAGGACCAGAAAACAGCGTCATTACCGAACGTTTGTTGGCAGCGACAGCCATGAAAACCTCCAAGTTTGTTCACAAAAAGTTACTGCGAATAGCCAACCATCCGGCGACTCACTTGCTCATAGAACTCGCACGCAACCCACGTTAGCTGCGTCGTATACTGATATCCCGACGGCGGGGAGACGCATAACGCACCGGCCTGCGGGCGCAAAGTGACACAGAGTTTACCAGATTTTAGGCAGCTTGTGGGCGTGGAATGAATCTTTGCGGGGAAATTGGGAGCGCCGTTAATGTTTTTCCGCCTGTATCGGCGGTGCAGCAGAAAGCAAAAAACCCGCCGAAGCGGGTTTTTTGTGCCAATTGTCTCTGCCGAAGCAGCAACAATTAACGCTTGGAGAACTGAGGACGACGACGTGCTTTACGCAGGCCGACTTTCTTACGTTCAACCTGACGCGCATCACGGGTAACGAAGCCAGCTTTACGCAGCTCCGCACGCAGAGATTCGTCATATTCCATCAGAGCGCGGGTGATACCGTGACGGATCGCACCAGCCTGACCAGAAATACCACCACCTTTAACGGTGACGTACAGATCGAATTTACCAACCAGGTCCAGCAGCTCAAGCGGCTGACGAACTACCATGCGGGCAGTTTCGCGACCGAAGTACTGTTCCAGAGAACGTTGGTTAATAACGATGTTACCGCTACCCGGCTTAATAAATACGCGAGCGGTAGAGCTTTTGCGGCGACCAGTGCCGTAGTTTTGAGTTTCAGCCATTGCCTTTAATCCCGATTAAATGTCAAGAACTTGCGGTTGCTGTGCCGCATGGGTGTGCTCGTTGCCTGCGTAAACTTTCAGTTTACGGTACATAGCACGACCCAGCGGGCCCTTCGGCAGCATGCCTTTAACCGCGATCTCAATCACACGCTCAGGACGGCGAGCAATCATCTCTTCAAAGGTCGCCTGTTTGATACCACCGATGTGACCAGTGTGGTGATAGTAAATCTTGTCAGTACGCTTGTTGCCGGTTACAGCAACTTTTTCTGCGTTCAGAACGATGATGTAATCACCAGTATCAACGTGCGGAGTGTATTCCGCTTTATGCTTACCACGCAGACGGCGCGCCAGTTCAGTCGCCAGGCGACCCAAAGTTTTGCCCGTTGCGTCAACTACAAACCAGTCACGTTGGACGGTTTCTGGTTTAGCTGTAAAAGTTTTCATCGAAAAGCTTACCCAAATTAAGTTACACGTTGGTGAAATCCCAAACGCTTAAGTAAACGATTGAGGCTCACACGACCATTTTGACCAGCAAGCCACCCCTTCGGATAGAGTTACTGGAACACAGAGGATTTGGGAAAAAAATCCTTTGCTGTAACGTGGGGTCGCAAGATTATAGAGAAGTCAGTTACAAAAATCGAACCCTATTTCACTATTTATCTGCTTTATTCTCACGGCAGGTGCGGCAGGCGCAGATACTCCTCGCTCTGCATCTCCTGCAGACGTGATAAGCAGCGCTGATATTCAAATTTCAGCCGCGTGCCCTGATAAATCTCGGTCAGCGAGGTTTCCGCTGCCACCACCAGTTTCACATGGCGTTCGTAGAATTCATCGACCAGCGCCAGAAAACGACGCGCCTGATCCTCGGTCTTATAAATCATCACCGGCACATCATGCAGCAGGACGCTGTGGAAGCGACGCGAGAGCGCAATATAGTCATGCTGGCTGCGTCCTTCCCCGCACAGCGTGGTGAAGTTGATCGCCAGTACCCCGTCACTGACGCCGAGCGTCGGCATCTGGCGATGGTTGATCTCCAGGACCGGTGCCTGTTCCGGTTTGCCGCCCGCCAGCGCCTGAAACATCCGCCCCATTTCAGCGTGGGTCTTGTCATTCAGCGGGTAGTTCCACAGATGGGCCGAGGTCAGCGTCCGCAACCGGTAATCGATGCCGGCATCGACGTTCATCACATCGCAGTGGGTTTTGATCTGCTCAATCGCCGGCAGGAAGCGCGCACGCTGTAACCCGTTGCGATAGAGATCGTCTGGCGGAATGTTTGAGGTGGCAACCAGCGCGATACCGCGTTCAAACAGCGCTTCCATCAGGGTGCCAAGCAGCATCGCATCGGTGATGTCAGAAACGAAAAACTCGTCGAAACAGAGGATATCGGTTTCGGCTTTAAACCGGTCGGCGATGATCAGCAGCGGATCGCTCTGTCCCTGCAGTTGCGTCAGCTCTTCGTGTACCCGCAGCATAAAGCGATGAAAGTGCAGCCGCAGTTTGCGATTGCCAGGAATAGACTGAAAAAACAGATCCATTACCCAGGTTTTCCCGCGACCCACACCGCCCCACATATATAAACCGCGTAGCGGTGGCAGGGGTTCGTTTTTCTCTTTGCCGATCAGTTTCGACAGGCGTCCCAGCAGGCCAGATGTCGCAGGCGCAGCAGTTTGCTGACGTGCGGCCAGTGCTTGCTGGAGCGCGTCTAAACGGGTAATGGCTTCACGTTGTACGTCATCGGGCTTGAATTCGCCCTGCGACAGCGCCTGCTCATAGCGGGCAAGCGGAGATGAGGTTTGCATTGTTCTCTCAGAGTCCCTGAATTTTGTCTGATTCATACAGCTGTTGTCGAAAAAAAGGCCGTTCTACACTAAGCCATGCCGCTCCAGAGTTCCACATCCATAAGATTAACGGGTATAGTGACTACTATTGGAATGGTGCAATGCCCTACGGAACAACGGAAATAACACGGGAGTCATTATGACCTGGGAATACGGGCTAATTGGTTTAGTGGTAGGCATTATTGTCGGCGCAGTAGCCATGCGTTTTGGCAACAGGAAATTGCGTGAGCAGCGCAGCATGCAGTACGAACTGGAAAAATCGAAAGCGGAACTGGCGGATTACCGTCAGGAACTGACTAACCACTTTGCGCAAAGCGCGGAATTGCTGGACAACATGGCGCGTGACTATCGTCAGCTCTATCAGCATATGGCGAAAGGGTCGAATGACCTGCTGCCCGATCTGCCGGGTGAAAAGAACCCGTTTGCTTATCAGTTAACCGAAGCTGAAGCCGATAACGATCAGGTCCCGGTACAGATGCCGCGCGACTACTCTGAAGGGGCATCCGGTTTACTGCGCGGCGAGCGCCCTGCCCGCGACTAATCTTTTTGGGGCGCAGCCCGTCTGCGCCCACGGTTTTTGCGAACCCTGACCTCAAACGACTGTCACACTGAGTAATTCCTCCCACTTTTTGCAGCGAGAGCGTTGTAGCAATGAAAAAACAAGCACGACTGTTTAGCGCATTAGCCTTGAGTATTGGGATGAGCCTTGCCGCCGCGCCAGACGCGATGGCGACGCTGCCAGCACAAATTGCCGGCCAGCCGCTGCCAAGCCTGGCGCCAATGCTGGAGAAAGTGCTGCCCGCCGTGGTCAGCGTTCACGTTGAAGGTACCGAATCGGCCGATCAGGCGCAGGATATTCCTGAGCCGCTGAAACGCTTCTTTGGCCAGATGCCCGGCGGCAATAATCAGCCACAGCCGTTTGAAGGTCTGGGGTCGGGCGTAATCATTGATGCGGCCAAAGGATACGTGCTGACCAATAACCACGTGGTCAACGGCGCGGATAAGATCAATGTGCAGTTGGGCGACGGCAGTGAATATGAAGCCAAACTGATCGGTCATGATGAGCAGACCGACATCGCACTGATTCAGATCCAGGGCGCAAAAAACCTGACGCAGGTAAAAGTAGCCGATTCCGACCAGCTAAAAGTGGGCGATTTTGCGGTAGCGATCGGCAACCCGTTTGGTCTGGGTCAGACTGCGACCTCCGGTATCATCTCTGCATTGGGCCGTAGCGGCCTGAATCTGGAAGGACTGGAAAACTTTATCCAGACCGATGCGGCGATAAACCGCGGCAACTCAGGCGGCGCGCTGGTTAATCTCAACGGCGAGCTGATCGGGATTAATACCGCGATTCTGGCCTCAAGCGGCGGCAATATCGGCATCGGCTTCGCCATTCCCAGCGACATGGCGATCAATCTTGCCCAGCAGCTGATCAAATATGGTGAAGTGAAGCGTGGCCAGCTCGGTATTAAAGGCACCGAAATGACTGCTGACATGGCCAAAGCGTTTAACGTTGATGCGCAGCGCGGCGCGTTTGTCTCTGAAGTATTGCCGCAGTCAGCAGCCCAGAAAGCGGGTGTGAAATCTGGCGATATCATCACCTCAGTGAATGACAAACCGATCACCAGCTTTGCCGAACTGCGGGTGAAAATCGGCACCACCGCACCAGGCGAGCAGGTCAAACTTGGTTTGCTGCGTGAAGGTAAACCGATCACCGTCACCGTTACGCTGGAGCAAAGCGCACAAACCACCGCCAGTGCCCAGTTGATGTCGCCTGCGCTGCAGGGTGCCACCCTGAGTGATGGCCAGACCAAAACCGGTGACAAAGGGGTTAAGGTCGACACCATCGAGAAAGGCACGCCAGCTGAACAGGTTGGTCTGCAAAAAGATGATGTGATTGTTGGCGTTAACCGCAATCGCGTTCAGTCGATCGCTGAAATGCGTAAAGTGCTGGAAGGGAAACCGCCGGTACTGGCGCTGAATGTGGTCCGCGGTGATGAAAGTATCTATCTGTTGTTGAGATAAACCTCGCATTATGGCGGACACAAGCACGTGTGTGTCCGCCGCTCTCATGCTATTCTGCCCAGCGATCTCCCCTGGCGTGATTTAACACCATGTTTCTTAAACTTTTGCGTGCCGTGGTGCTGGGCCTGATTGTGGCGGGTATTTTGCTCGCAGCACTGCCTGCACTGCGTATGGGCAGCGACGCCCTCTATAACCACGATGACAGTAACGACGAAACACCCTTTAGCTTTAATCAGGGGGTGCGCCGCGCCGTGCCTGCGGTCGTCAACGTCTACAACCGTAGCGCACACGGTAATAACAATCGTGGCATCACTACCCTGGGTTCCGGGGTGATCATGAACGCAAAAGGTTACATCCTGACCAATAAGCACGTCATCAACAATGCTGACCAGATTATTGTGGCGTTACAGGATGGCCGTTTCTTCGAAGCGACGCTGGTTGGTTCAGACGCAATGACCGATTTGGCGGTGCTGAAAATTACCGCCTCCAGCCTGCCGGTAATCCCGATCAATCCTAAACGTCTGGCCCATATCGGCGATGTGGTAATGGCGATCGGCAATCCCTACAACCTCGGCCAGACGGTTACCCAGGGCATTATCAGCGCCACCGGACGGGTCGGCTTAAGTTCATCAGGCCGGCAGAACTTCCTGCAAACCGATGCCTCTATCAACCAGGGTAACTCTGGCGGCGCGCTGATCAACTCGCTGGGCGAATTGATGGGCATCAACACCCTGACCTTCGACAAAAGCAATGACGGCGAAACGCCGGAAGGCATTGGATTCGCTATTCCGACCGCGCTGGCCTCAAAAATTATGGATAAGCTGATTCGTGATGGCCGGGTGATTCGCGGCTACATCGGCATTACCGGCCGCGAACTGCCGCCGCTGCACGGTCAGGGCAGCAATCTGGATCGGGTTCAGGGCATTATCGTTAGCGTGGTGACCCCGGACGGTCCGGCCGATAAAGCCGGTATTCAGGCCAATGATGTGTTGCTGAGCGTCAACGGCAAGCCCGCAGTGTCCGCCCAGGAAACGATGGACCAGGTGGCTGAGATTCGCCCGGGTTCAGTGATTGATGTGCGGGTACTGCGAAATGATCAGAAGCTGACGCTGCCGGTAACGATTCAGGAATTTCCGGACAGTAGCCAGTAGCACAGCACGCGGCATACCAGCCGCCATGATTTAGCCTGACAGGCAGGGCTGGCCCAGCTGAAGAGCAAAGCGTCCGAGCCAGGAAGGCGAGGCCGACCTACAGGGAAATAGGTCTCCTTTGCGATCGGCTGGGCCATCCCTGCCCTTTCCACCGTTTTCCCGCCAGATGGTTAACAGCGATCGACCGGGAAGGCGATCACTTCACTCAGTGATTCCGCTTTCAGCGCCAGCATAATCAACCGATCTACACCCAGCGCCACCCCGGAACAGGCTGGCATACCGTGCGCCAGTGCATCCAGCAGGTTGGTATCAATCGGATGCTGTGGCAGGCCGCGCGCCGCGCGCCGACGGTTATCCTGCTCGAAGCGCTGACGCTGTTCGCGGCTGTCAGTCAGCTCACGGAAACCGTTCGCCAGTTCGATGCCCTTGTAGTAGACCTCGAAACGTTCTGCCACACGGTGATCCTCGGTGCTGATCTCCGCCAGCGCCGCCTGGCTGGCCGGGAAGTGATAAACGAAGCAAGGCTTATCCTGACCAATCTTCGGTTCCACGCCCAGCATAAACAGCAGCATCAGCAGGGTATCGCGATCCTCTTCCGCCCGCGCCAGTTCGCCTTCACCCAGCTTTTCCGCCGCTTCACGCAGCTGGGCCTTGTCTGCCGACAGCGGATCAATCTCCAGATGACGAATAAACGCCTGCTGATAAGAGAGTGATTCTGCGCTGTCGCACTCCAGCACCTGCTGCATCAGATCGTCGACTTCGTTCATCAGACGATACATGTCGTAGTGCGGCCGGTACCACTCCAGCATGGTAAATTCCGGGTTATGGTGACGCCCCGCTTCTTCATTGCGGAAGCTGCGCGCCATCTGGTAAATCGGCCCGCTGCCGGCGGCCAGCAGGCGTTTCATGTGGTATTCCGGGCTGGTCATCAGCCAGAGATCGCGCCCTTGTGCGGCACCCGGCCCGACAAACCGCGTCTGGAACGGCACCAGATGAATATCGGTGATGGTCGCCTGACTCATCGCTGGCGTATCGACTTCCAGTACGCCACGATCGGCAAAGAAACGACGCACTTCGGCTAAAATCGCCGCGCGTTTTAACAAATTGGCGATGGATGCGCTTGGTTGCCAGCTTGCCGTTTCGCTCATGGTGATGACTCCTGATACAAATAAGGGGTGGAAGTCTACCTGCAATGCCTGCGGCAAACAATCTCGCGCCCGCGCTGCCAAAAACAGCGTTTCGGCTTCTATACTTAAGCAGTTAAATCACAAAGGAATCCCACTATGTCTCCATGGAAAACTGTTGTTGCCAGCCTGAGCGCTTTTCTCTCCGTCGCCTGTAGCACCACGCCGCCAAAGAACGTCACCGTAATCGAAAACTTTGACAGCCAGCGCTATCTCGGTCAGTGGTATGAGATTGCCCGCCTGAATCACCCTTTCGAACGCGGCCTTGAACAGGTGACGGCGAACTATAGCCCGCGTGAAGATGGCGGCCTGAAAGTGATCAATCGTGGCTACAACGTGAAGAAACAGCGCTGGCAGGAGAGCATCGGCAAGGCCTACTTTACCGGCGACCCGCAGCGTGCGGCGTTGAAAGTCTCCTTCTTCGGCCCCTTCTACGGCGGCTATAACGTGATTGCTCTCGATCCGGACTACCGCTATGCGCTGGTATGTGGACCGAATCGCCACTATCTGTGGATTCTGTCGCGCACTCCGCAGCTGGAGCCGGGCGTGAAAGAGAAGCTGGTCGATCAGGCGCGTCGGGATGGCTTCCCGGTTGACGAGTTAATCTGGGTAAAACAGAAATAGTGCGGAAGCGAACAGCCGGTACGAAAAAGGTTTCGTACCGGTTGGAATAACGGGTTACTTCGTGCTGTTTTGAATCGCCTGACCACCCGCTTCTACGTCTTCGCCCACGCCACGTGTGGTATTACAAGCCGTCAGCAGTGAAGAGAGCACCAGTACAGAGAAGAAAGTGACAATACTTTTCTTTAACATAACAATGTCCTTTTTGATGGATGTAAAAGTACAGCGTTTTAAGCATAGCCGGATTTCCGACGACTGCCGCTGACGATTCCACAAAATAGACGAAGGTTAACAGTCAGTTTGCCGCACGTGAAATGGCACCACCTAAGTGGGAGACATCTTCGCCAAAACCGTGGAAAGTGTTGCAGGCGCTCAGCGCAGAGGAGACCAGCAACGCGAATGCGATTAATTTTGCCAGTTTTTTCATTTTTTCACTCACACAAGAAAAAGGCGCATCTGAGATGCGCCTGCGGCACTTATTTTACGCGTGACACGTATTCGCCAGAGCGGGTGTCAACTTTGACCACTTCGCCCTCTTGCACGAACAATGGCACTTTCACCACTGCGCCGGTAGACAGCTTGGCTGGCTTACCGCCTGTACCCGCGGTGTCACCTTTCAGACCAGGATCGGTTTCAACGATTTCGGCTTCGATAAAGTTCGGCGGCTGAACGGCGATTGGACGGCCATTCCACAGCGTAACGATACATTCAGCGTTATCCTGCAGCCATTTTGCGGCATCGCTGACGGTTTTCTCTTCAACCTGGAACTGCTCGAAGCTTTCCGGGTGCATGAAGTGATAGAACTCACCGTCGTTGTACAGGTAGTTCAGGTTGGTATCCATAACGTCTGCGCCTTCGGCGGAGTCGGTGGATTTGAAAGTTTTCTCAACGCGAGAACCCGTCAGCAGGCGACGCATTTTAACGCGCGCGAATGCCTGACCTTTACCCGGTTTAACGAACTCACTGGATTCGATGGCATACGGCTCGCCTTCGAACATGATTTTAAGACCGGGACGGAAATCGTTGCTAGAATAAGTCGCCATGAAGGCCCTCTACGAAAATTGATACTGGTACTAAGCCAAAAAAATGGCACACATTGTAACCCTAAAAACACCTTCCAGAGAAGATTGGTTGCAGCAACTTGCTGATGTTGTCACTGAACCTGATGAATTACTGCGGATTTTAGCCCTGGATCAGCACACTGAGCTGGCCGACGGGGCGGATGCGCGGCGTCTTTTCGCCTTGCGCGTTCCCCGTGCATTCATCAACCGGATGAAGAAAGGTGATGCGCACGACCCGCTGCTGCTTCAGGTACTGACTCAACGCCAGGAATTCATCGATGCGCCAGGTTATAGCACCGATCCGCTGGATGAACAAAGCAACGTTGTCCCTGGTTTGCTGCATAAATACCAAAACCGCGCCTTATTGCTGGTGAAAGGCGGCTGTGCGGTCAACTGTCGCTACTGCTTCCGCCGTCATTTTCCTTACCAGGATAATCAGGGAAATAAGCGTAACTGGCAGGCGGCACTGGACTATATCGCCGATCATCCGGAGCTGGATGAGATCATCTTCTCCGGCGGCGATCCGCTGATGGCGAAAGATCATGAACTCGCCTGGCTGATTGCGGCGCTGGAGAAAATCCCGCACCTGAAACGGCTGCGTATCCATAGCCGTTTACCGGTGGTGATCCCGGCGCGGATTACCGACGCACTTTGTCAGATGCTCAGTGAAACGCGGCTGCAGGTGCTGATGGTGACGCACATCAACCATGCGCAGGAGATTGACGACGCACTGCGTGAGGCGATGAGAGAGCTGAAGCGTGCAGGCGTGACGCTGCTCAATCAGAGCGTGCTGCTGCGCGGCGTCAACGACAATGCCCGGACGCTGGCAACGCTGAGCAATGCGCTGTTCGATGCGGGCATTCTGCCCTACTACCTGCACGTGCTGGACAAGGTGCAGGGTGCCGCCCATTTCTACGTATCAGACGACGACGCACGGCAACTGGTGCGGGCGCTGCTGTCGCAGGTTTCGGGTTATCTGGTGCCTAAGCTGGCGCGCGAGATTGGCGGAGAGCCGAGTAAAACGCCGCTCGATCTGCAACTGCGGCAGGAATAAAAACGGCCGGCGCAAGGCCGGCCGTCTGAAGAAGGCATGATGCCGGATTCACCTTACGGGCACTTGTAAACCTGACCGGACATTTTACTGTCGAGTGGTGCGAATGCGGACAGCAGGTTCTGCGTCGGACTGGTTGCGCCGTAAATCACGTTGCCGCCCATTTCCGCTGCACGGTTGCGCAGGTCATTTGCTGCACCGCGCAGGGCGCTGGTTTCCCCGCCTGCCCCGCTCAGCCAGTTACTCTGTGAGCCGGTAAGATTCCCCAGAAGCTGACACTCACTGCCGGGCTGCTGATCGGTAAAAGTCACGCGCTGGCCTGCCGAGGACAGTTGAGTAGAGCTGCTACAGCCCGCCAGCAATAACGCGCCAGCCGTCAGTCCGAGCAAGAGGTTAATCCGCATTGTAATCCCCATTTATTATCATCAGAGTCGGGTGGCAGCGTAGCAGAAAAATGTTTTTTCTTTCTGCACATTCATTGCCCTTATCCCGTTATATCGTCTCAATATTTCATGCCGCTTGCAGGCTGGCAAGCATGCCGATCCTGATGGTCTGGTTTAAGCCAGTGGATCCGGCGGCGCAGCAGCAGACAGCGTGACATATCAAGAGGAAAGACGAACGATTGCGCCACTACTTATACTATTTTCCGTCCCAAAAGAAAAACCCCCGACCGTTTCCGATCGGGGGTTCCAGATGACTTAAGCAGTCAACGGCAGATTACATCATGCCGCCCATACCGCCCATGCCACCCATACCGCCAGCGCCGCCGCCTAAATCAGGTGCGTCGCCTTTTGGCAGGTCAGTGACCATACATTCGGTGGTGATCATCAGACCCGCAACAGAAGCCGCGTACTGCAGAGCAGAACGGGTCACTTTGGTTGGGTCCAGGATACCGAAGTCGATCATGTTGCCGTACTCTTCAGTCTGCGCGTTGTAACCGTAGTTACCGTCGCCGGCTTTCACGTTGTTAGCGACCACTGATGGTTCTTCACCGGCGTTAGAAACGATCTGACGCAGTGGAGATTCCATTGCGCGCAGCGCAACTTTGATACCGACGTTCTGATCTTCGTTCTGACCACGCAGATCGGCCAGCTGGGCTGCAACGCGAACCAGCGCCACACCACCACCAGCAACCACACCTTCTTCTACCGCAGCACGGGTTGCATGCAGGGCATCTTCAACGCGGGCTTTCTTCTCTTTCATTTCAACTTCAGTTGCTGCGCCCACTTTCAGAACGGCAACGCCGCCTGCCAGTTTAGCGACACGCTCCTGCAGTTTTTCTTTGTCGTAGTCAGAAGTGGCTTCTTCGATCTGCTGACGAATCTGGGTAACACGACCCTGAATCGTCGCTTCTTCACCCACACCGTCGATGATGGTGGTGGTGTCTTTGTTGATCACAACGCGTTTTGCCTGACCCAGATCTTCCAGAGCTGCTTTTTCCAGCTCCATGCCGATCTCTTCAGAAATCACAGTACCACCGGTCAGGATAGCGATATCCTGCAGCATGGCTTTACGACGGTCGCCGAAGCCTGGTGCTTTAACCGCAGCTACTTTCACGATGCCGCGCATGGTGTTAACCACCAGGGTAGCCAGCGCTTCGCCTTCTACGTCTTCCGCGATGATCAGCAGTGGTTTGCCGGCTTTCGCCACGGCTTCCAGCACTGGCAGCATTTCACGGATGTTAGAAATTTTCTTGTCAGCCAGCAGGATGAACGGAGATTCCAGTTCAATCGCACCGGTTTCTGGTTTGTTGATGAAGTAAGGTGACAGGTAACCGCGATCGAACTGCATACCTTCTACCACATCCAGCTCGTCCTGCAGGCCGGTGCCTTCTTCAACGGTGATCACGCCTTCTTTACCGACTTTCTCCATCGCCTGAGCAATCAGCTGGCCCACGGTTTCATCGGAGTTAGCAGAGATGGTACCTACCTGCGCAATCGCTTTAGAGTCTGAGCACGGTACAGACAGCGCTTTCAGTTTCTCAACCGCAGCGATAACTGCCTGGTCGATACCGCGCTTCAGGTCCATCGGGTTCATACCCGCGGCAACGGCTTTCAGGCCTTCGGTGATGATAGACTGCGCCAGTACGGTAGCAGTGGTGGTACCGTCGCCCGCAGCGTCGTTCGCTTTAGAGGCAACTTCTTTCACCATCTGCGCGCCCATGTTCTCGAACTTGTCTTCCAGTTCGATTTCACGTGCCACAGAAACACCATCTTTAGTGATGGTCGGTGCACCAAAAGATTTATCCAGAACCACGTTACGGCCTTTTGGGCCCAGGGTAACTTTTACTGCATCTGCCAGTACGTTCACGCCACGCAGCATTTTTACGCGTGCGTCATTACCGAATTTTACGTCTTTAGCTGCCATTTTAAATATCCCTTAAATTCGTTTCGTTCAGTGAATTACGCGAAAAAATTACGCTTCAACAACCGCCAGGATGTCGCTCTCAGAGATGATCAGCACCTCTTCGTTATCGATTTTCTCGGTTTTCGCGCCGTAACCTTCGCTGAAGATCACGATGTCGCCAACCTTCACGTCCAGCGGCTTAACGTCACCACTCTCAAGGATGCGGCCGTTGCCGACAGCCAGCACTTCACCACGGGTGGATTTGCCGGCTGCAGAACCGGTCAGCACGATGCCGCCAGCTGATTTAGCTTCAACTTCTTTACGCTTGACGATAACGCGATCGTGCAATGGACGAATTTTCATTTGATAGCTCTCCTTTGAGAAGTCCAATCATTCAGTTTTGGGGTTGAACACCGGGCTGCATGGCTTCCGGCCTCGTGACCTGAGAGATAGGGCCGTGACCACGCCCTTTCAAGGGGGCAGACAACAAATTTTTTACGCAGATGTGATAACTGATGGCTTTTTGAGCAATCGGCAGAAAGATCGCCAGCGGAAATAAAAAACGCAACCCGAAGGTTGCGTTTTACTGTGGCAATGACACCGTCAGCGATCTTTCGGATCGTCATGGTGCTCAAGGCGATCGCTGTTTTTGCGCTCGAACTCGCCATCCATGGTATAGCCGCTGTCGGGTCCGGCACCCGGACCGCGCCAGACGCGCAGATGCGGCATCAGCTTCAGCGTCAGATGCTTCTGCACCGGCGGCAGCAACAGCAGCAGGCCCAGCAGGTCGGTAAAGAAGCCGGGCAGCAGCAGCAGAAAACCGGCGATGATCAGCGACACGCTCTTGATCATCTCTTTCGCCGGGCTTTCATTACGCGCCAGCTTCTCCTGCATCAGCATGAAATTCTTCATGCCCTGATTTTTGACCAGCGACACCCCGATGCAGGAGGTAAAGACCACCAGCAGCATGGTGAGCAGCACGCCCATGACGTGGGCGACCTGAATAAACAGTGAAATTTCAATCCAGGCCAGGACAAAAAAGACTAATAACGGTATCCAGCGCACCGTACTCTCCTGTAAGTGTGGGCTGACCGGCAGCGTGCCGTTCAGCAGAAAGCGTTCATCTTAGTGATGATAAGAAAAGAGATGGGCACCCGTGCCGCCATTTTCAACCGATCCTGTCAAATTTATCCCACAGGGTTAATTTTGTAACCTGTTTCACATATCGTTAACCTGACGGCAGCATTAAGTGATCTGCATGCGTACTTTTCTGATGCATCAGAATATGATCGTGCTCACCAGTATGAAGACGGATAAAATGTCGTTACGGGTACACCACGACAAAATAAACACATCATCTGTGATGGTTAGCGGCAACAACAAGAAGGTTATCATGGCGAACAACATTCGTATCGAAGAAGACCTGTTAGGTATGCGCGAAGTACCGGCGGATGCCTATTATGGCGTTCATACTCTGCGTGCGATTGAAAATTTTTACATCAGCAACAGTAAAATCAGCGACATACCCGAATTTGTCCGCGGGATGGTGATGGTAAAAAAAGCGGCGGCGATGGCCAACAAAGAGCTGCAAACGATCCCCCGCAACATTGCCGATACCATCATTCAGGCCTGCGATGAAGTGCTCAATAAAGGCCGCTGCATGGATCAGTTTCCGGTGGATGTCTATCAGGGTGGTGCTGGCACCTCGGTCAACATGAACACTAATGAGGTGCTGGCAAACATCGGTCTGGAACTGATGGGCCACCAGAAAGGTGAATATCAGTACCTCAACCCTAACGATCACGTTAACAAATGTCAGTCGACCAATGACGCCTACCCGACCGGTTTCCGCATCGCGGTTTACAGTTCGCTGCTGAAGCTGCTGGATGGCATCAGCCAGCTGGCCGACGGTTTTGAGCGTAAGGCTGACGAGTTCCAGACCATCCTCAAAATGGGCCGAACCCAGTTACAGGATGCGGTGCCGATGACGCTGGGTCAGGAATTTCACGCCTTCAGCGTGCTGCTGAATGAAGAGACCAAAAGCATTCTGCGCACCGGCGAGCTGCTGCTGGAAGTGAACCTCGGCGCGACCGCCATCGGTACCCGCCTGAATACGCCGGACGGTTATCAGCACCTTGCCGTGCAGCGTCTGGCGGAAGTCAGCAACCTGCCGGTGGTGCCGGCGGAAGATCTGATCGAAGCGACCTCAGACTGCGGTGCCTACGTGATGGTGCACTCGTCACTGAAACGCCTGGCGGTGAAGCTCTCTAAGATCTGTAACGACCTGCGCCTGCTCTCTTCCGGTCCGCGCGCTGGCCTGAATGAAATCAACCTGCCGGAGTTACAGGCCGGTTCGTCGATCATGCCAGCCAAAGTCAATCCGGTAGTGCCGGAAGTGGTTAATCAGGTCTGCTTCAAAGTGATCGGCAACGACATCACCGTCACTATGGCTTCCGAAGCCGGTCAGCTGCAGCTGAACGTAATGGAGCCGGTGATTGGCCAGGCGCTGTTTGAATCGATCAGCATCCTGACCAACGCCTGCTACAACCTGCTGGAGAAGTGCGTCAACGGCATTACCGCCAACCGCGCGGTGTGCGAAGCCTACGTCTTTAACTCAATCGGTATCGTCACCTACCTTAACCCGTATATCGGCCACCATAACGGCGATATTGTCGGCAAAATCTGCGCCGAAACCGGTAAAAGCGTACGTGAAGTGGTGCTGGAGCGCGGCTTGCTGACCGAAAGCGAGCTGGACGATATTTTCTCGGTCCAGAACCTGATGTATCCGGTTTATAAAGCGAAACGTTATACCGACGAAAACGAGCAGTAAGGTTTAACCGACGCTGGTTTACTAAAGGCACACCGCGATCAACACGGTGTGCCTTTTTCTTTGGTAAACAGCACAACTGATAATCTCAGGTTAAATTCTCAGGAGTGATGCATGTTTGTGGTTGAGCTGCTGGTCGTCTTACTGGCGATCTGGTTGGGTGCGCGCCTTGGCGGCATTGGCATTGGGTTCGCTGGCGGCATGGGCGTGCTGATCCTGACGCTGGGCTTTGGCCTGCCGCCGGGCATGATCCCGTTCGACGTGATCGAAATTATTATGGCGGTCATTGCGGCTATCGCGGCCATGCAGGTCGCCGGCGGAATGGATTATCTGGTCAGCCTCGCCGAACGGCTGCTGCGCCGTCATCCGCGTCACGTCACGCTACTGGCACCGCTGGTAACCTATCTGATGACGCTGCTGGCGGGTACCGGTCATACGGCCTTCTCGACGCTGCCGGTAATCGCTGAAGTGGCGAAAGAGCAAGGCGTCCGCCCTTCGCGCCCGCTGTCGATCGCCGTGGTCGCTTCGCAGATCGCCATTACCGCCTCGCCCATTTCAGCGGCGGTGGTATTCTTCGCTACCCTGCTTGAGCCGCGTGGCATCAGCTACATTACGCTGCTGGCTATCGCGATCCCCTCGACCATGGTCGGCCTGTTTCTGGCCGCGCTGGTGACCAACTTCCTCGGTAAAGAGCTGAAGGATGATGAGGTCTACCAGGCGCGACTGGCGAAAGGCGACGTTACGCTGCGCGGTGCCAGCGTCTACCAGCCCAAACCGGGCGCGAAAAAATCGGTGCTGCTGTTTCTGCTCGGTATCATCGCCGTGGTGGTCTACGCCACGCTCACCAGTGCCAGTCTTGGCCTGATCGCCAACCCGCTGCTGCCGCGTAATGAAGCGATTGTGGTGTTTATGCTGACTATCGCCACCCTGATCAGCCTGACCTGTAAACTGGATACCAGCGAGATCCTCAGCGCCAGCACCTTTAAGTCCGGCATGAGTGCCTGTATCTGCGTGATGGGTGTCGCCTGGCTGGGCGATACCTTTGTTAAAGCCCACCTGGCAGAGATCCAGATGGTGGCCGGCGATATGCTGAAAACCTACCCGTGGATGCTGGCGCTGGTGCTGTTCTTCGCCTCAATGCTGCTCTACTCGCAGGCGGCAACCACTAAGGCGCTGATGCCTGCCGCCTTGCTGCTGGGCGTGTCGCCGCTTACCGCCATCGCCTCGTTTGCCGCGGTTTCGGCGCTGTTCGTCCTGCCGACCTACCCGACTTTACTGGCGGCCGTGGAGATGGATGACACCGGATCGACCCGGATTGGCAAGTTTGTTTTCAACCATGCCTTTATCATTCCCGGCGTGATCGCCATTACGCTGTCGGTGATGGCGGGCTTTGTCTTTGGCGGGTTGCTGTTATAGCCCGATAATCGCGTCGCTGACTGAGCGTGCTATCATCGGGGCTCTTTTAAACAGGAGCATTACGATGAACGCCATCGTTGTCCTTTGCACTGCACCCGATCAGGCGACGGCGCAACGTCTGGCCGCCCTGGCGCTTGAGGCCAGACTGGCGGCCTGCGTCACGCTGCTGCCGGGTGCTACCTCGTATTACGTCTGGCAGGGTCAGCTCGAACAGAGCAGCGAAGTGCAGATGCTGCTGAAATGCGATAGCGATCACCAGCAGGCACTGTTCGATCTGCTCAGGCAGGCGCATCCCTACGATGTGCCTGAACTGCTGGCGCTTCCGGTTCAACATGGAGACAGTGAATACTTGTCATGGCTGCACGCATCTCTCGCTTAATTACGCTGCTGCTGGTGCTGTTTATCAGCCTGCAGGCGCACGCATCGCTTTTTTCCAACCCCGCCAGCAGCCGCTTTGTCCCGGTCGATCAGGCGTTTGGTTTTGATTTCGACCAGCAGGGAGCGCAGCTCAACCTGCACTGGAAAGTAAAAACGGGCTACTACCTCTATCGTCAGCAGATCCACGTCACGCCGGCCAACGCCACGCTGGCACCGCTGACGCTGCCCGCCGGTCAGCCGCACGAAGATGAATTCTACGGCAAGAGCCAGATCTATCGGCAGGATCTGACGGTGCCGGTAACGCTACAACAGGCCGCCCGTGGGGCCACGCTTAGCGTCACCTATCAGGGCTGTGCCGCCGCCGGATTCTGTTATCCCCCCGAAACCCGCACCGTGCCGCTGAGTCCGGTAGCGGCCAGCACTGCTGCTGCGCCGGTTAATACCGCGCCTGCACCAGCCACGCCGCTGCCGTTTTCACCGCTGTGGGCGTTGCTGATCGGCATTGGCGTCGCCTTCACGCCCTGCGTGCTGCCGATGTATCCGCTGATTTCCGGCATTATTCTTGGCGGCCAGCGCCACTATTCTTTTGGCCGACTGTTTGCGCTGGCGATGGTCTATGTCCAGGGCATGGCGCTGACCTACACCCTGCTGGGTCTGATCGTGGCGGCTGCCGGGCTGCGTTTCCAGGCAGCCCTGCAACATCCGTGGATGCTGTCGGCACTGTCGGCGCTGTTTATCGTGCTGGCGCTGTCGATGTTTGGTCTGTTTACGCTGCAACTGCCGGCCAGCCTGCAAACCCGCTTAACCCTGTGGAGCAATCGCCAGCAGGGCGGCTCGCTGCCAGGCGTATTTTTGATGGGCGCGCTGGCCGGTTTAATCTGCTCGCCCTGCACCACCGCGCCGCTCAGCGCTATTCTGCTCTATATCGCCCAGAGCGGTAATTTATGGGCCGGCGCCGGTACTCTCTGGCTCTATGCGGTCGGGATGGGCTTACCGCTGATCGCCGTGACCCTGTTTGGCAATAAGCTGCTGCCGAAGAGCGGACCGTGGATGCAGACGGTAAAAGAGGGCTTTGGTTTCGTTATCCTGGCGCTGCCGGTTTTCCTGATGGAGCGGGTGCTGGGCGACCTGTGGGGACTGCGGCTGTGGAGCCTGCTGGGCGTGGCCTTTTTTGGCTGGGCGTTCAGCGTCAGCCTGCGCGCCAGCAGTGGCAAGTGGCGCGTCGTACAGATTATCGTGCTGGCCGCCGCACTGATCAGCGCCCGTCCGCTACAGGACTGGGCCTTTGGCGGCCCGGCGCAGCAGCAGGCTGTCGCCCACCTGCCATTCCAGACCGTCCAGACGCCGCAACAGTTGCAGACGGCGCTGCAACAGGCCAACGGCCGCATCACCATGGTCGATCTGTATGCCGACTGGTGTGTTGCCTGTAAAGAGTTTGAAAAATACACCTTTAGCGACAGCGCGGTACGCGATAGCCTGAGCCGGGTGCAGCTGCTACAGGCCAACGTGACCGCCAATAGCGCCAGCGATAATGCGCTGTTGCAGCATCTTCAGGTGCTGGGATTACCGACCATTTTATTCTTTGATGCGCAAGGCCACGAGATCGCTGACTCGCGCATCACCGGGTTTCTCAATGCCGCCGATTTCCGGGCACATTTGCAGAAACTCACCCCGTAAACAACACTGGAGTCAGGCTTGTGTCCGGCGAACAGCCGGGCCTGCATACCAGAGGAGAGTCACTTGCAGCGTGAACAAATACTCGAGCATGCACTGAATGTGCTTGAACAGAACGGCCTCGCCGCCACCCTCTCATTGGAAACCCTGGCGGGCCAGACCGACCTTTCTCTCGATCAGCTCCGGCTGTTCTGGCCCGATCGTGACGCCCTGCTCTATGATGCGCTGCGTTATCACGCTCAGCAGATTGATACCTGGCGGCGTCAGATCATGCTGGATGAGACGCTGTCGCCGGACCAGAAGCTGATGGCGCGTTATGAAGTGCTAAGAGAACACGTCAGCAAAGGCCGCTTCCCCGGCTGTCTGTTTATTGCCGCCTGTAGTTTCTATCCGCAGCCGGATCAGCCAATTC
Source organism: Pantoea brenneri (assembly GCF_038594305.1). Classification (NCBI taxonomy): domain Bacteria; kingdom Pseudomonadati; phylum Pseudomonadota; class Gammaproteobacteria; order Enterobacterales; family Erwiniaceae; genus Pantoea; species Pantoea brenneri. The sequence goes on along the minus strand of NZ_JBCGBG010000003.1, from coordinate 129,155 downwards.
ATCAACTGGCGGAACAGCAGAAGCGCGCGTCATGGCAGTTTACGCATGAGATTCTGCTAGACCAGGCGCTGGACAACCCGAGCATGGTGGCCGATCAGATGGAGCTGATTCTGGAAGGTTGCCTGAGTAAACTGCTGGTGAAGCGCAACGTGCAGGATGTCGCCACGGCTCAGCGGCTGGCGGAAGATGTTTACAGCATTGCGTTGTGCCGTAAAAACGGCGCGCTGGCCTGAGGTTTTACCCGCTTTGACTGAAAATCAGGCAATCAGTCACGTTTCCCGTGGTTTTTTGGTGAAAGCCGTTGACGCCCAGCGGCCTTTACGGTTTAATGCGCCCCGTTGCCCGAATAGCTCAGTCGGTAGAGCAGGGGATTGAAAATCCCCGTGTCCCTGGTTCGATTCCGGGTTCGGGCACCATATTTAAAGAACCCGCCTCTGGCGGGTTTTTGCTTTTCAGGACGGCGAACCCGGCTTCGAAGGTTCGATGTACTCGCCACTTCCCTGTGGCTCGCCCTGCGGGTCTGCACGCCAGCGTGCGATGAAAAAATGCTCCCGGCATTTTTTTCCGGGTTCGGGCACCCTATTCAAAGAACCCGCCTCTGGCGGGTTTTTGCTTTTCAGAGCAACGAACCCGGCTCCGAAGGTTCGATGTACTCGCCACTTCCCTGTGGCTCGCCCTGCGGGTCCGCACGCCAGCGTGCGATGCAAAAATGCTCCCGGCATTTTTGTCCGGGTTCGGGCACCATCTTTAAAGAACCCGCCTCTGGCGGGTTTTTGCATTTCAGAGCAACGAACCCGGCCTCGAAGGTTCGATGTACTCGCCACTTCCCTGTGGCTCGCCCTGCGGGTCCGCACGCCAGCGTGCGATGCAAAAATGCTCCCGGCATTTTTTTCCGGGTTCGGGCACCCTATTCAAAGAACCCGCCTCTGGCGGGTTTTTGCTTTTCAGCGCGGCAAACCCGGCTTCGAAGGCTCACGCCACGCCTTGCCTCAGCATTCGACCCATACCGCACCGGCATCCGCCGATTTCACGCACTGCGCCACCCAGCGCACGCCCATCAATCCGGCATGCACATCGGGATACCAGAAATCCTGCAGGAAGGCGCTGTCGCCACGATCGCTGGCATCCATCGCCAGCGCGAAGCGACGATAAAGATTGGACCAGGCTTCAAATAAACCCTCTGTATGCCCTCCGCCAATGCGGTCCTCCTCCAGTGCGCGCGGGCTGAGATACCCCATGCCACGCTCCAGAATCCGCACCGGTTCGCCCTGCACTTCATAACGCAGCTGATTTGGCTGTTCATCCCACCACTCCAGGCTGGCTTTAGCGCCCACCACCCGAATCTTCTGGCCGTGCATTGAGCCAGCATTCACCGCCGAGGCCCACAGCGTGCCAACTGCGCCGTTGTCATATTCCATCATCACAAAGGCGTTATCTTCCAGCGGCGCGCGGGTGGCGACAAAACTCTGACGAGAACAGAGCAGCCGCGTCACTTTCAGCTGTGGCAGCATCGTTTCTGCAATAAACAGCGGATGCGTAGCGAGATCGCCCAGCACATAACTCGGGCCGACAAAGCGCGGATCGACCCGCCAGCGGGTGCTTTCACTCTGTAACTCCACCGCCTCGTTGTGGAAGCCGTGAGCAAACTGCATATTGACGATGCGGATCTCACCCAGCGCACCGGCAGCGATCATCTCACGCGCCTGATGGACCAGCTGATGTCCGGCATAGCCGTAGGTCACGCCGACCACCTTCTGCTTCTCCCGGCTCAGCTGTTCCAGCTCATCCGCCTCTTCGACGGTGAAGCAGAGCGGCTTCTCGCACACCACATGCAGTCCGGCGTTCAGCGCTGCCCGACAGATGGCGAAATGGGTATTGTTGGGCGTGGCGATCGAGACCGCTTCTATCCCGTCTTCCCGTTCGGCTTCTGCGGCAAACAGGCTGGCGTAATCGGGATAACAGCGGTCTGACGCCACGCCAAGCGCATTGCCAAATTCACGCCCGCGTGCGACATCAATATCAAACGCGCCTGCCAGCAACGAAAAGTTGCCGTCACGCAGCGCCGCTGAACGGTGGATATACCCAATCTGGCTGGTCCCGCCGCCGCCAACCATGCCCCAGCGCAACGAGCGATTCAGTGCTTTTTTACCGTTAATCATGATGTTGTCCTCAGAATCCGATTGAGCGCAGGTAGTGCAGGCTGGCGGTAACATCAGCCAGGCTGGTGTCGGCCTGGCGCGGGTCACGCTCCTGTTCGATGGTGATCCAGCCCTGATAGTCACGTTCTGCCAGCAGAGCACGCACCGCCGGATAGTCGATCGCGCCCTGCCCCAGCGGACACAGTACGCCTTCAGCGCAGGCGCTAAAGAAGTCGAGTCCACGCGTAATGGCGTCGCGCCACCGCTGATGATGAACGTCTTTGAAATGCAGATAGTCGATGCGCGCCCAGTAACGTTGCAGCGCGTCAATCGGGTCCATCCCGGCATAGTAGAGATGGCCGATGTCGAGACATAAACCGGCCACCTGATGCGGAATATCGTTCACCAGCCGCGCCAGTTCATCGGCGAACTCAATACAGCCACCCGCATGCGGATGGATCACCGCTCGCACGCCATACTCCTGCCAGGCGATCTGACTCAGAATGGTGATGTGCCGCATCATGCGATGCCACGCCTCATCGTCGAGCCGCGGCGATTTTTCCGACTGACCGGCATATTTCGCCCGCTGCGGATTGCCAAAATCGATGATCACCAGATAAGGCGGCGGCGCGTTAACACCTGCGGTTTTTGTTGCAGTCGGGACCTGCGCCAGGTTGCGGCACAGGTTGTGGGTCAGCGTCACCAGCGCCGGAAAATTCGCTTCACTGACTAAATCATCAAAAATGGTGCCCGCCACCAGCGACAGGCCATGATGATTAAGCTGCCGGGTCAGCTCATCGGGATCGGTTGGCAGGTAGCCCCAGGGACCCAGCTCGATACTTTGGTAGCCCGCCTGCGCGGCCTCCGTCAGTACTTTCTGGCAGGGCGGCAGCCATGGATTATTCGGATCGTCTACGCCCCAGCTGCAGGGCGCATTTGCAATGTGTAGGGTCATGATATCTGCCTGTGCGATGAGAACAGCTGGCAGTATCAAATAAAAATTTCATCACAGACAACAATGAAAGTTTCATTTTTTGATAGCGATCGCGTTTAATAACTTCATTTTATGATAGCTTTCTATCATAAATGCGTTAAAACTGCTGTTTTACAGGTTTTCGCGCGTCACCAGTTCGAACGGTACGGTCACCTGGGCAAAGTTACCGCGTTGCTCGCTCCCGCCGTTCAGGCAGGTGGCGATCACCGCATCGGCCATCACATCAATCCGGTGCCGCAGCATCAGTGATATCGTGCCGTCAATCAGCGCCAGCTCATCGCCGGGCAGCGGACCGTGGCACAGCAAATCAATCTGACGGCGGCCGCTGTCTCGCAGGGCCTGCACCACACCTTCAATGCCACCGCAGGGTGCATAAATCATCACCAGATCATCATGCTGCTCCAGTAACTGGCGGGTGGCCTGATAGCCGCCTTCATTTGATTCATGGGTTTTTAACGGCTCAAGCACCCGCTGGCTGACGCCCGATTCACGCAGATAGGAACGGAAGCTGATCTCGCTGCTCTCCTGACAGGTAAAGCGATGGTCGCCAAGCAACACGCCGACGCAGCCCGGCTGACGCAGCAGATGTTGCGCCATCCAGGCGGCGGTTCGCCCCGCCTTCTGATTATCAATGCCAATAAAACCGGCGTGCTCGCAGGGCGAAAAATCTGACAACAGAGCGTAGACCCGCACGCCCAGCCGCGACACATCCTGGATAGCGTGACGGATTAAGGGATGATCCAGCGCCACCAGGCCAATCACATCGTTACGCTGCGCGAGCTGGCGCAGAGAGCTGGCGACCGCCTCCACTTCATGTATGTCGTGCCAGCGAAATTCAGTTTCGCTGCCTGCCGGCTGATGCCCGCGCGCCCGCTGTTGCAGCGCCTCACTCAGCTGCTGATAAAACGAATAACGGGCCGGCAGCAGGATAAAACCAAAACGCAGCTGAGCCGCAGCGGGTTGCGTCTCAGGCAGGCTGTACACCGCAGGCAGCCGATAGCCGAGCTGTCGGGCCGCCGCCAGCACCTTCTGCTCGGTTACGCTGCGCACCGGTGCCCGGCGGTTCAGTACCCGATCGACCGTCGCCACCCCTACGCCTGCCGCGTCTGCAATTGCCGTCATGGTTACTTTTGACATCATCCTTCTCCCGCTGTCGATCCTCATTTGCCGAAATGGGCAGTTCCCCTTCAGCGTTTTCTCTGCCGTTGCGCGGCAGCAGTTAATCCTGTCATGACCAGGCACATTTTCTCTCATTTTTTTGATAGAAAATACGTCATTACTTTGATCACCTTCGCAAAATGAAATTTTCATTTCTTTTTTGATTCTTTTTAAAACGGACATTTGCTAAAACGGGTAAAAATCTGGCGTTAACTTCCCTGATGGAATCGCATCATCAAATGATTAGAGCGGTGGCAACAGGCTTTCTATAGTGGGGTTCTGACTGGACCCTGCACGCAAAAGAAGGAATGGGTATGTTTCCCTCAACGCTTCCCACCCCACGCTTACCCGATGCCCGAACTCTGCCGTCGCTGCGCTGGGGAATTATCGGTCCCGGCTGGATTGCCGACCATTTTGCGCATGCGCTACGCCACCATACCGACCAGCAACTGACAGCCGTGGCGGCGCGTAATCCGGCCAAAGCTCAGGCGTTTGCCGAAAAGTGGTCAATTGCGTATGCCGCCAGCAGCATGGATGCGCTGCTGGCGCGTGAGGATGTCGACGCGGTCTATATCGCCACGCCGCATAATCACCATTTTCCGGATGGCCTGCGCGCTATCGCGGCCGGAAAGCACCTGCTGATTGAGAAGCCGCTGGCGCTGAATGCTCAGCAGGCAACGCAGCTGAAGCAGGCGGCCGCAGCCTGCAACCTGCTGTGTATGGAAGCGATGTGGTGCAACTTCGCAGCGAAATATGACGTAATCCGGCAGTTACTGGCGGATGGTGTGCTCGGCGAGGTTCACACCCTGATTGCCGATCACGGCGAATTTTTTACCGCGGATCACCGCATCTTTAACCACGATCTGGCAGGCGGGCCGATGCTCGATCTCGGCAGTTACCTGGTGGCACTCAGCGTGTTTATCGGCGGTGGCGCGCCCGACAGCATCATCGCCAGAGGCCAGCCGGTGCCCGGTGGCAGCGTAAACGGTCAGACGTCAATGCTGCTGACGCATCGCCACGGCATGCATTCGCTGCTGAATACCACACTGTTCAGCAACACGCCTGGCGCCGCGGTGATTGCCGGCAGTGATGCCAGCCTGGTGCTGGAGGGGCAGTTCTATGCGCCAGGCAATTTTCGCCTCACCTCCAGCGAGGGTCGCCACAGCCTGTACTGGGAAGAACCCGCCAACCGCTATCTGCAGCTGTGTCATGAAATCAACCACTTCGCCTGGTGTATCGGGCAGAACCTGACTGATTCGCCGATCCACTCGCTCGACCAGGCGATTACTACCCTGGCCACCATCGACAGCGTCAGGCAGCAGATCGGCGTCACCTTTAATGAAGAACAGTAACGTTAATGTTTCCGGAGCAGACAGATGAAAATCGCTTTTGATGTGGATGTGATTAAAGACCTGGGCATCACCCGCATGGTCCATCAGGTGGCTGACTGGGGGTATAAATATATCGAACAGTCGCCGCATCCGCAGATCAACCCGTTTTATAAGCATCCCAAAGCCAGCCGCGAAATCATGACTGAATATAAAAACGCGCTGCGCGCCACCGGGCTGGAGATCTCCTCTTTTATTGTGGTCTATCGCTGGTCCGGTCCGGACGAGCTGCGCCGCCAGGCGGCAGTGAAAAACTGGAAACGGATGATTGAGATTGCGGTTGAGATGGGCGTGCAGGTGATCAACACCGAACTCTCCGGCACGCCTAATGAGCCGGAGATCTGTGAAGAGATGTTTTATCGTTCGATGGAGGAGCTGCTGCCGATTATCGAACGTGAAGGGATCCGGGTCGAGATTCAGGCGCACCCGTGGGATTTCTGCGAAGAGAACAACGAAACGGTGGATATCGTGAAGTCGTTCCGCAGCGATAACGTCAAGTACATCTACAGTGCGCCGCATACCTTCTTCTACGACAAAGGCAAAGGCGATGTAAAACCGATGCTGGAGTATGCCGGAGACGATCTGTCGCACATGCTGATCGCTGACACCATGAACCACACCAAACATTGCCGCTACATCGTTAACCCGCCCGGCGTTGATGCCACGATTCACCAGCACGTCGGCGTTGGCGAAGGCGAAGTCGATTTCGATACCCTGTTCCAGACGCTGCGCGACACTAACTTTGCCACACGCAGTTACAAAGTGGGTGGTGAGCCGATCATCGCCGCCTCGCTGTTTGGTTACCCGGAAAAGATGAAGGTTCAGGCAGTGCAGACCCGCGAACTGATCGAGCGCGAGTTACTCAGCAAATAACCTCACCCGGCCGCAGCCAGTCGCGCTTTGCCGCCTTTCTGCCCGCCTCGCCATCCGCGCGGCGGGCACGGTTTGCCCTTCATCTCTCGCGTCGCCCTCAGCCGATAACCCACACGGCAGGCAACGGGCCAGGCCGCGATCACCGCCAGCAGAGTTAAACCGGCTTTTATTCACCTGCTACACTCCAGACAAACATCACACCACAAGGCGAACCTTCACTATGTCGGAAAATGCATATCAGCCCGCAAAAGTCTGGAGCTGGGATCCCGAAGCAAAAGGCAACGGCGCTAAAACCAATCGCCCGTTCGCTGGCCCTACCCATGAAAAAGCGCTGCCGGTCGGCAAGCATCCTTTGCAGCTCTATTCGCTCGGCACGCCGAACGGCCAGAAAGTGACCATCCTGCTGGAAGAGCTGCTGGCGCTTAACGTGATTGATGCCGAATATGATGCCTGGCTGATCCGCATCGGCGAAGGCGATCAATTCTCCAGTGGTTTTGTTGAGGTTAACCCTAACTCCAAAATTCCGGCGCTGAGTGACCACTCCGCCACGCCGCCGATTCGGGTCTTTGAATCGGGCAATATCCTGCTCTATCTGGCAGAAAAATTTGGCTACTTCCTGCCAAAAGATCTGGCGCAACGTACCGAAACACTCAACTGGCTGTTCTGGCTGCAAGGCTCTGCGCCTTATCTCGGCGGCGGTTTTGGCCATTTCTATCACTACGCGCCAGAGAAAATTGAATACGCCATCAACCGCTTTACCCTTGAAGCCAAACGTCAGCTCGACGTGCTGGATCGTCAGCTGGCCGATAATCGCTATCTCGCCGGTGAGGATTACACCATCGCCGACATCGCGACCTGGCCGTGGTACGGCAATCTGGTGCTGAATGACCAGTATGGCGGCGCCGAATTCCTCGATGTGCAGTCCTATAAAAATGTGGTGCGCTGGGCGAAAGAGATTGCTCAGCGTCCTGCCGTGATCCGTGGCCGCAAGGTTAACCGTGTAATGGGCGACCCGGCCGATCAGCTGCATGAGCGTCATGATGCATCTGACTTTGATACCCAGACCCAGGATAAAAAAGCTTAAGGAGACACCCTGTGAGTGCTTACGTTGTATTTATTCGTGATAACACCCTGAACGAAGATGAAATGGCGATCTACGCCGAGAAAGCGGGCCAGGCACGCGGCGATCACCCGATCAACCCGCTGGCCTTTTATGGCGAACTGGAAACGCTGGAAGGCCAGGAAGCGGAAGGTGTGGTTATTCTGGAATTCCCGAGCCGTGAAGCGGCACATGCGTGGTATAACAGCCCGGAATATCAGGCGGCCAAAGTGCATCGTCTGAAAGGGGCGAACTATCGCGCGATCCTGGTTCAGGGTATGGAAAAATAAAAAAGGGACGCTGCGGCGTCCCTGAATTTTCAGGCGGCAACCTGCCGCCTGCGTCTGTCATTCCAGCCCGATCCGCACCACGCTGTCCGGCCCCTGGCTGCTGTGATCCGGATTAAAGCCCTGCTTCACCGTCACATACAGGGTCTGACCATCAGGTGATACCAGCAGGCTGTTTGGATGACTGTCAAACGACCAGCTATTTTTCACCGCATAGGTGGTGCCATCCAGCTGCAGCACTTTCTTCGACTCACGCTGACTGATGTAGATCTCATTGCGCTTGCCGTTAAATTTAATCCCCAGTGAATCCCCGAGATCCAGACGCTTAATCACCTTGCCGCTGCGTTCATCAAACACCAGCGTATTTTTAGCTTTTGAATTATCGGTGACGAACAGCCGGCCAGTCGCCGGATCTTCGGCCATATTGAGGAACAGATACTCTTTGCCATCGCCCGCGGTCAGGCGCTGTTCAATTTTGTTATTGCGCGGATTGATCACCAGGATTTCGCCGCTGCCGTTGGCCGCATAAATCCGATCGCTGACCGGAGAATAGATGATGCCGGTGACCCATTTGCCGGCGTTTTTAATCCGGGTTTTCAGCGTCAGGGTTTTCGCATCCACCACCCAGATCAGACCGGGATCGCCGACGCCGCCGACATACAGCAGCCCGTCGTGCAGGAAAATTTCACGTGGCCCGAACGGCAGACCTTTTTCATTCTTCTCGCTGAACATCAGGCGCTTCAGCACCTTACCGCTTTCCGGATCGATAGCAGAGATGCCGCCATCCAGCGAATTAGTGGCGTAAAGTGCGCTGCCATCAGGCGCGCTGGCCAGCCCGAAGTTCTTCAGGTCGTAATGCCCTTCGCCGGTGGTCTTCAGCGTGGTGGCATCCAGCCGATAGATCATGCCGCCGCTGACATCTTTAAATCCCTGGGCGCTGGCCACATACAGCGCATTTTTTGCCGGCAGGTAAGCCATTTCATACAGACCTTCGCCCAGCTCACGCTGGGTCAGATGGCCCTGGCCGGTGGTTTCTACCGTAACCGGCGTGCTGGCATCTGCTTTTCGGGCTGGCAGCTGACATGCCGTCAGGCTGAAAGTGGTGACAATCGCCAGGGCGAGTGCCGCTTTGCGCGGGCTGAATAAGGTTTTCATTCTTAACTCCAGTAAGGGGCGAACGGCTTCCATCAGGCCGCAGCACGGCGGGAAGACACAGAATAAAAAGAATGAGAATCATACTCATTAGTAAAAAAGATGTAAACGCAGCGGTGGATTGAGGGCTGCTCAGCGCCGCGTGTCGCAGGCTATCTCCGGCCGTCGACGACAACCCCGTCAGGGTTCACGGCCCGACCTGCAAATGCTGTTGCAGAAACGTGACGAAGGCGCTGATGCGCGCAGGCAATTGCCGTTGCGCCTGCCAGACGGCAAAAATATCGCCATCCGGTGCCTGCCAGTCCGGCAGTACCGGCAGCAGATCGCCCGCGGCAATGCTGTGCTGCGCATCCCACCACGAACGCAGCAGAATGCCGTGTCCATCCATCGCCAGCCGCATCGCCACTTCACCATCATTGGTAATCAGACTGCCGCGCACCTTCTGGCTGACACTCTGCTCACCGCACGTCAGCCGCCACAGGGTGAAATCGCTGTCGTGCTGGCGCAGCAGAATGCAGTTGTGCTGCGCCAGATCGCGCACCGTCTCCGGCAGGCCATGCCGCGCCGCGTAGGCCGGAGAGCAACAGAGAATACGCGGATTGGTGCGTAACTTGCGCGCCACCAACCGGGAGTCAGGCGGTTCGCCGACGCGGATATCGATATCCATGCGCGCGTCCAGGAAATTGAGCGGCTGACTGGTGAGCTGCAGTGACAGGGAAAGCTGCGGATGCAGCGCGGCAAATGCCGACACACAGGGCGCAATATGACGACGGCCAAAACCAAACGAGGCGTTAATGTTAAGCGTGCCGCGCAGCTGCGCCGTTTCGCCGCTCACCGCCTCTTCCAGTGCCGCCAGCTGGTCCAGCAGCGGACGCGCCCCCGCCAGATAGCGCCGCCCTTCCGGCGTCAGCTCCAGCCGACGGGTGGTGCGGCGCAGCAACTGCACGCCGAGCCGCTGCTCCAGCTGGCTCAGTCGTTTGCTGACGGCCGCCAGCGACAGCCCGAGTTCACGGGCGGCGGCGGTCAGGCTGTCCAGCGCGGCAAGCCGTACGAAGAAAGCGAGGTCGTCGGTTGAGGTGCGGGATTCTCTACTTTGATTCAACACTGGATTGCGCTTCAGGCTCATTATTTCCCCGGAATCGACAGTTATACTGCGTACACAATTCGAACATCAACCGGAAAGGTGCCCTGTGACTGACAAAATCCATCGTATTGCGGTAATTCCTGGCGACGGTATCGGCAAAGAAGTGATGCCGGAAGGCGTGCGCGTGATGAATGCGGCGGCTGAAAAATTCAATATTCCGCTGCGCTGGGAGTGGTTTGATTACGCCAGCGCCGACTACTGGCAGCAGCATGGCAAGATGCTGCCTGACGACTGGTTTCCGCAGCTGAAAGCGTTTGATGCCATCTACTTTGGTGCGGTTGGCTGGCCGGACGTGGTACCCGACCACGTTTCCCTGTGGGGATCGCTGTTGCAGTTCCGCCGCGAGTTCGATCAATACGTCAATCTGCGTCCGGTGCGCCTGATGCCCGGTGTTAAAGCGCCGCTGGCCAACCGTCAGCCGGGTGATATCGACTTCTATGTGGTACGCGAAAATACCGAAGGCGAATACTCCAGCGTTGGCGGAACCATGTTCCCCGGCACCGATCGCGAGGTGGTGATCCAGGAAACGGTGATGACCCGCACCGGTGTCGATCGCATCCTGAAATTTGCTTACCAGCTGGCGCAGAGCCGCCCGAAAAAACACCTGACCTCCGCCACTAAATCGAACGGTATCGCGATCACCATGCCTTACTGGGATAGCCGGGTTGAGGCGATGGCTGGCCAGTTCCCCGAGGTGAAAGTCGACAAGTATCACATCGATATTCTCACGGCCAATTTCGTGCTGCATCCGGACTGGTTTGATGTGGTGGTCGCCAGTAACCTGTTTGGCGATATCCTGTCGGATCTCGGTCCGGCCTGTACCGGCACCATCGGCATCGCGCCCTCCGCCAATATCAACCCGGAAGGCCACTTCCCAAGCCTGTTTGAACCGGTGCACGGCTCGGCGCCAGATATTGCCGGTAAAGGCATCGCCAACCCGATTGGACAGATCTGGTGCGGCGCGATGATGCTGGAGCATCTGGGCTATAAAGCGGCGGGTGATGCGGTATTAGCGGCGATTGAGCGTACGCTGGCCGCAGGTGAGCACCTGACGCGCGACCTCGGCGGCAGCGCCAGCACCGAACAGCTCGGTAGTGCCATCGCCGCCGCGCTCTGAGTTATTCCGGCAGCTCTACCACGCTGTCGGGGTGCCAGCCTGGCGGTAACGGCTCCGGCCGCACGATCGCCAGGTTGTGCAGCTGCAGATTCTCCACGCCGCGCGCAAACAGTCCCGGCAATCCGCCGGGATAGCGCTCAACCCCGAACGCCTCTCCGGTTTTCGGATCGAGCTTATAGGCGTTATCCAGTCCCATGCCGGTCGGTGAGTCAGGGTTACACGGCGGCCGGACGTCATACTGCCCCTGCGCCACCGACGCCACACTTTGCCGCAGCTGCACCTGACTGATTAACACATCGCGGATCGCGCCCGGCTGCGCCGCATGCAGGTTAATCGCCCCTTCCGCTACGCCCGTCACGTTAGTGAACTGCACCTGCTCCACGCGGCCCGGCACAATCGCCGGATCGCGACTGCGCACCGAGATAAACAGCGGATCGGCTTTGCCCCAATGGCACGGTGGCGCATGGTGGCAGGCAAAGGTCAGATTGCTGAACAGCAGCCGCCGCATCGCCCCGCCATCGCGTGACAGAATGCCAATTGCGCGGTTGGAATCGAAAATGGTGCAGCCGGTCACCGTCACATCTTCCACATCATCCCAGGTTTCGGTGCCGATTTTAAAGGCACAGCTGTAACTGCGCAGCAGACAGTTGGTGATCATAATCTGGCGGGCCGGGCGTCGCAGCGCCGCAGGCTTGTGGGTGGTTTTAATGCAGATGGCATCATCGGCGGCGCTGAGGTAGCAGTTACTGACAAACACCGCCTCGCAGCTGTCGATATCCAGCGCATCGGTGTTCGGCATGGTCATGGCGTTATCGATGGTGAGATGGTCGATATGCACATGGCGGCAGCTCACCAGATGCACGGTCCACATCGGCGCCTGCACGATGGTGAAATCTTCCAGCCTGACCTGCTCGCAATCTTCAAAAACGATGATGCGCGGGCGGTCGGCGCGCGGCAGACGATAGCCCTGCTCATCACGTTCGGTGGCAAACCAGGCTTCGCCCTCGCCATCAATCCGGCCGGTGCCGCTCAGGGTGATATTGCGCTGGCCAAGGGCGTAAAGCAGCACGTTGTGTGACTTCTCGGCGCTGCTCAGCGCCTGTACCGGCTGGTAATCGGCTAGCCGCTGGCTGGCGATCAATACCGCACCCGCCTCCAGGTGCAGTTCAAAATCAGAGGGCAGATTCAGGCAGCCGCTGCGGTAGCGCCCGGCAGGCAGCGTCAGGCGGCCACCGCCGGCGGCGGCAATCTGATCCATCGCGCGTTGCAGCACCGCGGTATCCAGGGTTTCGCCGTCGGCGGCAGGATGAAAATCGGCAAGGGAAAGGTGCATCATGCGTCTCCCGCAAGAGTGAGGAGGAAGAATTGCAGCACGTTCCGGTGCCGCAAACCTTTGTCTGGTCGCCACTGCCCCGTTCCGTGCCGGCGATCACAGATTACTTCACGGCGCCTTCGGTCACGCCGCTGATAAACTTGCGCTGGAAAATCAGGAACACCGCCACCAGCGGCAGGATGACAATCATCGCACCCGCCATCAGCACCGGAATGTCGATAGTGTTTTTATTCTGAAAGAACATCATGCCGATCGGTAAGGTACGCAGTTCATCTTTATTGACCAGAATCAGCGGGATTAAAAACTCATTCCAGGTCCAGATAAACAGCAGCAGCCCGAGCGTCGAGAGCGTCGGCCAGATGGCCGGCACCAGGATGCCCCACAAAATTTTGACCCGCGAGGCACCATCCATCACCGCCGCTTCCACCAGCTCTTTGGGCACCTGCTGAAAGGCACTGGCGATCATCAGGGTTGTAAACGGCAGCGACAGGGCAATCTGCGGCAAAATCAGCGCCAGATAGGTATTGGTCAGCCCCATCCAGCGCAGCTCGTGGTAGAGCGGGATGATAAACGCCTCGCTCGGCAACACCATGCCGAGCGCCAGCATCGCCGCGATCGCTTTTTTACCGGGGATCTTCAGCCAGGCGAAGCCAAATCCAGCCAGAATCCCCAGCAGCACGCTGCACAGCACCACCGGGATGACCACCAGCACCGAGTTGAGGAAGTAGACGTTAAAATGTCCCTGCTGCCAGGCGGTGAGGTAGTTTTTAAAATTCAGCGAGGCGGGCAGCGTGAATACCCCCTGGAACAGCTCCATCTGGGTTTTGAACGAGGTCATCAGCGCCATCAGAAACGGCAGAATAGTCATCAGCGCCACGATCCAGATCAGCGTGCGTGAAATCACCGGCGTACTACGCATCAGTACCGCTCCTTTAAGGCCAGGTGAATCAGATAGTTAATCCCTAACACAATCAGCATGCTGAACACCGCCACTGACGACGCATAGCCAAAGTAGTGCAGGTCAAAACCCTGCTTATACATAAAGATATTGGTCACCATGGTGGACGTGCCCGGCCCGCCCTGGGTCATCACATAGACCAGGTCAAAGGCTTTCAGGCTGGCAATCACCGTCAGCAGCAGCGCAATCCGCACCTCAGGCCGCAGGGCCGGCAGGGTAATGCGCATAAACTTCTGGCGACGCGACGATCCATCCAGGTCGGCCGCTTCCAGCAGCGAGGGATCCATTCGCTGCAGGCCCGCCATAAACAGCACCAGACAGAAGCCGAAGAAGTACCAGGTGGCGACTAAGCCGACAGCCGGCAGTGCCCAGGTAAAATCGCCCAGCCATGACATCGCCAGCTGCGGTAAGCCAATGGCACGCAGCAGCTGGTCGATCGGGCCAAACGCCGGGTTATATAACCAGCGCCACACCACGCCCAGCACCGCCATCGGCATGATATAGGGCAGAAAGAAGAGAATGCGCAGCACGCTGCGTTCGCTGTTGTTGCGCGTGTCATACAAAAAGCTGCACAGCAGCAGGCCAATGCTAATCGGCAGCAGGGTATAGAACAGCATCAGGATGGCGTTATTGCCCAGCGCGATCCAGAACACCGGATCGCTGAACATCCGCAGATAGTTGCTGACGCCGCTGAATACCGGCAGTGAAGTGCCGTCCCATTCGGTAAAGCTGATACCGAGCGAGGCCAGCAGCGGCAACAGCAGAAATACCGCATACACCAGCACTGCCGGCAGAACATAGAGAAAATTACGCCAACCGCTTAAATTCAACATAACCGTACTCGTGGCTCAGAACGACGCTCAGGCCCGGCGATGCGCCGGGCCACCGGCTTAATGTTTCAGGGTTTTCAGGTAACGCTGATAGTTGTTGTCGAAATTGGCGACCATCTGATCGGCAGTCTGACGGCCGGCCAGCAGCAACTGGACGTTCTGATTCAGTTCGGCATTCATGGTCGGCGTTGCCCAGTCTACGTAGTGGCCTAAACCGTCATAGTCATTGAGTGTCAGCCACACCTGCCAGGCTTCGGCCAGCAGCGGATTGTCCGTCGGCATTTTCGCCGCTTTGTTGGTGCTGGCCGGCAGGAAGCCGACCTTCAGCCAGCGGTCAGCCATCGCATCTGACACCATATAGTTGATGAACTTCGCCGCCGCATCCTGCTGCTCTTTGCTTTTCGCGGTGCTGGTCACCGAGAAGGCCAGATCGGTGCCACCGACCATCAGCGGTTGTTTCACCCCCTCACCGGCAGGCATCGCGGCAAAATGGATATCTTTATTATCTTTAAACTGGCCGAGATACCAGGTACCGCTCACCAGGAACGCCGCCTGATTGTTCTGGAACAGCGTGGCGGCATCATCATGACCGATGCCCTGGAAGCCAGGGAAGAAGTAGCCTTTATCGGTCCAGCTCTTCATCATGCTGGCGGCCTTAACCAGTTTGTCATCTTTGAAGCTGCCGCCGACGTCGTAGATCAGATTATCCAGCGTCTTGCGGTCGTGACTTTCTATCTGCGCCTGCCACAGCGTGCTGAGCAGTTGCTGGCCCATGTTGCCATCCAGCAGGCCGAGCATCATCGGTGCGGTGCCCTGCTGCTTCAGCTTCGCCATGGCGCTCTCCAGCTCGGCCAGCGTTTTGGGTACCGCAATGCCCGCTTTATCCAGCAGGGCCTTGTTGTAGTAAAGCCCGACCATCTCGCCGAGGCTGGCAACGCCGTACAGTTTGCCGCTGCCGAACTCACCGCTGTCTGACCAGCGGTTACGCTTGAGGACCGAGTCAGGGAAGCGCGTGGTCCAGCCATCAGCGCTGGCGTAGCTATCAAGCGGTAGCAGCAGCTTATCTTTTACCAGCGATCCCATATCGCCACCGCCCTGATTCACCTGGGCGATCTGCGGACCGTCGCCCGCGGTCAGTGCCAGCTTGAGCGGAATACGCGTATCTTCAAACGAGTGAACCGAGCGATTAATCACGATGCCCGGATTCTGCTGCGTAAACTCTTTGATACCCTCATCCACCGCCGCGGTCTGCTGTGGATAGTTATAGATATCCCACTCATTCAGGGTAACGGCAGCCTGCGCGGCGTGGGCAACGCTGCCCGCCAGCAAGCCCGCCGCCAAAAGCCGACCCAGACTGCGAACCCGGAACGAACCAACTGAGGAAACAGACATTATGATCACCTTCTCCAGACCAGGATCGGCATCCCTTCATCTCACCGCCTGCATCCCGCAGACTGAAGCCGCATAGAAAACGCGCTCACCCATACTTACTTTAATAAAAAAATAAAGTCAAACAGCCCGCCGGTGAAATTACAACGCTGTGAGCACGCGCAAATAAACAGCGACCTGGCGGTAAAAACAGCAGACTCCGCTGGACAGATGGCCGGTTGCCGCGGCAGCACAGCCTGAACCAGCGCTTCCGTAGCACGATCTGCCAGCGCGATTGTCGCAAAATAACTCGCTGATAAAACATATGAAAATCCTATCACGCTCACAGTTTGCCGTTTTTCCCGCGGGTCAGGAGAGAGACAAGCGCCGTGCGCCGGGCGTGTTGGCGATCACAGTTGTGAAGCGAGAAACCGGTAAAGATTGCTGAACCGCCGGCGTTAGTGCGATAAGGTAATTATTCTATCTTGAAAACTAAGTCCACTTTCATTAACGTAACTTTTCATCGGCGGACCGCGTCAGTGACGGTCCCCTTCATCCACTCACGAGAAATCACCATGGCGAATCAAGGTGTCATTCGTCCGGCGACCCCGGCGGACTATCCGGCGCTCTACCGCATCTGCCTGGAAACGGCGGATGCCGGCGGGGATGCGCGTGCGCTCTACTCTGATCCTGACTATCCCGGCCAGCGGTTTGCCGTGCCCTATGCGCGTTTCGCACCGGATTTTGCTTTTGTGCTGGAGATCGAGGGTGAAGTGCTGGGCTATGTGGTGGCCGCACCGGATACCCGCGCCTTTGAAGCGCAGTTAGCCGCGCAATGGTGGCCACAGTTACAGCAGAAATATCAGCAACGCAGCGCCGACGCGCCGCTTGACGACAAGATACTTGACGCCATTCGCCATCCTGACGCTGCGGCTGAGGCGCTGGTGAGCCGCTGGCCGGCTCATCTGCATATCAACCTGCTCCCGGCGGCGCAAAAAGGAGGCTGGGGCCGCAAAATGATTGAGCACCAACTGGCGGCGCTGCGGGCAGCGGGCGTCAGCGGCGTTCACCTTGGCGTCAGCCTGCAAAACGAGCAGGTCTGCGCCTTTTATCAGCGCATGGGATTCAGCCCAATCCTGCGCAGCAACGCCATTTACATGGGCCAGTTACTCTGAGTGAGGTAGTCCGATGACCAGCCTGCGCTTGCAGAATGTGAAGAAGTCTTACGAGCACGTTAACGTGATTCATGGCATCGATCTGACGATTAACAGCGGGGAATTCGTGGTATTTGTCGGGCCATCCGGCTGCGGCAAATCGACGCTGCTGCGGATGATCGCCGGGCTGGAGGAGATCAGCAGCGGACAGTTGCTGATTGAGGAGCAGGACATGACCCGGCAGCCCGCCACCGAGCGCGGCATTGCCATGGTGTTTCAGTCCTATGCGCTCTACCCCAACATGACGGTGCGCGGTAACCTCGCCTATCCGCTGGAGGTGATGAAGAAGTCGAAGGCGGAGATCGCCCAGGCGATCGAGCAGACGGCCGCCCGCCTGCATCTGACCGAACTGCTTGACCGGCTGCCGCGCGCGCTGTCCGGCGGGCAGCGCCAGCGCGTGGCGATTGGCCGGGCAATTATCCGTCATCCGCGCATCTTCCTGTTCGATGAACCGCTCTCTAACCTTGATGCCGAGCTGCGCCTGCAGATGCGGATTGAGATTGCCCGACTGCACGCCTCGCTGGGTAATACCATGATCTATGTGACCCACGATCAGCTGGAAGCGATGACGCTGGCGGACCGGATTGTGGTGCTGCGGCAGGGCCGGATTGAGCAGGTTGGCGCGCCGCTGACGCTGTATCACGATCCGGATAACCTGTTTGTTGCCGGTTTTATCGGCTCGCCGAAGATGAATTTTCTGCAGGCGGAGATCGCCGCGGTCGGTGAAGGTGAAGTGCAGCTGCGGCTGCCGGAGCTGAAGATTGATGGCCTGGTGCTGAAAATTGCCGCCCCGTGCCACGAGGGACAGACCGTGACGCTCGGCATCCGCCCGGAACACTTCCAGTCCGCCGCCCAGACGCCGGAGGCGCTGCGTTTTCAGGGTGAGCTGTCGTTTGGCGAAATGCTCGGCCACACTAACTATCTCTATCTCGATATTGGCCGGGAGCAGATGCTGGTGGTGGAAGAGCGTGAGGCGCATCAGCGTGAACTGGGGGCGCAGGTCGAACTGGGGATTTCCGCCGCGCACTGCCTGCTGTTTGATCAGCAGGGATTACGCCTGCGTTAAGGCGCGGAGGGTAAGGTCAGCGGGCGCTTCGGCGCCCGTTTTGCTGGCAGGAGAACTCAGGTGACCGGCTCTTCATCTGCCTGGGCAGCCAGCAGGTCGAGCAGACGGTTAACCGCAAAGCCCGCTGCACCGAGTGCCCACATCCGGTTTGATTCGGTCAGAAACTGCAACGGGGTCATGTGCGGCGTCAGTTTCAGCCGGTAAGCCTGGAAGCTCTGGGTAATGTGATCAAGCAGAATGCGTGACGCCATATGTGGCTCCATCGCCAGATAGACCACGTCCGGATCGTAGGCCACCGACAGGTTGGCCAGCGAGATACCCAGTTCACGGCCCGCCTCTTCCAGCGCCGCCAGCACCTCAGGCGTCGGACGTTGATCCAGCGCCTGTAAGGTCAGCGTTGTCGGTTCGCCTTCTGCCACCCGCTGCAAAATAGCACGCGAAGAAGCGACATCTTCCAGCAGGCGCAGCGAGCCATCACCGACCAGCCCGTTGCCAATCTCACCCGCTTTGCCGTGGCGACCGCGATAGAGCTGGCGATTGAGGATAATCCCGGCGCCGATCCCTTTACCGTAGGTGGCAATCACCGCCGACTGCGCGGTACCAAGCTGGCCAAACACCAGCGCCGCCATCGCCATCGCGTTGGCATCATTTTCGATAAACACCGGCAGCGAGAAGCGTTCCTCCAGCTGGCGGGCAATCGGAACGTTATCCCAGTCGAGCACCTTCGAGCGGATGCAGTAGCCATTTTCGGCATCCACCAGCCCCGATAATGCCAGCCCGATAGCTCCGACCCGCTTCTCTTCCACGCCGCGCAGGAATTTCGCCAGCGCATCGCCAAGCTGGCGTGGCGTCATGGTGCCCGGCGGCATCTGCTGTTCACCCAGCAGGTTGCCACTGAGATCGGTCATGACGATCAGGTTGCGTTCAGCGTTGAGCTGGATGCCGATCACGCTGGCGCGATCGGGATTGAGTCCGAGCAGAGTTTTTGGCCGCCCCATCGACACGCGACGCAGTCCCAGCTCCTGCACAATCTCTTGTGCCAGCAGCCGATTGGTCGCTTGCGAAACCGTCGACATGCTCAGTCCGCTGCGTACTTTCAAATCGGACTGGCTAATCGGCGCGTTTTCAACAATCAACCGCAGAATGCGCGCGGTCACGTTGGGAGCGGTCATAAATTCCTCAGGTTGACGCACTGACGCTGGGCAACAGGCTTCAGGTCAGTGACGGGATAAAGGGATCGGGCGGGGCTCCGGCACACCGCTAGCCTGCGTCCGGGCGAGCGTAAGTGCCCCGCTCAGCGCGTCACCCAGCGGCGTGACCAGCCGGGTCTGAATATCGGCTGCCAGCCAGCGGTAAATCGGCACGGCCAGTCCGCCCATCAGCGCCACGCGTCCACTGCTCAGCGCGGTCAGACGACGCACCATCATGCCAATATCAGCCGCGGTCTGTTGCAGCAGCGTCTGCGCATGGCCGTCACCGGCGTCGGCCGCAGCAAACACCTGCGGCACCACGCGCGCCCAGTCAGCAGGCGCGGCGGTGCGGGTCCACAGCAGCATGGTTTCCGGGCTGTGATCAAACTGCGCCATGAGCTGATGCGTCAGAGGGCTGTGTTCGACCATCGCTTCATGGGCCAGCAGCGCCAGACGCAGCGCCCGGCGGCCCAGCTCAGCGCCCGATCCCTGATCGGAAAGCGCAAAGCCCCAGCCGCCCAGCAGAGTAAAGCGCTCGCCATTCCAGGCCGCGCCCTGACTGCCGGTGCCGATGATAAATACCGCACCAGGCTGGCCCGCGTGCGCACCTGCGCAGGCGATTTCCACATCGCTGACCACCTGCAACGCGGCACAGGCCGGTTGCCAGTCAGACAGGCGCGCCTGCACCGACGCGACGTTGGCACCGGCTAATCCGGCCACCAGCGAGGTCTGCGCCAGCGCCTGTGGCGCTAAGCCGGCCTGTAAAAATACCTGATCGATCAGCTGCGTGACGCAGCTCAGCGCCGCCTCATACTGCGACCAGACGTTGGCGGGTCCGCCAGTGGCTTCCGCCAGCACCGTACCGTGAAGGTCGGTTAACCGCGCACGGCACTGGGTGCCGCCGCCATCAATGCCAAGGAGATAGTGTGAGTGCACGCGCTTCCTCCCGCCTCCACAGATTCAGAGTTGTCGCCATAATCAGCGAACGATAGGGGAAAAAAACTTAAATCGCAATAACAAATAAATATGGTAATTAAAGATAGCCTATTTTTCTTTGTTTTACATAAAGATAACAAAAAACACCTTCGCAAAACATGCAGGCCGATATTGACATTAGTTTTTCCATCGTAATAAGTTGATGGTCAGATTATCAACAGCCACGCCTGGCTTTGGGCGGGTTCTGCGTTATCCGATTTCAGGATCAGGGGTTTAACATGAAAGTAGGCATTATCGGTCTCGGCTTTCGTCTGTCCCACGTTATCAAAGAGTTCAACAACGCCGACGACGCCTTCTCCGTGGTAGGTTATTACGATCCGGCCCCCGCCGGACTGCCCAATCTGCACAGTTTTGCTATCGATCCCGGCCAGTCGTTCGATTCGATTGAAGCCCTGCTGCAGCACGGCGGGATGGATGTGGTGCTGGTCGGCTCGCCCAATTTTTTGCATCTTGAGCATGTCGGCCAGGCGCTGGCTGCGGGCTACACCGTGTTTACTGAAAAACCGGTGGTGATCAACGAACAGCAGACCATGGAGATGGCGAAGCTGGTGCGTCAGTATGGCGAGGCGCGCATTCTGGTCGGTCTGGTACTGCGCTATTCACCGCTCTATCACGATCTGCTGGCGGCGCGTGACGCCGGTCGGCTGGGCGAGATCACCTCAATTGAAGCCACAGAACATATCAAGCCTTATCACGGTGCCTTCTTCCAGCGCGACTGGCGGCGGCTGGAAAAATATGCCGGCCCTTATATTCTGGAAAAGTGCTGCCACGACATCGACCTCTATCAGGGCTTAATGCAGCAGCGCCCGGTGCGGGTCGCCAGCTTTGGCGGCCGCAAATCCTTCACGCCAGCCCATGCGCCACAGGGCGCGGTGACCGCCGACTCAGAGGTCTATCACATTAAGCCCAGCGGCTGGTCCAGTACCGACGCAGTATTCAACAGCGATGCCGACATTGTCGATTACCAGACCGCGCTGATTGAGTATGCCGGTGGCGCCACCCTTGCCTTTCACGCCAACCTTAACGTGCCGGATGAGTTCCGTCGCTTCTGCGTGATCGGCACTGACGGCATGGCTGAGGGCGATTTCGTCCGTAACTACTTCCGCGTTCACAATGCGCGCAGCGGCGAGAAAGAGGTCGATACCGCCTACAGCGGCAATGCGTACGATGGCCACTACGGCGCTGACGCGCTGATGGCGGAAGAGATCGTGAAACACATTAAACAGGGAACACCGCTGAAAGTTTCAGTGGTGGACGCGCTGGAAGCGGGCCTCACCGCCATAAAAATCGATGAGGCCCGCAAAACCCGCAGCGTAGTGGATATGCGTGAAAGCTGGCTAACATTTGACGCCAACCTGGGAAAAACCGGGGCCTGATGGCCCCACCTGCGGGTCAGCTTCCCCCTCTGGCCCCGGGATTTGAATGGCAGTATGACTGGTCGCTTCCTGAACTGGCCTTCGGGCCAGTTACCACTTCGCTTACGAAGATCATCTTACCTCCAGATTTTCCTGCCTTATTACAGGACTCTCAAGGGCCGCAGATAGGCTCTGGACACAAACAAACTAAAGCGAGGGGAACATACGCCTGCAGCAAAGCCTGCCAGGGATGGCGTTTTTTGCGTCTTTGCGCAAGGCGTATGTTCCCTGAGCCTGCGTCGTGGTCCACTGCCGCACAAATCCCCTCACCTAATCCCAACGCCGGTTATTAAACCGGATCGACCTCATTCTCCAGCTTCTGACGCCGGCGTAAATGCGGGAACAGTTTCATCCACAGCGCCACCACCACCAGCGTACCGATACCACCAATCGCCACCGCCGGTACTGCACCCAGCCAGGCCGCCAGCAGCCCCGACTCAAATTCGCCCAGTTGATTAGAAGTGTTGATGAAAATGGCGTTAACCGCATTGACCCGCCCGCGCATCGCATCGGGCGTATCGAGCTGCACCAGCGCACCGCGGATCACCATGCTGACCATATCAAACCCGCCCAGCGCAGCCAGCGCCAGCAGCGACAGCCACAGCTGGCTGGAGAGCGCGAACACCAGCGTAGCGACACCAAACCCGGCCACCGATCCGAACATAATCATCCCGACATGCTTATCCAGCTTGTGACGACTCAGCCAGATACCCACCAGCAGCGCACCCACAGAGGGTGCACCGCGCAGCATGCCTAATCCCCACGGGCCGGTATGCAGAATATCTTTAGCAAAGATCGGCAGCAGCGCGGTGGCTCCGCCCAGCAGCACCGCAAACAGGTCAAGCGAGATCACCCCCAGCACATCTTTGCGCTCACGGATGAAGTGAATACCTGCAAACAGGTTCTTCATGTTCATCGGCAGCCGTGGCTGACTGGGACGCTGATAGCGCAGCAGGCTGACCAGCGTTAGCGAGATAAAGTAGAACAGCCCGGAGACGCCATACACCACTTCCGGGCCTGCCACGTAGAGCAGGCCGCCAAGGGTCGGTCCGACAATTACCGCCGCCTGTCCGCCGACTGAATTCATCGCCATAGCGCGCGCCAGAATGCCGGGCGGCACCAGCGACGGCAGCATCGAGGACATGGCGGGCCACTCCAGCGCTTTGGCGACGGCGATCATAAACACCAGTCCCCACAGGGCGGTTTTATCGACTGAATGGAACAGCGTCAGCACCACCAGCGCCAGCAGGGCGGCAAACTCGACCAGCTGGCCGAACAGCACGATGCGACGTCGATCGTACTGATCGGCCAGGTGTCCGGCAGGTAATGCCAGTAGCACCGAGGGCATAAACTGCATCAATCCGATCATGCCTAACGCCAGCGCACTGTTGGTCAGGGCGTAAATCTGCCAGCTGATCGCCACTGAAAACATCTGAAATCCAAACGACGAGCAGGTGCGGGCCAGCCAGAACGCGACAAACGTCCGGTGTCGCCACAGCGACTCTTCTGCTGCAGGTGCCATAAATCCCATGTTCTGTTCCATTTAAAGTGATGATTCCCGCGTCGTTGCGCGGTGTTGAGAGTGCCGTCAACCTGGCCTGACTGCGCGATGGGCTTCAGGATGCGGAAACTGGCGGTGCCGGTCGACGCCGCCGGTGCGGCCAAAGGGTTCAGCCTGGCAGCAGTCGGCGGATACGGGCCGGATAATTACCCGCCTATTGGTCCTGACTGATGAATATATTCCAGGTAATCATCAGATGCCAAAGGAATAATTTTCTCTTTCATCGCGGATTTATTTACTTTTTCGGCGGATAAAGGGGGTGATTTAGAATATGCAGTTGATCTATATTTATTCACGCATTCAGAAAAGTGCGACGTTTTATATCAATAATTATCAACGACACCTTTTATATTGCATTTCATAGAGATAAATGAAAAACAGTTTATATAACCCCTATGTTACTGAACCTATCCATCATGTTGAGCGACACGTCGCTGGCATATGCTATAGCGTTCCCTATCTTCAACACCACCAGGACAGCAGCAATATACTTAATAGTCACAACATTATTTCACTGCACAATCAAATTGCCACTGAAGCAGCATTAATGGTTATTCCGGTTGAGGATATTCGATTACAGGGAATGATTGCAGTGCCGGATGCCTATTTGCATTTACAGGATGCGCGGGTACGGGTCGGAATTAATTATCCCAGTTTAGTCAGGCATGGCGCGGCATTGCTTGAATTAGCAGAGAAATTTAGTTTCTGGCTGTATGACTTTGCCCCACCCGGTGCCGACTGGCGATTAATGGAATCGTTCCCATTTTCCGGTATTGTTTTAAGCGAACCGTTCTTCAACGACAATTATCAAAAATTCACCTTCCCTTATTTTATGGCTGCGTTTCGGGCCAAAGGTGCCGAAGTGATCGTACGAAGTCAGTCGCCTTGTTTAACTGCGGAACAATTTGCTGAGATAAATATCAGCGGCTGGCAACAACAACGCTCGGATGGCGAACTTATTAGCTGCTGATTCACAAATCCTGCCTTCCGGCGTTAAGGGCACATGGCGGTGCGCTTAACGTCTCATAAACCCTCATAAAATGTCGTATTACTTCATTTGTGAAGCGCTTTGAGCTAAAAAAATCAAAACTTGATCTAATTTTGCTATAACATTTAACACAAAGGGATCGTCTGACTTAGTGGAAGAGTGATTTAAGAACACCCTTCATCATTTGTACTTGATAACTGAGAACAACCTATCTGGTTGTTTTCGTGTGTTTTATGGCAACGAAACGAGGTCGATATTATGGGGAAAAACTCCTCATCTTTTGGCGTAATTCGTTTCCTGACGGTGCTGTTCGCAGTGCTGACGGGCGCGTTTATGCTGATTGGCGGTATTTGGTTAGCCGCCATTGGTGGTTCCTGGTATTACATCGTCGGCGGTGCAGCGATGCTGATCACCGCTTTCCTGCTGTGGCGTCGTAACAGCGCCGCGCTGGTAGTTTACGCCCTGCTGCTGCTGGCTACGCTGGCATGGGGTGTCTGGGAAGTCGGTACTGACTTCTGGGCGCTGGCACCGCGTACCGATGTACTGGTGATCTTTGGCGTCTGGCTGGTGCTGCCGTTTGTCTGGCGCAGCCTGCACAACGTTGGCAAAGGCCCACTGGGTGCAATGGCCGTGGCGCTGGTTGCCAGTGCTATCGTGCTGGCTTACGCGGTGTTTAACGATCCGCAGGTCATCAACGGTACGCTGCCAGAAACCGCTGACAACGCACCGCAGGCCCAGCCGCTGAGCAACATTCCGGACGGTGACTGGCCAGCTTATGCTCGCGATCAGCAAGGGACCCGTTTCTCTCCGCTCAAACAGATTAATCACCAGAACGTTAAAGAGCTGCAGGTCGCCTGGCAGTTCCAGACCGGCGACTTAAAAACCGCTAACGATCCAGGTGAAATCACCGATGAAGTGACGCCGATTAAGATCCGCGACACGCTCTACCTCTGTTCGCCACACCAGATCCTGTTTGCACTGGACGCGGCCACCGGCAAGCAGAAGTGGAAATTTGATCCAGGCATGAAGGTCAACCCGACGTTCCAGCACGTTACCTGTCGCGGTGTCTCTTATCATGAAGTTCCGGCCGCCGCCGATGCAGCTAACAGCCAGCCTGCGCTGTGCTCACGCCGCATCTACCTGCCGGTCAACGATGGTCGTCTGTTTGCTCTTGATGCGGAAACCGGCGAACGTTGCCCGTCTTTCGGCGTTAACGGCGAGCTGGATCTGCAGCACAAACAGCCGGTGACCACTCCAGGTCAGTATGAGCCGACGTCACCGCCGGTGATTACTAACACCACCATCGTGATGGCGGGCGCCGTTACCGATAACTACTCAACCCGCGAGCCGTCAGGCGTGATCCGTGGCTTTGATGTGAATACCGGTAAACTGCTGTGGGTATTTGATCCGGGCGCGAAAGATCCGAACGCGATTCCGGCCGATGAGCACACCTTCACCATGAATTCCCCGAACTCATGGGCACCGGCGGTCTACGATCCGAAACTGGATACGGTCTATCTGCCGATGGGCGTCACTACGCCGGATATCTGGGGCGGTAACCGCACGCCAGAACAGGAACGTTATGCCAGCAGCGTGCTGGCGCTGAACGCCACCACCGGCAAGCTGGTATGGGCTTATCAGACTGTTCACCACGACCTGTGGGATATGGACCTGCCGTCGCAGCCGACACTGGCTGATATCACCGACAAAGATGGCAATACCGTACCGGTGATTTATGCGCCGGCGAAAACCGGTAACATCTTTGTGCTGGATCGTCGTACCGGCAAACCGGTTGTCCCGGCACCTGAAACGCCCGTCCCACAGGGTGCGGCGAAAGGTGACCACGTCTCTGCTACCCAGCCCTACTCTGAGCTGACCTTCCGTCCGAAACAGAATCTGACGGACAAGGACATGTGGGGCGCGACGATGTATGACCAGCTGGTGTGCCGCGTGATCTTCAAGCGCCTGCGCTATGAAGGTCCGTTCACGCCGCCGTCTGAGCAGGGTACGCTGGTATTCCCGGGTAACCTCGGTATGTTCGAATGGGGCGGCATCGCTGTCGATCCACATCGTCAGATCGCGATTGCTAACCCGATGGCGCTGCCGTTTGTCTCGAAGCTGGTACCACGCGGTCCAGGCAACCCGATCGAACCGCCGAAAGGCGCTGAGGGTGGTTCAGGTACTGAAACCGGTATTCAGCCGCAGTACGGCGTACCGTACGGTGTTGAGCTGAATCCGTTCCTGTCACCGTTTGGTCTGCCGTGTAAACAGCCAGCGTGGGGTTACATCTCGGCGGTGGATCTGAAGACCAACGACGTGGTGTGGAAACAGCGTATTGGTACGGTACGTGACAGTGCGCCAGTGCCACTGCCGTTCAAAATGGGTATGCCAATGCTGGGTGGTCCTATCACCACCGCCGGTAAAGTGTTCTTTATCGGAGCGACCGCTGACAACTACCTGCGTGCTTTCAGCACCGATACCGGTGAGCTGTTATGGCAAGCCCGTCTGCCAGCCGGTGGCCAGGCAACGCCAATGACCTATGAAGTGAATGGCAAGCAGTACGTTGTCATCGCAGCCGGTGGTCACGGTTCGTTTGGCACCAAACTGGGCGATTATGTGATCGCCTACGCCCTGCCAGATCAGAAATAACCCCGTCCTCAGGGACTGACATCAGGCGGACTTCGGTCCGCCTTTTTTGATCGCGCTACTTTTTCATCGCGCGCCAGTTGAGCCATCCGCACAGCAGCATTACCGCGCTGGTCGCCAGAAATACCGGCCTCATGCCAAACGTTCCCCCGACCAGGCCGCCGAACAGCGGGCCCGTTACCTGGCCGATATACTGGGCCGACGTCGAATAGCCCAGCATCCGACCGACCTGCGATCCCGGTACGCTATGCCGGATAATGGCGGTAATGCACGGCAGCAGCCCACCCAGCGCCATCCCCATCAGAAAACGCAGCAGCACCAGTTGCCAGGCGGCGGTAATAAACGCCTGCGGGATCAGCAGCAGCGCACTCAGCAATAAACCTGCCGTCAGCACCCGCCAGTGACCAATGCGGTCCGCCAGCCGTCCGAGACGCGGTGCGGCGATCACCGTTCCCAGCGCGGCAGCCGACATCGCCAGTCCGGCGATCAGCGTAATCTGATGGTTGCCCTGCACAAACTCGCCGACGTAGAGGGTGATAATCGGTTCAATCGACATACTGGCGAAGATCAGCAGCATGCCTGACAGCCACATCAGCCGCACCAGTCGCTGGTTCACCGGCGGTGTCGCGGGTGCTGAGGCTGGATTTTCACCGGGCGAGGCAGCAGCACGCGGCTGCTCTTTCAGCAGAAAGGTGGTCGCCAGGAAGGCGAGAAAAATAACCGCGCCGGTTAACCAGAAGGTCTGACGTATACCGATCAGCGGCGGCAGCACGCCGCCCAGCAGCGGCCCGACCACGTTGCCGGCCATAATACCGGAGGACAATACACCCAGCGCCCAGCCGGTCTGCCCTTTGGGGGTTTGCGCCGCCACCAGGATGGTCGAGCCGGAGGCGTAACCGCCCAGCAGGCCCGCCAGCAGACGCAGCGCCACCAGCTGCCAGGGCGCAGTTGCCATACCGATCAGCGACATGGCGATGGCCATACCGAGACTGGCGCGGATCAGCATCAGCTTACGGCCATAGCGGTCAGCCAGCCTGCCCCACAGCGGCGCGGTCAACGCCGCACTAAAGAAGGTGGCACCGTAGGCCAGCCCCGACCAGCGCGCGATGGCGGCTGGCTGCTGCACGCCAAGTTGCTGAACATAGAGCGGTAAAAACGGCAGCAGCAGCGTCATGGCCACAATGGTGCTGAAAGAGCCCAGCACACAGACCCATAAGTTGCGCTTCCAGTGCTGAAATTCTGCGTTTTCTGCTGACTGTTGCATAAAGATATCCCGTCATTAATCAGGGATACAGGCTAACCAGGCGCGTCAGATAACAACAGTGGTAGCGCGATAGTTACTTTGTGGCGCTGATTGTTGCTGTATTGCAACAATCAGGCGCTGGCCAGCGCCGCGATCAGCGTATCGCATAATAAACTGACCGGCGAAGCGGGTTGCAGCGTCTCACGCAGCAGCAGATAGCTCTGAAGCCGATCCATCTGCCATTCCGGCAGCAGCTGCTGAATATCACCCCGGCTCACCGCCTCCTGCGCCATATAGGAAGGCAGATAGGCGATGCCGCTGCCCGCCAGCGCCGCGTTCAGCAGCGCCATGCTGTTGTTGGCGCGAAAACGGCTGCGGACATCCAGCGCCAGCCGCTGCTTGTCACGCCGGAACGGCAGCGCGGCGGTGTGTGCCGGCCCGTGAAACAGCAGCAGATCGTGGCGCGGCAACATCTCAGGATGTTCGATGGCAGGCCGCTGCGCCAGATAACCCGGTGCCGCATACAGGCCCCACTCAATATCGCTTAGCACGCGGAAATTGCCCTGCTGCGGGGGCCGGGATCGAATGACGATCGCCACATCGATCTGACCGTCCAGCGTATCGCGATTACGATCGGTCAGATCCAGATCAACGTTGATATGCAGGTGACGACGCAGAAAGCGATTAAGCACCGGCACCACACACTGACAGCCGTAAGTCACCGGGGCCTGCAGCCGCACATTACCGGCCGGTTGCTGATGCAGCTGCTGAACAAACGCATCGGCCCGCTGCACTTCCGCCAGCATGCGTACGCAGTAGGGATAGTAAGCCTGGCCGAGTTCGGTCAGTGCCAGCCGCCGGGTGGTGCGCTGCAACAGCCGGATGCCCAGCCGCAGCTCCAGTCGGGCAATTTCCCGGCTGACATGGGATTTGGACCAGCCGAGTGCCCGCGCCGCCTCACTGAAACTCTGGAGTTCCACCACCCGCGCAAACACCAGCATGGCGGTTAAATTGGCACTGTTTTCCATGCGTTACCGCTCCGATAGCCTGAGGATTCTGGCATCAAACTAGCATGTTCGGGGCAGCTTACGGCGACGGATCGGCAAAAAAGAAGGGGGAAATCAGACAGCGGCGCGACGCGCATCGACCTTCCCGCGCTTTTCACCTGGCGGGAAGGTCATCGCGGGCCTCAACTGGCCATGGCCAGTGGAAACAGTAACCGATCCGGCTCCACCCGCCGCTGGCGGCGCAACTGGCCTGGCGTCACCATAAAATAGTTTTTGAAGGTGCGGGTATAGGCTTGCTGGGTATCGAACCCGTAGTTCATGGCGACCTGCAATATCGCTTCATTGCTGCTCAGCAACGTCAGCGCAGATTCAGTTAATCGCCGCTGGCGAATATATTCAGCCAGTGAAAATCCGGTATGCTGGCGAAACAGCCGTTGCAGGTGCCAGCGGGAATAGCCAGAGCGGCGCGCCACCTCATCCAGATGCAGATCGTGTCCTAGATTGTTCTCTATCCATTCCAGCAAACTGCGAATAAACTCGCGCTGATTCATGGGTTCCTCCTGGTTTACGCTGATGTGCAGTGAACCCACTTTACCCGGTTAAATTTATCCCTTAATTAGCAGAAAATTAGCGCAGAATTAGCAACCGCCAGATTCGGGCCTGCGGTTAACGTTTATCCGCCAGGTAACAACAGCAACCCGCCTGAATAATAAGCGTTAAGTAACACCGGCCTTCCGGTAAAATAATTTGTGTTAAATCACGCCAGCGTCGATTTAACTATTATTCGTTAAGCCATAGCGGCCAGAATTTAAATAATTTGCGTTAAGTCACGCCCGGGTCCGTCAGGCAAATTTGTGTTAAATAGCGCCAGAGTAATTCACGTTGCAGCAAGCCGACCAATGCAGCCACGCTGCTATAGCGCGAAGTACGAAGGCGGAAGTGACTGAGGTGAGTAAATGCAGCCAACGCGGCTGTAGCGCGAAGTACGAAGACGGTTTCCGCCAAAATAATTCGTGCTACAGCAAGGCGGCAAACGCGCGAATCCCCAGGAGCTGACATCAGTCAGTGACCAGGGCGAAAAAGTGCAGCCAACGCCGCTGTAGCGCGAAGTACGAAGACGGTTTCCGCCAAAATAATTCGTGCTACAGCAAGGCGGCAAATGCGCGAATCCCCAGGAGCTGACATCAGTCAGTGACTGAGGTGAGTAAATGCAGCCAACGCCGCTGTGGCGCGAAGTATGACGGCGGATAATTCTGTGCTAACTATCCGGGCTTAAACTGCTCCCATCTTTCCAGAGGAGATCAGCCATGCGCGTGTTATTGGTTGAAGATGATGAAATGATCGGCGCGAACCTGCAGCAGGCTTTAGAGGGCGCGGGCTGGTCGGTGGATTGGGTACGCGATGGCGTTTATGCCCATAACGCCTGGAGCGAAGGCGGCTACAGCTGCGTGTTGCTGGATCTCGGCTTGCCGCGTGATGATGGATTGCAGGTGCTGCGCCGGGCGCGCGGGCGCGGCGATTCCACGCCGGTACTGATTCTGACGGCGCGCGATACTGTGGCGCAGCGGGTGCAGGGGCTCGACAGCGGTGCTGACGATTACCTGCTTAAACCGTTCGATTTACAGGAAGTGCTGGCCCGGATGCGGGCGATTACCCGACGTCGCCACGGTGCGGCTGACTCGCTTCTCGGCAGTGGCGACGTACAGCTGGATATGATGACGCGCGAAGTGCTCTATAAGGGCCAGCGCGAGCAGCTGACCGCACGTGAATACGCCCTGCTGTATGCTTTGCTGGAGCGTCCGGGTGCCATTCTTTCTCGCGAGCAGCTGGAGAATCGCATTTACGGCTGGGGCGACGAAGTGAGCAGCAACGCGGTCGATGTGCTGATCCACGGGATGCGGCGCAAACTGGATAACGACGCGATTCGTAACGTCCGCGGGCTGGGCTGGCGGGTGCCGGCGATATGAAATCGTTCCCCTTTATGCGCTCATTGCGCAATAAATTACTCAGTACGCTGCTGATTATTCATCTGCTGATGATCGGCGGCGTCACCTGGTATTTCTTCAGCTGCTACGGCGACATGGTAGGCACCATGAAGGACGATCAGCTGTCAAAAATCGCTGATGCCTGGTCTACCAACAAACAGATGCCGGCGCTGTCACCGATGATTACGCCTGACAAAGCGAAAAGCGCCTTTGTGGTTCAGCTGTGGGATAGCCAGGGCCGACTGCGCGCCAGCTCGTGGCCGGAACTGCACGCGCCGCTGCAAACTCAGCGCGGTTATCGTGATGTCGACGTAGGACACTGTGATGACTGTGAGTGGCGTATCTACACCCGTCCGGGCCAGCCTGGCAGTGAGATCAAGACTATTCAGGTGATGCACAACCTCAGCTACATGAAAGCGCTGATGGTAAAACGGGCGCTGTCGGCGATCATTCCGTTGATCCTGATGATGCCGCTGTCGCTGCTGGTGATCTGGCTGGTGGTCCGCAAGATCACTCGCGATCTGCAGGTCGCCTCGCGGCAGATTGCAGCGCAGGAGACGCATCATCCGCACAATGTCTCACCCGAAGGGCTGCCGGATGAGATCCTGCCGCTGGTCGCCGCGTATAACTCGTTGCTGAACAAGCTGCGTGAAGCCTGGTCATCCCAGCGGCAGTTCCTGGAAGATGCCGCCCACGAACTGCGTACGCCGGTCACCGCTGTCACGTTGCAGCTGGAGAACCTGCGGCAGCATATTCAGCCTGGCGAGGCCAGCCGGCAGTTCAGTCAGCTCGAAGCAGGCGTGACGCGCACCCGCCATCTGGTGACCCAGTTGCTGAATGTGTCTCGTCAGGAAGATCAAAGCGTGGTCGCCAGCATTGAGCAGATTGAACTGGAAGATCTGCTGAAAGAGAGCATCGAGCAGCTAATGGTGGTAGCGGATAAACGCGGCATTGATATCGGCTTTAATGGCTCGACCCAGTATCGTCTGCAGGCCAGCCGATCTGAGCTGCGCAGCCTGTTTGATAACCTGATTGGTAACGCCATGTTGCACACCCCGGAGGGGAGCCTGGTGGATGTTCTGCTGCATCGGGTCGCGGACCGGACGGTGGTCGATATCGTCGATAACGGACCGGGAATGCCGGAGGCGTTTATTGAACGCGCCTTTGACCGTTTCACCCGTTCGCCTGACGTTAAAGCGCAGGGCAGCGGCCTCGGCTTATCGATTGTGCGCAGCGTCGCGCAGAAGCATCAGATTCAGGTCGCCCTCTCCAATTGTCTGACGCCACAGGGTGCTATTTGTGGTTTGCAGGTCCGCGTCACTTTTCCCTGATCCCGCCCATTTGATCACGAACCAGACAACGTAAACGGTTGCCTGGTTCCGTTCGATCATCGCCATTATTGTGAAGCACGTCACATTTTCACTGAATTGTAATGCAACACTTTTTGACAAACGTGAGCAAAATCTATTTTCTATCGCTGTGTTGCAGGCACGCTACGCGAGCTGAAAACCGGCTGTTTTGTCCTGACTAACTCACTCCCCACCCAGGGATCGACTTCTCTCTGACTGCGCCTGCTGTGCAGCGGTCAAAAGCATGTGGTTAATGATAATGAAATTCAAAACGTTGATAGCAGGTGCCGTGCTGGCATGTTCCTGGACAGGTGTTGCGCAAGCCGCTGATAGCGATCCGCAATACCTGTCCGACTGGTGGCATCAGAGCGTAAACGTGGTGGGCAGCTACCACACGCGCTTTGGACCACAGTTCAACAACGACGTTTATCTGGAATATGAAGCGTTTGCCAAAAAAGACTGGTTCGATTTTTACGGTTATCTCGATCTGACCAACTTCTTCGGCGTAGGTAACAGCAACGCCAACGGGATTTTTGACCACGGTTCCCCGATGTTTATGGAGATTGAACCGCGCTTCTCAATCGACAAACTGACCGGCACCAGTCTGGCGTTTGGTCCGTTCAAAGAGTGGTACTTCGCCAACAACTATATCTACGACATGGGCCGCAACAGCGATAACCGCCAGAACACCTGGTATATGGGCCTGGGTACCGATATCGATACCCACAGCGATGTCGGCCTGTCACTGAACGTCTATGCCAAATACCAGTGGGAAAACTACGGCGCCGCGAATGAAAACAGCTGGGATGGCTATCGCTTCAAGGTGAAATATTTCGTGCCGATCACCACGCTGTGGGGCGGTAATCTTGGCTATGTGGGCTTCACCAACTTTGACTGGGGCTCCGATCTCAACGAGAAAGGCGGGTCGTCGCGCACCAGCAACTCCATCGCCTCCAGCCACATTCTGTCACTGGGTTACGATCACTGGCACTTCTCTGCCGTGGCGCGTTACTTCCACAATGGCGGTCAGTGGGCGGATGGGCAGGAGCTGAACTTCGGCAACGGTCCGTTTGAAGTGAAATCGACCGGCTGGGGTTACTACCTGGTGGCGGGTTACAACTTCTGATGAGCACGCGGCTGGCTGCAAAGCTGGCCGTTGTGACTGTGAGCTGAAAACGGCGCCGCTGTTGCCGGCGCCGATCGGCTAAACCACACCATTATTCCTGCGGTTTCACCACGTTGATGCGCCATGGAATGCCGAACTTATCAATAAACATCGCAAAGCCATTCGACCAGAACGTCTCCTGCCACGGGGTCGTCACGTTACCGCCCACTGACAGTTTCTCAAACCAGGCTTTACCCTGTTCCGCGTCAGTAGTGGCGAGGCTGACCGCGTAACCGGCATGATCGGACGCAGGCGGCTTCTGCGTGTTTCCGTCGCTCAGCATCAACTCTCCCTGACCGATGCGCAGATGTGCGTGCATGATTTTTTCCGGCGGCTGTGGCGGCGCAGATTGATCGCCTACCTGCTCGCCCTGCTCTGGCATGTCGCCAAAGGTCATTTTCTCCAGCAGTTTCCCGCCTGTGGCCTGCAGGTAAAACTCAATTGCCTCTTCACAGCGACCATAGAGAAACAGATATGGACAGACTTGCATCGTCACCTCCGATTGTGGGTTGGACTCACGTTTACGCGAATACACCAAGTGTAGACGATGAAAGAACGCTGCCGGTCAGCGCTGGCAATAACGGCGAAATAACTGCGCCATATAACTGCTCATCGGGGTCAGCGCGGTGTCCTTACGCTGAATCAGATAGAAGACCGCTTTGGGCAGCGGCTCATCCAGCGTCAGTGCCACCAGTGACCGGCCGAGAATCGGATCGTCGATCACATCCACCGATAAAATACTGATGAAATCGCTTTGCGCCACCAGGCTGGTACAGGCCATAAAGGTCTCGCAGGTCACCACGATTTTCGGTGCCATGCCGCGTTCGTCGAACAGATCGTGCAACAGGCGGTAGTAGCTGCCTTTGGGCGTCGGCATGGTCCAGTCAGCCTGCTGCAACGCCGCCAGCGACCGGGCTTTTTCCAGCGGATGACCCTTACGCACCACCACTTTGTACTCACGCTCCATCATTCGCTCATACATCAGCTCCTGATCGAGGTGGCTTTGATCGTAAGTATTGATGGTGAAATCGAGCGCGCCCTGCCGCAGTTCATGCACCATCGACACCAGTTGCCCTTCAACGATGCGCACCTTCACCAGCGGGTATTCGCGATGAAACTGATTAATCACCTGCGGCATGATGGTGCGTGCCACGCTGCCGCCAACGCCAATGTTCACCTGACCGCCACCCAGCCCCAGCCGCTGCTGAATATCCTCCTGCGCCACCCGCAGCTCGGCCAGTACCAGACTGGCATGACGAAAAAAGTTATCACCGATATCGGTTAAGACCACGCCCTGCTGACGGCGGATAAACAGCCGCGCGCCAAGTTCACGCTCCAGCTCCTGGATCGCTTTGGTTAATGCTGGCTGAGAAAGCCCGGAAAGACGGCTCGCCGCGCGGATACTGCCCTGACGCGCCACATCGACAAAGGCGCGCAGCTGGTGAAGCTTGAGGTTGGCAGACATAGATTTTGTGATAACCGTTGTTTATCAGTCACAAGATATTCGCATCTTATGCCGGTTATTACCATTGTGTAGATTCGAGACAGTGCGTAAAAAACCAACAGTAAGGATCGTGCCGATGAATACTCTTTCCGACCATATCAGTGCCCGGCTGGCGCAGTTAAAAAGCTGGCGACGGGAGTTCCACCATTATGCCGAATCTGGCTGGGTCGAATTCCGCACCGCCACCCGGGTGGCCGACGAACTGCACAAGCTGGGTTATCAACTGCAACTGGGCCGTGAGGTGATCGATGCCGACGCGCGCATGGGCTTACCCAGCGAAGACGTGTTGAAGCAGCAGGAAACCCGGGCGCTGCAACAGGGGGCTTTACCGCAGTGGATTAGCCACTTCTCCGGCGGATTTTGCGGCATCGTGGCGACGCTGGATACCGGCCGTCCCGGTCCGGTTATCGGCTTTCGGGTAGATATGGACGCACTCGATCTCAACGAGAGCCAGGCCGCAGATCACCTGCCACAGCGTGAAGGCTTCGCCTCCTGCAATCCCGGCATGATGCACGCCTGCGGTCATGACGGTCACACCACCATCGGCCTCGGCCTGGCGTCGATATTAATGGCGATGAAAGATCAGCTGAGCGGCACGATTAAATTAATTTTCCAGCCGGCCGAAGAGGGTGTGCGCGGCGCCAAAGCGATGGTGGCGGCAGGCGTGGTGGATGATGTGGATCTGTTTACTGCCATTCACCTCGGCACCGGCGTGCCGGCGGGTGAACTGGTGTGCGGCAGCGACAGCTTCCTCGCCACCACCAAGCTCGACGTCAATTTTACCGGCGTCGGCGCGCATGCCGGTGGCCGCCCGGAAGAGGGTCGCAATGCCCTGCTGGCGGCGGCCCAGGCCACGCTGGCGCTGCACGGTCTTACCCAGCACAGCGGCGGGGTGGCCCGGGTTAACGTTGGCGTATTGCAGGCCGGTACCGGTCGTAACGTGGTACCTGACTGTGCGCTGCTGAAAGTCGAAACCCGCGGCATTACCAATCAGGTTAACGATGACATTTACCAGCAGGCGCTGCGGGTCATTGCCGGCGCGGCGGCGATGTATGGCGTTGAACATCAGGTGCAGCTGATGGGGGCTGCCCGCAGCTCCACGCCGACCCAGCCGTGGGTGGACTTCATCCACCAGCAGGCAGATGCGCTCGGGATTTTCGATTCGGTGGTCGATCGCAAAGCCCAGGCGGCCGGTTCGGAAGATGCCACCTACATGATGGAGCGGGTCAAGCAGCACGGCGGTCAGGCCTCGTACGCCATTTTCGGCTGCGATCTGGCGGCGGGACACCACAACGCGAAGTTCGACTTTGATGAGCAGGTGATGCCCGTGGCGATCACCCTGCTGGCAACCCTGGCGCTGAATCAGGCGCAGTTTGGCGGTGGCCGATGATGGAAGCCTTCATTGCTGATTATATCGACCGCCATCAGGCACGCTTCAGCGCCCTCAGCGATGCCATCTGGGACACACCGGAAACCCGCTTTGCCGAAACCCGCTCGTCCGCCCTGCTGGCCGATGCGCTGGCAGATGAGGGCTTCACCGTGGCGCGCGGCGTCGGCGGCCTTGATACCGCCTTTATCGCCAGCTTCGGCAGCGGTAAACCGGTGATCGCCATCCTCGGGGAGTTTGATGCGCTGGCGGGTCTGAGCCAGCAGGCCGGATGCGCCCGACCGCAACCGCTGGAGGCCAACGGCAACGGCCACGGCTGCGGCCATAACCTGCTCGGCACCGCTGGCGTGGCGGCGGCCAGCGCGGTAAAAGCCTGGATGCAGCAGCATGCCACTGGCGGAACGGTACGGTTTTACGGCTGTCCCGGCGAAGAAGGCGGCTCCGGCAAAACCTTTATGGTGCGTGAAGGGCTGTTTGATGATGTCGATGCTGCGGTGACCTGGCATCCCGAAGGCTTCAGCGGGATGTTTAACCTGCGCACCCTCGCCAATATCCAGGCGGCGTTCAGCTTCAAAGGGGTGGCGGCGCACGCTGCTAACTCACCGCACCTCGGTCGCAGCGCGCTGGATGCGGTCACCCTGATGAACACCGGCGCCAACTTTCTGCGCGAGCACATCGTGCAGGAAGCGCGGCTGCACTATGCGGTCACCAACAGCGGCGGCGTCTCGCCGAACGTGGTGCAGGCCGACGCGGAAGTGCTCTACCTGATCCGCGCGCCGGAACTGCAGCAGGCGCAGGATATCTATCAGCGGGTAATCAACGTCGCCCGCGGGGCCGCGCTGATGACCGACACCACTCTGACGGTGCGTTTTGATAAAGCCTGCTCCGACTATGTGCCTAATCGCGCGCTGGAAGCGGTGATGGAGCGTTATTTGCATCAGTTTGGTCTGCCCGCTTACAGCGATGAGGAGCGGGCGTTCGCAGCAGAGATACGCGCCACCCTGACCGCTGACGATCTGCGCAATGCGCGGCTCAACGCAGCCCGTACCGGCGGAGAAGCAGGCCAGGCCTGGGTTGAGCAACTGGGTGACAAGCTGTTTATGGATCAGGTAGCGCCCTATGCAGTGACCCGTGAACTGCTGTATGGCTCGACTGATGTCGGGGATGTCAGCTGGGTGACACCGACCGCACAGTGCTTTGCGCCCTGCTTCACCTTCGGTACGCCGCTGCATACCTGGCAGCTGGTGGCGCAGGGTCGCACCAGCATTGGGCACAAGGGGATGCTGCTGGCGGGCAAAGTGATGGCCGCCACCGTCGTCACGCTGTTGCAGGATCCGGCGGCGCTGGCCCGCTGTCAGGCCGAGTTCAACCGGGTCCGCGCCACACAACCTTATCACTGCCCGATCCCTGCCGGGATCACACCAACAAAACTGGCCGAATGAGCCAACGGCCGCGTCACCGGCGCGGACCGCTATAAAAAATATTATTGCAAACACCTTCTCTGATTCCGCCGTGCCGCAGGTGAATGTATTGCCGGACGCCTTACTCAACGTCCGGTATCGCGCGCGCTGCCGTGGATGACGGGACACAAGACGAGACCAGAAACTATGGAAGCAACATCAGAGAACCGCAGCCCTGGACGACTTTTTAGCTGGGTTGAGCGGGTGGGAAATAAAGTCCCCAATCCGTTTTTACTGTTTGTCTATTTGATTGTGGTGCTGATGGTGGCCACCGCCATTATCAGTGCGCTGGATCTGGCGGTAAAAAATCCCAGCAACGGCGAAATGGTGCGGGTAAATAACCTGCTGAGCGTCGCCGGTATTCAGTGGATCCTGCCGAATATCATCAAGAACTTCAGCAGCTTTACTCCGCTGGGATCGATTCTGGCGCTGGTGATTGGAGCAGGTCTGGCGGAAAAAGTCGGCCTGTTGCAGTCGCTGATGGTGAAGATGGCGTCGCGCGTCAGCCGTCGCTACGCCAGTTACATGGTGCTGTTTATTGCCTTCTTCAGCCATATCTCGTCGGATGCGGCGCTGGTGGTGATGCCGCCGCTCGGTGCGCTGATCTTCCTGGCAGTCGGCCGTCATCCGGTAGCGGGACTGCTGGCGGCGATTGCTGGGGTGGCGTCGGGTTTTACTGCCAATCTGCTGATCGTCACCACTGACGTGCTGCTCTCCGGCATCAGTACCGAAGCGGCCAAAGCGGTCAGCGATACGGTGCACGTCAGCGTCATCGATAACTGGTTTTTTATGGCGACCTCGGTGATTGTCCTGACCTTTGTCGGGGCGCTGCTGACCGATAAATTTGTCGAGCCGCGCCTGCCACAGTGGCAGGGCAACGGTGAAAGGCTGGCCCCGCTCACGCCGCTGGAGAACCGTGGCCTGCGGGCCGCCGGGATTGCTGCGCTGCTGTTTATCGCCCTGATGGCACTGCTGGTGGTGCCGGAGAATGCCCCGCTGCGTAATCCCACCAGCGGGGCCATCATTCCCTCGCCGTTTATTCAGGGTATCGTACCGATCATCATCCTGTTCTTCTTTGTGGTGGCGATTGCCTACGGCGTGGTCACCCGCCAGATCCGCCGCCCGGACGATATTCCGCAGCTGCTGGTTGATCCGATGAAAGGGATGGCGGGCTTTATCGTGATGGTGTTTCCGCTGTCGCAGTTCGTGGCGTTCTTTAACTGGAGCAACATGGGCAAGTTTATGGCGATTGGCCTGACAGATGTGCTGGAAAGCGCGGGTATCAGCGGCGCGCCGGCGTTTCTCGGACTGATGTTCCTGTCGGCGTTTCTCTGTATGTTTATCGCCAGCGGCTCGGCGATCTGGTCAATTCTGGCCCCGGTATTTGTGCCGATGTTTATGCTGCTCGGCTTTCATCCCGCCTTTGCGCAGATGATTTTCCGTATTGCTGATTCAGCGGTGCTGCCGCTGGCGCCGATGTCGCCGTTCCTGCCGCTGTTTCTCGCCTTTTTGCAGCGATACCAGAAAGATGCGCAGCTCGGCACCTATTACGTGTTGATCTTTCCCTACCCGCTGGTGTTTTTTATCAGCTGGATAGCGCTGCTGGTGGTGTGGTACTGGCTGGGACTGCCGATCGGTCCGGGCGTCTGGCCGCATCTGCCGTAAGGCACAACGCCACGGACGGCGAAAAGTGCAACGTACGTTGCTAAAAACTCACCATCATCCCTCTCGGCAACCGCAGGCGAATTGATTATTCTGCTATTTCTTCGCGTGCTAAGGGTTAACTATTTTAATAAGCATCAGCCCTGCGACACCTGCAAACACTGCCCGAGGTTTAGCCTGACATGACAACCACCTGTACCACCGGGATTACGCCGATTGCCACCGCAGCGGCTGCCCGTTCCAGCTTAGCCGGCCGCATTGATGCGCTGCCCTCCTCCGCCGGATTATGGCGGTTTATCACGCTGCTGGCGCTGGGCGGCTTTTTCGAACTCTACGATCTGTTTGAAACCGGCTATATCAGCTCCGGCCTGCTGGCGGCCGGACTGTTTCACACCGGCGGCGCTGGCGTGTTCGGGTTTTCCGATCAGGCGGCGTTTGCTTCCGCCACCTTTCTTGGTCTGTTTATTGGTGCCAGCCTGCTGGCCCCTTATGCCGACCGGTTTGGCCGCCGTCTGACCTTTATGTGCGCGCTGCTGTGGTACGGCCTGTTTTCACTGCTGATGGCGTTTCAGCAGAGCGCGGAGATGATTATCCTGTTTCGCCTGCTGGTCGGTATTGGCCTCGGGGTCGAACTGGTGACTATCGATACCTATCTGTCGGAGTGGGTTCCCAGCCACCTCCGCAGCCGGGCGTTCGCCTTCTCCTTTTTTGTGCAGTTTCTGTCGGTGCCCAGCGTGGCCCTGATGTCGTGGTGGCTGGTGCCACAAACGCTGCTGAACCTTGAAGGCTGGCGCTGGGTGGTAATCGCCGGTGCCGTCTGTTCGCTGGTGATCTGGTTTATCCGTAAGAACCTGCCCGAATCGGCGCGCTGGCTGGCGCAGCAGGGCCGTCATCAGCAGGCACATCAGGTGTTATCCACCATGGAACAACGCTGCGGCCTGACGCCTGGCGCACCCTTTCCCCCCGATGACGCCGCTGCACAGTTGCCAAAACGGGGCAGTTTCCGGGAGATCTGGTCACCGGCCTGGCGCCAGCGCACCCTGATGCTGGTGGTAATGAACTTCTTCCAGGCGATCGGCTTTTTTGGTTTCGGTAACTGGCTGCCTGCGCTGCTGTCGGGCAGCGGCACCACGGTGACCCACAGTTTGCTGTATGCCTTTTTTATCACCCTGGCCTACCCGCTTGGTTCGCTGATCTGTAGCCGCTACGCGGATAAGCTGGAGAATAAATGGCAGATCGTTCTGTCGTCGCTGATGACCGTGGTGTTCGGTACGCTGTTCGCCTTCCAGACCAATCCGCTGTTGTTGATCGCCTGTGGTTTCCTGATCACCTGGTCTAACGCCTGGCTGACCTTCAGCTATCACGCCTATCAGACCGAGATTTTCCCGACCCATATTCGCGCCCGCGCCGTGGGCTTCTGCTATTCGTTCAGCCGTCTCTCTACGGTATTCAGCAGTATTCTGATCGGGGTAATTTTGCAGTACGCCGGTACGCCAGGCGTGATCGCCTTTATCGTCCTGAGCATGGTGATCGTGATGCTGTCGGTGGGCTTTTACGGGCCGAAAACCCGCGGCATCGATCTGGAGAATATTTAGCAGAAAAGAAGCGGCCGGCACCGCCAGGGGACCGGCCCGCTTTATGGCAGATTACTGACCTTCCAGCACCCGGATATCGGCGCTGCCCAGCCGATCTTTCTCATCTTTACGCAGCGCAGCGACCTGCTTCGCGCTGACCGGTTCAGACGCCTTGTTGCCCCAGCTGTTACGCACGAAGTTGACCACATCGGCAACCTGCTGATCGTTCAGACGCCAGCCAAACGCCGGCATGGTGATGGTCGACGGCGCGCCCTGTACGCCAGGCAACTGTCCGCCCACCAGCACGATATGGATCAGCGAGGTCGGATCATCGGCCTGCACCACCGGGTTGCCACGCAGCGCCGGGAAGAAGCGCTGATAGCCACTGCCGTCGGTTTTATGGCAGGCGGCACAGCTGTCGACATAGGTGGCTGCGCCGGTCGCACTGTCGTCACCTTTCCACAACGCTTTGGCGGTGGCGTCATCGACGCTGAACACCGTCTGATGCGGATCTTTCGCGCCGAGCGACTTCAGATAACGCGCAATGGCGGTGATATCGGCGTCGCTCAGATGCTGCAGACTGTGCTCAACCACCTCGGTCATGCCACCAAATGCGGCGGTCTGATCGTTGCGGCCATAGCGCAGGAACTGCCGCAGATCGTCTTCACTCCAGCGGCCCAGCCCATCGCGGTTATCGCCGCGCAGGTTGCTGGCGGTCCAGCCATCAATCGGCGCGCTGCTGCCAGCCAGATAGTCACTGCCTTCCTGGTTGGTCAGCGCCTTCTCCTGCATGGTGACGCTGCGCGGCGTGTGGCAGGCGCCACAGTGGCCCAGACCTTCCACCAGGTAGCGGCCGCGCGCCAGCACCGGATCTTCCTGTGCGGCAGGCTGGAACGCCTTCACCTCGGGAGCAAACACCGTACGCCAGATCGCCAGCGGCCAGCGCATCGACAGCGGCCACGGAATGTCGCTCTCTTTATTCGGTTGCTTCACCGCCGCCACGCCGTGCATGAAGTAAGCATAAAGCGCCTTCATGTCCTCATCGCTGACCACCGCGTAAGAGGGAAACGGCATCGCCGGATAGAGCGTATCGCCATTTTTCGCCACGCCATGACGAACCGCCTTCTGGAAGTCGTCGTAGCTGTAGTCGCCAATGCCGGTTGCCGGATCGGGCGTGATGTTGGTGGAATAGATGGTGCCAATCGGCGTAGCCATCGGCAGGCCGCCAGCAAACGCCGCGCCGTCTTTCGCGGTGTGACAGGCAACACAGTCACCGGCCCGCGCCAGATACTCGCCCCGTTTCACCAGCTCGTCACGGTTGTCGTCCGCCAGCGCGGCGAAGGTCAGGGTGCCCAAAATCAGGGCCAGAATGCCATTTTTCATCGCCATGTTCCTTATGCCTGCACCAGTGGACCCGGGTTCTTCAGGTACTGCTCACGAATCGCTTTAGCTGACCAGTACGTCAGCGCCGCCACCATGCCGGTCGGGTTGTAGCCCAGTCCCTGCGGGAAGGCGGAAGCGCCTGGCACAAACACATTCGGCACATCCCAGCTCTGCAGATAGCGGTTTACCGCGCTGGTTTTCGGATCGTCGCCCATGATCGCCCCACCACTGATGTGGGTGGTCTGATAAACGGTCGAATCGAAATGGCTGCCCGGCTTTTTCGCGCCGCCAATGATCATTTTCGGGTTCATGGCTTCGGCGATTTTATGCATCTTGCCGACCATGAACTGCGCCATTTTGATGTCGTTCTCCTGCCAGTCAAAGGTCATACGCAGCAGAGGCTGGCCGTAGGCATCTTTGTAGTTCGGATCGAGATCAAGGTAGTTAGCGCGATAGGACTGGTGCGCACCGTGGGCATCCATCGACA
This sequence comes from Pantoea brenneri, assembly GCF_038594305.1. Taxonomy (NCBI): domain Bacteria; kingdom Pseudomonadati; phylum Pseudomonadota; class Gammaproteobacteria; order Enterobacterales; family Erwiniaceae; genus Pantoea; species Pantoea brenneri. Next base: position 86,034 of record NZ_JBCGBG010000003.1, on the reverse strand, counting down.
GGTGATGGGTATAGGTGTCGGCCACTGCGGCTTTCCACTGGCTGCCCCAGTTTGGCGTACCCGCCGGCACCGGCAGGCCAGAGATCGGTTTGGTGCCCGCCTGGTTAACCCAGAATGGCGATCCCCCGACAAAGCCGTGCGGACCGTGATCGAAGTTATCGGCATTGAAATCATCAATCCCGACGCCCGCGCCACCCGCACCGATAAATGGGTTGGTGGTGGTGTTTTTGTCGAACAGCGCCTTCAGCGTCGAGAGGTTCTGATAGGCGAAGTTACGGCCGACGGTGCCTTCGTTGGTGATCGGGTTGTAAGGTTTGCCAATGCCCGACAGCAGCATCAGGTGCACGTTGTGGAACTGGAAAGCGGAGAGGATCACCAGATCTGCAGGCTGAATCTGCTCGCGGCCCTGACCATCAACATAGGTCACGCCGGTGGCGCGCTTTTTGTCGTCGCTGAGGTTAACCCGCAGCACGTAGGCGTTATTGCGCAGCTCAAACTTCGGTTCCTGACGCAGCGCAGGCAGAATATTGACGTTTGGCGACGCCTTGGAGTACATGTAGCAGGCATAACCACTGCAGAAACCGCAGAAGTTGCACGGGCCCATCTGTGCACCGTAGGGATTAGTGTACGGGCCGGAGGTGTTAGCGGACGGCAGATCGTAAGGGTGATAGCCCACCGACTCTGCTGCCTGGGCGAACAGCTGCGCCGAATAAGTGCGCTTCTGCGCGGGCAGCGGGAAGTTATCTGAACGATCGGGCGCAAACGGGTTACCGCCCTTGTCTTTCCCCACCACCTGACCTTTGATGCTCCAGGCGCTACCTGAGGTACCAAACACCTTTTCCGCCTTGTCGAAGAACGGCTCCAGTTCGTCATAGCTGACGCCAAAGTCCTGAATCGTCATGCCCTGCGGAATGAAGTTCTTGCCGTAACGCTCTTCGTAATGGCTGCGCATCCGCAGTTCAATCGGATCGACGCGGAAATGGACGCCAGACCAGTGCAGACCCGCGCCGCCGGTGCCGGTGCCCGGCAGAAACGCGGCCAGCTGGCGATAAGGTACCGCGGTCTGCGAAGCATCATGACGAATGGTGACGGTGCTTTTAGAGAGATCCTGGAACAGTTTTTTGCGGACGTTGTAGGTCAGCTCATCAATTGACTGCGGGTAAGAGCCGTCAGGATAGGTATCGCGATGCGGTCCGCGTTCCAGCGCCAGCACGTTGAGACCCGCTTCGGTCAACTCTTTCGCCATGATCGCGCCTGCCCAGCCGAAACCGACGATCACCGCATCCACTTTTTTCATTTCGTTTGCCATGCTTACGCTCTCTCCCCGCGAATCGACACTGACGGGAACGGATAACGTTCGCCGCGCTCTACCCAGTCCATAAAGTCGGCGCGTGCGCCAGGGAAGTTGATCAGCTTCCAGCCCACCATTCCCTGATTACCGCCGTGGATAGGATCGCTGAAGAAGCCTTCGCGGGTGTTTTGCAGCAGAAACGCAAAGAAGGTTTTGGCCGGCAACTGGCTGAATTCAGCGCTGCCACTCTCCATCGCCTGCAGTAAAGCATCCTGCTGCTCGCCGCTCAGCTGCGCAAACACCTTGCCATGTTGCTGTTTGCTGTAGCCATCGGCATCGGCAATGCCCAGGCGGTAAATCTGCTGCGGCACCAGCGGCAGCTGATAGCCCAGCTCTTTTGGCAGGTCGGGATTAAACGGTCCCTGCATATACCAGTTAGAGCCGGTGGCATATGGGGTATTCATCTGGCGATCAATGAACTCCGGCACGCCGGCTTCCAGCGCGCCAGGGCCGCGCTCATCGCGCGGGATCAGGCGTGCAACCGCGGCGGAGATAAACGCGAACTCTTCGGCGGTGAACCAGGCGGGCTGGTAGTCACGCGCCTGCTGGGGCGCGGCCGGGGTCTCAGCCGCCTGTGCCGCCAGCGGCAGCGACAGTGCGCCCATCGCCGTACTGCCTACCGCCATTGCTGGCGCCAGGGTGATAGTCTTCAGCAAAAAATCCCTGCGTGAATGACCCTTTTTTTGTTCTGACATGACATTGCCTCATTCCCGCCAGTCGGCGGTATGAAAGGGTAAATGGTTGCGTTGTTATGATTTTTATTAGCGGATTAAGGGTTACAGCTTCATTGTTACCGGTAACAATGCGCGCTAGTGTAACACCACTGTCGATAAAGATTTAGTTCCCGGAAACAAAACCGCACAATTTCATTAACATCCACCCCGGCTGTCATCAGCAGAAACAACAGACTACAGACATCAGGCAGGCAAAACGTTATAACAGGCAACACACAACAGCGGAGTGCCTATGTTTAAGTCTTTTTTCCCGCGGCCAGCGCTGTTTTTCAGCTCAGCGGCCCTCTGGAGCTTATTAGCGATTTTTGCCTGGTTTGGCTTTGCCGCGCATCTGCCCGGCATGTGGCCCACCCTCGACGCAGCGATGAAACAGCCATTACCCACCAGTGCCGCGCGGTTTATTGCCGCCAGCCAGCTGTGGTTTTATCTCTACTACTGGATAATGGTGGCCGTTTTTGCCCTCGCCTGGCGGCTGATTGACAATCATCCGTGGCAGCGCTGGTCAGTCTGGGGATCGGCGCTGATTATTTTTGTCACCTGGTTTGGTGTGCAGGTCGGCGTGGCGGTCAACGCCTGGTATGGTCCGTTTTACGACTTAATTCAGAAGGCGCTGACGAAAGCGGGATCGGTGCAGATCGTTGAGTTTTATCACGAAGTGCGTGCTTTTCTCGGCATTGCGTTGATCGCGGTAGTGATTGGCGTGCTCAATTCGTTCTTTATCAGCCACTGGGTTTTCCGCTGGCGTACCGCCATGAACAACTACTATATGCATAACTGGCAGCGACTGCGTCATGTCGAAGGCGCCGCGCAGCGTGTGCAGGAAGACACCATGCGGTTTGCCTCTACGCTGGAAGACTGGGGCGTCAGTTTTATTCAGGCGATCATGACCTTAGTGGCCTTTTTGCCGGTGCTGGTGGCGCTGTCGCACCATGTCAAAGATGTGCCGTTCCTTGGCAATATTCCGTATGCGCTGGTGATTGCCGCCGTGCTGTGGTCGGTATTCGGCACCGGTTTACTGGCGATAGTCGGCATTAAATTACCCGGCCTGGAGTTTCGTAATCAGCGGGTGGAAGCGGCTTACCGTAAAGAGCTGGTGTATGGCGAGGATAATGCTGACCGCGCCCGGCCACAGACGGTGCAGGAGCTGTTCGGTCGGGTACGGTTCAACTACTTCCGTCTCTACTTTCACTATCTCTACTTCAACATCACCCGCATTCTCTATCTGCAGGTGGATAATGTGTTTGGCCTGTTTCTGCTGTTTCCGTCGATTGTGGCCGGCACCATCACGCTGGGCCTGCTGAACCAGATTACAAACGTATTTGACCAGGTGCGTGGTTCATTCCAGTACCTGATCGCTTCATGGTCAACGCTGGTTGAACTGATGTCGATCTACAAACGTCTGCGCAGCTTTGAGCAGATTCTGGATGATATCCCGCACGATGAGATGATGCGCGAAGCGTCAGAAGAGGTATAACGGGCTGGAAAGAGAGAAGCCGCAATAATGTGGCTTCTTTTTTTTAATCACAGATCAAACGCTATTCTTTTGCCTGTCGGCAATTTGACATCGATACTTATCTCGCCTCCCAGAGCGGTAACATAACGCTTCAGCGTAGAAAGGCGGGGATCATTATCAGCCTGTTCCATTCTGGCGATAGTTGGCTGTTTCACACCCATTGCGTGTGCCATCTCTGTCTGTGAAAGGTTGAGTTCTTCCCGCAACATGTTTAGCGCGACAACCTGCCGCATTGCATCAACTTTTTCGGCAATGCGCTCGCGACTTTCCGAGCTTTGTTTTGCTATCAGCTCTTTTAAATTAGCCATTATCCGCTCCATTCAGGTACTTACAGAATTCAGCATCTGCCAGTTTGATCATGTCTTTATAGAATTTATTTTCCTTAACCCCGGTTTTATCGCCTGCACACAACACAATGCGGCGGCGAGAAGGGTCAAAAGCAAAGAAGGTTCGTATCGGTTTGCCTTGATGCTGCACTCTTAGTTCTTTCATATTCGGAAAATCAGAGTCGTCTACGGTATCAGCAAACGGCCTCCCTAACTGCGGCCCATACTCAGACAGGATAACCCTCGCTGCAAGCATACCCTCTTCAGTTCCTCGGTCTGAGTCTTAAACCACTCATCAAATCTATTAGTTGTATTCACATCTCACATCGCAACATCCTTATAGCGAATAAGCTATAAAGACAAGTGTCTCGCGAGCGACCAGGGCAAAAGGATCTCCCAGACCGCAAACCGGCTTTGAAAATAATAAAGCCACTCTGATGAGTGGCTTTATTATTTACAGAGGCTGGAGGTGAAAGAACGCCCCCGCGCCGGTAAGTGGCAATCACCTTTTACAAGGCAATACGCATGACGCTGTCGGGATCTTTTGGCGGCGCTTTACGCGAACCCGGTTGCTTGACGCTGACATAGAGCGTATTACCGTCGGCGGACAAAGCGAGGCTGTTCGGCAGACCTGGGGTTTTCACGCTCCGTTTCACGCGGTAGTTGCTGGCGTCAATGATGCTGACTTCGCCCGCTTTACGGTGAGTAACATACAGCTCATTGCGATCCTGATTGAACAGCACCGCCAGTGATTCCGGCACGTCAATTCGCTGGATCACCTGCTGAGTGCGCAAATCGACCACCAGCACCTGAGCCTGCTTCGAATCGCTGAGGAAGGCACGCTGACCGCGCGTATCCAGCGCAATGTTGAGGAAAAAGTGCTCTTTATCGCCGTCGATCTTCTGCTTCTTCTCAATCGCATTAGTGCGGGCGTTGAGGGTAACCAGCTCACCGTCGCCATTGGTGACGTAAACTTTCTGCGCCGCTGAATCTACCGCCAGCCCGGTCGCCATTTTGCCGGTATTCGGCACGGTACTGATCAGCTGCAGCGTGCTGCCATCCACCACCCAGACCACGCTCTGCGGTCCCAGACCGGTAACATAAACGCGATTGGTTTTCACATCGACGGCCACCTGACGCGGCTGCAGCGGACGTACCGTTTCACTGCGCTTGCGGCCATCGAGTAGCAGGCTGTTGAGCACTTTGCCGCTGCTGGCGTCAATGGCGGTCAGTGAACCCTCAACGGTATTGCCGACGTAAAGCACGTTAGTCTGCGGGTTGATCGCTGCGCCAAACGCTTTCAGGTCACTGTTAATCGACTGCTGCACCGCCAGCGTGGTGGGATCGAGACGGAAAACCGTGCCACCGTTTCCGTTGCTGTTCTGTGACGTGGCGACAAAAACCGCGTTATCTTTCGGGCTGAAGGCCAGTTCGTACACGCCTTTGCCGATCGGCTGGTTGAGTTCATCTGCCTGCACCGCCAGTAAGCCTGACGCAGAAAACAGTGCTGTCGCCAGCATCATAGGACGCAGCGCCCAGCGCGTATTGATTATCGCTTTCATAACTTCTCCATAGTAAATCCACCGCAGACACGGTGAAAAGAAAGCCCGACATTGCAACCAGAAAGCATCTGACCCGCGATCAGATGAGAATGTTTTTGAGAATAATAATTATTTCGGTGGGAAAGTGACAGGATTATTATTGGTCAGCAACCAACGCCGCCAGGACGCCCGGGGGCGTCCTGTCAGCACAAGCGGAGAATGCGCAGCTTATTTCAGCAGCTCAGCGGTCATGTGAACGCCGTTGTTGGTGTAGGCTTCGGTGATTTTATATGAAGCACCGTGTTCCTGCGCCTGAGCAGCGATTTTCGCTTCAGCGCCGTCCAGCGTAGAGTCGACAGCGGTCACAGACTGGGCAAAGCTGGCGAATGGCAGAACAGAAAGCGCGATAACTGCTGCAAAAGTTTTGATAGATTTCATGGTCAATTCCTCGATTAAGTTTTATCAGGTAAGGCGTGTTGCCTTGTTGATAGATATACTAGGCCGAATCTTGATCAGTAAAAAGCGGAGACTTTTGCTTATCTCTTTCAATAAAACTGATGATGAAAAGCACATTTCGCACAGTTATTGCTCAAAAGGTTAATAATCCACAGTAAATAAAAAAGGCAGCACAAATGGCTGCCTTTGATCGATTAACCGTGATGCCGCACCCGGCTGAAGATAGTCAGCGCCGCCAGCAGCATCAGTACCCCGCTGGCGAGGAATACGCCACCCGCACCGCGCAGGTCAAACATCCAGCCCCCCGCTGCGGCACCGACGGTGATCGCCAGCTGGATAGTCGCCACCAGTAAACCCCCGCCTGATTCGGCATCATCCGGTACCGCGCGCGAAATCCAGGTTGACCAGCCGGTTGGCATCGAACCAAACGCCATGCCCCATACCGCCACGCCCACGCCAACCAGCCAGCTGACGTCGCCGAAGCTCACCAGCAGCAGCGCGGTGAGGCTCATCAGCAGCGCCATGCCACTGAGGGTCAGCGATACGCTGCGGGTCACCAGGTAGCCAGCCAGCGAAGTCCCGAAAAAGTTCGCTACACCAAACGCCAGCAGCGCCAGCGATAGCTGATTGAGATTCAGCTGAGCAACGCCTTCAAGGAACGGGCGCAGATAGGTAAAGAAGGCGAAGTGGCCGGTAAACATCATGATGACGGCCAGCATGCCCCAGCGCATCACGCCGATCCGCAGCAGATCCAGCACCCCGCCGCTACGCGCCTTATTCTCTGCCGGCATCGCGGGCAGGGTGAAAAATTGCCACAACAGCGCCACGGCCCCCAGACCGGCGGTCAGCATAAAGATGTTGCGCCAGCCGACCAGCCCACCGAGATAACTGCCGAGCGGCGTGGCGATAATGGTCGCCAGCGAGATACCGCTAAAGACGATGGAGAGCGCGCGCGGCACCTGATCGGCCGGCACCAGCCGCATGGTAATCGCGGTCGATAGCGTCCAGAAGCCACCAATCGCCATGCCCAGCAGCACGCGCGCCAGCAGGATGGTCGTCAGGTTCCCGGCCAGCGCCACCATCAGCGCTGAAGCAATCAGCAGCAGCGAAAACACCAGCATCACGATGCGGCGGTCAATCCGTCGGGTGATGCTGGCGGTGATCAGGCTGGTAAACAGCGCGACCAGTGCTGTAATGGTTACGGTCTGACCCGCCTGACCTTCGGAGACGCCAAGACTCTGAGCCATCGGCGTCAGTAAACTGACCGGTAAAAATTCGGCGGTGATCAGGCTGAATACGCCAAACGCCATTGCAAATACCGCGCCCCACGCGGGACGGGCGGGCGAGGAAACCTCATCAGCCACTTCGGTTGTCAGACTCATGCTGCTTCTCCGGATGCAAAAAAAAGTAAGTATGATAATAGTGGGCAGCCGCAAGACGATCTATGATGCTTACACCGTCATTTTTGATAATTCGTCTGGAATCGTATGAGCCATTATGAAGACCTGACCAGTGAACTGCTGATGGGAATGCGGCTGTATGGGGTTAACTATCAGCGCATCGCCGTCAGCGCCCCGTTCGGATTGCGCTTTGATAACGCGCCAGGACGGGCACAGTTTCACTTTGTCGGACGCGGCATGTTGCAGGTGCGCAGCGCCTCAGGCGAGGTGTTTCAGCTTAACAGTGGCGATGCGCTGTTAGTGCCGCATGGCAAACCGCACAGCCTGATCTCCAGCGAAGAGGTGGAGTGTCAGTGTGTCGCCAATATGGCGAGCAAACCGATCTGCGACAGCGTCTGCGCCATCACCGCCCCGGCCGATGCCTGTGACGACGAACACAGCGTGCTGTTGTTCAGCGCCTGTATGGCGTTTGAACTCGGCGGCATGCAGCCGCTGATTAATACCATGCCGGATGTGATGCTGGTGAGTACCCTGCTGTCGCAGTACCCGGAGATCCGGCCGATTCTGGAGGCGATGGAACGCGAGTCGCGCACCCGGCAGGCGGGCTTCGCTGGCATCCTTTCGCGTCTGGCGGATGTGGTAGCGGCGCTGATTGTGCGTGGCTGGGTGGAGAATGGCTGCGGTAAAAGCAGCGGACTGGTACAGGCGATGCGCGATCCGCGGCTCAGTCAGGCAATTGCCGCCATGCACCGCGAACCGGGCGAGAACTGGACGGTGGCGCGGCTGGCCCGCGTGGCGGGCTGCTCACGTTCGGTATTTGCCGAGCGCTTTCTTAACGCCACCGGCATGACGCCGCTGCGTTATCTGACCGAGCTGCGGATGCGGCTGGCGGTGCAGCGCATTGTGAATAACGGTGAGGCGGTGGAAGCCGTCGCCTTTCATCTCGGCTACGGCTCAATTGCGGCTTTTAGTCGCGCCTTTAAGCGCATTGTCGGTCAGTCACCTGGCGCGCTGCGTGCCGGACGCGACAGCAGCCAGGCGCTGGCCTCTTAGCGAAATACGCTGATCGCTTCCACCAGGCGGTTGGCCTGATGCGTCATGCGGCCGGATGCTTCGGCGCTTTCGGCTACCCGGGCAGCGTTCTGGTGGGTGATGTCATCCAGATCTTCTACCGCGCTACTGACTTCGCTCAGCGCCGTAGCCTGTTCAGCGGTGGCCGCACTGATCTGTGCAATCAGCGTGGTGACGTTCTGCACCTGCGAGACGATATCCTGCATGGTGCGGCCCGCTGCGCTGGCGTGCTGATTGCCGGAACTGACCCGGCTGGCGCTGGTCTCTACCAGCATTTTAATCTCACTGGCGGCTTTGGCGCTACGCTGCGCCAGGCTGCGGACTTCACCTGCCACCACTGCAAACCCCTTGCCCTGCTCGCCCGCCCGCGCTGCTTCAACCGCCGCGTTAAGCGCCAGAATATTGGTCTGGAAAGCAATACCGTCGATCACGCTGGTGATGTTGGCGATGCGCTTTGAACTGTCAGCAATTTCGCCCATCATCTCCATCATCTCTTTCATTACGTCGCCGCCTTTCATCGCCGCGCTGCTGGTATCTGACGACAGGGTATTCACTTCATGGGCGGTTTCGGTGTTGCTTTTCACCGTCGCGGTCATCTCATTCATGGTGGCGGCGGTTTGCTGTACGTTAGCGGCCGCCTGCTCGGTGCGGCGACTCAGCTCGTTGTTACTGCGGGCGATGGCGTCGCTGGCGCTGAGTACGTTTATCGCCTGTCCGCTGACATCATCCACCAGCCAGCGGAACATTAACCCGAGCTGGCCGATGGCGCGCAGCGTGACGCCGACTTCATCAACCCGATCCATCTGATCAACTTTATGGCTGGCACCGGTCGCCACGCTCAGCGCCTGTTTGCACATCCGCTCGATAGGCCGTGAGATCTGCTGCTCCAGCCACAGGCTGGCCAGCGTCAGCAGTGCCGTCATCCCCACCGTGAAGCCGCCCAGTGCCGCCGGCGTGACGCCTGCGGCCCAGACGCCCGCCACCGACAGCGGCAGTAAGGTCAACAGGGTGCTGCGGATACGCCAGCGAAGCGGCAGCGTTTTCAGGATAGAAGCAGGTCGCCGCCAGCCGCTGCGCACCACCAGGCCTTTATAAAAGCGTCGTCCTTTCGTGCGCCCTGCCTGAAAATCCTGATACAGCGCCTCCGCCTGACGTACTTCTTCCGCGCCCGGTTTGGTGCGCACCGACATATAGCCCTGCACCTTCCCGTCGCGCACCACCGGTATGGCATTGGCGCGTACCCAGTAATGATCGCCATTTTTACGGCGGTTTTTCACCAGTGCTGTCCAGGGTTCGCCCTGTTTCAGCGTGGCCCACATATCGGCAAAGGCTTCTGCCGGCATATCCGGGTGACGCACCATATTGTGTGGCTGGCCGTTGATCTCTTCGGTAGAGAAGCCGCTCGCCTCAATAAACGCATCGTTAGCATAGGTGATGTAACTGTTGAGATCGGTAGTCGACATCAGGGTCGCGTGATCGTCGAACAGATATTCACGCTGGGAAACGGGCTGGTTATTACGCATCTCAAAAGTCCTTGAAGACCCATTATCCTGCACGCTGGGGTGATGTTGTCAGCGTGGAAGCGTTGGGCAAATAAATAACGATTACCTTTTTTTATGTTTTCGGCATGCTTTCCTACTCTCTTTAGCGTTTCCGTTAAATTAGTGGCAATAAAAAAGCCGCTTTGCAGCGGCTTTCACATTTTTCCGTCATGTCATTCGTTAGCGCCACTGGAGAATGGCTGCATTACGCTGGCGTCAGCTGAGATCGACATTGCGGGTGCCAAACCACCAGGTGAGGAAAAAGCCGCCGACCCAGGCCACCATCAGTCCGGCCAGATAGACCGCCATGCCAGCAAAAATGCCCTGGCTGGAGGTCATTAGCGGCAGCGTCACCAGTCCCGACGGGCCAAACACGGTATTCATGCCGATCGGTAAGCCCAGCCACGCCACCAGGCCGATAAAGAAACCGCCCAGCGCCCCGCCGCCACAGGCGGTGATAAACGGCTTGAGTCGCGGCAGCGTGACGCCGTAAATCAGCGGTTCGCCCACCCCGAGCAGCCCCGGCACAATCGCACCTTTGATTTGCGCCCGCAGCAGCGCCCCTTTTTCTGCCTTACACCACAGCGCCAGCGAAGCGCCAACCTGGCCTGCACCGGCCATCGCCAGAATCGGAAACAGTGAGTTGAAGCCCTGGGTTTCCATCAGCGCGAAGTAGACCGGAATAAAGCCCTGATGAATGCCAAACATCACCGCGATCAGGAACAGTCCGGCCAGCAGCGCACAGCCAAAGGGGTTGTTATTCAGGTGGATGAACAACCAGGACATGCCTTTAAACAGTTCGCCACCCAGCGGCATGATCAGCAGGTAAGTAATCGCACCGGTGATCAGCAGGGTAAACATCGAGGTGAGGATCATATCCAGATTATCCGGGATGATTTTGCGGATCTGCTTTTCAATCCACGCCCCGATAATGGCCGCCAGCAGCACGCCGATAATATTGCCGCGCGGGTCGATAGTCAGGCCGAAAAAGCTTTCCATCCCGCTGTAGTAGCCGACCGTGGCGGTCGGGACGTAGCCGAGAACAAACAGTGAGGCGATGATCGCGCCATTCACCCCGCTGCCGCCAAAGGCTTTCTGGGCGTTATAGCCGATCAGGATGCTGAGGAAGGTGAACAGTCCTTTGCCGAACACCTTCATGTACGCCACGCTGTGCAGCAGCCAGGGCGCATGCTCGCCCGGCGCATTCAGGTGCAGGCTCTGTTCAAGCAGAGTGGCAAATCCCAGCAGTAAGCCTGCGCCGATAAAGCCGGGAATGAGTGGGGTAAATATAGTGGCGAAGCGCGACAGAAACTGATGCAGGCCGCTGGTCTGTTTTGCCTTCATCTGTTGCTTGTGCTGCGCGGCCAGCTCGCTGAGCGCCGGTGCTTCACCCTGTGCCAGTAAGGTCTGCATCCCCTCTGCTGCGGTCTGCGCTTTGCCGGGGCCGAGCACAATCTGCAACTGGGCATCACTGTCGATCACTCCCAGCACGCCCGGCAGGCTTTTCAGCCGGGTGAGATCAACCCGTTCGGGCTGATTGAGCGTCAGCCGCAGCCGCGTCATGCAGTTGCCGCAGTTGGCGATATTTTGCCCCCCGCCGACCGCCTGCAGAATGTCGCGTAATAGTGCGTCGGTAATTTTCGCCATCAGCGTGCTCCCGCTGCCTGCAGCGCCTGACGAATAAAGCCCTGATGTTGTGCGAGTAGCGTCTGCGCTTCATCAGCGGTCAGTCCGGCCAGCACCATCAGGATGGCCGTTTTGCAGTGGCCGCCGCAGGCGCTCAGTGCGGCACTGGCGGTGGCGTCATCGCAATCGGTCGCCTGCCTGACGATGTTCACCTGGCGCTGGACCAGCTTCTGATTGGTCGCTTCAACATCCACCATCAGGTTGCCGTAGACTTTACCGCTGCGGATCATCGCCCCGGTGGTCAGCATGTTAAGCACCAGCTTCTGGGCGGTACCCGCTTTCATGCGTGACGAGCCGGTGACCACTTCTGGCCCCACGACCGGCGTCAGGGCAATCGCTGCGGCCTGAGACATCGGACTGCCGGGGTTACAGGTCAGGGCGACGGTGGTAGCACCGAGCTGACCGGCATACTCCAGCGCGCCAAGGACGTAAGGCGTGCGGCCACTGGCTGCGATGCCGACCAGCACATCCTCGCGGCTGAAGTTGATATCCCGCAGATCCTGCGCGCCCTGTGCCCGGTTATCTTCAGCATTTTCCACCGCCTGTAGAATCGCCCGATGGCCACCGGCGATCAGTCCTACCACCTGTTCCCGCGGAGTACCAAAGGTGGGCGGACACTCGCTGGCATCCAGAATACCCAGTCGCCCGGACGTTCCTGCACCGCAATAGATCAGGCGTCCACCGGCCTGAAACGCAGCGCTGATAGCATCAACCGCTTCGGCTATCTGCGGCACAATCGCTTCAACCGCCAGCGCCACCTTCTTATCCTCGTCATTAATGACGCGCAACATCGCTTCGGTCGATAGCTCGTCGATGTTCTGACTGGCAGGATTACGGCCTTCGGTGATCATCTGGCTGAGGTCAATTTTCATAACAGGCTCCGCATAGGAATAAATTATTCAATATATGACTCATCATAACGAATGATTAATTCATCGGTGAGATCTTTTTTGCATGGATGCGAATAGGGATCAAATAAAGCGGGGATTCTGGCTGGCGGGTGTTCGCTTCAGGTTGGGTGATGGGATTTAGTGATGCATCTGACCCTGAAGGTGTGAGCCAGGAACGCGCTTGCTTCACGCCGGGTGCAGGGGCAGAGAAGATTCACCCGATCGTAAAGACGCATTCGTCATCCCTGACGCTCGGCCCACGCCTTCCCTGGCGTGGGACGCTTTACTCTTCGGGTGAACCTGCTCTTCCCGCGGACTTTTGGATCGCTTTTGAAAAGAGAAGAGACAAGGTCAGGTATCAGGTATCAGGTATCAGGTATCAGGTGTCAGGTGTCAGGTGTCAGGTAAGGTGTGCGGTTGAACCGGTCACAGTCATTTGCCGGAAACAAAAAAGGCCCAACTTTCGTTGAGCCTTTTTTATTAAGCAGTGCGATTAACTGGCGGTCTGAGTGCGCAGTTGCAGTTCATACTCTTTCGCCTGTTCGGCGTCGAACTGGTTTTCCCAGCGGGCGATAACCAGCACCGCCAGAGCGTTACCAATGACGTTCAGGGCAGTACGCGCCATGTCCATTATACGGTCAACACCGGCGATGAATGCCAGCCCTTCCAGCGGAATACCGACGCTGCCCAGCGTCGCCAGCAGCACCACGAAGGAGACGCCTGGCACGCCAGCGATGCCTTTCGAGGTCACCATCAGCGTCAGCACCAGGATAATCTCGTCGCTCAGCGACAGATCGATGCCATACAGCTGGGCGATAAAGATGGCGGCGATACTCTGATACAGGGTTGAGCCATCAAGGTTAAACGAATAACCGGTCGGCACCACGAAGCTGGTGATTGCTTTCGGCGCGCCGTAGGCTTCCATCTTCTGCATGATGCGTGGCAATACCGTCTCTGAGCTGGAGGTGGAGTAAGAGAGAATCAGCTCATCTTTGAGGATACGCATCAGCGTGGTGATACGCAGCTTACAGAAGCGCGCAACGCCACCCAGCACCACAAAGGCGAAGAACAGAATCGCCGCATAGACCAGCAGCACCAGCTTAGCCAGCGGCCACAGCGAGGCGAAGCCGAAGTTAGCGATGGTGACGGCAATCAGGGCGAACACACCGACCGGCGCATAGCGCATGATCATGTGCGTCACTTTGAACATGGTTTCAGAGATGCCACGGAACAGATTCACCAGCGGATCGCGCTGTTCTGACGGCAGAGATGACAGGCCTAAGCCAAACAGCACCGAGAAGAAGATAATCGGCAGCATGTCACCTTTCACCATCGAGGCGAAAATGTTCTGCGGGATCAGCGACAGAATGGTGGCGACCAGGCTGTGCGGACCGCCCTGCACTTCCGCCGTGGTGGCTTCATATTTAGAGATGTCCACCGTTGCCAGCGTTGACATATCGATGCCGGTGCCGGGTTGAAATACGTTGGCCAGGGTAATCCCGACCACAATGGCAAGGGTGGTGATCACTTCAAAGTAGAGAATCGTTTTGACGCCGATGCGTCCCAACTTTTTGGCATCGCCGACGCCGGCAATCCCGACGATCAGTGATGAGATCACGATCGGTACCACAATCATCTTAATCAGGTGGATAAAGATGTCGCCCGCCGGGCTGAGAATATTGGTGACTAACCATTCACGATTGTCTGGCTGATTATGCAGCACGGCACCCACAACGATGCCAAGCACCAGGGCTATCAGAATCTGCCAGGCCAGGCTGATTTTAAAACCTTTCATAACGCGTAATTTCCTCAGTCAAAACCCGTTTCTCTCTACTGCGAAGGTGCAGAAGACAATACACACAGGGAAGTGAGCAAAAAGCCCGGTAAATTAGAGGGTGTTTGGAGACAGCGCCTCGCACGAAAATCTGATGATTCCCATACCCATTTTCAGACGCGGTCTGAGTTGATACCTGCAGAACAGGGGCGAGATAAGTACCATTTTCGCTGTGGTAAATGCAACCCTTGGCGTCTTCGTTTAAAAGTTCACCATCTAAGTAGCATAAAATGCTGCGCCAGCCGTAAATCCCTAACCTGCTGTTATGAAAAGTATTAGTTCGATGAATTAACGCATAGCTATGCAGAATTGCGCAAAAACTCACCCGGCGCGTTTGCTCGCTTTTTAAACACACCTGAACACAAAAAGTTACACCTTTATTCCTTATTGCCAGCAGGGACTTATCACCAATTACCGCTTCATCAGCCCTTTATCGCGCGCGGTGTTGAGGGCGTGATCTACGGCGCAAAAAAGAAACAAAGCCTCAGCGCGGGCTTCAATTAACCATTGATTGACATATCATTAACAACTTCAAGGAGATCCGCCATGAGCCAAATACATAAACATCCCGTTCCAGAGAATATTGCAGCAAACACGCTGATCACCGCTGAACAGTATCAGACGATGTATCAGCAATCTGTCGCTGATCCGGATACGTTCTGGGGCGAACAGGGCAAAATCCTCGACTGGATCAAGCCCTACAGCAAAGTGAAAAACTGCTCGTTTGCGCCGGGCAACATTGACATTCGCTGGTACGAAGATGGCACGCTCAATCTGGCGGCAAACTGCCTTGACCGGCATTTGCAGACCCGCGGCGACCACCCGGCGATTATCTGGGAAGGCGACGACGCCAGTGAGAGCAAAACCCTGACCTTCCGCCAGCTGCATGCTGAAGTCTGTCGCTTCGCCAACGTGCTGGAATTGCTCAAGGTGAAGAAAGGCGATGTGGTGGCGATCTATATGCCGATGGTGCCGGAAGCCGCCGTGGCGATGCTGGCCTGTGCGCGTATCGGTGCCGTCCATTCGGTAATTTTTGGTGGTTTTTCGCCGGAAGCCGTGGCCGGCAGGATCGTCGATTCCAGCGCTTCGCTGGTGATTACCGCCGATGAAGGTGTCCGTGCCGGACGCAGCATCCCGCTGAAGAAAAATGTCGATGATGCGTTAAAAAATCCTAACGTCACCAGCGTGAAAAACGTGGTGGTGTTCCAGCGTACCGGCAACGATATCGGCTGGATCGAAGGTCGCGACCGCTGGTGGCATGAGCTGATGCTGAATGCCAGCACCAACCATTCTCCGGCCGAAGTCGGAGCGGAAGATCCGCTGTTTATCCTTTATACCTCCGGCTCGACCGGTAAGCCGAAAGGGGTGTTGCACACCACCGGCGGTTATCTGGTCTACGCGGCGACCACTTTTAAATTTGTCTTCGATTACCATCAGGACGACGTCTACTGGTGTACCGCCGACGTCGGCTGGATAACCGGCCACAGCTACCTGCTATACGGTCCGCTGGCCTGTGGCGCGACTACCCTGATGTTTGAAGGGGTGCCGAACTGGCCAACGCCGAGCCGCATGGCGGAAGTGGTGGATAAACATAAGGTGACGCTGCTCTATACCGCCCCTACCGCGATCCGCGCCCTGATGGCTGAAGGTGATAAAGCGATCCAGGGAACCGACCGTAGCAGCCTGCGCATCATGGGGTCAGTCGGTGAACCGATTAACCCGGAAGCCTGGGAGTGGTACTACAAGAAAATCGGCAACAGCCGCTGCCCAATCGTCGATACCTGGTGGCAGACTGAAACCGGCGGCTTCATGATCACCCCGCTGCCGGGTGCGACCGAACTCAAAGCGGGATCGGCCACTAAACCGTTCTTCGGGGTACAACCGGCGCTGGTGGATAATGAAGGCCAGCCGCAGCAAGGCGCCTGTGAAGGCAATCTGGTGATCACCGAATCCTGGCCGGGTCAGGCCCGTACGCTGTATGGCGACCACGATCGCTTTGAGCAGACCTACTTCTCTACCTTTAAAAATGTCTACTTCAGCGGCGACGGTGCGCGTCGTGATGAGGATGGCTATTACTGGATCACCGGCCGTGTGGATGACGTGCTCAACGTCTCCGGCCACCGTCTTGGCACCGCCGAGATTGAGTCGGCGCTGGTGTCACATCCGAAAATTGCTGAAGCCGCAGTGGTCGGCATTCCGCACAGCATCAAGGGCCAGGCGATTTATGCTTACATCACCCTGAACCACGGTGAGGAGCCGTCGCCCGAACTCTATACCGAAGTGCGTAACTGGGTACGTAAAGAGATCGGCCCGATTGCCACCCCGGATGTGCTGCACTGGACCGACTCGCTGCCGAAAACCCGCTCCGGCAAGATCATGCGTCGTATTCTGCGCAAAATCGCCACCGGCGATACCAGCAATCTCGGCGATACCTCCACCCTCGCCGATCCTGGCGTAGTGGAAAAACTGCTTGAGGAGAAACAGTCGATCAAAATGCCTTAAGCGCACCTTATCCGGCGGGAAGATCATTTCCCGCCATGCCCGCCCTACGCAGTGTGTTTCTGTAGTCACAAATAAAATTACCAGCCGAACCCGCGCCCTGGCGTGAGGTTTACGCCTGCAAGACCTCTGGAGAAAATGTGATGAATGACGCCCTTTCGAAACAGGATGCAATCTACCAACAGATTGAACGTAATCCCCGCTTTCATGAATTAGTCGGTAAGCGCCAGGCGTTCGCCACGCTGCTGTCGCTGATTATGCTGGTGCTGTATGTCGGTTTTATCCTGCTGATCGCCTTTGCGCCAGGCTGGCTCGGCACACCGCTGCATCCGGGAACCAACGTCACCCGCGGTATTCCCATCGGTGTCGGACTGATCGTGATGTCGTTTGTGCTGACCGGCATTTACGTCTGGCGTGCCAACGGCGAGTTTGACCGGCTGACCAAAGCGATCCTGAGCGAGGTGAAATCATGATACGTCTCTGCTTATGGATGCTGGCGGCGCTGCTGCCGTTTTCGGCGCTGGCCGCCGATGCGATTACCGGCGCAGTGCAGCGTCAGGCGGTTAACTATCAGGCGATCGTCATGTTTGTGATTTTCGTCGGGGCCACGCTGGGCATTACCTACTGGGCGTCTAAGCGCACCCGTTCGCGCAGCGACTACTACACCGCTGGCGGCAATATTACCGGCTTCCAGAATGGGCTGGCGATGGCGGGCGACTTTATGTCTGCCGCCTCGTTCCTTGGCATCTCGGCGCTGGTTTACACCTCCGGTTATGACGGGCTGATCTACTCGCTCGGCTTTTTAGTCGGCTGGCCGATGATTCTGTTCCTGATCGCCGAACGGCTGCGTAATCTGGGCCGCTACACCTTCGCCGACGTCGCCTCGTATCGGCTGAAGCAGAAACCGATCCGTACCCTCTCCGCCTGCGGCTCGCTGGTGGTGGTGGCGCTCTATCTGATTGCCCAGATGGTCGGTGCCGGTAAACTGATTCAGCTGCTGTTTGGCCTCAACTATCACGTAGCGGTGGTGCTGGTCGGCATTCTGATGGTGATGTATGTGCTGTTTGGCGGCATGCTCGCCACCACCTGGGTACAGATTATCAAGGCGGTGCTGCTGCTGTTTGGTGCCACCTTTATGGCGGTGATGGTCATGAAGACCACCGGCTTTAGCTTCAACACGCTGTTTACCGAAGCGATGGCGGTCCACCCGAAAGGGATCGCGATTATGCAACCGGGCGGGCTGGTAAAAGATCCGATTTCGGCGCTGTCACTCGGGCTGGGATTGATGTTTGGTACCGCTGGTCTGCCGCATATTCTGATGCGCTTCTTTACCGTGGCCGATGCCAAAGAGGCGCGTAAAAGCGTGTTCTGGGCCACCGGCTTTATGGGCTACTTCTACTTCCTGACCTTTATTATCGGCTTCGGTGCGATCTTGCTGGTTGGCGCGAATCCGGCCTTTAAAGATGCCAGCGGCGCGCTGATTGGCGGCACCAATATGGCAGCGGTACATCTGGCTAACGCGGTGGGTGGCAGTACCTTCCTCGGCTTTATTTCGGCGGTGGCCTTTGCCACCATTCTGGCGGTGGTAGCGGGCTTAACGCTGGCCGGTGCCTCGGCGGTCTCGCATGACCTCTACGCCAGCGTCTACCGTAAAGGTCAGGCAAGCGAACGTGATGAGCTGCGGGTCTCTAAAATCACCGTGCTGGTATTAGGTGTGGTGGCGATTGCGCTGGGCATTCTGTTTGAGAAGCAGAACATCGCATTCATGGTCGGACTGGCCTTCTCGATTGCCGCCAGCTGTAACTTCCCGATCATTCTGCTGTCGATGTACTGGTCAAAGCTGACCACGCGCGGCGCGATGGTCGGTGGCTGGCTGGGGCTGATTACCGCCGTGGTGCTGATGATCCTCGGCCCGACGGTCTGGGTACAGGTGCTGGGTCATGCTAAGCCAATCTATCCGTACGAGTATCCGGCGCTGTTCTCCATGGCGATTGCGTTTATCGGCACCTGGCTGTTCTCGGTTACCGATCATTCGCAGCAGGGCGCGGAGGAGCGTTCACGCTTCCGGATGCAGTTTATCCGCTCGCAGACCGGCTCCGGCATCGACCAGGGCAGAGCGCATTAGTTTTCAGCTAAGCGCGAGATAAAAAAAGGGCGGCACCCCACAGGGTACCGCCCTTTTTTCAGGATCGGCAGAATCAGAAACGCAGCGATGCGCCGACGTACGGACCGTCGACCAGCACGTTATCTTTACGGCCATCTTTGTTGTTCAGCTCGATGTACTGATAACCGACGCGCAGGTTAAGCAGTGAAATCGGGGTGAAGCTCAGGCCACCGCCCGCTTCCTGGTAGCTGTCGAGCTGATCGGTGAAGGATTCTGGCGCGTAATAATATTCGCCATACAGACCCCACATGCTGTTGAAGTTGTATTGCGCTGCGCCACCCAGCGCCACCGCAAATCCATCTTTTCCATCTTCAGGATGGGTGAAGATCGCTTTTGCGGTCGGCGCCAGACGCAGAGGTCCGAAGTCAACGTTGTAACCCAGACCGGCACCGTAGGTGCTGCCGTCATGGTCGCTGCGCAGCCAGTTGCCTTTCAGAAACAGGCCAGGGGTTGTGGTGCCGAGACCCACATTCAGGTTGGTGTTGTGCTCGCTGACGTCAACACTGCCTTCGATTGCCTGAGCGGCACCGCTCAGTAAAACGAGGCCAAGTGCGCTCCCGGTAACAAGTTGCTTAAACATGATTCCACTCCGTGAAGGACAATTAATTCGGCCGCAAGGTTAACAGTCTGAAACGCGGAGACAACATTATTTAGCAAGCTTTACGTAAAAATACGTGTCACCGGTCCGGTGTCGCGCCACGGCTGGCAGCACGACGCGCCGGTTACGCCGGTATCGCCCACATCAGGTGGCCAATCAGCGGGGCCAGTACCACGGTAACAACGCCGGACAGCATCATCACCAGGCTGGCCACCACACCCTCCTGTGGGCCCATCTGATACGCGCGTGCCGTACCGGCACCGTGCGAGGCGGCACCTAATCCTGCCCCTTTTGCCACGCCCTGCTTAATCGCGATCCGCAGAAACAGCACATCGCCGACCGCCATGCCAAACACGCCGGTGATCACCACGAACAGCGCCACCAGATCTGGCTGGCCACCAATCGGCCCGGCCGCCGCCAGCGCAAACGGCGTGGTAATGGAGCGCACCGCCAGGCTGCGCTGAATCGACTCCGGCAGCGTTAACAGACGCGCCAGCCATACTGAGCTGCACACCGCGACCACCGTGGCGGTGAGCACCCCGGCGCTGAGCGACAGCCAGTGGCGTTTGATGATTGCCACGTTCTCATACACCGGCACCGCAAACGCCAGCGTCGCCGGACCCAGCAGCCAGAGTAACCAGTGATTTTCGGCAATGTAGTCCTGCCAGCTGATGTGAGTCAGCAGCAGCAGCGCCACCAGCACCACCGGCGTCATGACCAGCGGCATCAGCAGCAGCGTGCGCCAGCGGCGATAAAGCCGTTTATTCAGTGCGTAGACCAGCAGCGTCACCACCACGCACAACAGGCTGATTATCAGATCACGCATCGCCGGCCTGCTTACGCGCAGCGCGCGCGATTTCATAGCGGTAGAGTCGATCAACCACCAGCGCCGTCGAGGCCAGCACCAGCATCGTACTGACGCCAATCACCACGCAGATGCGCCAGCCGTCCACCCGCAGCAGGTCGCCGTAGTTCACCACCGCCACCACCGCCGGAATAAAGAACAGCAGCATCTCGGCCAGTAACCAGCGGGAGCCCGCTTTAACCCAGCTCAGCGGCACTATCCGGGTGACGATGAGCACCAGCATCAGCACCATGCCGACAATATTGGCGGGCAGCGGCAGGTGCAGCCAGTTGACCAGTTGCTCACAGGCGACAAAGACGCCGATATATAACCCCAGCTGGAGCGGCAGGCTGAGCCATTGCAGCCGGCTGGGCCTGCGTGAACTGATTGCGAATGCCATCGCCTTTTCTCCCCGATTAAATTCAGGAGGACAGTATAAATCGCCGACAGAAGGTGAAAAAAATGAATTAATATTATTAGAATCATGCCGAAAAGGAATAGTTATGGACGTTCGTGCCCTGCGTTACTTTACCGAAGTGGTGCGCCAGCAGAGTTTCACCCGCGCGGCGCAAAAACTGTTCGTCACCCAGCCGACCATCAGCAAGATGTTACGCCAGCTGGAGGAAGAGCTGGGCTGTACCCTGATCCTGCGTGATGGCCGTCGCCTGCACCTGACCGACAGCGGCCAGGCGGTCTATCAGCGTGGCGTGGCGATTCTGCAGGAATTCCATCAGCTTGAAGCGGAGATCGGCGATATTAACCAGCTGAAGACCGGAGAACTGCGGCTCGGCATTCCGCCGATGGTCGGTATGCAGATTGCCGGATCGATCTCCGCCTTTCGCCGTCGTTATCCTGGCGTGAAGCTGAAAATTTCTGAGTTCGGCGGCCTGACCGTGCAGCAGGCGGTGCTGGCCGGCAGCCTTGATATTGCTCTGACGGCGCTGCCGGTTGATGCGGAGCTGCCGCTGAATACCCTGCCGCTGATGCATCACCCGCTGTGCGTGCTGCTGCCGCGCCGGCCGGAGTGGCTGAGTCGCAGCCAGATTGGGCTGGCCGAACTGGCGCAACATCCGCTGCTGATTTTTAATGAGGAGTTTTCACTGAACCGGCAGTTGATGCAGGCGTTCCAGCGACAGAACCTGACGCCAACGGTAGCGGTACGCAGCGGCCAGTGGGATTTTCTGGCGGCGATGGTGCAGGCGGAAATGGGGCTGGCGATTCTGCCGGAGCCAATCTGCCAGCGGCTGGATAAACAGTCGTTGCTGTGGCTACCGCTGGAATCGGAGCTGAAGTGGAGTCTGGGTTTGATCTGGCGTGAAGGTAACTATCTGTCGCGCAGCGCTCAGGCGTGGATCGCCTGCTGCCGCGAACACTGGCCAGACCAGGCACCGCGCCTGTCGGTCTGAACCGGCGGCACGCTGCACTGGCGGTGCAGCGTGCCGGCAGAGGCTTACTCTTCTTTTTCGATCAGTAATGCTTCAAGCAGGTCGAGATCGTGCAGCAGTTTCTGCATCGTCTCATTGGAGATCTGCTGGGTCGCGCGCAGATGGTAGACCTCGGCCCGTTCGGCACGCAGGCCGGTCAGGCGGAAGCGGCGCTCCAGGTTCTCAGCGAACAGCGCGTGCTCAAGGTCATTTTTCCCTTCAGCGCGGCGGCGTAAGTTGCCGATCACCCGCAGACTCACCTCTTTCAGCAGTTCCGGATCGATGTTCTGGTCCGACTCTTTTTCCAGTCGCGCTTCCATCTTATGCAGGCTCTCAATCGCCACGCTGGCCATTACCGCGCGGGCATTTTGCAGCTCACGACGATGCGCACTTTTATCAATGGTATCAATACCGCGCAGCAGAATCGGCAGGATCACCACTCCGACCAGCAGCGAGAACAGGATCACCCCGGTGGCGATAAACACCAGCTCATAACGCGCCGGGAACGGATCACCGTTGCTGAGGAACAGCGGAATCGACAGCACACCAGCGAGGGTAATCGCCCCGCGGACGCCGGCAAAGGAAGCGATCAGCAGTTCACGCAGCGAGTAGTTGGAGAACTCCAGCGGCTTCTTCTTCAGCAGGCGTTTGCTGAAGCGCTGCATGATAAACAGCCAGCCAAAACGCACCAGCATCAGCGCCAGATAGACCAGCCCGATATCGGCGAACAGCATCCACAGCTCAACGTTTGGATCGGCATTAGCCTGATCCACCGAGGTTTGCAGAATGTCCGGCAGCTGCAGGCCCAGCATCAGGAACACCATGCCGTTGAACACGAACTCCAGCATCTGCCAGACGCTATTGGCGCGCAAACGCATCGCCAGCGGTGCCTGACGGATAATGCCGGAGCGGGTGATGGTCATCCCCGCCGCGACGGCCGCGAGGATACCCGATACGCCGAGGTGTTCCGCAATCAGGTAAGAGGCGAACGGCAGCAGCAGCAGCAGCACGGTCTGGGTGGCCGGATCGTCACCGCTCCAGCGGCTGAGTATGCGCAGCGATTTACCGTACAGCCAGCAGACCGCCACACCGGCGATCAGACCACCAATCGCCACTTTCAGGAATTCGACGCTGGCACCGCCCCAGGTAAATACCATGGTGCCCATCGCGACGGCGACGGCGAATTTCAGCGACACCAGACCTGACGCGTCGTTCATCAGGGCTTCGCCCTGCACAATCGACATGATTTTCTTCGGGATACGCCCTTCGCCGACAATCCCGGAGAGCGCCACGGCATCGGTCGGAGACAGCACCGCCGCCAGCGCAAAGGCCGGGATCAGCGGAATGCCGGGCACCATCCAGTAGATCAGATAGCCAATGCCGACCACGGTAATCAATACCAGCGCCAGCGCTAAGCCAATAATCTCGCGACCATGATGCAGGAACTCGCTGATTGGCGTTTTCCAGCCGTCAGCAAACAGCAGCGGCGGGATAAACAGCACCAGAAACAGTTCCGGGTCAAAATCTACATGCAGACCAAAAGTGGGCCAGGCCAGCAGTGCGCCAGCGGCGATCTGCACCAGCGGCAGCGGGATCTGAAAGGGCAAAATACGGGCAGCGACGCCAGAGAGCGACACCACCAGCGTCATGATGAGAATAGTAAAAAAGATTTCCATGCTTTCCTTAGGCGCGTCGTTATCTTTCAATCATTGTTGAGCGCTAAAGTGTAAAACAAACCGAAGCCTGAAGGGTCAGCTACGCGTGCGGCTGGCGGGAAAAAAGTGAAAAATTCCGGACGCACCGCTGCGCGCCCGGTTGATCAGTCAGATCGCCCAGCCGCCGGCGTAAAACGCCACCAGCGCTACGGCGATCAGCACCGTCCCGAGGTTCAGCCTGCGCCATTCACCCGCAAAAACGCGGCCGACCACCAGCGAGGCAAAGCCGATCATGATGCCGGTGACGATGTTGCAGGTCAGCACGATAATCACCGCGGTCAACAGGCCGGACATCGCATCGACGAAGTCATTAAAGTCGATTTTCGCCACGTTACTCAGCATCAGCAGACCGACATACATCAGCGCGGGTGCGGTAGCGTAAGCCGGTACCAGCCAGGCCAGCGGTGACATAAACAGGATCACCATAAACAGCAGGCCGACCACGATGGCGGTCAGGCCGGTTTTTCCGCCCGCCGCAGTACCGGCCGCTGACTCGATATACACCGCCGCAGGTGACGCGCCGACCAGGCCCGCAAACAGGCTGCTGACCGAATCGGTCGTCAGGGCGCGACCGCCATTGATAATCTGGCCCTGCTTATCCAGCAGATTGGCCTGCCCCGCCACCGCGCGAATGGTGCCGGTGGCGTCAAATACTGCGGTCATTACCAGTGCCAGCACGCTCGGCAGCACCACCGGCTGCAACGCGCCCATGATGTCGAGGCTGAACACCAGCGACTGACCGCTGGCGTCACGCAGGCTCGGCAGAGCAAACAATCCTTTGTAGCTCACCGCCGGATCGAAGATCAGCCCGAGCAGCGAAATGGCGATAATCGTCATCAGAATGCCGCCCGGTACCCGCCGTTTTTCCAGGCCAAAAATCGCCGCCAGTCCCAGCAGCGTCATGATCACCGGGAAAGTAGCAAACTGACCCAGCGCAACCGGCAAACCCGGTGCCGGGTTTTTTACCACCAGACCGACGCCATCCGCCGCGATCAGCAGCAGGAACAATCCAATTCCGACGCCGGTGCCATGCGCCACGCCCATTGGCAGGTTGCGCAGGATCCACGCCCGAATGCCGGTCACCGAGATCAGGGTAAACAGCAACCCCATCAGGAATACCGCACCGAGCGCGACCGGTACGCTGATGTGCTGGCCCAGCACCAGGCTAAAGGCGGTAAAGGCGGTCAGCGAAATGGCGCAGCCAATCGCCATCGGCAGATTGGCCCACAGCCCCATCAGGATGGAGCCGAAACTGGCTACCAGGCAGGTGGCGACAAATACCGCGGTTGGCGGGAAACCGGCTTTACCGAGCATGCCCGGTACCACAATGACCGAATAGACCATCGCCAGAAAGGTAGTCAGTCCGGCCAGAATTTCCTGACGCACGCAGCTGCCGCGCGCCGAGATCGCGAACCAGGCGTCCAGTTTTCCACTGGCCGGGCGTGATTCAATTGACATAGTTGAGCCTCAAAGATTTTTTGTAGTGTGGATCGCTCTGCGACCGTCGCTGTCCCTGAAATAAGCGGGTAATCCGGCTGCATTGATGGAGTAATTCCACCAGGCAAACGTTTACCTTGCCGCAGATAGTTGGCAGTCAAAGGACCGCCAGATAAAAAGGCAAACGATTATCCGGCGTTTACCGGCACATTTTCAACTGGCGGAAGGACATTAATCAGCATAAAGATCAGGTGGTGAGCGCCGTTTTCGGCCAGGCAGCGGCTGGCCGCATCGGCTGAGGCGTTGAAGTTACAGACATTTTTAAACGCTGAACAACTGGCAGCGCCGCACGAAAAAAAACGGTGCGCCAGCAGAGAGAGGATTAACCTGGCAGAGAGAGTTCGCCGCCCTGATCGATAGCCCGCTGCCAGGCAGCACGCTGCTGAACGGTTTGCAGCCATTTCTGACTGGCCGGCATCTGCTCCATCCCGACACGTTGCGCCAGGGCCAGCAGCGGAAAGCTCATCTGAATGTCGGCGATACTGAAGCGCTGACCCGCGAACCACGGATTAGCCGCCAGATGCTGCTCAATCATTTTCATATGCGGTTGCAGCTGTTTATCGAGCCAGGCCTTCTGCACCCCTTTGCCAAACGCCGCGCCAACCGGGCGCAGCAGCCAGGGCACCGGCGCTTTCCCCATCTGTCCGAAGATCAGCTTCATCACCAGCAGCGGCATCAGCGAACCCTCGGCGTAGTGCAGCCAGTAGCGCGACTGCAACAGCGACTCTTCATCACTCAGCTTCAGCCGGAATTCGTGATCATATTTCTGTTCCAGATACTCGAGAATCGCCCCGGATTCCGCCACCACCCGGTTTTCATCGGTAATCACCGGTGATTTTCCCAGCGGATGCACTTTTTTCAGCGCCTCGGGCGCCAGCATGGTTGGCTCGCGTTGATAACGTTTGATCTGATACGGCACTTCCAGCTCTTCCAGCAGCCATAGCACCCGATGTGAACGTGATTGCTCGAGATGGTGAACGGTGATCATCATGATTCCCTGTGTGTTGACCTCCCACCAGTATAGACGTCACTCCGCGTCCGGATGGTTACCGTCCTGTTCCGGGTCGAGCAGCACCGCTCCTGACCCTTGCTGACCCAGCCGATCGCCCGGATTGCGCAGCGGACAATCGCGCATCGACAGACAGCCGCAGCCGATACAGCCATCAAGGTCGTTGCGCAGCCGGGTCAGGGTTTCGATGCGCTTATCCAGCTCTTCGCGCCAGTGCTGAGTCAGGGCGTCCCACTCCGGGGCCGACATCCGCTTATTGGCCGGAATATGCTCAAGGCTGTCGCTGACGGTCGCCAGCGGAATACCGATGCGTTGCGCAATTTTGATGATAGCCACGCGTCGCAGCACATCACGGCTGTAACGCCGCTGATTACCGCCGTTACGGGTACTGAATATCAGCCCTTTGGTTTCATAGAAGTGCAGCGCTGACACCGCGACGCCGCTGCGGCGCGCCACTTCGCCCGGCGTTAATACCGGTTTGGGGTAGTTGCGATCTTTTTTCATCTGGCTCTTTACCTCAAGTTAACTTGAGGAATTATACTCGCTTCCCATCAAAACGACTAAACTCCCATTACCGCTTATTAAGCACCAGAAGGATGAGGCCATGATGCAAGAAGAGATCATTCATTCCCTGACGCACTGGATTGACCAGAATCTGGACAAAAGTTTGTCCATTGATGAAGTGGCAGCAAAATCGGGTTATTCGAAATGGCACCTGCAGCGGATGTTCCGTACCGTCACCAAACAGACGCTTGGCGGCTATATCCGTGAACGCCGCCTGACGCTGGCAGCCGAAGCGCTGTCTCAGACCCAGCGCCCGGTGTTTGATATCGCGATGCAGTACGGCTATGACTCGCAGCAGACCTTCTCGCGGGTGTTTCGCCGCCAGTTCTCGCAAACCCCTACCGCCTACCGTCACACCATGCGCCGTCAGGCGATTCAGCGCCCTCGCCTGCTGAGCTTCGGCTGCAATGACAGCATGGCCAGCTTTACCCAGCGCACCACCGGCGAGTGCTGCCCGGTCCGTTAACTGTCAGGACGCCCGTCTTCGGGCGTGCCTGATCGCCTCTCTGATTTGCCCTTCCCGCTGTTCATATCTGCAACAATTTCCTGCCATACCAGTGTCAAATTTTGTTCAAAATTTCAAATCGGGTGATATAATGTGACCCAAGTCACACTATGAACCTGGGTTGACGGCGCTAAAGCACTTCCTGACACGCTTTTCCGCCGCCGGTGATGTCCGCAAATTGTCAGGAATACTTACTGATATTGAGGTCCGGCCGATGGCTACGTTAACCACCAGTCTGCTTGTTATGCGTTGGGAATTGTTGAGCGCAGTAATGATGTTTTTCGCCAGCACCCTGAAAACCAAATTGCGTCAGGATAGTCATCATGTGATGGCATTCATGTGTGGCGGGATTGGTTTAGGCATGACCTGCTGGTTCGTTACCGGTCTGATGGGAATTACCCTGAGCATGGAAAACGTGCACAACTTCATGGAAATCTCTAAGCACGCCTTTATCGACGTGATGAGTCAGGCGCCTGCTGAATGGCCGATGCCCTGATCGAGTGATACGCTGAGACTGTCGCGTTGATAGCCTGATTTTTGCCAATAAAAAACCCCGCCAGGCGGGGTTTTTTACATTGCTGTGTGTGCTTAAACTTTCTTCAACATGGCAGGGATATTAACATCCTGCACTGTGACGCCCGGTCTCTGCGTTCCGCGGCGGTCCTGAATCCACATATCTCCCATCATCTGGTTTAAACCCCGATCCAATCCGGTCACCAGGCCTGCACCCGGCGTGAAAGTGAGTTCACCGAAATAGATCTGTTCTTCATGGATATACCAATCGACCCGCACGTAATCGAAATCACTGGCCAGCTTTTTGCTCAGATCGAGCGCATGTTGCAGTGACGGCAGAATCGGCGAGACATCCAGACCGGTATCGCGAATCTTGTGAAACGCCTCGTTGAGGTTATTCACGTAGAAGTTCATCGACAGCAGCGGCTGGCAGCGGTTGTAGATCACCTGCAGCACATATTCGAACTTGCCATCACGCTTGTTGAACATGTGGAACTTGTAATCAATCGGCGCGCTTTTGCCATCACCGATGTATTTCTCCACCAGGATGCGCGGCTTGATGTAGCGATAGTGGATCTCACGTGCTTCGTTAGCGAAGTCGGTCTTCAGCCAGCGGTAGCAGTCGTGAATAATCTGCTGTTTGCGCAGCGCGTCTGGCTCTTCCAGCAGAATCTCCACCATGTTGGAGGCGTGGTTCGGCTTAATCACCGTCCCTTTCCAGCACGGTAAGCTGTTCAGCGTGGTCGGGTCAGTGGTTTCGTGTACCAGCGGAATCAGGTATTCATTACCGATTTTTTCGGCAATAAATTCACGCACCGAATATTTGTCCGACAGGCGGCCATAGTTCTGGTAATCGCCATAGACAAATTTACGGTACAACACCTTTTCGTTGAACACTTTTGGCTGACGCAGATTGGGCAGCTTTCTGAACTTGTGGAAGTAGTAGATGCGGTCCTGGTACGCCCAGGGCATCTTCTTAATAAAGTACTGCACACTTCTTCTGAGTTCTTCTTTCAACTTGAGCATATCGGACCTCATTTGTAGGTTTTGTAGTTGAGTGAGGAAACTTGAATCTTTTGAATGACGCCGTTTTTAAAGAAGTAATTCATGACGGTCAGGGACAAAAGCTCTGAAAGGAAAACGCTCCACGCGGCTCCCATGATGCCGTGGCCCTGAATCAACCACCATGAGAGCGGCAAACTGATGACCATCAGACAAATGATTTTCTTCAGCAGATAGTTAAACCCTCCCTCCTTAACCATGTAGCGATAAGCTACTGTCCCCATTGCCGAAAAGCTGGTCGCTATCGACAGCAACGTTATGAGACTTCCTGACTGTGTAAATTCCGGACCATACAACGCGATAATGATCTGCTCGCCGAATAACGAGATGACCAGCAGCATCAGCAATGAAACACCCATAACGTAACCATTGAGCCGGGCCGCCAGCTTGATGGCCACCTCGCCACGCTCTCTGAAGATTTCAGTGAAGCATGAGGTAATCAGCGCCACCGGGATAAAAATCCACGAGGCAGAAATGGTATTAGCCGCGGCAAACAGGCCGAGGTCGCGCGCCGGGGCGGTACCCGCCAGGAACATCTGCGCCGCTTTGACCTGGACAGAAATAAAGATGCTGGAGATCGCCAGCGGCAGACCGGCATACATCAGGTAACGCAGATAGGCAGTCCGCTTTTCACGCGGCGGCATCTGATCCTGGTGTTCCTGATAAAAGTTGTGCCGCTTGATCAGGTAAGGCACCAGCGTCACCGCCACAATCGACAGCGTCAGCCACAGCGGATTCAACCGCAGCCAGGCGATGGTGAAGCTGATAGCGAAACTCAGCAGCATGCCGACCGCATTGGCGATGGTATTCAGACGCGAGGCAAGACGCGCATTGTTGTAAACGCTGAACGTATCCTGGGTGACAAAAACCGAGGCAACAAATGAGGCCAGTGCAAATGCCAGGAAATTTTCCTGCATGTTGTACCAGACCCAGATTAAGACTGGCACCGAGGTGAGCAGTAAAAGCACCATGCGCAAGGTACGCGCGATGGTCATCAGGCGTAAGCCTTTCGACGCATTTTTACTGACACGCTTAAACAGAATGGTTTCGGTGCCAAAGATTGCAACGGTTTGCACCATCGCAAATAGTGAGGTTGAAAACGCCATCTGGCCAAACACCGTTGGGCCAAAGGATTTCGCCACGTAAGAAGTCACAAATATGACGCCAAACACGGAGATGATCTTCTCAGACATCATCCAGGCGGCATTAGACATTACGCTCAATTTCATCGACTCTTCCTTAGTATTACTCAACTACAACCGCTTCGGTACAACATCCCTGTAACGAATTAATAAGCGCTCAGTGGGCCTGGCGAAAATGTAAGACTTCAAACCAAGCTGGTCCGAAAATTGAGAATCACATCATGATCCGGAGAATAAATTCAGGACAATTCTTATTATATTTGGCGCGAATCGGTTCGGTTGGAAACGATTTCAGCCTGAAAATAGTGCAATCTTCATGAGTCATAACCGCTAAATTAATCAAGTCGGTTATGCTAAATATCCAACGTACGTAGAATTTTTTCGTATTTGGGATGCGATGAATTTATAACAAAAAACCGCCTCCAGGAAGGCGCGCCCCTCGGATCGGAATAAAATAAGATTTATCCCATGATGATATTTATTCTAAATATCTTAATTTAACCTTCGCAATTCAATACGCACACTTTAATACTGCATTAATAGAAACTTACAGTGCCAGGAATTATTAAAGTCATTCTCATCCATTAATCGATAAGAAAGGTAAGAGCATTTATGAGAAAGTCACGATACAGCGAAGATCAAATCACAAATGCCATTAAAGCTTCTGAATCGGGCGTTAAAGTCAGAGAGATTTGCGAAGAGCTGGGTATCTCTGAAGCAACTTTCTACAGCTGGAAGAAGAAGTTTTCTGGGCTGTCTTCCGAAGAAGGCAGAAAAATCAAAGAGCTGGAGGAAAAACTGCAGAACCTTACCCGTGAACTGCAAACCCTGAACTCTGATAAGGAGATGCTGCAAAGCGTTCTGAAGAACTTCTTTACTACGAATGAAAAACGTCAGGCGGTCGACTTCCTGCAGAGCACCTTCGACATCGGCACCCGTCGCAGCTGTCGTTTATTAGATATCAGCCGCAGTGTATATCATTATCCGTCCGGCACAGAGAATCGCTAAACCCAATGCTACCGCGCTTTTTAGACTTAACGCTGAGATTTGTTCTTACCAGAAGAGATGAAGATCATTTAACAGGACAATTGCGGCACCCTTTTCCGCTCCATTTATAACTAATGAATGGCTTCACGGCTAAGCTTCTTTTTTTGCGGTAAAATTGATTCACAACAGCAAAAGTCTCGCATTCTACGCACCTTTCCCCTCTCCCAATCCCGTTTCGGCGGGATTGGGGTCTCGTGTTTCTTCGTTAAGCTCGGCTAATCATCGGAACTGAATTGCATTATTTCCGTTAAGCCGGCTTAAACATCGCTTTTAAAATAACCTACGCGCCTTTAAGTTAATGATGGATCTAATCCCCATTTTTGCGGTTACGCTTTAATTCGCGAGTAGTGTCATTCGGCAAAACTTTCTCCAGGATTAATCCAGGATAAATAGTTTATTACTGCTTATCACTAACGTTATGTACCTACTCATTTTGCATCCTTAGTGCGCATCAATGATGCCGGACGTTAATCTTTAAATAAAAACGCAGCGGCGGAATTCTCTTACTCTTTTATCAATGAATGAAGTTAATAGTGGTTTTTAGTCGCCGTTCTTCAGGTCCGGAAGGCAATAGCAGCAGGTCGTTAATCACTTAATCGCCATTATCTGGCCGAAATTCGTCTCATTAATGGATGAATTTCAACCACTGCCCGGGCGTTACACATCAAAAAGGATCTGATTCTGACCTGTGCTGGCTGTTTTTTAGCCTGGGCTTGTCGTCAATGGCGTGAAGATGAAGCGGCCTGTCCGGCCGGATGTGAGGTATGAAATCGATTACGTAGCGAATATGGATGCAAAATCGTTCAAATCGGAATGCGACTTAATCTTAAAAAGCCGCGCGGACGGCTGACCGCGCGACAGAACAAAGATTATCCACTGGCAGCGTTACTCGTTGATCGCCACCACCAGCGGTTGCGGTTTTATCCGCATCGCCCACAGCACGCCAGCCATCAGAAAAACAATGCCGGCCACGGTCAGCAGCGGCGGCCAGCTTTGATGCCAGAGAAAAGTCCACAAAAGGCCAAAGAGGATTTCAAAAACGATCAATGGCCCCATCAATACAGTGGGTAAACGCTGGCTGGCGGCATTCCAGCACAGCGTCCCCAGCCAGGAGCAGAGCAGACCAATCGCCAGCATTAGCGGAATGAAGACCCGAGGATGTGGCCCAAACGGCAGCGTGAAGTCAGGCTGCTGCCAGGCGAGCTGAGCGCTGACCAGCGCATACAGCACCAGCGCCATCGGCAGCGTGACCAGCCCCTGCGCCGTAGCCCAGGTAGAAGGCCGGTGTTCAGGGTGCGTGCGCAGCCAGCGCGCGTTACGCAATGGATACCAGGTCCAGCACACCACGGCCAGCATCGCCAGCACAATCCCGGTGAGATACCGGCCGAGGTCCAGCGTGCTGCCATGAGCCTGCAACTCGGCAGCATTCACGCACACCAGCCCGGCCGCCATCAGTATTAAGGCAGGAAACAGTCGCCGCCACGGCAGTCGCCCTTCAAGATGACCGTAACAGAGGTTCGCGGTGACAGCGATCACCACCGGCAGCGTACCGATTATCATGGTCGAGACCGGCGCGCCGGTGCGCTGAATGGCATTGGCGAGAAAGGCGTAATAAAGAAGGTTGCCCACCAGCGAAAGCTTTACCGCTTCCCGCCAGTCAGCCACAACCAGCCGCTGCAATCGACGGCGGTCGTGCCACGCCAGCGGCAGCGCAATCAGGCCAAAGGCAACGTAGCGGCCAGCTGATTGCAACGCCCCGGGATAGTCCGGCACCAGCAACGGGCCAACAAAGATCAGTCCCCACATCAGACCTGCGGTCACAGCAAACAGTACGCCAGCGAGCATAATTTTTCCCTTTATCGTTTGTCTGGCGCAGTGTGGCGAAATGAGGCGGGAAAGGCTTGTAGCAGATTGCGATTTTCAGGCCTGGCGCACCTGTTTCTGATAGCGGACCGGAGTAATACCGTACCGGTTGGCGAAGGCGCGGGTCAGGTGAGCCTGATCGGTCAGCCCCACCGCAGCCGCCACGCTGGCTGCACTCTCCCCCTGCGCCAGCCGCTGTTTAGCATCATACAGCCGAAAGGCCATCAGCATCTGATGCGGCGTCACATGATAATGCTGGCGAAAAGCACGTAAAAAGTGCCAGGGCGATAATGCTGCCAGCGCCGCCAGCTCCTCAAGGCGCACCGGTTGCGCCAGGTTTTCCCGCAGGTAATCACGTACCTTATCGAAGCGATGCGCTGGCTGAAGCCGGGCGGACGACGCCATCCGCGCCAGCGGCCGAATCTGCAATAACAGTTCCGACAGCAATCCCTGACGTGCCAGCACCGAGTCCGCCTGCCACAGTGCCGCCAGGGTGCGCGACAGCGGCTGGGCCAGACGGGAATCAGTCAGCAGCGCCTCATTAAACCACCAGCCGCGATCGCCGGTCAGCTCATCCATTAACTGTGGCTGGATATAGATCATCTGATAACGCCAGCCTTCGGCACAGGCGGATTCCCCGGTATGCAGTTCATCCGGATTCATCATCACCAGCGAATCTTTGGGTGCGGTGTATTGGGTGCCGCGATAGCGAAAGCGCTGCGCGCCAGCTTCAATAGTGCCGATACCAAAGGCTTCATGCGTATGCGGTTCAAAGGCGTAGCGAGAGATGTGAGCCTGATACAGTTCCACACCGGGTAACTCAGACAGCTGCTGAAACTGCGCGCGATCTGTCTCGCAGGGAAAAATAGCCGGAACGCCCTCCACTTCACTCTCCTCATTTAACCGACAGGCAGTTCAGCATGCCTGTGATGGACGATAAAATGCAAAATATTGCTATTCATCCGCCTGGTGCCAGGCAACACTGCTTTTTTCCGTCGCGATAGGATCAAGCATGGCACAGCGAGTGGTGTTGGTTATAGATATGCAAAATGGCGTATTCGCTACGCCGCGTTTTGACTGGCAGGGGCGGGTGGCGCAGATAAATCGTCTGACTGAGCGGGCCGATGTCACGGTGTTTATTCAGCATACCGAGGAAAGCCTGCCTGAAGGCAGTCATGCTTTTGCGCTGTTGCCCGAGATCCACCAGCCTGCCGGCGCGCATTTTATCACTAAAACGGCCTGCGACAGCTTCTGGCAGACTGGTCTGGCTGCGTTGCTTCAGACGCTGGCGGTGAAGGAATTTGTGATTTGCGGCTGTGCCACAGACTACTGCCTGGATACCACCATTAAAGTTGGTGCCAGCGCCGGCTATCGCATCACCGTGGCGGCAGATGCGCATACCACCGCCGATCGCCGCTGGGTGAGCGCAGAACAGCTGATAGGTCAGCATAATGAGGTGTGGTCGTCGCTGCTGATACCCGGCAACGTGCCGCGCGTGCTGAGCTGTGACGCAATCCTGACCGAATGGGCGTCCCTCGCCTGATCTGTTTGTGCAGCCGCTATTAAAGGTAATAAAAAGGCCCGGTATACCGGGCCTGTTTGCTATCAATGTCGCGCTGTCAGGCGGATCAGAACGGGATATCGTCGTCAAAATCCATTGGCGGTTCGTTGTTGTTGCTGGCAGGTGCGCTCTGAGGCTGCTGCTGCGGACGGGACTGCGCGCCGCCGCTGAACTGATTATTGCTGCCCTGCGGCTGCTGTGGCTGGCCCCAACCGTTGTTGTTACCGCCGCCCTGCGCGCCGCCTGCTGATGCACCGGCGTTACCGCCCTGCTGACGGCCGCCCAGCATCTGCATGGTGCCGCCGACGTTAACCACCACTTCGGTGGTGTAACGCTCCTGGCCACCCTGATCCTGCCATTTACGAGTGCGCAGCTGGCCTTCGATATAGACCTGAGACCCTTTTTTCAGGTATTCACCCGCGACTTCAGCCAGTTTGCCAAACAGCACCACACGGTGCCACTCAGTGATCTCTTTGTTTTCACCGGTCTGCTTGTCGCGCCAGCTTTCCGACGTAGCCAGCGTAATGTTGGCAACAGCGCCACCATTTGGCATATAACGTACTTCCGGATCCTGACCCAGATTCCCGACAAGAATCACTTTGTTAACGCCACGACTGGCCATGTTGCTGTCTCCCGATGAGTTAATGCATACAGTCTAATCTATCAATTCTAACACGTCCTGCTGACTGTTTCCCACTTTAGAGCGGGGTTCCAATTTTAATCATCCGCCGCCAAAAGGCAAAGAGTACTGGATATTTATTCAGTCTATTTTTTGTGCCATAATGATGCGTTTATTCTGGCCGTGTCGGCAAGGCGCGGTGAGTGCTGCTAATCCGGGAAAGGTGAATGGATAAGATCGAAGTTCGTGGTGCCCGCACCCATAATTTGAAAAACATCAACCTGACCATCCCACGCGACAAACTCATTGTGGTGACCGGCCTGTCTGGCTCCGGTAAATCCTCACTGGCGTTTGATACGCTGTATGCGGAAGGTCAGCGCCGCTATGTGGAGTCGCTCTCTGCGTATGCGCGCCAGTTTCTTTCGCTGATGGAAAAACCGGACGTCGATCATATCGAAGGTTTGTCGCCCGCCATTTCCATTGAGCAGAAATCAACCTCACATAACCCGCGATCTACGGTCGGTACCATCACCGAGATCCACGACTATCTGCGTCTGCTGTTTGCCCGCGTCGGTGAGCCGCGCTGTCCGGATCACGATGTGCCGCTGGCGGCGCAGACCGTCAGCCAGATGGTTGATCAGGTGCTCTCTCAGCCGGAAGGCCGCCGCTTGATGCTGCTGGCTCCGGTGGTGAAGGATCGTAAAGGCGAGCACACCAAAACGCTGGAAAACCTGGCGACGCAGGGCTACATTCGTGCGCGTATCGACGGCGAAGTATGCGATCTCTCCGATCCGCCAAAGCTTGAACTGCAGAAGAAGCACACCATTGAAGTAGTGATTGATCGCTTTAAAGTGCGTGCCGATCTGGCAACCCGGCTGGCCGAATCGTTTGAAACCACGCTGGATCTCTCTGGCGGCACGGCGATCGTGGCGGATATGGATGACAGCGCGGCTGAAGAGTTGCTGTTCTCTGCCAACTTTGCCTGCCCGATTTGTGGCTACAGCATGAGCGAGCTGGAACCGCGCCTGTTCTCGTTTAACAACCCGGCGGGTGCCTGTCCGACCTGTGATGGGCTGGGCGTGCAGCAATATTTCGACCCGGATCGGGTAGTCCAGAACCCGGAGCTCTCGCTGGCGGGCGGTGCAATCCGCGGCTGGGATCGCCGTAACTTCTACTATTTCCAGATGCTGCGCTCACTGGCGGAACATCTCGATTTTGATATCGAAGCGTCGTTCGGCAGCCTGCCGGA
The DNA here is from genome assembly GCF_038594305.1 of Pantoea brenneri. Lineage (NCBI taxonomy): Bacteria > Pseudomonadati > Pseudomonadota > Gammaproteobacteria > Enterobacterales > Erwiniaceae > Pantoea > Pantoea brenneri. The sequence goes on along the minus strand of NZ_JBCGBG010000003.1, from coordinate 49,816 downwards.
TAACGTGCAGAAAGTGATTCTGTACGGTTCCGGTAAAGAGACCATTGAGTTCAAGTACATCAACGATCGGGGTGACACCTCCGTGCGTCGCCATCCGTTTGAAGGCGTGCTGAACAACATGGAACGCCGTTACAAAGAGACCGAATCGTCAGCGGTGCGCGAAGAGCTGGCGAAATTTATCAGCAACCGGGCCTGTGCCACCTGCGATGGGACGCGTCTGCGTCGTGAAGCGCGCCATGTCTTCGTGGAAAACACCACGCTGCCGACCATCTCGGAGATGAGTATCGGTCATGCGATGTCGTTCTTTGAAAACCTGAAGCTCAGCGGCCAGCGCGCCCAAATCGCGGAAAAAGTGCTGAAAGAGATCAGCGATCGCCTGAGCTTCCTGGTGAACGTCGGCCTGAACTACCTGTCGATGTCTCGTTCGGCTGAAACCCTTTCCGGCGGTGAAGCACAGCGTATCCGTCTGGCCAGCCAGATCGGCGCGGGCCTGGTGGGCGTGATGTACGTGCTGGATGAGCCCTCTATCGGCCTGCATCAGCGCGATAACGAGCGCCTGCTCGGCACCCTGATTCACCTGCGCGATCTCGGCAATACGGTGATTGTGGTTGAGCACGATGAAGATGCGATTCGGGCGGCTGACCACGTGATCGATATCGGTCCCGGCGCGGGCGTGCATGGCGGCCAGGTCGTGGCAGAAGGCACCGTGGATGAGATCATGGCGCAGGAAGCGTCACTGACCGGCCAGTTCCTTAGCGGCAAACGTGAAATTTCCGTGCCGTCGCAGCGGGTTAAAGGCGATCCGGCCAAAGTGCTGAAGGTGACGGGCGCACGCGGCAACAACCTCAAGGACGTGACGCTGACGCTGCCGGTCGGGCTGTTTACCTGCATCACCGGCGTATCGGGTTCAGGTAAATCGACGCTGATCAACGATACGCTGTTCCCGATTGCCCAGCGCGCGCTCAACGGCGCGACCATCGCGGAACCGGCGGCCTATCGCGAGGTCACCGGCCTCGAGCATTTCGATAAGGTCATCGACATCGACCAGAGCCCGATTGGCCGGACACCGCGCTCTAACCCGGCAACCTACACCGGCATCTTCACGCCGGTACGTGAACTGTTTGCTGGCGTGCCGGAAGCGCGCTCGCGTGGATACAATCCGGGCCGCTTCAGTTTCAACGTGCGTGGTGGACGCTGTGAAGCCTGTCAGGGCGATGGCGTACTGAAAGTCGAAATGCACTTTTTACCGGACATTTATGTGCCGTGCGATCAGTGCAAAGGCAAACGCTATAACCGCGAAACGCTGGAAGTGAAGTACAAGGGCAAGAGCATCCACGAAGTGCTGGAAATGACCATTGAGGAAGCGCGGGAGTTCTTCGATGTGGTGCCGGCGCTGGCGCGTAAGTTGCAGACGCTGATCGATGTGGGTCTCTCTTACATCCGTCTCGGCCAGTCCGCTACTACTCTTTCCGGCGGTGAAGCGCAGCGCGTTAAGCTGGCGCGTGAGCTGTCGAAGCGCGGCACCGGTCAGACGCTCTATATCCTTGATGAGCCCACTACCGGCCTGCACTTTGCCGATATCCAGCAGCTGCTGGAAGTGCTGCATCAGCTGCGCGATCAGGGCAATACCATCGTGGTGATTGAGCACAATCTCGACGTGATCAAAACTGCCGACTGGATTGTCGATCTCGGTCCGGAAGGCGGCAGCGGCGGCGGTGAAATTCTGGTGGCCGGCACGCCAGAAACCGTGGCGGAGTGTGAAAAATCACACACCGCACGCTTCCTCAAACCGTTGCTGAACAAGTAATCTGTCAGGCCCGCCTCGTGCGGGCCTTTTTTTTACCGGCTGCCCATTCAGCCAGAGAAATGCAGGATCAGGCAAGATTCAGACACCTATAGGCATATACGCTTTTCGCTACGCTGACTATCCTTAAGCGGTTCCTCTTTGGCACGCCCTGCGCGTCGCCCTGTTTTCGCTGCAGCACACTGCTGCCGCACTTCACCGAAAAACACGCACGACACATCGAAACTGGAGACACCATGAATATTACGCATGCGTATGCTGCTCAGGATGCTAAATCCAAACTGGCACCGTTCGATTATCAGCCGCGTGAGCTTCGCGCTCATGACGTACAGCTTGAGGTCCTGTTCTGTGGCGTCTGCCACTCAGACCTGCATCAGGCACGTAATGAGTGGAAGAACACCATTTTCCCGGTGGTGCCTGGCCATGAAATCGTGGGTCGCGTTACTGCTGTGGGTCCACAGACTCAGAAGTATAAGGTGGGCGACCTGGTCGGCGTCGGCTGTATGGTCGACTCCTGCCGCAGCTGTCCAAGCTGTCAGGAAGGTTTAGAGCAGTATTGTGAAAATGGCTTTGTTGGCACCTATAACGGTGAAGATCGCGAAACCGGCGCCATTACCTATGGCGGTTACTCAACGGCGATGGTGGTGGATGAGAGCTTTGTGCTGCGCATCCCTGAAAACCTGGAACTGGCTGGCGTTGCGCCGCTGCTGTGTGCCGGTATCACCACTTACTCACCGCTGCGTCACTGGAATGTCGGTCCCGGCAAAAAAGTAGGCATCGTCGGATTGGGCGGTCTCGGCCATATGGGCGTCAAAATTGCCCATGCGATGGGCGCGCATGTGGTGCTGTTCACCACCTCGCCGTCTAAAATTGAAGACGGTAAACGCCTGGGCGCAGATGAAGTGGTGATTTCGAAAGATCCGGAGCAGATGGCACAGCACGCCAACAGCTTCGACTTCATTCTGAATACCGTGGCGGCACAACACGATCTCAACCCGTTCATTACCCTGCTGAAGCGCGATGGCAACATGACGCTGGTCGGCGCACCGGAGCACGATCACCCTGCGCCGCAGGTATTTAACCTGATCTTCAAGCGTCGCAGCATCGCCGGTTCACTGATTGGCGGCATTGCCGAAACGCAGGAGATGCTCGATTTCTGTGGTGAGCACGGCATCACCTCAGATATCGAACTGATTGCGATGGATCAGATCAATGAAGCCTACGAACGTATGCTGAAGAGTGATGTGAAATACCGTTTCGTTATCGATATCAACACATTGCGCAATCAGTCCGCCGCGTAATCGCTGCACCTTATCACCCTCTTCCAGCCGGGAGAGGGTTTTTTATTGCCGCCTATTTGACGGTCGCAATCTGATCAAAAGACGCATCAACCAGATAGTAGATCTGCGAATCTTTCAGTGAGCCATCAAGATACAGGGTGCTCCAGTGAGATTTGTTCAGATGCTGGCTGGGAAAAATGTCGTTATGCTCTTCGCGCAGTAATTCCGCCAGCGCCGGGGTCGATTTCAGTGAAACCGCGGGACGACCTTTCACCTCATGCACCATGGCAAACAGTACGCCGTTGCTTTTAATCTGAGTGGCTTTCCAGTCACTATGGACGCTCTGTTCCGCGCCCCGCTTGCTCATGCAATAGGTCAGTAAGTCTGAATTCGTCATTACGCTTCCCCTTGTAAAGTGGCGACAATTCGCCGCGCACCGCCATCAATGCGGTGTTCGCCCAGCCAGATCCCCTGCCAGGTGCCCAGCACCAGACGTCCGCGCTGAACCGGCAGTAACAATGATACCCCTAAGGTCGATGATTTAATGTGCGCTGGCATATCGTCACGCCCTTCGTAGTCGTGCTGATAAGGCGCATCTTCCGGAACGTGCCGCATAAAGTGCTGTTCCATGTCGCTGCGCACCGTCGGGTCGCAATTCTCGTTTAAGGTTAACGAAGCCGAGGTGTGCTGCAACAGCAGATGCAACAGGCCGGTGTTGATGTTACGCAAGGCGGAAAGCGCATCGACGATCTCATCAGTGATCAGATGAAATCCGCGTGGTTTCGCGCTAAGCGTCAGAATTTGTTGATGCCACATAGCTTTTTCCTGAAACGGTCTCCCGTTTAAGTGTGCAGCATGTCGGCGAAAGGTAAACCCTGCGGGCAAATAAAAAACCGCCGGGCTGGGCCGGCGGTTTTTACACAGCGGAACGGCGATTACATTACGGCAGCAAATGCTTCCGCAACCTGATGTACATTTCTGCTGTTCAGGCCGGCGACACACATCCGGCCGCTGCCGACCAGATAGATGCCGAACTCGTTGCGCAGGCGATCAACCTGCTGTGCGCTCAGGCCGGTATAGCTGAACATACCGCGCTGCTTCAGCAGGTAGTCAAAGTTTTTACCTGGCAGTGCGGTGTTCAGCACATCGACCAGCGACTGACGCATCTCCAGGATGCGTAAGCGCATCGCTTCTACTTCCGCCAGCCAGCTCGCTTTCAGAGCATCATCATTCAACACCCGTGCCACCACCTGCGCACCAAAATTCGGTGGGCTGGAGTAGTTGCGGCGTACGGTCGCTTTTAACTGACCCAGCACCCGGCCGGCTTCTTCTGCGCTGTCGCAGACGATAGACAGACCGCCGACACGCTCACCATACAGTGAGAAGATTTTCGAGAAGGAGTTGCTGACCAGCGCTGGCAGGCCCGCTGCGGCCACGGCGCGCAGTGCATACGCATCCTGCTGCATGCCCGCACCGAAGCCCTGATAGGCAATGTCGAGGAACGGAATCAGCTGCTGCGCCTTCAGCACCTCAACGGTCTGGTCCCACTGCGCATCGGTCAGGTCGGCACCGGTCGGGTTATGGCAGCACGGATGCAGCAGAACGATGCTCTGTTGCGGCAGGGTTTTCAACGCGCTGATAAATGCATCGAACCGCACGCCGTGGGTCTCTGCGTCATACCACGGATAGGTGTTCACCTCGAAACCGGCACCGCTGAAAATCGCCACGTGGTTTTCCCAGGTCGGATCGCTGACCCAGACCGCTGACTGCGGAAAATAACGTTTAAGGAAATCCGCACCGACTTTCAACGCGCCAGAGCCGCCCAGCGTCTGAATAGAGGCAATCCGGCCCGCCTGCAGCATCGGATGGTCGGCACCAAACAGCAGAGGCGCAATCGCGCTGCGGTAGCTGTTCAGCCCTTCCATTGGCAGATAGAGCGACGCCTGCTGTGGCTCAGCGTGCAGCTGCTGTTCAGCAGTCGCAACCGCTTTCAGCTGCGGGATGATGCTCTGCTCGTCATAGTAAAGCCCGATACTGAGGTTAACTTTGTGTTCGCGTGGGTCTTGTTTAAACGCTTCCATCAACGACAGAATCGGGTCGCCAGCATAGGCATCAACGTTTTGAAACACGGTGTAGGTCTCCATGAGTGGTCTTCGGGTAACAGAGTGTCATTAAACCAGGTAGCGTCCTGGACGGTGGTTCATCGCGATAATCAGATTAAGAATAACCGCGCCGCCAATCGAGGCGAGCAGAATCGGTACGCTCACCACAAACAGGGAGGCCAGCACCACGCAGGTATCCACCGCCATTTGCAGCTTGCCGGCGCGAATGCCAAAGCGATCCTGTAGCCACAGCGCCAGGATATTGATGCCGCCCAGGCTGGCTTTATGACGAAACAACACTATAAACCCGATTCCCATGATGACGTTACCGAACAATGTCGCATAGAACGGATCGAGGGCGGAAAAATGGACAAACAGCGGATGCAGATGGGTAAACAATGACACCAGCCCAACGGCACAAAAGGTTTTCAGGGTAAATTCCCAGCCCATGCGTTTTACCGCCAGCCAGTAGAACGGAATATTGATCAGAAAGAAGGCGCTGCCGAAGGATAACGGCGACAGGTAGCTGATCAGAAAAGCGATGCCCGCCGTACTGCCGGTCAGCGCGCCCGCCTGTTTCAACATAATGACGCCGAACGAAACCATCAGGGTGCCAAGCACAATCGCCAGTGCATCTTCAATGCGGGAATGGGGAATGCGGGCGGGTTCTGCAACGTTATCCATGGAGTTATCTCAGTGCAAATGATGCGGTTCAGATGCAAAAAACGCACCATACCGGCAGCCGATGACGGCCACCGGTAGGGTGCCAGCGATTATCCCATTGATATCTAAGGCGCTTTATTGCAGGGTTTTGTGCAAAAAACTTCGAAAAACCGTTAATTCATGCACAAATGTTTGTTCTGGTGCGTATTACTTGCATTATTTACCGCAGTGATGCACCAAAACGGCACAGGACGCACCTTTTTAGCGCGTCTTGTGTTCTGGAATCATCATCAGCCCGTTCTCTTTCAGACGTCCCAGCACCACCGAGGTTTTTACATGAGAAACGCTCTGGTGGCCGGCGACCAGCTGGCTGATTAAGGCGCTGAGCGAATTGAGATCGGCCACCGCCACTTTTAACAGATAATCGGCATCACCGGTGGTTTTGTAGGCGTCGACAATCGCCTCTTCCTGCTCCACCATCCGATGAAAACTGTCGACATATTCGGCAGTATGATTAATTAACCGCACCTCGATCAGCCCGACCATACCCAGCCCAATCGCATCCGGTGACAGCCGGGCGTGGTAGCCAAGGATAAGGTTGGCCTGCTCCAGGTTGATCCGGCGGCGTGAGCATTGTGACGCCGACAGGCCGACTAAATCGCTCAACTCCTGATTGGTCAGGCGGCCATTAGATTGTAATAAAGTCAGGATCTTAAGGTCGTAATCGTCTACGTGAGTCATTCCGTTTCCACAGCGTTATTGGCATCGCTTTGTTACAGATAACCCGATAATCGGCGGGGTTGTCCAACACTATTTTCTGATGACGGGGGCTGTCATGCACAGATCGTGCATGACAGCACAAAGAAGGGATTATTCGTCGTCGTATTGCGGACCCGCGTAGTTATCGAAACGCGACCACTGTCCGTTAAAGGTCAAACGCACCGTGCCGATGGGACCGTTACGCTGTTTACCGAGGATGATCTCGGCGATCCCTTTAAGATCGCTGTTTTCGTGGTAAACCTCATCGCGATAGATAAACATGATCAAATCCGCATCCTGCTCGATCGAGCCCGATTCACGCAGATCCGAGTTCACCGGCCGCTTATCGGCACGCTGCTCCAGCGAGCGGTTAAGCTGCGACAGCGCCACCACCGGCACATTCAGCTCTTTGGCTAACGCTTTCAGTGAGCGCGAGATCTCGGCGATCTCCAGCGTACGGTTATCCGACAGGGAAGGCACGCGCATCAGCTGCAGGTAGTCGATCATAATCATGCTTAAGCCACCGTTTTCACGGTAGATGCGGCGGGCGCGCGAGCGCACTTCGGTCGGCGTCAGGCCAGAAGAGTCATCAATGTACATGTTCTTCTTCTCCAGCAGGATGCCCATGGTGCCGGAGATACGCGCCCAGTCCTCATCATCCAGCTGGCCAGTACGAATACGGGTCTGATCGACCCGCGACAGCGAAGCCAGCATACGCATCATGATCTGTTCGCTGGGCATTTCGAGGCTGAAAATCAGCACCGGTTTGTCCTGCAGCATCGCGGCGTTTTCGCACAGGTTCATCGCGAAGGTGGTTTTACCCATTGAGGGACGCGCGGCGACGATAATCAGGTCAGAGCGCTGCAGGCCCGCGGTCTTCTTGTTCAGATCCTGATAGCCGGTATCCACGCCGGTGACGCCATCGTGCGGCGTCTGATAAAGCGATTCGATACGTGAGACGGTCGCCTCAAGGATCTGCTCAATATTTTTCGGGCCGGCATCCTTACTGGCACGCGCTTCGGCAATTTTGAAAACGTTGGATTCGGCGAAATCCAGCAGCTCTTCGCTGTTGCGGCCCTGCGGATCGTAGCCAGCATCGGCAATCTGGTTGGCGACCGAAATCATCTCACGCACCACCGCACGTTCACGCACGATGTCTGCATAAGCGCCGATGTTAGCTGCGCTGGGGGTATTTTTCGCCAGTTCAGCAAGGTAAGCAAAGCCGCCAGCCATCTCCAGCTCGCCGCGGGTTTCCAGCGATTCAGAGAGAGTGATCAGGTCGATTGGCTTGCTGTTTTCCAGCAGCCGCTGCATCTCGGAAAAAATCAGCCGATGCGAGCGGTTGAAGAAATCATTGGCGACCACGCGCTCGGAGACGTTGTCCCAGCGCTCGTTATCCAGCATTAACCCACCGAGCACCGATTGCTCCGCTTCCAGCGAATGCGGGGGCATTTTCACGCCTTCCAGCTGGCGATCCTGCGTTTCGTTCGATTTGTTGGTGGGTTTATTTCCTGCCATAGTGAATGCATTACCGATGTTCTGTGGGGACGCGCAAGTATACCTCAGTTGGGGTGCGCGCCTCACCCTCATGATGAAACAATCACAGGAGTCAGAATGGCAAAGCGTATTCAGTTCAACGCGCACGGCGGTCCGGACGTTTTACAGTGGGCTGATTTTGAACTTGCCGATCCTGCCGGTAATGAGGTGCAGGTAGAAAATCGCGCCATCGGCATTAACTACATCGATACCTATCTGCGCAGCGGGCTCTATCCGGTGGCAGCCTTCCCGTCCGGTCTCGGTACCGAGGCGGCGGGCGTCGTTACCCGCGTCGGCCGTGACGTGACGCTGTTTAAGCCTGGCGATCGGGTGGTCTATTGTCAGGCAGCCCTCGGCGCCTACAGCGAAGCGCACAACGTAGCAGAAGATCGGCTGATGCACCTGCCCGACGCGATCGGCTTTGAGCTGGCGGCAGCCAGTTTTCTGAAAGGGCTGACCACTCAGTATCTGCTGCGCCAGACCTATAAAATCAAAGCGGATGAGACCTTCCTGTTTCATGCCGCCGCCGGCGGTGTCGGGCTGATTGCCTGCCAGTGGGCAAAAGCGTTGGGCGCGCACCTGATTGGTACCGTCGGTTCGGCTGAAAAGGCGACGCTGGCGAAGAATGCCGGTGCCTGGGCAACAATTAACTATCGCGAAGAGGATATCGCCGCACGCGTCAGCGAGCTTACCCAGGGGAAAAAGGTTGGCGTAGTGTATGACTCGGTCGGTAAAGATACCTGGGAAGCATCGCTGGACTCGCTGCGTCGTCACGGTCTGATGGTCAGTTTCGGCAACGCTTCCGGCCCGGTGACCGGGGTTGATCTGGGCATTCTGAATAAAAAAGGCTCACTGTTTGTTACCCGCCCGTCGCTGTTCGGTTACATCACTAACCGTCAGGAGCTGGAAACCGCCAGTGCCGAACTCTTTTCGCTGCTGGCCAGCGGCGCGATCAAAGTGGACGTGCCGGAACAGCAGAAGTTTGAATTGAAGGAGGCGGGCAAAGCGCATCAGATGCTGGAAAGCCGCGCTACTCAGGGGTCGAGCCTGCTGATTCCCTGACCATCGGCAACGCCGTCTGGCATACAAAAAGGGCTTCCCGCAGGAAGCCCTTCTCTTTTTTTATTTTCGTTCGCGCTGGTGTAGGGACAGCGGCGATGAATTCGTTTCGACTCAACGACGACTATCCTGCCAGAAAACATAAGTAAAAAATATGTTTAATTGCAGATATCGTCTAAGCAAAACGTCACACTGTGATCATCTACGCATTTAACGCCAGCCTTTTCGGTCTAAGTTGTTGATCTTACGCTTTAGCTTACGCCATTCTCGCGTGTTGCGATCGCCGAAATAGGCGCGATGCAGCCAGACCGCGACCACTGCCAGCACCAGCCACGGCAACACTTTGATAACAAGTGCAAACAGTCCACCGACGAACATTACCAGCGTGGCGACCACCAGCGCAGCCAGTACGCCGAGCAATGAAACACCGGTAAGCAACAGCATCAGGAAAAACCCCAATACAAATAAAATTTCCACGTTAGCGCTCCTTATTGAGACTCATTGTGTCAATCTTTACAAGAAACGTGCCAATGTTTAACTGCTTGTTTTACCTGACAACAGCCCGGTGTGGCTATCCTGCAAGCAGTCAAAATAACCAAAAAATGGCGCAAAAAAAACCAGCCGTTGCGGGCTGGTCTCCTGGGCGCAGGTCGATCAGGCTTCCTGCGGGATTTTGTCCGCCACCAGTGCCAGTGCAGCTTCCAGTACGCGCACATCCGCGCCTGGTTTGTGGGCATTTTCACTCAGGTAGCGTCGCCACTGGCGTGCACCCGGAATCCCCTGGAACAGACCGAGCATATGACGTGTCACATGGCCCAGATAAGTGCCCTTCGCCAGTTCGGCTTCAATATAGGGGTACATGGCGCGGACCACCGCCACCGGATCAGCCGCCGGATGCTGACGACCAAACAGTTGCTGGTCCACCTGTGCCAGAATGCCGGGATTTTGATAGGCTTCACGCCCCATCATGACGCCATCAAGATGCTGCAGGTGGGTTTGCGCCTCTTCCAGCGTTTTCACACCGCCGTTAATCGCCAGCGTCAGGTGCGGGAAGTCCCGCTTCAGCTGATAAACCCGTGGATAATCAAGCGGCGGAATTTCGCGGTTCTCTTTCGGGCTGAGACCTGATAGCCAGGCTTTACGCGCATGAATGATAAACGTCTCGCATCCACCGCGCTCGGCCACTGTCCCGACAAAATCGGTCAGAAACTGATAGCTGTCCTGTTCATCAATCCCGATGCGCGTTTTCACCGTCACCGGAATCGACACCACATCACGCATCGCTTTGATGCCGTCAGCAACCAGATCGGCTTCTGCCATCAGGCAGGCCCCGAAGCGGCCATTCTGCACCCGGTCAGAGGGGCAGCCGACGTTCAGGTTCACTTCATCGTAACCGCGCTGCTCTGCCAGTCGGGCGCAATGCGCCAGCGCAGCGGGATCGCTGCCGCCCAGCTGTAAGGCGACCGGATGTTCATCCTCGCTATAGGCCAGGTAATCGCCCTTACCATGAATAATCGCGCCGGTGGTCACCATTTCGGTGTAGAGCAGCGTATCGCCGGTCAGCTGGCGATGAAAATAGCGGCAGTGGCGATCGGTCCAGTCGAGCATCGGGGCAATCGAGAAACGTTGCGAAGAAACAGTATCGGTCATGAAGCGCAGATAATCCGGTAAATGAGGGTGATTGAATTCTGTGCAAGGATAACACAAGGGCGGGCGATAGTGCATCGCCCGCCCCGAACTGCGGTATCAAAGAAGATCAGAAATTGAAGCCCAGCTGCATCATCGCGCCCCAGGTATTGTTCGCCCCGACCGAGCCAGCCAGATCCAGATGCACCGCTTTATTAAACGGTGACAGGCCGAAACCGGCGGTTGCGACGTTTTCATCGTTCGAACGCATATCCGCACGATAACCGGCACGTAACTGTAACCAGTCGAGCACCCGATATTCCGCACCGACCGCCGCATACTGGCTGTTTTCCTGCGTTTTGAAACGCTTGGTTTCAGTCAGGTCGACATCGCCGGTCACGGTGAACGGACCTTTATCCCAGGCCAGACCGGTGGTGACCAGCGGACGGATCTGGTAAGTATCACGGAAGCCGTTGACCTCTTTGGTCTGCAGATCGCGGGATACCAGGTTTTGACCGGTGATGCCCAGCGTCCAGTTTTCAGCAAACGTGGTCGCCAGACCGGCATCAACGTTAAAGCCGGTGTCCGTGCTGCGATACTGGCTATTGTTGATGTCACTTTTGTCGTAGTTGTAAATGCTGGCGGTGTAGTTATACAGCCAGGTTTTTTGCAATTTCGGCGTGACGCCTACCGACACCGGCTGACCGGCAATGGTGAACTCATGCGCCAGTGCGACGCCATAATCGGTGACCAGCGCCGCCAGGCCGTTGGCGCTGGAGCGCAGATTGTCCTGATCGCCCGGACGCGGAAGCACCGTGCCGTTAGCTACGCCGCGCAGATAGTCGATATCGCTCTGGACCACATTGGCTCGCACATGAGCCGATCCATAGGCTTTGGTGATAAAGGCGAAAGGCAGCGTCTCGTTGGGAATAGTGACCGCCAGCGCCACCCCGGCGTTGCCGTCCGCTTTATTGCCACGCAAATCACTTAACTGGTTAGCGACATCGCCTGAAGCAGCGCGCACTTCAGGATAGCCACGCAGATAATCGGCAAAGGTCAGGTTGCCGATCACCTCGCGGTAGCGATCAACGGTATCGGTGATGTCATCCACTTTGTCGATCAGGTGATCTTTGTCGGTGACCTGAATACCGGCTGAAGGGAAAATAATACTGACGCTATCGTCGGGTTTAGCTCGCGTCATCAAAGCCGGGTTGGCCAGCACGGCTGAGCCATAAAGAGAAGATGCGACGCCGGTTCCGCTCATGGCGTCATTGCGTGCATCATACCAGGTCCCCGCCGCCATGGCGGAAGAAGAAAGGAAAAGCGCGTTCACTACAGCGGTGTACTTCAGCGCTGAGCGTTGAGCGGATTTTTTCACCATTTGCCTGCCATCACCTGAGAAAATGCCGTTGAAACATTCAACGACTGAATAGTTTGTTAGCCCTATTGTGAACCCTGGCTAACGCGTTATTGCTGTGAATTCAAAGGAAACAGTCGCTTAATTCAAAGGATTGGATGTTTTCCAATCAATAAAACTTTATTTTTGTTCAAAATACCCGGTAATAAATAAAATAATACCAGACATTTCTTAAGTCTTGCTGAACATTACTTCTTAACTCAGTGAGATGCAAAGCAAAAGCGCTGAAAAGGCCACCTTAACCGGTCGGCGAGTGGATCTGATTGGGTGCCGATAGCGGCCTCTCCTGATGCTCACACAGCGTTTTTAATCGACCACCGGCCAGAATTTGCTGTTTTATCAGGCAAAAACCAACCTCTGCGCCGCGAAAATTTGTGTGATAAAATAACATCACTTATCCAGCGGAGAGTTTCCATGTCAAACATGACGTCACAGCAAATAATGACCCAGGCGGAAAAACTGTGCCTGCAGCGCGGCGTGCGTCTGACATCGCAGCGGGCTGAAGTGTTGCGATTAATGGCTGAGCAGCCAGGATCGATCAGCGCTTATGATCTGCTGGATCAACTCAGGGTTAGCGAACCCCAGGCCAAGCCTCCTACGGTCTATCGGGCGCTGGACTTCCTGCTGGAACAGGGCTTTATCCACCGGGTGGAGTCCAATAATAGCTACGTAATGTGTCACCATTTCGAGGCACCGGCACACACCTCGGTCATGCTGGTGTGTGATCGCTGTGCGGCGGTAACCGAAAAGCAGGCGCAGGGAGTAGAGAAGATTATCGCCACACTGGCTGGTGAGGCACAGTTTGCCCTGCGTCATAGCGTGATTGAAGCGCATGGATTATGTGAGAATTGTGTCGAAGTCGAAGCCTGCACCCATCATGAAAGTTGTCAGCACGATCATCAAAGTGAGGGTAAAAAGCGGGGAAAACGCGGGTAATGTGCACATCCTTGTGCGGTTGCCGGTATGAGCGTACCGGCGGGTAGGAGCTTTATCCGTAAATCTTTGTGATTACCAACGGTAATCTTTGTTCTGACCTTCCCAGTCCGTTACTTCACGCTCTGCATCTTCTTTCGCATAGCCGTAACGTTCCTGAATTTTTCCGACCAGCTGATCGCGTTTGCCTTCGATAACCTGCATATCATCGTCGGTCAGCTTGCCCCATTTCTCTTTTACTGTGCCTTTGAACTGCTTCCAGTTGCCGCTCGCTTGATCTTTATTCATGGCAGACCTCTATGTCATCCTTTGGTTACATCATTTATCTTGAAAGAAAACAAAATGACGATATAAAGCGCTGATTCACTGCGCTGCTTACGGTTAATTGTAGTAGAAGATTTTAGGTTTGCCGGAACAATACAGAATAATCTGTAGCCGGAGGACATCAGATGCCAGCTATCAGGCGTTAAACCAGCTGTTCTGCTGCCAGTGTTTACGCCAGATCAGCCACAGCGACAGGCCACGCAGCGCCAGGAAAACGGTGACCGCCAGCCACAAGCCGTGGTTGCCCAGCTGCGGGACGCTAAGCAAGGTCAGGAAGTAACCAAGTGCCGCCACCATCATGCTGTTACGCATCTCCCGGCCGCGGGTTGCACCGATGAACATGCCATCCAGCAGATAGCACCAGACGCCCGCCAGCGGCAGGATCACCTGCCATATCAGATAGCGATCGGCCGCCTGTTGCAGCTGTTCAATCGAGGTCAGCAGCGCCACGATATGCGAGCCGAAACACGCATAAATTACTGAGAACATCAGAGCCACCACCAGCGCCTGTCGGCAGGCAGAATCCCAGACGCGCAGCAGCCTGCTGCCATCTTTCGCGCCATGCGCCTCACCGGCGAAGGCTTCGACTGCGTAGGCAAAACCATCCAGCGCATAGGCGGTAAAGGTGATAAACATCAGCAGCACGGCGTTCACCGCCACCACCTGCGGACCGATACGTGCGCCCAGCACGGTCAGCGAGGCAAAACAGAGCTGCAGCATTAACGAACGCAGCATAATGTCGCGATTAAGACGCAGTAGCCGCTGAATATCGCCGCGCCAGCTCTGCTTCAGCATTGCGGTGGTGATGCCACGTAGTTTCAATACCCGCCAGACCATCACTGCCCCGACGACCAGCGTTATATACTCCGCCAGCGCGGTCGCGGTTGCCGCGCCTGCCACTCCCCAGTGCAGCCCCATCACCAGCCACAGATCGAGCACAATATTGACCAGATTGCCGATCACCAGCAGGATGACCGGCGCACGCGCGTACTGCACGCCCAGCAGCCAGCCAAGGATCACCAGATTTGCCAGGGTGGCGGGCGCACTTAACCAGCGGATCTGAATAAACAGTGCCGCCTGTTGCAAAACTTTGGGATCGCCGCCAATCAGATCGGCCGCCAGCGTAGTAATCGGCGAGCGCAGGCAGATGAACAGCACGCCAGCCAGCAGCGCAATAATTAAAGGCTGGGTCAGCGCACGTGCCAGCGCCATTTTATCGCCGGCACCAAAAGCCTGCGCCGTCAGGCCGGTAGTACTCATCCGAAGGAACAGCAGCAGCATGAAGAGGAAACTGGTGACTGTCGTGCCGACCGCAACCCCGCCCAGATAGACCGGGCTGTCGAGGTGACCAATGACAGCAGTATCGACCACCCCCAGTAAGGGAACGGTGATGTTAGAAAGGATCATCGGCAGCGCCAGCCGCCAGAGGTTTTTGTCGGTAGCCGTTAAAAAACGCATTCGCAGTTCCGTGCTCGGTGTCGCTGCAGAGAGGGGAGCAGCAGCGACAAAATTAGGGCAGACAGAATAGCATCAGACGCTACGAATGCGCGGTTATGTCAGACTCAGAGCCATTCGCCGTTGCGAACCACACCGACCGCCAGACCTTCTACCGTCAGCGACTGGGCGCGCGTATCGACAATGATCGGCTCAAAATCACTGTTTTCAGGCAGCAAATGCACAATAGCACCCTGCTTCTTCCAGCGTTTAACCGTCACTTCATCATCAATACGGGCCACAACAACCTGGCCGTTGCGTACGTCCTGGGTTTTATGTACCGCGAGCAGGTCGCCATCCATAATCCCGATATCTTTCATCGACATTCCACTGACGCGCAGCAGAAAATCGGCAGAAGGTTTGAACAGGCCCGGATCCACTTTGTAATGGGTTTCGATGTGCTCCTGCGCCATGATCGGCTCACCGGCAGCAACCCGGCCAATCAGCGGCAGACCTTCAGATGCTTCTTCTTCCATCAACAGGCGAATACCGCGAGAGGCGCCAGAGACAATCTCAATCACCCCTTTGCGTGCCAGTGCCTTCAGATGCTCTTCTGCCGCGTTCGGCGAGCGGAAACCCAGCTGCGCGGCAATTTCTGCACGCGTAGGCGGCATGCCCGTTTGAGTAATATGGTCGCGAATCAGGTCATAGACCTGCTGCTGCCTGCTGGTTAATGCTTTCATCCCGCCCCCTGGTTGTTTATACAGTCGCTGTGAGTATATACAGGTATTGGTGAAATGGAAACCGATTCTCAGGCAAAACGCGCCATCTGGCGCGTTGTGGAAGGCTTATCGCAAATGCGACCAAAGCAGCGCGATCCAGACAAACAGTGCCAGTAAGATGCTGATCAGCACCGCCGCCGAGCCCATATCCTTTGCCCGTCCGGCTAAAGGGTGGCGCTCCTGGCCAATACGATCCACTACCGCCTCGATGGCGCTGTTGAGGATTTCAACAATGACCACCAGCACCACTGCCCCGATCATCAGGATGCGAGAGACAATATCGACATCCAGCCAGCAGGCCACAATAATGGCCACCAGCGCGGCCAGCGCCTCCTGGCGGAAAGCCGCTTCGTGTTGCCAGGCGGCACGCAGGCCCTGCCATGAGTAACCTGCGGCTTTTACTATTCTTACAAGACCCGTGGCATTATTTGCCATATAAGTGGAACCCTTTCATCGGATTGACGTCAATGTCTGGGCTGCGTGCAAATGGCACCACCACAGATCTTCGCTGCGCTTTCTGGTATGCTTGCGGCGCTTTGCTAACAAGAGGCTTCATGTTGTCTATGTCAGGTTGGCGTAAACTTTATTACAAATTACTGAATTTACCACTGTCGTTTTTGGTAAAGAGTAAGGCCATTCCGGCCGATCCCGTTTCTGAACATGGTCTGGACCCGACCCGGCCCATTATGTACGTTTTGCCTTACGATTCGAAGGCTGACTTACTGACTTTACGCGCGCAGTGCCTGCGGCATCATCTGCCCGACCCGCTTTCTCCGCTGGAGATTGATGGTTCGCTGCTGCCGCGCCACGTTTTTATCCACGATGGCCCGCGTGTGTTCCCCTATTTTGTGCCCAGCGTCGAATCGGTGAAGATTTTTCACGATTATCTGGACCTGCATCGCAATAACCCCAAGCTGGATATCCAGATGCTGCCGGTGACGGTGATGTTTGGCCGGGCGCCTGGTCGTGAGGTTCAGGGCGAAGATACGCCGCACCTGCGGGTGCTGAACGGCGTGCAGAAATTCTTTGCGGTGATCTGGCATGGACGCGACAGTTTTGTCCGTTTCTCGCCGACCGTTTCGCTGCGCCGCATGGCAACCGAACACGGCACCGACCAATCAATCGCCCAGAAACTGGCCCGGGTGGCGCGCATTCATTTCGCCCGCCAGCGGCTGGCGGCGGTTGGCCCACGCTTACCGGCACGTCAGGATCTGTTTAATCGTCTGCTGCAATCGAAAGCGATTGAAAAAGCGGTTGAAGATGAAGCGCGCAGCAAAAAAATCTCCCATGAAAAAGCGCAGCAAAATGC
Source organism: Pantoea brenneri (assembly GCF_038594305.1). Classification (NCBI taxonomy): domain Bacteria; kingdom Pseudomonadati; phylum Pseudomonadota; class Gammaproteobacteria; order Enterobacterales; family Erwiniaceae; genus Pantoea; species Pantoea brenneri. The sequence continues at coordinate 32,788 of NZ_JBCGBG010000003.1, read as the reverse complement.
GGTTGAGATGATGGAAGAGATCGCGGCAAACTTCTCCTATGAAGCGATTCGCGTCACCGACCGCGTCATGGGCTGGCTCTGGAGCCGGCTCTATCAGGGCATCAATGTTAATGGCGGCGAAAAAGTCCGTCAGCTGGCGCAGGATGGCCATGAAATCGTCTATGTGCCGTGCCATCGCAGCCACATGGATTACCTGCTGCTCTCTTACGTGCTTTATCATCAGGGACTGGTGCCGCCGCACATTGCCGCCGGTATCAACCTCAACTTCTGGCCAGCCGGACCGATTTTCCGTCGTCTGGGCGCGTTCTTTATCCGTCGTACCTTCAAAGGCAACAAGCTGTATGCCACGGTGTTCCGTGAATATCTTGGCGAACTGTTCACCCGCGGTTACTCGGTTGAATACTTTGTCGAAGGGGGACGTTCACGCACCGGTCGCCTGCTCGATCCGAAAACCGGCACCTTAGCCATGACCCTGCAGGCGATGCTGCGCGGGGGGAATCGCCCGATCACCCTGGTGCCGATTTACATTGGCTACGAACATGTCATGGAAGTGGGTACTTACGCCAAAGAGCTACGCGGCGCGGCGAAAGAGAAAGAGGGCTTCATGCAGATGGTGCATGGCTTACGTAAGCTGCGCAACCTCGGCCAGGGCTACGTTAACTTTGGCGAACCACTGCCGCTGGTTAACTATCTCAACAAGCGCGTGCCGGAATGGCGTGAGTCGATCGATCCTATCGAACCGCAGCGTCCAAGCTGGTTAACGCCCACCGTGAATGACATCGCGGCGAGCTTAATGGTACGCATCAATGAAGCGGGCGCGGCCAACGCCATGAACCTGTGCGTCACCGCGCTGCTCGCCTCACGTCAGCGCTCACTAACCCGCGAACAGCTGATTGAGCAGCTTGAGTGCTATACCCAGCTGCTGCGTAACGTGCCTTATTCAGCCAACGCCACGGTGCCCGATCTCTCGGCAGAGGCGCTGCTGGATCATGCAATGGGCATGAATAAGTTTGAGAGCGAGAAAGACAGCATTGGCGACATCATCATCCTGCCACGTGAGCAGGCGGTGCTGATGACCTATTATCGCAACAACATTCACCACATGCTGGTGATGCCGTCGCTGATTGCCGCTATTGTGCAGCAGCATCAGACCATGAGCGAAGCCGAGTTGTTGCGCCAGGTGAGTCTGATCTACCCGATGCTGAAGAGCGAACTGTTCCTGCGCTGGCAGACCGATGAGCTGCCGCAACTGCTGACCGAACTCTGTCAGGAGCTGGCGCGTCAGGGACTGATTACGCTTGAGGCTGGTCAGCTGCGCTTTACGGCGGCGCGCTACCGTACGCTGCAACTGCTGGCGGCCGGGGTGCGAGAAACGCTTCAGCGTTATGCCATCACCTTCTCTATTCTTAGCGCCAAGCCAGCCATTAACCGCGGGACGCTGGAAAAAGAGAGCCGCACACTGGCACAACGTCTGTCAGTGCTGCACGGTATCAACGCGCCGGAGTTCTTCGATAAAGCCGTCTTCACCTCACTGGTGCTGACGCTGCGTGATGAAGGGTATATCAGCGACAGCGGTGATGCGGATGTCGCGCAGACCCTGGCGACCTGGCACATTCTGGCCGATCTGGTCACCAGCGATGTACGCATGACCATCGAAAGCGCCGTGGCCCACGACTAAATGCCCTGCGCAGTAAAAAGGCGACCCCGAAAGGTCGCCTTTTTTGTGCCTGAATGATGTTGCAGCCTAATCCTTTCCTGCCTGACTCGTTGCCTAATCCTTTCCTGCCTGACTCGTGGCCTGATCCTCTGCTGCCTGACTCGTTGCCTGACTGCGCGCCAGGTACCGTTGCGCTGAATCGCGTCGGGACTTAGCCCGCCTGCAACCCGCCCGGCCTGTCGATCACCACGATCACAACAGCTGGGTAAACGGCGGGGTGTTCATCAGCACACCGAGGAACAGCACCAATCCGACATAGTTGTTGTTGAGGAAGGCTTTAAAGCAGGCAGGGCGTTCACGCTGGGCGATCAGCGTTTGCTGGTAAATAAACAGGCCAGCTGCCAGCAGTAGCGTCCCGTAAAACGCCACGTTGAGCTGCAGCAACATGCCAACCCATGCCATCAGCAGCAGCGTTGCCAGTTGCAGCAGGCCGATTATCAGCTTGTCGAAACGGCCAAACAGAATCGCGGTCGACTTAACGCCAATCTTCAGGTCATCGTCGCGATCCACCATCGCGTACTGGGTGTCATAAGCCACCGTCCAGCAAATGTTGGCGCAGAATACCAGCCAGCAGACCAGAGGTAAGGACTCACTAACTGCCGCCCAGGCCATCGGAATCGCCCAGCCAAACGCGGCCCCCAGCACCACCTGCGGCAGATGGGTATAGCGCTTCATAAACGGATAAACCCAGGCGAGCGCCAGACCGACGACCGAAAGCAATATCGTCATCAGATTCATGGTCAGCACCAGCGCAAACGCCACCAGCGCCAGCCCGGCAAATAACAGTTTGGCTTCTCTGGCACTGACCGCGCCGCTGGCTAAGGGCCGATGCTTTGTCCGCTCAACATGCCCATCCACCTTACGGTCAGCAAAGTCGTTAATGACACAGCCGGCTGCACGCATCACGAAAACGCCGGCAACAAACACCAGCAGCACCGGAAGCGGCGGGATCGCCATATCAGCCAGCCACAAGGCCCACAGGGTGGGCCACATCAGCAACAGGGTGCCGATCGGCTTATCAATGCGCATCAGACGGCTGTAGGCCTGCCATTTATTGATGTGTAAGCTCTTTTCCACCACAGATTTCCTCAGGCCAGATCGCGATAAAGCGGCGAAGCCGGTAAAAACAGTTCCGTCAGCAACAGCGGTTTGCCGGACAGCCGCAGACGTGAGCGGCGTCCCCACAGCGCTTCAACCTTGCCCGGTTCGATAAAATCACGGGTCAGGGTTGAAGAGGAGAACAGATAACGCCCCAGCGGGCGCGTGCCCAGCTGTTGAAGCATCGCCTCAGGACCATTCAGGGTACTTTCCGGCACCAGCGTGCGACCCGCCAGCCAGGGTTCACCGTCGCCGAACAGCAGCACTTCCCGCAGCCAGAAGCGTTTGTCGTCCGGTAAAAAGGCTTTTTCCTCTCCCAACTCGCTGGCATCAATAAAGCCTTCACGTACCGGCTCTACGGTAACCTGCTGGCAATGCTGCTCAAAACGGCGCGTCATGGAGTCTTCTTCCATCAGCCAGTCGAGCAGGGACGGCGCAAGCGTAGCCTGCGTCGATGAAAGCCAGTTGATCGCACGTAATAAGCTGAGCGCGTCTTGCGACATAGCACCACTCCCAAAAATTTTCAGGGCGTCAGTTTAGCGCAGAGTCGCGGCATGAACACCTGCCGTCGTTACCGACGGCAGAGGGTTTATTCGCGTTTGAGGCGGTTGCTGTTCGCCAGCCACAGCGTCACCACCAGAATCAGGATCGCGGCGGAGTAGCAGAGGGTATCGAAAGGATTTTTATGATCGACAATAATCAGGCGAATAATTGCGGTAATGCCGATATAGACAAAATAGCGTAACGGGAAGTGATAGCCAGACTGAAAATACTTCACAATCAAAGCGATAAACTCAAAATAGAGGAAATAAATGACAATTCCCTCTATCAGCAGATAGGACGAAGCCTGTTCACCGGTGCTGAACAGCACGTTAGCCAGGTGAATGGTTTCTTTGCCGAGAAAGACGATAAGGATAATCGCCAGGCTAAGCAGACCCAGATTCAGCACCCATTGCAATACGGTCGCAAGGTGGCGGGCCAGGGGATTCTTGTCACTCATGTAGCGCCTTAGAAAAGAGTTAATAGCGAACGCTATCATGCGTTAGTGTGACCTGAATCACAATATGGCCCTCAGGCTTCGACATCAACACACAGCGCATCGTAGCGCCAATATTCACAGTCGCAGTCAATCACCTGTTTTAGCCGATCGCGATTAATCCGGGTAATCAGCAGGCCCGGACTGCCAGGCGCGACGTTCAACGCCGGCGCGGCGATCTCGGGCAAAGGGCCGGGCAGAATGGTAAAGCGCGCCCCGCCGTAGCGAATACCGTAGCGCTGGTCATAGAGATCGGTCAGTGAACGGGTAAGATCTTCATCCAGCAGGCCGGGGAAAAAACGCGGATTAAGGTAATGTTCAACGTACAGCACCGCCCGTCCGTCAATGCGCCGCAGGCGGCGAATGCGGTAAACCGTTGATCCCGGCGCCAGCAGCAGCGCTGTCGCTATCTCGCCCTGCACCGCGACCTGTTCAGCCGCGATCACTTCGGTGGTCGCCTGACGCCCCTGTTCCGTCGCCATGGCATGAAAATGGCTGTGATGCAGCGGGTTATAGATCAGTCGTGGCGGTGCGATAAACCAGCCACGGCGCAGTTCACGGTAAATCATTCCCTGCGCCTCCAGCTTGCCTAACGCTTCACGCAGGGTAATGCGGGTGGTGCCAAATGCCTCGCTCAGGGCCCGTTCCGCAGGCAGTCGCCCGCCGCTGAACTCACCAGCCTGTATGCGGCTCAGCAACGCGCTGGCGATCACGTCCGCCGTTTTGAGTGCTATCGACTCCACAACAGTAGCCTCATTTTGGTGCGATTCCGCACTGTAACCGTTCAGATAAACGTCCCGGACCCTGCCTGCCGCGGTGGGACGCTGCTGGCTTGCTATCTGCTATCCGCTACGCGCCCTCGCTTTGTCATAAATCGTTCATATACAGGGGCTACATTGGCTCGGTTCTTGCTGGACTAGACCAGCCAGGCCCATCAACTTACACCCGGAGCAACTGAGATGAAAGCGTTTATCGCCTCTGTAGTAGCCAGTGCTGTAGTGCTCGCCCTGCCCGTTGCGCAGGCTGCCGATAACGACCTTGCCGCGCTGGAAAAAGCCGCGCGTAGTGAAGGTCAGGTTAACAGCGTCGGCATGCCGGACAGCTGGGCCAACTGGAAAGATACCTGGAACGATATCAGCAGCAAATACGGTCTTAAACACAGTGATACCGATATGTCGTCCGCCCAGGAGCTGGCGAAGTTTGACGCTGAGAAAGAGAACGCCAGCGCCGATATCGGTGATGTAGGCGCGGCATTCGGCCCGGTGGCGGTGGCGAAAGGCGTTGCTCAGCCTTATAAACCGAGCCACTGGGATCAAATCCCCGACTGGGCCAAGGACAAAGACGGTAATTGGGCGCTGGCCTATACCGGCACCATTGCCTTCCTGATCGACAAGCAGCAGGTTAAAGATATTCCGCATAGCTGGGCCGATCTCAAAAAAGGTAAGTATGTGGTTACTATCGGCGACGTCGGCGTGGCTGCTCAGGCGGCCAATGGCGTACTGGCTGCAAACTACGCTTTAGGCGGCGATGAGAAGAACCTGAAACCGGCGCTGGCCTTCTTTGCTGACCTGGCTAAACAGGGCCGGCTGGGCGTCACCGATCCGGTGATTGCCAACATTGAAAAAGGCGAAGTACAAATGGCGGTGGTGTGGGACTTTAATGGCCTGAACTATCGTGACCAGATCGATAAAAATCGTTACGAAGTGGTGATCCCGTCTGACGGCTCCGTGACCTCTGGCTACACCACCATCATCAACAAATACGCGAAGCATCCGAATGCCGCCAAACTGGCGCGTGAATATATCTTCTCAGACCAGGGTCAGATCAATCTGGCGAAAGGTTACGCCCGACCAATCCGTGCCGAGCATCTGACCCTGCCTGCCGATGTTCAGGCTCGCCTGCTGCCGCAGTCTGAATACAAAAATGCCCGTCCAATCCACGATCAGGCCGCCTGGGATAAGTCCTCGAAAATGCTGCCGCGTCTGTGGCAGGAAAATGTCGTCATCAATATGCAGCAGTAAATCGCGGCAAGGAGAACGGAATGAAGACTATCCTGGTGGTGCTGGACGGGTTGAGCAATCAGGTCGCGCAACATGCAATGGGCTATCTGCACGCCGAATGTGCGCAGGGTAACGGTCACTATTACCGTCTGACCTGTGAACTGCCGTCGCTGTCGCGCCCGCTCTATGAGTGCATTCTGACCGGCGTTACGCCGGTCAGAAGCGGTATTATTCATAACGGCGTCAACCGCTTAAGCCGCGAGCGCAGCGTATTTCACTATGCGCGCGCTGCCGGGCTGACCACGGCCGCCGCCGCCTACCACTGGGTCAGTGAACTGTATAACCGGACGCCGTTCGTGGCGGCGCGCGATCGTCATACTGATGCGCCGGAGCTGCCGATTCAGTACGGACATTTCTACTCTGATGATAGCTATCCCGATTCACACCTGTTTGAAGATGCCGAAAGCCTGCGGCTGCGCCATGATCCGCACTTCCTGCTGATTCATCCGATGAACATTGACGATGCCGGCCATAAATCCGGCCTCTCGTCACCGCAATACCGCAATCGGGCGCGGATAGCGGACGGCCTGCTGTCGCTCTGGATGCCGCGCTGGCTGGCCGAAGGCTATCAGGTGATAGTGACTGCCGATCACGGCATGAACGACGATCGCTCACACGGTGGCATTCTGCCGGAAGAGACTCAGGTGCCCCTGTTCGTTTTCGGTGCGGCTTTCTCGCTGCAACCCGACCTCCTGCCACAGCAGACCGACCTGTGCGGCACCCTGTGTGAGCTGCTTGGGGTGCCCCACGATAAGCCGCTCTGTCGCGGGCTGCTGGCGGAGCAGCGTGCATGAAGGGAAAAGTGTTAGCGCTGTTTCTGCTGCTGCCGTTTGCCCTGTTCTGGATTGCCTTTCAGCTCGCCCCGCTGCTGTGGATCACTATCAATAGCTTCTGGAGCGAGATGAACACGCGCTGGGGCTGGGACAACTATGTCGACATTCTGAGTTCGCCGTTTTATCAGCAGGCATTTCGTTTTTCGCTGGATATCTCTTTCTGGTCAAGCGTGTATGGCTTACTGATTGCGCTGCTGACCGGCTATTCGCTGCATCAGCTTGGCGGCGGTCGCCTGCAGCGCTTCCTGATTTCGTTCACCAACATGACCAGCAACTTTGCCGGCGTGCCACTGGCGTTCGCCTTTGTGATCCTGCTGGGGCTGAACGGTTTTCTGACGCTGCTGCTGCGTCATTATGGAGTCATTGACGCGTTCAGGCTGTTTTCACGTAACGGTATGGTGCTGGTCTACACCTGGTTTCAGATCCCGCTGGGCGTGCTGCTGCTCTATCCCGCTTTTGATGGGCTGAAGCGCGAGTGGCAGGAATCCGCCGCCCTGCTGGGTGCCAGCCGCTGGCGCTACTGGTGGCATATCGGCCTGCCGATTCTGTTTCCGGCGCTGCTGGGGACTTTTGTCATTCTGCTGGCCAATGCGCTCGGGGCCTATGCCACCATTTATGCCCTGACCACCGGCAACTTTAACGTGGTGCCGGTCCGTATCGCCGCGCTGGTGTCCGGTGATATCTCGCTCGATCCCAACACCGGCAGCGCACTGGCGATGCTGCTGGTGGCGATTATGGCGCTGATCACCCTGATACAGCAGTATCTGGTGCGCCGTAGCTACCTCAACGCCAGACAACCATGAAAGGAGCCGTCATGTCGCGCGCCGAACATCTCTATCATCGGGTGATGGTCTGGTTACTGTTTATTCTGCTGGCGCTGCCGCTGGTGGCAACGCTGTTGTACGCGCTGTCATCTGACTGGAGTAATACCATTCTGCCGCAGGGCTACAGCCTGAAATGGTTTATCCAGCTCTGGAGCGATGGGCGTTTTCTGACCGCGCTGGGCCATTCTTTGCTGATTTGCTTCGGCGCCCTGCTGTTCTCGCTAGTACTGGTGCTGCCTGCGATGTTTGTAATCGCTTACTACTATCCACGGCTGGATGCGGTAATGAACATCCTGATCCTGATGCCCTTCGCCGTGCCGCCGGTCGTGTCCTCGGTCGGATTGCTGCAGCTCTACTCCTCGTCACCGCTGATGCTGACCGGTACGCCGTGGATCCTGATCGGCTGCTACTTCACCATCGCGCTGCCGTTTATTTACCGCGCGCTGGCCAACAATATGCAGGCGATCAACCTGAAAGAGCTGATCGATGCTGCCCAGTTACTCGGTGCCAGTACCTGGCAGGCGGCGCTGTGGGTAGTGCTGCCTAACCTGCGTAAAGGGATGCTGGTTGCCGTCCTGCTCTCTTTCTCTTTTCTGATCGGTGAGTTTGTATTCGCTAACCTGCTGGTCGGCAACCGCTATGAAACGCTGCAGGTTTACCTCTACAACATGCGTAACGGCAGTGGTCACTTCACCAGCGCGCTGGTGATCTCCTACTTTTTTGTGGTGCTGCTGGTCACCTGGCTGGCCAATGCCCTGAATCCAGAACGAGGCTGAGTATGAGCTACCTTGAGGTCAGACAACTGAATAAGCGCTATGGGCCAACGACGATATTCGAACAGATCAATTTCAGCGCCGCCGAAGGGGAATTTGTGACGCTGCTCGGCCCGAGCGGCTGCGGCAAATCGACGCTGCTGCGCTGTCTGGCCGGTTTAACCGAAGTCGACAGCGGCGAAATCGTGATACAGGGCAAGGATATCGTGCCGCTGGCCCCGCAGAAGCGCGCCATTGGCATGGTGTTTCAGAGCTATGCGCTGTTTCCCAATATGACGGTGGAGAAAAACGTCGCTTTTGGCCTGAAGATGCAGAAGCTGCCGGAGACGCAAATTCGTCAGCGGGTGCAGGAAGTTCTGGAGCTGGTCGAGCTCACCGACTATGCGCGCCGCTATCCGCATCAGCTGTCGGGAGGACAGTGTCAACGGGTGGCGCTGGCCCGTTCTCTGGTCACCCGCCCGCGCCTGTTGCTGCTGGATGAGCCGCTGTCGGCGCTGGATGCGCGCATCCGTCGTCATCTGCGCGACCAGATCCGTCGTATCCAGCGCGAGCTGAATCTCACCACCCTGTTCGTTACCCACGATCAGGAAGAGGCGCTGACGCTGTCAGATCGCATCGTGCTGATGAACCGCGGCAAAATTGTGCAGAATGGCGACGCCGAAGCGCTCTATACCCAGCCGGTCGATCTGTTTGCCGCCGGTTTTATTGGCAACTACAACCTGCTGAGCGCCGAACAGGCAACGCAGCTAACCGGCCAGCCTTTCCACAGTCAGGTGGCCATTCGCCCCGAGTCGATGCAGTTCACCGCGCCAGGGCTCGGCATTCCGGCCGAAATCCTCAGTCACAGCTTGCTGGGCAACGTGATTCGCTACCGCATCCGGGCGCAGGGAGTGGAGCTTTCTGTCGATGTCCTGAACCGATCCGCCGCGGAATTACACCCCGCCGGACAGCAGATTGGTCTACAGTTAGAGATGTCGACTTTGCGCCAGGTGGCTTAAAACACAGGAAAAATTTACGCAAAGTCCGGCAATCCCCTTCACAGATTGCTCTCTCCGTCAGGCTGGCAGTCTGTGCTGCTTAAAGCCTGATGGTCGAGGAGCATCGCGACGTGTTAACCCTGCTTAATTTACTCTCTGCTGTCGCCCTGCTGGTGTGGGGAACCCATATTGTGCGGACCGGCATTATGCGGGTGTATGGTGCCGATCTGCGGCGGGTACTGAGCCGCAGCGTGGAGAAAAAGCCGATGGCGTTTCTGGCTGGCATTGGCGTGACGACGCTGGTGCAGAGCAGTAATGCCACCACGCTGCTGGTGACCTCTTTCGTGGCGCAGAACCTTGTCAGCCTGACGCCGGCGCTGGTGGTGATTCTGGGTGCTGATGTCGGGACCGCCATCATGGCGCGTATCCTGACCTTTGACCTCTCCTGGCTATCGCCGCTGTTCATCTTCTTTGGCGTGGTGTTTTTTCTCAGCCGTAAGCAGACCCGGGCCGGTCAGCTCGGCCGGGCCAGTATCGGCCTTGGGCTGATTCTGCTGGCGCTGCAGCTGATTGTCGAAGCAGCCCGCCCGATTACCCAGGCCGCCGGGGTACAGGTGCTGTTCTCCAGCCTGACCGGCGACATCATGCTGGATGCGCTGATTGGCGCCGTCTTCGCCATCATCAGTTACTCCAGCCTGGCGGCCGTGCTGATTACCGCGACGCTGACCGCCACCGGCGTCATCTCATTCAAGGTGGCGCTCTGCCTGGTCATTGGTGCCAACCTGGGTAGCGGTTTGCTGGCGATGATCAATGCCAGCGCGGCCAACGCGGCCGGCAAGCGCGTCGCTCTCGGCAGCCTGCTGTTTAAGCTGATTGGCTGCGTGGTGATCCTGCCGTTCGTTAATCTGGTGGCGGACTGGCTGGATAAGCTGCCGGTCAACGACGAAGAGCTGGTGATCTTTTTCCATGTTTTTTACAACCTGATCCGCTGTGTGGCGATGGTGCCGTTTGCCGATCTGATGGCACGTCTGTGCCGCCGGCTGATCTCTGATGACGTGGAAAATGATCTGCATCTGAAGCCGAAACATCTGGACCGCAGCGCGCTGGATACGCCGGCGCTGGCGCTGGTCAATGCCGCCCGTGAGGCGTTACGTATGGGTGATGTGCTGGAACAGATGCTGGAAGCGTTCAACAAAGTGGTGCATGGCGAACCGCGTGAAGAGCGTACGGTGCGGCGGCTCGATGATGACGTTGACGTGCTTTATACCGCCATCAAGCTCTATTTGGCGCGGATGCCGAAAGAGGATCTGCCGGCGGAAGATTCGCGCCGCTGGGGTGAAATTATTGAGATGTCGCTTAACCTGGAGCAGGCCGGTGACATCATTGAGCGGATGAGCGGCGATGTCGCGGATAAGTCGCTGGCTGCAGGCCGCGCGTTCTCCGCTGAGGGATTAAAGGAGCTGGAGGCGCTGCAGGAGCTGTTGATCGCCAATCTGCGCATGAGTCTGTCGGTGTTTCTGTCGCACGACGTCACCAGCGCCAAACGGCTGCGCCGCGCCAAACATCGCTTCCGCCTGATGATTCGTCGCTATTCTCATGCGCACGTCGATCGCCTGCATCAGCAGAACGTACAGAGCATAGAGACCAGTTCACTGCATCTGGGTCTGCTGGGCGATATGAAGCGTCTGAACTCGCTGTTTTGCAGCGTCGCCTATACCGTGCTGGAGCAGCCGGATGATGAGCGTGATTACGAGTAACAGCGAATAGGCGTAACCTACAGCGCCGGGCGAAACGTGCCCGGCGCAAGCAGATTGCGGTGCGGTGTTACTCGCCGTGCCGCGTTGATCCCTTGGTGATCGGCTTACCGGACCAGTAACCGGCCAGCAACGAACCGGAAAGGTTGTGCCAGACCGAGAACAGTGCGCCAGGCAATGCCGCCAGCGGTGAGAAGTAGAGCTTGCCCAGCGTTGCCGCCAGACCAGAGTTCTGCATCCCGACTTCCAGCGCCAGCGTCCGGCAGGTTGACTCATCGAAGCCAAACAGCTTACCGCCCCAGTAACCGCCCAGCAGGCCAATCGCGTTATGCAGTATCACCGCTGCGATCACCATTAATCCAACCGATCCGATAAAGCCCTGGCTACCTGCCACCACCGCGCTGATGATCAACAGAATGCAGACCATAGAAAATGCCGGCAGCCAGGGTTCGACCCGACGCACCACGCTGTTCATGCTGTGATGAATGATCAGGCCGAGGCCGATCGGGATCACCACGATCTTTACGATGCTCAGCAGCATGCCAACCACATCCACCTGAATATGGGTATCGACATACAAACGCGTTAACAGCGGCGTGGCGAACACGCCCACCAGCGCCGATACCGACGAAATGGTCACCGACAGGGCGACATCGCCCTTAGCCAGATAGATCATTACGTTACTGGCCGTGCCGCTGGCGACGCTGCCGACCAGGATCATCCCGGCGGATAGATCCGGCGGCATATGAAACAGTTTCGCTAATCCCCACGCCGCTAACGGCATCACCAGATAGTGCAGAAAAGTGCCGGCAATCACCGGCGCAGGCCGGGTCAGTACCCGTTTAAAATCGCCGATATTTAAGGTCACGCCCATCCCAAACATGATCAGCATCAGCAGGTAACTTACCCACGGACCGATGCCGAGGAAAGTGGCGGGAGAATAATAGGCGGCGACAGATAACAGCACGGCCCACAGCGGGAACAGGCGGGTGACGGTGGCGAGCATGGCCAGACTTCCTTATAAGAATGTAATGATTTATGCAGGTTTGCCATAGAGATACGCCCGGCAGGAACGACTGCGCAGGCGAAGGCGGGATCATAACATTTCGTTATCACGGCGTAAGGCGCAGATGGGGTCAGAGCGGAAAATGCGGATCGACTGCTGCCGATCCGCCGATCATTGACGAAATTACGCTGCTTTTTCGCCTAAACCGCGGTAGATCGCACCACCAATCATCGCCCCGATGACCGGCATCAGCCAGAACATCCACAGCTGGGACAGCGCCCAGTCGCCCTGGAACAGCGCGACGGCGGTACTGCGCGCCGGATTGACCGAGGTGTTGGTGACCGGGATGCTGATCAGATGGATCAGCGTCAGCGCCAGACCGATGGCGATTGGTGCAAAGCCTTTGGGCGCGCGCGGGCTGGTGGCGCCCATGATAACGATCAGGAAGATCGCCGTCAGCACCCCTTCGGCGATCATGCCAGCCTGCAGGCTAAAGCCACCGGGTGAGTGCTCACCGTAGCCGTTCGCCGCAAATCCGCTGGCGGCGGCGTTAAAATCGCTCTGGCCGCTGGCAATCAGGTACAGCACCGCGCCTGCCGCAATGCCGCCTGCCAGTTGGGCGATAATGTAAGGGATCACCTGTGAAGCAGGAAAACGCCCGCCCGCCAGCAGGCCCAGCGTTACCGCCGGATTAAAATGGCCACCGGAGATAGGACCGACCGCACAGGCCATTACCAGCACGCTTAGCCCGAATGCCAGCGCCACGCCCATAAAACCGATACCCAGACCGGGGAACGCGGCTGACAATACCGCACTCCCGCAACCGCCCAGTACCAGCACGAAGGTGCCCAGCGCCTCTGCCACTAACCTTTTCATATTATTTCCTAAAATGTGTGTATTGATTTAGCGGCGGGATTATAAAACTGCGCAGCAGCAGCGCAACGAAAGTGACTGAAATCCCTGAAGAAAGTGGATTTCATTTGGCAATGAAGGAATCTAACACCTTGTAGAATAAGGCTTAAATCAGGAAGAGGGACAGAGCGGGATGGGGATGATTTTCAGGCCGCGCGCACGCGGCCTGATCGACGCGCTGGCGTCTATTCGAACAGATTGTGATGCAGCGTACGGACCACGCTTTCCGCGTCCGTGCCGGGGACCAGGAAGCAGAGGTTATAGCTGCTGGCACCGTAACAAATCATCCGCAGGTTAAACGGCTCAAGCACGCCAAACACCTCTTTGCCGACGCCACAGGCTTTTGACAACTGGTTGCCAATAATCGCCACCAACGCCAGATCTTCTTCTACTTCGACCCGACACAGTGACGACAGCTCAGTCAGCAGCGCCTGCGTCAGCAGGCTGTCGCCGGTTGAGGTAGAACCGGTGGTGTCGAGCGTCAGCGCCACGCTCACTTCAGAGGTGGTAATCAGGTCCACGGAAATATTGTGGCGGGCCAGAATATTAAACAGTTCGGCCAGGAAGCCAGGCGTATGCAGCATGTTAAGGCTGTGCAGCGTTAGCAGCGTCTGCTTGCGACGTAATGCCAGCGCGCGGAACAGCGGTGGATTACGGGTTTCATTACAGACACGCGTTCCGCCCGCGGCCGGATCTTTGCTGGAGCCGACAAACACCGGAATATCACAGCGTACCGCCGGCAGCAGTGTGGCCGGGTGCAGCACTTTGGCACCAAAGGTCGCCATTTCAGCGGCTTCTTCAAAGGTAATTTCGTCGATGCGCTTGGCGGTCGGTACCACACGCGGATCGGTGGTATAGATGCCTGGCACGTCAGTCCAGATATCGACCCGCGCCGCTTTCAGCGCTTCACCCAGCAGCGCCGCCGTGTAATCACTGCCGCCACGGCCTAAGGTGGTGGTGCGGCCTTTGCTTTCGCTGCCGATAAAGCCCTGAGTGATGACCAGCGCCTGCTCAACGCGCGGCTGCAACTGGGCAATCGCCTGCTCCGCCAGCAACTTCACGTCCGGCTCGGCACGGCCAAAACGGTCATCGGTGCGCATCACTTTACGCACGTCAAACCACTCGGCATTCACCTGGCGTTCACGCAGAATTTCGACAAACAGCAGCGACGACATCAGTTCGCCATGGCTGACCAGCTCATCAGTCAGCGCATGCGACGTCGCCAGCGAGGCGGCTTCAGACAGCATAGCAATGTTGTCAATCATCCGATCGATTTCGTCGCGGATCACGTCCGGACGCTGTAAGCGATCGATAATGGCATATTGGATACGGCGGATATCATCCAGCAGGATGGCGCGCTCGGTGAGCGGCTGGCCTTCGGCCAGAGCCACCAGCAGATTGGTAATGCCCGCCGAAGCGGATAGCACCACCAGACGCGTACTGGCATCTTTCAGCACCACGTCGGCGCTGCGGTTCATCGCATCAAAATCGGCTACGCTGGTGCCGCCGAATTTTGCCACAATCAGAGTTTGAGACATGTATGACCTCGTGTCAGGTTATCTTGTTCTCGCCGGCGATAATGCGGTCGGGAAACATTCTTTCAGCCAGGCACAAGGGAAGAGCAGAAACGGGCAGACCAGATCGGGTAGACGAGTCACCCAGAAGCGCCCCACCTTGCGAAACGTCCGACTGTGGACGTTTCTGGTGACAACCCAGAGGATTCAGCCCCTGTAGCCGACAGGCAACACACCGCGTGTTGACCCACCTCGGCGTCGCTCCCCATCATGTGTCTTCACCGGATACGGTTCCTCCAACACACTGCCTGGGCGACGCGCCTCTTCTGGCTTGCGCACGGGTGCGCAAGTAGCCGCATACATTTATCGGTTTCTGGCTCTGCTGTCAATCTCAGAGGCAGGCAGATTTTTGCTTTGCGGCGCACCGTAAAACAAATTTACCTGCCTTACAGCGACTAGAGTGCTAAATGGCTTCAGCCAGTGCAGCAATCTCTGATGCGGCACAAGGATTTATCGCAGCGTTCACGCCACACTTTCGCCGCGCGATCTCGTCGCCGTCTGCAGGCCATTCGCACCAGCCAATGCTGGCGATCCGGCGCAGGCAGGCCGGTGACTGTGCCCGGCTTACCCGCAGCCGGATGACAAAATTTTTCCTTTCAGTAGCAACTGTGGTCATACTGAAACGCTAACCGGGTACGATGTGCCCCCGATGGAATGACGGTTCTTAATATCAACAAGAGTGTTGCCATGAAAAATATCAATCCGACACAAACCGCAGCCTGGAAAGCGCTGCAACAGCATTTTGAGCAGATGAAATCGGTAGAAATTGCCGACCTGTTTGCCCAGGATGCCGATCGTTTTGCCAAATTCTCTGCCACCTTTGATGATCAGATGCTGGTGGATTTCTCCAAAAACCGCATCACCCAGGAAACCCTCGACAAATTACAGGCGCTGGCGAAAGAGACCGATTTAAGCGGCGCGATTAAGTCTATGTTCTCTGGTGAGAAAATTAACCGCACCGAAGACCGTGCGGTGCTGCACGTTGCGCTGCGTAACCGCAGCAACACGCCGATTCTGGTCGATGGCAAAGATGTGATGCCTGAGGTCAATGCGGTGCTGGACAAGATGAAGGGCTTTTCAGAGCGCATCATCAGCGGCGAATGGAAAGGCTATACCGGTAAAGCAATCACCGACGTGGTGAACATCGGTATCGGCGGGTCTGACCTGGGTCCTTTCATGGTGACCGAAGCGCTGCGTCCTTACAAAAACCACCTGAACATGCACTTTGTCTCCAACGTTGACGGCACCCATATCGCTGAAACGCTGAAAGACCTCAGCCCGGAAACCACTCTGTTCCTGGTGGCGTCAAAAACCTTCACCACCCAGGAAACCATGACCAATGCGCACAGCGCGCGTGACTGGTTCCTGAAAACGGCCGGTGACCAGCAGCACGTAGCGAAACACTTTGCGGCACTCTCGACCAACGCCAAAGCGGTCGGCGAATTTGGTATCGACACCAACAACATGTTCGAATTCTGGGACTGGGTTGGCGGTCGCTACTCGCTGTGGTCAGCGATTGGCCTGTCGATTATTCTCTCTATCGGCTTCGATAACTTCGAGCAGCTGCTGAGCGGCGCGCATGCGATGGACCAGCACTTCGCCTCTACCCCGGCCGAACAGAACCTGCCGGTCCTGCTGGCGCTGATTGGCATCTGGTATAACAATTTCTTCGGCGCGGAAACCGAAGCGATTCTGCCGTATGACCAGTACATGCATCGCTTTGCCGCCTATTTCCAGCAGGGAAATATGGAATCGAACGGCAAGTATGTCGATCGTGACGGTAATCCGGTGGATTACCAGACCGGCCCAATCATCTGGGGCGAACCGGGGACTAACGGCCAGCACGCGTTTTACCAGCTGATCCATCAGGGCACCAAGCTGGTACCGTGTGACTTTATCGCACCGGCTATCACCCACAATGCGCTGGCGGATCACCATCCAAAACTGCTGTCTAACTTCTTTGCACAGACCGAAGCGCTGGCGTTTGGTAAATCACGCGAAGTGGTCGAGAAAGAGTTTACCGATGCCGGTAAATCGGCCGAATCGGTCGCCCACATCGTGCCGTTCAAGGTCTTTGAAGGTAACCGTCCGACCAACTCCATCCTGCTGCGTGAAATTACGCCGTACAGCCTCGGCGCGCTGATTGCCCTGTATGAGCACAAGATCTTCACCCAGGGCGCGATTCTGAATATCTTCACCTTCGATCAGTGGGGCGTGGAATTAGGTAAGCAGCTGGCAAACCGTATTCTGCCAGAACTGGAAAATGACGAAAAAATTACCAGTCATGACAGTTCCACCAATGCCTTAATTAACCGCTATAAATCCTGGCGTTAATCGGCGATAAAATATCCGGGCGGCATGATTGCCGCCCTTTTTTTGCCCGGATCGGACAATTTATTCACTGCACTACCGCCGCTCCGGTTGGATAATTCTTAAAAGCACCTAAGATAATTCTGAACATGCCGTGATTAACCACGCCTTAATCCAGTTAAAAATGGACCTGAAATAAGTGCATGATAGCAGTTACTCTTTGATTATTAATGGGATTAAAATAAGGCAATCCTGAGTAAATTCTGATTATTCTTATTCCGTACCAAATATAACTAAAAAAGAACAATACGCTTTGCATCTGTTTTATGACCAGTGAAATATGCGGCATTAACCGGAAATATTCCGATATAAAAAGGTGTTAAAACCAAACTGACTTAATATCCCGCCGTTTTACCCCGCCCGATCGCCTGCTTTTTCCGGTGCTGAACTCTGGTATTTTGTTGCCCTATACTGAACGCGCCCGCAATGGGACTGTCCGTCGCCTTTGCTGCGTAGTTATCTGCGCGTTGAATGTGGCGGATCAGAGATCCTTCATTCACTCAATGCAGGAAACGTTGTTATGAAAAAAACCATGGTTGCCGGTGCAGCCCTGATTTTCGTTGCTGTCTCTTCCAGTGCTTTTGCAGCCCCGGAAGACGCAGGTGCCGCAGCTGGCGCGCAGGCGGGAGCAATCTCCGCTGGCACGTCGACCGCTGTAGGTATCGGCGCACTTGGCGCGTTAGTCGGGCTCGGCATTGCTGCTTCTGGCGGTGGTGACGGCGCAAATACCGGTACAACAACCACGACCACGACGAGCACCACTCGTTGATGGATACCCAGCAGGTGTTCGGGTGCCAGACAGCGGCAAACGGGCAACGGCGGAATCGCTGACCACGGTGAGTGATCTGCCGGGCAACGCAGTCTTGCTGTACCGACACGCGAACCCTGCGGGTATAGGACCTTTAAACATAACCACACGCCTGTGTGGTTATTTTTACTTTGGCATGACTTATCAGGGACACACAGTGCGCCAACTTCCTCTGCTGCTCGCTTGCCTGCTGCTGCAGGCCTGCACACAAACGCAAAAAGGCCTTGAACAGACCCTTATGCTGGCCGTTAACGGTCCGGATGACGTCACCGTCACCGACCAGCAGGTCAACGCATTACCCTACGCCAGCCTCTATGCCCGCCTCAATGAAGGCCCGCGAATCTTCGTGGTACTTGGCTACAACGAAGCCGGCCAGCAGAAATGGGTAACGCAGGATCAGGCGATGCTGGTGACACAGCACGGCCGGCTGGTTAAAACGCTGGGATTACCCGATAACCTGATTAGCGTGAGTAATCTGCAGCAGGATCCGCTGGCGGATAGCCTGCATCTCAGCAACGGTGCCAGCTGGACCCGCATCGTGCAGTGGACCGAGCAGGGCAACATCCGCGCGGGGACGGTTCGGTCCACCTTCCAGCGCGGCACCGATGAAGTGCTGACCGTGGCGGGTAACCGTATCGCCTGTCGCGTCTGGCATGAGCAGGTGAGCCTCGACAGCAGCAACCGCGAGTGGGAAAACACGTTCTGGATCGATAACAGCAGCGGCGATGTGGTGCAGGCCCATCAGATGCTGGCGGCTGACGCCTTCCCCGTAGACACCACCATTCTGAAGCCGGCGAAATCATGAAAAAAATCACTTTCCTGCTGGCCGGATTGAGTCTGCTCAGCACCCCAGGCGCGCAGGCTGCTGCGCAGGTTACGGTCCATGCGCCGCACAATGGTGCACAGG
Source organism: Pantoea brenneri (assembly GCF_038594305.1). Taxonomy (NCBI): domain Bacteria; kingdom Pseudomonadati; phylum Pseudomonadota; class Gammaproteobacteria; order Enterobacterales; family Erwiniaceae; genus Pantoea; species Pantoea brenneri. The sequence goes on along the minus strand of NZ_JBCGBG010000003.1, from coordinate 14,139 downwards.
CAGAACTGAGCCAGGTGCCCGATCTGGCACAACTGGTCAGCCAGCCCGCCCTTCAGCAATCGATCGACTGGCGCAGCAGCGTCATTGCCGAACGCGGTGCCAGCGCCGTGGCGCAGCAGCAGTATCAGCAGACGCTGGGCCAGCTACGTGCCTGGCGAGCCGACAGCAGTGGCGATCGTGCCGCCGCGATTGATGAGGTGATCCGCCAGCTAAGCGCGATTAAGGTCACCGGCCGGCAGTTCACCTCGCTCGATCCGGACTGGGTGCGCCTGCATCCGGCCGACAATCGCCGCCTTGAAGGCAGCTACGATCTCTATCTGCAAACCCGGTCTGATTCGGTGTTACTGCTCGGCGCGCTGAGCGGCGCAGGCAAGGTCAGCTGGCAACCGGGCCGGTCGGTGCGCGAATACCTGGCCGATCATGCACGCCTTTCCGGCGCGGAACGAAACTTTGCAACGGTTATCGCCCCCTCAGGTGCCACGCAGCAGGTGCCGATTGCTTACTGGAACCACCGTCACGTCGAGGTGGAACCGGGCAGCATTATCTGGCTGGGCTTCTCATCATGGAGCCTGCCAGGCGCCTATGACGATCTGAATAATCGCATCCTTTCCGTTCTGACTCACCGGATACCAGACTGATGAAAAAACGTTATCTCTTCAGCCTGTTGGCTGTTTCTGTGGCGACAGCCTGTCAGGCGCAGGCTGAAACCTGGCCCGCGCCGGTGGGCCCTTCACAATCCGATTTCGGTGGTGTTGGCCTGATGCAGGTGCCGACGGCGCGCATGGCCAGAGAGGGCGAGTTCAGCCTTAACGTGCGCGACAACGATCAGTACCGCTATTACTCCGCGTCGCTGCAGCTGTTCCCGTGGCTGGAAACCACCGTGCGCTATACCGATGTGCGTACCCGCCGCTACAGCGCCGTGTCAGACTTCAGTGGCAATCAGAGCTACAAAGATAAAGCCTTCGATCTGAAACTGCGTTTGTGGCAGGAAGGTTTCTGGCTGCCGGAAGTGGCGCTGGGTACCCGCGATCTTGGCGGTACCGGGCTGTTCGACAGCGAATATCTGGTCGCCAGCAAAGCCTGGGGTCCGTTTGACTTCACGCTCGGCCTTGGCTGGGGCTATCTCGGCAACAGCGGCACGGTTAAAAACCCGTTCTGCTCCTACAGCGACAGCTACTGTCAGCGTCCACGGGTCGGCGAAGCGGGCTCGATCAATGGCTCACAGATGTTCCATGGTCCAACGGCCCTGTTTGGCGGCGTCGAGTATCAGACGCCGTGGCAGCCGCTGCGGCTTAAGATGGAATATGAAGGCAACGATTATCAGGATGATTTCGCCGGCCGGCTGACGCAGAGCAGCAAGGTTAACGTCGGTGCCATCTATCGCGTGACCGACTGGGCAGATATTAATGCCAGCTACGAGCGCGGCAACACCTTTATGTTTGGTGTGACCATCCGCACCAACTTTAACGATCTGCATCAGGCGCACATCGACAGCGAGAAACCGGCGTATAACCCGCAGCCTCAGCCGAAGCTGCTGGAGCCGACCGTGGTCGGTAATCAGCTGACTGACCTGAAGTACAATGCCGGACTCGACGGTCCACGCATTCAGACCAAAGGCCACACGCTGTATGTGTCGGGCGAGCAGACCAAATATCGCGACACCCAGGAAGGGGTCGATCGCGCTAACCGCATCGTCATGAACCACCTGCCGGCGGACATTGATACCATCAGCGTCACCGAGTCCCGCTTCAATATGCCGCAGGTCACCACCGTGACGCCGGTCGCCAGCCTGCACAATACGCTGGCGGGCTATCCGCTGGGCCACGAGCAGCCGCTGCAGCAGACGCGTGAAAATCCGGTGGATCCGGGTCAGACTGAGCAGGGAATGTTTATCCGTAAAGATCGCCTGAACTACAGCCTGTCACCGGTGCTCAATCAGTCAGTGGGCGGCCCGGAAAGCTTCTACATGTATCAGGTTGGCGTGATGGGTAGCGTCGATTACTGGCTGACCGATCACCTGCTGGTGGGCGGTAGCCTGTTCGGCAACCTTGCTAACAACTATGACAAGTTCAACTACAACGGCGCGCCAGCGGACTCCAGCCTGCCCCGCGTGCGGACCCATATCCGCGACTACGTTGAGAACAACGTCTACGTTAACGATCTGCAGGCTAACTATATGGGCCACCTCGGCAATGGCTTCTATGGTCAGCTGTATGGCGGTTATCTCGAAACCATGTATGGCGGCGTGGGCGGCGAGCTGCTCTATCGTCCGGTCGATGCCAACTGGGCAGTGGGTGTTGATGCCAACTATGTCCGGCAGCGTGACTGGGACAATATGATGCAGTTTACCCGTTACAAAGCCTCAACCGGCAACCTGACCGCCTACTGGCGTCCGTGGTTTATGCAGGATGTGTTGGTCAAAACCAGCGTCGGTCAGTATCTGGCGAAAGATAAAGGTGTGACGGTAGACGTGTCGAAGCGCTTTGACAGCGGCGTGATGGTGGGTGTTTATGCCACCAAAACCAACGTGTCGTCTGAAGAGTATGGCGAAGGTGACTTTACCAAAGGGTTCTACATCTCGATTCCGATGGATCTGTTCACCGTCACCCCAACCCGTGGTCGTGCGCAGGTCAACTGGGTGCCGCTAACGCGTGACGGTGGTCAGATGCTGGGCCGTAAGTACCAGCTGTATGATTTGACGTCGGATCGCGACGCTCGCTTTAACTAAACAGAGGCGGCTTCCGGGCCGCTTCATGCTGTTGATAGAAAGCGGGCTCAGGGAGCATACGCCCTGCGTAAGGACGCAAAAAATGCCATCCATGGCATGCTCAGCGCGGGCCATCCCTGGCCCGCGATGCTTTACTCCGGGCGTATACTCCCATCGCGTTGACTTCGGTACACATTTCAGACGGCCCTCTGAGCGCTTCAGACCACTGAAAAGACGAATCAGGGTGAATCTGGCCGCAACACCTAAGCTCATTGCGCAGGGAACGCGGTCAGAAGAGGAAAGCGTCCCGCTGCCCGGTTAAAAACGCCGGGAGCGTTTTTGAACAATGCAAAGCGTTGACCCGGCTACGGGCGCACTTCAGGGATGAGGTGCGTATCGTGCGGGCCGAACGGCCAGGGACTGGCTTTAGCGCCTTTCCGATCTGACCGTGTACCCTGCGCTGGCTCGATTTCACTGCTGACCGGGCCAGACTGTGCAACAACCTCAGGCGGCCATCAGGCCGCTTTTTTGTTTAGTCTGCGTCGTAGCCGAGATTTGGTGCCAGCCAGCGCTCGACCTCGGTCACTGACATCCCTTTACGCGCCGCATAATCCTCCACCTGATCGCGCTGAATCTGCGCCACAGCGAAGTAGCGACTGTCAGGATGGCTGAAATACCAGCCTGAGACTGCCGCGCCTGGCCACATGGCAAAGGATTCGGTCAGCTGCATGCCGGTCTGCTTTTCTACATCCAGCAAGGTCCAGATCGCCGCTTTCTCAGTATGCTCTGGACAGGCCGGATAGCCTGGCGCTGGCCGTATGCCCTGATAATTTTCGCGAATCAGCTCTTCATTACTCAGGTTTTCGTTGGGCGCAAATCCCCAGATCACTTTACGCACGCGTTCATGCAGATATTCCGCAAAGGCTTCAGCCAGGCGGTCAGCCAGCGCTTTCACCATGATCTTGTTGTAGTCGTCATGCTGACGATCGTACGCCTCCGCCAGCGCATCCTCTTCCAGTCCGCCGGTCACCGCGAAGGCACCGAGATAGTCCGCTTTACCGCTTGATTTAGGTGCGACAAAGTCCGCCAGACAGTAGTTGGCGAAGTCGGTTTTTTCGGTCTGCTGACGTAAGTGATGACTCACTACCAGTAACTCACTGCGGCGCTCATCGCGATAGATCTCGATGTCATCGCCGACCCGGTTAGCCGGGAAAATACCGACCACGCCGCGCGGTTTCAACAGTGCCTGCTGGCTTAGCTGGTCCAGCATCGCATTCGCATCGGCGAACAGACGCTGTGCCTCTTCTCCGACCACCTCATCTGCCAGGATGCGCGGATACTTGCCAGCCAGCGACCAGGTCATGAAGAACGGCGTCCAGTCAATGTAGTTGCGCAGCGTTTCAATACTGGCCTCGACCTGACTGACCCCGAGACGATGCGGCACCGGCGGCGTATAGCTCTGCCAGTCAATCGAGGTGGCGTTGTCGCGGGCCACCTGCAAAGATACCGGCGGGGTGCGCGGTTTTTTGCGCGCATGCTGAATACGCACGGTTTCGTACTCTTTACGGGTCCGCGCCACAAAATCCTCTTTCAGCGTGGCGGAAAGCAGTGAAGAGACCACGCCTACGGTACGTGAGGCGTTCTGCACGTAGACCGTCGGACCGCTGTAGTTCTGCTCAATTTTGACCGCCGTATGCGCTTTAGAGGTGGTCGCGCCGCCGATCAGCAGCGGTAGAGTGAAGCCCTGACGCTCCATCTCTTTCGCCATATTGACCATCTCATCCAGCGACGGCGTAATCAGGCCCGACAGGCCAATGATGTCAGCATTCACTTCACGCGCCGTTTTCAGGATCTTCTCGCCCGGCACCATCACGCCGAGGTCAATAATTTCGTAGTTGTTGCACTGCAGCACTACGCCAACGATGTTTTTTCCAATGTCGTGAACGTCGCCTTTGACCGTGGCCAGCACGATTTTACCGTTGCTGCGCCCCGCCTCTTTGCTGGCTTCGATAAAGGGCTCCAGATAAGCCACCGCCTGCTTCATTACCCGCGCCGATTTCACCACCTGCGGCAGGAACATCTTGCCCTCGCCAAACAGATCGCCAACCACGTTCATGCCGGACATCAGCGGGCCTTCGATCACCTCTATCGGACGCGGCACCTGCTGGCGCGCCTCTTCGGTATCCTGCTCAATGAATTCGGTGATGCCTTTGACCAGCGAATATTCCAGCCGCTTCACTACATCCCAGCTGCGCCACTCGGCCAGCTGTTTTTCCTGAGCACCGTCACTTTTGCCGCCACGATATTTTTCCGCCAGATCCAGCAACCGCTCGGTCCCGTCATCACGGCGATTGAGGATCACATCTTCTACCGCGTCGCGCAGCTCCGCCGGCAGATCGTCATAAATCGCCAGTTGGCCGGCGTTGACGATGCCCATATCCATGCCTTTGCGGATGGCGTAGTAGAGAAATACCGCGTGTATCGCTTCGCGCACCGGATCGTTGCCGCGGAATGAAAACGACACGTTGGAGACGCCACCGGAGATCATCGCATGTGGCAGCTCGCGCTTGATATCCTCACAGGCGCCGATGAAATCCATCGCGTAGTTGTTGTGTTCTTCAATGCCGGTCGCCACCGCAAAAATGTTGGGGTCGAAGATGATATCTTCCGGCGGGAAACCGACCTGCTCCGTCAGGATGCGATAGGCGCGGCGACAAATCTCAATCTTACGGGCGCGGGTATCCGCCTGGCCCACCTCATCAAATGCCATCACTACCATCGCCGCACCGTAGCGGCGGACCTGGCGCGCATGATGAATAAAGGCCGCTTCACCCTCTTTCATCGAAATGGAGTTAACGATGCCTTTACCCTGAATGCACTGCAGCCCTTTTTCAATCACCTCCCACTTTGAGGAGTCGATCATGATCGGGACGCGGGCAATATCCGGCTCACCAGCAATCAGATTCAGGAAGCGCACCATCGCCGCTTCGGCGTCGAGCATTCCTTCATCCATGTTGATGTCGATGATCTGAGCACCGCTTTCAACCTGCTGCAGCGCTACTTCCAGCGCTTCGTTATATTTCTCTTCTTTAATCAGCCGTTTGAATTTGGCTGAACCGGTAACGTTGGTCCGTTCGCCGACGTTAACAAACAGCGATTCTGCGGTAATGTTGAGCGGCTCAAGACCGGCCAGACGACAGGCAACCGGGATCGTCGGCAGCTTACGCGGAGCAACGCCCTCAACGGCCGCCACCATGGCGGCGATATGCTGCGGTGTGGTCCCGCAACAGCCACCGATAATATTCAGAAAACCCGAAGTCGCCCATTCGCCAATCTGCTGCGCCATCAGCTCCGCATCCAGATCGTATTCGCCAAAAGCATTGGGTAAACCAGCGTTCGGGTGCGCAGTGACGTAACCCTCGGCGATGCGCGACAGCTCCGCCACATACTGACGCAGCTCGTCCGGTCCGAGGGCGCAGTTAAGGCCAAAGGAGAGTGGTTCAGCGTGCCGCAGGGAGTTGTAAAAGGCCTCGGTGGTCTGGCCGGAGAGTGTACGGCCGGAGGCATCGGTGATGGTGCCTGAAATCATCAGCGGCAGCGTCACGCCGAGCGCTTCCATCTCGGTCTGGACCGCATAGATCGCCGCTTTGGCATTCAGGGTATCGAACACCGTTTCGATCATGATGATGTCACAGCCGCCTTCCACCAGCGCACGGGTCGATTCGCGGTAGGCGTCCACCAGCTGATTAAAAGTGACGTTACGGTAGGCGGGATCGTTAACATCGGGCGAGATCGAGCAGGTACGGTTTGTCGGCCCCAGCACGCCCGCGACGTAGCGTGGGCGATCCGGCGTTTTTGCCGTCCATTCATCGGCGCAGACGCGCGCCAGACGGGCGGCCTCGTAGTTGATCTCGGCCGATAACGCTTCCATCTGGTAATCCGCCATCGCAATGGTGGTGGCGTTAAAGGTATTGGTTTCGAGAATATCGGCACCGGCAGCCAGATAGGCGTCGTGGATCTCGCGGATCACCGCTGGTTTAGTCAATACCAGCAGATCGTTATTGCCCTGAAGATCGCAGGGCCAGTCGGCAAAACGGCTGCCGCGAAAATCCTGCTCATCCAGCTTATAGCTCTGGATCATGGTACCCATACCGCCGTCCAACACCATAATGCGTTGTGCGAGCTGCTGATGTAGCGCTTCGATTTTATTGCTCACTGATGGCCCACCCACGTCAATCTGCTGGCTGAAATAGCTGTTAGTCATTCTGTCATAAGCGGGTTAACCAACAAAGCAACCTTAGCTGAGACATTTTCAGGTCGGCCATGAACAGGTCTGACCAGAAAACCAGCATTTGCAAAGCGCGTGATTAAAACGAAAATGATTTCCACATTCCTAAGGAGATTTGATCATGGCGACGCCTGTTCCCGTTAAGCGCGGCAAAAAACCTCGCGGCACTGCCGCCACTGCCGCACCCGCGGGTGGCCAGGTGCAATCCCTGACCCGCGGCCTGACACTGCTGGAGCTGATTGCCGATTCCCACGGCAGCGTGGCGCTGACCGAACTGGCACAGCAGGCGGGTTTGCCGAACTCCACGACTCATCGCCTGCTCAGCACCATGCAGCAGCAGGGGTTTGTCCGCCAGGTGGGCGATCTGGGGTTGTGGACCATCGGAGCACATACCTTCGTGGTGGGCAGCAGCTTCTTGCAGAGTCGCAATCTGCTGGCGCTGGTGCATCCGGTACTGCGCAGCCTGATGGACGCCTCGGGCGAGACGGTCAATCTGGCGGTGCTGGATCTCAGCGATCATCAGGCGGTGATCATCGATCAGGTGCAGTGTACCCAGCTGATGCGCATGTCCGCACCGATTGGCGGCAAGCTGCCCATGCACGCGTCGGGAGCCGGCAAAGCGTTTCTGGCCCATCTCAGCGATGAGCAGGTCACGACGCTGCTGCATCAGAAAGGATTGCATTACTACACGCCGAAGACCCTGATGTCGCCGCAGAGCCTGAAAGAGAATCTGGCGCAGGTGCGTAAAGCGGGCTTCTCGTTTGATGATGAAGAGCATGCGCTTGGACTGCGCTGTGTTGCAGCACCGATCTATGACGAACACGGCGAGCCGTTTGCGGCCCTCTCCATCTCCGGCCCGATCGCCAGGATGACCGACGATCGCATTACCGAACTGGGTGCGCTGGTGATCCGTGAAGCGCGTCAGGTCACGCTGGCGTACAGTGGTCGCTGACTGCCTCCGTCGCGTAGCGCACGCAGAAGCGCTGCGCCTGCCGCCAGGCAATCACCTCTTCCACGTGTCCCCCGGCAATGCGTTGTTGCTGGGCTCGCCACCAGCGGGCCTCAAAAATCTCCGGATGCAGTTCCAGCAGCAAAGCACCGATGGCAGCGTCGCTGCATAGGGCATAACGGAAGGTTTCCGGAAATACATCGTCCGGCCCGACGCTGTACCAGGGTTCGGCGCTGAGTTCATCCTCTTCGTAGCACGCGGCCGGCACCTCACGGAAGTGCAGTTCCTGCATCGGTCGGATCTCATCGTAGTCGTAAAACACCACCCGGCCATGGCGGGTTATGCCGAAGTTTTTAAACAGCATGTCGCCCGGGAAGATATTCGCCGCCGCCAGCTGGCGGATAGCATTGCCATACTCCTCAATCGCCTGACGCCGTTGTTCGGCACTGGCCTGCGCCAGATAGAGGTTAAGCGGCTGCATGCGGCGCTCGAGCCACAGGTGCCGAATGATCAGCCGGTCGCCTTCAATCTTCAGCTTCTCCGCCGCGCAGGCGTTAAGTTCGGTCAGCAGTTCAGGCGAGATACGCGCCAGCGGCAGCGCGAACTGCTCAAACTCCTGAGTATCCGCCATTCGTCCGACGCGATCGTGCTCTTTAACCTGCTGATAGCAGGCGCGCACCTGGGCCTCCGTTACCTCTTTTTGCGGCGCGAAGCGATCTTTAATCACTTTAAACACCCGATCAAAGCCAGGCAGCGTGAAGACCAGCATCACCATGCCGCGAATGCCAGGTGCGATCTCAAATTCAGCTTCACTCTGTTCCAGCGCCTGCAGGTATTCACGGTAACTTTCGGTCTTGCCATGCTTCTGGCAGCCAATCGCCATATAACGTTCGGCCAGCGTTTTGCCTGGCAGAATCGGCTGCAGCCACGCCACCAGCGCTGCGGGCATCGGCGCATAAACCATGAAATACGCGCGGGCGAAACCAAACACAATACTGGCGTCATCCACATCGGTCAGACAGGTATCGATCCACAGTTCGCCCGTCGCGCTGCGCTGAATCGGCAACAGACAGGGATGGATGGCATCCGGCAGGTGCAGACGCGCCACCAGCCATGCAGTTTTATTGCGATAAAACAGTTCGCAACTGACCTCAAGCCAGCCCTGCTCCAGCTGCGGAAACTGCGTCTGCAGGTGGCGCACAATCCAGCCGATATCACGTTCGCGATGCTGCCATGGCAAGGTTAACGGTAAATCACGCAGCACCTGTCCGATCAACGCCTGCCAGCCCTGCTGTGGCTGATAGCCGCGCGCCAGCGGCCGCGACGGACTTATCTGTGCTGACGGTGATTGAGAACTGAAGATAAATAGCCGTTCTGGCTGCAAATCGGCATGACCGTGCAGCCGGCAGTAGACCGAATTAAAGAAACTCTCTGCAATTTCATAGCGCGGATAGCCAGGCAATAAGCTTTCATACTGGCTCTTTACCCGTAGCCAGAACGCCTTATCCCAGCAGGCTGCACCATTCAGCACCCGCAGCTGATCGGCGACCAGCCCGACATGATGATCGTAGAGATGGATTCTTGCTTTCATGGCCTGTTGCACCGCCTGCCATTCAGCCTGTTCAAAGCGCTGCTGGGCTCCGGCCGTGATGTCGAGAAAGCGGCCATATTGTGCGTCGAAGCCCTGCAGGATGGTGTGCGCAATCAGCGATTCGCGTGGCGGCATAATCAGCTCCGATAAAAGCCCGCCCGCGAACAGCCGGGCAGGAGACTGTCAGGGATTTACTCAGAACTGGTGCTCTTCAGTCGAACCGGTCAGCGCCGTCACCGACGATTTACCGCCCTGGATGGTGGTGGTGACCCGATCAAAATAGCCGGTGCCCACTTCCTGCTGATGCGATGAGAAGCTGTAACCGCGATCGCGCGCGGCAAATTCAGGCTGCTGCACTTTCTCAACATAGTGGCGCATGCCCTCGCCCTGCGCATAGGCGTGAGCCAGGTCAAACATGTTGAACCACATGCTGTGAATCCCGGCCAGCGTGATGAACTGGAAGCGATAGCCCATCTCGCTGAGCGCCTGCTGAAACTGTGCGATGGTGCGATCGTCGAGATTTTTTTTCCAGTTGAACGATGGCGAACAGTTATAGGCCAGCAATTTACCGGGATAGCGGGCGTGGATGGCATCGGCAAAACGCTGCGCCATAGCCAGATCGGGCGTCGAGGTTTCACACCACAGAATGTCAGCGTAAGGGGCATAAGCCAGACCGCGGCTGATCGCCTGCTCGATACCGGCATTGGTGCGGAAGAACCCCTCTGCAGTGCGGTCGCCACTGATGAAAGGACGATCGTATTCATCGCAGTCTGAGGTAATCAAATCGGCTGCATCGGCATCGGTACGCGCCAGCAGCAGCGTGGGCACGCCCATGACATCGGCCGCCAGCCGGGCAGCCACCAGTTTTTGTATCGCTTCCTGCGTCGGTACCAGCACTTTACCGCCCATATGACCGCATTTTTTCACCGCCGCCAGCTGATCTTCAAAGTGAACGGCCGCCGCTCCCGCCTGAATCATCGCTTTCATCAGCTCAAACGCATTCAGCACGCCGCCGAATCCCGCTTCGGCATCGGCAACGATCGGCAGAAAGAAGTCGGTATAGCGACTGTCACCCGCTTCAATCCCGCTGGACCACTGAATCTGGTCGGCGCGCTGAAAGGTCTGATTGATACGCGTCACCACTTCAGGTACCGAGTTAACCGGATAGAGCGACTGATCCGGGTACATCTGTCCCGCCACGTTGGCATCGGCAGCCACCTGCCAGCCAGAGAGATAGATCGCCTCTATACCGGCCTTTGCCTGCTGTAATGCCTGCCCACCGCTTAACGCGCCCAGACTATTGATGTAACCCTTCTTCGCGTCTCCGTTAAGCAGCGCCCACAGTTTTTCCGCACCGCGCTGGGCCAGAGTGCAGGCGGGCTGTACCGAGCCGCGCAAATTTACCACCTCTGCCGCACTGTAAGGACGGGTGATGCCTTCCCAGCGCGGGTGCTGCCAGTGCTGCTCGAGTTGCTGAATTTGTTGAGTACGTGTCATGGCAATGTCTCCGAGAGTCAGGGGATCAGGCGGTAGCCCGGCAGAGTAAGGAATGAGACCAGCTCGCGTTCGGTGGTGATTTGCGCCATCAGCTGTGCCGCTTCGCCATAGCGACCGGCACTGAACCGGGTTTCGCCCAGGCTCTGCTGCAACAGATGGAGTTCTTCGTTCAGCCAGCGCAGGAACAGTTCAGCGGTGACCTGCTGACCACTGCTCAGGGTTTGCTGATGACGTATCCATTGCCAGATTGAGGTGCGGGCAATCTCTGCCGTGGCGGCATCCTCCATCAGGCCATCAATCGGCACACAGCCGTTGCCGCTGATCCAGGCTTCAAGGTATTGCAGCGCTACGCGAATATTGGCGCGCATACCCGCTTCAGTGCGTTCACCGGAACAGGGCGCCAGCAGCGTGGTCGCGTCGATCGGCGCATCCTCTTCCCGTGTGACCGATAGCTGGTTAAGCCGGTTGCCCAGCACCGCATCAAATACCGCCATCGCGGTGTTCGCCAGACCGGGATGGGCGATCCAGGTGCCATCATGACCGTTGTTCGCTTCGCGCTGCTTATCTTCCGTAACGCGTTGCAGCACCCAGGCATTACGCGCCGGATCTTTACTCGGGATCAGCGCTGACATGCCGCCCATCGCAAACGCGCCGCGCCGATGACAGGTTTTGATCAGCAGGCGTGAATAGGCGTCCAGAAAAGGCTGAGACATGGTGACGGACTGGCGATCCGGCAGTACCCGATCCGCATGCTGTTTCAGCGTTTTGATATAGCTGAAGATGTAGTCCCAGCGCCCACAGTTAAGGCCAACGATGTGATCGCGCAGATTCCACAGGATCTCATCCATCTGGAAGACCGCCGGCAGAGTTTCTATCAGTACCGTGGCTTTGATGGTCCCGCGCGGCAGATCGAAACGATCCTCACTGAAGCTGAAGATCTCACGCCACCAGGCGACCTCCTGCCAGCTTTCGGTTTTGGGCAGATAGAAATAGGGACCGCTGCCTTTCGCCAGCAACGGGTGAACGTTGTGAAAGAAATAGAGCGCGAAATCAAACAGCCCGGCGGGAATCGGATTGCCCTGCCAGCTGACATGCTTTTCCGATAGATGCAGGCCGCGCACCCGACACATCAGCACGGCTGGATCGGCGCGCAGCTGGTAAATTTTGCCGGCATCGCTGGTATAGCTCAGGGTGCCCTGTACCGCTTCACGCAGGGTCAGCTGCCCCTCCATCAGCTTATTCCACTCCGGTGACAGCGAGTCCTCAAAATCTGCCATAAACACTTTTACATTCGCATTCAGGGCGTTAATCACCATTTTGCGATCCGGCGGACCGGTAATTTCGACCCGACGATCCTTCAAATCTTCCGGAATCGAACGGATTGCCCACTTACTAGCTCGAATGGAAGCTGTTTCCATATCAAAGTCGGGCAGATAACCCTGATCGTACTGTTGCTGTCGCAGCTGGCGGGCCGTCAGTAACGCGTCACGCTGTGAGGCAAAGCGCGTAACCAGCGCATCTAAAAACAGAATCGCCTCGGCAGTCAGCAACTGCTGTTCGGCATGGTTAAAGGGCTGGCTGAAGGTCAGGGTATGGCTGATCACAGAATCTGTCATGCTGGCGCTCTCCTGTATTCAGAGGATCGAATAACGCGTATCCCCGGATCGACTGTTTTGTGAACTACAGGATCAGAGCATATTCATTTAATTTTCTAAATCAAAAACTATTTCCATTTTATTGGCATAAATTATCCATCCGATTGTTTTTAAAGTAGTTAAACTTTTATTTTTTAAGGGAACAATTTTCACCGTCAATTTCAGGCAAAAAAAAACCGTGTCGCCAGCGGCTAACACGGTTCAGTTGAGGATATCCCGGCGCTATTCAAGAGTCGGATTCATGCGGCGTAAATCAAACGGTGTAATCTGATAGACGTAGTAGTTAAGCCAGTTAGAGAACAGCAGATTACCATGGCTACGCCAGGCGGCACGCGGTGGCAGTGCCGGATTATCCTGTGGGAAGTAGTTATAAGGCACCTCAGGATTAAGGCCGGCTTCATAATCACGGTGATATTCACCCGATAAGGTCAACGCATCGTATTCAGGATGACCGGTAACAAACACCAGTCGTTTGTCTTTACTCGCCATCAGGTAGGCACCGGTTTGTTCCGATTCAGCAAATAATTCCAGATCGGTATAATCGGTAATCAACTGCGTCGGGAAATCAGCATAACGTGAATGCGGCGCCAGGAAATTATCATCAAATCCGCGGGTCAGTAAGGCATGCGGATGCAATATCTGATGCTCAAAGACACCTGACAGCTTGTTATGCCTGGTCTGCTTTGGAATGCCATACAAAATATTAAGCGCCGCCTGCACTGCCCAACAGACAAACAGCGTTGAGGTAACATGCTCTTTGGCCCAGTGCAGCACGCGCTGGATCTGTGGCCAGTACGCCACATCATTAAAGTCGACCAGTCCCAGCGGAGCACCTGTCACGATTAAGCCATCAAAGTTGTCGTGCTGGATATCTTCAAAATTGCAGTAGAAGTTATTGAGATGCTCAGTCGGCGTGTTACGTGACTCCCGGCTGTCGATGCGTAACAGCTGAATATCGATCTGTAACGGTGAATTTGAGAGCAGGCGCAGGAACTGATTTTCCGTTTCGATCTTTTTCGGCATCAGATTCAGTACCAACACTTTAAGCGGACGGATCTCCTGAACACTGGCGCGTGACGAGGTCATCACAAAGACGTTTTCGTTACGCAAAAAATTCACTGCCGGTAATTCGTCGGGAACCCTGATTGGCATAGCCTGCTCACCTCTTACAACCATATAAACGTTTAGACATCTGGATGCCCAACATTAGCCTGGTGGTCCTGTAATGTCGAGGTTTCATGCAGAAAATGAAAATGTTTCAGCTTAAAGTGGCAAATCGCAGACGTAAAAAAGCCCCGCACTTTCGTGCGGGGCTTCTTCACTCGTTTGATGCCTGGCAGTTCCCTACTCTCGCATGGGGAGACCCCACACTACCATCGGCGCTACGGCGTTTCACTTCTGAGTTCGGCATGGGGTCAGGTGGGACCACCGCGCTACAGCCGCCAGGCAAAT
>NZ_JBCGBG010000002.1:0-606263 GCF_038594305.1 Pantoea brenneri | reverse complement strand
ATTACCTTCGTCGTCGGTAATTACCGGTCTGGTGATCTCTTCTTCTGATCCGGTCTCGCCTTCAGGTTCACCAGTGCCTTCTTCAGAACCGGTCTCACCTTCTGGTTCGCCCTCAGGTTCGCCCTCAGCGGTGCCCGCATCAACAACGATATTCACCCCGTCGCTGACCGTGCTGCCATCTGCTGCCGTGCCGTCGACCACAATGGCGTGCTCGCCGTCAGCCAGCGGCTGATCAGGCGTGAAGCTCCACTCACCGTCGTCGCCCGCGGTGACTTCGCCGATCACCGTGTCGCCATCGGTGATGGTCACGGTTGAGCCCGGCTGCATGCCTTCACCGCCGAACGACGGCGTGGTGTCAGTCGTGGTGCTGCCGTCGGCAATCGGATTACCTTCGTCGTCGGTGATAACCGGGGCCGTGATACCTTCTTCTGATCCGGTTTCGCCTTCAGGTTCACCGGTGCCTTCTTCTGAACCGGTCTCGCCTTCGGGTTCGCCCTCAGGTTCACCCTCAGCGGTGCCCGCATCAATAACGATATTCACACCGTCGCTGACCGTGCTGCCGTCGGCGGCCGTGCCGTCGACCACAATGGCGTGCTCGCCGTCAGCCAGCGGCTGATCAGGCGTGAAGCTCCACTCACCGTCGTCGCCCGCGGTGACTTCGCCGATCACCGTGTCGCCATCGGTGATGGTGACGGTTGAGCCCGGCTGCATGCCTTCACCGCCGAACGACGGCGTGGTGTCAGTCGTGGTACTGCCGTCGGCAATCGGATTGCCTTCATCGTCGCTGATTACCGGTCTGGTGGTATCTTCTTCAGAACCGGTCTCGCCTTCAGGTTCACCGGTGCCTTCTTCTGATCCGGTTTCGCCTTCTGGTTCACCCTCAGCGGTGCCCGCATCGACAATAATGGTGACGTCATCGCTGACCGTGCTGCCGTCGGCGGCCGTACCGTCGACCACAATGGCGTGCTCGCCGTCCGTCAGCGGCTGATCAGGCGTGAAGCTCCATTCGCCGTCGTCGCCCGCGGTGACTTCGCCGATCACCGTGTCGCCATCGGTGATGGTCACGGTTGAGCCAGGCTGCATGCCTTCGCCGCCGAAGGACGGCGTGCTGTCGGTTGTGGTGCTGCCGTCGGCAATCGGGTTGCCTTCGTCGTCGCTGATTACCGGGGCCGTGATACCTTCTTCTGAACCGGTTTCGCCTTCGGATTCACCAGTGCCTTCTTCGGAGCCAGTTTCGCCTTCTGGTTCACCGGTGCCTTCTTCTGAACCGGTTTCGCCTTCGGATTCACCGGTGCCTTCTTCTGAACCGGTTTCGCCTTCTGGTTCACCTTCAGCGGTGCCCGCATCAACAACGATATTCACACCGTCGCTGACCGTGCTGCCGTCGGCGGCCGTACCGTCAACCACAATGGCGTGCTCGCCATCCGCCAGCGGCTGATCCGGTGTGAAGCTCCACTCACCGTCGTCGCCCGCGATCACTTCGCCGATCACCGTGTCGCCATCGGTGATGGTGACGGTTGAGCCCGGCTGCATGCCTTCGCCGCCGAACGACGGCGTGGTGTCAGTCGTGGTGCTGCCGTCGGCAATCGGATTACCTTCGTCGTCGGTAATTACCGGTCTGGTGATCTCTTCTTCTGATCCGGTCTCGCCTTCAGGTTCACCAGTGCCTTCTTCAGAACCGGTCTCACCTTCTGGTTCGCCCTCAGGTTCGCCCTCAGCGGTGCCCGCATCAACAACGATATTCACCCCGTCGCTGACCGTGCTGCCGTCTGCTGCCGTGCCGTCGACCACAATGGCGTGCTCGCCGTCAGCCAGCGGCTGATCAGGCGTGAAGCTCCACTCACCGTCGTCGCCCGCGGTGACTTCGCCGATCACCGTGTCGCCGTCGGTGATGGTCACGGTTGAGCCCGGCTGCATGCCTTCACCGCCGAAGGACGGCGTGCTGTCGGTTGTAGTGCTGCCGTCGGCAATCGGATTGCCTTCGTCATCGGTGATTACCGGTCTGGTATCTTCTTCAGAACCGGTTTCGCCTTCTGGTTCACCGGTGCCTTCTTCTGAACCGGTTTCGCCCTCTGGTTCACCTTCAGCGGTGCCCGCATCGACAATAATGGTGACGTCATCGCTGACCGTGCTGCCATCTGCTGCCGTGCCGTCAACCACAATGGCGTGCTCGCCATCCGCCAGCGGCTGATCCGGTGTGAAGTTCCACTCACCGTCATCGCCCGCGATCACTTCGCCGATTACCGTGTCGCCGTCGGTGATGGTGACGGTTGAACCCGGCTGCATGCCTTCACCGCCGAAGGATGGCGTGCTGTCGGTTGTGGTGCTGCCGTCGGCAATCGCATTACCTTCGTCATCGGTGATTACCGGTCTGGTATCTTCTTCAGAGCCGGTTTCGCCTTCTGGTTCACCGGTGCCTTCTTCTGAACCGGTTTCGCCTTCTGGTTCGCCCTCAGCGGTGCCCGCATCGACAATAATGGTGACGTCATCGCTGACCGTGCTGCCGTCGGCGGCCGTACCGTCGACCACAATGGCGTGCTCGCCATCCGCCAGAGGCTGATCAGGCGTGAAGCTCCACTCACCGTCGTCGCCTGCGGTGACTTCGCCGATTACCGTGTCGCCGTCGGTGATGGTGACGGTTGAACCCGGCTGCATACCTTCACCGCCGAAGGATGGCGTGCTGTCGGTTGTGGTGCTGCCGTCGGCAATCGCATTACCTTCGTCGTCAGTCATAACCGGTCTGGTGATCTCTTCTTCAGAGCCGGTCTCGCCTTCAGATTCACCGGTGCCTTCTTCAGAGCCAGTTTCGCCTTCTGGCTCGCCTTCTGGTTCACCCTCAGCGGTGCCCGCATCGACAATAATGGTGACGTCATCGCTGACCGTGCTGCCGTCGGCGGCCGTACCGTCGACCACAATGGCGTGCTCGCCGTCCGTCAGCGGCTGATCAGGCGTGAAGCTCCATTCGCCGTCGTCGCCCGCGGTGACTTCGCCGATCACCGTGTCGCCATCGGTGATGGTCACGGTTGAGCCAGGCTGCATGCCTTCGCCGCCGAAGGACGGCGTGCTGTCGGTTGTGGTACTGCCGTCGGCAATCGGATTACCTTCGTCATCGGTGATTACCGGGGCCGTGATACCTTCTTCTGAAACGGTTTCGCCTTCGGATTCACCAGTGCCTTCTTCAGAGCCGGTCTCGCCTTCAGATTCACCGGTGCCTTCTTCGGAGCCAGTTTCGCCTTCTGGTTCACCATTACCTTCTTCAGAACCGGTCTCGCCTTCTGGTTCGCCATTACCTTCTTCAGCACCCGTTTCACCTTCTGGTTCACCGGTACCTTCTTCGGCACCCGCTTCGCCTTCAGATTCGCCGGTGCCTTCTTCTGATCCGGTCTCGCCTTCAGGTTCGCCATTACCTTCTTCAGCACCCGCTTCACCTTCTGATTCACCGGTACCTTCTTCAGCACCCGCTTCACCTTCTGATTCACCGGTACCTTCTTCGGCACCCGCTTCACCTTCCGCTTCACCAGCACCTTGTTCTGAACCGGTCTCGCCTTCTGTATTACCTTCAGCCTCTCCCGTATCGACAATAATGGTGACGTCATCGCTGACCTGATCCCCCTCGGCGTCAGTACCTTCAACCACAATGGCATGCTCGCCGTCCGTCAGCGGCTGATCAGGCGTGAAGCTCCACTCACCGTCATCGCCCGCGGTGACTTCGCCGATTACCGTGTCGCCATCGGTGATGGTCACGGTTGAACCCGGCTGCATGCCTTCGCCGCCAAAGGTCGGCGTGCTGTCATTGGTCGTGGTGCCATCGGCAATTGGATTGCCCACATCGTCACTCAGCACCGGCTTGGTTGCTGGCACGACTGCGGGATCGCTGCTGTTATTGTCATCAACCACGACGCCGGTGTTGTCATCCGGGTTCGTTGCGGCTGAAGAGGAGGAGCTGTGATGTTTGCCGCCCGAATGAGAGGAAATGGCAATGCCGGCTAATGCGGCAACGCCTGCCAGCGCGCCACCGGCAAGCAGCATATTATCGATACTCGCGGCATCAACCGTATTTGATGTCAGCGTATAAAAACCGTCAGCGGCGTCATAGTCATAAGCATATAAGACATCGTCCGGGCCCGATGCGAGCATAACTGGCGCTTCTGTCTGACCGACATTGTCGAGGATGATCTGGTAATGCTCACCGGTAACCGCATCTTCCAGTTCGAACTGGAACTTATCGTCAACTTTTGCGGCTTTGATCTTTTTGGGCGGTTTTCCGTCACTGTTATGGACTTCATAGGACACAGCCTGCTGAGGCACATTGACCTGCAGGGATTGATGTGAGTTTAAGGTATGTTTAGTGATGACATCGCCTTTGATGTCTTTGATTATTAATTGCAAGCTCATTTTTCACCAATTAAATTTGTTAGGTTCCATCCAATATGTGGGGCAAGCTGTGTTACGTCTTAAAAGCGTGTCTTAAATGATTAATCAATCCGCAGGCATATAAAGTCCCGATTCAAAACAGGGTAAAGCTTAACGCTTAGCAGATTTATCGGCTTTGATAAAATGCCAACCCATGCATTGCAAAAAATTTACAGGCAGAGTAAAGCAAATACATTTATCAGTACGCCCCCGATAAACCAGCGAGATTAACCGGTACAGGTGTTATCGGAGGTTATTAGGAACTTTATTACAGAAGCCGTTTAAAGGAAAGATTAAGAATCAATATCGGCGAGCCAGAGAAGCTTTACATAAAACAAAGTAAAACAACACACAAATAGATAAAACCACGCTACCAACGTAAAATGACCGCAGCAGACAAAACCAGTAAAAACAGGCGCATAATAAAACATCCATATGTAAAACATGACCTATACCTGACTATCCAGATCAACATCCCGCTGCTCACATTAACTTAGTTTTAAATACAGATTAGCGAATTTAAAACATGCAATGCCAAATGAAACCCATTAATTTCCATTTCATCCTTATATCGCATTCCAGAATTGGAATAGATTTTAATAACAGCGGCATGATTAGCCAGAAACTCCAACTAATCTCTATGCAAACACACTTACCCGAATGGAACCTGGTGTTAATGAAATGCGTTACATTGTTTTTTGCAACAGTTCACAGAGCAACTAACACCGTTTTCTAAAATAAAACATCATCATATGACAACGTTATTTAACAGGTTTAGCTTTCAATTCCCCTTGATCTGAAGGATGAGATTTTCAGTACCCACGGCTTTGTCTATCGGCGGGGACGATATTAAGGATAGAGGTTACTGATTAGCTGAGGATAATTGATAAGAGATTATGTTTAACGCTTCCGTTAACGGGCGTTAAGCCGCTATCAATTACGTAAAAATTCATCTGACCTGCAATGGCAATAATGACCCGGCAGAAAGCCACGCTCTGAAGCACGAACGATCAAATAATCGACCCAATCAGTTACAGCAATAAATTACAGCTATAAATTACACCGTTAATAATTCCAGATCGAAATTACCAGGCAAGCCGCGAGCCATACGCTGATTAAAGCGCTGAGCTCCAACATTCAGCGAAGATTACAGCGCCAGATACCCAGCCCGCTGGCTGCGCAATACAGCGGTGAAAACGGCAGGTTATATTTTGTTCAGCAGGCGTCTGTCATCACGCGCCTGCAGTCGTGCTGCCGCCGGGGACGGAAAGATATAGCTGAATAAGTCCCGGTAGAAGTTGAGATGTTTCACCAGGCCTTCGTGAATCGTTTTGGTGATGTCTTTGACCAGGAACGCCTGTGTGGTACTGAAGTTGGCGACCGAGAAAAAGGTTTTATCATAGACGTTGACCATCCCTTCCCACTTCATCACACGCTCTTCATCTGCGGCGTCATCTGAAGCGACAAAGATAGCCTTATGTGATTTCACACCGTGGTTACTGACATAGGTCAGCGAGGAGTCGTAGCCTCGCTTGCTGCGCCAGCGGCAAAATTCATAAGGCACATCGTAACGCGGCAAAAAGAAGTCCGGACAGCGGAAGTTATCGTCGCAAATCAACCCTTCCAGCGTCACCGAAACATGCAGAAAGTCCTGCATGAAATCAAATTGCCGGGTTTTGCTGCAACTGACGTTTATGCTGAAATGACCCGCCTGTACGTACCAGTAATTGGTAAATCCGGTCACCAGAATACAAAATACCTGCCAGTCACTGAGTTTACGATCGCCTGCCAGCCCTCTGAAACGGCTAATCATCATCCGTGATTTAGGATGCTGATACGCTTTCAGCAGCGGATCGTTCATACCTTTCAGCAACATCAGGCGCTCTCCTTAACATTTTGCGCTTATCCTGCCACGCCCTCTGAACCCTGAAAAGGGGTCATCTTCTGAATGTGTCGGGGAGGCGGCGGTCGTGCGGTGCCAGCTGCTAATCCTGCCGCTGTTGGGTCTGTTGTTGCAAAGCGGCAAGCCTCTGCTCAAAACAGCCCACCAGCTGGCGTACCTTTTGCGGAATGAAGCGTGCATCGGGAAAGATGGCATAGAGATAGCGGTCCGGCAGCCGGTAGTCAGGCAAAATTCTGACCAGCTTACCGGCTGCCAGCGCCTCGCTGGCCATCAGCCTCTGTATCCCGCCTATCCCCAGCCCGGCTTCAATAGCCTCTGTCAGCGAGTGACTGTTATTCGAGCGAAAGACGCATTCCACTGCAAGCGACACGCTCTCTTTTTCTGAGACCAGCCGCAGTGGCGCATCCGGCTGAAGGCCACTGAAGCGAATGTGAGGATGACGTTGTAAATCGGCGGGCGTCAGCGGTTGCCCGTGCTGCGCCACCCAGTCAGCGGAGGCCACCAGCACCGTTTCAATCGTGGCCAGCATGCGCACAGCCAGGCCTGCCGGTGGCGCTTCACTGAGACGGATGGCAACATCGACGCCTTCAGAAATCAGATCCGACAAGCGATCGTCAAGCGCCACCTTGAGCTGTAATGCCGGATGCTGCTGCTGAAACGCCAGCAGCTGCGGCATAAAGCGCTGGCCCAGCCCGCTGGGTAACTGGATGTGCAGCTTTCCCTGCAACGGCTGCGAGCCCGGCCGTAATTGCTGCTCCAGCTCATCCATGGCATGTAACAGTTGCCTGACCTGTTGCAGATAACGCTGTCCCTCTTCGGTTAACGCCATCGCGCGCGTAGTTCTGTGCAGCAAAACCACGCCCAGATCATCTTCGAGCGCCGCCACCTGCTGACTCATCGCCGACTGTTTCAGGCCGTGTTGCCGTGCGGCTGCTGAAAACGATCCCGCTTCGGCAACGCGAATGAATGACTGAATCGCAGTCAGTTTGTTCTGCATTTAGTGGATTTCTTAATAAGTGTTATCGGTATAGGGGGGATTTAATCACAAAGAAGCCCAGGTGAGACTGTGATTTCACTCCAGATGAGATCGCTATCATGAATAACAGGCAGGAAAAAAACGTCGCGCTGGTGGCAGGCGCAACCGGTATCGTGGGCCAGCAACTTATTCGCGCGCTGTCGGCGCAGCACTGGCAGGTTATCAGCCTGAGCCGCCAGCGACAGCCCGACCCCGGTCAGCCCAACGTGCTCGCTGTTGATCTGCTCGATCAGCAGCAGAGTAATCAGGTGCTCTCAGCGCTCACCGAGGTTACGCATATTTTTTATAGTGCCTGGCTCAATGCCCCGGATTGGGCCGCCATGGTGAAACCCAACGTAACGATGCTGCAAAATCTGGTCAGCAGCATGGAGCAGGTCGCGCCGCTGCAGCATGTCAGTCTGATGCAGGGATATAAGGTCTACGGTGCCCATCTCGGACCGTTTAAAACGCCAGCGCGGGAAAGCGATGCTGGCGTACCGGGTGCTGAATTTAATGCCGAACAACTTCGCTGGCTGGCCGATCGGCAACAGGGTAAAGCCTGGCACTGGAGCGCGCTGCGTCCCGGCGTGGTTGGCAGCGACCGGCCGGGCAACAGCATGAACATGGCGCTGAGTCTGGCGCTCTATGCCTCACTCTGTCGTGCTGAAAAGCTGCCTCTGCGCTTCCCGGGTTCGGTGCAGACCTGGCACAGCCTGGTCGACTTTACCGACGCTGAATTACTGGCAGACGCCACGATCTGGGCCGGACAGGCATCCGACGCACGCAATCAGGCGTTTAACGTGAATAATGGTGATTTATGGCGCTGGAGTGAGCTGTGGCCGGTGATCGCGGCGTGGTTTGATCTTGAGATCGCGCCGCCCGTTTCCTTATCGCTGCAGCAATTGTTCAGCGATTATCGACACAACTGGCAGGATATCGCTGCGGCTAACCAACTGGTTCAGCCCGATATTCTGGCGCTCAGTGACGGCAGTTTTGCCGATTTCGTCTTCGGCTGGCACTACGATATGTTTGGCGACGGCAGCAAAATCCGTCAGGCGGGGTTTCATCAGTACCGCGCAACCGACCGGATGTTCTGCGATCTGTTTGCCCGCTTTCGCGCCGCCAGAATTATTCCCTGACCGCCTCAGTGCGATTGGCATACGCAGACAGCACGGCCGGAACGCCTGGCTGGCTGCGCGGCATAACGATTAGCGCCCTTTCTTCCTGCGTCCCGGCTGCGCAAAACGCTTGCGGGAGGCGCTGTCAGGCTCGGCTTTGCCAGCAGCCGGACGGGACGGGCTTTTTTGCGGTTTTTTTGCTGCGGCGGTTTTAGCCGGCGCTTTCTTTGCCGGCTTATCTTCTGAAGAAGAGTTCTCCAGCAGTTTAAACAGTTCGATCAGTTCGTCATCAGTCAGATCGCGCCATTCGCCCAGCGGCAGACCTTTCAGGTTGACGTTCATGATGCGGGTACGCTCAAGCTTCGTCACTTCGTAACCAAAGTGCTTACACATGCGGCGGATCTGGCGATTCAGCCCCTGCACCAGGGTGATACGAAACACAAAAGGCGCTTCTTTTTTGACTTTGCATTTTTTGGTCACGGTACCCAGCATCGGCACGCCCGCGCCCATTCCGGCGATAAACTCGTCGGTAATCGGCTTATCAACGGTAACCACATACTCTTTTTCGTGATTATTACCGGCGCGCAGGATTTTATTGACCAGATCGCCGTGGTTGGTCAGGAAAATCAGCCCCTGAGAATCTTTGTCCAGACGGCCAATCGGGAAGACCCGCTTACTGTGGTTAACGAAATCGCTGATGTTGTCGCGCTCACCCTCTTCCATGGTGGTGATAATGCCGACCGGTTTGTTCAGCGCAATCAGCACTAAATCATCTTCATCACGCGGTTCGATAAGCTGACCGTTCACTTTCACCACATCGCCTGCAAAAACCTGCGCGCCGACAGTGGCGCGTTTGCCGTTAATGAAAACGTTGCCCTGTTCGATATAACGATCGGCGTCGCGACGAGAACAGATTCCGCTCTCGCTGATGTATTTATTGAGACGAGTTGATGAGTGAGTCAGCATGGTTCCTCCAAAAAACGCGGACTATACCTTACCGGCGTGGGCTTGCGAAGTGTTTGCGAGCGAAACTTTTCCACGCCGGAAGCGCGGCCCGGTCCGGCTGAACGGCGTGACTCAGTCAGACGGCGCTGACAGGTCAATGGCCATATCCATACAGCGCAATCCACTGCCGGCCAGCTTTGAAGGATAAACGCTTTCTCCCAGCAACTCGAAGCCATGTTGCAGGTAAAAGCTGGCGGCGTTAGGGGTAGATGAGAGCGTCAGGCGCCGGTAGCCACGGCGCTGTGCTTCTGCTTTGATGGTCTCAATAATCTCGCCCGCCAACCCCTGCCCGGTGAAGCCAGGCAGGGTGAAAATGGCTTCAATGCTGCCGGCCGCCAGATCCAGCGAGCCGGTCGCCACCGGCTGGCCGTCAGGGCCGTCGATCACCAGGAAAGGATTTTCGCGGATCATCGCCGGAAAGCTGGCAGGCATCCGGTCCGGCGTCCAGGCTGCAATCACCTCGGGCGCATACGCCGTCTGGCAGCCGTGGCGAATCGCCTGGTTTCTGATATCCCACAAGATTGTTGCCTCTTCAGGTGAAGCCCGTCTGACCTTCATCATCCTCTCCTGCTTCATCAATGCGACCGTCTCGCTACGTTATCACACCGCTTCCCTGCAGTGCGATCGCCGCCGATCAGAAGCGCGCATTGAGCCCGACGTTCCAGCTCACCTGATGATATTCGCTGTTGCCCGCCACCGCAGAGACGCCAGCAAATGCGGTTACCGCAGTGCCAAGCGGCACGCTGGCCCCGACCGCCATATCCAGCCAGTTGTCATCGCCTGTTTCGCTGGTGCGGGTAAACGCCGTGCGGGTCGATTTCAGCCCGGCCGTCACCGCTGAGTCACTGTCGCCAAACTGATGGTTGTAACTGATCTGCGCCCACGGATTGATCAACAGCTGCCTGCTGTCGATGCGCCAGCCGACAGACCCGACCTGCGAGTGCAGCGTCTGATCGCCAAAGCGCATGGCGCTGCTGCGATTGCCCTGCTCCTGATAGCCTGAGACCCGGCTATAATCCAGCGCATAGCTGGCAACCGGACCGGTAGAAACATACTGGCCGAGCGGCAGATCCCAGCCAGTTTCAATTCGCATTCCCAGCAGCTTACCATCGGTACTGCCCTGTTCAGTCCGGGTGGCCGGACCCAGCCTGACCTGACGCTCAATATCATCGAAATCGAGATCGGCATAATGCAGATCGGCGTTAATCCAGCCCTGATCAAACAGCCGCAGCTGACTCCACAGCGCCACCAGATTGCCACGCAGCCGGTAGTCGTAACGCGACGAAGGCTCCTGACGCTGCGACGTCGCTGAAAACATCGCCCCGGCCTGCCAGCTGTCGTTTAGCTGATAACCGATGCCGACCGCGCCATTGGCGGTGGTGGCATCGCCATCCTGATAACTGTCGCCACGAAAATTCCGTGACAGACCGGCATAGCCACCAAACACGGTAAACTGTCCGGCCTCCGCAGGCTGCTGGCGCTGCTGCTGTAAATGTCCTTCCAGGGTACTACGCGCATCCTTCACCAGCATCAGCGGTGACTGACTCAGCGCCGCCACCTGTAACGGCGCATCCAGCACCGACTGAATATAGTCAGCGATCAGGGCATGCACCGCCGGGCTGGGATGCAGACGATCCGCAAACAGATACTGCTGCGCCTGAGAGAAACCCGGCGTGGCCGAGGTGCAATCCATTGCCGAGACGCCAGGCGGACAGGCCATGCCTGCGCTGTTGCTGATGCCGTACTGAACGGGATTGTCGATCACCTCATTGAACAACCGGTTGATATCGACCCGCGCGATATTGCCGCCGGTTGCCACCAGCCCCTGCTCTTCGAGCTGGTTATAACGGTCGGTCAGCGTCGCCGCGGTGTCGCTTAACAGTTGCCAGGCGGCAAACAGCTGGCGGGCGATAGCCTCACGCACCAGTGGAATGGCCGGGATCTGATCCGCAGCCTGGCGGAATGCCGCCTCAATAGCCTGCTCGCGCGCCGCCCGATCGGGAGTTGTGACGCTGCTTAACGACTGGAACAGCGCCGCCATAGCCGGTTCTGCTACCGGGCCAAGCGGTTGCAGAATGGCCTGCAGTAATGCCGGCGTCGCCCCGACGTTTGGCACCGTCGGCACCACCACGGTACCCGCCCCGGCCGCCAGCAGCCGGCTGACCTGGTCGGCCGCAGAGCGGGCACTGTGATCAATCACCTGCACCGCATTCAGCGGATCGGCTGCGGCAGCAGCCAGATCGTTACCGCCGATCCAGTGAATATAGAGACCATTGCCGTCAGCGCGACCGCCACTGGCGGCCAGATAACGGTCTAGCTGATCCTGACTGTTGTACTGCGGATTAAGCGCCGGCACCGCCACCGCACCTCCGGCGGCATAGTTACTGCCGCCCTGAGAAGACGGCAGCAGGGTTTGATTCAGCTGTTGCGCCAGTATCTCGTCATATAACGGATGGGACGCCGCGTCGTAGGTGAAGCGGCCCACATTGCCACCGTCGCTCAGGCTATCGCCAAACACGGTGAGTTGACTCCAGGCCGCTGCCGGCAGCGGCGACAGCAGACTCAGGGTGGTT
This sequence comes from Pantoea brenneri, assembly GCF_038594305.1. Classification (NCBI taxonomy): domain Bacteria; kingdom Pseudomonadati; phylum Pseudomonadota; class Gammaproteobacteria; order Enterobacterales; family Erwiniaceae; genus Pantoea; species Pantoea brenneri. The sequence continues at coordinate 594,236 of NZ_JBCGBG010000002.1, read as the reverse complement.
ATCGCTGCACTGGAGAGCAGGTGTCGCGCGTGAAAGGATTTCATCTTCGGCTCCGCACAAGGTAACAGGGATTAAAAGAAGCAAAAAAGAGGCTCAATCTCGCAAAGCAAAGTAAGCGTAGTCGGCAGCAGAAAATGGCAGCAGAAAAGCCGCGATCGGGATCTCAAAGCGGGAAAATTTGGTCAGCTGCGGTGTCTCGCCCGGCAGAGATGATGACCGCCGGGCACTGCAGGGACTATTTTTTACCGGCAGGTTTCAGGCCGCGATAGAGATCCTGCAGCCGTTTCATGGTTTTGACCGTGCGCTGAGGTAGCGTGGACGCCACCGAAAGAATCAGCATTTCCAGACAGACCATAATGGTGCCGTGCAGCGGAATCCGGCCGTTTTCACCGCCGCGCGGAACGTTAATCACCACATCGGCTTCGCGGGCAAAAAACGACTCGGTGGCATGAGTCAGCAAAATAATCGGAATTCCCAGCCGTTTTGCCTCGCGGACCACGGTAGTGCCTTCGCGGTGCGCCGATTGTTGCGCCATCATCACCAGCACGTCACCGCGCTGAAGTGCCAGCATCTGTTCGGCCAGCGCAATACTGGCGCGATTAAGGGAAAACGCCGGCAGCCCGATACGATTTAACAGGCGGACGCTATAATCCGCCAGAATTCCGGAGGCGTTGATGCCAAAAATCGCCACCTGACGCGCCTCCCCCAGCAGCGCCACCGCATCGGCGACGGCGACACGGTTCTGCGGCTGCGACATCACCTCACAGGCGCGCCGGTGCCCCTCCAGTACAAAATCAATTGCACTGTTAACGTCGCTGGTCACCTCACTGACAGTGGTGATCATCTTTTCTTCGGAGGTCAGCGACGGACCAAACCACGCCTGCAGCGTCTGTTTCAGATCGCGCAGGCCGCTAAAACCCAGCGCCTGAACTGCCCGGATCACCGTTGCATCGGAGGTCTGATTAGCCAGTGCTATCTCCATCGCGGTGCTTTCCAGCACCGTTTCCCGCTGTTGATCGATATAGCGAGCCACCGCCAGCAGCCGGGGCGACAGCTGCTTTTCCCGCGAACGCAGACGTTCCCCGAAAATATCGACCCGATTTTTGCCGGTCCTGGCCTGTTTCATTTTCATACCTGCTGGCTGAGTTTTGGGTCGGACAAGAAGGTTTACCCACCCTGAAAAGCGCTGATTTTAACCTGAACGCTGTAGTGGGCAAGCCTAACCATGCTGTAATTCACCTGATAATGCTGGGGAATTAACCGCTAATCAAGCTAGGGTAATTTGTATTAAAACCTAGATTTCAAGACGTTATAGCGAAAACCCTGACTGATTAAACCGGCAAAATGCGGCAACTGAAAATGTAGTGTTTTCATCATTATTTATGTTTACTACTACAATCGGCAATGGTTGAATGATTCTCAATTACAGATGAGAGTTATTGTCGTCGCCGCAGATTGCCCTTCTGATCCGCGCCGCTATCGCCGTCCGATCACTGTTTATTCTCTGCGTTTTGCAGAATACCGCCAGGGCGGTCAGCAGCAGCCCGCGCTGTGCTGAACCGTAAAGCATGACTCGCTTCAGACATGAAAAGAAAAAATGACCAACCGTTCAGATAAAAGTACAACTCCGGCACGCCATTCGGCGCTGGCGATGGCGATCTGCAGCGCACTGTTTGTGATGCAGGCACAGGCTGCAACCGTTGCCGGCACGCCGGATATGACCGTAACCGCCGACGACAACCCGGAAACGGGTTACACCAACAGCCAGAGTAGCGTGGCCAGCAAAATGCCCACCGCGCGACTGGATGAGGCGCAATCAATCAGCACGGTTACCCGGCAGCAGCTGGAGGATTATCAGGCCAGTTCGCTGGCGGATGCGATGCGCTTTGTCAGTGGCGTAACGGAAGCGAATACGCTGGCTGGCACCGAAGATGGTTTTGTCCGGCGCGGATTTGGCAGCAATGCCGATGGTTCGATCTATCGTGATGGCATCCGCAGCAGTCAGGGACTCAATTTCGATGCCACCACCGAGCGTGTTGAGGTGCTGAAAGGCTCAGCCTCGCTGCTGTACGGTATTCAGAATCCCGGCGGGGTGATCAATGTGGTCAGCAAGAAACCGCAATATAGCTGGCACACCAAAGTCAGTGGCCGTTATGCCAGCGAGGGTGGCGGCGCAGGTACGCTGGACGTAACCGGCCCACTGGGTAATGGCTTTGCGTTTCGACTGATCGCTGAGAAGCAGAATCAGGATTACTGGCGCAACTTTGGCAGTGAGCAACATACTCTGCTGGCTCCGTCTTTACAGTGGTACGGCGATCAGGCGAGTTTTTTAATCAGCTATGCCGATTACCGCTATGACATTCCTTACGATCGCGGCACTGCGTTTATTGACGGCAAGCCGATCGACATCGGTTATAAGGATCGTCTGGATGACACCGCTAACCACGCCTGGGGGCACAACAAAACCCTTAATGCGCACTACGAATGGCAGTTTAATGATGAGTGGCGCACCCGTTTCACCCTCGGCTGGAACCAGCGGCGCTATGACAACAATGAAGTCCGGGTGACGGCGGTCAATACCACCACCGGTGCGGTGACCCGTCGGGCCGATGCCAATCGAGGCTTCAACCACAAGACCAAATACCTGAGCTGGGATCTGCTGGGCAACCCGGAAATCGCCGGACTGTCGCACGCGCTGGTGGTCGGCACCGACTATGAGATGAACCAGACTTATCGCGCCCATCAGTATCAGGGCAAGGCAACCACTAACTTCAATTTCTTCCAGCCTGAATATGACCAGTTGTCACCGCTGACTGACAGCAGCACAGAAAACAGTGCTAACGCCAACAACCTGAACCGCATTCATAGCCGTTCGATCTACGCCAAAGATAGCGTGACACTGTCACCAGAATGGACCGTTGTGTTTGGAGGCCGCTATCAGCACTATGAGCAACGCGCCTCTAAAGGCTTTGATCCGCAGGTTGAAACGCTCAACGATGAGGGTAACAAGTTTCTGCCCCAGGCCGGGATCATCTATAAACTCACGCCCGCGTTATCGTTCTACACCAGCGTGAGTAAATCCTTCACCCCATCCACCGACGTGGACGACGATGGCAACGTTGGCAAACCCGAACAGGGCACCAGCTGGGAGATCGGCAGCAAATGGCAAGTCTCACCGAAGCTGTTTGCCTCTGTCGCACTGTATCGCATTGATGAAAAATCGATGTCGCTCAGCATTAACGGCACGACCCGCGCGATTGATAAAGCCCGCTCCAGCGGCGCTGAATTTGAGCTGAATGGTGAAGTCGCACCCGGCTGGGATCTCAGTGCTAATTACAGCTATGACCAGGCCGAAATCATTGAGGATCGGGTCAATCCGGATAACAACGGTAACCGGCTGCAAAATGCGCCACGCCATGCCGGGGCGCTTTATCTGAGCCATGAGTTGCAGTTCAGTAACCTGCCCGGCACCTTCCGGCTTGGCGGCGGTGCGCGCTATGTAGGCAGCCGTGCTGGCGATCCGGATAACAGTTTCACCCTGCCGGATTATGTGGTGGCCGACAGCTTTGTCGCCTGGAATCATCGTCTGTTCGGGCAGAAAACGCAGCTGCGGCTCAATCTGAATAACCTGTTCGATAAACACTATTACAGTTCAAGCGGCGGCAACCTGCGCGTCCGCGAAGGCGAAACCCGTAATCTGATGGTACAAGCCAGTGTTGAATTTTAATCCGCTCGCCCGTCTGCTGCGTAACAGCCTGTTACTGATCGGCCTGGTCTGCGCCAGTTCGCCAGCCGGGGCGCGCACCCTGACCGATATCACCGGACAAACGGTCAGCGTGCCGGATCGGCCACAGCGGATTGTGCTGGGCGAGAGCCGGATGTTGTATAGCATCGCGCTGCTGACGCCCGGAAATCCGCTCCAGCAGATTGTCGGCTGGCCGCAGGATCTGAAGAAGTACGATCCGCAGACCTGGCAGATTTTTGCCCGCCAGTTTCCGCAGATGCTGACGATTCCGGCTCTCGGTCAGGAGGGGGTAAATGACATTAATCCGGAACAGGTGATCGCGCTGAAGCCCGATCTGGTGATCCTGCCGCAGCTGGCACGCAACAGCGATGCCGGGCTGCAGCTGGAAACGATGCTGAAAGCAGCAAAGATTCCGGTGCTGAAGGTTGATTTGCGGGTTCATCTGCTGAAAAACAGTGAGCGCAGCATGACGCTGCTGGGCGAAGTGTTCAATCAGCCGCAGCGGGCAGCCGACTTCAATCGTTTTTATCGCAGCCACATGCAGCGAATAGCGAACCGGCTGGCACGCTATCACGGGCCGAAACCGACCGTGCTGCTGCAGTTGCATCTCGGACGGCGCAGCGAGTGCTGCGTCACCTCGGTAAACGGCAACCTTGGCGAACTGCTGCGCTTTGCAGGCGGCGAGAACATTGCCAGCCAGCAGGTTAAAGGGGTGTTCGGACGGCTGAGTGAGGAGCAGGTGATTGCCGCCCAGCCGGATTACTACTTCGCGACCGGTATCGGTAACGCTGATGAACCGGATAGGTTAACGCTGGGCCCGGCCGTCTCAGCGGCCCAGACCCGCGAAAGCCTGCTGAGGCTGACCCAACAGCAAAACGGCCTGAAGCAGCTGCGGGCGCTGCGTGACGGGCATAGCGGTGCGCTGTGGCACAACTTCTATCTCAGCCCATGGCACGTGGTAGCAACCGAGTTTTTTGCCACCACGCTCTATCCTGAGCTGTTTCACGATGTTGATCCGCAGCAGACGCTCAGGCAGATGTTCCAGAAGTTTCTGCCGATTCCGTTGTCCGGCAGCTACCTCTATCGGCTGGCGCCGGTCAACGCCCCGCCGTCAGGCAGCCGGGAGCGATCGCCCGAGGTTCTTCACCCTGACGATATCAGCCATCACCGATAGCGCGATCTCCGCCGGGGTTTTACTGCCAATCGGCAGGCCAATCGGGGCATGGATGCGGTCCAGCTCGCTGCGATCCATCCCCGCAATCTGCTGCAGCCGCGCCCGGCGCTTTTCGCTGTTCTTCACCGATCCCATAATGCCGATATAAAAGGCAGGCGTGGCGATCGCTTCCATCATCGTCAGGTCATCAATGCGTGGATCGTGGGTCAGCGCCACAATCGCCACGGCCGCATGCGCCCCGTTCAGCTCCAGCCAGCGCGCCGGATGCTGGCGCACCAGCGTAACGTTATCGGCTGCGCCGAAGTGGCGATCCAGTTCATCGAGCATCCCGGGACGATGCTCGCAAACCCGCACATGAAATCCCAGCATCTGGCCCAGCCGGATGCATTCAAACGCCACGCTGGAGTAGCCGGCCACCAGCAGTTCCGGGATCGCGCCGACCGGTAACCGTACCAGCTGGTCGCTGACGCTGAGAGCGGGTAATCGCCGATCCGCCGCCATCGCTTCCCACTGCGCGCGCTCACCGGGCCGGATCAGCTTCACCATCGGCTGCTGGCCGCTCAGCGCCCGCTGCATCGCGATCAGCAAATCCAGACTGGCGGTATCGGGCGGCAAATATTCAATCATAATCTCCAGACTACCGCCGCACGGCAGACTGACATTCGGACGCATGCCGCCTTCGCCATAACGCACCTGCTGACTGCTGGCACGGTAAGCGCCGGTCGCCAGCTGGGCTAAAAAATCCTCTTCGATGCAGCCACCTGACAGCGAACCGCAGTATGCGCCCGCCTGATTGACCGTCATCAGCGTCCCGGGCGCGCGCGGCGACGAGCCGTAAGTCCGCAATACCGTACACAGCCAGACGGATTGCCCCGCCTCGCAGCTGCTTAACGCCGCGTTAATCACCCGTTGGTCCAGCGTAATCATGAAAATTCCTTTATCGCCTGCAAATCGTCCGGCAGGTCAATGTCATAAACACAGCCGCGATCGCTAAGGGGCAAGCGAACCGCGACACGTTTGACTATTGCCTGCGCGCCCACATCACCCTGTAAGCCGGTTAACAGCGGGTAATAGTGCCGCTGAAAGCCGACCGGGTGGCCCGGAATGCCGTCGACCCAGGGTCTGACCACCGCCGCATCGGCCAGCGCTGCGCTGACGGCCCGATAGCTGTCGGCGGTGATCAACGGCATATCACCGAGTGCGATCAGCCAGCCGTCGTATTCGCTGCTGGCAGCAACACCGGCGGCAATGGAATCACCCAACCCGTGGCTGTCGCACAGCACCGCCGTCGCCGGATCGATCAACGCCCGAATCGCTGCCTGCTCCGGACGGGTTACCACAAACAGATCCAGACCGCTGGCCGCCGCCTGTTGCAGGGTATGCTGTAACAGCGGCTTGCCATTCAGTTGAGCCAGCAATTTGTGTTCACCGCTCTGCTGACGAAAACGGCGGCTGAAGCCCGCCGCCATCATCACAATCGCTATCTTCAAAACAGCCTCTCCCGCTGGCGATAAAAACGGGCGCAGGATTGGCCCTGCGCCCGTAAATCTGATCTCAACGCCGGCGGCATCAATTGCAGCCGGCCCGGCAACCGCCGTAATCAGATGATTTTGTCGAGGGTGATCGGCAGGTCACGTACCCGCTTGCCGGTGGCATGGAAGACCGCATTACTGATCGCCGCCGCCACGCCAACGATGCCCAGCTCACCGACCGCTTTACCGCCCATGGTGGTCGCCTCAAAGTCGGGTTCACCGACATTGATGGTGGTGATGCTGGGAATATCGCCGTTAACCGGCACCAGATAGTCCGCCAGGTTATTGTTAATCACCCGACCGTTGCGAGGATCGACAATCCCCTCTTCCATCAGTGCCTGACCGACGCCCATGATCATCCCGCCTATCCACTGGCTGCGCGCCAGTTTAGGGTTGTAGAGCCGACCGCTGTCGAGTGCCGCCACCATGCGTTTCACCCGGATGGTGCCGAAATCTTCATCGACCCGCACCTCAACAAACTGTGCGCTCCAGCTGTGGGCGGAAAACGCCTCTGGCCGGCTCATGTCGTTAAGGTTACGCACGATTTTGTCGCGTTCGCTTTGCGGCATGTCGTCCGGGAAGGTCCCGCCTTTCACGCTCAGGCTATCGGCAGGTGCCAGCGTCGCCAGTTGGGCGAGCGAGAGGCCCGATCCACCGCTGTGCTGAATTGCGCCATCCTGCAGGGTAAACTGCGACACCGGCAGGCCGCTGAGCGGCGACGCGGGCAGCTCACTGGCCAGAGCCAGCAACCGTTCGCGCATTTTCTTCGCGGTATCGTTCACCGCCGCCGTCAGGTTACCGGCCAGCTGCGATCCCCCTGCCACGCCTGCGCGCGGCAACGCTGTATCGCCCAGCTCTACCTCAATGGTTTCCGAATCGACGCCGAGATGATCCGCGGCCGTCTGCGCCAGAATAGTGTAAGTGCCGGTTCCGATATCTGCGCCGGCGCACTGCACCACAAAGCGGCCCTGCGGCGTCAGGATGATTTTCGCTTCGGCCGGCAGTCGGTTGACCGGATAAGTGCCGGAGGCCATGCCCCAGCCTATCAGCTCACGGCCTTCACGCATGGAACGCGGCGTCATAATGCGCTTATCCCAGCCAAACGCTTCTGCCCCTTTCTGGTACGCCTCTTTCAGCCGACGCGTACTCCACGGCAGATCGAGCTGATAATCTTTATCTGCCCAGTTGCGCAGACGCAGTTCCAGCGGATCGATGTCCAGCGCATAGGCCAGCTCATCCATCGCCACTTCAAGGCCAAACGCACTGGGATTCTCGCCCGGCGCCCGCATCCAGCCTGGCGTGACGGTGTTAATCAGTCGGACCTGATGCTGTGCCGACACGTTGCTGACGGCGTACATCCGGGCGGTCACTTTGCTGCAGTTCTCAGCAAATACATCAATCAGCGAGGTTTCGCTGAAGCTGCGCTGAATAATCGCCTCAATTTTACCGTCACGTGAAGCGCCCAGCTCCAGCTGCTGCGAGGTCGCCGGACGTCCACCCAGACCGGTAAAGGTCTGCGGCCGGGTCAGTGAGACTTTCACCGGACGGTTCAGGGCGCGCGACGCGACGCTGGCTAAGGCAACGTGAGTGTAAGGCACCGGTTTGGACCCAAAACCCCCGCCGACATAGGGTGAAATAATCCGTACTTTTTCGGTCTCAATCCCCAGCCATTCGGCGATTTCAACCTGCGCGCCCGCCACCCACTGGCTGGGTTCCCAGACCGTGATCTGACCTTCGTGCCAGTGCGCGATGCAGGCATGTGGCTCCATCGGCATGTTGTATTCACGCGGGGTGGTATAACGCTGGTTGATACGCACCTCGGCACTGTGCATTGCGGTCGCCGCATCGCCCAGATCAATATCCTGCGCCGACATCGGTTTAGCCTCGACGCCCTCGTCGGTGGCAAACACCCGCGCCGGCGTGGTCTCATACTCGATCTCAACCAGCGAGGCTGCCCAGGTGGCCTGCTCGAAGGTTTCAGCGATCACGATGCCAATGTTCTGGCCGTTATGAATGATCACATCGTCCTGAATCGGGGTGTAAGTGGACTGCGCTGCGCCGCCGTCAGCAATCGCGGTCGGCTTGTTAATCTTTAACGGATTCAGATGGGTATAGACTGCCAGCACACCGTCAGCCTGCAGGGCTTTTTCGGCTGACAGGCGGGAAATGCGGCCACTGGCGACGGTTGACTGGAGCACGACGCCGTACAGCGGATTTTCCGGCTGATGTTCGATGGCATAACGTGCTTCACCGATCACCTTAACCCGGCCGTCGCCCCGCGATCGGGCCGCGCCCAATCCTTCAATCGGGCTGCCAGCTTCGGCCGTCGCCGTGTCGCCAGCGGTGGCTTCAGGGATGTGTTTAGCCTGGCGTGCGTCGTGGTTTACTTCACTCATGCGATCTCTCCTGCTGCCATTAGCGCACGCGCTATTACGCGCGGGGCCAGCTTCACTTTATACGCGTTATGCTCCAGCGCCTGGGTTTCCTGATTGATCAGCTCCGCAGCCTGGAATACCGTCTCTTCGTTGAACGGCTGTCCCTCTAACGCCTGCTCAACCCGCGTGGCGCGCCAGGGTTTGGTGGCAACGCCGCCCAGCGCAATATGCACCTGACGCATCACGCCATTCTCCAGCGTGAAACCAGCGGCTGCGCTGGCGGCGGCAAACTCGTAAGAACTGCGATCGCGCACTTTGAGATAGTGAGAGCGTTGCAGGGAAGCGGTTTGTGGCACTTCAATCGCCACGATGATCTCGTCATCGCGCAGATCGTGTTCCTGATCCGGCGTCTCTCCCGGCAGCAGGAAGAAATCATCAATGGCGATCCGGCGAGTTTCGCCCTGCGGGTTCTGCACTATCACCACCGCATCAAACGCCACCAGCGCGACCGCCAGGTCACCCGGATAGACCGCAATGCAGCTGTCGCTGGCACCCAGAATGGCGTGATTACTGTTGACGCCCTGCCGTGCGGCACAGCCGGAGCCGGGATTGCGTTTATTGCAGGCTGAAAAGGTCGCCGGATCGCGATAATAAGCACAGCGGGTGCGCTGACGTAAATTGCCGCCCAGCGTGGCCATATTGCGGATTTGCGGCGACGCGGCCTGCCATAAGCTGCCGTAGATAGCGGGCGCATGTTGCTGACAGTCGGGATGATCGGCCAGCTGGCTCATGGTGATCAGCGCGCCAGCACTGATTTTATCATTGTCAAAACTCAGGCTGCGAAGTTCAGACAGGCCGTTAATGCCAATCAGCTGCGGCGGGTTAAACACGCCGCATTTCATCAAATCGAGTTGAGTGGTACCGCCCGCCAGAATCTGACTGCCTGACTGCTGCTTTAACGCTGCGGCTTCGCTGGCTGACTGTGCGACTTTCCAGTGAAAGGGATTCATGCGGACTCCTTCGCCATTTCAGCCGCCGCCTGTTTAATGGCATCGACAATGTGTGGATAGGCACCGCAGCGGCACAGGTTGCCGCTCATGTATTCGCGGATTTCATCGTCCGATCCGGCATGGCCCTCTTTAATGCAGGCGACGGCCGACATGATTTGGCCTGGCGTACAGTAGCCGCACTGGAAGGCATCGTTTTCAACAAAGCAACGCTGCACCGGATGTAATTCACCGCTGGCAGATTGCAGCCCTTCAATGCTGGTCACCTCAGCGCCGTCAGCCTGAGCGGCCAGCGTCAGACAACTCAGCACCCGCTGACCGTTAACCAGTACCGTGCAGGCCCCACACTGTCCCTGATCGCAGCCTTTTTTAGTGCCGGTCAGGTTGAGGTGCTCACGTAATGCATCAAGTAAGGTGACCCGGGGATCGATCTCCATCGGGTATGGCTGGCCATTGACCTGCATTGTTAGCGAAATTTTTTCTGACATTGTCTGCTTCCCATTGTTGGGGGCTAAAAGTGTAATTTTTTTATTAGTCTGTTTCGGACGGGATATAAATCGGGGAGAATCCGGATAACCCTAAGCTTTGCGCGCGTATGCACGTCTTTAGTTTTAGCAGCTTTTTTACGATCCGGCAGCGCAGCGGGCAAAAAGCCCACTCTTATCCTGCCAGACCGATCCACTGTTAAGCGCTGAACTGGCCTTATCGCCAGGCTATCTGTTTGATACAGATAGATTCTTTAACGTCGGGTTTTATTAATCACCTTCACAAGCGTAATGCACAGAATTCATCAATGCCGCCGGGGAAGATGCACTATGCTGTTGCGCCCTGAAATTAAAGTCCGCACCTGCAGCCCTGGTGCGCAAAATTATGTCAACGACCTGCAGAGGCAGTGTCGGCAGGTTTAATGAGCCAGAAAAATATGCTGAGAGAGAATTTTAACGACCTGATGTATCTGGTGGTGGTTGCTCAGGAGCGCAGCTTTACCCGCGCCGCAGCGAAACTGGGCGTTTCGCAATCGGCGCTCAGCCACGCGATCCGTGGACTGGAGGAGCGTCTTAACCTGCGATTACTGACCCGAACCACTCGCAGCGTTGCGCCGACTGACGCAGGCGAGCGCCTGATCAAAAATATCGCGCCGTTATTCAACGAGATTGAGTCCGAGCTGGTCAGCGTCACCGATACTCAGGGAGAGATCGCGGGCAACATCCGCATTACGGCCGGTGAACATGCGCTGATGTCGACGCTGTGGCCGCTGACTAAGCCGTTTCTGCAGCGCTATCCCGCAGTGAATATCGAGTTTTCGGTTGATAATACCCTGACCGATATTGTCAGTGGCCGCTTCGATGCGGGTGTGCGGCTGGGTGAGCAGGTCGAAAAAGATATGATCGCAGTACGCATTGGGCCGGACTGGAATATGTGCGTGGTCGCCTCGCCCGACTACTTCGAACAGTATGGCGTGCCTGCCACCCCTTACGATCTGCAAAAACACAACTGCATCAATCTGCGCTTACCGACGCGCGGGGGACTCTATAACTGGGAGTTTATGCGCGACAAAAAGGAGATTCGGGTCAGGGTCGAAGGTCAGCTGATCTTAAATACTCTGGCGGCGCGCATTGATGCGGCGCTCTGTGGCATGGGCATCTGCTATGTGCCGCAGGACAGTGTTGCTGAGCACATTGCTACGGGGCGTCTGGTGCAGGTCCTGGCCGACTGGTGTGAACCGTTTCCCGGCTATTACCTCTACTATCCCAGCCGCAAACAGCATACCCGCGCGTTTGCTCATCTGATTGAGGCAGTGCGCTATCGCGGCGAGTAAGCAGCGATAGCGCAGCGCTCGGTTATGCAACCGGCCGTTGCTGGCGCTCCAGCCGCCGTGTCTTCTGACCAGAGACGATCATCGCGACGATGAACACCAATGCAAACAACACCACGATAGTCGGCGCCGGTGCGCTGTCGAGAAAGAAAGAGAGATAGACGCCGCTGAGTGACACCAGTACTGACACCAGCACCGCAATCAGCAGCGCGTGGGAAAAGCGGGTTGTCAGCAGAACCGCAATCGCACCCGGCGCGATCAGCAGCGAGATCGACAGGATAATACCCACCGCTTTCAGGGTCGCCACAATGGTTAACGACACCATACACAGCAGGCCGTAATGCATCAGCCGGGCCGGCAGGCCACATACCTGTGCCTGCTGCGGATCGAAGCTGAACAGCATCAGATCGCGCCACTTCAGCGCAATCACCGCGACAATCAGTGCGGCGATAATCAGCGTCTGGATGATGTCGGCGCGGGTGATGCCGAGCATATCGCCGAACAGAATATGGTCGAGATGCACTTCAGGCTTCACCGCGATGTAAAGAATCAAGCCGACTGCGAACATGCCGGAGAAGACAATCCCCAGTACTGTGTCCTGTTTAATCCGGCTGTTGTCCTGCAGAAACCCGCTGGCCACAGCACAAAGCAGCCCGGCCACAAAGGCTCCAATAGCCAGCGGAATGCCCAGCACCCAGGCCAGCACGATGCCGGGAAACACCGCATGGCTCATCGCATCGCCCATTAGTGCCCAGCCTTTCAGCACCAGAAAGACCGACAGCAAGGCGCAGGGGATCGCCACGACCAGCGCGATCAGCAACGCGCTCTGCATAAAAGCGAACTGGAAAGGTTCAAACATCCACATCAGGCAGGCTCCTCATCGGCAGGGTTGCGGGCGCGACGCCGACTCGCCAGCAGGCCATGCTTCGGGGCGAAGACAAACGCCAGCAGGAATAACAGCGTCTGCGCCACCACAATAATCCCGCCGGTTGCACCGTCGAGATAATAACTCGCCCAGGCACCGAGGAAGCTGGTTATGCTGCCAATCGCCACCGCAATCATCAGCAGGCGCGGAAAGCGATCGGTGAGCAACCATGCCGTAGCGCCGGGCGTCACCACCAGACAGATCACCAGAAACGCCCCGACGGTTTGCAGTGCCGCCACGGTCGAAACCGCCAGCAGAGTAAAGAACAGGATCTTTAATCGCTCGGGCCGCAGACCGATAGCGCGCGCATGATTCTCATCGAAAAAGGTCACCATTAAATCCTTCCACTTAAACAGCAGAATGATGATCGACACGCCGCCGATCAGCGCCAGTTGCAGGATATCGGCCGGTGCAATCGCCAGGATATTGCCCAGCACGATAGTCTGAATGTTCACCGAGGTGGGATTCAGCGACACCATGAACAGGCCAAGGCCAAAGAACGAGGAGAAAATCAGACCGATGATCGCATCTTCTTTTAAACGGGTGCGCTGATTAAGCAGCAGCATACTGCCGGCCGCCAGTCCGCCCGACAGAAACGCACCCAGTGCAAACGGCAGCCCAAGCATATAAGCGCCCGCTACGCCGGGCACAATCGAGTGCGACAGCGCATCCCCAATCAGCGACCAGCCTTTGAGCATCAGGTAGCAGGAGAGAAACGCGCACAGTCCGCCAACCATGGCGGAGACCCACATCGCGTTGAGCATGTAGTGGTATCCGAACGGCTCCAGTAACATATTCATGGTCACTTCCCGTCGTGAAGCGAGGCGCGCGGCGCGATAAACGGACGCTCATCATCGGTAATGATCTGATCGTCCAGCCCGTTGACCGCCACGTGACGCAGCACCCCGCTAAACGCCCGCTCAAGGTTGGCTGTGGTAAAGGTGGTGCGGGTCGGACCGCTGGCGAGGATGGTGCCTTTGACCATCACGGTGTAGTCGCAGAATTCCGTCACCGATCCCAGATTATGGGTTGAGACCAGCATGGTTTTACCTTCGTCACGCAACTCATCGAGCAGGGCAATGATTTTCGCCTCGGTCTGGACGTCAACGCCGGTGAACGGCTCATCCAGCAGGATCACGCTGCCCTGCTGGGCAATCGCCCGTGCGAGGAAAACCCGTTTCTTCTGTCCGCCGGAAAGTTCGCCGATCTGTCGCTGGCGATACGCCAGCATATCGACCCGCGCCAGCGCCTCATCGACAATATCGCGGTCGTGGCGTTTAGGCCGCCGCAACAGGCCCATGTGGCCGTAGCGGCCCATCATCACCACATCCTCCACCAGCACCGGAAAAGACCAGTCAACCTCTTCAGACTGGGGAACATAAGCCACCAGGCTCTGGCGCAGCGCCTGACGGGTCGGCATACCCAGCACTGAAATCGTCCCGGCGGAGAGCCGGACAAAGCCCATCAGCGCCTTAAACAGGGTCGATTTACCCGACCCGTTAACGCCGACCAGGGCGGCAATGGAGCCGCCGGGGATGCTGAAGCTGGCATCACGCAGCGCCGTATGGCCGTTTCGGTAGGTGACGCTGACCCCGGAAACCACGATAGTGTCGCTCATGGCGCGCTCCTCCCGTGATTAATACCGTCGACCAGCGTCGCGGTGGTAACCCGCAGCAGGTCAAGGTAGGTTGGCACCGGCCCCTGCGCCTGACTTAATGAGTCGACATATAACACGCCGCCATACCAGGCACCGGTTTCGCGCGCCACCTGCCGGGCAGGTTTGTCAGAGACGGTACTTTCGCTGAATACCGCCGGAATGGCATGCTGCTTCACCTGATCGATCACCTTTCTCACCTGCTGCGGTGTACCTTGCTGATCGGCGTTGATCGGCCAGAGGTAAAGCTCTTTCATACCGAGATCGCGCGCCAGATAGGAGAACGCACCTTCACTGGTCACCATCCAGCGTTGATTTTCAGGGATTGCGGCCACCTGCTGGCGCAGCGGCGCCAGCGCCGACGTGATCTTTTGCTTATAGGCGGCGGCATTCTGACGGTAGGTTTCAGCGTTAGCGGGATCGTACTTCACCAGCGCATCCCGGATATTATCGACATATATCAGCGCATTATCCGGGGACATCCAGGCGTGAGGATTGGGCTTGCCGTTATATGGCCCTTCGCCAATGCCAATCGGTTCGACGCCCTGCGATACTACCACTTCCGGTACGCCTTCAAGATGCTGATAGAAGCGCTGAAACCAGCGTTCAAGGTTCAGCCCGTTCGACATAATCAGTTGCGCGCCCTGCGCACGTTTAATGTCTCCCGGCGTCGGCTGATATTCATGAATTTCGGCACCCGGTTTGGTAATTGAGCTCACCTCTGCCGCATCGCCCGCCACGTTTTTTGCCATATCAGCAATCACGGTAAAGGTGGTCACGACCTTAAATTTTTCTGCTGCATAGCTGCTGGTGGATATCACCGCGCTCAGCAACAGGCTGAAAACGAGCGTTACGCTTTTTTTTATCGGGGCCATCGCACGATCTCCAGAGATGATTAAAATTGAAACACAATTAGCCTGTGCTATTTTTTATAGCACAGGCTATACCTTTACGACAGGCTCCATTTGTGAAGTTTCTTCAACGTCAGCGTCGTAATGCGAAGTTATGTCAACAAGCGTGGTTATTGATTGATTAGACTGGATTATTTAGGCATGTGCTTTGCCCGCTGATCGGCAACGCTGAATCAATGAGGTTGTGCGCCGGGTGATCAGCACCGGATCAGAACCGTCCTGAAAAGCCCGCTTTACTGTCGAATCAAACGATATAGGCCAGGCGATAAAAGAAGTGAAATGCACGGTCAGCCGGGTTGTCAGGGAGAGATCGGTGACTAATGGCTATCAAAAGAGACAAATTGATAGTCAGGATAAATTAAATTTGACGAATTTTTTTGCTACAGTGAATGTTACTTACCGCAATAAAACCAGGGAGGATAATTTGTATTTTTCCAGCGACGAAAAAGCGAATTTCATCATTGGCGAAGCAGCAATGAACCTGATTGAAGCCAGTCAGGAGGTTAATGTAGAATTGCTGATTGGTGAGTTGCTTTCGATGTCTGCTTCAGAAGTGGATGAAAACCGTCTGGAACAGCTGCATCAGGTACGACAATGGTTAATGGGTTTCAAAACGATTGGCGCACGTAACACTGAGCAGGCAGGCTGGTTATCAAAGCCGCTGAACGCTGACAAAATGAGCACTGATTCTGCTGATGATATTGTGTTTCAAGGTTGACCTGACCGGTCTTCCCCACTGTCGGCCTGTGCAGGTGTTGTACAGGCCGGATTCGTTTAGCGCTGAAAAAGCCAGCAAAACACCGTTTTAACCCCGCAGTAAACTCTTCGTAACATGCTGATTAATAACGCATAGCATTTTTTGCACAAAAAAAATTGTTCCGGGAATTCAAAATTCTGTACAAGTTTTTGAAAGATGTATAACTTGCGCATCCAGAGCGCGATACATTTTAACCATCTGAGGACAACACTATGCGTCAGAACGGACATGCACCGGAAGCCATCAGCGACATTGCCCGTTACTTCAATCAAGCCAGCCAGCCGTCACAGCAGGAGACGCTGGGTGAGATTGTGGTTGAAATTCTGCGCGCAGGTCATAATCTGAGTCGTAAAGCTATTTGCAGCAAACTGCTGCGCCGTCTGGAACTTGCTTCTACGCCAGAGGAAGAGAGTCATCTGCATGAACTGATCGGGCTGCTTTTCCGTCGGGAAGAGTAATACTGATACCCGGCGTTGATGAAGGTGCATTACGCCTCAGCTCACAGCAATTCTGATCGGACTATTTTTCGCATTAACGAAGCCCAGTGTTGCTGTCCCGTTTCAGGCGCCCCGTCAATGGCGCCTGTTTCTACATCAGGAGCCGCAACGTGGCCAATAATTCGTAAATCAGAGAAGCCAGTATGTACAGAAGTGATGATGAGAAACTGACAGATGTCATGATCGGCGAAGCCGTACTGACATTACTTAAGTCAGACAAACCGGTATCGAGCAATGCCCTGATCAATCAGCTGGAGCTGATGGCCGCTGAGACGGACGAGGAAACAAAGGTGAAGACGATCCGCAAAGCGATTACCGAAGTGCGTAATGGCATGGTTGCGGCACGTAAGCGCGCCAGTGGCGGGCTTCCCGAACGCGAAAATGCTTCACACCGTTTAAATAATGATGGCCCGCCTGAAGGTTCAAAAAAACACTAAACGATCCGTTTTTTGCGGAAGCTGTGGCCATAATTTACCTGTCCACCAGGCGCTGAAGGTCATCAGAAAAAACTTTGCGGATCGCACTGGGCAAACCCGTAACAGCGACTACACTGCTTTCTGACTTCAGTCGATGCATCTAACAAATTTTCCGCAGAGAAAGAAAAATCATGCAACACTCATCTTCAGATTCAACTCTCATTGACTATTTTCGCAGCGCAGGCGATCAGCTTGCTCCAGAAACCGAATTACTGGGCGGTATCATCAGAAATATCGTGGCTGACCAGGGTCGCGTGACCAATAAAGCCATCATCCTCTATCTGATTGCGGAACTGGAGAGTACCTCAGACGTAGTTAAGCTGGATGTGTTACGCAAAACGCTGGAAATCGTTGTTGGCCGCACGCCGGACGACGCCGGAGTCTGATGCCGGCTTCCTGCGCAATCACATGCCGGTTGCGCAGGAAGCGTCAGACGACAATGCCTTATCCCCTCACCCGCCTTGCTCAACCCTTGCCAGCCCGCCAGGCTCTGAACAACAAGCCCCTGCAAAAGCTGACGCTGTGATTAATCGAGTGAATCGCGATGCTGCTGACATTTCACCAGCACATGACCATTAAAGGTGGTCGGCATACGGTTTCTGACCACCGAAGCTGAGCCGATGTTGTTTTCCAGGTTGAAGTCATCGCGGGTAATGATCAGGGTTGCAATTTCAGTAAAATAGTCACGCTGAGTGTTATTAAGTGCTTTATTATCAATCACTTTCACCACGAAAGTATCGTCATCGGTCTTGATAACATCGTATCTCACCAGCCGACTGTTTTGATTGCTGCTGATATAGTGCGTTTCAACATCTGAAAAGATCATCTCATATCCTTAATTGCGCTGACCTCTGTTAATCCACCCGCTGTTGCTTAACAGTCAGGTGATGCAGCGTACTGTCGTCTCGTCTCGCAGCGTGAACAGCCTGACTGCAGCCCGCTCCGGCTTTGCCGCTGCGAAGAATCTTTATAACGCGTTGCGGTCGCCAATGAAACATTTCCCTTTTCTGCCGGGCTCGCCAGGCTAATGCCAGGGCGCAGCACGCCCGTCGCCACCCGGAACTTGCCAGCCGTCATTGCCAGCTCAAGGCGGAAGCGCCGCTTTCCCGGCTACACCAGCCCACGCAACGCCTTCGGCACATGTTATTCCAGCCGGAGCACAGGAACGTCCGCCAGAACCTTACCTCTATCTGTCATCCATGCCGCATATTATTCAGCTTATCCGCGGGCAACCGATTAAGTAAGAATAGTCTTATCTGGCAAAGGAAATTTTTGCAACACCCGCGCGCGATCAGAGCGGCCGGTATTGCGCGGATAATAAGCGCACTGGCGGCAACGCGTAATTTCTTCGTCGATGAGCGCGAATATTTAGCGCCGCTATACAACAACAATACAGCGTTCACGGATTAATCCGTGTTGCCCGAGGTTGATAAATAAAGCAAAAGGTTTGAGCAAGGCGGGCGTTTATTCACAACGCCCCTGGCCTTAATGCATTTTGCGGGTAAAAAAGCCGATCGCTTCATGGCACAGCGCTTTCAGCCGGCTATCACGCGTCTCTTCGCTGAGGCGAAACAGCGCGTCAGTAATATGATGAAAATGAACAGGCTGCCCTGTCTTAATCAGATCACTGACAATTGCGCCAACCAACGCGCGAATATCTTTTTCTTCATCGTACTTCACACGACCTCCAGACGGTGTATGCATATACAGTTTAACACCGTTGGAAGACAAAAAACAAAAGTGTCCGGTTCAGGGAAATATAAGCGAAGCGGCAGAAAAGGTTATTATTCGCACAGGCTCAGAATAATATCTGGTACTATTTCGTTAGCAGGGTAACGGCAAAGATATTATCGCCAGATATGGCGCGGGAACTGCTGCAATATATTTATCCCGCCTTTAAGCCCACGGTTAAACATATATATATTATGAAACTTATCAACGCCGCCGGATGTGATCCGTTAACTGATGGAGGTTAACCGGCACCGTCTGATGCGTCATCGTCAGGGCCTGTTTCTTCACGGCCACCGGTTTCCTTCACTGACCTGCCAGTTGGCGGATAAAAAATTTTTCGCCAGCCAAAGCCGGTGCGGTTTAGCGCCAACAGTGTGATAAAACTAAGCCTGTTTCCCCGTCTCACGAGTGACGTATGGCTAAGTTCACCTTAAAACAGATTGCTGCCCAGTCCGGCTTAAGCCTGGCGACGATTGACCGGGCGCTGCATCAGCGTGGCCGGGTGCATGCTCAAACGCAGCATCGCATCCGTCAGGCGATTGCTGACCTTGAACTGCTGCAAAAAACGGCGCTGGCAAAAGGCAGAACCCTCTACTTTGATGTCATTATGCACACGCCCGATCGCTTTCGGGAACTGGTGCGCGAGGCGTTCAGCAGTCAGATAGCCAGCTTCGCCAGCTTTAAGCTCCAGCTGCGCTTTCACTTCAGCGAGACGTTAACCGCCGGGGAGATCAACGCGCTGTTAAGCAAAAGCGCGCTGCACAGCCACGGCATCATTCTCAAAGCGGCCCACTCTGAGTTGCTGAATCCCACTATCGACACCCTGCTTAAGCAGCGGATACCGGTCGTGACGGTGATGAGCGATCTGCCGACCAGTGCGCGCCTGCGCTACATCGGTATGGATAACTTTGATGCCGGCAAACTCGCCGCCTTCTTAATGACAAAATGGCTGCGATCGGAGCAGTCGCACATTGTGGCGATTACCGGCAGTAAAGACTTTATCGGTGAGCAGGAGCGCATTGAAGGTTTTGAACGGGCGATGCAGCAGTTTGCGCCACAGCATCGGGTCAGCGTAGTGGCAGGAGGATACGGTATCGATCCGTTGATGTATCAGTCGCTTAAGCAATTTTTACAGGCCCACCCGGAAACGGATGCGGTCTACACGGTGGGTGGCGGTAATCCAGGCATCCTGCGCGCTTTTGACGAGCAAAAGAGGCCGATTAACGCCTTTATCGGTCACGATCTGGATCGGGAAAATCGAGCGCTGATGCAGGCAGGCAAAATTGATGCGCTGATCGAGCATAATTTACAACTTGATGCTCAACATGCCTTCAGGACGCTGCTGGAATTTCACGGCTTTCTGCCCGCATCGGAGCCACTCGCCCCTTACTCAAAAATCAACATTATTACCCGCTATAACATGACCACCTGAGCCTGCCGCCGACACCGTCAGGTATTACAGCTTCACGTGATCGATCAGCGCACGGAGCTTGGGTGCGAGGTTTTTGCGGCTGGGAAAGTAGAGATAAAATCCCGCAAAGCTCGGCAACCATGCGTCCAGCAACGTCACCAGCTCTCCACGCGCAATGTAAGGCTGAAACGTCTCTTCCATGCCGAAGCTGATCCCACCACCGGCGCAGGCGGTGCGAATCATTACGCCCATGTCATTGGTGGTGAGCTGCGGATTGACTGCCACATCGAATTCACGCCCCTGGTCAGCGAACTCCCAGCGATACGGTGACAGACCCGGTCCTTTACGCCAGCCTATACAGCGATGCTCAATCAGCTGCTGCGGATGCTGCGGCGTTCCATGTCGCGCGAGGTAATCTGGTGAGGCCACGGCAACCTGACGCTGCGCGGCGGAGACCGGCACCGCAATCATATCCTGGGCGATCACTTCCCCCAGCCGCACGCCCGCATCATAACCCTGATCGACAATATCAAACTCTTCATCGGTGACGGTGATATCCAGCTCGATCTGCGGATAGGCGGCCATAAAGCTCGCCAGCAGCTCCCCGCCAAGCATCCGTTCAGCGATGGAGGAGATCGCCAGCCGCAGCTGCCCGCGCGGCTCAGCGGCCAGCTCAGCGATATCGCTAATGGCCCGGTTCAGCTGATTAATCGCCGGTGCCACCTCGGCATACAGCCGTTGCCCCGCCTCGGTCAGTTGAATGGTGCGGGTGGTGCGTTGCATCAGTGACAGGTTGAGCCGGTCTTCCAGTCGCCGCAGCGTCTGACTGATTGCCGGGCGGGTAACCCCCAGCTGCTCGGCCGCCAGACGAAAATTACGCGTCTGCGCCACGATGACAAACACTTCCAGCGCATTTTTATCAGCCATCATTGGTTAGTTACAGTTACCAGTCTATGAAGCAGTGAGCGAATTATCTTTATAGTCGAGCCATCGTAAGATCACCAGCGATATCAGAACAGGAGAAAATTTATGACGCAGAAAGTGATCTTAATTACCGGTGCCTCCAGCGGCATTGGCGCGGGCATCGCCCGTGAACTGGCGAAAACCGGCACTACCTTGCTGCTGGGTGCCAGGCGCGAAGAGCGGCTGAATGCGCTGGCCGAAGAACTGCGGTTTAATGGCGCTGAGGTGGCCGTTAAACCGCTGGACGTCACCCAGCGTGATCAGTTGACCGATTTTGTCGGGTTTGCGCTGGCGCAATGGGGCCGGGTCGATGTGATGATCAATAACGCCGGTATTATGCCGCTCTCACCGCTGGCATCGCTGCGGGTCGAAGAGTGGGACCAGATGATCGATGTCAACATCAAAGGGGTGCTGTACGGCATTGCCGCCGTGCTGCCGCCGATGCTGGCCCGGCAATCCGGTCATATCATCAACATCGCCTCGATTGGCGCACTGGCGGTATCACCGACTGCGGCGGTCTATTGCGCCACCAAGTTTGCGGTACGGGCGATTTCCGACGGGTTACGTCAGGAGAACAGTCAGCTTCGGGTCACCTGTGTGCACCCTGGTGTGGTTGAAAGTGAACTGGCGGCGACCATTACTGACCCGACCGCGGCGCAGGCAATGCAGCAGTATCGGGCCATCGCGCTGCAGCCGGATGCTATTGGCCGGGCGGTACGCTACGCGATTGAACAGCCGGAGGAGGTAGACGTGAATGAAATTGTGGTGCGGCCAACCCGCACCCAGCACTAAGCCCTGGCCCGATGCCGTGCTGGCATCGGGCCGCGGTAAACGCGATCAGTAGAAGCTTCTGCGGCTACGCTGCACGGTGATGGCAATTGCGGTCAGCGCCACCAGCATCAGAAATAGCCCTAAACCGATCATGGCGTTGAAGCCATAGGTTTTGAACAACAGCAGACCGGCAATACAACCGATCAGGAATGAGAACACCGTGGTCAGGTGGGTATGCAGCACCTTCTGGAAGAAACGGCGGTCGGCGCTTTCATCGTGCGAAACATGCGACGACAACCACGATCCCAGCGCAATGCCGGCATCGGTTAAGGTGCCGGTAATATGGGTTGATCTGACGCGACCGTTCGACAGCTGGGTGGAGGTAGCGTTATGAATCCCCATCAGGAAACCCAGCATCACCAGCACTTCGCCGTTAAAGCGCGGGGTATAGAACATGGTTTCAAAGATGGATGCTGCCGTCAGCGCGACGCCTTCAGCCAGAATAATCAGACAGAAAATGGTGCGCAGCCGATGTTTCTGACCGACGATCACCGCCAGTCGGGCAACGGTGCAGCCCATAACAAAGGCGGTAATCAGCGCCAGCAAAAACAACAGAGTGTGCAGGTCGCTGGTGGTGACTTCGGTGGATATCTGTGAGGTGTTACCGGTCATGTGCGACGGAAAAAAACCGAACGCGCCCAGCGCCATGGCGTTAAGGATGCCCGCGGTGGTGGCCAGCACCAGTGCCAGCAGGCGATCTTCAGTATGCGATCTGACTTTCTTCTTTTTTATAAGCACAGGATTCCCCAAAACAGGTAGATGCAAACGGGTTTAACCGCTTCAAGCATACAACCTGATAAGAAATAATCCTGTCAGAAACAGATTACTCCGATGAAATAAACCATTAATTTTGCTGATTTTTATAAAGCAGTTTCAGTTTATCTCTATAAGTGTCAACCTGACTCGTTTGCGCCAGACCGCAGCACGCCAGCGGTTGGCAGAGCGTTAATCAACAATGAACAGTCGCGCGCCAACCGGCGTTGAAGAACGATGCGGTTCTGCGTTGTCTGCCACCTGGTAACTGATGCCAGGCGTCAGCACAAAGCGGCGGCCATCGGCCAGTTCGGTATGCAGTTCCCCGGCAAGACACAGCAGTATGTGGCCTTTAACGCACCAGTGATCGGCGAGATAACCGGGTGAATAATCGACCATCCTGACGCGAATATCGTTGAACTGTAGGGTTCGCCAAATCGCCTGGCCCTGATCGCCGGGATGAACCGTTTCTTCCACCTGCTCCCATTGCGTCAGTCCAAACGGCAAATTATCAATTTTCATGCGTGCTCCCGGGTAAATAGCAGCCAGTCTGCTGCCATGTTGAAAAATGCTATGCCAGCGCCTGGTTTACCGCTTCTTCCGCGTGAATCAGCGTGGTATCAAATAACGGGACGCTGGCATCGCTGTCATCCACCAGCAGGGTGATTTCGGTACATCCCAGAATGATCTCTTCTGCTCCCTGATCCACCAGCTGCTGCATAATCTGCCGGTAGCGCTGACGCGAAGCCGGATTAATTGTGCCGAGGCACAGCTCGTGATAAATCACCTGATGAACCAACGCGCGGTCCTCTTCCGCTGGGACGATAACCTGCAGATTGAACTGTTGCTCCAGCCGCCCGCGATAAAACGCCTGTTCCATGGTGAAGCGGGTCGCCAGCAACCCCACCTTGCGCAATCCCGCCTGCTGAATCCGTCGCCCGGTGGCATCAGCGATGTGCAACAGCGGCACGGAGACCGCTGCGCTGATCTGCGGGGCCACTTTATGCATGGTATTGGTACACAGCACGATAAACTGCGCGCCGGCACGCTCCAGATTCTGCGCCGCCGCGGCCAGCATTTCGCCCGCCTGCTGCCATTCACCCGCCGCCTGCAACTGCTCGATCGGCTGGAAATCGACGCTGTAAAGCACCAGCTGCGCCGAGTGCAATCCACCCAGCCGCTGTTTAACCTGCTGATTGAGGATGCGATAGTAGAGCGCGGTCGACTCCCATGACATTTCCCTAACAGACCGATGACTTTCATTACGGCTCCTGAATATGTGACCCATCAGCAGCATGCCAGATCGCGCGATATCAGCAATGGTTTGTTGAGACTTGTGATTTAGTTTGCCTGCGGTCTGAACTGCCAGGCAATCGCCATCAGCCCCACCACCCCGACGCTCATCATCAGCCAGGCGCTGGTCAGCGATGCCCCGCTGTCACGCACCCAGCCAGCCACCAATGGCATAATGGACGCGATGAGATAGCCTCCGCCCTGCACCCGCGATAGCAGCACGGCGGCCTCGGTGGCATTTCGGGCATGATCGAGCGTGACGATCAGCGACAGCGGAAACAGCGCCCCGATCCCAAGGCCGAGTAGCAGCGTCGACAGCAGCGGCATGGTACCCGGCGCGACAATCAGCGCGATCAGTCCGGCCAGCAGCAGCGTCAGCACCAGCAGCAGTAACCGGCGGCGATCGGGAAAACGCTGCTGAACGGCAGAGATCACCAGTCCGGCAACCACTTCTGTCAGCGTCAGCCCGGCGAGCAGGAAGCCGCTGTTGCGGGCGCTCCAGCCAGCCTGGATATAAAACGGCGGCAGCCAGGCCAGCACCAGGGTATAGGCGCCGGTTCCAATACCGAAAAACAGTAACAGTAACAAAGTGCGCGACGCGGACAGCGCTGCCACCCCAACGGACGGCGCGAGATCCGCCGGACTATCCGGATTCGCTGACCGCCAGACCAGCAGGGTGATCAGTGCCAGCCCGCCCGCCGTGGCCAGCGCCGCGGGTAAACCGAGCAGCGAAAACAGCGGATCCGCACCCGCAGCCATCAGCGCCGCACCCGCCATAATCCCGGTGCTGAATAACGCCATCAGCGTCGGGGCGGCGTGGAGATAGCGCTGCCGGATCAGCGCCGGCATCAGTGCCTGTATCACCCCGATCCCCGCGCCGCCCGCCAGCGCCGTCAGGATCAACGACAACGGCGAGAGCGAAAAGCCACGCCACAGCGAGGCGATCGCCAGACAGATCAGCCCTGCCGCAATGCCGCGCGCCGCACCGCTACGCTTAAGCAGCCACGGGCCAGCCAGTGCGGCAAGCCCCATCATGGCGACCGGCAGCGTGGTCAGCAGGCTAAACGTCGTCGCCGACAAACCGGCCTGCTGTTGCAATGCCGGAAACAGCGGGCCGATAATCGCCAGTAGCGGGCGCAGATTGAGCCCGACAAGAAAGGCGATCGGTGCGAAGATAGCGGGTAATAAGCGGGTGTTTTTCATAGCCGACTCCGTGGACAGGAACAACGCTGACAGCACCAGGCTGTCACTATTTATCTTAACGTTAAGATATATTCCGGCCGCCGTTAAGGGGCTGAGCACAACCCGACAAATTAGCCACACAGTTAACAGGTGAATGATGCAGGACCATATCGATTTTGTAGTCAGTCAGTGGGACAGCGCCATGCCAGATCTGGATGCCTCCTCAATGCGCATCGTCGGCAGGATGCTGCGCCTGATGAAACATCTGGCAAAAGCACGCAGTCAGGCGCTGGAGCAGTTTGACTTCCATGACGGGGAATTTGACGTGCTGGCGACATTGCGCCGGGCCGGGACGCCGTACTGTCTGTCACCGACCCAGCTGTATACCTCGCTGCTTGTCACCTCCGGCGCGATGACCCATCGTCTCAAGCGGCTGGAACAGCGAGGTCTGATCGCGCGCGTGGCGTCACCCGATGATAAGCGCAGTATGCTGGTGGGACTGACCGCGCAGGGTCAGCGCTGTATTGAGCAGGCGTTAGCGGTGCATACTGCCACCCAGAATGCCGTACTGGCACCGCTTTCGCTGTCAGAACGCAACGCGCTGGAAGGAATGCTGAAAACGCTGTTGCTGCCGTTTCCCGGTGAAGCGGTTACCGCAGCGGCAGAAAAAGATTAACGGTGCAGTTCAGCAACCGTCATGGTGAAGATCACCGGCTGTTGATCGGCGCTGGCATAGGCGTGCGGCATATCGGTTCGCGCGACTGCCGCGCAGCCCGGCCCGACCACCAGCGTCTGATCGCCAACGGTTAACGCCAGGCTGCCCTGCTCAACGTGCATCAACTCCAGCGTACCGGCCGGATGGCCTTCGGAGCGGAATGTTTCACCGGCAAACATCTGCCAGCGCCACAGTTCAATCATGTCAGGCCCGCGGGTACCGGCCAGCAGCTGCGCGCGACCACCCTGTTCGCCCTGCCACAAGGTCGGTATCGCACTATGATCAATCAGCCAGGCGGCGGGCGTATGGGTCACATTGACGATATCCGCCACCGACACGCCCAGCGCGGCGGCAATTTTGCATAAAATCGCGATGCTGGGATTGGCTTCGCCCTTCTCAATTTCCACCAGCATCCCTTTGCTGACTCCGGCCCGGCGGGATAGCGCATCCAGCGACAGTTTCTGGCTTTTACGCCAGTTTTTAATGCTGTCAGAGACAGCCTGATTGACGCTCGACACGTCAGCGCCTGCGTCGGTCGATATATTGACTTTTTTGGTCATCGGTCATTACTATGAAATAAATTAGTCACTGAGAGATTATCCAATGTTATCTGTTGATCCGTCAATCGACCCGGCCGTATTTGCACTGGCACCCGGCTTTCGCGCCATGAGCATTGTGGTGGAGGCCGCGCCAGTCACCTGCCCTGAGGTTGCCGGGCAGGCGCTGAAACGGGCCTGCCGCCAGGTGCTGGAGCAGGATGTGGCGTGGGCCGACGCCCATCTCGCGGCGTGGGCGGAGGTGTTCAAAGCGTTTGGCGCGAAGGCGAAACGGACTCCCTGCTCGGCTGACGCGCTGCGCAAACGGGTACTGCGCGATGGCGTAATGCCGGCTATCGATCCGGTGGTGGATCTGTATAACGCCATCAGCATTCAGTATGCGCTGCCGGTCGGCGGTGAAAACATTGCCGCCTACGTTGGCGCGCCGCGGCTGGTGATCGCCGATGGCAGTGAGTCATTCGATACGGTCAAAGAAGGCGAAGTGGTATATGAGTCGCCGGAGCCAGGAGAAGTAATCTGGCGCGACGATCGGGGCGTAACCTGCCGCCGCTGGAACTGGCGTCAGGGTGTGCGCACCCGGCTGGATGCGCAGGCGCGACAGATGTGGTTTATCCTTGAAAGCCTGCCGGCAATGCCGCTGGCGGCGCTGCAACAGGCCAGTGACGATCTGATCGCCGGTCTGCAACAGATGATGCCAGACGCCACCATCGACGCACGCCTGATAGACGCCTCTGACGCGTAAACCTGACCTCAACCGCCTGACAGCATGGGTTAACGGCGAACCGGATATATGGCAGGATACGCGCCCTGTGTCCGGCGATTCTCTGGCGGACCTCTTCTGCAGATAACGGGGGTAGTGTTGGTTAAGGGTAAACTCAAGTGGTTGATACCGCTGCTGGCGGTGCTGGCGCTGGCGGGCTGGTGGTTGATTCCGCATTTCAGCAGCGAGGATAAAGCGTACTACGTTGCGGTATTCTGCGGCATCGATCATCATGATACCCAACGGTTGCTGCCGCAGATGCAGCAGATCATCGAAGGCAGCAATTCTGACTATGCGCTGCAGAAAATCACTTTCAAGCCGGCGCTGGGCCGTCAGGTGATCGACCACTGGCAACAGCTGAGCGCCGATGAGCAACGCCAGGCAGCAACCGATAACCTCACCTGCCAGCAGTTACTGAAACGCTGAAACGGCTAAAGAGATGCTGCGCCGCCCCGGCTATAACCCGCAAGGAAACAGTATGCCGCAACCTGAACGCATCAATTATCCGCAGCTCGGCGAGGTGAAAGCGCCTTATGTGCATGCGGTGAAACATGGCGATACCCTCTACGTTTCCGGCCTGACCGCCTTTGGCACGCCGGCACAGCAGGGTGACATCGCTGAACAGGCGGAGGCGATCTTTTCACAGCTTAAACTGATCGCCGACGCTGAGCAGACGTCGCTGGCCGCTCTGTTGAAGGTGACCATTTTTATCACCGCCTTCACCGACATTGCGGCGCTGCGCGCGGTGCTGTTCCGTCACTACGGCAGCCATCTGCCCGCCAGTTCCCTGGTGCAGGTCAGTGGTCTGTTTTCGGCTGATTTACGCATTGAGATTGAGGCGATTTTCGCCCTATGAATCTCTCACCCTGGAGAGCGTAACCCGTTCCGATGCAGATCGATTATAGTGGTTTCCTTGTTGCCATCTTACCGATAGCGCTGTCGCCGGGCGCCAGTTTTACCCTTGCTATTAACAGCGCGCTGGCCGAAGGTTGGCGCGGCGTCGCGACCATCATTGTGGGCACCGCGCTGGGGATCTATTGCCACGCCTTGCTGGTGGGATTAGGCGTTTCGTCAATGCTGA
Source organism: Pantoea brenneri (assembly GCF_038594305.1). Lineage (NCBI taxonomy): Bacteria > Pseudomonadati > Pseudomonadota > Gammaproteobacteria > Enterobacterales > Erwiniaceae > Pantoea > Pantoea brenneri. The sequence goes on along the minus strand of NZ_JBCGBG010000002.1, from coordinate 566,090 downwards.
TGGCTTTTCCCTCGCTGTTTCATCTTCTGCAGATCGCCGGTACCGTTTATCTGCTGTGGCTGGCTAGCCAGTTAATTATCAGTGGGCTGCGGGCCCGCCAGCAGGATGTCAGCCTCGATCCGCAACCGGTGACACTGTCACAGGCATTCTTTGCTAACCTGCTCAATCCGAAAGCCGTTTTGCTCTACCTGACCGTGGTATCGCGCTTTACCAGCCAGAGCGGCAACTTATCCGATTTCCTGCTGCTGGCCACGCTGCATATTGTGATCATGGCCAGCTGGCTCAGCGGTGCCAGCCAGTTGCTGATGACCTCGACCCGCACCATCAGCACCGCCACGCTGCGTAAATATATCAACACGCTCGGTGGAACCGTGCTGCTGGCTATCGCCTTATCCGCGCTGATCCCCTGACGCCACCGCACCGCGAGCCAGATAACCGATGCGATATACTTCCGGTTCATCTGCGGACGGCACCGCTGAAGCCGTAACGCTAAGCCCCTGCCAGCGGCTCACATCCCAGGCGCTGAAGCCGGTATGCTGCGCCAGATCGGCAAGGTTGCTGTGCGGGACGATCGGCCAGCGGCGCAGCGTGATAAAGCGCGCCTGCTCGAGCGAGGCTGGCAGCGTATCGCCGTTCAGCGCCAGCCAGCTCTCTATCACCGGCCAGCCAAAATCATCCACTAAGCGCTGAAAGCCCGCGCTTTGCAGGAATCGCTGCAGGGCTGACGCATGCTGCCAGAAATAGAGCGGCGCATAGCGGTTCTCTGCCACTGCCAGTGGTCATCATCCAGCCGGGCGTAGAGATAAGCTTTGGCAATCAGACCTGGAAACCCATCCAGCCGTGCGCCGTTCAGCCGGATACGCTGCTCAATCGTCGCCATCGGGTAATCTGCCGACAGCGTAAAGCGGTAATGCATCACGATCATGACATCACCTCCGCTAACATTCTGCCGCCGCTGAAGCTCCACTCTTCGCTGCTGTTGAACTGGATGATCACCATTACGTCATCCGGGTCGATCCCTAGCGTGCTGTGCAATGAGGCACACAGCTGTTGATAAAAGCGCTGCTTCTGCTGCCGGCTGCGTGGCCGACCGGCGGTAATCTGGAACAGGATGAAATCCTCACTGCGCCCTTCGCTCAGGTAGTAACGGTTGTAAATTCGCTGACTGGCTGGCAGCAACTCGATCAACTGAAAACAATCATCAACCGGCACCGCAAACTCAGCCACCAGCGTCTGATGCAACAGCGCGGAGATTTGCTGTAACCGGGCCTCACTATAACCCTGGCCGAGGGTGATACGGGTTATCGGCATCAGCTGTTCTCCTCAAGGTAACTGAGCGCAGTCACTGCGGCGGGCCAGCCGGCGTAAAAAGCCAGATGGGTAAAGCTCTCGATCAGCTCCTCCTGCGTCAGCCCGTTTTTACGCGCGAAATCAATATGCCAGGGCAACTGCGCGACCCGGCCCAGTGCGGTGAGCGTCGCCAGCGTCAGCAGGCTGCGTTCACGCGCTGACAGCACGCCGCGCTGCCAGATATCATCAAACAGCACCTGTTGGGTCAGTTCAGCCAGCTTCGGTGCGCGCTGCATCAATGTTTCGCGATTCAGTGTCTCTTTCATTTTTTCTCTCCCGTGTTGATAGACAGAGTGTCGCGCAGCGTTATACTCCTGAAAATCAAATTAATCGGCATCAACCATCCACCATTACAGGATGATTATGAACAGAGTGCCTGAGTCACTGGATATGGATGCACTGCGAAGCTTTGTCACCGGCATAGAGGCGGGTAGCTTCGCGCTGGCGGCCCGGCAACTGTGTCGCTCAACCTCGGCGGTGAGTGCGCAGCTTAAAAAGCTCGAGCAGCAATGCGGCACGGCGCTGGTGATGAAAAAGGGACGGCATCTGCAACTGACGCGAAGCGGCGAACTGCTGATGAGCTACGCCAGACGGCTGCTGCTGCTGAATGATGAGACGTTGCGGGCAGTAAAAGGTGACGGGCTGAAGGGTGAAATCCGCATTGGTATGCAGGAAGATTTTGGTGAGTCGTTAATGCCGGCGATTCTCGGTGCGTTCAGCCGTCAGCATCCTGGCGTCACGATTACCGCGCGGGTTGACCGCAATCAGCCGCTGCTGAGCGCGATGGCGCAGCATCAGCTCGACCTTGCGCTGGTGTGGCAGGCCGATCCGCACGCTGCGGGTCAGTTGCCTGGCCAGTGTCCGTTAGTCTGGATACATCATCCTGATTTCACTCTGGCCGATCGGTTGCAGCGCGGCGACCCGCTGCCGCTGGTGGTGTTCGATGCGCCGTGCGTGATGCGCTCGCGGGCAACTGCCGTGCTGGATGCGGCGGGGATCCCGTGGCGGATCGTGTTTACCAGCCACAGCCTGAGCGGTATCTGGGCGGCGCTGCAGGCAGGTTTAGGCCTGACGCTGCGCACCCGCGCCGGTATGCCGGATAAGCTGACGATCGCATCCGAACGGCTGCCGGCTCCCGGTCATATCGGCATTGCGCTGGTGACGCCAGAGACCACGGATGACCCGGCGCAGGCGCTGCTGCAACAGCTGATCATCGACGCCGCCTTACCCTTTACTCAGCGATAAGGTGCCGGTCGGCGGCGCCACCAAATAGCCGCTGGATCAGTGACTGGCAGTAGCCGGCGGACACTTCCCGATCGTTAAACAGGATGTGGTACATCACCGGTGCCACCACCCCATCAATCACCTGCCTGACGTCAAAGCCCGGCTCACCGCGCGCCAGCGCCCGGCTGTTCAGCGTTTCAAGATGCTGCAAGGTATAGCCACAGCATTTCTGGCTGGCGTCTCCGCTGTAGCTGCCGATTACGTCGGTCAGCATTTCACGCCCGACTTTTGATGACATCTCTTCGGCATACTGCACGATAAAAGCCGTCAGATCGCCGATCATCTCACCGGTATCCTCCGGTTCAGCAATCGGCCGCATCCGCGCCACGGCAACATCGGCCAGTAACTGTGACAGATCTCCCCAGCGTCGATAGAGGGTGGACGGGGTAACCCCGGCCCGTTCAGCGATCATCGGCAGGGTTATCGCCGCGCGATCGGTCGTTTTGAGTAACTGATTCACGGCCCGGTGGACTTCCTGCTGGATCCGCGCACTGCGTCCGCCCTGACGAATCATCTCCTTTGCCATCTGTTCCTCCTGCTCTCAGCTGCAATCTGGCGGGTTAAAGCAAATAATTTGCATTAACTTATGGCCGGCAGTTTACCTTATCGGGCGATGCATGGGCAGCAATGTGCGGTTTCCGGCTTTTTAGCCGCCCTCGCAAATTTCATGCGCCAGTCTGACGATCGCTGGGTTGCTGAATAACCGGCTGGCACAGTCAGCTTCTGCCGCCGCATGCATCGAGCCGAGATTGGTTAATATCACCAGCGCGCAGTCGGTTTCTCTGAACCACCAGGCACAGGCGCTGTAACCCAGCACGTTGCCGCCGTGACCGATAGCCGGGCCAAAAGCAGAATCTGTTCTGAACAGGCTTAAGCCAATTTGCGCCTCACCGGCCGGCCGCCAGCATTGCATCTCACGCAGACTTTGCGGGTTAACTAACGCCCCGTTTTTCAGCGCCAGACAAAAGCGCATCAACTCCCCGGCGGTAGAAATCATCCCGCCGGCGGCCCATTCCACTGAGAGGCTGGCAGCAGAAACATTGATCATCGCCGCGCGCTCAGGCGTAAAACATCCGGCGATGCCGGCGTGCTGGATGAAATGTGCGTCCGCCCGATGATATCGCGTGGCGTCGTTGTGCCGATCGGATAGCAGATAGCCCTCCAGCCGGGTCTGTTTAAGCGAGAGCGGCCTGAAGATCCGCTGGTTTAACGCCTGCTCCAGCGTGTTGCCGGTGACCCGCTCAATCAGCATCCCCAGCAGGGTGAAGGAGCTGTTTGAGTAATAAAATTTTTCATCAGGCAGAGCCAGTGCCGGTTTGCCGTGAATATATTCCAGCGCTTCGTCCGGTCGCCAGACCTTATCTGCAACGCTATCTTTACCGCGCGCAACATGAATCCAGCCGGGCTGATCTTCCCAACTGGGGATCCCGGCGTAATGTGATAACAGCTGTCTGATCGTCACCACCCGGGCATTAGCGATGCCAGCAAGCTGTGCCGGTTCCAGCCAGGCAGAGAGCGGATCGTCAAGCGTTATCTGCCCCTCTTCGCTAAGCTGCAGCAGGATAACGGCGACAAATACTTTGGTGATACTGCCAATGCCAAACGCGGTATCGGCTGAATTTGTCAGGCGGTTGCTGAGGTCAGCATAACCCGCCGCATACTGCCAGATCAGACGGTCTGCTCTGCCAATGGCAACGGATATCGCCGGAAAATCTTTGCGGGTCTTTTCATCCAGCAGTTTGCTGAGCTGATCGGCACTGGCGGTCATTGCTGTTCCTCACGGTTAGTCTGTTAAGCATGCAACGCAGCACGGCTGACGCTGCAACCGTTCTCTCCGGCCACCCCGGCCGACGCTGTACTCTAAGCCGATTGCCGGGGTTTGCAAAACGCCGTCTGAAAACGCGTCGGCTGGCACAGGTCGTTAAACGGAATTCGACGTTGACCGCGATCAACTCACGTTGTGCGCTGCACAGGTAGATTCGCGCGGTCAGCCTGCCGCCGGTCATGGCTAAGTTTGAGACAGGCGGCGCTGCCGATCATTATCCGCCAGCGGCTCTGACCAGCAATGCCATCGGCACTATGCTTAATGTCGGGGCTTAATGTCGGGGCTTAATGGCGGGGCTTAATGTCGGGGCTTAATGATCGGGGCTTAATCACTGCGGCTGAAAAACATCGATGCGCCAGCAAAGCAATCATAAACGAGGAAATACCATGAACATCTCAGGTCCTGCGGGTTCCCGCATTTTAACGGCGATGCTGGTCATAACGGCACTGAGCTGCATTGCGACGCCTGCGCAGGCGATCAGCCGCGCCTATCGCGCCCAGCTTGAGCGCAGCGGGTGTAGCCAGATGACCGACGCCGACGGTACCTGCGACATCAAAAAAACCAGAGCGCAGAATCAGGCAAACAGCGTTAACGCCCCCGCCTCCAGCCTGAAGCTGGATCAGCTGATCGGCAAATCGATTGATATCGCCTCCGGTCAGCTGATTGCTGACGGCTGGAAAGCCAATGCCGGTCGCTGGTATCACGATGATCGTGTTCTGACGCTGACCGTCGCCGATAACTTTATCACCGCGGTCTCCCTGAAGCAGGCCGGACACGCCTCACTCACGCTAAAAAAAGAGTCAGGCAGCAGAGCGGATTAGCTGGCCGGTATCCCGCTTTGATGATTCAACGCAGAGCCTGTTGCCTGTCAGCAGGCAAAATACCTGACCTGTCTGGACTCAGGTCGCCAGGCGCTGTGTAGAGAGAAGGATGGAAAAACGAGGTTAACAGCGAAAGCAACGGGCAAAATCATTCTGGACGAAAATTAACACCGGTTGGATCTCGTCCCCTGAGGCCAACCGCGAAGCAGCCAATCAGAAATAGAGATTACAGCTAAACAAGATATCAAAAAGCCGCCTGCGATTAACTCGCTTATATTTATTCATTAAAGGCCGGAGCAGGACTGCGTCGGCCCGTTGTTCGGCATCTTATCCATCACCCACAAATAGTACATGCCGGCATCACTAAACATCACCTCAATGATCGCACCTCCCGTTATCACCTCATCAAACTACATAACACCAATAAACAATGGACTCATTATTTGCAAATAACTGTCACTTTTCTGATTAATTAAAAAAAACTCTTCACTAATTTTATTTGAGCAGCCACACTGTCAACCAAATAAATTTAACAAAAACTAAACAACATGATACTGAGACATTATCTGACCCGATGAAAAACGACTGACAGGGACAAAACTTAACGCAGAAGATAAACGGCCAGCCTGTTTTAGGGTTGCTTCATAAATCACACACTACAGCATTGAAAAATTGTTCATGAGAGATATGAAATGTACTCCAATTCAATATGGATCATGCTTGAGAAGTCAGTTAACATTATCGGCTTAATCTATATTAATGCACTGATGGCAAAATACGTTGGCCCGGAAAATTTTGGTAAGATAAACATCACTACGTCCCTGTTCATATTTGTCCAGACGCTCTCGTGGTTTGGCGGTCAGAATATTATATTTAAACGGATGAGTGAAAAGACCAAGTCCGGAATTGCCCTGGCGATGCATACTCAAAATCAACGGCGCCTTTTCTTCCTCTTATCATCAGCAGCAGTTTTAATTTACCTCTATATTTTCACTGATTTTATTGTTTTTTTATTTGGTGTAGCCAACTGCATTGCCACATACTTTATTGTGATGGACTTTTTCCCCATCTACAACAACACTCAGCTAAAATCAAAAATAAACACAATAACCAATATTATTGGTTTATCCATCGCCCTGTTGATCCGATTCTGTGTGGCACATTTCAAACTGCCAGTTTACTACTTCACAATCCCTATTATCATTATCCCGCTGATACCTTACATCCTGCGCCTTATTTATTTTAACCACACAACTGAAATAGACGAAAGCAGTAAGGGAATTGCTGCCTATAACCGGCACATGTTATTCGCCGGCGGTGCGCTGATTTTATCAAGCCTGTCTGCTGACATATACACGCAGATATCGAGCATTTTTTTAGCTAAGATGCTCTCTTATTCAAACCTGGGCGTTTATAGCGTCGCGTTAACCTTAGGAGGTGCATGGTCATTTATTGTTATGGCCTTAATAACCAGTTTCTTTTCAAGAATATACAGCGAGAAAGATCAACCAACTGTTGAAGCATTACTGATTAAAATCAATCGACTTGTCATTATGTTCTCTCTCATCGCGCTTGGCGGATTCTATATATTTGGTGATTTTGTCATACATTTACTCTATGGCGAAAAGTATATGGATTCGGTAAAGATCATCCCCATCATTATCATTGGCACAATGTTCTCGTCGTTAGGGACAATTTGCTACCGCTATATGATAAAAGAGTCCGGGTACAATTACCTGGCCAGAAAAATGTTGCTATGTTGCATCTTAACCATACCGTTATCCTGGCTAATGATAAGAGCTTTCGGGATTAATGGCGCTGCATACTGTTTTTTAATCGTCGAGATTTCATCCTGTACCCTACTCAATTACTTCTTTAAAAATAAAACCATCATCAAAATGCATCTTAATATTTTCAAACTGAGATAATTTTAATGAAAATGATAAAACACACAGTCAAATCAGCATTAAAATTTAGCGCTCACCTCTACCCTGAACTTTGCGCTAAAACTCACTACTACATTAAGTTCAGAAAAAAACTGAACTTAACAAACCCTACCAACTTCAATGAAAAAATTCAGTGGCTTAAGTTCAACGAGTTTCATGATGATATTTATACCCTGTGCGCTGACAAGTATAAGGTCAGAGAGTACATCAGATCGAAAGGATGTGGCGAAATCCTTAACGAATTATACGGCGTGTACGACGACTCTCGGGAGATTGACTACAGGCTGTTGCCCGATAAGTTTGCACTTAAATGTAACCATGGTGCGGGCTACAATATAATATGCCATAACAAAGCCTCACTGGACATTACGAAAACCAGCAGACAACTGGACAAATGGATGAGACAGGATTTTTCAGCCCACTTTATAGAGCCACAGTATAAGAGAATAGAAAGAAAAATCTTATGCGAAAAATACATTGAAAACGATCGCGGCGGGTTTCCTGATGACTACAAATTCTACTGTTTTAATGGCAAACCCTACGCGGTTATGGTTTGTTCGGGGCGTGAGAAGGGAACGCCTAAATTCTACTATTTTGATATGGACTGGACCCCACTTCCCTTTGAAGACACGGTTGAACTAATAAATAAAAATGATTACCCAGCAATGCCTGAGGGTTTCAAAAAAATGAGAGATTATGCGGTTAAACTCGCCTCAGACTTTAAGTTTGTCCGCGCCGATTTCTACCTGCTCAATGGAAGCGTTATTTTTGGCGAATTGACCTTCACCCCCTCTGCGGGACTTGATGTCACATTGCAGGAGGCCGATGTTATTTTAGGCAGCCAGTTAAGACTTTAGTCTTAACAGCAATAGATTTACTGTCTCCCGGAGCAGGTTACTCCGTTTATCCCGCCTGCTCCGCCCTTACAGATAACTATTTATCCTGTCCTTATTTGCCAATAGCAGCGGTTACCCGGCGCTGAAAAGTGCGCTTTGGATGTCTGGTCGCCACTGACTCACGGCTGGATTGGTCAGGACAGGTTCTTCCCCCTGCTCCACCCTGGATTCCTGCCTGCGCATACTGCTTAGCCGATATCCCGGCCAGACATGGGTAGCGCGTTTTATCAACGCAGGTTAGTCAGCCGTTCTGCCGGTTTCAGGTCACGCTGCCGCAATCTGCCCGGGCGGTGATCCGCTGACCTGGCTTTCATCTGAGAACAGTCATCTATGAGGACGCATTCGCCGGTCAGCTTGCACGCAAGGTCTGAACCGTTGTCAGGTGCGATGCCACAGCAACGCGTAAAACTAAAATATTGCCTGAACGTCAGACTGACCTATATCCTTTTAAGGCTACTATTTTGTATTAAGGTCTTTATCATGAAAGACAGGTTACCCATTCTGGCCCCCGGCACCGCCAGGCGTCAGTACATCTTCAGCATTACAGTAGCGGTACTGATTACGGCCACCAGCCGCCCTGGCGCTGCATCCGCCGCTGTAACATCAGCTGCCAGCCCGGATGCACCAGCCACCAGTGAGACCAGAATGATCAACATGCAAATCGATCACCAGTCGTTCACCCTTATTCCGGCCGAAAACGCCGCCTCCCGTGCCCTGATAAACAAATTGCCGCTCAGCGTGGAAATGCATGAACTGAACGGCAATGAAAAATATGTCGATCTGGCTTTTTCACTGCCGGTCGGGCCGGTAGTCACCGGCACCATTCATGCCGGCGATGTGATGCTGTATGGCAACAACACGCTGGTGCTGTTTTATAAAAGCTTTCATACCGCCTACCGCTATACCCGGATTGGCCGGATAGACGCGCCGGAAGCGTTAGAGAATCATGACAGCATGAAAACAGAAACAATCAGCGTGACGTTGTCACCACAGTGAGGGTGGCCTTTACCACGTGATAAGCGCCAGACACGGCATGGCGCTTTTTCGCTACTGTTGCGCTACTGAATTGAGCGCGGCCTTCAGCCGATCGGCCCAGCCTGGCTGTTGCTGTTCACTGAAAAACGGCACCAGTTCGCTCAGCTGATCGGCAGTCAGGCCGATATTGATGCTGATGCCAAGGTGAGATTTCAACTGCGGTTCTACCCCTTCCATCGCGGCAAGTGCGCCGACCGTCGCCAGCTCACGATTTTTCCAGCTGAAATTGTCCCGTTCAAAAATGTCACCGAACAGATGAGACTGCAGATAATCATTCATCACCGGCGCGAAATCGAACAGCGGTCCTTTCACCGGGCTGCCGACCAGTGCGGTCTGGTTGCGTTTACCGGCGGCCATCATCGTCTCTGGCGCAGGAAGCGGGCCAGGCTGCTGCCCCGGCTGATCCTGTTTTCCCGCCAGCCGTCGGCTTTCGGTCACTTTCATCAACTCGCCCAGCGCATTCAGACTGCGTGGAAAGCCGGCATAGGCATAGAGCTGGACCAGAATTTCGCGACAGTCGCTCAGGGTCAGGCCGGCGTCCAGACCGCGATTGAGCGCCGCGTTCAGTCCGGTTAAATCACCGACGGCCGCATAGGCGGCAATACTGGCAATGTTTTTCTGCTGTAACGACAGTGGCTGAGTTTGTTTCTGCATTTGAGCCTCTATTTTTTTGCGTTCTGCATCGGGCATGGCATCTGCCAGCCCCACGGACGGGGCCAGTGCCATGCAGAGCATCAGTGCGGCATTTAACGTTTTCATCATTCGGTCCTTACGATTTTTCAGCCGCGGCATATTGCCGATCGCTGACCTTTTCCATCCAGTCAACTACCTTGCCGTCCAGCGCTTCTGCGATAGCGATATGCGACAGGCTGTTTTGCGCAGCGGCACCGTGCCAGTGTTTAACGCCGGCCGGGATCCAGACAATATCGCCCGGTCGGATCTCACGCACCGGTCCTCCCCATTCCTGCACCCGACCCACGCCCGCCGTGACAATCAATGTCTGACCGAGCGGATGGGTATGCCATGCGGTGCGGGCAGACGGCTCAAACGTCACCGTCGCGCCACCGGTCCGTGCCGGTGCTGTAGCCTGAAAAGGCGCATCAATACGCACTGCACCGGTGAAATAGTCTGCTGGCCCCTTAACGGAAGGTTGATCACCACTGTGAGATAAGGCGATCTTTGCAGCCGTTTCCTGAGCAGAGACGGCGGAGGCGGTCAGTGCCAGTGCCAGCGCAACAAGGGTAAGTTTCTTCATAGGGCTCCTTACGAGTTGAGGGACAGAGGTTGATGATAATGACAATGACTAAATGATCTGCCGCGGGTCGTCGGCGTTAAGCGATGCCGGGCAGAACGCCTGCCCGGCTGCTGCGCCATTTTTGTAACGAACCACATCGGCCATGATCGACAGGGCAATTTCGGCTGGCGTTTTACTGCCAATTTCCAGCCCCACCGGCGCGTGGATACGGTCAAGCTGTTCGGAACTCATCTCTGCCAGCCGTGCCAGCCGCGCTTTACGATTAACGCTGTTGCGCTGAGATCCCATCACGCCGATGTAGAAGGCTGGCAGGTTAACGGCTTCCATCATGGTGAGATCGTCGATGCGCGGATCGTGAGTTAATGACAGAATGGCGGTGCCGGGATGACAGCCTTCGCGTTCCAGCCAGGCCGCCGGAAACTGATTAATCCATTCCACCCCGTCATTCACCTCCGCCGCCAGGCTGTTCATCACCTCATCCCGATGCTCACAAACAAAGGTTTCAAAGCCCAGCGCCACAGCAAAATTAGCGCAGTAAACCGCCACGCTGGAAAGACCGGCAATGATCACCCGCGCAGGCGCGCACAGGGTCAGTTCGATCTGCTGGAGGTCAAGCGTCACCCGGGTGCGCCGGGTATACGGGGCGGGTTCAAGTGAATGGCACGCGGCAGGCAGCGTCACTTTTTTGGTCAGCGCACTGGCGTTGTTCAGTGCTTCGATCATCTTCGACAGATAAGCGAGGGTCTCGCTTCCCGGCTGGCATTTTTCAACCAGAATATCCAGCACGCCTCCGCAGGGCAGCGCCCTGTCGGGGGCATAGCCGCCTTCGCCATACCGCACCCGCTGGCTCGCCGCAGAAAAATCCCCGTCACGGATGCGGGCAATGAAGTTTTCTTCAATGCAGCCGCCCGACAGCGATCCGCAATAACGGCCATCTGTGGCAATCACCATCATTGCGCCCGGCGGACGAGGCGATGAACCGTAGGTGCGCAACACGGTGCACAGCCAGATCGGTGAGGTTTCGGCCCAGCGCCGGGCCGTCTGCAGTATCTGAAGATCAGGGCTACGCATGTTGCTCCTGCGCCTGATTCACCAGGCCATAGCGGGCGGCCAGTAGCGCAAACAGTGCCGAACAGAGCAGAACCACCACGCCAAAGGCAAACGGACTCCACCAGCCGGCAGCGTCGAACAGCTCGCCTCCGACGCTGGCGCCCAGCGTAATGGCCATCTGAATCACAGCCACCATTAAGCCGCCGCCCGCTTCAGCCTCTTCCGGCAGCGCCCGGCTGAGCCACAATCCCCAGGCGACAGGCGCAGGCGTGGCAATCAGTCCCCACAGCGCCAGCAGCAGACCGGTGCCCCACAGTGAGCCGCCTTCAACAATCAGCAGCCCGCCGATCAGCGCCATCGCTAGCGGGATCAGCACCAGCCAGATAAACAACCGATGTGCCAGTAACCGGCCAATCAGCCAGGTCCCGACCAGACCGGCAGCACCCAGCAGCAGCAGGATAAAAGAGAGGGCGTCGACGCTGGCACCGGTTACCGATTCCATGAAGGGACGAAGATAGGTAAAGATGCTGAACTGGCCCATAAACAGGAACATAATCCCGGTCATCCCCAGTGCCACATGCGGATGTTTCAGTAACCGCAGCGGCGAGGCGCTATTTTTAGTCGCGGAGCCGGAGAGTGAAGGAATGCTGCGCCATTGCCAGATGAACGCCAGGATAGCGAGCGGAACCACCATAAAGAAGACCCCGCGCCAGCCAATATACTGGCCGAGAAAACTGCCGAGCGGTGCCGCAACCGTGGCCGCCAGCGCATTACCGCCGTTGATCAGCGCCAGCCCTTTTGCCACCGCGTGACGTGGCACCAGCCGCATCACCGTGGCGGTAGACATTGACCAGAATCCGCCGATGGCAATGCCCAGCAGCGCGCGTCCCAGCATAAACATGATGCCGTTAACCGCAAACGTCACCACCAGACCGGAGAGGGTCAGCAGCAGCGTAAAGGTCACCAGCACCTTTTTACGATCCAGCTGCCCGGTGAGTGGCGTGTTGAGCAGGCTGGTGAGCACCGCAAAGAAACCGCTGATCGAGATCGCCTGTCCCGCCTGCCCCTGACTGATGTTGAGATCGCTGGCGATCGGGGTCAGCAGGCTGACCGGCATAAATTCTGAGGCGATCAAAACCACCACGCCCAGCGCCATTGAGAACACCGCGCCCCAGGCAGCATGATGTGACTGCGCACCCGGCGCATTAAGGTTTACTGAAGACATTTTCATTCCTGCTAATCAGACAATGCCGCGATCTTATCCCGGAAGGAATAGTTTAATTAATAGCGGTAAACGTGATGAAATTGTGAGTTAAATTCATCAATACGCCGACCAGGCGATCGCGGTTGCCCGATCGGTAACAGCAACCCGGCAACCGCAACCGCAACCGCAACCTGCCGGCTTAGCGCATCTGTAAAATAATCACCTCGCTGCTGGCGGGATCGGTTTTCTCACGCATCGCCTTCACCGCCCCGGCGTCCGTTTTTTCACCCTGATTGCCCCACGCACTGCGAATGAAATTCAGCACATCCGCAGTCTGCCGATCGCTGAGCTGTTTACGATAAGGCGGCATCCGGTAGGCATCCGGTATCCCCTGCGACACTACCCGCGCCGAACCGTTGAGCACCACGTTAATCGCCGAAGCGGGATCGACCTGCAGTGAGGTCACGCCCGCCAGTGGCGGGATCCACGGTGCCTGGCCGCGACCATCCGCTCCGTGGCAACTGCTGCAACGCGCGGTGTAGATCTGGCTGCCGGGATGATCGCTGAGCTGTGGCTGGCTGGTCTGTGTCGGGTATTGCCAGCGCGGGCCTGCGTTGTTACTGCCTGGCGGCAGAGACTTGAGATAGTGCGCAATCGCCCGCAGGTCGCTATCGTGCATAAACTGGGTTGAGTTGTTGAATGCGTCGGTCATCGAACCGAAGACCACGCCATGCTGATTGCGGCCGGTCTTCAGGAAGGTCACCACATCTTCTTCGCTCCAGCGACTGAATCCGCTGTTGGCATCATTGCGCAGGCTGGGCGCATACCAGCCATCCAGTAAGGCACCGGCAAGATAGTCCGGGCTGCTGGCATTCAGCGCTTTTTCATTAAACGCCAGCCCGCGCGGGGTGTGGCAACTGCCGCAGTGGCCCGGCCCCTCTACCAGATAAGCGCCGCGATTCCAGGCCGCATTCTGCTCATCGTTCTCCCGCCATGGCTCACCCGCCGCGAAAGCCGCGCGCCATAACGCCAGCGGCCAGCGCATATTGAGTGGCCAGGGAATCTCGGACGGCGTATTGGATCGGGACGCGGGCTTTACTCCGTGCATCATGAAGGCATAGAGCGCAGCAATATCCTGATCGGAGAGTTTCTGATAGGAGGGAAACGGCATGGCCGGATAGAGACGATGGCCGTCGCGCGCCACGCCGTGACGCACCGCACGATCAAAATCGGCCAGCGAATAGCGTCCGATGCCGCTGTCATCGTCTGGCGTAATGTTGGTGGTATAGATTTTGCCGACCGGCGTGGCCATCGCCAGACCGCCGCTGAACGGGGCGCTGCCTGCCGTACTGTGACAGGCAACACAGTCGCTGAGCCGGGCGACATATTCACCGCGCTGGATCAGGTCGGCCGATGATGCTGATGCCGCTGAACTGACGCGGTCAAACGGCGAATCCGGAGTGTTAAACAGCCAGAGGGCAGCCGCGCCGGCGACCACCACGGCCGCCAGCAGTGTCAGGCTGAGCTTTTTATGTTTCATAATGCATTCCCTTTACGATGTAGCTCAGCTGAAGGTAATCCGGGACAGCGGCATACTACGCACCCGCTCACCGGTCAGACGTGAGACCGCATTGGCGACGGCAGGCGGAACCGCCGGCAGCGGCGGCTCACCGATTCCGCCCATTTTTGCCCCGCTCTCGACAATGCGGACCTGCACCTTCGCCATACGCGACGGAGGCAAAATCGGGTACATATCAAAGTTACGCGCCACCGGTTGCCCGTGCTGATAAACGCTCTCTTCGATCAGCACCTGAGAGAGCCCGAGCGCCACGGCCCCGTTGACCTGCGCCTCGACGATCGCCGGATTCACGATGCTACCCGGATCGATTGCTTGCCAAATCTGGTGCACTCTGACTTCACCGTTTTCGATAGAGACCTCGGCGATTGCGGCGGCCTCGGTTCCGAACGGTGACGCCATCGCCACGCCCCGCGCCCGACGGCTGCCGTCCGCGGCGGTATACGGGCCGGGTTGCCAGCCGCCGGAAAGATCGGCCACCGTCTGCAACAGCGTGGTCAGACGCGGATTGCCCTGCAGCAGATGCAGCCTGAGCGCCATCGGATCGAGCCTGCCCCGCTCGGCAATTTCATCGAGGAAGCATTCATAGAAAAAGTCATTCATCGAATTGCCGACCGATCGCCAGTAACCCAGCCGCACCGGGCCTTTATGATAAATCTGCGCGATACGAACGTGCGGAATGGCGTAGGCTTTGCCCGATAACCCTTCCACCGCGGTAGGATCCAGCGTGTCGCCGTGCTGACCGGCCAGCCCCTCGGTCGGCCCTTCACAGATGCTGACCGCCTCCAGCGCCAGCGGGTAGCCGTCGGCATCCAGTCCGGCACGAAACCGCACGGCGGCCATCGGGCGATGGGTATCGCGCAGGAACTCCTCTTCACGACTCCAGATCAGTTTGACTGGCCGCCCAACCGCCCTGGCCAGCTGGACGGCTTGTGGCCAGACCATCGCGGACTCATAGAGGAAGTGACGGCCAAAAAATCCGCCCAGCAGCGGGGAATGGATAATGATCTTATCCGGGCTGAGGCCGGTACGCTTAGCCACGTCGGCCTGGAACATTTCCGGTGCCTGATTGGGGATCCACAACTCCAGCGAGCCGTCGGAATTAAAACGTGCCAGCGCGGACGGCGGCTCAAGCTGGGCGTGGTTAAGATACTGGCTCTGGTAGTGGGCGCTAAAGGTGCTCTTCGCCTCAGCCAGTCCGTGCTGAAGGTCGCCACGAACCTCAGCGTTTTCCCCGTCGCCAGGCTGCTGCGCCAGCACGGCGGCGAACGCATCAGAGGAGAAGTCAGCGGGCATATAGCTGCCGTCTGGCTTCTCTGGCTCCAGCCACTCAACCTGCAGCGTTTCAACCGCACGTTTCGCCTGCCACCAGCGTTCGGCCACCACCGCGACGGCGCCAGGCAGTTGATGAACCGAATGCACGCCTTTCATCGCGCTGACCTGTGCGGCATTGCGCAGCGTACCCACCGTCAGACCGAGTCGCGGCGCGTGCTGTACGGCCGCGTGCAGCATGTTATCCACCCGGCAGTCGATGGTGTAAATCGCCTTGCCGGTCGATTTTTCATGCATATCCAGTCGCTGAACCGGCTTACCAATCCAGCGAAAGTGAGCGGGATCTTTCAGGCTGACCGAATCGACTGAGGGTACCGGCAGCTCACGCGCCCGCGCAGCCAGTTCGCCATAGCGTAATGAGCGCCCTGATTCGCCATGGATCACCCGTCCCGGCTCAGTGTGCAGGCTGGTAACCGGCACCGCGAGTTCAGCGGCAGCGGCCTCGATCAGCATCTGTCGTGCCAGCGCGCCGAGCCGTCGCATGGTGGTATAGCTGGTCCGCACCGACTGGCTTCCGCCGGTGATGCGCATCCCGTTATCCATTACCTGATATTGCGAACCAGGCGGCGCGTTCTCCACCATGAAGGATGCCGGATCGGCGTCCAGTTCTTCACCGACAATCTGCGCCATGGCGGTGAAGATCCCCTGCCCGCCTTCAATAAAGGGCGACAGAAATTTCACTGAGCTGTCCGCGCGTATTTCCAGAAAGGCTGGCACCCGGGTACCGGCTGGCATTGCGGCCGCGGCGGACTGTGCGCGGCTCTGTCCGACCGGCAACCCGACGCCCAGCACCAGCGCGCCCGCCAGACCGCTGCCCGAAATCAGAAAACGACGCCGGGAGAGATTGACCGGCTGTTCGCCAAATGTCCTGGTATCAGGCGTGCGGCGGCTCATGCTTTCTCTCCTTCACCGGCCAGTCGATGGACGGCAGCATTGATCGCGTTATAAGTGCCGCAGCGGCACAGGTTGATCATCGCTGCAGCAATCTGCTCATCCGTTGGCTGGCGGGTCTGTTTTAACAGTGCCGTTGCCGCCATCACCTGCCCCGACTGGCAGTAGCCGCACTGGGGGACCTGAAGATTGACCCAGGCGTCCACCACCCGCCGGCCCACTTCATCGTCTTCAATGGCTTCAATGGTGGTGATCTGTTTACCGGCGACCTTCTCTACCGGCGTCACGCAGGATCGGACGATCTGGCCATCAACCAATACCGAACAGGCGCCGCATTGCGCCAGGCCGCAGCCATATTTGGTGCCGGTCATCCCCAAATCGTCACGAATCACCCACAACAGCGGCGTATCCGCCTCGGCATCGGTTTGATAGGTTTGATTATTAATGTGCAGTTCCATAGGTTTTCCGCTCCAGAGGGGGGTGACATTGCCCGGAAGTCAATTAATCGCTTAGGCGCATTTTGCTCAACGCGCAACAAAAGACGGCAGCAGAGAAAGTGGATGAATAACATGATTAAGCGGGCAGATTATCCTGACAAAAATTAAGCGCATGATTAATAGCGCTGGTCTGAATGCCCTGATGAATTCAATTCACAAATAGCGCGGCCTGGTGGCGCTTATTCCCGCGCTCTGCCGACATAGGTATGGATAGCCCGCTGTTAATTCGCCATCGCTACCGTCGGGTTAATCATAAAGGCGATGGTGGTGGCTGATTAGATCGGATAATCTGCATCTGCTTGTGAATATAACTCACAAATAAAGGACTGAACCGATGAATGATATACAGGCATTTATTGCTGTTGCGCGCGAAAAGAGTTTTACCAAAGCGGCGGCGGGTCTGGGCGTCAGCCCGTCGGCTTTAAGCCACACCATCCGTAATCTGGAAGAGCGGGTCGGGGTTCCCCTGCTGGCACGCACCACGCGTAACGTCGCGCCTACCGAGGCCGGAGAACGCTTACTGAAATCTGTCGCCCCGCTATTTGAGCAGATCAATCATGAAATTGAGCGCATCGGTGAATTACGTAATACGCCAGCCGGCAATATTCGTATTACCTGTTCAGACGATGCCGCCGAAGGGTTATTACGTCCGATGCTGCCGGCGTTTCTGGAGAAATATCCCGATATCAGCGTAGAAATCTCGATTGATTATGGCTTCACTAATATCGTGTCAGAACGGTTTGATGCCGGTATCAGGCTGGGCGAATCGATCAGTAAAGATATGATCGCAGTTCGCATGGGGCCAGACTGGCGCCTTTCGGTCGTGGGGACGCCCGGCTATTTTAACACTCATCCATTACCGGTTATTCCACAGGATCTGGCTCAGCATCGTTGCATTAATATTCGCCATTCTCCTGCTGGCAGTGTTTATGCCTGGGAGTTTGAAAAAGCGGGACGCAAACTGAATATCCGGGTAAACGGACCGTTGCTTTCTAATAGCATCATACACGTGCTGAATGGCGCGCTGGATGGCATTGGTCTGGCCTATGTGCCGGAAGCGATGGCCAAACCGCACATCGAAAACGGCACGCTGATTGAAGTGCTGGCTGACTGGAGCCCGACCTTTGAAGGTTTTCATCTCTACTATCCCAACCGCCGCCATACCTCCTCTGCCTTCGTGGCCTTTGTCGATGCGGTCAGATACCGCGGCAAAGCCTGAGGTTGTTTCCGCAGAGTTGTTTCCGCAGATTAGTCGCCGCCCTGGCCGCCGGTTGTCATTCTCACTAGCGCTATCCAGCGCCGGCCGGACGGACTGCCTCAGCTGACCGGGGTGATTACGCCACCCCGCCACGCCGATAATACACCTGCCGCCCATGCCTTTGCCGTTATTCATGAATGACACTCATAAGCTTATTTCCGACAGCGCGCTTCACAGCGCAGCGTTCTCAGCCCAGACTCTTTTACCGGAACAGGCGTCACTGTTCCCCTGTTTAACAAAACTATTAAGGATCAGCGATGCCGCATTTAAGCCTGACGTTTAATCCGCAGGAAATGACGGACACAGAAATTGACGCCATGGCTGAAGATCTGTGTGCGGTACTGATACGTCATTTGAATATCAATGAGGCCGCGATCTCCCTGGCGCTCACCCGCGTCAGTGCGGCTAACTGGAAAGCAGAAGTTTACGATCCGATTATTTTGCCCAGCCTGGCGAGGCTCTATAAAAAACCAGGCTACTCACTCTGATTCTGATCACTATCCGGGACTAAGATGATTAATTATGACTATCGCGGAAAAGTTGCGCTGGTAACCGGCGCAGCCTCCGGAATGGGTTTTGCCACCGCCCGCGCTTTCTGTGAAGCGGGTGCGGCAGTGGTGATGGCTGATTTTAATCCGCAGGCCTTATCACAGGCGGCAGAGTCGCTACGCGATAAAGGTTATACCCTGCTTGAAGTAGTGTGCGACGTGACCGATGAGGCACAGGTTAAAAATGTGGTCGACCAGGCGGTGACGGCTTTTGGCCGACTCGATGCGGCTTATAACAATGCCGGAATTCAAAGCCCGGTGGCTGAAACAGCCGATGCCAGTGGAGAGGAGTTCGATCGGGTTAATGCGGTGAATCTGCGTGGTATCTGGAACTGTATGAAATATGAACTTCAGCAGATGCGCATTCAGGGATCGGGTGCCATCGTTAACTGTTCCTCTCTCGGCGGACTGGTCGGTATTGCCGGCCGCGGTGTGTATCACGCCTCCAAACATGGTGTGCTGGGTCTGACCAAAAGTGCGGCACTGGAATACGCCGCGCGCGGCATTACGATTAACGCGGTCTGTCCGGGCATCATCAGCACGCCAATGGTCGGGACGATGCTGGAAAAAGAGCCCGAAGCGATGGATGAATTGCTGAAGCTACAACCGATTGGTCGTCTCGGCCTGCCGGAGGAAGTGGCAGCAGCCGTGCTGTGGCTGTGCAGTCCGGGTGCCAGCTTTGTGGTCGGCCATGCACTGGCCGTTGACGGTGGCTATACCGTGCAGTAAATCCGCTGCCCCCTGATGCAGCAGCCGGTACAACAAACATTACTCACCCTGAATCAGTAAGGAACAATAAAATGACTGATATTTTCAAATGTGGCTCTCAGCCTTCAATGGTCGGTCCGGAAGAGTGGTTTACCGGTACCGTGCGTATCGATCCGCTGTTTCCGGCCAACGAATTTGCCCGCGCCAGTGGCGGTGCCGTAACCTTTGAGCCCGGTGCACGGACGGCCTGGCACACCCATCCGCGCGGTCAGACACTGATCGTCACGGCAGGTTCCGGCTATGTTCAGACCTGGGGCGAAACCGCACGGGAAATTAAGCCCGGTGATGTGGTCTGGATCCCCCCGTTTGAAAAACACTGGCATGGCGCGAGTGCAACCACGGCCATGACGCATATCGCTATCCAGGAAAATGAAGAAGGAAAAGTCGTCGAGTGGCTGGAACATGTCACTGACGAACAATACGGCAAAATCCGTTAACGCCCTCTCACCCTGCGGGCAGGCATTCGGATCATCCGGATGCCTGCGTAGCCGTTATCTGACCCGCTTTCAGACTTCACGCTGAACAGTAAGCTGAACATCACCTGAGAATCGCCAGCCTTCATCGTCCGAAACGGTAAATAATCGCCGGACGGTCGATCTGGCAGCAGGTGGAATAAAAAAAGCCCGTAAATACGGGCTGAACGCTAACAATTGCGTAAAAATCACATCACGATTTCTTCCACCAAAAGAAGCGTGGATCTTTCCTGACTCCCTTTTCAGGAAATAAGATCATTATCTGAAAACAGTTCTCCTGGGCCGCTAACGTTACTACCGGCCAAAAAGCAGGCGAAGTGTCCGGTAATAGGTGCGTTCTTCCTCCATTGACTGACAGAGCTCAAGCTGTCTGACTAATTTACAACACAGGGTCTTCCGGTTAATGGCTTCACCCGAGCGCATCAACTCACAAACAAGCACCCCCACCACCAGCGCGTGCGCGGCATCCTCGTCGTTAAGGTTCATTCTATTCAGAAAGTGTTCCAGCAGTTCGCTATTATTATCTCGCATACCGGCCCCAGCACGATAAAATAATTGCCACTGCTCTCTTGCCAGGTATAAGGAAAGCCTGACCCAGAATTCCCGGGCATGGTTTATCTTAATCTCGTTAAATTAACGCTTAAACTTACAGCATCAGGATTTTCGATCTGAGACTTTATCCGGCGGCTTTTTCCGCAGGCGGCCTGCGGCTCACTTTACCCCCTAGTCGACCCGCCTCAACCGCACGCTCCGGATTATTCTTGAAGTTTCCGCTACTTATCTGTCCGCCTTTGCGTCCCGCCTCGCGCGCCCGCTCTGGATTTTCTGCAAAATTACCCGATCCACCACGCCGTTTTTGTTGTTGCATAATTTCACCTCAACTGAATGTACACAAATAAACAAATACCCCACCAGAACAATTTAAATATTAAAACTGAAGTGATTATTTTCAAGAAAAATATTTAATCAAATAAAGTCATTTTGCCGCTTGGCTTTTTGGCTAAAACTGTCTAAGCAAAATTAAATTTAATTACATTTCAATTATTTAATTTATAAAACTGTACAGTAATTTCACCAAAGGTATAAATTTCTGAAATGTGAAATATGTGATCAGCATCACATTTTAACCAAATTGAATAATCAGGAATAATTTTATTTAACTTTCGTTTAACAACGAATTCTGGCGAATAAAAAGCCATCGCCTGAATATTATTCAGAAATTAAGCGAAGCGATATAAAAAAATAAATGTGGCCGCATGTAAGATGATTAATTATAAGCCAACCGTTAGAGGATTCGCTGGTAAGCCCAGCATTAAATATGAATAAAAAACCGCTAGCCTGACTATTCAACAGGATAGCAAGGCGTCATGCACTTTAATATGGTACTACGCTTAATGACCTGAAGGGTAACTCACTGGGGCCTGCCGGTCGGGAAACTACGCGAGCCCGTGAAGCCGGCATTCGGTTAAGGAGGTGCTGACACCTTACAGTTGCTGCTTTCTTCGCTCAGCAGAGATGTCAGACTACCGGGCTGCCGCTGCGTGGTATTAACCCACCGCAACAACCGTTAATGCGCCATTAATCACCAGAGGCTACCGGGAATATTTTGTCGCTGACAACCCCTAATCTGACTCAGGTGAAGAGGCCTTAGCATCGTCTTCAGCAGGCGGCGAAAGGGTCTGTTCTGCCCGCCTGCCTGCGGTCTGGCTAACCGCTGAGCAGGTTTTTTGCCGAGGTCAACAGAAAGGCGGTCACCGAGGTAGCGTCAGAAATCTCTCCCTCGAGTATCATTTGCCTGAATGCGGCTATTTTGATGCTTTTTACCTGCAGATCCTGCTCTTCCTGTTCGAGCTGTTGCCCCTCAAACTTGAGTTCTGTCGCCAGAAAAATATGGTAACCCTGAGAAGAGTACCCCTGTGCCAGTTTCTGGTAGCCGACATAGTCCAGCTTTCCCGCCACCAGACCGGTCTCTTCACGCAATTCGCCAGCAGCAATTGACGCCGGGGCGGCATCTGGCGCGTGCTCCCAGCTTCCCTAGGGCAACTCCAGCGTGCGCTTCCCTAGCGGATAACGGTACTGTTCGACCAGATAGATTTCATCATCCTGCACCGCAACGATGACGACAAAATCGTCTTTCTCAATCACCGAATAGATGCCCTGGCTGCCGTCAGCCCGCAGAATTTGATCTTCTCTGAGCGTCATCCAGCGGTTTCGATAAATTTCTGTCGATGTGACTGTGGTTATTGCTGCACGCATCACTGTCTCCTTGATTATCAGAATGCTTTTACCATCGCGTTTAACTTCTCAAGCACAAACTCAGCCGCGCCGTCGAATCCTGCATTCTGAGCCACCACCTGCAGTCCCTCAAGCATCAGGGTGATCTCTTTGGCCGCTGTTTCCGGTTGACTGGCACCGGCTTCGCGACAAAGCGCCACCAGCCGGTGAAATTGCCGCTGCTTATGGGCAAATATCAGCGCCCTGACCTCAGCATAATGCCCGGTTGTTTCCGCCAGGGTGTTAGTAAACGGACAGCCACGCTTCAGCGTCCCGCTGAGGTTGGCGGCGATAAACTCGCCAAATCCCCTAATCCGGGCGGCCGGATTGTCAGGAAACTGCTCAGCAAGCCGATCAAAGATCTGACTGTAATCTTCAATCAATCGCCCTATCCACGTCAGAACCAGCACTTCTTTAGAGGCAAAGTGGCGATAGAGCGTCATCTTGGTCGATTCTGCCTCTTCTGCTATCGCATCTACCGTCACACGGTTAATGCCTTCCTGATAGAAAAGCTTTTCAGCAGCCTGAAGAATGCGTTCTCGCGGCGGCAATCGCGGTTGGATCTCTCTCGTCACTATTCACTCCTTGCAACGATACTAATTAGTATACTACGATACCGATCGGTATCACTCGATACTAAACAGTATACACGCACAGTCGCTGTTCGTCTTGTCAGCCACTAACCGGACCCTTATGAAACTTTCAGAATACACCGCCTGCGATGCTACCGGCCTCGCTGAGCTGATTAACCAGGGCGACGTCACGCCCGCAGAAGTTAAAGCCGCCGCGATTAACGCCATCAATAAGGTTAACGCTGAGGTCAATGCCGTGATTGAAATCTGGCAGCAGGAAGAGAGCCAGCCGCACGGTCCGTTTCAGGGAGTGCCGATGCTGGTCAAGGATCTGGGTATTTCCGTTAAAGGTCGCCGTAACGAACTGGGCAGCCGTCTGGCGGCCGGTCACGTTTCGTCTCACGATTCCAACCTCGCGCACCGCATGCGCCAGGCCGGTCTGCTGTTACTGGGACGTACCACCACCCCTGAACTTGCCACCAGCACCACCACCGAATCGCGTTTTCAGGGTGAAACCGCGACGCCCTGGAATCCGGCCTACAGTGCGGGCGGCTCAAGCGGCGGCTCGGCGGCGGCAGTGGCGGCCGGTATGGTGCCAGCAGCGCATGCAACCGACGGCGGAGGATCGATTCGGGTTCCGGCTTCAGCAAACGGATTGTTTGGCTTAAAACCGAGCCGTGGCCGCATCAGCATGGGACCGGATGTTGATGAAGTCTGGTCCGGGCTTGCAGTGCATGGCTTTCTCAGCCGCACGGTGAGAGATAACGCGGCGTTACTGGATGCGCTTCAGGGCAACCAGGCCGGCGATCCCTTCACCATTCCCGCCTCCGCGCAAAGCTTGCGCGCCTGCGTCACTCAGGATCCCGGCCGGCTAAAAATCGGTGTCATGATGCATCCGCTGAATGGCGCCCGCACTGCGCCGGAAGTCGCTGGCGCACTGGAAAAGACCGTCGCACAGCTTGTTTCGCTGGGCCATCAGGTTGAAGAGGTTTCGCTGGAAATCGGCAGCTGGGGGGCGTTTGTTGAAATGAACAGCCGCTTCTGGGCGGCAAATACCGCCGCCTGGATAGATGCACTGGCGGCCGCGATGAACAGACCGGTCAACCACGAGACGCTGGAGCCAGCCAATCTGGCGCTGTGGCAACTGGGCCATAGCCTGACGGCAACGGATTTCATCGCGGCGATGCAGATGCGTAACAGCGTCACGCAGAAGATGGCGCAGTTTTATCAGCAGTACGACCTGCTGCTGACGCCGGTACTGCCAACGTTACCGACGCGGCTGGGTGAGTACAATCAGCATCAGCATCAGCTGGATGGGCGCGGCTGGATGCATCACGTGTTTGATCACTCGCCGTTTACCGCGCTGGCTAACGTGTGTGGCACGCCGGCCATGTCGGTCCCGCTGGGATTCAGTCCGGCAAATCAGCTGCCTGTGGGCATGCAATTTCTAGCCGGTTTTAATCAGGAGGCGGTGTTACTGAAACTGGCAGGTCAGCTGGAGCGCGCGTTTCCCTGGCATCACCGAAAACCCGCTATCTGGGCCGGGAACGACTGCGCGGGATAAGCCGTTAGCTCTCTGCTGACAACAGCGGCGGTGTCAGGCAACAGCGGGTAAGGTCAGAGAACGACGCGGATAACTGCACAGCAGAAGCAGCCTGATCGCTGCCTCTGCTGGTAATGGCAGGTTAGTTTAATGATTTTGCTGCGCCTTCGATGATGGCGGCGATTTTTTGCGGCTGTGACGCGTAAATCGCGTGGTTTCCTTTCAGTTCGGTCACCTTGCTGTTAGCCCGCTTAGCCATGAAGCGCTCCAGTTCAGGATTGATCGCCCGATCGGTGCTGGCGACCACCGCCCAGCTTGGTTTGGTTTTCCATGCCGGTTTGCCTGCAGGTGCATTAAACGCCGCGACGGCTGGCATAACCTGGGAACGCGCCAGCAGATCGGTTTCTTTTACCGGTAAATCCGCGGCAAAGTCAGCGTGGAACGATTCAGGTTTCAGATAGAGAAAGTGATCGTCGGTTTCCGCGATAGAGTGCGCAGCAGGCGGATATTTTTTCGCCAGGCTCAGTAACGAGTCACCTTCATCCGGTTCCATCGCCGCGATATACACCAGCCCCGCCACCGAAGGATCGTTACCCGCCTCGCTGATAATCATCCCGCCGTAGCTGTGGCCCACCAGCAGGGTTTTTCCGCTCTGCATTTTCAGCACGCGCTGGGTCGCAGCGACGTCATCCGCCAGTGAGGTTTGCGGTTCCTGCACAATCGAAACCTTGTATCCCGCTTTGCCCAGTATTTTAGCGATCGGATTCCAGCCAGAACCATCAACGAAAGCCCCGTGGACCAGCACAATATTTTTTACCGGCTCCGCCAGTGAGGACGCTGCATACACCGACATAACCAGACCTAACGCGATTGAAACCATTGATTTTTTAAACATGTGATTCACCTTATCAGTTTTGAATGCGATTCTGCGGCGTAACGCGTCCTGCCGGAGCGGGTCATCGCCAGCGTATTGTTTAAGCTGAATAATCTGTACCGCGCGTCGGATCGGACGGCATTAACGGCTAGCAGACCGTTAGCTGCCGTAACCGACGCGTCCCGGATCACACCGGCTGTTTAGCCCAGACTGCCTGCGCATTGGTAAATTCCCGCAGGCCGAAATGGGAGAGTTCGCGACCGTAGCCACTCTTTTTCACCCCACCGACCGGAATGCGGGCATTGGTGGCGGAGAAACCATTGATGAATACGCCGCCGGTTTCCATCCGGCGCGCCAGCCGCTGTCCACGCGTCACGTCACCGGTCCAGAGATTGCCGCCCAGCCCGTAATCACTCTGGTTCGCCAGTTCAATGGCGTGCTCAGCATTTTCCGCCACGCTGATGGCGGCGACCGGACCAAAGGTCTCTTCATCAAAGGCCGCCATACCCGGCACCACATTCCCCAGCACCGTCGGAGCATAAAAATTGCCGCTTCCCGCCAGCTTTGTTCCGCCCAGCAGCAGCGTGGCACCGGCTGACAGGGTGCGTTCAACCTGATGATGCAGTTCATCGCGCAGATCTTTTCTGGCCATCGGCCCGATATCGGTCTGCGGGTCGAGCGGATCGCCCACTTTCAACGCGCTGACCGCTTTAACAAACTTTTGGGTAAATTCGCTGGCAATCGGGGCTTCCAGAATGAACCGCTTAGCGGCCAGACAGACCTGCCCGGCGTTCTGGAAACGGGCCTCAACGGCTGCCTTCACCGCCAGGTCGATATTGGCATCGGCCAGCACAATAAAGGCATCCGAACCGCCCAGCTCAAGCAGACTTTTTTTCAGTGCCTTACCGGCGATGGCCGCCACCGCTGAACCGGCGCGCAGGCTGCCTGTTAAGGTGACCGCCGCCACACGATCGTCTTCGATGACCCGCGCAACGGTGTCATTGTCAGCAATCAGATTAGTGAACAACCCCACCGGGAAACCGGCGGCTTCATAAGCGTCCTGCAGGGCATAAGCAGAGCCGATAACGTTCGGGGCGTGCTTCAGGATGAAGCCATTGCCGGAGAGCATAATCGGACCTGAAGCGCGAATAACCTGCCATAACGGGAAGTTCCACGGCATCACCGCCAGTACGGTGCCAATCGGCAACCAGGAGACATACACCCGATCGTCGTTATCAACAGCCACCGGTTCGTCGGCCAGCACCGCCGGACCATTTTCCGCCAGCCATTCAAGGGTGACGGCGCACTTCTCTACTTCTGCCCGGGCAGCCTTCAGGGTTTTGCCCATTTCTGCGCTGATCAAGGCCGACAGGTTGTCAGAACGCTGACGTAGCACCACTGCGAGGCGACGGTAAGCCGCCACCCGCTCACGCAGCGGAGTGGCCCGCCAGATGCGAAATGCTGCTGCATTCTGCTCCAGCAACTGCTCTATCTGTTGCGCCGTCTGGCCGGCATAGGTCGCGATCAGCTCATCGGTTGCGGGATTACGTGATACCGCCAGCGGAGCGGAAACTGAATCGGGTCGGGCTGATTGAGATGACATATTGACTGCCTCCTGAAAGATGAAATGCAGCGCGGCTGTGCTGCGTTAAATCCATCTTAGGCATCTCATTTCAGCCCAGGAAGGCGTGTTGTTATCCTATTACTGGCAGTCACTGGCTACGTGTCGGGGGATATAGGTGACCAGAGACAGGTCGGGTCTGCCCTCAGGAGTTAACGCCACGTAGGTGAATTCGATGTGTCCGGAAACCGGGTGCATCAGGCGCTTACTTCCTTCGCTCATGCCCTGCACGTCGGTGTCCTGCCACCATTCGTGGAACTCCGGTGAGTTGTCTGACAGCTCTTTGATCAGCGCATCAAACGGGGCTTTGTTCTGAGCATGCGCCCGGGAGGCGCGAAAAACCGAGATCATGCCGCGCGCCATCTGTTCCCAGTCGAGGATCAGGGTGCGATAGGGCTGATAGAGAAAAAGCAGCCGCAGCGTATTGCGTTCGTGCGGCTTGAGCGAGCCGTAGTCGATGAACAGGTCGGCAATGGCGTCATTCCAGGCGAGGATATCCAGCCGGGCATTGCGCACGTAAGCCGGAATAGGATCGATGGCCCTGACCAGCATATCGAGACCTTCCGTCACCCCCGAATCGGCCTGACGCGGCACCGGTTGTTCCCTGGGAGAGAGCGCAAAAAGGTGAGATGATTCGACCCGGTTGAGTTTAAGCACGCTGGCGATTCGCTGCAGCGCGTCGGCAGAGGGCTTAATTTCGCGGCCCTGCTCCAGCCAGGTATACCAGCTGACGCTGACGCCAGCCAGAATCGCCACCTCTTCGCGGCGTAGGCCGGGCGTCCGGCGCGCGCCTTTCGGCAGCCCATATTCCTGCGGATTTAACCTCGCCCGCCGGCTTATCAAAAAAGCCCCTAATTCACGCCGTTGCTCTGGTGTGGTTTTTTTTACCATCTGGCATCCCCTTTAACATTTTTATTGTGGTTCTGCGAACAACTGACACGTCCCGCTGTTTTTATATCAATACGGTGTTTTTATTAAAGCCTTCGCTCACGCTTACTTACACTCTTTCGCCCCCCGCCGGGTGACGACAGTGCGCCGGCGTGAGATATGGCAACAAGGCGACGTTAGCCATAATCTGTAGCGGACATCCCCGATTAAAACGGAAGTGGATAAGATGACTGAAGAGAAAACCTCGATTACTGAGCTGGCAGAACTGGAGCGGATTTACGGCGCGGTGGCTACACCTTCACTGGCCAAGGTGACTGACCATATTCATCCGGCTTATCGTCCCTTTATCGAAGCCTCCTCGTTTGTGGCGCTGGCGACCTCCGGTCCGGACGGACTGGACGTATCACCGCGCGGCGATCCGGCGGGCTTCATTGAAATCCAGGATGACCGCACGCTGCTGTTGCCCGACCGGCGAGGCAATAACCGCATCGATAGCCTGCGCAATATTCTGCACGACAACCGGGTGGCGCTGCTGTTTCTCATCCCGGGGATTGGCGAGACCTTGCGGGTCAACGGCAAGGCGACAATCAGCACCGATCCAGCGCTGTTGGCCCGCTTCGCCGTCAATCATCAATTCCCTAAAACCGTCTTGCGCATTGCGGTAGAGAGCGTCTTTTTCCAGTGCAGTCGCGCCATTATCCGCGCCAGATTATGGGACCCGGCGGTTCAGATTGAGCGTCAGCAACTGCCCAGCACCGGCAGTATCCTGAACCAGATCGCCGGTAACGCGATTGATGGCGAGGCGTATGATAAAGCCCTGCCGGAGCGGTTGAAAAACACGCTGTACTGAGTGTTTCAGCATGCTGACACAGTCAACCGCTGGCCAGCGATGGCCGACGCGCCACGCCTTGCTGCCCGGTTAATGTTGTGGAGAGTGCGGTAACCGGCGTTGTCACGCCAGCAGCACTGTCGATATGCTGTTTCAGCACGGCGCTGCTGATTACCTCCGCCGCTGCATGCTGCCAGCCATCAAAAAAACAAATTCGAAAAAGTGAATATGTTATTGACCCGGCGTGGCGAAAGCCTGAGACTGAATCGCTACGGTCACAGGATGCTATCATGTCGCAAATCACCCCGCTTCAACTGTTCAAAAACCTTTCTGACGAAACCCGACTTTATCTGGTGTTATTACTGCGTGAAAAAGGCGAGCTGTGCGTCTGTGAGCTGGCGTCGACGCTGCAACAGCCCCAGCCGAAAATATCCCGTCATCTGGCTTTATTACGGCAACACGGGCTGCTTATCGACCGGCGCGACGGCAAATGGATCCACTATCGTTTGTCTCCCCATATGCCTGCCTGGGCCGCCATGATTATCGAGCAGGCTTATCTCAGCCAGCAGGATGAGATCCGACTGATTCGCCAGCAGGCCGAGCGCGACAATGCCACCACCAACGGCAAGCCGGTCTGCATCTAAAAATTTTGTCCTTACATATTCGAAATAGCGGATATTTTTCGATTCAGTATCTACAGCCCGGCTGGCCGGGTGACGTTATTCAACAGGAGAAGCTATGTTTCTGGCGAGCGCGATTTTCGTCCTCACCCTGGTGCTGGTTATCTGGCAACCTAAAGGATTAAGCATTGGCTGGAGTGCCACGCTCGGTGCCGGCCTGGCGTTGCTGAGTGGTGTGGTGCAGATAGCCGATATCCCTGTGGTCTGGCACATCGTCTGGAACGCCACCGCCACCTTCATCGAGGTGATCATCATCAGCCTGCTGCTGGATGAGTCCGGCTTTTTTGAATGGGCCGCGCTGCACGTTTCACGCTGGGGCGGCGGCAGAGGCCGTCGGCTGTTCGCAGCGATTGTGCTGCTGGGGGCGGCAGTCGCTGCGCTGTTTGCCAATGACGGGGCGGCATTGATCCTGACTCCGATTGTGATTGCCATGCTGCTGGCGCTGGGTTTCAGCCCCGCCGCAACGCTGGCCTTTGTGATGGCGGCAGGCTTTATTGCCGATACCGCCAGCCTGCCGCTGATCGTCTCAAACCTGGTGAATATCGTCACGGCGGACTACTTCCGGCTCGGATTCAGTGACTATGCTGCGGTGATGGTGCCGGTTAACCTCGCCTCGGTTGCTGCCACCCTGGTTATGCTGCTGCTGTTTTTCCGTCGGGATATCCCGCACAGCTATGACCTGAGCAAGCTGAAGTCACCCGGCGAGGCGATTCGGGATCGCCGCACCTTTAACGCTGGCTGGCTGGTTTTGATTCTGCTGCTGGTCGGTTTCTTCGGCCTGGAACCGCTGGGAGTGCCGGTCAGCCTGGTGGCGGCGGTGGCGGCAGCTATCCTGCTGGCCGTGGCCCGTCGTGGTCGGGTGATTGATACCGGCAAGGTGCTGAAAGGCGCGCCCTGGCAGATCGTTATCTTCTCGCTTGGCATGTATCTGGTGGTGTATGGCCTGCAAAATGCCGGCCTGACCGACTACCTTTCTGCCGTGCTGAACCGCTTCGCTGAACATGGCCTCTGGGGTGCCACGCTGGGAACCGGTTTGCTCACCGCCCTGCTCTCTTCGGTGATGAACAATATGCCGACGGTGTTGGTGGGCGCGCTCTCCATCGACGGCAGCAGCGCGCAGGGCGTAGTCAGAGAGGCGATGGTCTACGCCAATATTATCGGCTGCGATCTGGGGCCGAAGATCACCCCGATCGGTAGCCTGGCGACTCTGCTGTGGCTGCACGTTCTGGCGCAGAGAAACATCACCATCAGCTGGGGATATTACTGCCGCGTGGGGATAGTTATGACGCTGCCGGTGCTGCTGGTTACGCTAACGGCGCTGGCGCTGCGACTCTCTTTCTGACCTGACAAGCGGAACGTGCCAGTGCCGTTCCGTAACGGAGAATGCTTTATGCGAGACATCACTATTTATCACAACCCGGAATGCGGCACTTCGCGTAATACCCTGGCCCTGATCCGCAACAGCGGGGTCGAGCCGGCAATCGTGCTCTATCTGGAGACGCCGCCAACCCGCGAAACGCTTAAAAAACTGATCGCAGAGATGGGCATCAGCGTGCGCGCCCTGCTGCGGCAGAATACCGAGCCCTACCAGCAGCTGGGGCTGGCGGATCAGCAGCTGAGTGATGATACGTTGCTGGACGCGATGCTGGCTTATCCGCTGCTGATTAACCGCCCAATCGTGGTGACGCCGCTCGGCACCCGGCTCTGCCGTCCTTCTGAGCAGGTGCTGGATATTCTGCCGGATCGGCAGCAAGGCGCGTTCAGCAAAGAGGACGGAGAACCCGTCATTGATCAGCAGGGTAACCGCATCGGTGATTAACCACATTCTGCGAAGTTAACGATGTTCAGGCAACGGCGCGGCAGAGGATAACCGGGAATCTGCCGCACCACCGTCATCGCGTTAACTGTTGCAGAGGTTTACCGGCGCGGCGCGTTCAGGCGAAGGGGTGCTGGTGGGGTGCGCGACGATCCGCCCCGTTAAACCGGCTGATCCCGGCAGTCAGCCGGGATCACTGTGCCATCTTAACCAGCGCTGCCCGCCATTTTTACCAGCAGGCGGAAGGCATTCTCAAACGCCGAGGGCGTGGCAAGATTTTGCCCATACAGGTTATAGGCGGTGCCGTGGTTGGCGGTGGCAATCGGGACCGGCAACCCACCCTGAACCGTTACGCCGCGCTCAAAGCCCAGCATTTTTAGCGCCGTGGCGAACTGGTCGTGGTACATCGATACCACCGCATCCAGCTTACCGGTCTCCACCGCTTTATAGGTGGTATCCGCCGGGTAAGGCCCGTAAACGTCAATCCCCAGTGCTCTGGCCTGCGACATCGCCGGTTGGATAATCGTCTGCTCCTCATCGCCAAACAGGCCATTCTCGCCGCCGTGCGGGTTAAGCGCCTGCACGGCAATTTTGGGCGCGGCGATGCCAGCCTGACGCAGCGTACGATCCATCAGTGAAATCGTCTCCACCACACCGTTAACGCTGAGATTTTTCACGATATCGCGGAACGGAATGTGCGACGTCGCGCGTCCCGCCCAGAGATCATCTACCACGTTAACCTCACAGCAGAAGTCGTCAAACTTCAGCAGCTCAGCAAACCAGTGCAGCTCATCGCGATGCTTCAGTCCGCCCATGTGCATCGCCTGCTTATTCAGCGGCGCGAAGCAGATCCCCTGGGTAATACCCTGCTGGGTTAATTCGACGGCACGGGCCAGCGTCTCCAGGATATAGACGCCGCTTTGTTCGCTGGCGCTGCCATAGTGGAACGGCGTACGTCGGGACCAGTCGTGATTGAGCAGCAGCGGCCGGTCGGCGGTGAACGCAATTGCTGTGGTATCGGTGATTTCGTCATAGTCGAAACGCTGACCGGCAATGGCCATGCCTTTTTCCAGCTCATGGCGGTCCGCGATGATAATCACGTTAGCCAGCGCGCGCAGCGCCGGCTGTGACAGCACTTTCGCCACCAGCTCCGGACCAATACCTGCTGGATCGCCCAGCACCAGTGCAACAGAAGGTTTTTTCATCAGGGATTCCTCAGTGATACGCATTTTTAACCGGCTCAACCGCGCCGCGAGAAGGAGCATCTTCAGATAAGGGAATATCTGGACGCATAAAGAAGGTCAGTACGATGCCCACCATCAGCAGAAGCACCGAGCCGTAAAACGGCAGGCTCCAGTTACCGGTTTTGTCGATGATGATGCCAAACAGAATGGGCGAGATGATGCCTGCCACCGCCGAACCGGCGTTCACCAGCCCACTGGCGACACCGACATATTTAGGGGTGATCTCCATCGGTACCGCCCAGATCGGACCAATCGTCAGTTCGAGGCAGAAAAAGGCCAGACCGAGGCAGACCGTAATCACGGTCATATCGGTGGAACCGATCACCGGTATCAGCAGTAATCCGGCGGAAAGAAAGCTGAAGATAATCACGTTACGACGCGCAGCGACCACGTTGCCGGTGCGTTTCAGGATCCGGTCGCTGACCACCCCGCCGACCGTGTTGCCGACCACGCCGGAGAGAAAGACCGCCGAGGTAAACAGCGCTGACGATTTGAGATCCATGCCACGACCGTTCATAAAGAAAGTGGGCAGCCAGGTAAAAAACAGCCAGCCGGTCCAGCCGTAGCAGAAATAGACGCCCATGGTCGGGCCAATGCGTTTCAGCAGTGCCTTCCACGGCGTTGGCGCTTTAACCGTCAGGCTGGCATCCGGTTTTGGCAGGATTTTGCGCTCCTCCTCACTCATGTCGGCAATCAGATGTGGGTTGTCGCGGAAGCCGGCAATCCAGAATGCCAGCCACACCGCAGTGATGACCCCTAAGGCAATAAAGGAGAAACGCCAGGAGTGCAGCATCACCAGCAGCGCCACCAGTGACGGTGTCACCGCATTACCGAAGCGGGAGAAGGAGTGGGTGATGCCCTGGACGAAACCACGTTTTTCACTGGAGAACCAGAACGTCATGGCCCGTGCCTGGGAAGGCAGCGCGGCGCCTTCACCAATGCCTAACAACATCCGTGACAGAAACAGAGAGGCGAAGCCACCAGCAAAGCCGGTACAAACGGTAGCCACCACCCAGATGCTGCCGCAGATAATGATGGTTTTGCGGGCACCGTAGCGATCGACAAACCAGCCGCCAACAATCTGGAAAACTAAATAGGTGTAAGCAAAAGCGGAAAAAATAAGTCCAAGATCGGTGTTGTTAAGGCCTAAATCCTGCTTAATCAGCCCGGCAGCTGTCGACAGGTTGACGCGATCGACATACATCAGAAATGACAGGGCGCAGAAAAGCGCCAGTATTTTCGTACTGTATCGGTTTTTCATAGAGGAACCTTGTGTGTTCAGGTCAGAGGTTGAATGTCGCTATCAGGCGGCGCAACGTAACGGGCAATCTATCCCGTAGGGGGAAGCGGTCTGCTACAACCATCGAAGCGCAGGGTGTGAGCTGGCATAGTCGTCCCTTTTTCTATTAGCGTTAACAGCAGAGGTTACTGCTTACGTTCATATGAACGGATGTTGTTCATTTGTTATATTTTATCGCCTATTTTTTGCCTGCTCATTGTGAGTACAATCACAATTATCCGGCTTTATAAAATTCATCGCTGGGGTTGTGAAGTCTGTCGCAGCAAAGCCGCCCAGGGATGAACATATGAACAATCAAAGGGTAAGCCACTAACAAAAGCTCAGCGGCTTTTTTAGTTTCTATGTTCGCGATGCGTGCAGATGCACGTCGTATTTTTGGCGGCTGGCGGCTGGCGCAGGCAATCTGATGCGGCCCGGTAAAAGGTGTCCCGTGCCGTAAGCGGTTTGTTTTATTGGCGGAAAGGATATATTTGATTAATGGCTCTGCCTGCCTGACCAGCCTGCGCTGACCACCACCGCAGCACAGGTCCGGGATAGCCCCGCGTGTTTCGCCTGCTGATACGCACCGGGTGAGCGGGTTTGCCGCATCCGGCTGGCAGCTCACTGATTAACGAGGAAAACTATGCTCTGGCTGGTGTCAAAATATGCGATAACCGCATTTATGGTGGTGCTGATTTCCGAAACGGCCAAACGCAGCGATCGGCTCGGCGGGCTGCTGGCCGCCCTGCCGTTGGTCACCGTGCTGGTGCTGGTGTGGATGAAGCTGGAAGGCCAGACGGCGGAGAAAATTTCTGCCCACGCCTGGTACACTTTCTGGTATGTGGTGCCAACCCTGCCGATGTTTATCCTGTTTCCGTTTCTCCATCAGCGTTATGGCTTCTGGCTGACGCTGACCCTCTGCTGTGGCCTGACGCTGCTGCTGTTTGCGCTCTGGGCGATCCTGTTAAAACGTTGCGGCATTGCGCTGTGGTAACGCTCCGCCAGGGTGCGGCTGAAAGGCGATTGCGGGCTGCCGTTTAGCGACCCGCAATCGCCAGGCTGATCTAAGCGGTTCCGTTGCCGATCTGCCAGATAAAGGTCGGATCGCTGCCGTTAACCTGCCAGTCACCGACATTTCGCATTTTGTAGATCACCGGATTATGTGACGACAGCGTGCGGGCATTGCGCCAGTGACGGTCCAGCGCCTGACTGACGCGGGTGTCAGAGGCACCCAGCGCATTAAATAACTCACTGGCGGCGCGGGTGATCAGATCAACCGCAATGACCTGCGCCTGGGCTGATTCGACTTCCGCCAGCACATTAGCCGCGTGGCGTTGTACCTCATCGACATCACCTTGCTGCAACACAAACGCCTGCTGCAATGAGTGGGTTGCGCGCGCCACCGCCGCCTCTGTCGCCCACGCCCAGCTGCTGATCTGACCCACCACCTGCAGCACCTGAACATCCTGCTTAACCTGGCCGGCATTACCGTGACTGTAGATTCGCTTACGCTGTGCCACGCCCTGCGCCACATCACGTACCACCGCCCGTCCAATGCCTGCCAGCGCGGCCAGCAACACATGCTGATAGAAGGCGGTCTGATAGCGAAAACGCTCGCTGAAGTCATAGACGTGTGGCTGTTCTACCCGCGCCTGATTAAAGCGCGTCGTCCCGCTGCCGGTCAGGCGCTGGCCAAAACCATCCCAGTCATCGTCGCGTTCGACGCCTGTCTGATGGGTGCTGACCAGCGCGATAACATCGCGGCCGTTGTCGCTGCGCCGGGCATAGACATCAATCCAGTCAGCATACAGCGTGCCGGTGCTGTAAAATTTCTCGCCGCTGAGCCGCCAGCCCTGCTCCGCTGGCGTCACCCTGGTATTGACCTCACCCAGCTTAACCGCACCGATTTCACTCCAGCCACTGCCGACCAGTTCGCCATCAATAAAGCGACTAAACCAGCGACGCCGGTCGTCACTGTCCGGCTGATTCAGCCGATCCTCCACAAAGGCAAAATGCGCCCGCAGCGCCTGCGGCAGGTTGGAATCCGCTGCGGCCAGCTCAGTCAGTAATTCGAACAGCTGCGGCAGCGAGACGCCGAATCCCCCCTCCGCCACCGGAATGCGCAACGTGCCAAATCGCGCCTGTTTCAGCCAGCGGATCGGCTCATCCAGCAGCACCCGATCGGCTTCGCGCGCAGCGGCACCTGCCGCAATGCGGTCGAAAACCGGTCTGAAACGGTGTTGCAGTGCGACGAAGTCGTTGTGGTTTAATTCAGACATGCTTTTCTCCTGATTCAGGTTGCGCATCAATGTCCTGTCGGGTGGGTTCAAAACGGATAACTAACAGGAAAACGATCGGAATAATGGCGGCGAGAGAGACGATCCAGAACAGATTGGTGCCGTAACGCGCCTGCAAAATTGGCAGGATAAACAGCGCCAGCGCACTGCCAATCCCCGACAGGGAACGGCCGAAGCCAACACCGGTGGCCCGGATATGGGTGGGATAAGAGAGCGCCGGATAGATCATCATCTGCGCGCCGGGACCAAAACCTTCGGCAAACAGCCACAGGCCCAGCATCAGTACCGCAAACACCACCCCGAGCGTTGCCTGCGGATGGCCAATTAACGCCAGCGAGACCAGTGCGATAAACTGCAGTGCAAAACCGGCAATCGCGACATGCCGTGAGGGAAATTTCCACGCCAGCCGCATCCCCAGCAGCCCACCGGTAAAGGCAAACAGCGCATTCAGTCCCAGCGAGGCGGAAATGGTTTCAAATACGCCGGCACCGAGGAACTGCGCCAGGATCGACGGCAGGAAAAAGGCGATGGCGGTGTATTCGAATGAAATACAGATGTTCATCACTGCGGTGACCAGGGTGCGCTCAAGGTAGGGCTTCTGAAACAGCACCCGAAAACTCACCTCAGGCACCGCCGCGTGTTTCATCACCGGTTCAGCGGCTTTTTCTTCATGGGCGATAATGCCGTACGAGTCACGCAGAATGCGCACCGCGCCGCTTAAGTCGCCCTGATTAGCCGCCCACAGCGGCGACTCGTTCATAAACTTGCTGCGCACCGCGATAATCAATAGCGCCGGCACCGCACCGAACAGCAGCGAGGCGCGCCACAGCCAGTCGATATGCTCAGCCGGCAGCAGGAAATAGAGGGCGAAAATAATAAAGAAACAGGCTGACGATGCCGCGTACCACATCGGGCACCAGGCCGCGAGACGGGAGGCTTTATTTCCCTTGCCCGAGAATTTTGAAAACTCCGCCAGATAGGCCATGGCCACCGGCAGATCAATCCCCACCCCAATGCCCATCAGAAATCGCGCACCAATCAACACCCACACGTTGGGTGCCAGCCCCGCCGCAATAGCCGATACCACAAAGAACAGCATGTCCGCCATAAACACCGAATAGCGGCCATATTTATCGGTCAGCCATCCACCCACCAGATTACCCACAATGGTGCCGATCATAATCGATGAAGTTACCAGGCCGGTGAGGGTCGGCGTCAGACCAAACTCCTTCACCACATCATCGATACCGTAAGAGAGCGTGGTCAGATCGTAGGCATCGAGAAACACGCCGCCCAGCGCCAGAAAAACAATCCAGCGCGCGTAGCTGTTTTTTTCGGCACGGCTATTGATCAGTTTCGCCACATCACTCACCGAGCGCACCGGTGCCGAATGTGGTGGAGGGACGTTCAGGGTGTCGTCAATATTCAGTGTACTCATGATATCCTCGTTATTGTATTCAGCAGGTGACCCGGTGTTTATATGAATTAACCGGACGGTAAACAAACAACAAATACAGATAACTATTTCATTTATATCAATAACTTAAACATGAATTTCAGGCAGCAAAAAAACCGGATGAATCGCCCGATTCACCCGGTATTTTTAAAACATGAATCTTTTTATTCAGCCGAAACCGGCACCAGCACACCTTTTACCAGCGGATCCTGGGTCTGTTTTAACCACTGCTGCAAACGCGGATCGGCAAAAGCTTTTTTCAGCCTGATAATGTTGTCGTCCGACAGCCAGCGGGTGCCAATCACCAACTGTGAGGCGAAGGTTCGTGGCGCGGGCGGAAATAAGATCCCTTTATCGCGCGGTACTTTTCCGGCATCAAACTGCGAAACATAACCAATGGCGGCATCCACTGAATTCAGCGCGCGAGGCATGGTTAATAAATCCAGTTCCTTAAATACCCACTGATGCGGATTATCTTTAATATCCCGCAGTCTGGCGGTCCGTGGCTCTATCGACGGATCGAGTGTCAGTAACCCGATGCGCTGCAACAGCCACAACGCCTGCCCCTGATTAGCCCCATCGTTTGGCACTACAATCACCGCGCCTGGCGGCAGATCGCTGATGGAACGGTAACGATCGGAGTAAATGCCGAAAGCCCACTGGAACAGCGGTTGGGTTGCCGTCAGCTCAAACTTATTTGCCTCGACAACCTGTTTAAGCCACCACTGATGCTGATAAACCGTGGCAGCGTATTGCCCTTCGGCTACGGCGCGATCGGCCTGCACCGGATCCTGCAAACCGGCTGCTTCCAGCTTAATGCCATAGTCAGGCGCAATATGTTGCGCCACATACTCGATTAGCCGTGCCTCACCGGCCATTGCCGGCTCAAAATGGACCTTCAGCGTGCTGCCAAAGGTCACCGCCCGGCTCTGGTGAGCAAAGGTAAACCAGGCAATGCCGGCGATCACCACCAGCACCAGCGCGGCAACTGCCCACGGCCATTTTTTCTTTTGTCTGATTTCAAAGTCGTGATGTGTCATAACCGATGTTTTCCCTGATGAGGTTGCAGTGCCGCAATAACACGGTCACCCAAAAACTGAACCAGCTGGATAGTGACAATCAGCACGATGATGGTTGCAATCATGATGTGTTGATCAAAGCGCTGATAACCGTAAACCACCGCCAGATAGCCAATACCGCCCGCGCCGATGGTGCCGGCGATAGCGGAATATTCGATCATTGAGATCAGATTCAGCACCACCGCAGCGACGATAGCCGGCAATGCTTCACTGAGCTGGGCGCGGGTAATGATTTGCCAGACTGAACCGCCCGACACCAGCCCAACAGCCGTCACCTCGGCGGGCAATTCCCGTAACGCGTTTTCGACCAGCCGGGCGAAAAACGGCGTGCCGGCAATGATCATCGGCACTACCGCGGCCGGAATACCGATGGTGGTGCCGGTCAGCCAGAAGGTAAAAGGAATGATCGCTGCCATCAGCACCAGAAAAGGCAGCGACCGGCCGATGTTAACGAGGCCACTCAGGCTGCGATGAAGCGTCGGCTGCGGAAACAGCCCCTGCCGTGAGCTATTAAACAACACCACACCCAGCACGCCGCCGAACGACACCACAAACAGCATGACGATGATGACCATCAGCCAGGTTTCACCATAGGCGGGCAGCATCAGCGCAGGGAGCTGGCCCCACGGCGTATCCTGGCTGATGACGTCGGCGGGCTTCATACGGCCTCCCGCAGGAGCGGACGCTGATCGAGCAGCCCGGCATGAATGCCAAATAGCCCAAGCTGTTCAATCAGCTGAGTCGGCGTGACGGCGCTGTGCGAAAAGCGGATCGCCACCTGCATTCGCCCGGCCAGCGCGCCACCCACCTGCTCGACGTGCGCCGCCAGCAGATCGACCTGCACGCCAAACCGCTGCGTCAGCTGGCTGATCCAGTCGGGAGCGATCGGACGATCGCCGTAGGTGAGCTGCAGCAGCAGGTCGCCATGGCCGGCGAGCGGCCGTAGCGGGAACAGCTGTTGTCCGAGTGAGGAGTCCGGGCTGGCGAGCAAGGTGCGTAACGCACCCTGATGCACCAGCCGGCCCTCGGCGATCTGCGCCACCGCGTCAGCCGCGCGCCGTACCACATCCATCTCATGCGTAATAAAGATGATCGATAAGCCGAACTGGTCACGCAGGGTTTTGAGTAACGTCAGAATCGCGCTGGTGGCGTCGGGATCGAGTCCGGAGGTCGCTTCATCAGCCAGCAGCACCGACGGTTTAAGCGCCAGTGCACGGGCGATCCCCACACGCTGACGCTGGCCGCCTGACAGCTGCGCCGGATAAAAGTCCGCCTTCGCACTCAGGCCGACGCTCTCCAGCAGCGTCCCGACGTGACGTTTGATCTCACCCGGCACCACGCCGAGCCATTCCAGCGGCAGGGCAACATTCTGCCAGGCGGTTTTACGTTGCAGCAGAGCCGATGACTGAAAGACGGTGCCAATCGCCCGGCGTTTGCGGCGCAGCATTTCCCCGCTGTAGTGCGACAGATCCTCACCATTGACCCGGATGCTGCCCGAGGTTGGCTTCTCCAGCAGACTGATGCATTTCGCCAGCGTCGATTTGCCCGCACCACTCGGCCCGACCACAGCAGTGATCGAACCGGCGGGCACGCTCAGGGTAATCGCGTTGAGCACCTCAATGGTGCGATTGTTCGGCGCGGCGTAGCTTTTGCACAAACCCTCGATCTCAATCATGAGGCCTCCGCGCTTTTAATCCGTGCTTCTGCCGCAGCAGGCCAGCGATAACCGGCAGCCGGATGCGGTAACGCCAGCCGCGGCCCCTGACCAAACAGCTTTTCACGCAGCGTACCCGGC
The DNA here is from genome assembly GCF_038594305.1 of Pantoea brenneri. Taxonomy (NCBI): domain Bacteria; kingdom Pseudomonadati; phylum Pseudomonadota; class Gammaproteobacteria; order Enterobacterales; family Erwiniaceae; genus Pantoea; species Pantoea brenneri. The sequence goes on along the minus strand of NZ_JBCGBG010000002.1, from coordinate 525,834 downwards.
TGATAATCCTGTTTGTAGACGCCACGCCGCTGCAACTCCGGCACCAGCAGCCCGACCACGTCGGTAAAAGTTTCATGCGTCACGGCATAGGCGAGATTGAAGCCGTCAACGTCCGTCTCCTCTACCCAGCTCTGCAACTCATCGGCAACCGTGGCGGCACTGCCCACCAGCAGCGGACCAAAACCGCCAATCCCGACCCAGTCTGCCAGTCCCTGCACCGTCCACTGACGATCGGGATCGGCGGTTGAAAAGGTCTCCACCGCCGACTGAATGGCGTTGGTGTGCAGATGTTTTAATACCTGATCCGGCTGATACTGGCCGAAATCGATACCGGTCCAGCCGGAAATCAGCGCCAGTGCGCCTTCGTAGCTGACATAGCGTTTGTATTCGGTCCATTTGTCCTGCGCCGCCCGATCGGTCTCGCCGACAATCACCGTTTGCAGATTAAAGATCAGAATCGATCGCGGATCGCGTCCCGCTTCGGCCGCCCGTCGCCGGATATCCGCCACGGTCTTTTTCAGCAGCACTTTCGACGGCGCGGCGACGAAAACGCACTCGGCATGGCCGGCTGCGAAGGCTTTACCGCGGCTGGAGGCCCCGGCCTGATACAGCACCGGCGTGCGCTGCGGCGACGGTTCGCACAGATGAATACCCGGCACCTGGAAGAATTTGCCCTGATGATTAATCGGATGGATCTTATGCGGATCGCTGAAGATACGGCGTTCACGATCGCGCAGAATCGCGTCCTCCTCCCAGCTGCCCTCCAGCAGCTTGTAGATCACCTGCAGATATTCGTCGGCATAGTCGTAGCGGGCATCATGATCGGTTTGCGTCTGGTGACCGATATTGCGCGCCCCACTTTCCAGATACGAGGTGACGATATTCCAGCCGACCCGGCCTTTGGTGAGATGATCAAGGGTTGAGAGGCGACGGGCAAACGGATAAGGATGCTCAAACGACAGCGACGCCGTCAGGCCAAAACCAAGATGTTCGGTGACCAGCGCCATCGGAGTGATTAACGCCAGCGGATCATTTACCGGCACCTGCGTGGCCTGACGAATCGCCGCCTGATTGTTGCCGTTCAGCACGTCATACACGCCCAGCACGTCGGCAATAAACAGCCCATCAAATTTACCACGCTCCAGCAGCCGCGCCAGATCGGTCCAGTATTCCAGATCTTTGTACTGCCAGGATCGGTCGCGCGGATGGGCCCACAAGCCGGGTGACTGGTGACCGACACAGTTCATATCGAAAGCATTAAGGCGAATTTCACGTTGCGATGGCATAGCGACTCCTGAGCGGATGCGGCAATTGCTTGCCGCCCACGTTTAATTATCGATTGGGTTTACAGGTTAGTTTTAGTGCGTGAGTGAGCCGGGACATCGCTCATGGTGAGGAGAATGGGTGCCCGCGAGCAGGTGCTGCGCCACGGATTCCGCGTGTTCGGCCACCTGCGGCAGTCCCATCAGCTCGCCAAAATGCCCGCGCGCCGCCGGTCCGGCCACATAGAGCTGCGGGTTGGCCGCGCCCTGCGCGTTCAGGGTCTGCGAAAGTGCGTTTACGTGGATACCCAACGCCAGCGGATCGGGCTGGATCACCCCGTCAGCCTGCAACTGATGCAGTAACGGGCTGCTGCTCAGCAGCGCGCCATGAGCCGGTCCGGTAGTGACAATCACTTTATCGACCCGAATCGTAGTGGCATCCCCGCCCCGCAGCCCCAGCGTCAGGCTGAGCTGCTGTTCGATGACGTCGGCGGCTAACAGGCGGGCAGCCAGTACCGTCAGCTGGCCGCTGGCCTGCTGCTGACTGAGTACCGCGCTGACCTGCGGCGCAATCCGGTAGCGGTGTACGTCCCACCACGGCCGCAGATGCTGCAAAAAGCGCCGCTGTTCCGCCAGCGAGAGGCTTTGCCAGATGCGCTGTCCGTTGCGGCGGATATCATCCAGCACCAGCTGCCACGGCAGGTTCTGCACGGCGGCTAGCCTGATCTCCTGACGGATCCGGTGCAGCCAGCCACGCGCCGTCGCCGGCTGTGGCTGCGCGTAGTCCAGCGTCAGGTTGTCATAACTGCCGCTGAGGTTCGGGCGTGGCAGTTGTCCGCGCCGTGAGAAAACGGTGAGGGTGCCGTGGTGCCCCTGACGATGCAGTGAGGCCACCACATCGGACATGGTTAAACCCGAGCCGATAATGGCCACGCGATCGCCCGGCGCAACCTGTGCCAGCGCATCGCGTTGCCACGGATTCGCGATCACGGCCGGATGATGCAGCAAAGGTTGCAGCAATGCCGGCAACGCGGGCGGCGGATGACTGATCGCCAGCACTACGTGGTCGGCCTTTAGCTGCTGGCCGGAGGCGGTCGTCACCACGCCATCACGCAGGGTAACGGCCCGATCACACAGGTGGCTGAGCTGCACCGCAGAGTCCGCCCGCGCCTGGTTAAACTGCTGGTTGACCCAGCGGCCAAACTGACCGCGCTGCGGGTAAACATTGCCATCCGGCCACAGCGCATCGGGATCGGCCTGTACGCCAGTCGAGGCCCGGAACCAGCGATCGAAAGCGCCGTCCGGGTCACCGGCTAGCTGCATCCGGGCGGCGGGTACGTTGATGCGGTGGGCCGGATCGACCGTACCGTACGCCACACCCTGACCAGGCTGCTCGCGCGGTTCAATCAGCGTGACCCGTAATCCCGCCGGACCAAGCCGCGCCAGATGAATCGCCAGCGCGGTCCCGGTAAATCCGCCACCAATAATAACGATGTGCTGTTGTGACATACGTGGCCTTTTCCTCTGTTAACGCGCGCTGGCTGGTTTATCCGGACGACGGTCGCCACCGATGGTTTCACCAAACGGCCCGGTATTCACCCGACGCTGCTGTTTATCGGTGTTCGCCGCCAGCGGCAGCAGCGGCATCACCAGTTCGGCGAAGCGATGGGCCTCCTCAAGGTGCGGATAGCCGGAGAAGATAAAGTTCCCGATGCCCAGCGCCTGATATTCACGAATGCGATCGGCTACCTGTTGTGGATTGCCCACCAGCGCGGTACCGGCACCGCCACGCACCAGCCCGACCCCAGCCCACAGGTTCGGCCCGATGCGCAGGCTGTCGCGTGAGCCCTGATGCAGCGCACTCATTCGCGCCTGGCCGGCTGAATCCATCCGGGCAAAAATTTTCTGCGCTGCTGCGATGGTCTCTTCATCCAGGTGAGCGATCAGGCGGTCGGCGGCGGCCCAGGCTTCCTCTTCAGTCTCACGAACAATGACATGCAAACGAATACCGTAAGAGAGTGTGCGCCCCTTTTCTGCGGCGCGCTGGCGCACCACGGCCAGCTTCTCAGCCACCTGCCCGACCGGCTCGCCCCAGGTGAGATAAGTATCGATCTGCTCAGCCGCAACGTCGATAGCCTCGTCCGACGATCCACCAAAATAGAGCGGAGGACCATCCTGCTGCACCGGCGGAAACAAAATTTCAGCCCCTTCAACCCGAATGTGCTCGCCGCTGAAATCGACCTTTTCGCCCTTCAGGAGTCGCGAATAGACGGTCAGAAATTCCCGGGTAACCTGATAACGCTCAGCATGACTGAGGAAAATGCCGTCACCTTTGTTTTCCACTGGATCACCGCCGGTCACCACATTGATCAGCAAGCGCCCCTCTGACAGGCGATCGAGTGTGGCCGCCATCCGCGCCGCCAGGCTGGGCGGCTGCAGGCCGGGACGAACCGCCACCAGATAACGCAATTTTTTCGTCATTGGTGCCAGCGCAGCGGCCACCAGCCATGAATCCTCGCAGCTTTTGCCGGTCGGGATTAATACGCCGTAGTAGCCAAGGTTATCCGCAGCTAACGCAACTTGTTGTAAATAGGGTAGATCTACCGCTCTTCCACCCTCGGTGGTGCCAAGATAACGTCCGTCACCATGGGTAGGCAAAAACCAGAACAGGTTAAGGTTTGCCTGTGTTGCGTCGCGCATTAGCAGATTCCTTTATAACGATATTTGAATTTAATACATAGCAGCCATTCATTTGGTTATATGTGGTTTAGCAGAGAACGTGCCAACCGCGCAGTTTCTATTATTACTTTTAATTCAACGGCTTATATTTTTCGATAATCAATGGCCTCAGTTGCCAATGCAACAACTGCGGTGACAGGCTGCTGCATTTGCAACTTTTTGCCGTTGGCAGCCTCTCGTTTCCGGCCTGCTGTCACGCTATCGTCATGGCTGGCTTTTCTTGCAGGGGAATGAGATGCAGATTTCCGGTCCGGAGCTAATTGATCCCGCCTCACGTGCGTTTAAAAACGTGCTTGATCAGCTCGCACCTACCGATGCGACGGTTCTGATTATTGGTGAAACGGGCACCGGCAAAGAGGTGATGGCGCGTTATCTGCATCATCACAGCCCGCGCAGCCAGCATCCTTTCCTGGCGGTCAACTGTGGCGCGCTGACCGAAAGTCTGGCCGAGTCAGAGCTATTCGGTCATGAAAAAGGGGCCTTTACCGGTGCCCAGGATCGGCATCTGGGCTGGTTCGAAGCCGCAGAAGGCGGCACGCTGCTGCTGGATGAGATAGGCGAACTGAGTCTGCCGTTACAGGTCAAACTGCTGCGGGTGTTGCAGGAGCGCGAAATCATCCGGGTAGGATCGTCAAAAGCGGTCAAGGTCAACGTCCGGGTGATTGCCGCGACCCATGTCGATTTAGCGGTGGCGATCCGCGAACGGCGTTTTCGCGACGATCTGTTCTACCGGCTGAATGTCGCCAGTGTGACGTTGCCGCCGTTGCGCCAGCGCTGTGAGGATATTCCGCTACTGGCCGGTCACTTTCTGCAACTTTATGCCCGGCGTCTGGGACGTCCGCAGTTGCGGCTTAGCGAGGACGCCATCGACACGCTGCGTGACTACCCGTGGCCGGGCAATATCCGCGAACTGGAAAATACGCTGCATAACGCCGTGCTGCTGAGTACTGGCGCCCTGATCACGCCGCAGCAGTTGCGGTTAGGGCCGGTTGCCAGCAGCGAGGTGCCGCAGGGTGAAGAGGCACTGAGTCGTTTTCTGCGCCAGCAGATGCAGGAGAGCGACAGCCCGATCTACCCGCGCGTGATCGCCGCGCTGGTGAAAAATGCACTGGAGCTGAGCCACGGCAATCAGGTACAGGCGGCGTCACTACTCGGCATCAGTCGTCATACCCTGCGCACCCAGCTCGGGCACCTTGGGGTGATAAAGCCGCGCCGCAACCTGATGCGTCTGCGCGATCCGTCGCTGCTGCAGCCGGTCCGACCGGAGCGGGAACTGCGTATTGGTTATCAGAAATTTGGCAATCTTGGCATTCTGAAAGCGCGACAGACGCTGGAGAAACAGCTGGCGGGCCAGGGCGTGAGCGTATTGTGGAGCGAGTTCCCGGCCGGACCGCAGCTGTTACATGCGCTGAGTAACCATGAGATCGATTTCGGCACCACCGGTGAGGTACCGCCGCTGTTCGCGCAGGCCGGCAACAGTCCGATGGTGTATGTCGCCTGGGAGCCCGCTGCGCCGCAGAGCGTGGCGTTGCTGGTCACCCATGACAGCCCGGTGCGGCAGATCGCGGACCTGCGGGGAAAACGTATCGCAGTCAACCGGGGATCTAACGTTCACTATCTGCTGTTACAGATTCTGGATGAAGCCGGTCTGGCGCTGGATGAGGTACGCATCGTTTATGCTCCGCCAAAATATCCACTGACGCCCAGCGATCTGAACGCGGTTGATGCCTGGATGATGTGGGATCCGCTACTCAGCGATGCGGAGAAATCGGGCCAATTACGGGTGATCGCCGATGGCGTCGGGCGGGTCAACAATCATCAGTTCTACCTGGCTGAACGCGGGTTTGCTGCCCATTCGGCCGATCTGCTGCAACGGCTGCTTGACGCGCTGGAGCAGACCGGGCGTTACATCGATGCAAACCGTCACGAAGCGGCTGAACTGTTATCCGGCGAGCTGGGCATCCCGACCGCCTCACTGCAGCATGCGCTGGCGCGGCGCAGTCATCAAACCCAGCGGATGAACCTGGCGATTATTCGTGAGCAGCAGATCATTGCTGACCGCTTCTATGCGCTCGGCCTGTTTAATCGGGCGATAAAAGTGCGCGACACCGTCTGGCAGCAATAATGTTTTTTAGCTAAGCATAGAATTTTTCATCGCTAAGCGCTTTAAGCGCCGTTTGTTATGTTGCGCTGATTACAACCAGACTCAGGAAAGAGAGATGAAAAAAGTTTTACTCAGTGCGCTTATTGTCGCCGCGCAGGCGGGGATGATTTTCACTACTCAGGCTGAACAGTCACCGCAGACGGTTAACATCGGCTTTCAGAAAGCCAATATCTTCGCCCTGCTGAAGTATCGCGGCACGCTGGATGAGACCTTCAGGAAACAGGGGATCGCGGTGCACTGGGTCGAGTTCCCGGCCGGGCCGCAGATGCTGGAAGGACTGAACGTGGGCAGTATTGACCTTGCCGCCACCGGCGATGCTCCGCCCACCTTTGCGCAGGCGGCGAATGCCGATCTGGTTTATCTGGCGCACTCCCCGGCCAATCCACAGACTGAAGCCATTGTGGTGCCGGCTAACTCCCCCATCAAAAATGTGGCGGATTTGAAAGGTAAGCGGGTGGCGCTGAATAAAGGGTCGGACGTCAACTATCTGCTGGTGACGGCGCTGGAACAGGCGGGCCTGAACTATAAAGATATCACTCCGGTCTATTTACCGCCGGCGGATGCGCGCGCGGCATTTCAGCGTGGCGCGGTCGATGCCTGGGTTATCTGGGACCCTTACTATGCTGAAGTGGAAACCAACGCCAACGCCCGGCTGATAAAAAATGCTGAAGGGCTGGTGCCGCATTACACCTTCTATCTTGCCAGCCGTAAGTTTGCTGAAAGCTATCCGCAGACCGCACTGCAGGTAATCGACCAGCTTGGCACCCTCAGTAGCTGGGCCAATCAGCACCCGCAGGAGGCAGCAAAAATCATGTCCTCGTCAACCGGCCTGCCGCAGCCAATCTGGCAACGTGCGCTGGCGAGAATGCCTTACGGTGCGCAGCGCATGACGCCGGAGGTCTTTACGCAGCAGCAGGCGCTGGCCGATAAATTTACCGGGATTGGGTTATTGCCGGTGAAAGTAGACGTCCGCAGCGCGACCTGGTCGCTGGATAAAAAATAAAGCGCCAGTCTTCGAATCAGCGCTGCCGACTGGCCGGAATGCAGAATGGCCGATCGGCAGCGCCGGTGAGATTTATTTCTTCTTCGTCAGCATCGATTTTAAATCGGCAAACGGATTATAGGTTGCTGCGCCCACATCATCCTGCGCGTCCTCTCCCGCCACCACGTTGGTGCCGTACTGATCGGCTTCGGTGTACTTCGAGTGCTCGTGGTCGTGACAATAGAGACACAATAGCTCCCAGTTGCTGCCATCTTCCGGGTTATTGGTGTGATCGTGATCGATATGGTGCACGGTTAATTCACGCAGGTTCGAATAAACGAACTCGCGTGAGCAACGTCCACACACCCACGGATAGATTTTTAACGCTTTTTCACGATAGCCACTTTCCAGCCGCGTGTAGTTTTTCGGGATCAGAGCCATTGCCGATGTTACCTGTTAACAAGAGTATTTTAGCGGGTATTTAAGCCAGCCAGTCTGCTTAACAGGGTACATTAAGTTGCAAATTAAGTCCGCATTTCGCCGCCAGCGGTGAGGCAAATCCTGCGCTGCCGGACGCCAGTCAACAAAGCAACGTGGGCACGTCAAACCCCTATCTGCGCCTCAAGGCGCTGCAGGCCAATAAAATTAATGCACTGGAAAATAAACAGCGCCAGCACTCATTGACGCTCTACCGGCTGCGACATCTCCTGGCCAGACACGGTAGAGAAGATCCTTTCAGCATTATCGCAACGATTCTGGATTCCTGCTTAACCTGTAATACCTGCCCACTACGGCGGGCCCGCTCTTCCTTCTTACCGTGACTTATCTGGTATTGCCACCGGGAGTATTGTGCGTTATTGTGTTTACATATTGTGAACTACTGAAGGGAATCACTTAATGCACGTCATTTCAAAAGAGCCACTTGAGCAAGCGGCACGGCTCTTTCCAAACGATGCCTTAGCCATAAAGGCGCTGTATCGTCTGGTTCGCGAAACAGATTTCAAATCGCCGGATGAACTGCGTGCCGCCGTGCCAAGCCTGGATAATTTTAAGTACCGCAACAAGTGGTGGGTTTTAGATGTAGGTGGCAATAACTTACGCGTGATCGCCTACATCAACTTCGTGAATAAGCGCTTTTACGTGAAGCACATCGCCACCCATGCTGAATACGATAAGCTGACTCGCTACTATCGGGAGAATAAAGAATGATCGTCGACACCAATAAAGCTATCGAGGCAACAAAACAACTGGTCGCCGCCGTCCCTTTCCTGGGGGGCAGTGTCTCCGAGAAGGACTACCGTGACGCACTGGCGCTGGTGGACTACCTGATCGACCACGACGACGAAAACCCGCTGATTGACTTCCTGGCGGCCAAAATCGCCGACTATGAGGATAACAGCGAGCGCTTTGCCGAGTTTAATAACTCAGTTGATGAAATGCCGGTGGGCGTCGCTCTGCTGCGCACGCTGATTGACCAGCATAAGCTGACCTACTCCGATCTGAAGGAAGAGATTGGTTCTAAATCCCTTGTAAGCCAGATCCTCTCCGGCCAGCGTTCCCTGACGATCTCACATATCAAGGCGCTTTCAGCCCGGTTCGGCGTGAAGCCGCAATGGTTCCTCTAACCTTAGCCACCAGCCCGCTTAACAGCGGGCTTTTTATTTCCCACAGAAAGATGCGTTGACCCGCAACAAGTGACTTTCTGCACCATCGCCATAAGCCCGGGGCTGAAGAGGCTCTTTTCAAACTTCCCCGGACGGCACAAGCCAGCGCACCGGGCTACTCTTCTTTTAGTGAACAAACCGCCCACCAGCGATTTTTTCTTCTCAGAGGTTCCGAGGGATAAGAAGATCTGCGCCGTGGTTCTGACTGTGGGCAAGCCCGCAATGATGACCGTCGTCTGGGTTAACGGCACGTTATCGAACGCGTAAGGCGCTGCGCCATGCCCGCCGACTTTATCGCCGCCCAGATTAGGTTGATCTCGTTAAACGCCAGCATTGAAGCAGCCCGGGCAGATGTTCATAGACGAGGCTTCCCGGTCATTGCCAGCGCGATCCGCACGCTGACGCAAAGAACCGCTGACATCACCGGCCAGATTTGAGGGCTTCAGAGACAAATCAAAAATTCAGCTGACGAGGCAGATAATGGTTAAGACTGCACCGTGCAGTCTGTTAGGCGATAAGGCTTACGCTGCCAGGCTCGATAATCAACCTACAGGTTGAAACGCACGCGCTGGCATAGCAACATCATTGCAAGGGTAAACCGCAACACGGAGGAAGCATGACACCACAGCTTGAGACTCAACGGCTGCTGCTCGAACCGCTTCAGCGTCACGACGCAGCAGCTATTCAGGTACTGTTCCCGCAGTGGGAAATTGTGCGTTATCTGACGGCTGCCATACCCTGGCCCTACCCCGACGGTGCCGCGCAGGATTACGTCGAGAATATCGCATTACCCGCGATGCAGGCCGGACAGGCCTGGTGCTGGACCATCAGGCGGCAGGAAAAACCTGAACAGCTCATCGGTCTTATTGAACTGCGCGATCAGGAAAATGATAACCGGGGTTTCTGGCTGGTGCCGGAATGGCAGAGGCACGGCTTCATGACGGAAGCGTGCCAGGCGGTGAACGATTTCTGGTTCAGGACGCTGGGCCGGCCGGTGATGCGGGTGCCGAAAGCCGCGGTCAATAGCGGCTCGGTATCAATCTCACGTCATTCCGGAATGCGGTTGATCGAAACCGGCAAGAAAGCCTATGTCGCCGGTCTGCTGGACTATCAACTGTGGGAGATAACGCGCGATGAGTGGTGTATGCGGCAATAAAATACCGCTCTGGCGGGCTTTCTCAGGCGGCAGGCCAGGCTTTTAGTCCGACTGGCGTATCGCCAGTGTCGGCGCCGATACCGCTGATGGCCGGTTGCCCAGCCCGCAGGGCACATTGCCCACCGGACAACCTGATAACTGCTCCTGTTCTGCCCACTTACATCGCCATCTGCTGAGCGGACTTCAGATGCTGCTCAACTACCGGAATGTGCGCGTCAGCCAGCGCCTTCACATCCGGATCCTTGATCTTACTGGCGTCACTTTGCAGCTTCGACAGCACCATCTTGTGATCCATGGTGCCGGCATTTTCCATGTACATCTTGTCAAACGCGCCGCCGCTCTGCTTTTCCAGCGTGGCGGCCATCGCCGTGTGTTTGGCGTCCGGCTCCGTCGGCAAGGTCACACCCTTTTGCTGGGCGACCATTTGTACTTTGCTCAGGGCGTCACCATGGTCTTTAACCATCTGCTGGGCAAACGCTTTGACTTTGCTGCTTTCAGCCTTAGTCAGGGCGATCTTTGCGGCGGCAATTTCATTGATATTGGCCTGTGCCATGTCTTTCAACGCTTTTTCGTCGCCGGCGCTGAGCTTAGCCTTCGATCCATTCTGCATAGCAGCGTCCGCAGCGCTGGTCGTTGTCTTTGCCTGCACGCCGACAGTGCTGAACATTGCTGCGAATAGCGATACGGCTATCAGACCTTTAAGGGTTTTACTCTTTTGCATTTTGTTCTCCCGATCGTCATGGTGAGGTCAGTATTAATTCATTAATCGTGAACAGTCTCGTCGTGAAATAACAACTTCACTGGTCAGTATAGTGGATCAATGATTTGAGCCAGCCAGATGCGCTATTTTCTTTAACCGGGACGGCAGAAAATGCCGAAAGCAAAAAGCGGGAATCGCAGCAGAAAAAATTTAAAGCGAAGGGCGGAAAGATGGTGTTTCACTCACTCGCCCGCACTACTGATTCAGAACAATCATTCTGCCGTATCGCTAAAAATGCTATTCATTCGGGTATACGATTCTGAATATCGGTCATAACATCAGCAGTAATCAGAGCAAATCTTTGAAGCATATTAACGTCCGCTTAAGGCCAGACGCGGACGCCGATTGGTATATTCACAACAAAGGTAAAGTTGTACGGTTTCGCTTAGCCGGGCGAACAGATAATTATCTGTTCTGACTGAATGACAAGCCGACCGAAACAATGCAATGTCGCTGATAATGCAATATCGCTGATGACGCACTCCGTTTGTTTGCCGCAATGAAATCCTTTTTTCTGGTAGCTCACGGCACGACAAGCGGCGGACAATTTTGTGCAGAAGTGGCGGCAGCAACCGCACACTCTGTTTTTTCTGGCGCGTAACACTAACGATCCCGCTTCTGATGCCGATAACTCCCTTTCTTACACTATATGAAGGAACATGTATGTACTGCGTACGCCATTTAATCCGGCCACTTTTTTTTCTGACGCTGCTGCCCTTTTCTCTGGTTCAGGCTGCGGATAATCCTGTATTGACCGGCGGCAAAACTAACCCCTTTTCGGTCACCAAAATCCACGATCGTGTGAATTACATGGTGTCGTTAAACTTCAATAATGGAAAAACAGCTCAGCAATGGCGATCCGTTGATTGTAAGCACGGCACGGCACAGCTTCTGTACAAGGATTTATTGAATGAGAGCGGGCTTACTAAAGCTCGCTTTTACGGCAATAGTTACCTCCGCTATGCGCCGGCACAGGATGACAGTCAAATGACGGCAGAGGATATTCGCAAGGTTTGTCAGTTACCCATAAAAGAGGCACGCTGGGAAAAATTATCAGCCACGTCTGAGTACGGTACTACCAACCTTGTCGATGTGAATAGCATTGAGCATATTGGTGATATTTTATCGGTGCGCATGGGATATGACTTTGCAGATATCATCTGGGAACCGCCTTATGACGCCCCGCTTGAATTAAAGATTGAGCATTACCTGTATAACTGTAAAACCCATCAGGGTGATGCTGTGGCTGCGATGAACGTCGACAGTGAAGGCCGCGTTACCGATTCACTCATCACTGCTGATATCATTCGTCGCAAGAGTAGCTTCAAAATTGACGGCCAAATGACCCAACGCTTTGAGCAACTCTGCCAGTTACCCGCAGGGAAAACTTTCAGAGCCGAAGGACACTTTGTCCCTGCGGCTAATAAGCCAGCATCAAAGCTGATGGGGCCAACAATGCCCGATCTGAGCAATAATAATCCGCAGTGGCTGAGTAAATTCCCTCTTTCAGCAGCCATTGAGCATCAGGCACAGTCACTGATTAAACCCTGGGCGCTTCCGCGCTTTAAGCAGGTTCGCTATACCACGGTCAGCGCCCTGGGTAAGGTTAAAGTACAGCTGGATGCACAAGCAGATGGTTATATACGCAAACTGGAAGACTATGGTATCTGGACGGTGCAACGTTTAACGCTGGCTAATCAGCTACAGCTGAAGTTCACAATGTCCATCAGTAATGGTGCTTCGCGGCTCAACACGTTGCAGACGGATCTGCGTTTCCCGTTAGTGACCGGGCAACACTATCAGGCGAAATGGGAAAGCATTGATGCCGATAAGAAAGTCACTGCTTCAGCGTTACGTTGCGACGTAACCGATCAGGGGGATGCGCATGAAATTTCACCTGAGTTTAGTGGGAAATATCTGCTGGTTAAGTGTGATGAAACTGACGAAGGGCAACCGGGTAGCAGTGATAAATTTGCCTGGCTGCAGGACCTCAATATTTTCGTCCCGGTCGCGACGCAAATAAGTGGTAAACCTGAAAGCCTGGTCACGCTGGAAGATGTCAAAGTGATGCGTTAATAATAATCAGGCTCGCCGCTTTAATCGGTGAGCCTGATAGTTAAATAATCCCCTGAGGGTTAAGTCATGCACTCTCGTGGAAAAACCAGCGATCGGTCGATTATGTGTCACAGAGGCAGCTAGAGGTTATTTCAGGGTGGCACCTGCTGTAAAAGAAAATGACGGAGTTCAGCTGTTAATTCGTCTGGTGCCTCTTCTGCCATATGGTGACCGCTCGCGATGGCTTTACCCGTGACATCGGCTGCCCAGTTTTTCCAGATCCCCACTATATCGCCATATAACGCCTCCAGATCGTCATATTTTGACCATAAACAGAGCGTCGGGCATGCAATCATCCGTCCGCTCTGACGGTCATGAAGTTCGTGTTCTTTGTCTATACCCAGACCGGCGCGATAATCCTCAATCATCCCATGTACCGTTTCCGGATCGTGGATGGCTCGTCTGAACTCACTGTATTCTTCATCTCCCATGGTTTCGGGCTGGCCTCCATACCACTTGTCCGGATCGGCGAGGATCGCCCGCTCTGGTTTTTCGGGTTGAGCAAAGAAGAACCAGTGGTACCACTGCCGCGCAAATTTCTCATTACAGCGGTTCAGGGCTTCGAGTATGGGAATGCAATCCAGTACGACAAGGCGAGTGATTCGGTCAGGATAATCCAGCGCAGCTCGGTAGGCTGTATAGCTTCCTCTGTCATGTCCCACCAGCGCAAACTGCCTGAAACCCAGCTGGTTCATCAGTTCAATACAATCTTTTGCCTTGGCTCTTTTAGCAGAGCCAGCATGATCAGGCTGGTCAGCAGGCTTTGAAGAGCGGCCGAAACCACGTAAATCAGGACAAACGACGGTAAAAGATTTCGCAAGCTCCGGCGCCACTTTTGACCAGGTTGCGTGGGTTCGCGGGTGTCCGTGGAGCAGCAGCACCGGAGGACCATTACCGCCATAACGGACATTGAGCACCGCTTCTGACAGGCTGAGTTGTGTATGGGTAAATCCTTCAAACATAGGCGATCCCCGCGCCAGGTATTTGATGAGATTATAGGCTGGAGTCTGCCATTAATCCTTTTCTGCCACAGTTGAATACTGAAAATGCTGTAGCGAGTGAGATAAGTAATCAAAAACTCAGCAATAATCGGCAGACTGAGGCCGGAAATCAGAAATGGTCGGGCATCCGATAGGGCATAGCGTTTGATTGTTTGTTGTTCAGGAAACACCTGATGATATTGCTGCTGCCCGTACCGGGAGTTTTAAGAATCAGGTCACTGCCCAATGAGAATATTCCGGCAACGTGGCAAAATATCCTTCTCCCTGACTGTTCCCGGTCGTGGTCCGATAATTAACGGCCAAAGCACTATTATTTGCGTATCTCAGCTCCTGATATTAAACAGCATAGCCAGACAGGGAACCAGCAGGCGTCAGGCTTGTCAGATTTGGCTCAAAAGCGATAAGGCGCGGCCTGAGCCTGTGCCCGGCGTAATTTATTATAAAGCTGACTGGCATCGTTTAAGGCCTTTAACTTCAGGCAGTTACCCAAGAGCAACAGGACGTTAAAGGCCACTTCAGCGATCCGGCTGTTAATACGGAATTAAGACTCAATAGAATAATTTTTAATACAGCCCGAGTTGATCAATAATATTTTCTCTCTTAATTTATCTGGCACTAAATATTCTTTTCGGGGGTGATTAACTGCGGATAAATAAAGTAAATCGGGATATTTATTTATAAGAATGATCTTATAGCCACCCTTCTGTCCATTGCTTAAAGTGCGCGCCCAATTTCCACGGCAGTGTTTATTGAAGGTGTCATGGATGCACTTAAGAAATTTAGTTATAGGGAATTAACCTTGTGTCACCGCGTTATTCATTACCGCAGATCTGGTTGCACTGGATCTCCGCCATTATTATCATCTGGGCCACGCTCAGTGGATTCTATGTTGCATTATTTCATCACTCTCCGCAGTGCGCACGCTGGATTGGATTTATCAATGTCTCCGTTACAACAATTTATATCCCTCTCTTCATATTAAGGATCTGGTTTGCATGGCGCCACGGAAAACCTGGCGATAATCTCCTCAGTCATAAAGAAGAAAAGCTTGCTGCAGCCGGACACTTCCTGCTTTACAGCAATATTGCTTTAGTCCTGATTACGGGCGTAATGATGATGGAAAAACCGATTAACGTATTTGACCTGATTGTGTTACCGCAACCGATTAATGACCCCGGGATTACGACCGTTTTTAATCAGGTGCATATTATTTCCTGCATGACGTTGGCGCTGCTGGTAATCGGACATATTTTAGCCGTCGTTAAGCATCAGCGTAAAGGTAAGCCATTACTGCGGCGCATGGGCTGGTAAGTCGATATCGTTTCACAAATGCGCCTCAATTCACTGTGATTATCAACCTGACATCAATACTGTCAGAGGTCTGGTGTTAGCAGAGAATGGGGCGTGAGATTAATGCCTGACGGGAGTGAAGCCTGTCAGGCTGCAGCAAATAATCCAGCCGTTCACACGGTGATGCTCGTCAGGGAGAGGGGAGCAATGAGTCGTTATCATTACTTGCTGGCTTCGATCCCGCCAGCCGTACCAAACCCGCCTGCGTCTGGTATCCTTCTCAGCAGCTAACCTGCCGTCAGCAGTGTCCACCGCCGCCTGACCGGACCGCAAATACCCGTAAAAATCCTCCTTCTCAGCCAGCAAACCAGACGTCTGAATTAGCGCAGTCCCTCACCTTTCTGTCCGGCTGAAAGACGCCATACGACGCCTTCTGTTAGTGCCAGAAAGCGTCACAGCCTTGCCCGAGGCACCGAATACACCTACTAAATACAGGGTTGTATGTCGACGTCGGGTTGATATAGGGTATGTGAAAATTCAATGACGCATTTATTTATGAAATACAGAAAAATTCTGCTGGCTGCCGTCATCTTTCAGCTAAGCGGCTGTGCAGCGCACTCTCCCTCGGTCAATATTTTGGGCGCGTACTTCCCGGATTGGTTATTTTGCATTTCCGGTGGATGCCTGATCTCAGCGGCAATATACCTGTCACTAACCCGGTATGGGAAAAATGCGTGGCTCACACCTTATATCCTGACTTATCCGCTGCTGATCACCCTTTTCTCAATGGGATTGTGGATCCTGTTTTTTTATTAATCTCAATTTGTTAACCATGGAAAACAGATGTCTATTCAGTTAAAAAATGGCGCGGGACAGCGGCGGTTTATTCTGGCGCTGTCAGTGCTTACGCTGGCAATATTATTCTGGTTAATCTGGGTATTTGATCAGACACCCGGCACTGATGATGCCTATGTTTATGCTGATACCATAACCATCGCCCCTCAGGTTAACGGGGTGATCATAAAAATGCCGGTGAAAGAGAATGATCTTGTTCGTCAGGGAGATATTTTATTCGAAATAGATCCTCGTCCCTATCACGATGCCTTAATACGCGAAAAGGCAAACCTTGCCCAGCTGGAGCAGCAAATTATTCTTACCCAGCGCGACGTCAGTGCGCAGCAGTTCAATGCACAGGCGGCAGTAAAACGGGTTGATGCCGCCCGCGCTACGGCTGAGCAGGATGCGGCTACCCTGCGACGAATGGACGCGCTGCGCGGACAAAACTACGTTTCCGGGGAATCTCTGGATCAGGCGCGAGCCCGGCAGCGTGCATCGGCGGCGCAGTTACAGTCAGCCAGACTGCAAGCTGAACAGGCTAATGCTGCGGTCAGCAGCGTAGCGGCATTGATTGCGAAACGTGAAGTCATCAAAGCAGATATCTCCACCGCCGAATTTAATCTGGAACATACCGTTATCCGGGCGCCGTTTGAAGGCCGTATCACCTCATTAAAAACCACCAGCGGTCAGTACGTCAGCACAGGACAGGCTGTTTTTACCCTGATTGACAGTAAGAACTGGTACGTGGTGGCAAACTACCGCGAGTCTGAACTTAAACATATTCACAACGGTGACAGCGTCGATGTTTATCTGATGAGTGATACCGGAAAGCATTTTAGCGGAACCGTAGACTCCATTGGATATGGGGTTTATCCCGATGATGGCGGGTCGTTACAGGGTGGTTTACCGAGTGTTGCCCGCAATATTAACTGGGTGCGTGTTGCCCAGCGCTTCCCGGTACGCATTCGCATTACAGCTCCTGACCGTCGGCTTTTCAGAATGGGAACCTCTGCGGTAGTGAAAGTGCATTCCGGCCGTCTGCGACATGAAAGGAAGGGTATTGCAGCATGACAACGCCAGCCATCACCGGCGGAAAAACCAGTGCTCTGCTTCGTTTTTTGCAGCAGGAGTTAAGGGGATTCCCCGGGCGTTATAATGCCATGCTGCGGTATCTGCTTTCTTCCGTCATCGTCATCATCACTTCGCTGACGCTGGGCGTCCCGCAGCTTGCCTATTCTCTGTTGGTGGTTTTTTTTGCCACCCAGAAAAATATTGTATTAACCCGGATGATATTTCCGCTGTTCCTGCTGGTGAATACCGCGGCAGTCGCGGCGGCGATCCTTATCCTGAAATTCACCATTGATGTGCCGATGCTCCGTCTGTTGAGCGTCTCTGTTGCGTTGCTTATTCTGCTGTATCAGATGCGATCTTCCAGAAAATGGGGCTTTCTCTATTTTGCCGTCGCTATCACCATCACCTACGCACAAAGCTTTGTCGATCTCAGTTCAGATGGCGAAATGTTGCTGCGTAACTGTCTGTGGTCGTGGGTGGCCGGCTGTTATGCCACTGTGGTGGCGCATATCGTTAATACGCTGCTGCTGCCGGTGGAGCCGGTCAGACAGTTGCAGCAGGAGCTGGACAGGATCCTGACGGCGACCCGCCGGGCGCTGGAAACAGCAGCTGCAGGCAAGCCGACGACGCCAGTCACGCTGGAAGAGATCCAGACCAGTGTGCTGACGTTACACAGCTGTCTCAAGTTCTCCATCATGCGGTCGCAGCCGTTTCGCGCCAATAAGGAAAAGCACCTCGCCGAAATCGCCACCGCTGAACGGCTTTATTCTGCCTCACGTCAGCTGGCCAGTCTGCACGGCGGCTTAACCGACACGGCCTCCAATCACTGCCGCAAACTGGCCGTCGAGTGCCGTTCCTTTCTTCAGTGTTTGCGGGAAAACCGGCGCTATCTTCCTGAGCCGGCGGATCGGTCGCAAATTGACGCCCTGCCAGCCTGTCTTCAGGAAATGTACAGTGCGCTACGCAGTGTCTCCCTGCTGGACGCACAACGCAGCGAGCCTCAGCAATCAGGCGACACGCTTCCCGCGACTGCCCGGCCGAAAGCAGCGCTTTCATATGACTATATTAAATACGGCATCAAGACATTACTCGCGGTTGCCCTCTGTTATATCTTTTATACCAGCGTCCAGTGGCCTGGCATTCATACCTCGATGCTCACCTGTATCATTGTTGCCGTACCCGGCCTTGGCGCCTCAGTTCATAAAAGCCTGCTGCGGATCGGTGGCTGCCTGGTCGGCAGTCTGCTGGCGTTATTCTGCACAATCTTTATCCTGCCTCACATCGACTCAATAACCGGGCTGCTGCTGATGGTGATACCCGCTATCGCTCTCAGCGGCTGGGTGACGGCCGGCTCCGAGCGAAGCAGCTATGCCGGGGTTCAGATTTTGTTCGCATTTTCGCTGGCCATGTTTGCAAGCTTTTCTCCCCACCCGGACCTGTCTGAGATTCGCGACAGACTGGTGGGTATCTTACTGGGCATTACAGTTTCGACCCTGATACACAGCCTGATCTGGCCGGAAACGGAGGGAAGAACACTGCGTCATGCCCTGGCGGGCTTGTTTGAATCTATGGCGGCAAGAATGAGCCTGGTTGAAGGGAAAACCAACAGCCAGGCGGAAGGCTGGTTTAAACTGGATGCCACACAAAAATTACTGGCCCAGGTGGCGCTCGAACCCAACTGGCGCAGCAACGATAATGAAGATCTGACGCTAGCCTGTCAGACTTTGCTGGGTAAACTGCGTGAGATCCACGTTGCAATTTCCAGGCTGGAAAACGAGTATGCGCGGTCTGCCGGCGATGCTGATCAGCATGAGGCGGTTACGCTTGCCCGTCGTCTGCTGCAGAGTCTGTCAGCCGGGATGACGCGCTATGCCAGGGGATTGCAAAGTGAACCGGGCTGTGCACCGGCTATCGCTACACCGGTAGATCCGCTAATGGCTGATATGCAGCAGAGTGAGGTGGAAAGTGACGCGATCCTGAACAGTCCCCTTCTGCTCAGGACCCGTGAACTGGTCAGCCTCTGCTGCTCTGTGCCTGCCTGGCCGTATGACAACAAACTGAATGTATCCGGAGTGTGATGCTGATGAAGATGGAGATGATCCGCCGTAATGCGGATGAGACCAAAAAGAAACTGTTAGCTGCGGCACGAGATATCCTTGCTGAGGAAGGTTATGTCGCTTTCAGTGAGAATAAAATTTGCGAACTGGCCGGCGTCACTCGTGGTGCCCTGCGTTATCATTTTCCCACTGGCCGATATGATCTCTTAAATGAACTCATCCCCCTGCTTTTACAGCAGATACCGGCCAGCACCACCTCAGACTGTAAGACACGTATCCTGGAGTTAATCCAGTTTATGCAGCAACAGCCGCTGCACAATCCGCTGGTTCTGATCATGGAAATATGGCAGGCGACGTTTGCGGATAAAGATCTGCGGGAGTCAGTGGGACAGACACTCGATCAGCGATTCCAGGTATTTTTCAATGTCAAAACCCTTGAGGAGTTGCCCGAAGAGATTACGCCATACCGGTTAATGTTCTGGGGATCGATTTTGTCGCTGCAATATCATAAAAATAATAATAACGGTTTGCAGACAATCATAGAATTCATGAAAGCGCATTAATACTGTCAGTTGTCGTCTCTCAGCACGTCTGTTTAACAGGCTATAATTCTGTACAGGCCCGAAGGTAGTTTATTCTTATGGGCTTGTCTTTTACTGATACAGACAAACCTATCGATGCCATATTTATTATAAATATTCATGCCTGTGCAGGTTTAATTTTACAGCCCATTATGCAATAGCGAAGAGCCGAAGGATTCAGTCTGTAAATATAACATTTACCGGCCGAATCCTGTTGCTGTGTCGCTATGTCGCATGGAAATGGCAGGCTGTTTTGAATACGTGTACATCAGGGAGCTTAATATGATGGATAAACCTCTTCTTATTGTGATGACCGAAAATAACTGGTTATTTGCGGGTCTGAGTGACCTGTTGCCAGAGATGACCTGCCTGAGGATGGACTATGCTAGCCAACATATGCCACGGGAGGTGAAGAAAGCCCGCAACATCATCGTTGCCGTGGACAGCCTGATATTTTTCCGGGGCGAATGGCTGACGTTCAACAGCCTCCGGGCCTGTCGGGAAGATATTTCTGTGGTCTGGCTGACTCAGGAACATACCGGGCGGGTTTTCCCGGCAACCAGCCGGGGTGACAGGATCCTGTCACAGACAGAGGATATTAGCTCGCTTGCGCAGATGATCAGAGAAATTGCCGAGCAGTCGGTATCCCGGATAAGAGCAGATCGTGTCAGACCGGTCAGCCTGACGCTGACGGAGCGTCGGCTGCTGCCCTTTTTTATCGCCGGTGTCAGTCTGCCGGACCTGTCCAGACAGCTGGGTTGCGCGATAAAAACCCTCTACCACCACCGTCATAGTATCGTGACCAAAGCGGGATTCAGGCAGCCGGTATTTCTGGAGTACGTGTATAAATCTAATCCGGGATTTAGCGGTATATTCAGTCCGGAATCAACCGCGTGGAAAACAATATGGCATGAGGAGCAGAAACAAGGCCTGTCCGTCGATGGATAATCTGGCTTATTACAGGCTTTCGTATTGCGGTAAAGCTTCCCGACCCGCATTCACACCGGCCGGGCAACGACAACTTTCCTGCCTGATTTATTTTCAGCCAACGGAGCAAGTGAAACGGCAGGATAGAGCGGACGACACGACAGACCTGTGCGGGTTTCCAGGTGATGATATTGCTCCGGTAAGGTTTTTGCCAGCCAGGTTTACTGAGGCCGCTGATTGTTACCGGATTAATAACACTGTCGTTCCTCAACGACTATTTTTACAGCGATGACAACCACGTAGATTAGTCGCAGATGAATCGGGTTTGCGCTCTGCGCTACCCGTAAGCTATCCCGCTAACTGACGAGGTCTGAAAATGTCTAAAGTTGTTACCTTTAACCGCACCGGTGGTCCCGAGGTTCTGGAAATTGTTGATGTACCGGTGCCGACACCGGCTGCAGGAGAAGTTCAGATTCGCGTAAAGGCAATAGGTGTTAACCGGGCGGAAATTATGTACCGCACTGGTCAGTATGTGATCGAACCCGAATTCCCGGCGCGTCTGGGTTATGAAGCGGCTGGCGTGGTTGAAGCAGTCGGTGAAAACGTCGACGGTTTTACGCGCGGGGATGCAGTCAGCGTGATCCCGTCGTTCATGTTCAGTGAATACGGCATGTATGGCGAACGGGTTAACGTACCTGTACATGCGGTGGTGAAACACCCAGAAAATCTCTCCTTTGAACAGGCCGCCGCAAGCTGGATGATGTACGTAACCGCTTACGGTGCGCTGGTTGAGTACGGTAATTTACAGGCCGGACAGAATGTCATCATCCGCGCAGCCTCAAGTAGCGTTGGGCTGGCAGCCATTCAGATAGCCAATATGCTGGGCGCAAATCCTGTGGCCCTGACCCGCACCAGCGAGAAGCGTGAGATGCTGATTAAAGCCGGGGCAGCCGCCGTTATCGCCACGGCAGAACATGATATGGTCACTGAAATCAATCGCCTGACGAATGATCAGGGTGCCCATATTGTCTTTGATCCTGTAGGCGGCCCGGACGTGGCAAAGCTGATGCAGGTCATGGCACCCCAGGGACTGTTCTTTCAGTATGGCGCGCTCGATAGCCGTGATATGCAGGTACCGGTGTTCGAACTTCTTGGTAAACACCTCACCCTACGTGGCTATGAGCTGTTCGAAATTACCACCGATCCGGAAAAAATGGCGCGAGCAAAAAGCTTCGTCACCGACGGCCTGCGTTGCGGCAAACTTAAACCGGTAATTGATAAAACATTCAGGTTCGATGAGATTGCTGATGCGCACCGTTATATGGAAGCAAACGGTCAGGTAGGTAAAATCGTTGTCACTGTTGAATAAAGCGTCTGCTGCACGGCTCACCTGCGGGGCCGTGCAGTGACTGCGTCCTTTTAACCAGACGTGCAGGGCCTGACCGGGATCCGGCGGCCATGTTTTTTAATGATTTATCCGCCCAGTCAGAACACAACCCCATATATAAAAAGACGGCAAACAGCCTGGATGCTGATGGCTGTGACAGGTCTGTCTGATGTCAGGACTATGCGAACCAGGATCAAGGTAAACGTGGCGGTCCTTACAGATTTTGAATCTGTAGCCGATCTGACATATTAAAAACTGAAACAATATACAGCTAAACTGATTATAAAATGATTAATGGAGAACGGATGCTTTATGCGAATCCCTGATTATCCCTCCCAGGACTCAGAAAGATGGACACAAGTCGACGCCTGGTTTGCTGAAAAGCTTGCCCCTGAAGATTCAGACTTAAAATATGCGCTCGCCAACAATGCAGAGAAAGGGCTACCGACACACGATGTATCTGCATTACAAGGCAAAATGCTGGCAATGTTCATCCGGATGACACGTGCTGTACAGGTCCTTGAAATTGGTACGCTTGGAGGATACAGCACGATCTGGATGGCAAGAGCGCTACCTCCAACCGGAAGCATAACGACCCTTGAGTTCAATAAGCATCATGCTGAAGTTGCCGGTCAGAATATAGATAAGGCAGGACTTACTGAGCGCGTTAAACTGCTCACGGGTGCTGCACTGGATCTCTTGCCCACGCTTAGCGGCCCCTTTGATCTTATTTTTATTGATGCCGATAAAGTGAATAACCCACATTATCTGGAATGGGTAATCAAACTGTCGAAACCTGGTACGGTTATTGTTGGCGATAACACGGTGCGTGGCGGTAAAGTCCTTGATGCCGATAATGAAGATCCTAACGTAAAAGGGCTCCGCAAGTTTATTCAAATGATATCGAAGGATCAGCGCCTCGAAGCCACCGCCATGCAGACTGTGGGCGAAAAGGGATGGGACGGCTTTGTCATAGCTATCGTTAAGACCCTGTAATTTTAATATCCGCCTGGACAAAACTCATTGATTATCAACCGTAAGCTAACGGATGAGAAATGCTTTGCTTCAGATAAATTGACGACAATAATTTCAACCTTAATCGCCTTGCAGCTTAATCGCGTCGGCGGGTTTAAAGCTATCCGATCCTTTGCAGATTGTTTATCAACAACGCTTCAGCGAGTATTGTCGATAATAACCATCAGGGAGGAAAACTATGAAGATAGCTAATATAGATCATATACATGTCTACGTTGACCATATTGAGCACGCAGAGCGCTGGTATCAAGAGATCCTCGGATTTTCACGCGATAACGCACTCGCCTTCTGGTTCAAACAGGGTGGACCGCTGGTGATAAGAAATCACGGCGCATCGCTTTCTCTTTTCCTCAGAAAATCTCAGCATCCTGGCCATACGATGGCGTTAGGCGTGGAAGCCACCTTTTTCAGCATCCTATTACCCCGCCTCAAACACAATGAAATCACTTTCACCATAAATGACCACGATGTCTCGATGTCGGTGTACTTTAGCGATCTTAGTGACAACAAGATTGAAGTGACCTCTTACGATTACATTCAGGCAAAACAGATACTGAGCAACGTTGCCTGAGAATGTCGCTGTTAGCCCTTTCACACGCACCAGGCCTGCCTCTACTCAGCAGCCAGCAAAAAACAGCGTCGAACAGCTCACCTCCGTTCCAGACACATAGCAGCAGGATGAGGGAAAAATGCCAGGTTTGGTGGAAAATGGACACGGGTCAGATGAGGGTGCGTTAAACTCCGGGGCGCAGGTGAGTCCTGGTCGCCTTTATGTCCGGTGCTAGCAGTATGGCTCTCCTGTGTTTTAATCACGCGAAATCAGCAGAGGGAGCAGGCCATGACGACTTTCTACCAGACTGAAGCCACTACCACTGTCGTCATTGACCTTGCCGTAAAGCCTGACGTCATAATATCTGCTGCTCGCCACGCCTCACGGCGCGAGCAGCATCGCACGGCGTTGCAATGTCGACGTCAAATAATTCTGCTTTGAGGATGCCGTCATGACCCCTTTTCATCAACTGACTGCTACCAGTCTGCGTGGCCAGCCTGTCCCGATGGCCGACTACGCTGGCAAGGTGGTTCTGGTGGTTAATACCGCCAGCCATTGTGGCTTCACGCCGCAATACGCGGGCCTTGAAGCGCTGTATAAGAAATACGCCGATCAGGGTCTGGTGGTGCTTGGTTTTCCCTGTAATCAGTTCGGAAAGCAGGAACCCGGCGGTGCCGATGACATCGCGCAGACCTGCCATATCAACTACGGCGTGAGCTTCCCGATGTTCGGGAAAATAGAGGTTAACGGTGCCGCCGCGCACCCGCTGTTTCGTTACCTGAAAGATGCGTTGCCCGGCGTGCTGGGTGGTCGGATCAAGTGGAACTTCACCAAGTTCCTGATCGGGCGTAACGGCAAACCGCTCAGGCGTTTTGCACCGATCACCCCTCCGCAAAAAATGGAAGCCGCCATTCTGGCTGCACTTGAAACTGACGCAAAACCTTAGTGTCAGACATTCGCCTTTCGGTGCTTGCGTCACGCTGATTCCGGCCGGGTGAGGTTACCGCTCGCGCCTCACGCAAAGCGGACAATGGCAGAGGTAACCCGGCCCAGCGAACGCCTGCTATTGCGTAACGGTTATCGTGTAGCGTCACGGCGAGATAGTTGCCCGACCTTCAGGCAACATAAATCGCTTATCGGGTATCACCTTAACGTTATGCCATGACCTTTTGTTGCCCTGTTCCGTTCTTCCCCCTAATCAGACGTTGCGTCAGTTTCAGATCCTGGCGCACAGGCTTTTCCGTCATCAGGACCGACCGCTTTATGCCCATGCTGAGTGACGAATCTCCTTCAACACTCCTGCCCTGGCTGGCTGGCACAGTATGGTTAGCGACTCAGGGTGGCGTTTAATGCATCAATAGAGGTTTGTAATCCGGCCTCTACGCTCATAGTCAGATCTTCCATTTCCAGCGAGACATCACCGTCATAGCCGGTCATGCGTAACACTGAAAAGAACTCTTTCCACCATTTCAGATCCTGACCGCATCCTACCGCCACATAGTTCCAGCTGCGCGTTTTCGTCGCAGTGACCGGCTGATACTCAAGCAAACCATCAATGTCGGCAAGGCCGCGCTCAATACGCGCATCTTTGCCATGCACGTGGAAAACTGCACCTTCGAGCTTACGGGCAGCGGCGATGGGGTCGGCACCCATCGCTATAAGATGAGACGGATCAAGGTTGATGCCAATCATATCGTCCACCGCATTACGCAGGCGCAGCAGTGTCGAAGGATTGTAAACCAGCTGGGACGGGAACGCCTCGATAGCAATCTGCTCTACACCGTGCTGTCTGGCATGCTGTACAAACTTTTTCCACCAGGGAATGGCGACTTCATTCCACTGATAATCAATCACGCCGGGCATGTAGTCTGGCCAGGAGACAGTGGAAGTTATCCAGTTAGGCACCCGATCATCGGGGCCACCGCCCGGCAGGCCACTCATCATCACAATTTTCTTAACGCCCAGCTTGCCCGCCAGTTCGACCGCCCGGTAGCTGCTTTTAGTATGCTTTTCTCCCAGTTCACCTGGCGCTAATGGATTACCTGAACAGTTAAGGGCGACAATGCGGATTTCACGCTGTGCCAGTTGATGTCTGAATTGTTCGAGCTTCGCTGATGATGCCAGCAGCTCCTCAGTTTTCACGTGCGGACAGGGTGACCAGCCGCCTGCTGTCATCTCAATACCGCTAATACCGTAGCTTTTAACTTTATCCAGCATGGCCGTAAAAGGTAAATCGGCAAGAACATCGGTACATAGTGCGAGTTTCATGATTAAATCCTTCGGCTGTTATTAAGATCAGGCTTTCTCAAACTGTTCGATGAATTGCTGTTTTGTTGTAGCCTTGGCTAATAAGGTCGTTTTCACTTCATCACCCAATAGATTCGCCATACCCGCCAGCACATCAATATGTTCATTTGCTGTCGCCGCGACGGCGACCACAATGAAGACAACCTTGCCGCCTCCCCAGCTTACGCCGTTGGGAAACTGAAAAACCTGGAAGCCGGTTTTAATAACCAGATCGAGGTTCTCCTTTGCACAATGAGGAAACGCAATTCCGGCACCTATATAGGTCGGGACACTCCTTTCCCGGGCCATCATGCCATTAAAAAAACCTGGCTTAACGTAACCCGATTTTTCTAATGCTTCTGCCGCAATCCTTATCGCTTCGGTTTTATCCGCTGCCCGACACTGTAAATGCAATGCCTCTTCCGTCAGTCGTAACATGGTTCAATCCTCACTTAGTTGCGCGCAGGAAAGGGTTAACGATATACAGCCGGCCGTTGCGGAATAAGCACATCATGTTTTTCCCCGTCTTTCAGAGACGCCAGGCCAGCATCGCAGACCAGGGCAACGACATAGCCATCCCAGGAGGAAGGACCGCTCATCTCTTTACCTGAATGAATGTTATCGATGAAGTGCTGCACCTCGCGATCATAGGCTGTGGTAAAGCGTTCCATACAGGACTGAGCGATATGTTGCGCATGCCCCTTTAGCGAACGGGTGGCGATGAGCTGTTGTTCGTTCAACGCAGCAATGGCATTTTCACCGATCACTTCACACCGGATGTCATAACCGTAGTGACAGTTCACAAACAGTTCGTCGTCCACGCGCACCCCTGATTCCGTCTCAAAAATGACAATAAGCGGATCCTGTAAATGTGGCAGCGCACGGCGGGTTTTCTTGCGCGGCTTATCGACCCGAACGGATATGATATTCTCATTCAACAGATAGCGAACAATGTCGATTTCGTGGGTGGCGGAGTCATTAATCGCCATTTCGAGCGTATAACTTTCAGGTACTGAGGGATTACGGTGCGCGCAGTGAATCAGCATGATATCGCCGAGTTCACCGCTATCAATTACCTGCTTCAGCGCCTGATAACCGGGGTCAAAACGGCGCATAAAACCAAGCTGCAGCAGCCGTTTCCCCGCTTTAACCTCAGCATCAATAATTTCTCTGGATTCGTCCGCGGTTGGCGTCAATGGCTTTTCGCAAAATACCGGTTTACCGGCGTTAAAAGCCGCCAGGATCTGTGCTTTATGCGCCGGACCAATTGAACAGATAAATACCGCATCAACCTGATCAGAATTAATCATTGCCTCTGCATCATAAAACGCAGTCGCGTTATATTCACTGGCAATCGCATCGGCAGCAGCGTGGTTAATATCACAGACGGCGGTAACTTTCGCGCCGGTAATAATATCGTTAAAACGTTTCAGGTGGTCGCGGCCAATCATACCCAACCCGATTAATCCGATTTTGACAGTCATTGTTCAATCCTCTATTACAGTGGCGTTAAAAGCGAAATTTCTTTTCAATCTGTTCTAATGTCAGGCCACTGGTTTCGGGCAGATATTTCACCAGCAGGATCAGCATAATGACGTTAGCCGCACCAAAGAAGCCGAAGGTCATTCCACCGCCGTAATGACTTAACAGGTAGGGGAATATCGACTGAATCATGAAATCAAACATCCACAGACCAAATACCGCGAACCCCATGCCTGCGCCTCGCATTCTTAACGGATAGATTTCTGCTAACATCAGCCAGAAAACGGGCGCGATCCAGCCCTGCATAAATACCAGGAAAAGCAGCATCAGGCCGAGAATAATGTAGGGAGCATGCGCAAAATTAGCCTGCAGGCTTTCGCTTCCATTGATGGTTTCGGTATGAAAAAAAAGCTTAAACGCAACGCCAATCAGTACCAGACTGACGGTAACGCCCGCCTGACCGGTAAAGAACATTTTTCGACGAGAGTGTTTACCAATTAACGCGATACCCAGTAACGTCGCCAGTACCGAAATAACGCCGTTAGCTACCGCCCCCGTCACGGCGGCGGCGTCACCAAGGCCGGTCGCTTTAAGAACCGTAGGGGCGTAATACATGATGGTGTTTACACCCGTGACGCGCGTTGCCAGTACAATCATTAAGCCAATCAACACCAGCTGAACCACCCAGCGATGTTTTAATTCGGCGAATAGATTGAATTTCACCTCATCGGCTTTGACTATCTGTTGTATCTCTTTTATTTCGCGTTCCACCTCTTCCGGCAAACGTAACGTTTTGAGGACTTTTCTTGCTTTATCCGTCTCGCCACGCCGGACAAAAAATCGTGGGGATTCCGGCATCATCAGCATTCCAATCCACAATAAGGCGCCAGGAAGTGCCGGTATGGCTAACATAATGCGCCAGTTGTGCTGCATTTCAGGATAGAGATTGACGATGGCGGCATTGACCGAATAGGCAAGGAACTGACCGGTGACAATCATCAGTTCGTTGACCGTAACCATTCTTTCTCGCTGATCGGCACGTGCCAGTTCAGATATATATATTGGTACGGTTACCGAGGCACACCCGACGGCTAATCCCAGAATAAACCGCGCCACTATCATTGACGGCACATCCCATGCAAAGGCAGTCCCTAATGCACCAAAAATAAAAATGATCGCAACCCAAAGCAGGTTTTTTCTGCGCCCCTGTTTATCGGAGAGATAGCCACCAAATAAGGAGCCCAGCGCTGCACCGAATAACAGAAATGAGGTAATAAAACCCTCCTGAGTCGGAGTCAGGTTTAAATCATATTTCATGAAGATCAAGGCACCGGAAATTACGCCCGTATCATAGCCAAAGCACAAACCACCGATGGTAGAAACGATAGTTATCATCCTCATTCTTTGAGGGTTTTGCAGGTGAGTTTTATTGTACATATCTGTTCCATCTGGTTGTAAGGTAAGCCACTGCAAGCCAGTTAATGACCCGCGACAGGCTCATAATATTTAGCTGAATATCAGTGAATATTTTTTAATACAGAGAAACGTTATTTTTTCATGTCTATGAATAAAATATTCGACACACCTTTATCGTTGCCATGAAGTTATATCAAACAGAATTTTAAATACCAGCA
Organism: Pantoea brenneri; assembly: GCF_038594305.1. Classification (NCBI taxonomy): domain Bacteria; kingdom Pseudomonadati; phylum Pseudomonadota; class Gammaproteobacteria; order Enterobacterales; family Erwiniaceae; genus Pantoea; species Pantoea brenneri. Next base: position 496,854 of record NZ_JBCGBG010000002.1, on the reverse strand, counting down.
ACCTTGAGATACTGCATTCTGCCACGTGCGGAGGATCAAAAATTGCGAAGGAAAAACCCTTTTTCAGGTGACGATTGTCACAACCTGTGGTTTATACGTTGACATAGCAAGAATGAAGAGAGTTAAAAACATCTTTATTCACTACCAGCAGATTAGAATAAAGCCTCGTGTTAGCTGGTCTGCTCGTCAAATAATGCGGCACGCTTAGCAATAGCAAATTTCATGACTTTTCATTTTTTTGTCTGTTTAACCCCTGTAATTAGCAGGGTTTTGACAATTCGGCACAGGCTCCCGTTTTTCGCCAGGCCTGGCTACAGTGCGATTTAAACTGTGACGAAGATCAACCTGATATTCAGCTTTACACCGCTGGATCACAACAACCTGCAGTTGCATGCCAAAAAATATTTAAAATATATTATTTATCAGTAAGTTAATTTATTGTAAAAAGCAACATTGATGATTACGGGTTCGCTCAGTAATGTAACAATAGCGATCTGATAACAGGAGCATCCTATGCTGACCTTTTGCCTCAATGAACATTGTTCTTCACGCGGGTTTGAAACCGGTCTGCGACCTCGTCTTACATTTATCTGTAAAGCTGAAGGGAGTGAGGCGGCGATTCCACGGGTGATGCACAAGCACCACGACCGCTTCGAACTCATGTTCATTCGTGGCGGCAGCGGTGTCTATAACATAGACGGCCGGGGTTACAGCGTTAAAAAAGGTGACCTGATAGTGTTTAACGCCAATGTGTTGCATGACGAAACCCCAACAGCAACGGAAGACTTATTGATTTATAGCTGTGGCGTTGAGCAATTGAAAGTAGACGGTTTACCTGTAAATGTTCTCACGCCCCGCACACAGTCGCCGGTAATACCTTGCGGTGAGTTTTATGATGAGATAGGTCAGCTGTTTGATCTGATGTGGTCGCACGTCAGCAGCAAGCAGTTGTACAGCGCTGAAATTGGCAATAATCTGCTGGGCGTCTTGATTTTAATCTGCCGGAATTTATGGCTGGAGCACAAACACGAGCAGGAAACACCTATTATTCTGCTGGGACAGCGCGTTAAAGAGTATATAGATAACCACTATAAGGAAGATATTGCGCTGATGTCTATAGCCACTACGTTGAATATGAATCAGTTTTATTTGTCCCACGCCTTCAAAGACTATTCTGGTTATTCTCCGAAGCAGTATCAGACTCGCCGTCGTATTGGTGAAGCACAAAATTTATTATTAAGTACCGAGTCCGGCATAACTGAAATAGCTAACGCTGTCGGTTACGATAATGTCAATAATTTCCATCGCATATTCCATAACCTTGTCGGCATACCGCCGGCTCGTTATAAAAAATTCTGGCTGACCGGTCAGATTAAAACCTGACCGGATGACAAAATGATCTGCATAGGTCTATTGTTTCCTGCAGCACCGAAATACCTTGACTGGTATGATCAAGAATAAATTTTTACGATGGTGTTCGGTATTAGTGTGGGTGCGATTAGCTGCCGCAGTTCAGCCCCTTTTTTCTGCTATTCCTTGCTGCAGTCTGGCTTTATGAAATAACAATCGCTTCGAGAGTTATATGAATGATCTGTGTGGCGGCATCTCTATAATCACCCCGGCGTTCATAGAGATGCCTGCAAAAGCACAACTTAAGTGGGCAATATAATACACCTCTGGAACAGTTCGTTAATATTAAGTAGGTTTTATCTTTAGTAGCCAGCATACAGAATACAGCACGCAACACCCAATAATAAGTATATGAATGTTGTGTGCTGTACAGAAATTTCAGTTGGATTTTATAGCTCTTGATAAAACGCCTGTTCACCCGACTCAACTATGTTCGGATGATTTCCTGACATACTCATTATGCAGGACCTATAGTACTTTTCACCTCAATACAGTTTTTACGTCATATTCATTACCGACTACAGCGTAAGGCAAAATTCTTTTTCAAAAAGAAAGGACGAAGATAAGCAACAGAATTGGATAGTGGAATGACCTCCTCACTGAGGTTAATGCCCAGTTCTTCACGCAGGTATTTTCTGCGCGTTTCAATACGATTCCACATTGACGGGTAAGCTTTCCGGATATCCTGCTGGAGCTGAGCATCTGCTAGTGCAATACATTCTTCGGCACTGACACCGGTATATCCGGGAACAGACGGAATGATATCAATCTGCATAATCATGCCGCTTTTAAGCTGCTCTGAGGAGCCATAAAAAATGGGGGATGACATCCATTCCTCATCAGAAACGAGGTGCCCCGGATTCAGATGCCAGCCGTAGCGTTCTTTAGGATAAATCTGCTGAATGAGATCGTAAAGCGCGCCGCCGGGCATGCCTATTTTGATATTTTCCAGCCAACCGACAACCGCTGAAAAGTACGGCTTTGCCATGCGTTCCAGATAGTCCTTCTGCGACTCCGGCAATTCACTTTCTTCAGCGATCACAAAGCCAGTACGGCTTGACAATCCACCTTTGAATCCTGTGGTAATCGAAAGCTGATCGCCCGACTGGACCTTTTTATATGTCGGATAAATATTAGCTTTATCAAAACGCTGGCCTGTTGCGGCAATCGTGACTACGGTATTGTACTGACCTTCAGATGCGAGAAGAGCCCCCAATTCTACTTCTCTAATGCCAGGCTCAACAGCGTTGAGGGCGTCAAGAATACAGTTAGATGAAAGGTTGGCACCATACTCATAATGGGCAATTTCATTGGCATTACAGGTTGCTCGTGCCCCGCTGTGGCCGCCAATAAAAAGGTGAACAGCATTTTCCAGCACCGCCTCTTTATTGAGTGTTTTTTTTATTGCATCCACAATAAAGTACGGTAGATCGAAATAATCACGCCCATTTCCGGCGGCTGGCGTAAACATTTTCCAGCCTGCCAGACCCACTTTCTTATTGGTATTGAGACCGGCATTGCTAAAAATGGTTTCCAGTGGTACTTCATTCTCCATGGGCTGGTTTGGCAGGGAAAAGAATGGACTGTGCACCAGTGATACCGGAACACGCGAGAAGCGGGCTAGCTTCAGGTTCTCGTTACCGAGAATCACCGTGCAGTCACCTGATTTATCCAGTAGCAGCAGACCTTCTTCGAAGCGAGGAATGAAGCCGGTCAGATATTCGAAATTCCCCCCGTGCTCCTTGTCTGCATAAATTATCAGAGTATCGAAACCTTCATTCTCCATGCCTTCCAGAATTTTCTCTTTCCGCGCCAGAATTGTTTCATCAGACAGAAAGACAGGTTCAACTTCAGTGAATTTAACAGGTGCAGCTGTCGGCCCGTACTGGATTGCCCTTGAAACCATGTTGTACTACCTCACGTTTAAGTATTTGTCAGTATCAACTCGACGTTATTGTCCTGCAGCGACTGGATAAAACTGCTTTCCGGCAATTCATCTGTCACCAGATAATTGATCCACGATAAATCACAAACTTTGAAGAATCCCGTTGTGTTGATTTTGGTGTGATCTGCAACTGCAATAACGGTTGTGCCCTGCATAACCATCTGCCTTTTGACGAGACCTTCTTCTTCTGTATGAATAAAAAGCCCTTTATCGGAAATGGCGAATACGCCAAGCAAAACGTAATCAACGTGATACTTTTCAATTTTCTGTATGGTTTCGCTTCCGTACAGGAACATTTGTTCTTTATGAAGGTTTCCCGGCAATATTTTGATGTCGCATTTTTTATTTCTAGCCAGCCGGTTCGCATTTGTAAGCGAGTTGGTAACTGCCAGGATATTTTTATCGCTCAGATGCGGAATTACTGTCTCCACTGTGGTGGATGAGTCAAAGATCACGCTGCTGTTATCGTTGATGAGCTCAGCCGCCTTAATGGCGATGCGCTCTTTTACAGGGTTTTGAATCTCAGAACGCTGGCTGTAATCAAAAATAAGGGCATCACGATTGTTGATCACTGCACCACCATGCGTACGTTTGACCACATTCATTTCTTCCAGCCGGATCAGGTCTCTTCTGATCGTATCCTTGGAAACGTCTAGTTTAGATACGAGGCTTTCAATTGATATGCTTTTGTTTTCCTGAATAATTTTCTTAATTTTATTCAATCTTTCTTCAATCAGCATAGGTTATCTCCTTCTGGGTGCTGAAGCTATCATTGACTGCATTAATTTGCAATATAGTGATCATTAATATCTTTTAATCTGCATCATATTGCATTTAAATGCATTGCGAGCTTATAGTGAATTCGACCAACATTAGATTAGTTTTTCATCACCCCCTCTTCTCAAGGCATGCCACTATGGAAAACAACTTGTTCAATTCATTACAAAAAATAGGTAAATCTTTTGTCCTGCCTATTGCCGCTCTGCCGCTGGCTGGCCTTTTGCTCGGCGTAGGATCAACTCTGACAAACCCTGAACGTAGCACGCTGCTGGTCGAAGGAGGCACGCTATTCAAAAATGCGGCTGTTCTGACTGACAGCGGTAACGTTGTGTTTAGCATTTTACCCTTGCTGTTTGCCGTGGCGGTTGCTCTTGGGCTTGCCAGAACCAGCAAAGAGGTTGCTGCGCTTTCTGCACTCATCGCCTATTTTGTGATGAACGCTTCGCTTGCCAGCACTATTAAAAACTTTATGGTTCTGGCGGATCTGCAGAAAACGCCTGGGCTTATAAGTAATTTTCTGAACTTCCAGAATACGATGAATACCAGCGTTCTGGGTGGCGTCATTATGGGGTTGATCGTAGCCTGGTTGCATAACCGGCTTTACAAAATAAAGCTTCCGGAAATCTTCGCTTTCTTCTCTGGCGTTCGCTTTATCCCGATAATATCCTCCGTTGCCGCTATCATCGTCGGCATGCTTCTGGCTTTCATCTGGCCACTCATAGCACATGGCATCGTTATGCTGGGAGAAGGAATCGCCCACATGGGCGCTTTCGGGACATTTTTGTTTGGCTTCATACTCCGTGCACTTATTCCGACTGGGCTGCATCACGTTTTTTATATGCCGTTCTGGCAAACGGCCCTGGGTGGTACTGCTGAGGTAGGTGGTCAGTTGGTTGTAGGTGCTCAGAATATCCTTTTTGCGCAACTGGGCCACGGGGATGTAATCAGCCCGGAAGTCGCCAGGTTCTACTCCGGCAATTACGTAGTTATGATGTTTGGCTTCCCCGCCGCTGCTCTGGCGATGTACCACACCGCTTACTTGCGCAATAAACCCAGGGCAAAGGGGTTGCTGTTCTCTACTGCCGTCACCTCTTTTCTGACCGGAATCACAGAGCCACTTGAATTTTCATTCATGTTTGCTTCGCCGCTGCTCTATTTCGGGATCCATTGCGTGCTGGCTGGCCTGGCATTTGCTGCCGTTAACCTGCTGGATGCCGGTGTGGGTTACACCTTCTCGGGTGGGGTACTGGACTTCTTTATATACGGCATTATTCCGGGCAACGATCGCACGCACTGGATCCCCATCGTGCTTATCGGAGTGGTTTTTGCTGTTCTCTATTATTTTGCCTTCCGTTTCACCATTCAGTGGCTGCATCTGAAAACGCCGGGCCGTGAAGATGCCAATGAAGAAGTGAAACTGCATACAAAGCAGGACTATCTGGACCGGAATAAATCTGCCGAACCAATGCCGGAGCAGACTGACGCCGCTTGCATCAGTGAGAAGACACTGCTCACAGCACAGATTATTGAAGGCCTTGGCGGGCTGGATAACATTGATGAACTGGATAACTGTGCCACGCGGCTTCGTGTGTCTCTTCATTCAGGAGAAAAGGTCGATAAGGAACGGCTTAAGCAGACCGGTGCAGCGGGTGTTTTCGTTGCTGGCAATAATGTTCAGGTTATTTATGGTCTTAACGTGGGCCACATCAAAACCGAACTCGATGAGTACATCAGTTCATTACAGGGGAGCAAATAAATGCAGTTACGTAAGAAGTTATTCATGGTTTCAGGGGGGACTTACGGCAGGCTCGGCAATGCCTATGCCATTCAGCATGATAGAGGCTTTGCTCTGATTGACTGTAGCGTGCCAGGCGCGCAGGAAACCATCTGCAAGAACTTACACTATTGGGGGATCCCGGAAAACGAGATCACGCACGTGCTTCTCACTCATGGCCATGACGATCATGCAGGCTGCGCGGCTTATTTTCAGCTCAGAGGCGCAAAAGTCTGCGTCGGTTCAGCCGACGCCCATATGCTGATTAACGGTAATTTTGGTCCTGATAGTCCGCAGACCAACCATGTCATGCCAGCCTGCCGCCCTGATATTTTGCTGGAGAATGACACCGTCCTTAATGTTGGCGGCCTCAGCATCAAGGTATTTACGATGCGTGGACATACTGATGGCAGCGTAATTTATTATGTTCATCTCGATGAAGATGAAGTGCTCTTTGCTGGTGACATGTTCTTTACGGATGGTGAAAAAGGGGATCAGGCATTCACTGGCTGGAAAGGTGACATGACTTACAGTGGCGAAAAGCTGGGAGAGAGCTTCGCCAGGCTGTGGAAACTTAACCTACGGCCAACCGTGGTTCTGGGTGGTCATGGTATCGCCAGAATCGGGAACGATGCCCATGAAGCCATCAAGGTCGCGTATAAATACTGGCAGTCAAACAACCGCTGAGTAACCTCACTACCTGAATTTCTGATGGTGTCGTCTGTCATGGCAGATGCCATCAGGATTTTCAGGGCTGATGTTTCGACAAAATCATAACAGGCCAGCTTGCATTTCCCAGGTGGATAAGCAGTCTCTGGACAGCGTTAACTCAGCTTAAAAAGATAACAGTCGCTAAAGCGGATTACTTCGCAGTATTCGGTATAGGGCCAGAAGCGGACGATGACATTTCAGACCGCGCTGAAGAGATGTTATGGTTACGGTATTAGCCTATGTCCCTTAATCACCTGAACAAAAATACTATTAGCCTTCCCAAAACATATTGAACGATGTTCGCTACGGCTTTCCCGATGAAGCAAGGATGCTCATCCCGTCTCGAACGCCTTGTGGATATCACTGAAGTCCGGCGCTGGAACTGAAACATATAACGTCGTGGTTATGTGACACTGGCCAACAAAGCTTATGCAGGACATGCACTTCGCAACGCACTGTTACGAGAAAGGAAAAAGCGATTATCCTCCGAAAATAGGATGAAAATTCCTGCGAACGAGGGCTCAACGTTCGCCTGTGATGCTTACCAACGGCAACGCAGCGAAAAGATGTGTAATCGGTTAAAGGACTAGTGGCGTACCGCCACCCGTTATTAAATAATTTAGTGGAATTATCCGATGACGGTAAAACCGGCTGCATCCGTTTCTTTTACAACAGGTCATTAACGGACACAGCCAAGAGTGAGGAGAACGTTTATTTCAGCGGTTCCGCCAGCGTTACGATCCACAACTCGCTGTCCGACTCGGGTTTTTCCAGCGGCTTCAGGCCGATAGTGGTGGCAACCGGCTTATCATCGACCGTCAGCGTCCCCTGCTCGTTCACCCGATAATCCTTGCGCTTCTTACCTTCAACTGGATTTTTCATGACCATTTTCACGCCGAAGTCGTTGTCATTGGCGACTGCCAGCGTTTTATTGTCGATCAGCGCCAGGCCTTCGGCCTTCTCCTGCTGCCAGCCGAGTTGACGTAAATCGACCACCCGCGTTTTAGCGGCAAGCTTAATGCCGCGCTGCGCCAGCGTTTTCTCATCGTCAAACTCCGGGTACTCGTCAGGCTTATCGAATGCGGCCAGATCGGTAGCCCGGCTCAGATCTACTTTATAGATAAGGTTACGCATCGCGTCGTCTTTGCCGCTACCTTGTTCTATCAGCAGGATATGTTGATTGTCGAGCGCCACGATATCGCCAATTTTCGCGTCGTTGTTTTTAGCATAAGCCTCACTGTCGATAGGGTAACCGTACATCGCGGTTTTCCCGGTCGCCGGATCGAAGCTCACCAGGCGGGTAAAGCGCGCCTGCTTTTTACTTTTACCGTTAATATCCAGCGTACTCTGCACCGCAGCGATAATGCGTCCATCCGGCATGCGGGTGAGTCCTTCAAAGCCACGATTTGGCTGACGCCATTTGAGAACGTTCGGCAGACCGCCCGCGATCGATTTTTCCCCTTCCGCGGCCTGCGGCCCGTGCATCGACAGGATCCTGCCGCGCTGATCCACGTTAATCAGGAACGGACCATACTCATCGCACAGCCAGTATCCGCCCTTGCCGTCCGTCGTAATGCCTTCCGTATCCAGACCACGGTTATCGCCATGCAGCACTTTCAACGTATCGCTGAGCGCGACTTCATTAGTTGAGCCGATGACGCCATCCTGTAGCGGCAAGCCGTTCACATTGCCCTTCTCGTCATGCAGCGGCCGGGCATCCGTGGCCTCCGCTTTGCCGTTCTGCACCCGAATCTTCATCAGCAGCGGGGCGAAGTCTGGCGTAACGAAAATTTTCGCCTCCTTTTTACCCATATCAGGCGAGTCGGCATTCGGTCCGCGATCGGTGACGGTTTCGAAGGTGAGCGCGTCGCCCTGCTTGCCGGTAAACAGCAAGCCGGAGCCGATCCCCACCGGCAACCCATTCGGAAAGGCGCTGGCGAACGCGCCGCTGTAGCTTACGCGCGTACCTTCGGGAAAAGTGACGATATAGTGTTGCGGTTGCGCCGCTAGCGTTGATAAAGAGAATCCACAACCGATAACCAGAGGAATAATTTTTCTTTTCATATTGTTAGCATCCATGAGGGGAAGCTAGCATCGTAATTAATAAAAATGACAGTAAAATGATATTCCAGCTTAATACTGGCGGCTAACAGGCTGATTTCACCCCCGTTAGCTGCGGGATAGTGAGGTGATGAGGGTAGCCCAGCTAGTACGGCAAATGGCTTTACCTGTGGCTGAGCTTAACATCATTCAGGTCACGGGTAGTTTGTCGTGTCTTCATGGTGGTATGTCGCCGGACCGGTAAACTACTCTCTTTGCTGATAGCGAATATCACCCGCTTTGCCTCATCACCTTTCACCGGCCCTGTCAGGCAGCGCGTGCTGCCTGGTGACAACTGCGTTAACGGCGTACTGTTATTCATTAAAGTCCTGCATCAGGTCGGAAACAATCTCTGCCGCCGGACGAATGGATTTGATGACAGATATACCGGTCCCGGTGGACACGATGCCCTGGTCAAAATTACCGAGTCTCATGGCCTGCCACAGCGAGTGGTAACCGTTCATCGCCTTAAACATGGCATCACGATCGGTGCCCTGCGCATCCAGTTCTGCCAGCGCAGGAGTCAGATCGGTAGGTAAGGTACGGTAATAAGCCGGCAGCGTGCGGAACAGCAGCAAATCTTCCGCCGTGGAGTCGACGATCAGTCGTTTGACTTTCTCAGCGGCGGGGTTCTCGACCGCCGTTAAAAACAGGCTGCCCGCATAAACACCTTCCGCCCCCAGAGCCAGTGCGGCACGCACGCCGCGGATATCGCCAATACCACCGGCCGCGATGACCGGGACTTTTACGCTATCCGCAATCATTGGAACGATGCTGAAGGTCCCGATCACCCGGGTCGGCACGGTTCCCCCTTCGTCAAAGCCGGTGGCGATGATGATGTCGGCCCCTAATCGTTCGGCTTCTTTTGAATTAGCGACGGTCGGCGTCAGGGCGCGATAAAGGATTTTAATGCCGTGGCTTTTTAAGAAATCAAAAATTTCAGCTTCCAGCAGCTCGTTGATCAGCACCACTTCCACGCCTTCTTCAACCAGCATTTCTGCGGTGGGCCGCCAGAAACCCATATCCGGGCCGTTGAGCACGGTGGCGGCAAAAGGTTTGCTGGTCAGCTTTTTAACTTTTCGGATCTCCTCCCGCATGCGGTCCAGTGCCACATAACGCGATCCCGGCAGGCTTTCCTGGCCGGCGTGTGGGCCCAGCGTACCCAGCCCGCCAGCATTTGAAACGGCAGCGACCAGTTCCGCATTGGTCAGGAAATACAACGGTGCCTGAATGAGTGGATAGCGAATATTCAGGATTTTAGTGACGCGGTTATTCATTTTTGCTCCTGCAGAAAATTACACAGGCAAAATGTTACGCTTTACATAATGGAATGGAATCGCCAAAAATAGAAATCTGATGCCCATATATGGAAAGAACAATGGATTTTAACGCAACGAAATTGTTCATCGCCGTAGTGAATGCCGGCAGTTTTTCTGCCGCCAGTGAGCGAATGGGCGTACCGATCTCTACCCTAAGCCGAAAAATTAATGAGCTTGAGCAGGCCCTGCATGTCCAGCTACTGGATCGCTCACGCCAGGGCGTTAAACCCACGCACCGCGGGCAGCAATTTTTTGAGCAGGCGCGGCTGGGTGTCGAGTTGCTGGAGGAGGCGCAAAAATCTGTTACCTCTGCCCACACGCTACAGGGCAAATTGCGCCTCTCTGTCCCGCCTGAGTTCTCACTATGGTGGGATTTACTGATCGCATTTCAGCAACGTTATCCTGATATCACCCTGTTTTGTCATTCCAGCGAAAGGGTGGTCGATTTGTTCGAAGATGGTATCGATGTGGCGCTGAGAATGGGCGAGTTAAAAACCGATGACGTGATCGCTAAGCCCGTCATGAATATGGAAACGGTGTTTGTGGCCAGCCCTGCATTTTTGGCACGTCACGGCACCCCAAAGACGCTGGCTGAAATGGCCCGGCTACCGATTGTTGCCTGGGAAACGCTGAATCGTGGTTTTTTTGAATGGAACGCGGAAGCGGAAAAAGTAAAATACGCGCCCTTCTTTACCACTAATAACGTGCAGGGATTACTTCATTATGCTCTGCAGGGAATGGGTATCGCAAAGCTGCTGAATATATCTGTCCGGCCCTGGCTGGAAAGCGGTGAACTGATACAGCTATTACCCGGGATAGCCACGCAAAGCCTCCCGCTGCACCTGGTCTATGCCCGCCATAAACATCCGTCAACCCTGGTGCGAGTGTATCTGGATTTTTGTACCGAATGGACGGAAAAGCTGAAGTGATGTGTTAGCAAAATGACGTGCTTCAGATAGCTGCTGGCTGATTAAACGTTCAAACCGATCCATCGGCACGCACCCGTTATGGTGCTCCAGCGACATGATGTCGAACGCCACTGTCAGGCTTCAATCAGGATGCAACGCATTTGCCGCATCATCATCTGCTGCTGCTGCTGCGACAGCTTTGCTCAAGGCAGGGAGTGAGTAACGCGATAAGTTACAGATAGCTGACGTCTCGCCACAAGCAAAAAACTGCCCTCTGGCGGCCTGGTGTAATTATCCCGTTGCGCGGCGTCTTTAAGCCGGGCAGCCGGGCGGCACCTCGCCCGGCCTGCGGAATAACCTCAGAAGATCCCTTTTTGTCGGATTTTTTGCATTTTTTCTAGCGGTGCATCGACCTTACTCACTTCCACATTATCGCGTTCAGCTGCTGCCGGGCTGCTGCTTTTCGCGGTCAAACGTAACTGTTGCAGGGCGAGTTTTTGCTGTTCCATCAGCGGCCTGAGCGCGGCGATCTCTTCACGAATTTTCTGTAACTCCGCCAGCTGCACTGACGATTCATCAGCCTGAGGCTGCATCTGCATCTGCTGCTGGGGCTGAAGCTCCTTCAGCAGTGTTTCAAAGCTGAGATTGTCACGTCCCAGCGACTCAGCCACATGATGACATCGCGCAGGGTCCATCAGAAACAGCTGGAGTCCCGCCAGGTAAACATCGCGGTGAAAAGCGCGGATGGTCATATTTGAATCATCCACGTTGTCCGACTGCCCCACCGACTGGTGCCACTGCTGTAGCTGCTGCATCGCACGCAAATCCGCGTGCGACTGCTCCGGCGTCAGGTGAAGGGAGAGATTAACCCGCCGGATCTGCCCCTTATGCATCCTCGCCAACCTCGGCCATCAAGGGTTCTTCAATGTCCCGGGCACCGGTGTCGGAATGATAAAGGCAGATTTCGCGAGACAGGGCGCTTTGCGGATTTTCAATAGTGATCACGCGTTCCCCGAGGGTCGCGTAAGCCTCGCGGACCGCGCCTTCAATCAGATGCGCGCCGCCACCGACCAGATAAACCCGGTTCGGGTTTTTGGCAAACTTCTTCGCTTCGTAAGCCACCTGGTCACCCAGTTCCTGGATTTTGATTTCAATCTTCTCAAGGATCTCATCGATACGGGATTCATCGTTAATCACGCTTTTTACGAAATCCAGATCCTGGCGGCGCTTGATAAGCTCATTCGCCACCAGATAGCTTGAATCACTGTCCGCCGCCGCCAGCAGCTTACGCGTAGCATCGGTGACCATCGCCACGCCGATTTCGTTGTTACCGTAAATCGCCGAGACATCATCAAACTCGCCTACGATAATCCCCATATCCAGCGTGGTACCGCCGCAGTCAATCACCAGCGATTTGGTAAATTCGTTGACGCTCGAATTGAGAAGGTGCGACAGCGCCGCCGGCAGACTTTCAGGCATCACCTGCACGTCCACAATGCGGAACAGCTCGCCTTTATTCAGCGTGATATCGCGCATCAGATTTTTACGTTTAGCTTCAATACGCTCTTCGTTACGCTGGCAGTCATCCGGGTTATAAAACTGGGTAATCGGTAAGGTGACGATCACTTCCACGTCGCACGGCACGACGCCGGTTTGCAGCAGCGCATGATGCACCGCCAGCAGGTTTAAATCATCATATTGATAGTCGATGTGGGTGGTCGACAACGCCTTATCAGAGGTGGCGTCGTAGGTATATTTGGTGGTGCCGATGGTGTAGTTATACACCGACTGACCACGCAGCAGGGCCGCGCTTTTCCACTCTTTACGGAATGAGTTTGGGGAAACGACCGTTTTCAGGCTGCCGTTTTCAATCCAGCTGATTTTTACGTTGGTGGAGCCATCATCAATGGCGAATTTTTTACGCATCTGGTTCATGAAAAGTATCTCAGTCAATCTCTAAATAAGGGGGCCATCCCTGGCGGCGCATACCTTGAAGGGGTATTCAGCGTCAGGCCGTTACAGCACGGCCTCTTCAGTTAATATCCGGCGGGCACCCAGGTAGTGATTCTGCCAGAAGGCATCAGAAAGCTGGCTGACGCGAATGTTCAAACCGGTTCGCGGTGCTTCGATAAATTCACCGTTCCCGATATACACGCCGACATGGTCGGCTCCGGGACGCTGGTTAATATTGAAAAACACCAGGTCGCCATGGCGTAATTTTTCCTGCCGCACAGGATGCAAGGTTCGGTCCTGGAACATCGCGTTGGCGGTGCGCGGCAGGTTGCGGCTTAACACCGGATTAAAGGCGTAAAAGACCAGCCCGCTACAGTCAAACCCCTGCTCCGGCGATTGCCCGCCCCAGACATAAGGTTTGCCTAACTGCTTTTTCAGCTGGACGATCACCTGTCTTAACGAGGCCTGCAGCCGCGGGCTGATCGTCTCGCCGGGCAGCGGATCCCAGATCATATCGGTGGACAACCTTCCTGGCTGCCAGCGTGAGTGCATCGCCAGCCATTCACGGTTTTGCTGGCGTTCGAGACGGCGCTTTTCAGCCTCATGCAGCTTCTGTTCCGGGGTAACAGGCACCACGGCAAGGCGCATACGGTTTTTCCTGAGCAGCAGCTCGCGGTTCCGCATCCTGGTCTTTAACGCCTCGTCTTTTTCCGCCGCGGACATCGTCTGGGTGCGTGGCGCGGCCTCAGTGGCGGCGCAAAATGCCAGGGTCAGCGCGACGAAGAGCGCTCTGTAGGCCGGTTTATGGATCTGAATAAAGCTGAACATCGTGAAACCATTTAGTGCTTTTGCGAGAGTCTGTCGACGATCGGCTTGATCACCTTTTCACCGTGCTGGCCAAAGAACTGATACAGCGATTCGCTGGCCGACTGGGTAAGGACCATGATCTCAATGCGGCGATTCGATGAGCTAAGGGGGTTATCCGGATCGATCAGCATCTGATCGGCCATTCCGCTAACCTGTAAAATCTTGCTTTGGTCCAATCCGGCGCGGGTCAACACCTTACGGGCCTGCATCGCGCGCTCGCCAGAAAGGTTCCAGTTGTTATAGAGATCCTGATCGCGGAAACGCGTCGCGTCCGTATGGCCGGTGATAATGATCTTGTTGTCGATTTTATTCAGCTCCGGGGCGAATTCCGTGAGCAACCGTGTGAAGAACGGCGTCAGAATCGCGCTGCTGCGCTGGAACATTTCACGTTTCCGATCGTCGGTAATCAGGATGCGCAACCCCTGCGGCACAATCTCAATTTGCAGGTTTGACTGGGCATCATAGGCGGAGGTGATCTTCATGATGATGCGTGCGAGATCTTCGATCTCGTTCTGCGAACGCGATTTCACCTCATCCAGGCTTTCGCCTCTGACCTTCGTTGCGGGCGTGACGTCATCGCGCTGCTTTTTCTGTGCTTCACTGTCGCGTTTCTCCGTCACGGCAAGCTTGCCGCCCATTCCGTGCGGCTGGGTGATAGGCGACAGGGTATGCCCGTCAAAAATCGACTGACCGTTAAGCTGGGAGACGATCTCTTTACGCTCCTCTTCGGTTACCGACCCCATGATCCACAGCACCATGAACAGCGCCATCATTGCCAGCGTAAAGTCGGCAAAGGCCACCTTCCACGCGCCGCCATGAAACGCGTCATGGCTTTTGCGCGAGGAGCGTTTGATGATCGTGGTGTGTTCTTTTCCGCGACCGCCACGCATCAGGACTCACCTGTCATCTGATTCACCCAGCCATCAAGCGTGGCAAAGGTTGGTTTTGAATCAAGCGGCAGCATTTTGCGGCCGGCGTCTACCGCCAGCAGCGTCGGTTTTCCGGCGACATGGTTCACCAGCACGGTACGCACGCACTCGATCACCGCCATCTGCTTTTTGGTGCGCTGCTCCATGGCGTTTGCCACCGGATCCATCAAGCAGTAGCAGAAGAAAACACCGAGGAACGTTCCCACCAGCGCGGCGGCCACTTTCACACCGATCACCGCAATAGACCCGTCGATGGATTGCATGGTAATGATGATGCCCAGCACCGCCGCACAGATACCAAAGCCCGGCATGGCTTCGGCGGTACGCTGCAGTGAGCGGGACGGCTGAAGAAGGTTCTCTTCCATCGCCACCAGCTCCTGCTCCAGCAGCCCTTCCAGCTCATGCTCGTTAATCTTGCCCATCGCCATCAGACGGAAGTTATCCGCAATAAAAGTGATGATCGCTTTGTTTTGCAGAATCAGCGGGTACTTTTGAAACAGCGGGCTGCTTTCCGGAACTTCGATGTGCTCATCCAGCACCTTCAGCCCCCCATCCTGAACCAGCTCAAGCAGTTCATACAGCAGCATCAGCAGCTGACGCTGATACTCATCGGTATATTCGTTTTTGCGCATGATGCCGCGAAACTGGCGATACATTTCCGCCAGAACCGGTTTAGGATTCGCCAGCACCATCGCCCCAAGACCCGCCCCGAGAATAATGATGATCTCACCGGGCTGCCAGAACGAGGCCAGACGCCCACCGGACATAAGAAAACCGCCTACCACGCAGGCGAAAATAATGAAAATACCGAGAAACTTTTGCATATACCTTTCACTTCTGAAAAAAACACTGGATCTTCTGAGCGATCTTTTTATTGAGCTGACAGACACGCGCCTCGGTGAGATCGAGGACTAACGCAATTTCTTTTAAGCTCATTTCCTGCTGGTAATAGAGCGTGAGAATCATCTGCTCACGCTCATCAAGACTTGCCAGCGCAGCCCGTAACGTACCGCTGGTGACCATTTCATCTTCCAGCGAACGTGTATTTAGCGTGCCGTTCAGGGCATCGTCGCTCAATAAATCATCAAGGCTCTCCAGCGTCTTCGCGCAGTCCAGCAGCAAATACTCGTGGTACTCCTCTGCGGTAATGGAAAGCTGCGCATTCAGATCTTCAAAGCTCGGCGTTCTGCCAAGCACGCGGGTGAGATCCCGAATTGCGTCATTGAGCTTGTGGCTTTTCTGCCGCAATCGACGCGGACGCCAGTCCAGCTCGCGCAGTTCGTCGAGCACGGCGCCGCGAATGCGCTGGGCCGCATACGCGCCAAACTGTTCGTCGGGATGACCGTAGCGCCGCAGCGATGACAACAGGCCCATCAGCGCAATTTGCTCCATGTCCTCTTTGTCCATTACACTGCTGGTTTGCCACGCGAGCTGTTTCACCACCCGGTGAACCAGCGGCAGGTAAGCGTTGACGTAACGCGCTTCATCAGCGGGTGTCAGCGAGTCATCAGCAATAAAATCCATCATTTCCATCAACTGCCGCGACTTACTGGAAAACCATTTTGCTGATGATCACGTCGTTAAACGGCATCCGCGTATTCAGACTCTGAAAGCGTTCGCTGTAAGCCTGCATCAGCTTGTCACGCAGTAATTCCACGTTCATGCTGCGTACCGCGTCGTATTCCATCGCCGACAGCAGGTTGACCGTTGCGCCGCGAATGGCGGGGGAAAGTTCATTCGCACGGCGGGCATCGGCCGGCGAGTGCGTGGTCAGCGCCAGCTCCAGCAGCAAATATCGTTCTGCATCGCGATGGCTTTTCAGGGTGATGACGACGTTCTTGATCTCCACGAACTCCACCGGGGTCTCTTCGGAAGCGCTGAAAAGGCTGGTGAGGCTGGAGAGCTTGCCTTTATCCTGGTTTAAATAATGTGTGCCGAGGACGGTCAGTACGGCGGCAAAAATGGCGGCGATTAGGGCAATCACCAGTCCTAATGAAAATGTTTTTATAGTCATAATGAGTCTGTTTACACCGTAAGTAATACTGAGTCGTCTTTGTTGAGTGCCGCCCTCGCCTCGTCGGCGGCAATGTCTGCCCCGGCGATCGGACTCTCTGGCGGCACCTGCGCATGCTGCTGTTCACGACCCTGTTGCGATTGTCCCGACTGGGAAGAAACCTGCACATTCACCTGAACGAAATTCTGTTCCGTCAGGCTCTGGCGCAATTCGGTGCTGATTTGCTGCAGCGCGCGGTAGGTTTCCCCGTTGCTGGCGCTGATATGCACCTGCATGCGTCCGTTTTCGATCTGCAGGGAGATATCTACTTTGCCCATTTCGGGCGGATCGAGCCGGATGGTGGCATGCTGCACCTGGTTTCTGACCTGGAGCTGCAAACGATCGTTGAGGGCGCTGTGTAGCTGCTGCGCCCATTTCGCCTCGTCGGCATCCAGGGTGATCGACGGCAGATTCAGCGTCTGTTTCTCTGACGCGTGAGTGAACGTCTGAGGCACAACGGGCTGTCCCGTCGCAGGCATCATCGTCATCAACGGTTTAGTGAGATCCGCCACCGCCGGTTTTATGCCCTGAACAAGCGGTTCTGGCGCGACGTCAACTAACGCGGGCTGCGCAGGAGCGGCGCGCGGTGTCGTCAGGGTTGTTTGCCCCGCCGTGATATTTTGCATCGTCAACGCATTGCCGGGCTGCGGCATAAGCGTGGCAGAGGCATTAAGCGTCCTGGCGGGCAGCTGGCTTGCCATCAGCAGTGCGTCCAGCAGCTGCTGTGGCGAGCCGTCTGGATCGTTAATATCGCGGGTGGCGTCGGCCTGCTTCTCCGTCTGTTCATCGTCGGGAGATTTCACCTCCGCCAGCACCATAGCAGTGTCCCGCTGCTGCTCACCGCCAATCAAAACGTTAATGATGTTGAGCAGCGCATCGCTGAAACCCGGTTGCGCCTGACCTGAGGCGTCAAAAGCCGCAGGCATTTCGCCCGCATTACTAAACGCGGGCAGCACCGGGGAGGCGTTGACAGGATCAGTAGCCGCCGGAACCGGCGTCATTTGTGAAAGCAACAGATCCATTAACCCCGTTCCTCTGCGCTGGAAAACTGCGCGTAGGCCGCGGCCCCTTCCCGGTTACGACGCGTGCGTGCGAGCTGCTTTTCCAGCTCATCGCTTTGTGCCTGGCAGAAATGATTCACCCGAAGGTGTACCTGCCGCAGTGCAGCCAGCGCTTCACGTTTTTCCGTGCTTATCGGTTGCCCTTTCAGCGAGCTCAGCAGTGCCGCAATCTGTGCGTCAACGTCCTGCATGGTCGGCCAGTCGTGCTGGCTGGCCGCCTGCTCCAGGGAACGCGCCAGAAAACGCATAACCTGAATATCATCCATTCTGCTGCCCCATTCTTTCCCAGCCGTCCTGCAGGTTGCGGAGGATCACTTCCACCTCTTCCACGCTGGCGACGGAGAGTTTGTGGCTGGCATCGTAGAGACGATAAACACAGTAGTCATAAAGATTGGCCAGGCTTAACGCCAGCTCTCCGCCCTTGTCAAAATCCAGCGAGCTGGTCAGGGCGTTCAGAATGTCGATGCATTTATTAATGCTCTGCACCTTGCGATCGTATCGACGCGCAGCAATATGACTTTTTGCCCGCACCAGCTCATCCATCAGGCCGTGAAACAGCATCAACACCAGCTGATGTGGATTTGCTGCGGCGGCCTGAATAGCCAGATCGGATTGTTGATAGTGGCTATAACCCTGCTGTTCGTTCCCGTACATAGAAGTGGTTGTTTCCTTAAGCTAAACCAAACATGCCCATGGTGTTATTCATCTGCGCCATCGCTTTTTGCAGCTGGGTAAACTGCTTCAGATAGCGGTTGTAAGAGCTTTCATAGCGCGCATTCATCGCTTCGGTTTTGGTATCAATGTCGCTCTGCTGACGATCCAGCACTTCCTGGCGCCCCTTCAGCAGGCCGTTGGTCGAGTTGAGATAGCGGTCAAGTGACTTATCCATCGCCGTCAGCATGCCTTCCTTACCGTTAAACAGATCGTTCAGCTTTTGCGGGTCAGCTTTGATCGCCTTATCCAGCTTTTTGCCGTCAATCTGCAATTTGCCTTCCCGATCGGCGGTAATGCCGAAATCAGACATGCGCTTGTCGCCAAATACCTGACGCATCACGTCGTTCAGTTCGCGATCGAGTGAGGACATGGTGGCGTCACCGGCAAAAGCCCCGCGGGATTCATCATTGCCGTTGCCACTTTTAGTCAGTTTGGTCAGGGTGTCCTGCAGGGTGTTATAGGCATCCACAAAGGTCTGCAGCTGTTCTTTCGTTCCCGCACTGTCCGTCCCTACCGAAACGGTCAGCGGCTTGTTGGCTTCCGTGACCGAGGTCAGTTCGATGGTCACGCCGTCGATCAGCTTATCCAGCGTGTTGGAGCTGTTGGTGAAGGTCATATCGCCCATCTTTATGACGGAGTCCGCAGCCTTCGAGATTGTTTGTGGATTAGAGAAATCCAAACCGGTCGGGCTGGTCACGGAGAGGGTATTTTTAGCGCCGCTCTCATCACTGCTTAGCATCAGCGTGACTTCACCGTCGGTGCGGATCAGCGATGCCGTCACGCCAGGGTTATCTTTATGACCGTTGATGGCTTTGGTCAGGTCGCTCAGGCTCTCCATATCCGTCAAATCCACGGTGATGGTTTCGGCTTTCGCGCCAGTGCCAAGCGTAATATCCATCGTGCCCGACGCATTTTTGATGCTGTCGTCGGACATCTTGTCAAAACCGATCTGATGCGCAGAGGCCAGCGCCTCAACTTCGATGTTGTAGGTGCCCTTCAACGCATTTGATTGCGCGGTGACGTTGGCAATTCCCTCGCGGTTCATGCTGACGAGGTTTTTCAGCATCCCTTCGTTGGTTTTGTTCAGCCCGCTCATCGCCGTGCGGAAATCGGTCAACGCTGTTTTCAACGCATCGAGGGCTTTCTTCTGCGAATCCATCGTGGTGGTTTTGGTCTTCAGCTGGTTTTGCAACGATGCGATGTCGTAGGTCGCCAGCTGCTGAGCCAGAGTCTGGGGATCAATACTGCTAAAATCGGCCATGTGTTTTTCTCCTTTCGCACCTGTTGCTATGCCACATCACAACACAAGCAAACTTTGTGCCAGTTTTAATAATGTTTAGATTCAGTATGTTATATTTAAGCGGGAAGAAAGGTTTCCCCTCAGGGGAAAGACCAGGAAGGGAAACGCCGCATACAAAAACACCGCCTTACAGCGGTGTTTTTTTAAAGGTGAGTGGATTAGCCCAGCAGGGACATCACCATACCGGACATGCTGTTGGACTGTTTCAGCATCGACATGCTGGTTTGCGCCAGCATCTGGTTACGGGTCATGCTGGATGCTTCGCTGGCGAAGTCAGCATCGCGGATGTTACCCAGCGCCAGGTCGGTGTTGTCTTTCATGTTTGCCAGGTTAGCCGCGGTGTGACCCAGACGGTTGATGTTCGCACCCAGTTTGGAACGCAGCGTACCCACCTCAGAAATCGCACCTTCGATGTTGGTGATCATCGCCTGAGCGCCAGAAACGGTGGTCAGTGCGTCAGCGGTAGTCAGGGCACCCAGGCCGCTTGCGCCTTGTACTGCGGTCAGATCAGCGCTGACATCAACCTTGAGGCTTTCACCTTCGGATGCACCAATCTGGAAGTTCATTGCGGCAGTGAATTTACCGCCGCTCGCGAACAGGCTCTCACCGGCATATTTGGTGTTATTCATGATGTTGTTCAGTTCGCTGTTCAGCTCGTCCATTTCAGACTGCAGCGCTTTACGATCTTCCGGGCCGTTAGTGTCGTTCGCTGACTGAGTCGCGAGGTCTTTCATGCGGTACATGATGTTGCTGACTTCGTCGAACGCGCCTTCAGCAGTCTGCAGCAGTGCAGTGGCATCAGAGATGTTGCGCTGTGCAACGGCCATGCCGTTAGTCTGACCCTGAAGACGGGTAGCGATCTGCAGGCCTGCAGCATCATCCGCAGCAGAGTTAATGCGTTTACCGGTACCCAGACGCTCCATTGCGGTGGAGAGCATGCTGTTGGATTTATTCAGCGCGTTAACGGAAGCCATTGAAGAGGCGTTAGTAAAAATAGAAAGTGCCATTTTGTATTCTCCTTTTTGAACCTGTCTGCCAGGTTCTTCTCTCTGGTACTCATGTAAAACGACACACCCCAGCGAAGAATTAAATCCAGGATAAAAATATTTTGCGATGGTGGCTGAGGATAACGGATATATAAAAGATGCAAACCATGCCGGGAAATAATATTAAGCAAAAGGGAGAAAGATAAAGCGGCACATTCCCATCCCGACTTAAATCAGCATGACATTTTATAACGTTTTTTATTCAAAAAATGAAAAGCATCTCATTTGCACAAGGTCATTAAGAACATTTTATTTACATGCCAAAGTCAATTGTTAATAAATCGAACAATACACCACGTCATTTAACGTTTAACGAAAAGCATTAATACCCGCCTCGTTTATTGGTTTATTAATTCGTTGCATATCACATTTTTATCGCGTAAAAATGGGCCCCGGAAGAGAAACTTCCTAAATACGCCTAAGAAAGGGCCTAAATCGCTGGATTAAACTCTCCCTGCACACCGCATGTTCTCGCGTTTAATCCCCTGACCTCTCCTTTTCTTTGCATCATTTCCGCAGGCAAGCGGCAATTCTCAATGAATTTTAAACGGATTTAACCCTTAATTTACATTAAGCACTTAGCGACGCGTTCGCGGGATGCCTTTATGAATTAAATTCTTCAGGAGTGGAAATCCACCAACACTTGCCATGAATAAAATCTATTATGCGGTTAACAACTGGTTAATTGATTTACCCTCAGGTTCGATCATCAGCCTGGTTTCGGGTGAGCGTAAACGACTCGGCGAGTATCAATTAAAGCTGCTGAATGTGCTGGCGACAAACGCAGGGAAAATACTCTCCCGCGAGGAATTGACCACGCTGGTGTGGGAACGCCGGGTGATTGGAAATAATAGTCTTCCCAATGCGATACATGCATTACGTGCCGCACTTGAAGACGATGGAAAAACGCAGAAAATTATAAAAACCATACCCAAAAAAGGTTATTTGCTGGAACAAGACTGGTGCCGCTCGGTTGAACACGATAGTGACGATATCGATCAGCCTGCCAGTACGACATTAACGGACGCCACAGAGGAAATAACGGAGGAAACGCCGGATGCTTCTGCTGAGCTATTGCCCCCGACGTCTTCCGATCCGGACAGCAGCGGGATTGAGGTCACGCCACAATCGCAATCTGATAAGCGATCGCGCCTGCAACAGCCTCTGATCGCGCTTGCTGTGCTGATTGCCGTAATGGTCTTCAGCGCTGTCGCAGGCTGGCGTTACGCAAACGAGCAAGGTTCCCGACTGATCGCTACCGAGCAGGAGTCGGGGGTGTACAGCAATATCCGCATCTACGAGATCTCAGAAGCAAACCGGCTGGAGATGAACAAAGAGGATTTCTACAGCAAGATCAAAGACACCCTGTACGCCATTAACCAGCAGATAAAATCACAGTCCATCAGCATGACGGTCTATTACCAGAGCGTCGACCAGACGCTTAACTACACCTTCGCGCTTGAAAGCCGATGCGACAGGAAACAGCTGGTGATGGCGATCTATCACTGGCGAATCGACACCACACAATTAAACAACCTGCTGTTGCGAGAAACGAGGAGAAAACTCAGTGAGATGGAAGTCTGCTCTTAACGGGAAGTGGCTGCTTGTCTATTTTCTGATGGCAGCCAGCACGTTTGCGGGGGCCCGGCTGATCACGCCAGCCGCAGCGCCACAGGCGGGTGTAGAAGGGTTTATTCAGCTGGGCTTTTACGATCTGATGTCGCGCCGCAAAGAGATCTACGATTCACACATGCAAACCGTCAACCACGCCACGTTGACGACGATAACCAACCCGAACGATAACCGTTTTGTATTGAAGGGGAAATTTAGCGAGATCAATGAGCAAAACGGTAAGCGTTTCTTCTCCTACACGCCTATCTATTACAGCACGGCGCAAAAAGGGCTGATGATTGATGGTCTGGTGGATATGCTGATGCACATTGATTTCTGGATGCAGCCGGTTTACGTCGGCAATAAACAGCTGGTTGTCGGACAAAGCGGGGCTATTTTCCTCTACCCGCTGCGCAAGTGATCCCGCCTTCGCCCGCGTCTGGAAACGCGGGCAGGGCTTTATCCCAGCACGTTTTTTACGGTCGACAGCGAGATATTTCCTTGCGCCAACAGGGCCTGTGAAAGCAGGCCGTACTGCTTGCCACCGTTAGCCAGCGCGTCACCAAGGGCGCGCGACGTTTCCAGCGCCTCCTGAGGGTTATACGCCGTTGCCATATCCTGAATGCGCGCCGTCACGCGTTCCTGATGCTGATGCAGCTTGCTCCGCTCGCGGGTGATTTGCTCCAGCGTTTGCTGAAGCGTGCCGCTGGCTGCACGGTCCCACTGGCTGCTGAGCTGGTTAATCTGATCTTCACGGCTGGCTTCCGCCTGCGGAGCGAGCAGCGTAAACGCGTCCGCCGGGAACTGGTGGCCTTCGCCACGCACGCTCAACTGCTGACTGACCTGCGCCCAGCGGCTCTCATCCACCTGGAATAGCGCAGTGCCGTCCCGACCCAGCGTGGCATGGATCCCCAGACGTCCCAGGCCCACGTTCAGATGCATCAGCGCCTGCCGGGGCGTAGCGTCAGCCGGTATCGACACGGCGGTAAGTTCCCGCTTGCTGCCGCCAAGCGCAAACACCAGCGTTTCCCCCTGGGTCTGCTCCAGCACCTTTTCCATGCCCGGCAGGGCAAAACTGACCCGGCTTTTTTGCTGCAGCGTCACGTTGAAGTTACGATCGATGGTGCCGCCCGAAAGCGTGCTGCGCTGCTGTAACAGACGGCTCACCGTCGGGGCGTGCGCGTCACCTTTTCCGCGTATCGCCTGATGGCGTAGCACCAACAGCTGATTTTCCGTTTCAGACAGATAATCCTCCGCCTTCTGCACCGCCGTGAGCTGCTGGTTAAGCTGGACGTTGTAACGCAATGGGCGGCGAGAGAGCAGCGCGGACTCGGGAAAAGGTTGCGACGTGCGGCTGGTCTGCGCGATTTGCTCAGTGCGCGCAACGGGCGCAGCCGCCCCCGGCGTGGTTCTGACCGGGGACGGCGTGGTGGTTAAGGAGTTTGTTTTTAAACCGACTTGCATAACCATTACAACATACTGAAGAGTGAGAGCTGGCTAATCATACTGTACGCTTTGTTGGTGATTTGTACCGAGTTGGTGAACAGTTGCAGGTTAATGCTGGTGGTAGCCCAGTCGGTATCCGAAAGATCGCGGATCACCTGATCGTTGGCCGTGCTGACGTCGGTATGCGCGTCAGCCAGCATCGACAGGCGGTTCTGCCGTCCGCCGAGGTCGGTAAACAGCGCCGCGACCTTATCGCTTGACTGACCGGAAATCGTCAGCATTTCGTCGATATCGGCCTGGTAATCACTCACCGACAGCGACGGGTCCTGCATTTTATCGCTCAGCGCTTTAAGCTTGTTCAGCATCTCCAGATCGTCGTCGCTGCCGGAAAACGCGCCCGCCACATGGGTATTCTCTGTGACGTTTACGCCGTTCGCCACCGTGGTTTCACGCGTGCCGTTGTTGCCCTGATAGACATATTTCCCCTGCGCCTCATCCCAGCTAACCGGTTTGGTATCCGTTTTAGTACCGGAGAAGAGATAACCGCCACTTTCATTTTGCGCATTCAGCGAGGCGACCAGCGAATCCAGCATCGAAGATAGCTCCGCGCCATAGCCCGCCATATCCTGGTCGCTGTGAACGCCGCCGTTGGCCGCGGACAGCAGCTTGTCATTCAGCGCCAGCAGCTGTTTGCTCATGGCGTCAATGTTCGCTTCCTGTCTGGAGAGCGCACCGCTCAGGCCGGTAATATTGCTCTGGTACTGCTTAATCGCCGACTGTTCACGATTAAGCTGCACCAGACGCGTGGCGACCACCGGATCGTCAGAAGGGACGTTAATCCGTTTCTGGGTCGCCATTTGTTCCATCAGTTTGCTGGCGCGGGTGCCGTTAACGCCAAGCTGCGCCATCATGGCATCGGAATTATAAAGACTGCTGATTCGCATAAGTAGGTTCCTTAACGCCGGTTAAAACAGGCCTAACAGGTCGTTGAAAATCTGGTTGCCGGTCGCAATGACCTTAACGTTTGACTGATATGCCTGCATGTAGACCTGCAGGTTGATCGCTTCTTCGTCCTCGTTGACCGCGCTGAGATTATTGCGCTGCAGCTGTGCCTGCTCGAAGACCCCCTGCGCCGCCTCCATCTCGCTCTTAGACTTTTTGCTGGCGATCCCGATGTTGGAAATAATGGCGGCAGCGCCTTCATTCAGGCTCATGTTGCCCATGCCGCCGATATCCACCTTGGTGTTTTTCAGCTCGATCAGCTTTTGCAGGTTATCGCCGTTCCCCTGCTCCCCTTGCTTGTCTGACAACGCCAGCTCGTCCGGCTTGAGGTCGTTAACCTGTATGATGCCGTTAGGGTTGGTAAGATCGAACGTAAACAGCGGCTTGCCATTATTACCATTCTTATCAACGCCTTGTGCCAGCTGGTCGTTAAACAGCGTCGCTACCGCCTCCGCCATACCCTGCACCGAGGCCTGCATTTGCGCCAGATCGCCGGTTTCGTAGTCATACAGCGCGCCAAGCTGCCCGCCGGTAGAAGGATTTAACGTGAAGTTGGTATTAAAGAAGTTCAGGCTCAGTACCGGGTTACCGCTGCTGTCCATGCTGCTGCTCAGCTCGCCCGCTACCTTGCCGCTCACCAGCGGCTGGCCGTTTTTCATCGCCACGGAGTAGCTGCCGTTACTGTCTTCGCTCACCTTGACGTCGGCATAGGTGCTCAGCTGTTTTACCAGCTCATCACGCTGATCCCGCAGCACGTTGCTGTTGCCGCCGGTCGAATCCATCTCCATGATTTTTTTATTGTAATCAGCGATACCGGCCGTCAGGCTGTTGATCTGCCCCACCATGGTGTCGCGCTGATTGGTGATCGACGTTTTCTGGCTATTGATGAAGTCGTTCATATTGTTAAAGCGCGTCGCCAGCGAGCCCGCCTGGTTCAGCAGTTGCTGACGATTGGCCTCACTTTCTGGCTCTTTGGTCAGCGCGCTCAGGGCGGCAAAGAAATCATCCAGCCCGGAGCCCAGGCTGGTGGACTCGGTACCGATTACTTTTTCCAGCGAGCTCAGGTATTGGTTATTAATGCCGTAGTAGTTGGCTTTACTGTTGCTCTGCCAGACCTGGCTGGTCAGGTACTGATCGGAGATACGGCGGATGCTGTCCACCTGCACACCCGCGCCGGCCGACATTCCGCCCTGACCCATTGTCACCACTGAGCTTTGAATAATGCCCTGGCGGCTGTAGCCCGGCGTCAGCATGTTCGTGATGTTCATGGAAGTCACGCTCATCCCAAACTGGGCCGCCTGCAGGCCACTCCAGGCAATGTTGATCATGTTCATCGGTTACTCCTGCCCGCGCCGCATCACCGGTACTACGGGGGTCTTTAATAGCTGAGGATGTTGTTGTAAAGCGGCCATACTCTGCGAATTCTTAAACGCGGCACTCTGCTGCGGCCCAAGCTGGGTAATAATCATCTGCGCGATGCCGGTGCTGCGCTGCGACGCCAGCTGCGAGGTGAGCTTGTCGTCGTAGAATTCCTGCATCATGCGCTGCTGTTTGCTGTCGAACGGATTGCCGTCTGCCAGCGCCTGCGAGGCTTTACGCATCTCTTTCATCAGCGAGCGCAGGAACATGGCTTCAAACTGCTCCGCCGCCTGCTCAAGGTTTTGCGGTTTGACCTGCCCGGTCATATCACCGGGCAGCATGGCGCTGTTACGGGTAATGGCATCTAACATAACCGCTCCTTAAATCACCACCAGTTCGGCATCCAGCGCACCGGCTTCGTGCAGGGCCTGCAGAATCGCCATCGTGTCATCCGGCGCGGCGCCAAGGCTGTTCAGGGTATTGACGATACTGCGCAGGCTGGTTCCCGCGGCAACCGTCACCATCTGCCCGCGACCACGATTAACACTCACATCACTTTCCGGGGTCACCACGGTCTGGCCCGGGCTAAACGCGCCTGGCTGGCTGACGTTGGCAGACTCGCGGATGGTTACCGTCAGGTTGCCGTGTGACACCGCGGCGGCATGCACCACGACGCCATCGCCAATTACCACCGTGCCGGTGCGGGCGTTAAACACCACGCGCGGCGGCTGTTTCCCGGCATTGATTTGCACATCTTCCAGCATCGACATAAACGCCACGCGCTCGCCAGCCGACTGTGGCGCGTTGACCACCACGTTAGTGGCGCTTTGCGCCGTGGCGGTACCAGCGCCAAACGCGTTATTCAGCGCCACGGCAACACCGTTTGCCGTTTTAAAACTCGGGCGCCTGAGGTTCAAAATCACCTGGCTGTTCTGCTGAAAATCGGACGGAATTTCACGCTCAACGGACCCACCGTTGGGTACCCGTCCGACGGTCGGCGTGTTGATGGTGACGCTGGAGCCGCTGTTGCCTTCAGCCTTCACGCCTCCCACCACCACGTTTCCCTGCGCCAGGGCATAGACCTCACCGTCCGCCCCGCGCAGCTGGGTCAGCAGCAGCGTCCCGCCGCGCAGGCTCTTCGCATCGCCAATCGACGATACGGTGACGTCAATGGCCTGACCGCGCGCGTACCCCGGCGGCAGCGTCGCGCTGATTGCCACGGCAGCCACGTTTTTCACCTTATGATCGATTTTGGTTGGCAGCTGAACGCCGAACTGGCGCAGCATGTTGGTTATCGACTGGCTGGTAAATTTCACCTGGTTTTTATCGCCGGTGCCGTCGAGGCCCACCACCAGGCTATAACCCACCAGCTGGTTGCCACGAACGCCCTGGATATCCACCACGTTGCCCAGCCGTTCCGCCGCCACGCCGCTGGTCCACAGCAGCAGAAATAGCATCATTTTATGCATGGCAGACTCCATTAAAGCGGGAACAGTGGATGGTTGAAGAAGCGGGTCAGCCATCCTGCAGAGTTGGCATCGCTCAACGCTCCGCGTCCCGCATAGGAGATACGCGCGTTGGCAATACGCTGGGATGAGACGGAGTTGTCGCGCTCAATGTCATCCGCACGCACCAGTCCGGTTACGCGCATGTACTCGTCACCCTGATTGAGGGTCAGCCATTTTTCACCGCGTACCGCCAGCACGCCGTTAGGCAACACCTTGTAGACCGCAACGGTGATGGCACCACGCAGGCTGTTTTGCTGCTGCGAGGTGGCATTACCATTGAAGTTACGGTTGGCGTCTATCGAACCGGAGAGCTTATCCACGGAATGGCCGAAGGCCTCCGGCACGCCGATGGAGACATCGTTTTTCTTACCGAAATTGGTGCGCGCCTGTTTGCTGGCCTGGGTCGATTCATCCAGCTTCACGGTCAGGATGTCGCCAACGCGATAGGCGCGGCGATCCTGTGTCAGTGACCAGTTATAGTTGCCGTTATACACACCACCGCCCTGCACCTGCACAGGCGGCATGGCAAAATCTTCTGGCGGCGCATAGGCTGCGTCGTCTTTATGTACCAGCAGCGCCGGGCTTTCACACCCGGCCAGCAGCAGTACAAAAAAACCGATAACACACTGCTTTTTCATTTTTTGTCCACTTCACTGCACGCATCACATCGACTGCGTGACAAACTTCATCATGTCGTCCGCGGCTGACACCATTTTGGCGTTCATCTCATAGGCGCGCTGAACGGTAATCATATCGACCATCTCTTCCACCACCTGGACGTTGGAGCCTTCAAGCGACCCCTGCTCAAGCTGTCCGAAAGCTTCTTCGCCCGCAACGCCCTCAACCGCTTCGCCGCTGGCTGCGGTTTCGCGGTACAGATTGCCGCCGATGGCTTCCAGGCCGGCCGGATTGACAAAATTCACCAGGGTGATCTGCCCCAGCTCAACCGGCTCGTTTTCGCCTGCCACCGTCGCGGTGACCGTGCCGTCTTTGCCGATCTGGATATCCTTCACGTTATCCGGCAGTTCAATCTGCGGTACCAGCGGCAGCCCCTGGGCGTTGGTCAGCAGGCCGTCCGGGTTCTTCTGGAAATTCCCGGCACGGGTATAGGCAATATCACCATCACTGGTTTCCACCTGGAAAAAACCCTGTCCGGTAATCGCCACATCGAGCTTCTGTCCGGTGTTCTGAATATTGCCGGTGGAGAACTCTTTCTGAGTACCAACAATCTTGACCCCGGTACCGAACTGAATGCCGGTGGGCGAGGTGTTGTTCTGATCCAGCTGTCCGCCTGGCGTACGCTGGTTCTGATAAAACAGGTCCGCAAACATCACGCGATCGCGCTTGAAGCCGGTGGTGTTGACGTTGGCCAGGTTGTTAGAGATGGCACTCATCTTCGCGTCTTGCGCAGCAAGACCGGTTTTGCTGATCCATAAAGCGGGATTCATTGTTATTCCTTACTCAATCAGGTATTGCGCAACAGGCGATTTCCCGCCGTCGCCAGATCTTCCGCCGCCTTCATCATTTTGATCTGAGCTTCAAACTGACGGTTCAGGGCAATGCTCGACACCATTTCGTTAATCGCCGAGACGTTGGAGCTTTCAAGATGCCGTGACACCAGTTCCACCTCTTCAGTACGCGGGTTAACGTTGGCGGCGGTGATCATAAATCCAGCGCTGTTCTTGCTCAGCTGCGCGGCAGGGATGTCGACCAGCTTGATCCGGTCGATCTCCATCGGTGCGGCTACGTTGCCGTCGTCCGGTACGATGGAAATCACCCCGTCATCAGCAATGGTGATGGCGGTAAAGGGCGGCAGCACAATCGGACCGTTATCACCAGAGACCGGCAAACCGTCGATGGTCAGCTCCCCTTCCGGCCCAACCTCAATCTGGCCGTTGCGGGTGTAAACCTCACGGTTGCCGCTCACCAGCGCAATCAGACCGCTGCCTTTAATGGCCACGTCCAGATCGCGGCCGGTCACGCGCGTGGCGCCCGGCGTGAGATCCACGCCGCCCTGCTGCTGCTGAACCAGATAACGGGAGGCGTAACCCTCCCCCTGGATCGGCTGCGACAGGGCGCTGTCCAGATCGTGGCGAAAGCCCTGCGTGTTCACGTTGGCCAGGTTATTGGCGTGGATCTGCTGCTGTGACAGGCTTCGGGTTGCGCCGCTCACGGCGGTATAAATTAAGTGGTCCATTACACCGCCTGGAACAGCGCCGTCATCATGCTGTCGTTGGTGCTGATGACTTTGGTGTTGGCCTGATAGTTACGCTGGGCGGTCATCAGCCCGACCAGTTCCGCCGTCAGGTCAACGTTAGATCCTTCCAGCGTGTTGGATGTCAGCGCCCCCAGCAGGCCAGAGCCCGGCGTACCGGTCAGCGGCGCGCCGGAGCTGGCAGTTTGTGACCAGGTGGTGCCGTTCTGCGAGGCAAGACCGTTCGGGTTGGAGAAGGTCGCCAGGATCACCTGCCCCTGCAGCAGACGTTCGCCGTTAGAGAAGGTGGCGTAAACGCTGCCGTCTTTATCGATCATCTGGCCGGTACGTTCGCCAGAGGCATAGCCGTTACCATTGTTTTTACTGACCGAGAAATCGGAACCAAACTGCGTGGTGCCGTTATAGTTGAGCGCCAGTTCAATCCCGTCCGCGCCCGGAATGTTGGCCGTAATGTTGACGGCACTGTTAGGTGCCTGCAAAACACCCTGCTCGGTAAACGTCATCTTCTGCGTGGTGCCCATATCCTGGTCATCCATGTAGTAGTGCACTTCCCACTCGTTGTCGGTGGTTTTAACAAAGTACTGCTTAAGGGTGTGCTCACGCCCCAGCGAGTCGTACACCTGCGTGGCGTATGTGTGGTTGTAGGACGTTTCGTCCTTCGGATCGAAGGTGCCGTTGACGGGCAGCTTTTCGTTGGCGTTCAGGTTCGCCGTGAAGTCGAGCGTGCTGGTGGCCTTTGCCGGCAGCGAGCCGCTGCTGATGGTGAGATTGCCCACCGTACCGGTCTGGATCACGCCGTTAGCGTCCACCGGATAGCCTTGCAGGTACATCCCCTGATTGTTGACCAGGTTACCGTGGTTGTCGGTCTGCATGTAGCCCGCACGGGTGTAAGAGGTGGTGCCTGCGCTGTCGCGCATCACGAAAAAGCCGTCGCCGTTAATGGCTAAATCGAGGCTATTGGCAGAGGAAAAGATACTTCCGCTTTTGGAAATGCTCTGGGCGATGCCGGTAACGCCCACGCCCAGCGGCTGACCTTCCGCATACAGCGAAGCGAACTCCGCGCGGCCCGACTTAAAGCCGACGGTGCCAGAGTTAGCAATATTGTTGGAGATGGCACCAAGCTGTTGGTTAATGGCATTTAAGCCTGAAATTGCAATATCAAAGCTCATAATTGTTCCTGATTAACTGATTAGTCCTTTAGGGTTTTTGTTTTGCGACTGCCCAAACTGCGTAATATTGTTGTAAGCCACTTCGCCAATGCCGGTGATATTCAACACCGTGGGGCTGCCGTCGAGCGGAATGCGAACGTTATTCACCATTCCGCCTACTTCGATCAGCACGCTGGCCTCTTCAGTGTCGGTGACCACAGAGAGGGTATAGGTGCCCGCCTTCAGCCCCAGTTCTTCAGGATCAAAGGTAAATTTGACCTCGCCTTGTTCCTGCTTGCCGAGCTCAATTTTGCTCTCGGTTCCGCTCGCATCTTTGGCGATCACGGTGACGGTATTCGCGGCATGGTCCAGCGTCAGGCGGCCATCTACCGGGGTGCTGCCGTCGGTTTCGAGGGTGTCGGTTTGCACCATCACCTTCTGCCCCACCAGATTGCCGGTCGACAGCGTCTGCAGGTTGTCCATCAGCACGGCGTTATTCGCCATCAGCTTCGACATGGTTTCCATCGACTGCACCTGAGTCAGCTGCGCCAGCTGGCTGACATATTCCGTCCCGTCGGTTGGATTGAGCGGGTCCTGGTTCTGGATCTGCGCCACCAGCAGCTGCATAAACAGGTTGTTCATGCTGGCTGCCGTGTTGTCATTCGCCGTCACACCACTGTTGTAGGCGGTCGTGCCGGATTGGGTAGATACGCCGTTTACGCTCATGAATTACGCTTCTCCAAGACGAAGCAGGCTTTGCTGCATGCTTTTTACATTGTTAAGAACATCCACATTGGTTTCGAAGTTGCGTGACGCGGACATCATGTCGGCCATCTCCTCCACCACGTTGACGTCCGGATACCAGACGTAACCGTCGGTATTTGCCATCGGGTGATGCGGCTCATAGCGCTGAAGCGCATTTCCCGTGGAGACGACGTCCAGCACCTGCACACGTGCACCGGTCAGTGCCCGGTCGTTCATCAGCTGGCCATTCTGGTAAACCGCGGCAAATACCGGGCGACGCGCTTTGTAGACAGTCTCTTCATCCAGCGCCGGGGTTTCGGCGTTGGCGAGGTTACTGGCGATGGTGTTCAGACGAACGGTTTGCGCCGTCATCGCCGATCCCGAAACGCGGTAAATATCGCTAAAAGCCATTTTTCGTTACCTGATTCAATTACTTACCTTCAATTGCTTTCTTCAAGCCGGTAAATTTCATGTTTAAAAACGCCAGGCTCATCTGGTAGTCCTGCACGTTTTTGGAAAACTCCGCCTGCTCCACATCCAGCGCGACGGTATTGCCGTCCGAGGAGGGTTGGTAAGGCACGCGATACATCTCCTGCGGCGCAGAGCCGGGAAAGAAATCCCGCTGCGAACGTTGCATCTCCGCGGCAAAATCAATATCTTTAGCCTGGAAATTGGGGGTATCGACGTTAGCCAGATTTGCTGAAAGCAGTTCCGCCCTGGAAAGTCGAAGTGCTACAGCCTGCGGATGAACGCCCAATGCCTTATCAAAAGTAATACTCAAAACTCACTCCTTTCTGATGATGGACACCTGCGATAGTCCTGGTTGCTGAATCCTTCAAAGCAACTATCGTGCCAGGTTTTTAACATCATGAATTTAATACAATTTTCAATAACAGCCGCCGGAGATGGGAAAGGATTTTTCCGCCGCGGAATTCCGGCCCTGTTGGTCGCTGTTTTTGTCCTGCCTGCCTTCGCGCAGCCTGCCCCCACCACTGCACGCAAGCAGGTTTACGCCCGGGTACAACAGCAGGCGGTCGACGCTATTCGCCACGAGGCGGAACGCAATCGCTGGGAGGCCTACCAGGCGAAGCTGAACCTGTTTATCCCCGCCGAAATTTCGCAATATGCTCCCTGCCCCTCGCCGCTCAGCGTCAGCATGGCGGGAGGCGAACGCCTTGATTTACGCCGGCTGCGGTTTGACGTGCGCTGTGAGGCCGGAAGCGGCTGGGACATTGCGGTAACGGTTAAGCCCGATATCTATCTTCAGGTATTGATGGCGAAACAGACGCTGGAGCGCGGACATATGCTGACGGCCAGCGATCTGACACGCCGGAAATTCAATATCAGCAATTTGCGTAGCGGCTACCTCACACGCCCGGACGATGTGGTAGGGCTAACCCTCAAGCGTCGCGTTCGCGAACTTCAGCCCATCAGCCAGAGCCAGCTTGATTCACCGGTCATGGTCGAGCGCGGTCAGCGTGTGCTGATGGTGGCCGTCCAGGATGGGGTAGAAGCGCGCACCATGGGCATCGCCAGCAAGAAAGGACGTAAAGGCGAGCTGATTAAGGTGAAAAACGAAAGCAGTGAACGTGAGGTCACCGCGATGGTGGTGGATATGGGCGTGGTCAGAACCGGCTACGCCTCGGCCAGATAAAAAATGACCTGGCGCTTAAGTTTTCGCAGTGATACGCCGCTTTACCCGGGTAAGGCGTCAGGAAAGCTTTTTTCCGCTTTCTCTCACCTGGCTAAAACGACCAATAAAAACACCGAAGATGGAGTAGCGCGATGAAAGTGACATCCACCCAGTATGCAATGACCAGCGCAGTGAATCAGGCCGGTTCTGCCACCCCAACGCGCGCCGCAGACACGGAAGAGATGAAAACCACCCGAGCCGCCGCCATCGACCCGGTTCTTGGTGACGCGCAGACACAGCTATCCACCTTGCCAGAGGTGGACATGGACCGCGTCAACAGCATGAAAGAAGCGATTGCGAGCGGAAAAATCAGCATCGATGTCGACTCGCTGGCCAGCGCAATCGAGAAATATTATCAGAGGTAACAATGAGTAACGCCGCACAGTGCGTAAAAATGCTGGTCCAGGGCATGATTGAAGATCGTGAAACCTACACAACGCTGAAGACGCTACTTGCCGATCAGCGCCAGTGGCTGATCGCGCGTGATGCCGCACAGCTTGACCTGCTCAACCCGCAGCTGATGTCGCTTTACGAGAAGCTGTCTCACAACAGCAAGGTGCGTTATCAACTGCTCACTCAACTCGGCATCCCCGTCGGCGCGCCCGGTCTGCGGACGCTGTTCTCTCGCCTTCCGGCTCAGCATCAGAGTCAGTTAAACAGACTCTGGGACTCCCTCGAACAGATTGCGGCCGAGTGCAACGCGCTCAATGACAGCAACATTGCCGTTCTGTCGATGCAGCAGGAGATTTTGCAAAACCTGTTAAATATCAGCGAGCCGGAAAACTGGCTTTATCAGCAGGTATAGCGGCGAGGGTAATTATTTACCCTGCCACCAGGAAATTATTAACACGACCGGTTAATTCCCCCTTCATAGCTCAATCGATGAATGTCTTTTAACCAATAATTCACTCATTTCATTCATCTGTTTACATTTAAATAAAACGGCTTTGACGAATGTCATCAGCAAATGAAAAACGAATCAATGTGCTCAACTGACAATATATTGGCAATGCATATCAACAAAAAGCGCAGGATGAAACGGCCAGTCGGTTCGAAGAGGGCGCTATGGGCTGGATTTATATTGAAACCGATTACTGCTATGAGACTACCATCCGCAAGTTATGTGCCTGTTGAAAAAAAGTAAAGGCCGGGGAATCATTTCCGGACATGACTATACGATGAGTGATTTTATAAAAGACTATCGCTGTGCCGTCATCGCGGCGGTTTACCCATGTTGCGTTGCCTTTGGCTGGGAATTTATTTTTATGACGGTTGATGTGACAGAAAAACAAAGTTTTGCCATCAGGGAAATTAAATGAGCGAACAAAGCAACCTTTATGCAACGATAATATCCGCAACGTTACCGCTCGATCAGTTGATGACTATTTTTAACAACGCCGCTAAAAATAAGTTATCAGTAACTCTCAAAGACGCGACCCCGGACAGATTCACTGAACTGGCGTTCTACTTTGGGCGTGAAAATTATGTTTGCACCGGTCACGCCGATCACCAGCAGTGCTATTATTTCGCTCCTGTATCAGAAAACGCACAGCGAATTGTTATCACCGCAACGCAGGATAACTTCCATTTTGTTAAGCCTGTTATGCGCCTGATGAGTGAACAGGGTCATCTGGTCACCACGCTTAGCTGTGAGGGATTGAATCAGCAGAGACTGCTGAATGCCCTGCGTCATTGCGATGTCGCCTGGTTTGAATGGGGTGACGGCGCCATTATCCTCGCCAGCCAGTTGCCCAAATATTGTCGACTGGTTTGCCGTATTCACCGCTACGAGCTGTATGGTGATGCCTTTTTACAGGCTAACTGGAACACAATTGACGAAGTGGTTTTCGTCAGTGAGGCAATGAAAAAGCGCTTCATCAAGGTCATGGGGAAAAAATTTCCGTCTCAGTTGCAAATGACCGTCCTGCCGAATTTGACCGGACATGTTGCGGCGATAAAACCAACGTTGGGTCGTAATCCCTGGCATATTGCTTGTGTTGCGCGTTTCGCCGCGCAGAAGAACCTGGTCATGCTGCTTCCTGTCATGCAGGCGCTGGTTAAAATTGACTCACGTTACACACTTTTCATCGCAGGCCGCGTGGAGGATCAGTGCCTGTACGAAAGCTTCTGCGAACTGGTCAATGTGTATGGATTACGCCGTAATATCGTCATTTGTGGGACCCTGGCCGCCAATGAGATGGCCGCATGGTATGTCGGCAAATCGTTCCTGTTATCCACCAGCTACCATGAATCTCAGGGTATGGCAGTATTTGAGGCGATGCTGGCCGGATTGAAGCCCGTTGTATTTCACGCCCAGGGCGGCCTGACGGAATATTTACCTGACCGGTACCTTTTCCTCTCATCCGATGAGGCGGTAAAACAGATAACAGCAGGCAATGCCCATCCTGAGCAGTACATGCAGGAGGCGCAAACGCTATTGGCACAACAAGACCTGCCGCAGCGCTACACGCCTGTCTGGCAGCCTGTGATGTCCAATTCTACCCTGTTTTCAATCGTTATCCCCTGCTTCAACCGCGAACGCTATCTGCTTCCTGCCGTGTGCTCAGCCCTGAACCAAAGAGACCGACACATCGAGGTGGTTGTGGTTGACGATGGTTCAACGGATGGCAGTCTGGCAAGCCTTAAGCATATTAACGATCCCCGACTGCGTATCGTTGGTAAACCTCATACCAATGCGCCTGATACCCGTAATCGCTGTATTTCAGAAGCCCGCGGTCAGTATCTGGTCTGGCTCGATAGTGATGATTTACTACACCCTAACGCCATTACCCACTACCGCACGCTGATACAGCGCTGGCCTCACACCGATGTCATATCCTGTGCGCTCGAAACGCTTCAGGAAGAAAAGCAATTTTTCGCGCTGTTTAATCACCCACCAGCAAACTGGCTCACCCAACTGCCGCAAGGAAACTTTATTTCTAATCCCGGTTGCTGTGTACGCCGTAAGCTTTATGCAGAGGTGGGGAACTACGATACGCACTATCTGCGCGCGCATGATTATGAATTCTGGTCCCGTGCGGTGGGTAAAGCACAAATCACATTTACCCCTCAGTGCAACATTCTCTATCGACTCCATGACGACAATCTGACCGGATTAGGTAAACCGGTTGATGCCACCTATGAATTTCGCATCTTCCAGGCGCTGCTCAACCGGTACCGGCCTGAAAAGTTGTTTCCGGGCAAGAGCTGTAAAGAAATCGATGCCTTTGTTCAGCGTCGCAATGAGGCTCTGATCGCGGCCTGCGATCTGGACCATATCGTTATCGTCCTCGACGCAATAACCACCCCGCTGGAGCAACTTCTTCAGCAAATCCAGCACCTTGGCACGCAGAAGGATAAAAACTTCCATCTGGTTATTATCTCAGATAAGGCATTGCCGTTTTCCAGTCTGCCGGTGCTGGTTGCAACCTCACTGGATGCCGCCCCTCTGCGTGACTATCTGACCACCACATTCCCGAATAAATATTGCCGGGCGTTTAGCCTTCGTACGGATTCGCCGGAGCATCCGCAGATGATTTCCGATTTAAAACAGGCGCTGTTGAACAACACACCAATCGCGCCTTATCTGACCAACCTTTGAGTCTGAAGCACCGGAATACACCATGACTGATACTGAAAATTTGCTGGCCTTTCGCCACTCCGCGCAATACTGGGACGACCGCTATCGTCTGGCAGGTAACTCTGGCGCGGGTTCTTATGGCCGCCTCGCCCAATTTAAGGCTGAGGTGCTAAATGCTTTTGTCGAGCGTGAGAAAATAAGCTCAGTGGTTGAGTTTGGCTGTGGGGACGGAAACCAGCTCTCCCTGTCTCGCTACCCACGTTATACCGGCTTCGATGTTTCGGAACATGCGTTACAGCGTTGCCGGGAACGTTTTGCCGGCGATACTTCAAAAGCGTTTTATCCGGTGAGTGAGTGGAAGGGTAAGACTGCAGAACTCGCGCTGTCTCTGGACGTGATTTATCACCTGATTGAAGATGGCGTCTTCACGCAATATATGGAAACGCTGTTTAACGCCGCAGAACGTTTCGTGGCGATCTATGCGTCAAATGATGAGAAGCTTAATGCGTTGCTGGGTGGGCATGTTAAACATGTTCGTCACCGTAAATTTACGGACTGGATCGTAAAACATAAGTCAGCAGAATGGGAGTTACTCGACTGGATCCCTAACGCCTATCCATTCAACATCCGCGATCAAAACAATACCTCTTTTGCAGATTTCTACCTTTTCCGACGACTGGCATAAATTCAGGCAGTGATTAACGCATATACCATGCGGTATATGCGTTAATCCCATGTCGAATTAAATTAACGACAATCCACACAGCAAGCTGTAGTCCGCGGTACTCGCCTTTTCCACCGCAATGGCCTGCTGCTGCCAGGCAAACCATGCGCTGAACAGGACAATGAAATCATCCTCAGTCAGCTGACCGTTATCTTCCAGCCACATCGCACACAGCATCTTCAACTGGAAGAACTGACGCGTCAGCAACATGAGCGCCTCACCGTAGTTGGACGCTTCCAGACCCGGGAAGAATTCGCTATACAGCCGGTAAATCAGCATATTACGCAGAATATGCGGTTGCTCCTCCCGCAGTGGAATCGGCTTTGCATCCAGTTCGCGCAGGCGATCCTGTAACCTCGCCGGCTCCATGACCGCCAGTTCGCTGAGCTTCAGCATGAACATCATTTTCTGCATCGGTGGAAGATTCAGGTTCAGGCGCATCGCCCCCATCTCGCCCAGGGCTTTGACACGGTTCGCCTCGATCGTCGGCAGCAGAGCCAACTGTTGATTCAGGATGCCGCCCTCGGCCAGCTGCGAAAGCTCGTCACCCATCGTGACCAGAAGCTGAGGCTCACCCTGTTTTTCATCGACATAGCGCTGTGCCTTGCTGAGCAGCACGCCAATAGCATAGAGACTGCTTTCCAGCGTCAGCGCCGGGTGTACCGCCATATTGATACACTGCTGGTTGAGCGTTTCGTTCCACAGGTCAGCCCGGCGTTCAGCGCCAGATTCAACCTCATTGGTATGCAGCAGAAACGCGGCTGGATTGAGCAGAATTTCTCGCGCGGCGCTTTCGCAGGCCGCGTTAAGGCTGTCGCGCTGCTGGTTGCCGAGGGTGACTCGCGTTTCAGGCCAGCCGTCTGCGCCACTCTGGCAGGCGGGACAGTCACAAGGCGCATTGCGATCGTTAAAGCGCATCACGTATTCAGGTTGGTAATGTTCAATCATTTCCATACAAACTGCTCCGGCCGCTGAAAGGGCGACATTTATCATTGAAAATTTTTACGGAAAAACCAGTGGGTACAGTCAATCGTCGTGCCGCTGGTCGGGTCATGTATTTCAGGTAAAAAGGCGAAACTCGGCTGCAGGCCCAGCCAGCAGTGAGCCTGCATTTGCGCGGGCCAGCAGGTTTCCAGCGCGTGTGCCTGTCGGTAATGTTCAAGCAGGGTCGGGATATAGGGTCCGTTGACCGCATAGGCACAGCCACACCCGCCTTCCAGCACGCGCACAACGCCGGGCAGTGACCTGAGCGGTGAAATCCTGTCGTAACGCGCGCCCAGCAACACCACCTGCCAGTCGATATGCGGTAAACGCGTCAGCAGCTGATTGACCGTTTTCAGGGAGATCTCTTTACGCACAAACCTGACCGACGCATCCAGCATCAGCACGCTGCCCCACTGCTCGCTCAGCGCCTGTTCAAGCACCTGACAGTGCCGTTCAGGTTCAGTGTGCTGCGGGTCGGTCGCAACAGGCACCAGTTGCTTCGCCTCCATTCCCAGCGC
Organism: Pantoea brenneri; assembly: GCF_038594305.1. Taxonomy (NCBI): domain Bacteria; kingdom Pseudomonadati; phylum Pseudomonadota; class Gammaproteobacteria; order Enterobacterales; family Erwiniaceae; genus Pantoea; species Pantoea brenneri. Next base: position 457,452 of record NZ_JBCGBG010000002.1, on the reverse strand, counting down.
CGTCAGCGCCTCTATCTGAGCGGCCAGCACATCGGCACGTTGCGGATCGTAAAGCACCGCCACCCGGTCAAATGCCTGCCACTCAACGGCGGCGCTCAGCGGCGCCTGACTTAAACGTCGGTAGTGGTTCAGTAAGTTGCGGTCGCTAACGAAATCTTCCAGCGTCAGGTCAACCGGTTTTGAGGAGCCGAGAACGAAATCTTTATCGTAGGTATTGTCACTGTGAGAAATACAGAGGATCGCCTGACGCGGATCGATCTGCTGCACCGGCGTGGTGAAGTTATTCAGAAACGCCTGTTCTTCCGCCAGGGTCGCGGTGTCTTCATAGCGATGATTTTTGAGGAAATTGCGATGGTAGCCGAACGTGCCGTTGAGCGCATGACGCTCACCAAACGAATGAGTCTGGTAGATTTTATCCAGATGGCTGTACCAGATATAAATCGTATCGCTGCCGGAAAACAGGGCATTGCTGGCCTGCATCGCCGCCACCTGAGCGCTGATTTTATTCGGCGGATAGTAATCATCATCATCGAAGCAAATGATGTACTCCCCCTTCGCCATTTCATTGAGCATGTTGCGTTTTTTGCCCAAATCAAGCCGTTGCGGACTGTGAACATAGCGCACCGTACACAGAGCCGGATCGACCATCATGGCGATCAGATCGGCGTTACTGTGCGTGGAGTCATCAAGAATAATCAGCTCACGCTTATCCGCCGGATAGTCCTGGTACTGGAAGATATAGAGCAGATAGGGCAGAAACGCCCGTCGGTTCCAGGTAGGACACACCACGCTGACAAAGGGCGTCAACTGCGTTTTTTTCTGCTGCTGGCGTTTCAGCAGCGTCTGCATCAGATTCGTCGTCATCTTATCGCTGCCGCTTCGCCTGCTGCTGACGCAGCCAGCACTGGGCCGACACTGCATCGGTTGTTTTCTGATCGCGACGTTCATTGGCCAGGCGTTGCGCATCGCGGCGCTGTGCCAGCACCCTCTCCAGGCTTTGCTCCTTACGGGACTCGGCCAGCAGGTTGCCCTGCAGCTTTTGAACCTCGACGCTCGCCAGCGCCTGCTCCTGCTTTTGCCAGTCAATGACGCGCTGGATCTGGCGTTTATAGACCGACTGATTGCAGAGCATCGTCGCGCCACCAGCAAGCGCCTGAACCGGATCGCTCACCAGACCAGTCAGCGCATGGATATTCTTTTCCAGCCGCTGGCACAGCTGCTGCTGGGACACCAGCCGGGCGCTAAGATCTTTCACCGCGCGGTTGCGTATCTGGTGAAGTTGCTCGAGAGTGGTAATGATTTTTTTCATCGTTCATCATCCTGCCTGAGCCAGAACGTTCAGGTCGGCAATGGTTTTGTCGAGTGGCGCCGCATCCTGCACTTCCTGCTGCAAAAAGCGGGTTATCGCCGGAGAGAGGTTAACCGCTTTATCCGCCAGCGGATCGGCCCCCGCCACATAGCCTCCCAGCGGGATCAGCGGCTTAATGCTCTGATATTCGGCATAAAGCTGCTTAAGCGTTCGGGCAGAACGCTGATGATCGCGCTGGGTCACCTGACTCATACAGCGGCTGATGGACTGCCCGATGTCGATTGCCGGGTAATGACCGGCTTCCGCGAGGTGGCGTGACAGGACAATGTGCCCGTCCAGTACCGCACGGGCGCAGTCCACGATCGGGTCCTGCTGGTCATCACCTTCTGCCAGAACGGTGTAAATAGCGGTCATTGAACCCTGGCTTTCACTGTTGCCCGCGCTTTCAACCAGTTTCGGGATCAGCCCAAACGCCGAGGGTGGATAGCCTTTGGTGGCAGGCGGCTCGCCCAGCGAAAGCGCGATTTCGCGTTGCGCCATGGCGTAACGCGTCAGCGAGTCCACCAGCAGCAGCACGTCTTTGCCTTTATCGCGATAGTAACTGGCAATGGTGTGGCAGAGTTCAGTCGCCTTGATACGCATCAGCGGCGATTCGTCAGCCGGAGCGGCGACAATCACCGATTTACGCCGTCCGGCCTCGCCCAGTGAATGGTCAATAAACTCTTTCACCTCGCGACCGCGTTCGCCAATCAGACCGACCACCACCACTTCTGCCTGGGTGTAACGGGTAATCATGCCGAGCAACACGCTTTTGCCCACGCCGCTTCCCGCCATGAGCCCCACGCGCTGGCCTTTGCCGATGGTCAGCAGGCCGTTGATCGCCCGCACGCCCACGTCGAGCGGCGCGTCGACCGGCTGACGTTTCAACGGATGAATCTGCGGTAGCTGCTGCGGCAAAAGGGTATCGCCGGTCAGCTTGCCTTGATCATCAATCGGCTCACCCAGGCCATTCACCACTCGTCCCAGCCACTGATCGCCAATCAGCACCCCGCTCTGTTTATCCAGCGGGAAGACGCGCGCGCCCGCCATCAGTCCGGCGGGCTGTTTGAAGGGCATTAAAAAGGTCACGTCGCGATCGAAGCCCACAACCTGAGCCTCAATCAGCTCCCCTTCCACCCCTTCAATCTCGCAAAGTTGCCCCACGGCCAGGCGACAGCCCACGCACTCAAGCAAAATCCCGGTCACGCGTACCAGCCTGCCTGCGACACGCGCCAGGTTGATATTTTCCAGCGAGCGTAAGACCTGATCGAATTCGTTATTACTCATCGTGCGATTCCGGCAGCAGGTTCGCTTTCAGGGCATCCATGCACTGATCGAGCCGATGCTGGCAGCCCACATCCATTTCGGTGGTGGTGGTGATCACCCGACACTCTCCCGGCGCCAGATCGGGATCGGCGGTTAAGCCCCAGCGGGCCACTTTTTCCGGCTCTGCTTCGCTGATCCGGCGGTGTTCCTCACTGTTCAGTAAGACTTTTACCTGCTCCGGCTGCTGCGGAAGCGCGTTAAGCGCCTCCTCCACCAGGGCTAAAATTTGCGTGGGATGCAGGGTCAGCTCGCAGCGGATCACCTGGCGGGTGACTTTTTCCACCAGCTGCAGCAGCTCTTCGCGGCGACGCTGTTCATAGTTCGCCATGAAGGATTCCATCGACGCGATAATGCTGTTCAGCGGCTGGGCGGCGTCGAGAAACTGCTGGTGCGCCTGCACTTTGCCCTCGGAACGCCCCTTACGGACCCCTTCGTCAAAGCCGAGGCGCAGCCCTTCCTGATAGCCCTCGCTTTTGCCCTCTTCCAGACCCTGTGCGAAGCCGCTGTTCAACCCATCCTGAAAACCCTGCTGAAACTGCGCCTGAAGCGCCGCATCATCTGTCTCGGGATGCGCGTCATCGGGCCGATGCTGCAGCTGGTGACGCTTACGCAGCGGCGGAAACTTATGCAGGCGGGGTTTTATCACCGCCTGACGGCTGGAGGTCAGCGCACTTAACGGTAAACTCTTTTTTTGATACATCGGTTACTCCATGGTCTGCTCGGCAAAGAGTTGAACCTGAATTTCGCCCTCTTCCGCCAGCTGGCGTACCGTAGCCATAATCTCTTTACGCACGTGATCCACACGGCTGACCGGTACAGGGCCAAGGCGCGTAGTGGTCGATTGCAGCAGAGTCACCTGACGTTTTGGCATCACATTGAAGATGGCCTGGCGCAGTATCGGCTCGGTACCTTTAAGCGCAATCGCCCACTCTTCAATGGAGATTTCTTCCATCAGACGTTGCAGGGTGGCAGGCGTCTGGCGGCTGAGGATAAAGAATTCGTACATCTCCTGTTCCAGCTCATCCACCACCTCGGCATCGCGCTCGCGCAGCTGTTCCAGCAGCTGCTGCTGGTTACCCGGAATACGGTTAACGATGTTGGCGGCATGTTTAATGCCGATCACTTTCGAACCGTGTTCGGACAACACCGCCACGCCGCGTTCAATCAGCCTGTCCAGCTCATCAATCACATCACGGTTAACATCGTCGAGACGGGCAATGCGCCAGACGATTTCATCCTGCCGCTCCTGCGACAGCACGCTGAGAACTCCGGCGGCCACATCGGGCGGCAGGAAGGCCAGAAACACCGCCTGGAGCTGAAGGTGCTCTTGCTCAATCAGGGCCGCCAGCTGCGGCACATCCACCCATTGCAGGCGCGCCATACGGTGGCGGATCTCATCCCCGTAGATGCTGTTGATCACGCTGCTGGCAATTTCACCCCCCAGCGCTTTCTCCAGAATGCCGCGCAGGTAGCTGCGCGACGCTCCGTTGATCCCGCTATGCTCGCGGTAATCATCAAAGAAGTTATTCATCGCGTGACGGGCGTGATCGACCTTGACGCCGTGCAGACGCGCCATGGTGTCGCTGAGCAGGATCACCTCGTCGCGGTTCATTTTCTGCATCACTTTCGCCGCCGCCTCTTCGCCAACGCTGAGCAACAAAATGGCTGCCTGTTCCAGCCGGCTGCGCCCCGTTTTCACGCTACCTTTACTGCTATGATTTGCTGTCAGTTCGCTCATTGCTGTTGATCCATTGTTTCAGTACTTCGGCCATACGTTCAGTTTCGTTTTCGGCCAGCATTTGCAGATATTCCACCTTGGTTTCCAGACCCGAACTTTGCGGCGGTAATTCCGGGTCCTGATTGAATGCCTGTCGCGGCAGGCCGGTCAGACTGGCGTCGGTAGCTTCCTGATGGTTGTCAATCTCATTGCTCTCTTCGAGGGCAACACGCTCAGCCAGATCACCACGCCCATAGCGCTGAGCTAGCGGACGCAGACCAAACAGCAGCGTGAGCAGAATCAACAAGCCGATACCGCCATTTTGTCCCCAGTACTGAATGTCCGGGTCCTGCCACCACTTCATGTCCGGCAGACCCTCCACCGTTCTTTCGACGAAGGCCAGTTTGTCCAGCGTCAGTGAATCGCCGCGCGCTTTTTCAATACCGGCCGCCTCTTCCACCAGCCGGGTCAGGGCGGTGAGTTGCTCTGGCGTCATGCTGGCCAGCGAGGGTGCCGCCTGGTTGAGAGCCACCGCGACCCGCAATTTTTCCAGTTTGTAACCCGGATGGCGGATATGACGAATATCGCGATCGAAAGCGTATTTACGCTGCTCCTGGCTGCGGCTGGAGAGTGAAGAAGGATTGCTGTTTTGCGTCTGGGTCTGGGTCTGCGTCTGCCCCGCCGGCGGGTTAACCGGCTGCGCAGGCGAGTTAACGGGGCGATTGCTCAGTGAGCCAGGGATGCCGATAGCCAGTTCATTGGTGGTATTTTCCCGCGAAATGTTTTCATCGCTGATTTGCGGCTGTTTGCCCAGTCGCTCCTGCGTTTCTTCCACGCTGCTCATATCGACGTCAGGCGTTACGCTGATGCGGAAGTTCTCGCTGCCAAACAGCGGCGTCAACAGACCGGCAATGTTTCCGATCGTTTCACGTCTGATGCGATCAATAACGTCGCGTCCCTGACGGATGCTCGCCATATTGCTGCCGCTCTGCTGCCCGTTCTCCGACAGTAAATTCCCGGCCTGATCCACCACCCGCACGCTGGCGGCCTGTAGCCCAGGCACACTGCCTGCCACAAGCTGGACAATGGCCGCCACCTGCTGTTCATCCAGCTGCTTGCCATAGCGCAGCTGAAGCATCACCGACGCGCTGCTTTGCGGTTTGTTGGTCATCACAAACGAGCTGGATTCGCTCAACCCGAGGTGAACGCGTGCGTTCTCAACCGGATCGAGCGCCATAATGCTGCGGGCCAGTTCGCCTTCCAGACTGCGCTTGTAGCGCACATTCTGGACAAACTGGCTGCTGCCGAGCATCTCTTCTTTGTCCATCAGCTCATAGCCGTCCGGCATCACAGCGGTGATGCCTTTGGCCGCCAGCGCCATACGTGCCCGGGGTAATTTATCCTCAGGAATGAGGATTTGGCCGTTGTCCGGGTTGATACGGTAGGCGATGGATTCAGCGCCCAGCACCTCGACCACCTGCGCCATCGGCAGCTTCTCCTGGCTACCGTACAGCGCAACGTAGCCCTGATTGCTGCGCCAGAGTGAGAAGACGATGGCCCCGGTCAGCAGTACGGCACCGGCCGCAATCAGCCAGTGTGGTTTCAGGCGGCTTTGCGGGAGGAGTAACGCGGAAAACTTATCTTTTAACTTTGTCAGCACGAGGGGAACCTTACAGCGGAGTATTCATCACTTCGTCGAGCGCAGTGGTGAGTTTGTTACGCACCTGCAGCATGGCGGAAAACGCCACGCTGGCCTTCTGCGATTCGATCATTGCCCCGGCCAGATCGTCGCTACGACCCAGCTCAATGGCCTGTTGTTTTTCCCCTGCTGCGTGCTGCATGGCATCGACGTTGTCGATAGCATTATTCAGGACTTGCGAAAAGGAGGGTTGACCGGCTCCGGTGACGCCCGGGAGATCTCTTCCCAGCGCTATCAGTGCAGTGCTATTTAGCCCGCCTGAAGAGGCAACGGCAGCCGTGTTATGCATTCTGTCCAGCATGGCCTGCTGGCGGGCCTGCATCCCAATGGCGGTAATTTTGTCCATAGCGTTATTCTCTGACGTGCGTTACGAGTAGCATTCGATATCGATACCTTCTTCACGCATTGACGCGAGTCGGTAGCGTAAAGCACGCGGTGTTATCCCCAGGAAAGCAGCCGTTTTGGACTTATTGCCCTTATGACGCTTCAGTAACTCAATGATGTACTGATACTGAGCCATCCGGCCGTGATGTTTAACGTTATCAATGGCAGCCGGTGCAGCCTGCGGTTCACGGTAGGCAGGCATTAAATCGACCGCAGAGACCGGGGGCAGCGGCGTCGACACCGGCAGACCAAAATCTTTCGCAGCGATCACGTCTCCGTTGCTCAAAATCATGCCACGCTGGATGACGTTCTCCAGCTCACGCACGTTGCCAGGCCAGTCATAGGCCAGCAGCGCATGACGGGCATCGTCGCTTAAACGAATATTGCCTTTGTGGAATGCCTTATATTTTGCAATAAAGCGCAGCGCCATCGGGATAATATCCGGGCGGCGTTCCCGCAGAGGCGCAATATGAATCGGCACCACGGAAATACGATAAAACAGATCCTGACGAAATCGCCCCTCGGCAATTTCCTGCTGCAAATCTTTATTGGTGGAGGCGACCAGTCGAATATCCAGTGGGATCTTTTTATGGCTTCCCAGTCGTTCCACTTCCTGCTCCTGCAGCACGCGCAGTAATTTCGCCTGCAGTGCCAGCGGCATATCTCCTATTTCATCCAGCAGCAGCGTTCCGCCATTGGCTTGCTCAAACTTACCGGCAACGCTGGTCACCGCCCCGGTAAACGCGCCTTTTTCGTAGCCGAATAAAACAGCCTCCAGCATACTTTCCGGAATTGCGGCGCAATTGACGCCAACGTAGGGAGCATCGCTGCCTAAGGCATTTTCATGGATGTAACGCGATACACACTCTTTACCGGTACCTGTCTCACCTGTAATAAGTACCGATACGTTATATTTAGCAACACGGCGAGCCAATGAAAATACATTTACGCTTTCTGGCGCGCTGGCAACAAATCCATTTTCATCACGTACTTCATGTTCAATAACAATACTCATAACAACTCACCAACATTTAAGATAATTGTTAGCTGAAGCGCATACGGGCCCAATGCGCCATTGCTGGCACACATATATAAAGGCAAGTATTCGATAAGGACAACGTGAATTAACCGACTCTTTTACATCGTGTAAATTCATGACTTTCGCGCATTATAGTGATGCAATAAGAATTGTCTTGTTTTTAATGGGTATTAAAAGTTTAATCTTGAAATTTCAGTAACTTACGAAAATTATTAATGGAAATTAATCATCCTTAAATAACGAATTAATAATCCATAGCGTATTGATTACGCCCTTTAAACAGCGTCTAATTCACACCCTTAATAAAGCCCTCCGCGCTGGAGCTTTATGACAGGCAAACCAACTCACTTACAAAGCGACACGGTTAAACAGAACTTAGATATTTTTTTGCCCATAAGCAAACTTTCCCGTCACTTCAGAAAGAGGCTATGAGGCGATCGTTATGCGGAAGACCCTATGTCAGCAGCTCCTCAGAGAATAAAAATCTACCAGCGTCAGGCACTCCCCGATATGGTAAAGCTCGATGTGAGCAAGCTTGGGCGCCCCTGGCATAAGCTGCCAAAATTAATGAACGGTAACTTTGATATATTCGATGCGCGGCTGAGCATTTATTTCATTAAAAAGCTTCGCGTTAACGTTTCATTAAAGTCGATGTCCTTTGCCATCGATCAGCACTATAAAAATACGCAACTTTTTTCAACACCGTTCGGTTCGATCGCATTCAGCATAGAAAGGAATTTGTTATTACAGATCCTCCACGATTACTACGGTCTGGGAAAAGAGAGTCGGACTAAATCGCTGGATATCAATCAGCCGATGACAAAAACGGAAGACCGGCTAAAAAATAAAATTGGTCTGGACCTGACCCGACTGCTTATTGATAAAGAAATTTTTGGCCAGGACGTTGAGATTAAAAGTGATAACACCACGGTAATTAACCAGTGGTCATGGTGCGTCACGTTCACGCTGGAGGGATACGAAGAAGGCAGCTTTACCCTGCTGTTTGATAGCGCCCATGTTGACCAGATGCTGGCAACGTTGCGTTCGCCCGGCAGTGACCCTCAGGCCAGCCGCCAGATGTCGCCAACGCCGGCACAGATTGAACGCCTGTTTTACTCCCTGCCGCTGAAGTTCAGCGGGCATGTCGCCAGCCTTAACCTGACCATTGCCCAGCTCGCAAAGATCAGGCCCGGTGACATTATCCCGGTAAACATTAACGAAAGCATTCCGGTCTATATCGGAAAAGAACAGATTTTTGACGCCAGAATCGCAGAAGATCGCGGCAATTTATTACTCTGTGAATTTAACGACAGAACCATTGAGAAGCATTATGAGTGACCAGCAACAAGACCTGAGCCAGTCCCTGGATTTTGGCGACCTGAATCTCACAGAGATGCCACGTGAAGAGACCGTTGAGGGCAATATTCGTCTGGATCTCCAGGCGGAACCCGAATCCTCTTCCGCTATTGACGACCTGCGCAAGATGGCGCTGTTTAGCCGTATTCCGGTCACGCTCACGCTGGAAGTGGCCTCCGTTGAGGTTTCGCTGGCCGATCTGCTCCACGTGGAACATGACTCGGTGATTGAGCTTGATAAGATGGCCGGCGAGCCGCTGGACATCAAGGTAAACGGCATTCTGTTTGGCAAGGCGGAAGCCGTGGTGCTGAACGATAAATACGGCCTGCGCATTCTTGAGTTCAACAGCAAAGAACTGGGCGAGCTGAACCCATGATTTTCCGCCCTGGTACCGCCCTGCCCTGGCTGTTGCTGGGCGGTTTGCTTTTCTCTCCGCAGCTGCTGGCCGCCAATGGCGACATCACGCTGTTCAGCTCAGCCATCACCGACGGCGGCCAGGACTACAACGTCAAAATTGAAATCCTGATCCTGATGACCCTGCTGGGTCTGCTGCCGATCATGTTGATGATGATGACCTGCTTTACACGCTTCATTATCGTGCTGGCTATTTTGCGTCAGGCGCTGGGTCTGCAACAAAGCCCGCCCAACAAAATCCTGACGGGAATTGCGCTGGCGCTGACGCTGCTGGTGATGCGTCCGGTGTGGACCACCATTTATCAGGATGCCATCGTGCCGTTTCAGAATGACGAAATCACCATGAAGCAGGCATTTGGCAAAGCCGAACTGCCGCTGAAGCACTTTATGCTGGCGCAGACCAGCAATAAGGCGATAGCACAGATGATGACGATTGCGGGCGTCACCGGGGAGCCGAAACAGCAGGACTTAACCGTCGTGACGCCGGCGTATCTGCTGAGCGAGCTGAAAACAGCGTTCCAGATAGGCTTTATGATTTATATCCCTTTCCTGGTCATTGACCTGATTGTCGCCAGTATTTTGATGGCGATGGGGATGATGATGCTGTCACCGCTGATTGTTTCGCTGCCCTTCAAGCTGATGCTGTTTGTGCTGTGTGACGGCTGGACGCTGATCGTCGGCACGCTGACCTCCAGCGTACAGGGACTATAGCCATGGTCACGATGGACATCGCCGGAGACATCATGGCCACCGGCATTAAGCTGGTGCTGGTGATCTCCGCCGTCGCGATTATACCGAGTCTGATTGTCGGCCTGTGTGTCAGTATCTTTCAGGCTACCACGCAAATTAACGAACAAACGCTGAGCTTCCTGCCCCGCCTTCTGGTGACGCTGGCAGTGCTGATTATTGGCGGTAAATGGATGCTTACCCAACTGGTGGATTTCACCGTCAATATTTTTCAGCAGGCCGCGGCACTGGTGGGTTAACGGGCAATGGGTATCGATATTCATGCGCTGATTAACCCGTTGCTGGCGTTGGTCTTCCCCTTCTTCCGCATTCTGGCGTTTCTGCATTTTTGTCCGGTGCTGGATAACCGCGCCTTTAGTCGGCGGATCAAAACCGTGCTGGCGCTGGCGCTGGCCGTCATCATCACGCCGATGCTGCCCGAAAAGGTGGTGCTGACCGAACTGATGTCGATGCGTACCATCCTGCTGACGGGGGAGCAACTGCTGTGGGGAATGCTGTTCGGGATGGCAATGCAGCTGGTGTTTGTCGCACTGCAAACCGCAGGACACATCTTGTCGATGAATATGGGTCTGGGGATGGCGATGATGAACGACCCGGTGAACGGCAGCTCGACCACCGTGATTTCCCAGCTGATCTACACCTTCTGTGGTTTGCTCTTTTTTATCATGGACGGGCACCTGCTGATCGTAACCATTCTCTATAAAGGCTTTATCTGGTGGCCCATCGGCCAGGCGATCAACCAACCTACCCTGTTACTGATTGTGAAAAGTCTGGGCTGGATTATGACGTCAGCCACGCTGATTGCGATCCCGACCACCTTTGTCATGCTGATTGTGCAGGGCGGGTTTGGGCTACTCAACCGCGTTTCCCCGACCCTTAACCTCTTCTCGCTGGGCTTTCCGATCAGCATGTTGTTTGGCCTGCTCTGTATCTCAATGATGATGACCAATATTCCCGACCACTATCTCAATCTGACCAATGACATCCTGGCCAGACTCGAAGCCGTGAGGAGCCAGTAATGTCTGGCGGCGGAGATAAAAGCGAAAAACCCACGGCGCAAAAGCGACGCAAAGCGCGCGAAAAAGGGGACCTGCCGCGCTCCAAAGATCTCACCATGGCGGTGGGCCTGCTGGCGTCGTTTATCACCATGACAACCTTTTTTCCCTACTACAAACAGCTTATCGAAGAGTCTTTCACCGCGGTGGGGATGATGGCCGGCCGGCTGGATGACGAAGGAATGCTAAACCAGTTTTTACTGCTCAACGTTTGGGTATTTTTGCGCTTTATCGCCACGCTGGTTCCCATTCCTCTTGCCTGCGTTGTAGCAAGCCTGGTGCCGGGAGGCTGGGTTTTTACCGTTTCAAAGCTGAAGCCGGACTTTAAAAAACTCAGCCCCATCAGCGGTGTAAAGCGGATGTTTTCCAGCAGCCACTATGTAGACGTTGCCAAGATGATGCTCAAGTGCGGCATCATCCTCGCCGTGCTGTACACCATGGTACACAGCTCGCTGAATCCGTTGTTGCATCTGCAACGCCTGAATTTAAACCAGGCGATACATCAGGGCTTTGGCATCCTGCATCACGTGCTGGTCTGTTTCATTTCCGTCATTGTGGTTTTCGCCCTGCTGGACGTGCCGTTAACCCAATTCATGTTCACCAAAAAATTGCGCATGACCAGGCAAGAGGTGAAAGAAGAGTACAAGAACAACGACGGCAACCCGCAAATAAAGGGACGTATTCGCCAGCTACAGCGTCAGATGGCGATGGGGCAAATCAGCCGCACGGTGCCGGATGCGGACGTCATTATCACCAACCCGACGCACTACGCCGTGGCGCTGAAATATGACCCGAACAAAGCCGAAGCGCCCTACATCGTCGCCAAAGGGATGGACGATATTGCGCTGCATATTCGTGACGTGGCGAGACATCATCAGATCGAAATTGTGGAGTTTCCACCGCTGGCACGTGCCGTGTATCACACCACACGCGTGAATCAGCAAATTCCCGCCCAGCTTTTCCGCGCCATTGCGCATGTGCTGACCTATGTCATGCAGCTGAAATCCTGGCGTACCGGCCAGCTTGAACAGAAACCCCGCCTGAACAGGCAGCTAACCATTCCAAAAGAGGTCTTAAAAGCCGATGGCGAACAGTAAGTTACAGCAGATGCTTGCCATACTCCGTAAAGGACACGTGGGCGTTCCGATATTACTCCTGAGCGTGTTGGCGATGATCATGTTGCCGTTATCACCGCTGATGCTGGATATCTTATTCACCTTCAACATTGTGCTGGCAGTGGTGGTATTGCTGGTCGCGGTGAACATGCAACGCCCGCTGGATTTTGCCGTCTTCCCGACGCTGTTGCTGATCACGACGCTGATGCGACTCACCCTGAACGTGGCCTCTACCCGCGTGGTGTTGCTGCACGGTCATGAGGGGGAAGGTGCCGCAGGTAAGGTCATCGAGGCCTTTGGTCAGGTGGTGATCGGCGGCGATTTCGTCGTCGGCTTCGTGGTCTTTATCATCCTGATGATCATCAACTTTGTGGTGGTCACCAAAGGGGCCGAACGTATCTCGGAGGTCTCCGCCCGCTTTACCCTGGATGCGTTGCCAGGCAAACAGATGGCGATCGACTCGGATCTTAACGCCGGGCTTATCAACCAGAACCAGGCGCGCGAACGCCGCAGAGAGGTCTCGAAAGAGGCTGATTTCTACGGCGCGATGGACGGGGCCTCCAAGTTTGTGCGCGGCGATGCCATCGCCGGAATTATGGTGCTGGTGATTAACGTTATCGGCGGGATCTGCATCGGTATTTTCAAATACGGCCTTGATGCCAGCCACGCCTTCCAGCAGTACGTGCTGCTGACCATCGGTGATGGTCTGGCTGCGCAGATCCCTTCCCTGTTGTTAGCCACCGCCGCGGCGATTATCGTTACCCGCGTCAGCGACGGGGATAACGTCAGCGACGAGATCAAAACACAGCTGCTGGCCAAGCCGCAGGTGCTTTATACCGGCGCCTTCGTGATGTTTATCCTGGCGATTGTGCCGGGAATGCCGCACATCGCCTTTCTGTGCTTCACTGCGCTGCTGCTGTTTGCCGCCTGGCGTCAGAGCAAGGTCGTACAACCTGCGGCAGAAGAAACGGATTACGATGCCATCAATGAGGCACTCTCAACGGATGCCATGCCTGCGATTAGCTGGGAAAGCATCCCTCTGGTCGAACCCATCGGGCTGAATCTGGGGTATAAGCTGGTGACGCTCATTGATTCAGCAAAAGGCAGCCCGCTGTCACAACGTATTCGGGGAGTTCGCCAGGTGGTATCGGAGCAGTGCGGTGTGCTGCTGCCTGAGATCCGTATCCGCGAAAACTTCCGCCTGAAGCCCGCCCAGTATGCGATATACATCAACGGCATACGTACCGCACTTGGTGAAGTGTATGCCGAAAAGCTGATGGCAATTCCTGGCGCTGAACTCTACGGTGAAATTGATGGCGTGCTGGATACCGATCCTGCCTATGGCATGGCTATCGTCTGGATCGACGCCGAACAAAAAGCCAAAGCGCTGAATCTGGGCTATCAGGTGGTGGACTGTGCCAGCGTCGTCGCCACACACGTGAATAAAATTGCCCGCGAAAATCTGCCGGAGCTGTTTAATTACGACGACATTACCCATCTGCACGCCGGTCTGGCCTCTCAGGCACCTAAGCTGGCAGAAGATCTGACCAACGCGCTTAGCTTCAGCCTGCTGCTGCGTATTTATCGCCAGCTGTTGCTGGAGCAGGTGTCGCTTAAAGATATTGTCACCATCGCCTCAACGCTGCTGGAAAGCTCTGCGGTCACCAAAGATCCGATTCTGCTGACGGCGGATGTGCGCTACGCGCTACGTCGGGCCATTATTCATGCCATCAACGGTGACCGGCAAAAACTGGCTGCCTACACCCTTGATAATGCGCTGGAAAATATTTTGCTCGGGGCACTCAATCAGTCCCAGCAGGCAGGGAAAGTGGCGCTGGACAGTTTTGCGGTCGATCCGAATATCCTCACGCAGCTGCAAAATACCATGCCGGTGATTCAGGAGCAGATGAAAGCGAAAGGTATGCCGCCGTTGCTGCTGGTCACGCCGCAGCTACGGCCGCTGATTGCACGCTATGGTCGGCTGTTTGCCAGCAACCTGCACGTGCTTTCCTATAACGAGGTACCGGATGACGCAGATTTAACCATTGTGGGTACGCTGGCGTAATGTCAGCGGGTCTGGTTATCCAGAAAACGTAATTTCCAGCTGGCCAGCGTACGTGGCATTTTGCGCTGGTCGCTTCCGTCGGTGCTGTAGTAATGCAGTTCCAGTCCGCCGCCTTTGGCCGGGGAGATCCTTCCGGCCCAGATTTCTCCCTTCGGCGTATACATAATGATGGCCGTTCTGCTGTTCGCGGCGCCCTGTACCCACATCGACAACACGCGCGCTCCGATATTATCGATATCATCCTGGTAGATATACACGTTCGCGCTGTTGACGAAGTTCTGGTAATCGTCGCCCACCAGCTGACGGAATTTTTCATCCAGCACCGCATCCGCGAATATCCCTAACGACAGCAGCGTGGGTTTAGGTCGCGGATCGGTTTCGGAGAGTTGATAAGCCCCATCCAGAAATACGCCTGCAGGCATGGATAATCGGCAACCCCAGTCTGAGTTACTGTAAACCTGTAATGAGCCGTCTTTTTTTGGGATCAGCAGCAGCTTACAGTTACTGGTCTCGGCGATATTATCCACGGCGAGCATACCGTAGAACCGGCGTGCTTCGGCGGTAAATTCGTCCCGGTTCAGGCCCGCCCAGGCGCGGATGTCCAGCGTCGCACTCCACTGTGCGTTTCGGCTGAACTGGATCACCCCACCGCTCATATTTGGCGCCAGCATGTTCCACCATTTCCCTTCCCATTTGAAATCGCGATTGGTGTCGGATAACGCACTGATACCGGCGTAGTACGCCCGTTCGATACAGTTATCGGAGGTACATTTCTTCAGCAGCTTTCCCCAGTCGTCATATTTTTTATTACTGTCTTCCACACCTTCCTGCTGCAACGCCTGGTGGTAAACGACCATCAACGTGCTATCCAGCCAGTGCAGGTTATCATTATTGCAGATGGTATTTTCCAGAGGCGTGACCGCGCGCTGGCAGTTCACCGCCAGGGCGCTTGCGCTGAAAAATACCATCAGTAAAAACAAAACTCTAAAAAGTCCCGGCGACATATTATTCAACTTTTAGCCAAAAAGGCGGATATTGTCGCGAATGAAAACCTCCATTGCAATATAAACCCTGATTAGTCGCGATATAACAGTGAAAGATAAATGAAATGTTAAACAACATTTTTATTATGTTGCAATTAATAAAGCGTGTAGAGAAATGAGCGCATGATAATAAACAGCGAACAGTAATATTTTCGCATTTTATTGAACAGAATAAATTTATCATGGCGTAGCCTGCCCGGAATATTGCTTCCGCAATATTGCTGTGGCTTTGGTCAGAAAACCTCCGAGCACCGGGAAAGCCAGTTCCGGCTTTAAGCCGGCACTTCCAGGCCGCGCGCTTAACGTCCGAATCAGACGCAGCCGACTGGATAGAGAAATAATGCGAAAAATATATCACTGCGCGACCTATGCTGATTATTTGCAGCGCGCCATGTTGCTGAAATGACTTGCCGGCCAGCGTATCAGCGATATCACAAAAATGAAGATTTCCGATATCCGGCAGAGCCATCTACATCTGCAGCAGGAAAAACCGGTGCGCGGAATACCCTTCCCTTGTCACTGCACTGTTAAATTCGCGGGCTGAGACGGAAACAGGCGACCCGGTGACCTCATTTCCTAAGGCAGCAGAGTATGGCCGCCGGTCAGGCTACAGACCTGAGCAGCGAAACAGGCGCAGCGCCAACCTTCCATCAACAGCGTTCAGCTGCTGAACGGCTTTAGCATAAACAGGCTGTCGATAGCCGGACGAGGCTGGGTCATAACAGAGAGGAAATGACAGATAAAGGAAACGCGTTCAGGGAGGGAAGCGGCGGCTGGTGAAAACAATTGATTTTGCAGAAGAGTTTTGCAGAAGACCCTTTTTACAGCCGCTAAAACGGCGCAGATTCGGATGAACTCAGTCCGGAAGATCTCCGAAAACCGGCCGGATTAAACGGTCCGGACTGAGCCTTTTCATCTGCGCTTAAGGGGATTATTTGCCGAGAATCTCCCGGCGCACGATGTCCGCGCCCGCGCTTAATGCAGCCAGTTTGCCGCTGGCGACCTGACGGGATAACGGCACCATGCCACAGTTGGTCGATGGATAAAGTTTGTCGGCATCAACGAATTGCAGCGCTTTACGCAGGGTATCGGCGACCTGTTCGGCGGTTTCAACCGCGTTGGTTGCCACGTCAATTGCCCCCACCATCACCTTTTTGCCGCGGATCAGTTCAATCAGATCCATCGGTACGCGCGAGTTCTGGCACTCCAGCGAGATGATGTCGATAGCTGATTTCTGCAGCTTAGGGAACACCTCTTCATACTGCCGCCACTCGGTGCCGAGCGTCTTCTTCCAGTCGGTGTTGGCTTTAATCCCGTAGCCGTAACAAATGTGGACAGCAGTTTCACATTTAAGCCCTTCAACCGCTCTCTCTAACGCGGCAATACCCCAGTCGTTGACTTCATCGAAGAAGACGTTAAAGGCTGGCTCATCAAACTGGATGATATCGACGCCGGCCGCCTCTAATTCTCTGGCTTCCTGATTGAGAATTTTGGCAAATTCCCAGGCGAGTTTTTCGCGACTTTTGTAGTGACCGTCATAAAGCGTATCAATCATCGTCATCGGACCGGGCAGCGCCCATTTAATCGGATGGCTGGTCAGCTGGCGTAAAAACCGGGCGTCTTCAACAAATACCGGCTTCAGGCGGGCAACCTCACCGACCACTGAAGGCACGCTCGCATCATAACGATCGCGAATTTTCACGATCTGACGTTTTTCAAAATCGACACCGCTGAGGTGTTCAATAAAGGTGGTGACAAAATGCTGACGTGTTTGCTCACCATCACTGACAATATCGATACCGGAATGCAGCTGATCTGCCAGGCTGATACGCAGCGCATCAAGTTTGCCCTCAGCTAATTCGTCACCCTGCAATTTCCACGGCGACCACAGCGTCTCAGGTTGGGCCAGCCATGAAGGTTTAGGTAAACTGCCAGCAGTCGATGTCGGTAATAATGTGTTCATAATAAATAACCTTTTATTTGGATGGTTCAAACAACGGGCTGGGCAAACCATTGCTCAAGAAGTGTCTGCCAGGGCTTAATGAAAAGTTCTTCAGTGAATTTACCCTGCTCAACCGCCAGCTGGCTGCGCTCTTCTCGATCGTAAACAATTCGCGTTAATGAATAATCCTGATGCGTCAGGCTCGGTTGATAGACGTTGCCCGCCGCTGAATTGGCATTGTAGATTTCAGGCCGGTATATTTTCTGAAATGTTTCCATGGTGCTGATGGTGCTAATCAGTTCCAGGTTGCTGTAATCGTGCAGCAGATCACCCTGAAAATAAAAAGCCAGCGGCGCAACGCTGTTACGCGGCATGAAATAACGCGCTCTCAGCCCCATCTTCGCGAAATAGTCATCGGTCAGCGAGGTTTCATTCTGGGCATATTCAACACCCAGCACCGGATGATGGTTACCGGTGCGGTGATAGGTATTTTTACTGGAGACGCTCAGGCATATCACCGGCGACTTACTGAATTTCTCTTTATATGCCGCAGAGTTAACAAAGCTTTTGAAGATATTGCCATGCAGAACGCCATAATTTTCTGGCGTACTGAATTCGCTTCTGTTTTTATTGTGTGCCGGCAACACCACGCTGAAATCATAATCGCGCACATACGAAGAGAAGTTATTGCCGACAATACCTTCAAAGCGTTGTTGGGTGTGATGATCAATGATATGGGTTTTTAAAACCTCAATCACCGGGAAGGCATCATTACGGCCCTGCGCATTAATAGCCAACTCCACTGAGATAATTTCCAGCTCAACAGAATAACGATCGCCTTTCGGATTATCCCAGTTCGCCAGCGAGTTAAAACGGTTATCAATCATGACCAGGGCGTTGCGTAAATTATCCTGACGCTTTTCACCCCGGGCTAAATTGGCAAAGTTAGTGGTGATGCGCGTATTTTCAGACGGATTATAATTCTCGTCGAAACGCAGACTTTTAAGAGTAAATGTAAACGCATTATTCATCGCAATCTGGCACCCTGATCGTCTGATTCAAAATATGAGAATCGCGCATCGAAGCGGCGATTAATTGCGCACCGCTGGCGACTCTTCATATTATCAATTGATATTAACAATGCATCCTTTATGCCTCAGTCGGAGTGTGAGGAAAAGTGATTTAATTTCACCGAACATGAGAGATGTTCATGATCAGTTATCAGAATGAAGATCAGGTGTTACAGCGGTGGCAGGCATCCGACAGCCGCTTTGGGGTCCCGCTGCCTGAAGCGCATCAGCCCTGCCTGCATCAATATCGTCTCTGCCTGTTCATCCTTCCCTCAGACACGAGCCGGCGATTTCAACGCAGTTTGACGTTATGAGAACTATTCCGTCAGAAGTTAAGCGATGCCGTGCCGAATTCCCGGAAGGCGTCATCCATCGGTTGATAACCGAGTACCTCACGGGTCGCGGTGAGGTCAAAACGCTTAAACCGATTATCTGAAATTCCATAGCCGATAAAGAAACCGATATTTTCCGCCTCAATCGCGCAGGTTATCAGCCTGACCGCATCCTGCGGGCTCAGCCACGCGCTGTAGTCGCGGGCATTTTTCAGCACGCCGGCCTGTTTAGGTTCAAAGGCCCCGATTCTGAGCGCAACACAGGAAAGGCGGTGCTGGCTGGCATAAAAAGAACAGAGCGCCTCGCCGTAGCACTTGGTGACGCCATACAGATTAGCCGGTGCCACTGCCATTCCCGGCTGGATCTGCACATCAACCGGATAACCCTCAATGGTCTGGGCGCTGCTGGCAAAAACAAAACGCCCACAGGTGGAGTCAGCCGCCGCTTCAAGCAGCCAGGTTACGGCAACAATATTTGCAGGCAGCAGCTGTTCAAAGAGGGCATCGGCATGCGGGATACCGGCCAGATGTACGATTGCATCAGGCTGCGCGGTGGCCAGCAGCGTTGCCGCCGCGCCCGGTTGTGAAAGATCGGCGGCGATAAACCGATGCGGCGAGGGGATTTCATCATCCGGCAGCGTCAGATCGGTCAGGATGAAATCATAGGCTTCACTCAGGGCGCTGAAGCAGGTGCGGCCAATGCGGCCACTGGCACCGGTAAGCAGGATCTTTTTGCGGTCTGGCATTCTCTCGGTTCCTTGATTAATCGAATCGGATGGTGATCAAACGCAGATAAAAAGTCGTGACGCTGAAGTGCTGCGACAGCTCACCATCAATCGTGAACCGCCGACAGATCGGCGCAAATCCTGAATGCGCAAGCTGGCCCGCAAGCGCTCATGCAGCGGGATGGCGGGCTTGATTATCCCGCTTCAAAAACCGCTCTGCCGCAGACAACGGATAACATCAACGCGCTGTCACGGCGGAGAGACTGATGGCTGTTTTACCCCTGGCCGAAAATCTTAATCACCGCATCCAGATGCTCTTTCATCGCCTTCTTCGCGGCACGGCTGTCACGCGCTTCCAGCGCATTCAGAATCCCGAGATGTTCGATCTCAGAACGGTGCGGCATGTCCTGTGGGGTGTAGTGGAGTTGTAAGCTGCGGAACATGGTGCCGTAACGGTGGCCGAGCAGGTGACCAATGATAAACGCATAGGCTGGATTGCCGCTGGCCTGGGCAATGCGGATATGGAACAGGCGGTCGCCTGGATGGGTTGCCGAGCCATTGCGATTATCATAGCAGTTTTGCTCGTATGCCTGCCTGATCGCAGTAAGTTCTTCATCCGTGGCGTTTCTTGCCGCCAGGGCAGCCGTTTCAGGTTCGATCAACCGGCGGGTCTGTAACAGCGAAAATGGCGGCAGCTCAGCGGTAAAATCCAGTTCGATGTTCAGCTCATCATCGACGTCAGCCCACTGATTGCGGCCCGCCTGCGACATCACCGGTTCCTGCGAAGGCGCAGCCGGTAAGGCTGGCGGCTGACGCACAATCACGCCGTTACCGACCCGCACATCCACCAGCCCAATCACTTCAAGCGCGATCAACGCTTCCCGCACCGACGCGCGACTGACCTGCAACAGACTGGCTAATTCACGTTCGGCTGGCAGTCGGCTGCCGGGTGGAAACTCTTTATTATCAATTAATGTTTTTAGCTGGTCAGCTATCTGCCTGTAAATCCTTGGGTTTTCTAATCTTTTTATCGGCATCGGACACCTGAGGTCAATTCTCATTAAGTGATTCAGCTAGCATTTTCCAGACAAAAATCTTGCTGCTTTGTTTTATGCATGTAAAAAATTGGTTAACCGAAATGGCGTTTTAAGCAGTAGCTTGCTGGACATCTTAGCAAAAAGCACTGGTTTTAACGCATTTTTTTCGCCTCTAATGGCCTGACCATTAGACCTATAAAATGACATTTTAGCGGGAGTTGCCATGAACCTGGCAGGGAAAAAAGTACTGATTACCGCCGCAGGACAGGGTATCGGTTTTACCACCGCTGCACTGTTTGCCCGCGAAGGTGCAGAGGTGATTGCCACAGATATCAATATCAGCGCGTTACAGCAGATACCGGGTATTACGGCACAACATCTCGACGTTACCGATCCCCAGGCGATTGCCGCGCTGGCAGAAACAACCGGTCCGCTCGATGTGCTGTTTAACTGCGCCGGTGTGGTTCACAGCGGCGACATACTCAGCTGCAGCGAAAGCGAATGGCAGTTCGCGCTGGATCTCAATGTCACCGCGATGTTCCGCATGATCCGCGCTTTCCTGCCGGCGATGCTGGAACGCAACCACGGCTCGGTGATCAACATGTCGTCGGTCGCCTCCAGCATCAAAGGCGTACCAAACCGCTTTGCCTACAGCGCCTCCAAAGCGGCTGTGATTGGCCTGACCCGCTCGGTGGCGGCAGATTACATTACCCGCGGCATCCGCTGTAATGCGATTTGCCCCGGCACGGTGGAATCGCCTTCCCTGCGCCAGCGCATTGCCGCTCAGGCCCTGGCCGAAGGACGCAGCGAAGCGGAGGTTTATGCGGCGTTTGTTGCCCGCCAGCCGATTGGCCGTATTGGTAAAACCGAGGAGATTGCCCAGCTGGCGCTCTATCTCGCCTCTGATGCCAGTTCCTACACCACCGGCACGGTGCAGATTATTGACGGCGGCTGGAGTAACTGATCCCGCAGCCGCTCTGCTTCCCTGACTTTTTCACAGAAGGATAGTGATCGATGAAACTACTACGATACGGCAATGCAGGATCCGAACGCCCTGGGCTACTGGACAGCAACGGAAAACTGCGCGATCTCAGCGCTCACGTCACCGACATCGATGGCGATACCCTGCAACCGGCCACGCTGGACGCATTACGCCAGCTCGATCCGCACAGCCTGCCGCTGGTAAGCGGTGAACCCCGCCTCGGCGCGTGCGTTGCCAGAAGCGGGAAGTTTATCTGTATCGGCCTGAACTACGCCGATCACGCGGCGGAAACCGGGGCTGAAATTCCGAAAGAACCGGTGGTCTTCAGCAAGTGGACCAGCGCCATTGTCGGCCCGAACGATGACGTCGAAATCCCGCGTGATTCAGTGAAAACCGACTGGGAGGTTGAGCTGGGCGTGGTAATCGGCACCGGCGGCCGCTATATCAGCGAAGCCGACGCCATGGCGCACGTCGCGGGTTACTGCGTGATTAACGACGTCTCTGAACGGGAGTTTCAGATTGAGCGCGGCGGAACCTGGGACAAAGGCAAAGGCTGCGACACCTTTGGTCCGATTGGTCCGTGGCTGGTTACCGCCGATGAAATCCCCGATCCACATCAGCTGAACCTGTGGCTGGAAGTGGATGGCACGCGTTATCAGAACGGCAATACCCGCACCATGATTTTCCGCATTCCCGAAATCATCAGTTATCTCAGTCGTTTTATGAGCCTGCAACCTGGCGACATTATCTCTACCGGTACACCGCCGGGCGTCGGTCTGGGACAAAAACCGCCGCTGTATCTGAAAGCCGGTCAGGTTATGCATCTTGGAATTGAAGGTCTGGGTGAACAGCGTCAGAAGACGGTACAGGCATAGCCTCATTACAGCGAAAGGAATGTTCGATGACGACGATTACGGCTTTACGTGTAGAGGATGTGCGCTTCCCGACGTCGCTGACGATGGATGGCTCGGATGCGATGAATCCCGATCCCGACTACTCGGCGGCGTATGTGATTCTGGAAACCGACCATCCGGCGCTGCGGGGGCATGGCCTGACCTTCACTATCGGGCGCGGTAACGAAATCTGTTGTGCCGCGATTGGTGCACTGCAGCATCTGATCGTTGGCCGCCAACTGGCGGATATCACCGCCGATATGGGGAAATTCTGGCGGGATTTCACCAGCGACAGCCAGCTGCGCTGGATTGGCCCGGATAAAGGTGCCATTCATCTGGCGACCGGTGCAGTGGTCAATGCGGTATGGGATTTATGGAGTAAGGCGGTCGGCAAACCGGTGTGGCAGCTGGTGGCGGATATGACGCCGGAAGAGCTGGTGCGCTGCATCGATTTTCGCTACATCACCGACTGCATTACTCCGCAGGAGGCGCTGACGCTGATGCAACAGCGGGCCGACAACAAAGCACAGCGTCTCGAAAAACTGCTGGCGGAAGGTTACCCCTGCTACACCACCTCGGCCGGCTGGCTGGGCTATCCCGACGACAAGCTGCGCCGTCTGTGTCAGCAGGCGGTGGATGCCGGTTTCGATTACCTGAAGCTGAAGGTCGGACGAGACCTCGAAGATGACATTCGCCGGGTGCGGATTGCCCGCGAAGTGATCGGTCCGGACCGCAAGCTGATGATCGACGCCAATCAGGTGTGGGAAACCCGCGATGCCATTCCGTGGGTGAATGCGCTGGCGTTTGCCGATCCCTGGTTTATCGAAGAACCGACCAGTCCGGATGATATCGAAGGCCATCGCACCATTCGGCAGGGTGTTGCGCCGGTCAAGGTCGCCACCGGCGAGATGTGCCAGAACCGCATCATGTTTAAGCAGTTCATCATGCGTGAAGCGATTGACGTGGTGCAGATTGACGCCTGCCGCATGGGCGGCATCAACGAAGTGCTGGCGGTGATGCTGATGGCGGCCAAATATAACCTGCCGGTCTGCCCGCATGCCGGCGGAGTCGGGTTATGCGAGTACGTGCAGCACCTTTCGATGATCGATTATCTCTGCATCGCCGGAACCCATGAAGGCCGGGTTATCGAATATGTTGACCACCTTCATGAGCATTTTGTCGATCCCTGCGAGATCCGCGGTGCAGCCTACATGCCGCCCAAATCGCCCGGCTTCTCCATCGAAATGCATCAGGCGTCGATCGAAAAATATCGCTACCACGCCTGAGCCGCAAAGGAGAATGCCTATGATGCGAGTCGACAGCCACCAGCATTTCTGGCGCTACACGGCGCAGGATTACCGCTGGATCAACGATGACATGGGTTTGCTGAAACAGGACTTTCTGCCGCAGACGCTGCGGCCGATCCTGCAGCGCCACGATGTGCAGAAAACGGTTCTGGTGCAGGCAAGATGCAGCCTGGAGGAAACCCGCTGGCTGCTGGATATTGCCGGCCAGACCGATTTTGTCGCGGCGGTGACCGGCTGGCTCGATCTGCGCGACGCCGATCTGCCGCAACAGCTGGAAAGGTTAGCCCATCCATTGTTGCGCGGTTTTCGCCATCCGGTTCAGGACGAGCCTTATCCGGCGCACTGGCTGGCCGATCCGGCCATCAACGCCGGGATTCGCCAGCTTCAGCAGCGGGAATATCTCTATGAACTGCTGGTGACGCATCACCATCTGGCCGAAGCCGTTGAGTTCGCGCAGCGCCATGACCAGCATTTTCTGGTGCTCGATCACTTCGGTAAGCCCGATCTGACGCTGGGGGCCAGCCACTGGAAGCAGCAGGTTGCGCCGCTGAAGGCGCTGAAACATGTCAGCTGTAAGCTCTCCGGTCTGCTGACCGAGCCACGACCAGCGGGCCTCTCAGCCGACGATTTGCTGCCTTTTTTTGATGCTGCACTGGAGATTTTCGGCAGCGAACGGCTGATGTTCGGCTCCGACTGGCCGGTTTCGCTGCTGGCAGGTGCCGATGAAAATCCATGGCAACTCTGGCAACCGGCCATTGCAAAACTCAGTGCCGCCGAACAGGCAGCCATTTATGGCGGCAATGCCTGCTCTCTTTATCGATTACAGGAAACACACGATGAATCTGTATCTGCAAAATAAAGTGGTAATCGTCACCGGCGGCGGTTCCGGTATTGGTGAAGCGATCTCACTGACGCTGGCCGAAGAAGGCGCCATTCCGGTGATCGTCAGCAATACCGAACCGGCGAATGAGCTGATGCATAAGCTGCAACAACTCTCGCCGCAGGCCAGCTTTGTGCTCGCCGAACTGCGTGATGAAGTGAGCTGCAAGGCCGCGCTCGATCAGATCCTGACCCGTTACTCCTCGATTGACGGCCTGGTGAACAACGCCGGGGCCAATGACAACGTTGGGCTGGACGCCGGACGCGCCGCCTTTGTGCAGTCACTCGAACAGAATCTGATTCACTACTACCTGATGGCGCATCTGTGCCTGAATGCGCTGCGTGCCAGCCGGGGAGCGATCGTGAATATCAGTTCGAAAACCGCGTTAACCGGTCAGGGCAATACCAGCGGCTATGCCTCGGCCAAAGGCGGCATTCTGGCGCTGACCCGTGAATGGGCGGCGGCCCTGCTGGACGAGGGCATCCGCGTGAATGCGGTTATCCCGGCTGAAGTGATGACGCCGCTCTATGCGCGCTGGATTCAAAGTTTCGATCACCACGAAGAGAAACTGCAAAAAATCACCTCACATATTCCGCTCGGGCAGCGCATGACCACGCCGCAGGAGATCGCCAATACGGTGGTCTTTCTGCTCTCTTCACGCGCGTCGCACACCACGGGACAGTGGCTGACCGTCGATGGCGGTTACACCCATCTTGATCGGGCGCTGACATGACGCGCCGCTATTGCCAGGCGCTGGATCTTAGCGACGATCCGCGTCTTATCGCAGAGTATCAACGCTATCACCAGCAGATCTGGCCGGAAATTACCGCGCACCTGCGTCGCTACGGCATTGCAGAGATGGAAATTTACCGGCTGGGTAACCGGCTGATGATGGTGATCGAAACCACGGACGACTTTGACCGCGCGCTGTTCGAACGTCGCAGCCTTGAAGACCCGAAAGTCTGCGAGTGGGAAGCCCTGATGTGGAAATATCAGCGCCCCACCCCGTGGACAGCCGCCGGGGAAAAGTGGGTTGAAATGACGCGCATATTTTCACTGACAGAACAGCCGTAGTGCCTCTCGTTATTCCAGAGAGCTGACCGTTTTTCACGTTATCTGACATAAAAAAACCAGCCATCCGAGCTGACCCTACTCCTGCAGGCACCACCAGATACTGAGGAATACACTATGTTCGCCAATAAAACTGCTGCTCCGGCCTATGCGGCGCGCAAAACCACGTCCGGTTTCCGTCTGGCGTTTATTCTGGTCACCACGCTGTTTTTCCTGTGGGGATTATCCTACGGGCTGCTGGATGTGCTGAATAAGCATTTCCAGGAGGTATTACACGTTAATAAGGCGCAGTCCGGGCTGTTACAGGCCGCCTATTTTGGTGCCTATTTCATCATTGCCCTGCCGGCCGGATTTTTCATGGATCGCTTCGGCTATAAAGCCGGCATCCTGGTCGGATTATGTTTGTATGCGGTGGGCGCACTGCTGTTTGTTCCGGCCGCCTCAGCGGGCAGCTTTAGCCTGTTTCTGTTCGCGCTGTTTGTGATCGCTCTCGGGCTGGGGTGTCTCGAAACTGCCGCAAACCCGTTTGCCACCGTACTGGGCGATCCGGCTGGCGCAGAACGCCGTCTGAATCTGTCACAGTCGTTTAACGGCTTAGGGCAGTTTATTGGTCCGGTGATTGGCGGCTCGCTGTTCTTTTCCTCCACACAAAGCACCACCGCTGACGGGCTCTCGTCAGTGAAAACCACCTACGTCGCGATTGCTTTTTTAGTGCTGCTGATTGCCTTCCTGTTCGGACGGACGAAGTTGCCGGATATTCGTGAGCAGAGCACTGATGCAGACCAGGGCATTACGAAAGGATTATGGCAGCATGGTCACTTTACCGGCGGCGTGATTGCCCAGTTCTTTTACGTCGCCGCCCAGGTTGGGGTTGGCGCTTTCTTTATCAACTACACCACCGAGCACTGGCATACGCTGTCGAACCAGAATGCCTCTTATCTGCTGTCGGTGGGCATGATCAGCTTTATGGTTGGCCGTTTCTTCAGTACCTGGCTGATGGGTTTTATCCGCCCGGCTACCCTGCTGGTGGCTTATGCCATTATCAATATCGTGCTGTGCGCCGTGGTGGTTGCCGGTATCGACAATGTCTCCGTGATTGCCCTGGTCGCGATATTCTTCTTTATGTCGATTATGTTCCCGACCATTTTTGCCATGGGCGTGAAAAACATGGGCAAGCAAACCAAACGGGCCAGTTCAGTGATGATCATGGCGATTGTCGGAGGCGCAGTGATGCCCTATATGATGGGCGCCATCGCCGATCATTACACCACGGCCGTTTCCTACGCGCTGCCGATGATCTGCTTTGCAGTGGTATTAGTGTATGCGCTTAAGCAAAGAGCAAACGCCGGCCACTGAGTCACTGCCCGCTGAATAAAACAACGGCGTGAACAGGCGGGTTGTCTGTTCACGCCGGTTTATTTCTGAACTGAAAGCAGCATGCTGATGCTCTCTTCTGCTGAATGACTCGCCGGTCCCGGCGATGCTCGCCCCGATGAAACGCCCCTTTCCAGCCTCGACGCATTGCAGCCGTGATGACCATCGCGTCATCGGACAGTGCATGGTGTGAGAGGGGATCTGCGGCATTGGCTCAGACTGAAAAACAGCCATGCACTGTGCGTACCGTTTGGGTCGCTGCTCACGTTAAGGCTGGCTGCCGCTGCGGGCTGATAGAGTGCGTCGGGAGTTGTCCGCTGAAGTGAGCGCGCTTCGTCACTCTGCGAATAAACCGATTGTTGTACGTTGGCCGGATTTCGGACAAAAAAAAGCCCGGCCAGCAGCAGCCAGGGCAAATAAACGTGCTTTCTCCGAGGGTCGCTTAACCATCGTTAGCGCTAAATTAACACATATCGCGCCAATGTAAATAGCGCACAATCTTTTACAATTAAATAATGTAGCGTGCGATACTATTGAGCCCATTTATAGCTCCATTTCTGCAGGTTTGCGGGGCTGATTGCTGACGGTACTGATTTACGCTTAGCCAGGAGACTGACGCGCAGAAAGCTGCGGCTTAGCCATGGCACTGGCGCGAGGCGAACTGTGGCTTCGCCTGGATCATTGTCGTGCTGCAAGCTGCGGCTTTACCACACCACCAGTGCCGGGCTAACTGCGGCCTTAGCCAGCATCGCTGACGCGTTCAGCCTTTACGGTCCGCAGCGTAACAGGATAATGAGCGAAATCCGTGACAAAGATGCGCCATTACGCTGCGTCAGAGATGCTGAACCGGCGCAAGTCGGCATTAAGTGGTAGTAAACTAACCGATTATGGCTACCCGCTTTACAACCAGCGGTTGAAAGATTCCTTACAGTAGCCTTGCGCTATTCTGAAAGAGAAAAGATTGAATTTTAACAAAAGATGTTAAATGTTATGGTGCCAGCGTTGCTGCTAATCCCCCTGCGCGGCGGGGTGTAAAGGGTCTGACGAGTCATTCGTTGTGTGTCATCTGTCACGGGCTATTTTGACCCCTGATAGCTCACCGGGAGGCACCCGGAGCAGTAGTTTTAATTTAGCTACGCCCGCTAAAGTCTCATCAGGAATGGGTCTTTATGGCGTGGCTCTATTAACCGCATTCAGGGCACATTAGCTGCCGCCGGCTTAGCATGCGGCCCTGATACGCAGCACAACCACCGAACAACTGCCGCGAGTGGATGATTGATTCGCACAGCCAGAAAAACTGAACCTGATGCATTACGTATTGATGTACGGCTGGCGATTTATTGCAGCAGTCTGGGCTACAGGTCACATTAATTTTAAAACTCCGCCTTTCTGCCGTTCTTTTTTATCATTACGGATACGCTGAAGCTCTCATTTATTTTTGCCAGAACAGCTATATTGATCGTTACGGATTAATTTATATCAGCCCGCTTAATTGATGCCAGAAAAAAGGAGAGAGGGAATAAATCTTCCTGCGATGGATTAAGCACATGAATCGATGAGAGGTTTATCATGAAAAAATCAGCCTGTAGTGAACTGCACGGCAGAATTATTCATGCAAGAACGATTCTACCCGCCAGAAATATTGCACTTTACGAGGTCGATTTTGAAAATGGCACCACAGCGGTGTTACGCGTCAGCACAACGTTTCCGTTACGGGAAGGCGACACTATTGAACGAATTAATGATGTCTGGCGTTCGGGCCAGCATGTCATTACGCCCTCCCCGTTCGAGTTCGTGGAGAAGCGTGAATCCCAGCGCTATTTCATTGAATATGAGCGTTAATCAGAAATTGTCAGGGTTGAATTTAACCCGCGGCGGCAGGAAAGGCGAAACCTGAACTTCGCAATCCATTGATAGTTATAAATATGATAATTAAAAATATAACGACCCCGCCAGTCAGGGCGGCGATTGCAGGTTGCCGTCCGATTGCGTGAGCCGTTAATCCCGGCTGCTTTTTTGTACTTTCTAAATGATGAACAGTGACTTACAGTGCGGACACAGCACGGCCTGACCTTTGTTCTTTTTCGCGATCAACTGCCGGGAGAACTTCTTACACACCGGGCACTGCGTATTCGTTTCGTTGTTGTGCAAGGCGTCGAAAAGAAAGCTTAACCAGGTCATGTCCGTATCCTCTGAAGTGGGGCAATCAGCGTAGCACAGCGCGAAATAATTAGCTTTTTATATAAGTCACCGCTGGTTAAATAAAGTTAACATCCGGACAAGTCTGCCTTTTTATTTTTCTGTTTTTATTTTCTGATCATCGTCAGCAGCACGCCGGTTTTATTAACATCGGTGCCAAAGGTGCAAACAAGACTATAATTAACCTATCGGAATCTGCTATCACCTGTGGCGCCCTCTTCCTTTTTCTCACCCTTTCTTTTTTTTCGGACCCAGAACCTGCGCGAGCGCAAGGAAATAAATGTGAAAATAAATCTGACGACGTGGTTCAGTCGGGAAAGCGAATTGCCAGCCGATCATTTTCCGCTATTCCCGCCAGAAGGTATTTATCAGGCCCAGCGGCCCGATATTTTTTCTGCTGAACAAATGGATAACTACGGCGAGAAATTAGCAAAAACACACCAGCTGTCGAGCGGTAAATGGTCCTACCGGCTGCTACAGCAGCTGGCGGATAACGAGCTGTCACTGACGCAGAGCGCTGAGAT
This sequence comes from Pantoea brenneri, assembly GCF_038594305.1. Lineage (NCBI taxonomy): Bacteria > Pseudomonadati > Pseudomonadota > Gammaproteobacteria > Enterobacterales > Erwiniaceae > Pantoea > Pantoea brenneri. The sequence continues at coordinate 427,808 of NZ_JBCGBG010000002.1, read as the reverse complement.
CCTCAGCGAGGGCGATAAACGCAGCCAGACACCGGCCGCCGTCTGGCTGCTGGATAATTTCTACATCATTGAAGAGCAAATCCGGCTGGTACGACACCTGTTACCGGCAAAGTTCGGTAAAGGATTACCGATGCTGGAACAATCGGCGCATTACCTGCGCATTCAGGCGATCGCCGAAGAGATGATCAAGCACAGCGATGGCCGGCTTGAAACCAGCGTGCTGCTGCCGTTTATCGCCGCCTATCAGCGTGTCACCCCGCTGCTGCTCGGCGAACTGTGGGCGATGCCCGCCATGTTGCGCTTTGCGCTGATCAATAATCTGGCGCGGATTGCGGCAGAGGTCGCCAGGGTGCATCAGGAACGTAATAAAGCTGAAGAATGGATCACCGATATACTGGCCACCGCCGCCAAAGACAGCTCAAAAGTGATCCTCGTCATCGCCGATATGGCCCGTCAGAACCCACAGATTTCCGGCGCTTTCGTGGCTGAACTTGAACGCCGGCTAAGCGGCCAGAACAATACGCTCGCCTTAACCTGGGTTGAGCAACAGCTCGAAAACAGCGGCCGCAAAACCTCAGAGGTAATTGAACAGTTCAACCGCCAGCTGGCACTGAGTCAGCTGTCGGTCAGCAACAGTATCACCGGCCTGCGCCAGCTGGGCGAGATTGACTGGCAGGCCTTTGTTGAGTCGGTCAGCCAGGTTGAAGCTATTCTCCAGCAGGACCCGGCCGGCACTTATCCTCTGATGCACTTCGACAGTCGCGATGATTACCGCCACGTTATTGAACGTCTGGCGCGGCACAGTCGGTTCGATGAGCGGCAAGTGGCCCGGACGGTGCTGGATCTGGCCAGCCAGCCCGGACTTCCCCTGCGTCAGCAGCATGTCGGCTACTTCCTGCTGGATAAAGGCTATCTTCAGCTTGAACAGCGGCTTCAGGTTAACGTCACGTGGCTGAATAAGAGCCGCCAGCATCTCAGCCAGACACCTTTACTCTCCTGGCTGGGCAGCCTGCTGCTGCTGACCACCGCATTCAGCGCTGAGATGCTGGTCAGCACCCAGCAGGCCGGCATCGGGTCGTTACTCTGGCTGCTGGTGCTGCCGACCATTATCGTTAGCAGTCAGCTGGCGTTACAGCTGCTGAGCGAACTCACCACCCGAACCCGCCATCCGCTTCCGCTGCCGCGTCTCGATTACGCTAAGGCGATACCGCCGCACCATCAGACGCTGGTGGTGATCCCCTGTTTGCTGAGCAGCAACGCGGCCACCGACGCGCTGCTTCGCTCACTGGAGATCTGTTATCTCGGCAACGCCTTAGCCAATATCCGTTTTGCCTTACTGACCGACTTTACCGACAGCGCTGAACAGAATCATATTCATGATGCGGAGCTTATCCGTTATGCGGTACTGAAAACCGACGCGCTGAATCGCCGCTACAACGGCAGTGCCGCAGAGAGCGCGCTGTTTTCACTGCTGCACCGCGATCGTACCCATAATATTTCGCAGGGCGTCTGGATGGGTTATGAACGTAAACGCGGCAAAATCCATGCGCTGAACCGCTGGCTGCAGGGAGAAGATAATAGTTTCAGCGTGACGGCGGGAGCGACCCAGGCGCAGCTGCACGGCGTCAGATACGTCATTACGCTCGACAGCGACACCATCCTGCCGCGCGAGACTGCACATAAACTGATTGGCGTGATGGCGCATCCGCTGAATGCGCCAGTGTTTGATACGCAGTTAAACCGGGTGGTTGAAGGTTATGCCATCCTTCAGCCCCGGCTGGCCGAGGAGATCCCGGTTCACGGTCAGGGCCGCTATGCCAGGCTGTGCAGCAGCGTGCCGGGTAATGATGCTTACTCCTCGCTCTCCTCAGATATTTATCAGGATCTGTTTGGCGAAGGATCGTTTGTCGGTAAAGGCATTTACGATGTGGCGGCTTTCTCGCGTGCCACCCGTAATACCTGTCCGGAAAACCTGGTACTGAGTCACGATCTGCTGGAAGGCTGTTACGCCCGCTCCGGTGTGGTCAGTAACGTGGTGCTCTATGAGCAATATCCGGCGAATTACCTGAGTGATGTCGCCCGGCGGTTTCGCTGGGTAAGAGGTGACTGGCAGCTGCTGAACTGGCTGCGGCCGCAGGTCCGGCTGGAGGATGGTCACCGGCAGAAAAACCCGCTCAGCCCGCTGTCCCGCTGGAAGTTAATCGATAACCTGCGCCGCAGTCTGGTCGCGCCTGCCCTGTTGTCGCTGGTGTTTATGCTCTGTACCCTGGTGCCGAATCCGGCCTTCTGGGCCGCCGGCATTATGCTGTTTCTGCTGCTGCCTGGCGTGCCAGCGCTGATCATTGATGGCGTGACCAAAAGTAAAAAACGCGCCTGGCGTCAGCACCTGCAGATCCTGTTTACCGATGCGTTTAACCGCATCTCCCGTGCTGGCCTGGCGCTGGCCGTGCTGCCGCACGAAAGCTACTGGTCGCTGAAAGCGATCATCGTCACCCTGTGGCGTCTGAACATCAGCCATCGCTACCTTAACGAGTGGAAGAGCGCCTCTGCAACTCCCTCCGCCGCCCACGATTTACGCTATTTTTACCGCTGCATGTGGATTAACCCACTGGCAGGCGTGGCGCTGGTGCTGCTGACCGGGCTGTCGATGCCCGCGTTGATCCATCTGGCACTGGCGCTGGGGTTACTCTGGACCATAACCCCGGCGCTGCTCAGCCGCATGAGCCAGCCTGTTGCGCCGAAGCGGATCGCGCTGTCAGCCGCACAACAGGGTTTTCTGCGCCGCACCGCCCGCGAAACCTGGGCGTGGTTCAGTGAATTTGCCGGTGACGAGAACAACCATCTGCCACCGGATAATCTGCAGGAAATCCCGCAGATGCGGATAGCGCACCGCACCTCACCCACCAATATCGGGCTGTCGCTGCTGGCTAACCTGACCGCATGGGATTTTGGCTACGTCAGTCAGGATCAGGTGATCAGGCGATCGCTTGCCACCCTCGATACCCTTGACCGGATGGAGCATTTCCGCGGCCATCTGTATAACTGGTATGACACCCAGACGTTACAGCCGCTCAATCCACGCTATGTCTCCAGCGTGGACAGCGGCAACATGGCGGCTCACCTGGTCACGCTACAGGCCGGGCTGGCGCAGTGGAAATATCAGCCGGTGATCGCCCCGACAGCCATGCTGGACGGTCTGCGTGACACGTTTTTACTGCTCCAGGCGCAGCTCGGTACGCACCAGCACGACCTGCTGGCTAACATCGACGCCCGGCTACGGGCGATGGCACACGCCTCACCCGCTAACCTGTTATCCGAACTGGAGGCGCTGCTACCGCTGAGTGCCGAGCTACAACAGCGCTATCAACCGACAGGCCGCATCAACTGGCCTGCCCTGTTCCACCAGCAGCTCGATGACTTCGCCCAGGAGTGGCGTCGCTTTTTCAGCTGGGTCACACCGCAGGCACCTTTCCCGGCTGAGATGCCGTCCCTGCTGTGGCTGGCTGAATTAAGTCAGCATCGCCCTGGACTGACCCGGCAACAGAGCGATCCGGTGGTGTGGGCCGCCCGTGAGCGGATGGCCGCGCTGCTGGAGCTGGACAGCCGTCTTAGCGATCACGCCAGCATGGACTTCCGCTTCTTATATTTTCCGGCCACGTCGTTGCTCAGCGTGGGCTACAACATCGACAGCGGTCTGCTCGACGCCAGCAAATATGACCTGTTCCCGTCAGAAGTGCGGCTGACCCACTATTTCGCCATCTCCGCCAATCAGCTGCCGGCCAAAAGCTGGTTTGTGCTGGGTCGCCTCTTTACCCGGCTGGATAATCAGCCCGCCGTGATGTCGTGGAGCGGCTCGATGTTTGAATATCTGATGCCGCATCTGGTGATGCCGGTCTACCCCGATACGCTGCTGGAAAAGATGGCGTTATCGGCGGTCAGGCAGCAGATCCGTTCCGCGAAAACGACCGGTACGCCGTGGGGAGTGTCGGAATCCGGTTATGCCGCCTTTGACGTGAATCATAACTATCAGTACCGGGCATTCGGCACGCCCGAATTAGGGTTAAAACGCGGCCTGAATGATGACCTGGTGGTTGCGCCTTACGCCACGCTGCTGGCGCTGATGGTACTGCCGCAGGAGGCGACCGATAACCTGCTCAGGCTGAAAGTGATGGGCGCAAAAGGTGAATATGGCTATTACGAGGCGCTGGATTTCACCGCCGATCGGCTGGCTCCCGGCCAGCCATTTACCCTGGTCAAATCCTATATGGCCCATCATCAGGCGATGGGATTTCTGGCGCTGTCGCACCTGCTGCTGGGCGCGCCGATGGTGGCCCGCTTCATGTCCAGCGCGCTGTTTCAGTCGTCGCGCCTGCTGCTGCAGGAAAAAGTGCCGGATGATATCGAGCTGTACACTCCGCGCCGCAGCTTCGACGAGACGGTCGATAACAAACTGCAGCGTAGCGTGCCCGACCAGCGTGAGTTCAGCGGTTCCGATCCGCGCCAGCCACAGCTTCAGCTGCTTTCCAATGCCAATTATCATCTGATGGTGACCCACTCCGGCGCGGGCTACAGCCTGTGGAAGGGGCTGGCGCTGACCCGCTGGCGGGCAGACGGCACCCGTAATCAGTACGGCACGTTCTGCTATGTCACCGACCATCATTCCGGCGACGTCATCAGCCACAGCTATCAGCCCACCTGCTGTGCACGACCCGACTATAAGGCCCGCTTCAATGATGCCGGTATTGAGTTTGACGCCGCGGGCACCACGTTCAGCATCCATACCCACATCGTGGTCTCGCCGGAAGATGATGTCGAGATCAGACGGATAACCGTCACTAATCGTTCCCGTCAGCCGCGCCGGTTCGATATCACCAGCTATGCCGAAGTGGTGCTGGCACCGCCCGCCAGCGATCTGGCCCATCCCGCCTTCAGTAACCTTTTTGTACAGACAGAAATTTTGCCGGGGCTGGAAGCGATTCTGGCGCATCGCCGGCCGCGAGAAGAGCAGGAAGTGACGGCGTGGATGTTTCATGCGATGGCGATCCATGGCAATACCGACCGTGAAACTTCCTATGAAACCGACCGGGCCCGCTTCCTCGGACGGGGCAATAGCCGTGCCAATCCGCAGGCACTGACGCCTGGCGGGGAGCTGACCGGTCATCAGGGCGCGGTACTGGACCCGCTACTGTCGATTCGCCAGACCGTCGGTCTCAAAGCCGGTGAAGCGGTCACCATCGATATGCTTTATGGCGTGACGCCGCAGCGCGACACCACGGTTGCGCTGATCGAGAAGTACCGTAACCATATCAGCGCCGATCGGGTGTTCGAACTGGCCTGGTCGCACAGTCAGGTAGCGCTGCGTCAGCTGAATATCCGCACGGAAGATACCGGCCTGTTTAATCAGCTGGCCAGTGCGCTGCTGTTCCCTTCCGCCGAGATGCGTGGCGATCTCAGTAATCTGCTGCAAAACCGGCTGGGTCAGGCGTCCTTATGGCGTCATGCGATCTCAGGTGATCTGCCGATTCTGCTGGTACGTATCGGGAACAACGACCAGCTTGATTTGATCACCACGGTTATCCAGGCGCATCAGTACTGGCGTCAGAAAGGCCTGACGATCGACCTGATAATCATGAACAGCGATCAGGGCGGCTACCAGCAGAACCTCTACAACCAGCTCACCACCCTGATCCCGGCGGGCGAAGAGCGACAACAGGTCGACAAGCCCGGCGGGATCTTTATTCGGAAGAGTGAAAGTTTCTCCGCAGAAGATTTGCGGCTGTTGCTGAGCGTGGCAGCCGTGGTGCTGGAAGGCCGCGATGGCAGCCTGGCCGATCAGCTCAGCGCGCTGTTGAAACCGCTACGCATGCCGCCCGCTTATCCGTTTATCGCCAGCAGCAAAACGCCTGAACCGGCGGCGGTACGCTTTTCCCCGGATGGGTTGCAGTTTTTCAACGGTAGCGGCGGCTTTAGCGCCGACGGCAGTGAATATCAGATCATTCTTTCCGGTCAGCAGCAGACGCCCGCACCGTGGAGTAACGTGCTGGCTAACAGCCAGTCAGGCAGCGTTATCTCTGAAAGTGGCCAGGCCTATAGCTGGTATGAAAACGCGCATGAATATCGCCTGACGCCGTGGCACAACGATCCGGTGAGTGATAGCAGTGGTGAAGCGCTCTATTTACGTGATGAAGAGAGCGGCGATGTCTGGTCGCCCACGCCTCTGCCGATCCGGGGAACAGGCGATTACCTGACCCGTCACGGCTTCGGTTACAGCTGTTTTGAACACACGGAGCAGGGCATCAGCAGCACCTTAACGGTATTCATGGCTGAACAGGCGCCGGTCAGGCTGTCACTGCTGACGCTGAGTAACCAGTCGGGACGGACCCGTAATTTGTCGATCACCGGCTACGTCGAATGGGTTCTGGGTGAGCTGGCGAGCCGATCGGCGCAGCACGTGGTGACCTCGGCTGCCACCCTGGGTAGCGGTAATGCGGTGCTGGCTAAAAACTTCTATAACAGCGCGGGTTCAGCGCGCACCGCCTTTTTCGCCGTTACCGGCACGCAGATTGCCCATAGCGGCAACAGGCTGGAGTGCCTGGGCCGTAACGGCACCACGCGGCAGCCAGCCATGATGAATTTTCGCGGCCTGTCGGGCAATACCGGCGCCGGGCTGGATCCCTGTGCCGCGCTGCAGACGCTGACTACGCTGATAGACGGTGACAGCCGCAGCTTTGTTTTTGCCCTTGGCGTGGGTGAGGATGAAGCGGCAGCAATCACGCTGATGCAACAGCTGTTGTCAGCCGAACAGGCCAGCAATGAGCTGGCAAAGGTAAAACGCTACTGGCAAAGCGTGCTGACTAAAGTACAGATTCAAACGCCTGATCCGGCGGTGGATCTGCTGGCCAACGGCTGGCTGCTGTATCAGACGCTGGCCAGTCGCTTACTGGCGCGCAGCGGTTATTACCAGTCCGGCGGAGCTTACGGTTTCCGCGATCAGCTACAGGATACGCTGGCGCTGACCCATGCGGCACCGCAGCGTCTGCGCGATCAGCTGTTGCTGTGCGCCTCGAGGCAGTTTATTGAGGGCGACGTTCAGCACTGGTGGCATCCACCTGGCGGCCGCGGCGTCAGAACCCGCTGCTCCGACGACTATCTCTGGCTCCCCTATGCGCTGTGCCACTACGTGCAGGCGACTGAGGATATAGCGCTGCTGTCACAGCCTGTCAGTTATCTCGAAGGCCGCTTACTGGCGGCGGATGAAGAATCGGTGTATGAGCTGCCCGGCATCAGCAAGGTCAGTGAAACGCTGTGGCAGCATGCGGTTCGTGCGGTGAAACACGCCCTGCGCTTTGGTCAGCACGGTTTACCGCTGATGGGATCGGGCGACTGGAATGACGGCATGAGCACGGTCGGAATTGCCGGCAAAGGGGAAAGCGTCTGGCTCGGCTTTTTCCTTTATACGGTGCTGTCCCGTTTCGCCGCGCTGGCGGTTCGGGTCGGTGACAATCAGACTGCCGGGCTGTGTCAGCGCCATGCGCAGGATCTTAAAACCGCGCTCAACGGTGCGGCCTGGGATGGTGAATGGTATCTGCGCGGATTCTTTGACAGCGGTCAGACGCTTGGCTCTCACGTTGATCCGGAATGCCGCATCGACGCGATTGCCCAGAGCTGGTCGGTATTGTCCGGGGCGGGTGACGCTGCCAAAAGCCAGTCCGCGATGGATGCGCTGTTCCGGCATCTGGTCGATCAGCAGAACGGGCTGATTAAACTGCTGACGCCGCCTTTCGATGGCGCAGGCCCTAATCCGGGCTACATTCGCGGCTACTTGCCTGGGGTGCGCGAAAATGGCGGGCAGTACACGCACGGTGCGCTGTGGGCGATCATGGCCTTTGCGGCACGCGGCGAAACCGAACGTGCCTGGTCGCTGTTCTCGATGATTAATCCGGTTAATCACAGCAGCGATCAGCAGCGTTCGGCGATCTACAAAGTTGAACCCTACGTGATGGCCGCGGACGTCTATGCGGCAGAAGGTCACAGCGGGCGCGGCGGCTGGACCTGGTACACCGGCTCTTCCGGCTGGGCTTACCAGCTGATTACCGAAAGCCTGCTTGGGATCACCCGACGCGGCGCGCGCCTCTCTGTCCGCCCCCGGCTTCCCGCTGGCTGGCGCGAGGTAAAGGTGGTCTACCGTGAAGGAGATGGCATCTATAACATCACCGTGTCACGCGGTGACGGCGAATGGCAGCTGTGGCTGGATGGTGAGCAGTGTGACGGCGATGAAATAGTGCTGGAGAGCCAGCAAAAAGTGCATTAGGTGGTGGTTCAGCTGCCAGCCGAAAAGGCCTGAATCAAAGCGGGTGGATTAACGGTATTTAAGGCGTTGTCCGCAGTCCGTCACGGCTGCGGACAATTCCAGCCGCCAGCGATCGCGCCGATGGCTGAGCCTGGCGCGCTGCGGCTAGCTGATTCACACCACTGCGCTTGCTGCCCGCTTCAGCAAGGGGCGGCGTGAGTATGATAAATCTTGCTGACCACGCTCCAGCGCCCGTTTATTTTCAGTAGATTGAAAAAATCAGTAAAGCGAAAACCCGATATGTCGTCGGTATCGATGCGGGCGCTGGCGGCCGTACCTACAATGTCGACGCGAACAACCGCGGCCTGCGCGTCGGGAGAAGGACGGAAGGCGGTGTCGATGGTGTCAAACAGTCCCTGAATGGGACCACCGCTAAGATTACCGTTGTCGTCAACGCCAAATATTGTGGCTTGATCACTAAAAGCCGGTTTCATCAGCGCACTGTTCGCCAGCTTCCCGCCCTCGTTGTACTGATTCAGCACATCCAGAATAGCGTTGTAGTCCTGCACGTAGGTGGTGTCAGTCATCTCTTTTTACTCCATTTTGATTACGCGGCTATCTGTTCAGATAACCGCCTGATTTGATGCCGGAACAAGGCAGGTCATATCCCTCACCCTGCCGATCCTATTTTGTAGTGACCACTAAATAATGTAACCATTGTATAGTGATCGCTATGTAAAGTGTCAAGCAAATAACCGGAAGGCACGCTATGAAAACTCCCGTTCGGCCTGACGCCGTGGAAAAGCCCAAAGGCCGGCCGCGCAGCTTTGACCGTGATAAGGCGTTGCTGAAGGCGCTGGATCTTTTCTGGCGCAAAGGCTTTGAGCCGGCATCGGTTGCCGAGCTTTGTGCCGCAATGGAGATCAACCCGCCCAGCCTCTATTCCGCCTTTGGCAACAAGGCCAGCCTGTTTCTGGAAGCGGTAAATTACTACGAGCGGGTTTACTGGCAGGCAAGCTGGGCGCGGCTTGAAGAGGCCCAGGAGATCGCTGAGGCCATTGACAGATTCTTCAGTGAAGCTGCCGATATCCTGCTCTCCCCTTCTGCACCCTGTGGCTGCATGGTGGTTCTGGCGGCGATCAATGTCTCTGCCGAATCAGCCGATGTGGTCAGGGCGGTCAGTCTTCTCAGGCAGGAGGGAAAAGATCTGTTTGAAAAACGGCTGAGCCGGGCGGTGCAGGAACAGCAGCTGCCCGCGGAAACCAATACCGCTGCGCTGGCTACCGTGCTGAACACCCTGCTGGAAGGCATGTCGATTGAAGCGAAGGACGGCGCCACGCCTGAAAGCCTGAAACTGATCGGCCAGCATGCCGTCAGGCTGCTGCAGCCGCTCAGCACCCGATCGCACAATATGTAATAGTCAGTACTAGACGACCGGTCAGTTTTTAAATAGAGTATCCGCATTATGAAAAAACACGCGACAGATATGCGCCAGCACATCATTGATGTGGCACGGGCGATTATTACGCATAAGGGTTACAGCGCCGTCGGGCTTTCCGAGATAGTCCAGGCTGCCGGTATTCCCAAGGGCTCGTTTTACTACTACTTCAAATCCAAGGAAGAGTTTGCAGAAGCGCTGCTGGAGCACTACTTCAGCCACTATCTGCAGGAAGTAGACCACCAGCTGAGCGGTGCCGGAACGGCCAGAGAGCGGCTGCTGCGCTATTTCGCCTTCTGGAAGACCACCCAGGGCGCGGACCTGCCAGAAAGCAAATGCCTGGTGGTCAAGCTCGGTGCAGAAGTCTGCGATCAGTACGACAGCATGCGTCAGGTACTGGCGACGGGCACTCAGGAAATTGTGCACAAAATTGCTGGCTGTATCCGGCTGGGACAGGAAGACGGTTCGCTGTCTGCGGTGAGCGATGCCGGTGAGCTGGCTGAAGAACTTTATCAGCTCTGGCTGGGCGCTTCCCTGATGGCAAAAATTCACGATCCGGACAACGCCTTCGGCAAAGCAATGAAGGCAACAACACGGCTGCTCGGGTAGCCGTGTTTTTTTATCCATTTACTAGACGACCGGTCAACTATTAAGAGGTTTATATGACTGACAACAGTACCCGTACCGATTTATTTTCTCCCGTCGCGATGGGCAGCCTTGAGCTGGCTAACCGCATTGTAATGGCACCCGTTACCCGCAGCCGTTACGGTGAGGATGGCGTGCCTGATGAACTGCATGCGACCTACTATGCGCAGCGTGCCGGCGCGGGCCTGATTATTTCAGAAGCCACCAACATCTCGGCTCAGGGCCGCGGTTATGCCGCCACGCCGGGGATCTGGAAAGAAGAGCAGGTCGCTGGCTGGAAAAAAGTGACGGACGCGGTCCACGCTCAGGGTGGAAAAATCGTCTGCCAGCTGTGGCACGTTGGCCGTTTTTCAAGCGTGGAGCTGCAGCCTGACGGTGCAAGTCCGGTTGCGCCATCCGCCATTAAAGCTGACGGCCAGACCTATACCGTGAATGGTTTTGTGCCGGTTTCTACACCGCGCGCGCTCGAAACAGCAGAAATTCCCGGCATTATCGAACAGTACAAACACGCAGCAGAAAACGCGCTGCGGGCAGGTTTTGACGGCGTTGAGGTGCATTCAGCCAACAGCTACCTGCTTGACCAGTTCCTGCGGGACTCCACCAATCACCGTACCGACAGCTACGGTGGCTCCATCGAAAACCGGGCCCGCCTGACGCTGGAAGTCACCGAAGCCATCGTTAACATCTGGGGTAATGACCGGGTCGGTATCCGCCTGTCGCCGGTTACGCCTGACGCCGGAAATACCCCGCCGGACAGCAACGTGATGGCGATGTATGGCTATCTCATCCAGCAGTTGAACCGCTTTAACCTGGCCTGGCTGCACTTTGTCGAAGGTGCAACGGCCACCTCGCGCGACGTGCCTGCCGATGTGGATATGGATGCGCTGAGCGCGCAGTTCACAGGTCCGTTTATCGGTAACAACAACTACGATTTGGAGATGGCTATCAGCCGCCGTAACGCAGGGATTATCGATGCCGTCGCCTTTGGCCGCCTGTTCATTTCCAACCCGGATCTGGTGAAGCGCCTGCGTTACGGTGCGGAACTGACCATTGCGCCGAAAGAAGCGTATTACGGCGGTGGCGCTAAGGGTTATACCGACTGGCCGCAAGGCAATTACTGATAGCGAGCGGCGGGGATCCCCCCGCCTTTTCCGGATAAAGAAGGACCAGAAATGAATCATCTGCAGAATAAAACGGCGGTTATTACCGGCGCATCATCGGGTATTGGCGCTGCAGCCGCGCGGGAACTGGCACGTCACGGCGTAAACATCGTTGCGGCCGCGCTGGACCAGGATGGCCTTGACCGGTTAGTGGCAAGCATCAAATCAGACGGCGGCCAGGCTGCTGGCCGGGTGACCGACGTAACACGTCTGGAGGAAACACAGGCGCTGGTTAACTACGCCACTGAGACCTTTGGTCAGGTTGATATCCTGATCAACAACGCCGGCCTGATGCTTTTCTCCGGCTGGAGCGACGTGGTGTGGGAAGACTGGAACAAAATGGTCGACGTCAATATCAAGGGATATCTGAACGCCATTGCGGCAGTGCTGCCGGCAATGCTGGAGCGGGAAGATGGCCAGATACTGAACATGGCGTCCGTGGCGGGCCATCAGGTCGATGCCGGTGCCGGCGTATACAGCGCCACCAAATTTTTTGTCCATGCGATGACGGAATCGATGCGCAAAGATCCGGGCGTGAACAAGGGTATTCGCGTCAACACAATCAGTCCCGGCGTCATCAACACCGGCTGGGCCGATAAGGTCAGCGATCCGGAAGGTCGTAAAGTGGCGCAGGCGCTGAACAACATTGCCATCAGCCCGCAGGATGTGGCCAGCGCCGTGGTGTATGCGCTTAATCAGCCGAAAAACGTGACGGTTAATGACCTGATTATCTCGCCTGCCCGGCAGAACTGGTAAAGTGCAGCAGGCAGCCTGCTGGCTGCCCTCTGGAAACATTGCCGGGTATCCAGCTCCCTTCCCTTCTCGCCTCAAAAACGCGGTTATTAGTGATGCATCAACTTCACTCAGTAGCATCATTGCCAGCCACGCGCTGATCGGCTCTGATCCGATAGATTAGGTGGAATGTAGGCGACTATAGTGATTGAGCTGCGCTTTAGCGGTCAGCTTGCGTGGCGGCATCTGCTACCAGAGCATTACTTTTACGGTTCAGTAACTTCAGCAAGGATTGCAGATCGCGCAGCACCTGATCAAGACGCTGCATATTTCCCACCAGCCGATCGTAGGCAAGCGAACCCGGCTGCAACCCCTTCAGGCTGCTGTTCAGCTCACGTAATGCGTGTTGCAGTTCAACCGGCAGGGTTTGCATGGCCGGACTGGCGGTCAGCTGATTCAAATCTTTCACTGTTTGTTGTAATTCAACCATCGTGCGCTGGCTTTGTTTCAGCGTCGCGCTGGTCTGCATTACCAGTGGAGTAAGCGGCAAATGATTGACCTTATCCAGCACTGACACCAGTTTCTGTTGTAGCTGGTTCAGCCCGCCGGGCGCGGTCGGGATGATTTCATAGCCAGCGATAAACTGCGGCCCGGTGTACGCCGCCACATCGGTTAAAAAATCCAAATCAATATAGAGTGCGCCAGACAGCAGACTGCTGGTTCTCAGCGTGGCACGCATTCCACGGGCGATGCCACTCTTCAGCCGTTCGACCAGGTTAAAATCCGGCATCTCCCTGACAAATCGGTCCGGCTCCAGATTGATCAATACCGGCACGCGATAGTCCGTCGCCATATTCTGCGATCTGCCCGGTAAAACAAAAGGGACCTGGATAACGGTTCCGAGACGGATGCCGCGAAATTCAACCGGCGCACCCGGCTTCAGGCCACGCACCGAATCGGTGAATAACAGCAGGAAAGGCACACGCCGGGTGTAGTAGGACCGTTCAGTGCTCTGCCTGTCGTCAAAAAGCGGGTATTCGGCGTTATTACGCGCCACTCGCCCCGGCTCCCACCCTGATGGAACCGCAAAGCTGACACCCCCACTTAACAGCGAAACCACTGAATCTGACTCAACCCGCAGACCTGACGCCGAGCGGCCAACGTTAATCCCGCGCGTCTGCCAGAAGCGGGTGTTGTTGGTCACCAGACGATCATAAGGCGATGCGATAAACAGCCGATAGGTCATGCCGCGTCGCTGAGTGTCAAAGCGGCTGCTTTCAACTGACCCGACCCGGAAACCACTAAACATCACCGGATCGCCGGTCTGAAGCTGCCCTTTTTTCTGGCTATTCAGAATTACACGGATGCCCTGCGCATTGACGGATGCCAGCGGCGGAGCATCCAGTAGCGAGTAGCGCGTTAAGGGACTACCTGCATCGCCAGGCTGTAACGCGATATAAGCGCCGCTCATTAGCGTGCTGAGACCGGTAATGCCTTCGTGCCCTATTTGCGGTTTGACCAGCCAGAACATGCTGTTGCGGTGTAACAACTTCTCCATCCCCGGATGCAGACGTAGCTTAATCTCCACATGACGAAGATCCTCCGCCAGCGCGGTCGTCTCTACCTCGCCGATAATAATACTGCGGTTTTTAATCGGGGTATTGCCAGCTTTAATCCCTTCAGCAGTATCGGTAATCAGCGTGATCTGCGCACCCTGATGGCTGAAGTGATAAACCACCATTGCGGCAGCAGCCAGTAACGTCAGCAGCGGAATAATCCATATAACCCACCCGCGTGAAGGCGGTAAGGTCACAGCGCTGGTATCAGAATTTTTCATCTAATGGCGACTCCACATGAAAATAGCGATACCGCTGACAGTGACTGCCTTCATCGGGTAGCGAACTGGAAAAGCGCCAGCTATAAAATCCGATTGTTACCCAGCCATTCAAATTATTCTCTAACCATTATCTGATAATTTTATAGCGCGCCCGGTTATAACAAATTCGCTTTATGCTGCCGCTGATCACTATATTATTATACTTAACAGTTCTAACGGCGGCGCGAGGGCAATTAAATTCCACTCAGGACTAATTGCGCATGGAAATTCCGTCACCTAAATTATCGAAAAAATAAGTATAGCTATCCTGATGAACAGCAACAGAGACCTGCTGGATTTTTGTCGACTGAGATCACATCTGGCTGGATATTTAAAAAGTCAGGTCATCCGCAAAAGAGAACAAAGGCACTGAAAATACAGTTATTAGCGCAAAGATTTATTACTCCTGTCAAATTCGCCGTTAAAAAAATTCAACAATACGATATTAATCATTCGGTTGTAATTTAATCATCACACTCAACAGAGGGCATGCCTGCCCCGCCGACATGAAAAACAGTACCACCAAATCATACTCATAAAGATTATTTATTTTTTATCAAATCGACCTTATTGCCGGGCAGCACCATTAAGCCTATGCTTGAAATCATGCTGCAAATTTAATTCGAGGCATTTATGTTTCTTAACTACTTTGCATTGGGTGTGCTGTTTGCGGTGTTTATCATTATTTTCTATGGCATTATTGTCCTGCATGACATTCCTTATCTCATCGCGAAGTCCCGCAATCATCCACACGCTGATGCTATTCACGTGGCGGGCTGGGTCAGCTTATTTACTTTACATGTCATATGGCCATTTTTATGGATCTGGGCGACGCTCTATCGCCCGGAACGGGGCTGGGGAATGAACACCAATGCCGCCCTGGAGCAACGCGTGACGGAGCTTGAAAAACAACTCAATAATCGCAACCTACGCAAGCCGGAGTAACAACGCGATGGATCTACTGATCATTCTCACCTATGTCGCGTTTGCCTGGGCTATTTTTAAAATCTTCAGGATACCGATAAATAAATGGACGGTGCCAACCGCAGCACTGGGCGGCGTTTTTTTGATCGGCGCGCTGATTATGTTAATGAATTACAACCATCCCTATACTTCGCTGGCGCAGAAAGCGGTGATCGCGATTCCGATTACGCCTCAGGTCACCGGCGTGGTCAGCGAAGTGACCGATAAGCAGAACCAACGTATCAAAAAAGGTGAGGTGCTGTTTCGCTTAGACAACACCCGTTATCAGGCGCGGGTAGACAGGCTGCAGGCTGATTTAATGACCGCTATTCACAATGTCCAGGCGTTAAAAGGTCAGCTGGACGAAGCGATTGCTAATACCTCGCATGTCTCCGCCGAACGGGATCGATTGTATAAAGATTACCAGCGCTATCTGGAGGGCAGTAAGGCCAAAGTTAATCCGTTTTCCGAAAGAGATATTGATAACGCCCGACAGGACTATTATGCGCAGGATGCGCTGGTAAAAGGTTCGGTTGCGGAACAGGCCCAGATAAAAAGCAGTTTAGATAGCGTGGTGAACGGCGAGCAATCGCAGATTGTCAGCCTGCGGGCGCAGCTGGCAGAAGCCCGATATAATCTTGATCAAACCATCGTACGGGCCCCCGGTAATGGCTATGTCACCCAGGTCCTGATCCGGCCAGGCTCGTATGCCGCCGCCCTGCCTCTGCGGCCGGTGATGATTTTTATACCCGAACAGAAGCGGCAGATTGTTGCCCAGTTCAGACAGAATTCGCTGTTGCGTCTGGAGATGGGTGACGAAGCAGAAGTGGTTTTTAATGCCCTGCCGGGTCAGGTGTTTTCCGGCAAGCTGACCCAGATCCTGCCGGTGGTGCCGGGTGGCGCCTATCAGGCACAAGGCACGCTGCAATCTCTGACTGTTGCATCCGGTAGCGATGGAGTGCTGGCCACCATTGAACTGGAACCGAACGCTGATGTGGACGCCTTACCAGACGGCATTTTTGCGCAGGTTGCGGTTTATTCAGACCACTTCGCCCATGTTTCGGTGATGCGTAAGGTGCTGCTGCGTATGACCAGCTGGCTCCATTACCTCTATCTCGATCATTAAGCGAGCCTGAATAGCCACCGGCATGGCGATGGCGGGTTAACATAGTCGGAAGATTATTAACCCCTGTGTTGATGGCTGAAATAGCCATGATTCAGACAGCATAACGCCGGATTAGCGAATGCTGGCAACAATCTCAAGTACGCCATTAATAATAAACTGCACACCCATACAGACCAGCAAAAATCCCATCAGACGGGAAATGGCATCAATACCACTTTTGCCGATCAGCCGCATGATTTTGTCGGTACTGCGCAGACAGACCCAGGCAATAATTGCCACCAGCAGAAAGATTAACGGTGGTGCCACCAGAATCACCCAGGCTGGAAATTCATTGGCGTGCCGTAATGTAGAAGCCGAACTGATCAGCATCGCAATGGTACCCGGCCCGGCAGTGCTGGGCATGGCGAGCGGCACAAAAGCAATGCTGGTTTTAGAAGCTTCAGTCTCTTTCACCGCTTTGATTAATACCTCCCTACTCTGGTCTTCCTCCGGTTGCGGAAACAACATCCGAAAACCGATGAAAGCCACAATCAGCCCACCCGCAATTCGCAGGCCGGGAATAGAAATACCAAAGGTATCCATCACCAGTTGACCGGCATACCAGGCCACCATCAGGATAATAAAAACATAGAGAGAGGTTTTATTCGCTATCTGGTTGCGGGTGGCACTGTTCATCTGGCCGCTTAATCCTAAAAACAACACGACGGTAGTTAATGGATTAGCCAGCGGCAGAATGACAATCAGCCCCAGCCCAATAGCTTTTATCAGATCCAGCATCATGAATTTCCTTCGCAGAAATAACACAGGGATTCAGGTGCCGTGCCGGTTAATGTCACTGTTGGCACCAGACAGACCAAAAAAGGTCAGGTATTAAGCACGACGTAACAGACACCAGCCCCAATAATGTTAAAAATTATTCAGGCTCTGCTACGCGGCTCCCGTCGTTTTTTAAAATTCTGCTTCAGCGAGTAAATATCTTTTTATACATCCGCTGTAATTAAAATCCGCATCAGCTTGATTACAATAAGAAAGCGTATGCCTTTGTCTATTTCCCGGGAAAGTCGACCACGTCGGCAACCATGGTGTCGATGGCACTTTTGATGTCATCTCTGGTTATCTGAGATTCGCTATTAGAGACTTTACCGCCATAGGCTTTTCTCACCACTTTGATCACCGGCTTATTGGTTGAGACGTCAATTAACGCCGCCTCAATAAACAGGAAGGTGTTTTGTGAACGTTTTCCGGTTACGGTCATGGTTCCTGCCACAATTGCGGTAACCGGCAGCACTTCGTAAAACTGTATGTCTTTATTTTCAGCAGAAACGGCAGTAATCGCTGTTCTGAGCATTAAACCGCCTGCATGTGGCTGATTGCTTAAACTCTTGTGGGTACCGACCGCGCTTTTAAGCCGTTGTTCGGTGTATAGCCGGATTTGCTCGAGTGTAGCAGCACTTACGCGACTATCCGGTGCCGGAGACGGGAAATAGACCACCGGTGAAACATAAATATCCTTATAATTGCTTAGCCGAAAATCGGGTGATACCCAGCGCAGTACCTGGTGACCCGATGTCGTTTCTACCGAGCGTAAATCAGAGTAATCACTTAGAAAGCCTGAATACTGATTGGTTTCTGCCACCTTAGAAGAACATCCGGTCAGTGTCAGAAACAAAGCAATGACGCAAAACCTTAGCAGGATAATCATAATTGCCCCCATGAGCATGGTTATTTATACAGCGGAGAGTTTTTGCACCATTAATTATAATTCAGTTATCACTAAAGACGATGATTAATTATCCTGCCGTAAAATAAGACCAGTGACAGGTAAAGTCACGGCTGTTATTTTTTAACATATGACCTCATCAGCGGACGAAAAAAGGGTTTACGATATAAAAAGCACGGCTTTTTAGCATCGAAAATATACACCATTCGAAAAAATAAAATTAATTACCACGCTAATGCTATGGCAGACACTAATGACATGGGTGACAGTCAGATTAATCCTGTTTAATGAACAACACGCTCATCACAAAAAGTAAAAATAAAACAACATCCGTTGGGAAAGAAGCGCGTGCAGGAGATATAATTATTATGGCATTTAATACTTATTCCACACTAAATAAAGCTGGAGAAGATCAGATGAAAAAAATCATTTACGTGATAGCGGCTTGTGCCTTTTCATTAAACGCATTGGCGGCAGAAATGATGCCGAAAAATGATTTTGAAAAAGTGCAAAACCAGTATGAAAAAGTCGGTAGTGTGTCAACATCAGGCGAAGTCAGTGCATCCGATGCCAAAGCCGAACTGTCCAGTATGGCGGATAAAAAAGGCGGCGATATTTATGTTCTGACTTCGGGTAACACCAATAATAAAATGCATGCAACAGCGGATGTCTATAAGAAAAAGTGATAGCTGCGCATCATCAAAAGCAGCTACGTCAATCCTTTACCACATCATTCGCGGCAGATGTGGTCAATGCGCTAACCGGAAACACCGGTTAGCGCATTTTTATGGCATTAACTGAGCGGTTTCACGTTTAAAAAGGATGCCTGAACATAATCTTTTAACGACAATAATTGTTACCTGTTTAAACCCCGCATTCTGCCGCCTGGTCTGAGATTAAAGCGCATCAATCCAGCCGGTGACCGCTTTATTCACGTCCTCACTGCGATCCTGCATAATCCAGTGACCGGTATCGGTCCAGTAGTCTGTTTTTGACTTTGGATTTGCAAACCATCTGCGCATATTTTCAGCCTGAGTGGCATCGCGACAAAGGTGATACACAGGAACCGTTAAGCGACGGCAAAAGTCCTCGCTCGCTTTGCCAACACCCACTTGTCCCGGCCCGAGAAACAGTGGACCGAATGATTCCCGTACCACCTGCAGCGGCACACCCTGAAGGCGTCTTGCATGCCAGCGTTTAAATGCGGGCTGGGTATTTTTATCGTAAAACAGTTCAAACAGCGCCGGACCGGTCACATAAGGATCGCCGTTTAGCAGGTCATCAGTGGCTTTCTGAAAAAGCGCCGCCTGCTTATCCGCGAATCCCATCGAGCCGTCTATCGAGACTACCGCATTCACCAGATCGGGCCTTTTCGCCGCAAGACGGGCTGCAATCTGCCCTCCCATCGAATGGCCAATCAGAATAAATTTTTGACCAGGAAAGTCGGTCAAAATCAGTGATTCAATATCGGCAACATAGTCAGCAGGGGTGTAATGTCCTGATGGCATCACCTCCGATCGGCCATGCCCGCGCAAATCAACCGCCACCGTGCGGTATTTGCTTTCAAGCTCGGGTAATTGCCAGCTCCAGTCATGTGAATCACACGTCCAGCCGTGTAATACCATTATGTTTTTGCCTTGCCCTTTTTCGGTATAAAACAGCCGGGCCGTTGACGACCTCTGCGGCGCAGAAAGTGTCGGACTCGCTTTAACGGCTGTCGAGAGAACGGTGGCGCTGGCGAAGGCCAGCAGGTTACGCCTCGACAGGGCGAACTTTTGTGGTTTCATCATAGATCCTTAGTACTCGCTAAACGTTTGTCCTGCCGTTTTATTTAGCAGAGGATGCGGTCGGGAGTAAGATATTTATACCAACGTCAGTAGCATGGTATATAACATTCAACTAAGGTCAATTACGCACTTTGAAGCTAGTAAATATACTGAAGGATACCTGAATGACAGATATCGTTGATCCCGTTTTTTTTGCGGACTGCGCCGCGCGTGTTTTTTTCGATCAGGTTGCAAACAAATGGAGTGTCATGATTCTCACTTTATTGAATGAAAATACAATGCGCTTCAACGAAATGAAGCGCAGCATGGAAGGCATTACACATAAAGCGCTCACCCAGGCCTTACGCAAAATGGAACGTAACGGCTTGATTAACCGTACTGTTTTAGCCACTTCTCCGGTTGCAGTGGAATACGCCATTACCGATCTGGGCCGCTCTCTGCAAAAACCGTTCAGCGCCATGTATGACTGGGCGATTAATCATCTGGACGATATTGAACAAGCGCAACAAGCCTATGATGCCAGCGTCTCTGAGGTTGATGAGAATCGTCGCCTGCAGAAATAAAACGACAGGCTGTGCGTGAATCTGGCTCACTGCCGGTGAGCGGATAAATATCAGTGACGTTGCATTCTGAGGTTTTATTCGGGTCGTTCGCAGCGTTACGCGCCGGCATTTCAACCATCCGCTAAAATAACTGCTCTCAATTGAGTTATTGCGCCAGCGGAATATTAAGTGCGTTATAAAAGGGTGATAAAGGCAGCCATAAATCAGCCTTAATAATAAATACCGTCCCGACGAAGTTAACTCTGAAATGTGCCAGTTCGGAAAGTATCTTATCGCTTGCGGCAACATTGGTTATAAAAACGCCTCAGCTAATGCTTATTTTTGAATTTACGCTTTGCCGTGATTTTAAGCTGACAGAGTGCCATTAAATAATGACAGCCTGGCTATTCAGACTCGCTGTTTCGCCGACCACAGACCGCATAACACGTCTCACCTTACCTGACGGCCCTTAAGACATCCGATACCTCAAACGCTGCACAGCGCCTGACGTCATAGGGTGAGGTATCTTTTGGTGTTATTAAGGCTATTCCTTTCGCCAGCCGTGATTAAAATCATGGTCAATCCGCGTGGTGCCACAAGCGGAGCTGCGATCAAAAACAGCCGGAGGCGGCCAGCTCCGGCAGTCAGCCTATCGCAATAGCAGATTAGCCTGTGGAGCATTGAGTGCCGCTTCAAAGCTCTGCTTAGCAGGCCCCGCCAGCCATTGCTCCAGCGTCATCATCCTGCCAAATTCCTGTTCCAGCGCCGGTATGTCCGCCGAACCCGTGACAATGCCGTTATCCACCAGCTCAGTGAGGCGATGAAGAAAGCTATTCTGCTCTAATAACGCATCCGGAAAGCGATGATAATGAACCGCATGACCTGCGGCATCAGAGAAAGCACGCTCCAGCTCTTCGCCCGTCAACGCCTGGCTTGCCAGCTCCAGGGTCTGCCCCACGTAACGTTCAGGATGACACAGGATGTGAGAATTAATGCGCCCCAGGTCATGCAGCGTAATCATCTGCAGAGCCTGATTGCGCTGCATAAAGTAGAAAAAATTGCCGCTGTTAAGTCCCAGGCCAGGTAGCAACATCATTTCCATAAAGCTTGCCGGACGCGTAATGGTTGTGGCGAGCGGCAAACTGCGCAGGTAATCTTCTATTTGTGATTTACTGTCAAAGTGGCCCATGCCGGTAGGGCCTTTTCCTGCCGCCCCGGCCGAAGAATAGACGAGATGGCTGACCCCCGCCGCCAGGGCGCTGTCGGCGATGACTTTACCCTGCAACACCTCCTGCTCATCGCTGACTTCGCCCCCGGGTGAACTGGGCTGAACACTAAATACCCCCCGGATCCCTGCCATTGCCTGATCAATCGATGCGCGGTCAAACACATTGCCGACGGCCAGAGTAATGCCCTCCGCCGCCAGCGCCCTTGCCTTCTCGCTTTGTGAGTCCCGCACCAAAGCACGGACCTGCCGTCCAGCGGCTCGTAACGCGCGGGCCACTGCGCCACCTTGCTGCCCGGTGGCGCCGAAAACGAGAAATTCTGCTGTTTGCACCATTGTGGTTCTCCATAGTAACTAATGTAAGTCACAGTATGTAACCAGTGATATTCTGTTCACAAGACGGCACATTTTTGGTCCTTAGTAACAAAAAGATAACTATTGGCGATGTGCGATGGAGGAGATGTATGGCGCGTGAGATTTATGGCAGACCGGTCATCGAAACACCGGATGGACCGAAACTGACGCCTTGTGCGCCGGGCAGTGTGCTGGCAAGGCTGGGAGATAAATGGACGATTCTTGTTATTTCGCTATTGGCACTTTCGCCAGACGCGCCTTTGCGTTTTGGGGCCATTCGCCGTGGCATTCCTGATATTTCACAGCGGATGCTGACCCTGACTCTGCGTAATCTCGAAAGAGATGGCCTTGTTGCCCGATATTTTTATCCGGAACTTCCACCGCGGGTGGAATATCAACTCACTGAACGGGGTTGCTCGATGCTAAAGCCGCTGGCGGGATTCACTGACTGGATCAAGGATAGCTGGCAGGATATTGAAGCTTCGCGCAAAGCCTTCGATGATTCACAAGGCAAGGCCACCACTTCGGCCAAAGATCACCCGTAGTTTCCTGCGGGTCGATCGCCGGCCTCAGGTCGTGGATTGCGGTTGAGGGTAAGGGGTCCGTCCGCGCCACCCGCGCACATGGCTTAATCCGTTCGCGATTGATGACTGGCGGGCAGAACAATGAAATTAAAGCGTTGTTCTGTTGCCCGCATTATCCTGCTCAAAAATCTTATGCTTCACTAACCGATCGCGAAGCCAGATTTGTGCTTTTCCGGCTTTAGCCTGTCTGGACCACAGCAGATCCACCGCAACAATCCAGTCGGTGTGCGGATATTCCTGCTGTCGTAATTCGACCAGCTTGCCGGTTTGCAATTCACGTTTAACCAATTCTCGCGGTAGCGACGCCCATCCCAGACCCGCCAGTGCCGCATCAAGCATTGCACTGTAGCTTTCCACTCGCCACAGCATGGGGCTGCCGAGGTATTCGGTTGTGGCGATCTTTTTTTCCTGTGAGCCAAACGTAATGTGTCGCCAGTTGTGCAAATCGGCAAATGAAACCGGGATCTGTTGCGCAAGCGGATGATCAACACTGACGACGTGTACCATCACCACCTTACCCAGTTGAGCGAACTGAATGGTCTCGCTCTCAACAGAATGCGAAAGGGTAATACCCAGATCAACCTCACCACTTTTCACCATAGCTTCTACGTCGCCGCGAAACGGTTCCTTAATATGGATATCAACCTCCGGAAAGGTCATAGAGAATTCATATAGCACCGGCGCAATGGTGATGTAGGGAAGTTCTATTGCCAGGCTGACGTGGCTCTCAATCTGCTGGTTGAAAGCGGTTACGCGTTGATCAAAAGCATGACATCTTTCCAGTATCGTTTTGACATATTCCCGCAGAACTTCCCCTTCAGGCGTAAGCCTGACCTGCCTTGGCGTGCGTTCAAATAGTGCAATATTAAGTTCAATCTCCAGATTGCTCATCGCCATGTTCACCGAGGACTGGGATTTCTTCAAATTACGCGCAGCAGCAGAGAAGGAACCCGATTTGGCAACCTGCTCAAACGTCATAAGTTGTTCCAATGAATATTTCAAATTACCTCTCAGCTTTCAATTTTTATGAAAACAGCTCACTTACTTTTATCATTTTTTTACATATAGAGTGAGTTCTCTTTTTTTAAAAATGATGGGGATGCTTATGGAAACCTTGATTGCAGAAAAGTCGCCTCAACGCTCGCTGACGCCCGGCCGAATAGCGTCGCTGGGCTTTCAGCATGTGCTCGTTATGTACGCGGGCACGGTAACGGTGCCTTTAATTCTGGCTTCGGTAATGGGTTTAAATGGATCTCAGACGGTTACGCTGGTTAACGCCTGCCTGTTGACATCCGGACTTGCTACCCTGCTTCAGTCTGTTGGGTTAGGTCGCTTTGGTGGCAGACTGCCGTTAATCCAGGGATGCTCGTTTATCGTGCTGGCACCGATGGCGATGATTGGTCAGCAGTATGGGATTACCACGGTTTTTGGTTCTGCAATCGCCTGTGGATTGTTTACCGTGCTTATTGCCCCGCTATTTAGCCGCCTGGTGCGCTTTTTCCCGCCCATTGTGATTGGCTGCGTTATTACCATCATTGGCATTTCTTTGATGCCAGCAGCGGCAATCTGGATTGGCGGAGGAAACCCCGATGCAGCTGATTTTGCCAGCCCCTCTCACCTGTTACTCGGTCTGGCGACCCTGGTGATTACGCTGTTCTTCTATTGCAAAACGCGCGGCATTATCAGGAATTTCGCTATCCTGGCGGGCATGCTGGCTGGAACCCTGCTCGCTTTTGCCGCAGGATTAACCGATTTCTCAGCCGTCAGTTATGCTGACTGGATCGGTATCAGCATGCCTTTCTCCTTTGGCCTGCCGGTGTTTTCACCCGTTCCTGTGTTTATATCCTGCCTGGCAATGATAATTGTGATGACAGAAACCACCGGCAACGTGCTGCTGATAGATAAGCTGATCGGTCGTCCGACCACACCGCAACGCCTTTCCGATACGATACGCGCTGACGGTCTTTCAACGATGATCGGCGGTTGTCTTAACAGTTTTCCGTACAATGCCTTTTCTCAAAATGCCGGGCTGATCATGCTCACACGCATTACCAGTCGTTCAGTGCTGGCTGCCGCAGGCGTGATACTGGTGCTGCTCGGCCTGTTTCCTAAACTGGGTGCCATTGTTGCAGCCATTCCTCGTCCGGTGCTGGGCGGTGTGGGTATTCTGATGTTTGGTATGACGCTGGCGGCTGGCATCCAGCAACTCAAAGAGGTCAGCTTTGAAAATGATAATAATATGCTGATTGTTGCCGTATCGATTAGCGTCGGTGTTATTCCTATGGCCTTCCCTGCTTTATTTACTTCGCTTCCATCATCATTAAGATTAATTTTTGACAGCGGCATTTTTATGGGCGGATTCACTGCTGTTTTACTCAATGCCTTACTGAATGCCAGAAAAGGAAAAAAAGATGAATAACACAACGGATATTAAATTTCTGCAAATGTCGAATGAGGTCGGGAAACGCGCTATCGCTTTAGGTAATCATCCTTTCGGTGCGGTGCTGGTTGGCCCTGATAAGGAGACGGTGCTGCTGACCCAATGTAATATCGATAGCGTTAACCATGCTGAATCGACACTTGCGCGAATAGCGGCAAGCAATTTTCCGGCTGACTATCTCTGGAACTGTACGCTTTACACCGCGGTAGAGCCTTGCTGTATGTGCGCCGGTACCATCTACTGGGCCAATATTGGCCGGGTTGTCTATGGAATGAGCGAAGCACGTCTGCTTGAATGTACCGGAAACCACCATGAAAACCCGACCATGAGTATTCCGGCGTCATATGTTTTTCAGCATGGGCAGAAAAAAATTGAACTGACTGGCCCGGTAGATGAAGTCGAAGCAGAGACGCTGCGGTTACAGAAGGATTTTTGGGAAACCCGAAAAAGCTGTTAACTTTTAACGGGTTAATCTGTCTGCCTTACTGTTGAAAGATATATTATTCCGCTTACGGCCTTATCCTATTACGGATAAGGCCGGGGGAGTTTGAAACAGCGTTAGTATCAATACGATTTATGACCAATATAAATGAGTCATTAGTGGATTATCACTTTTTAAGGATCAAGCGACTCATCTTCTGATGAACATCGGCGAAGGCTTTTATCGGTAAATGGACTATGATCAAGGCAAGCAGCGTTCGCTTTCGCTTGTCTCTTGCGGCAGCATTTAATAATAGCGGAACAGCTTCATGCTAACGCTATAGTTTTACCCGGAACAACAATTGACTTTTTAATCCTCATTACAGGCTTTATAAAAAATCATTCAACACTGCACGGCTTTATGCATTTTTTATTTTATATGCTAAAACGGATCTTCCCGGCATATGTGCCGGACACCTGACGGAGCAGAAAATGAGAACGCAAAAGCGGTGCATGGGATATGTGGCAGTGGTTGTCGATGACTACGATCGCGCGATTGAGTATTACACTGACAAGCTCGGGTTTACCCTGATTGAAGATACACCACAGCCGGGCAAGCGCTGGGTCGTGGTGACGCCGAATCCGGCAAGCGACTGCAATATTCTGCTGGCCCGCGCCTCAACCGAGCGGCAGGAAAGCTTTATCGGCAATCAGTGCGGCGGCAGAGTATTCCTGTTCCTTCAGACCGATGATTTCTGGCGCGACTATAACGCCATGAAGGCCAAAGGCGTCGAATTCTGCGAGCAGCCTCGCGAAGAGGAGTACGGTACGGTGGTGGTATTTGAGGATCTCTACGGCAATCGTTGGGACCTTTACCAGAATAAATAACCTTAACGCGCTTTGCCGGATGCGCCATCATCGCAGCCGGCACCTTTCTTACCGCCGCTAAGGCGGTTGCACTTTCCCCATCACACAGACTGAACAGCTTTTATCCATCCGCAACGGCATATCCCAGCGCTTTATCCTGTCTGGAAAAAACCCGGCTACGCTCAGCATTCAGCCATCTGCAGCGCCGCTTCCGGTTTCGCTGCGGCTGTAACGGATCTCGCCAACCCGACGGCCAGTATAGAGAACGGCTAATGGGTGAAAGCAGACTATAAAAGCTGCTGCAGTGATTGTGTCACA
This sequence comes from Pantoea brenneri, assembly GCF_038594305.1. NCBI lineage: Bacteria > Pseudomonadati > Pseudomonadota > Gammaproteobacteria > Enterobacterales > Erwiniaceae > Pantoea > Pantoea brenneri. The sequence goes on along the minus strand of NZ_JBCGBG010000002.1, from coordinate 401,321 downwards.
GCATCAGTGACTTCATGAATGCGTTGCTCGGCGCGGCGATAATAGGTCCATTTACCGACTTTACTGGCTTCTACCAGGCCTGCGCTTTGAAGCGCTTTGAGACATAACGACGTGGCGGGCTGTGATAAGCCCGCCTTGTCCTGTATGAGACTGGCACAGACGCCATACTGATCGAAAGGATAGAGCTGCGAATAACCCGCAAACGCTTCGTCAGGATTTTTTAGCCATTTAAGTACCGCCACCCGTGTCGGGTTGGAGAGTAATTTCAGGGCATTTTCTGGTGACATGCCGCCTCGCAAAACATCAGGATGGATAAACCGGATAGTCAGTATATCCTTTCTCACTGCCGCCATACAGGGAGGCAGGATCGACACTGTTCAGCGGATGGCCCGATTTAAAACGCGCCGGCAAATCAGGATTGGCGATAAAGGTTCGGCCAAAACCAAACAGATCTCCCCAGCCTTTTTCCAGCATCAGCTGCGCTTTTTCCCGGGTATAACGACCAGAATACATAATTGGTGAGCGGAAGGTTTCACGTAGCGCGATGCGGAAGCTTTCCGGCATCTCCGGACTGTTATCCCAGTCTGCTTCGGCTATGGAGAGATAGCCAATTCCGAGTTGGTCCAGCAGCTGCGCGGCGCGAATGTAAGTGGCGTGCGGATCGCTTTCAACCAGACCAAGATAGACGCGCTCTTCATCCGTGCTCGAAAAAAGCGGTGCAAAACGGACGCCGACCCGCTGGCTGCCAAATACCGAACTGACCGCTTCGGTCACTTCACTCAGGAAACGCAGACGATTTTCCAGTGAACCGCCATATTCATCTGTGCGGAAGTTAGTGTGTTCGGAGATAAACTGGTTAATCAGATACCCGTTGGCCGAATGCAACTCGACGCCATCGAAACCCGCTTCTTTAGCGTTTTCTGCGGCGCGCCGATACAGCGCCACCACCTCTTTGACTTCTGAAGTCGTCAGTTCGCGAGGGGTACTGGGAGAGGTTAACATGCCGGCTCCGGGTCCGGTTTCGATAAAGACCCGGACGTTGTTGGCTGCAACGGCTGAAGGTGCAACCGGAGCCTGCTTGCCTGGCTGCAGTTCATTATGCGATACCCGGCCGACGTGCCAGAGCTGACAGAAAATGGTGCCGCCCTGCTGGTGCACTGCCTCAGTCACTTTTTTCCAGCCTTCGACCTGTGCTTCGCTGTGGATACCTGGCGTCCAGGCGTATCCCTGACCACGAGGTTCAATCTGTGTCCCTTCGGTGATCATAAAACCTGCACCAGCGCGCTGGCGATAGTATTCCACCATCATCTCACCGGGAATATTACCCGGCTGTTCACTACGGCAACGCGTCAGCGGTGGCAGAGCAATACGGTTACGAAGCTGGAGATCACCCAGCGTCAGGGGAGCGAATAAAGACGGCATAACAAACAATCCTTTAGTGTCGAAAGTGGCGACATTATATTTACACATTTAAATTTGTAAATGTGTAATCTGTGCTTTTAGTCCCGATCGGGGTGATATGGAGGTTGCAGCGTAACGGATCGCTTAGCCTGTATGCGTCACGCCGGGAGGCGTTATTTAAGGCAGCCAGCCGCGCTACGCGGGTTAAGTCGACGCTCTCTCAGCCTTATAACGTTTTTGCGAAACACACCGCCTCGTCCCGGCCAATATAAGGCCCGTAATTCTCAATGACTGAGTAGCCATTTTTACTATAAAACTCAACCGCCCGCTGGTTGACCCGCCGGGTTTCAAGCCACAGGGCTTGATAACCCATACTCTTCGCCGAGCTTTCCATAAAAGTAAGTAACGCATTGCCAATGCCAGCAGAACTTCGATCTGAAAACATTCTCTTAAGTTCAGCTATATCATTCGCGAGTGGGCGGATAGCTCCGCATCCAACAGCAATGCCCTGTTTGTTTTTTGCCACAACCCATAATGACCGCTCTCCTTGTAGAGATTCTGGTGTGAAATGGCGTTTACCGCTATCGCCGGTGATCGCAGCCAGCTCTGCTGACAACTTTTCAATCAAATCGAGCGAGTCTGGTGCTGACGGGTCAGCTTTTTCGACGGTGATCATAGAGATACCTGTTGTTCGACGACTGTTGAATATAAAAGATATTAATGAAAAATGCGTTACTCGTCAGCGACGATATTGCGAAATGACAGGATGAGCAGTGTCGTTTTCGCCGATCGGCCACGCCCGCCACTCCCCGCCCACGGCGACCATCACCTCAAAATTCATGCGTTTCTAACCACAAAATAATTCGATTCCCGCACCAGAAAAATTTCGCTGATACATTCCTTCAGCTTAACCTTTTCTTAAGATTAATCCGATAATCTGCGCACTGTATTAGCCCATTTTGGGCTTTTCCGGAGCCTGAACCGATGCAAAATAACACGACACACTCTTTATCTCTGAGCAAAGTTCCTGCCGTCACCGCGGCTTTCTGGTTGACCAAGATCGCAGCGACAACGCTGGGTGAAACCGGCGGCGATGCGGTCACCATGTCGATGAATCTGGGTTATCTCACCGGTACTCTGATTTTCGCCATCATCTTTTTAATTGCGGTTGTGGTGCAGATTAAACGTCACAGCTTTAACAAATGGATCTACTGGTTTACCGTCGTGGCCACCACCACGGTCGGCACCACGCTGGCGGACTTTGCCGATCGCTCGCTGGGTATAGGTTATCTGGGCGGCACGCTGCTGCTGAGCACGCTGCTGGTTCTCTCTCTGTTTATCTGGCGCATTACCTGCGGCACCATCGCCGTGAGTTCCGTCAACAACGATATCTCAGAGTGCTTCTACTGGATTACCATCATGTTTTCTCAAACGCTGGGCACCGCGTTAGGTGACTGGACCGCAGACAGCGAAGGTCTGGGCTACGACGGCGGGATCCTGCTGTTTGTTGGCGCACTGGCCATTATCTGGGCCGCCAGTCGCTTTACTTCGCTTTCGCGGACTGGGCTGTTCTGGGCGGCCTTTATCCTGACCCGCCCGCTCGGCGCGGTAGTGGGCGACTTGCTGGATAAGCCGGTGGCATCCGGCGGTCTGGCGCTGAGTCGCTATAGTGCCTCGCTGGCTCTGGCGCTGATTATTATTGCGTTTCTCTGGCTGCTGCCTCAGCGCCCGGCGATGAAAACTGCTACCGCCAACGGATAAAAAAAGCGCCACCGGCAGCGTTGCCGACGACGCTCAGCGCTCGTGAATACATTCGGGGCCGCCAGCAATGGCGGCTTTTTTATTATTCAGTGCAGGCCAGGCCGGGAAGGTATCGTTGCGGCGCAGGCTGTCGTGCCTTAAAGAAGTCCCGCTTCTCACTCAACGCCAACATTGTGTATCCGGGATCAAAGCGAAATGGCATCCTGCAAAAGCCACGCTCCAGCGCCGTCAGCTGCGGCTCAATACCAGCTTCAGCCCTGCAATGCCGAAGCAGCAGGCTAACAGCGCATCGAGCCCGCGCCGGATACGCCGATAAAAAGCACTCATCACCGCAGTGGAGAACAGCAAGGCATAGCCACAGAACACTATCACGCAAATAGCGGCACAACCGCAGAGGATGGCGGGCAACGCAGCGGCCGTCGCGCCCGGCTTGAGCGCGACGGACATAATAGCGACCCAGGTGAGAATGGCTTTTGGATTACCGATGTGCATCAGAATGCCCTGGCGGAACAGCTTGCCATAGGCGACCTTCTCATCGCCTGGCGCGAATTGTGCCTCGTCCGGTCGGCGTAGCGCGGATTTACCCGCTTTGAAGGCAAGCCACAGCAGATATAACCCCCCGCCAATTTTCAACACGATCAGCAGTTGGGCGAAGGTCGCCAGCACGGTCAGCACGCCGCAGGCCGCCAGCAGCGCCCACAGCATGGAACCGCCAATCACCCCACCTGCCAGTGCCAGGGCAGCGCCGCGACCTTTTTTCATCGCTGTCCCCATAATCGCCATATTACTCGGCCCAGGGCTGGCCGTTGCGACAAAGTAAGTGGTGTAAATCAGGATTAACTCGTGCGAAAGCGCCATGTTTGCCTCGGTTATCAGATGGAGTGCCCGTTGCCACTTTATATCGGGATCCGCGAAAGGTGTTGAGTGAATTTAAACAAATTCCGCACCCCAACTGGGATGCCGGCAAACGTTGTCAGCATCTGATCGGTGGAAGCTAACATGACCCGGCAATGAAACAGGCTGCCGCTGACTGTTATTCTGCACCAGACAGAGCGATGACCTGCTGGTCAAAAATCAATACTATTGCCCACTTCTGTCAGAAGCGGGCATTTTAGCCGGCAGGCGCGTGTCCGTTATTAATCAAACCGGATGCCGCTCTCACTGGCGTTCCATGCTGCGAACGTTGTTCTGCCGCCTCTCCTGCGGACAGGCAATGCAGAAGGACGCCATCTGCTGGGCCAGCGCTATTCAAGCCGACTGGCAATCAGCCTCAGCTGCTCGGCGATCTGCTTCAAATCGCGCTGCTGCTGTCCGGCGGCACCGGTCGAGCTGCGTACCACCAGCCTGGCGGGCAGGATAGAGGAAGAACGCTGCTCATCGTGCTCGCTGGCTAACAGGATACGCGCTACCGCCTCTTTGCCCTGCAGATCGAGATCCAGCGAAACCGTGGTCAGCGCCGGATGGAAAAACGCGCTTTCATAGGTGTCGTCGTAGCCAATCACTGAGATCTGGCCCGGTACCGAAACGCCGCGCTGATGCAGTGCGCTTAGCACGCCTAACGCCATCTGATCGTTACCCACCAGCAGCGCGCTGAAATCGGGCGCTTCGCGCAGCAGTTGTAAAACCCCGTTGTAACCACTCTGCGCATCCCAGTTGCCGTGGCTGATGCTGACCGGCTTCAGGCGATAGCTTTCGAGCGTGTCCAGCCAGCTTTTTAACCGCAGGTTGGCCGAAACCGACTGCTCAGGACCGGCCAGCAGGGCGAATTCCCGATGCCCCTGCTCATAAAGATATTTGACGCTGGCGCGGGTGCCGTCAGCCGGATTAAACGAAACGTTAAACACGGCGCTGTAAGGATCAACATCGAGGAAAAGACAGAGAATATCGTCGTTCTCCTGCGCGATGTGCTCTGCATCGCTGCTCTCCAGCGGGACGTTGATGATCACCTTATCAACCCGCTGAGACTTCAGCTCATTGATACAATCCTGCAGGCTTTGATTGACGTTCTCATCAATCATCGCGATCAGCACCTGATAATCCGCAGCGTTTGCATAGCGTTTTACCGCGGCGGCCACCTGCGACGGGGCATGCAGCGCCAGCGAGGTGGTCACCAGACCCAGCGTGGTACTCTGTTTGCCCACCAGCTGCTGCGCCAGCCTGTTTGGCACATAGCGCAGGGTTTCAATTGCCTGTTCCACCTTGCGTCGCGTTGATTCTGAGACGTTTGCCGATTTGTTTAAAACCCGCGAAACCGTCTGATAAGAAACGCCTGCATGGCGGGCGACATCTTCTAAGGTGGCATTTTTTGATTTCATAATTCGCATCCCTGATGACCAATGGCGAAATGTTATCACAGCTCACCACCCCGCCAGGTTACCCCAGTCACATTGCATGAGTAAAAACAAAAAGTAATACCTTCACATCCCGCAATTTGGTGATCTGATTCACCATTCGTTACATAACTATGTCATTTATTTGCAATGCATCACACATTACCGCGATTTAATTTGTCACTCCTCTGACAAAAAGCGTTTACTGCCGCTGTCATGTGAACGTATTACAAATACAAAATGAGGATAACATGGAAACAAGGTTACGTACTGCTGCTGTGGCGCTCGCTGCGGCCCTGACTTCTCCAACGCTGTACGCTGCGATCGACAACATCGATTTCCACGGCTATCTGCGTGGCGGCGTGGGTGTGTCACAGGATGGCGGTATTGAAGAGTATCAGAAGAATAAAATCGGCCGACTGGGCAACGAGGCAGATACCTACGGCGAGATCGAACTGGGCAGCGAAGTCTACAAAAAGGATGATGTCAGTTTCTACGTTGACACCATGGTCAGCATGTTCTCCGACGGCTCTAACGATAACGAAACCACCTTTGGCGACGATGCGCAGTTTGGCCTGCGTCAGCTTAATCTGCAGATCAAAGGACTGGTGCCAGGCGATAAAAATGCGGTGATCTGGGGCGGTAAACGCTACTACCAGCGCCACGATCTGCACATCATCGATACCAAATACTGGAATATTTCCGGCTCCGGGGCCGGTATTGAAAACTATACGCTCGGTCCGGGTGCCATCTCGTTCGCGTGGATCCGGGGCGATGCTAACGATGTGGATTACCGCGTCGATGGCGATAACGATGTGAACATCAACTATCTTGATTTGCGCTATGCGGGCTGGAAACCCTGGAGCGGAGCCTGGACCGAGTTCGGCATCGATTACGCCATGCCAAATACCACCAAAAAGCAGGAAGAGTATGGCGGCCTGTATGACGCGGACAACGGCGTGATGCTGACCGGCGAGATCAGCCAGGACATCTGGGGTGGCTATCAGAAACTGGTGCTGCAGTATGCTGATAAAGGCCTGGCGCAGAACATGATTTCACAGGGTGGCGGCTGGTATGACATGTGGAACGATACCAGCAACGCCAAAGGCTACCGCGTGATCAACACCGGTCTGCTGCCGATTACCAACAGGTTCTCGCTTAATCAGGTCTTCACCTGGGGTTCCGCAGATGATGTGACCGCCCAGACCAGCAAAAGTACCCTGCTGTCGCTGGTAGGACGCGGTCAGTATCAGTTTACCGAGTATGTTCGCGGCATCGGCGAAGTTGGCAGTTTCTGGCAGAAAGATGAGAACAAAGTCGGTGGCGACTACAAGCAGGCTGGACAGAAATATACCCTGGCGCTGGGTCTGGCCGCCGGTCCGGAATTTATGTCACGCCCGGAACTGCGCCTGTTCGCCTCTTATCTGAATGATTCGGAAAACGGACACAGCTTCCAGGATAACACCAGTAATGACACCTGGAACTTCGGCGTACAAGTCGAAGCCTGGTGGTAAACGCACTATCTCCTCGTTGTGATCTTTATTTTCAGGCTCTTTATGCAGGGGCTTATTTGGATAACCGGTGACGGTTATCCATTTTTTTATTCCGCCTGAAAGAAGCGCGACTCCAGTAGCTGACGCAGACGATCGGACCGGGTACCGAAGATCGCGTGCACCTCGTGCCCCAGAATCACCACGCCAATTGCCCCCGCCTGTTGCAAGCCAGCCGTATCCACCGCCGCCAGCGATTTCACCGTCACCCGCAGCCGGGTTAAGCAGGCGTCCACCTGCTGAATATTGTCTCGCCCGCCAAAGCAGCGCATCAGCTGATCCAGCAGTTCACCGTTAACCGGTGCCTCACCGACAGGCGGTTCCTGCCGGCTGACGTAGTGCTTAAACGATTTCAGACTCACCATTTGGGTCTCCTTCAGATAAGAAAAAGGCGGGCTGCTGCCCGCCACTCAACACTGATAAAGGTAAAAGAATCGAATACCTGCCCGGCAACCTGTGCCGAAGCGGCACTCATCCTGCTCCTTTTAGACAGACAACCTCTGCTAAACCAGCGCCCTACCAACAGTCCAGCTCAGCCATCCAACCGACAACGCCTGAAGCCAAAAGCGTGGAAGAACAGCATCACGGGCCAGGGATGGCCTGTGATGAGCGGGCAGGGATGCCGTCTTTTGCATCTTTGCATCTTTGCATCTTTGCATCTTTGCGGAAGGCATATGCCCCTTAAGCCGGTAACGTCATAGCCGTTTCAGCCCGGCGGATGCCTTACACACTGGCCGCCCGCTTTAAACCGCTCCCTGATCCAACGGCGCAGACAATACGCGACAGCCCCAGGGCGCCAGCGTCAATGTGCCACTCAGCGAGACGCCATCCATCAGATCGCTGATCCCGGCTGGCAGTTGCAGTTGCTGCGCCTGTCCGGTGTAGTTCTGCAGGAAGATAAACGCCTGTTCACCATCGGTACGGCTTTGCGCCGTGACGCCCGGCGGCATATCAATCGGCAGCGCACGCGGTAACGCCAGCTGCCTGATCAACGCGCCGTAGAAATCACGGTGAAACGGCAGATCATTACGCGAAGCGATGTACCAGGCTTTACCCTTGCCTACCGGGTTGACGGTGACCGCCGGGGTTCCCGCGTAGAAGTCGCTCTCATAACTGGCGACCACCGTTGCCCCCTCCGGATGGATATGCTCGCACAGTTCCCGCGCCTGATACGGCCCACGCAGGCCCAGCTCGTTACCGTTGACGCCGCGCACGCCGTTGAACTCGTCGTCGGTCAGGCTATCGATCTCTTCTGCCCAGATGCCAAGCAGCGGCCGCAGCGGGCCGGGAAATCCGCCGAGGTAACAGAGATCGCTTTCATTAACGATGCCGCTCCAGTAGCTGGCAACAAAGTGGCCGCCCCGCTCCAGATGTTGCTGCACGCGCGCTGCAAAGCCATCACGGACCATGTAGAGCATCGGCGCAATCACCAGGTCATAGCCGCTGAGATCACTGTCGCCGTTGATCACGTCCACCGCCACGCCCTGTTCCCAGAAAGCGCGATAGTGTTCGTTAACGGTGCGTTCATAGTGCAGGCCGAGGTTGCGGGGACCCTGAGCGTTATCCATCGCCCAGCGACTTTCCCAGTCGAAAATAATCGCTACCCGGGCCTCAACCCGGCTACCCAGCACCGGCGTCATCGCCGCCAGCATCCGCCCTAACTCGCTGACTTCGCGGCCGGTGCGGGTATCAAGGTGGCCGACGTGATCGACGACCGCGCCATGAAATTTCTCCACCGAGCCGCGACTTTTCCGCCACTGAAAATACTGCACGGCATCTGCGCCATGCGCGACCGCCTGCAGGGAAGAGAGAATATGCATCCCCGGCTTTTTGAGCTTGCTGGTTGGCTGCCAGTTGGTGGCGCTCGGCGTCGACTCCATCAGAACAAAGGGTTTGCCCTGCTTCAGAGTTCGCATCAGATCGTGGTACATCGCGGTGTAGCAGGCCAGCGCGGTTTCATCCTTCTGGTTGTGCCACATCGGATAGCTGTCCCAGGAGATAAAGTCGAGCGTAGGTGCCAGCTTCCAGTAGTCGTAATCGTAGAAATACTCCATGAAGTTGGTGGTGGCCGGCAGATCGGGATTGGCCTGCTTCAGCGGCTTGATCTCTTCGCGGCAGAAGTCGTTAACCTGATCGGTCATAAAGCGCCGCCAGTCGAGGTTCAGACCGTGAATCGACATTTCACCCTGCGGAGCCGGTGAGACAATCTGCGACCAGTCGCTGTAGGTATGGCTCCAGAAGTCGCTCCACCAGGCGTGATTCAGCTTCTCCAGCGTTTCGTAGCGGCGCTGCAGCCAGCCGCGAAAGGCCTGCTGACAGCGATCGCAGTGGCACTCGCCGCCATACTCATTAGAGATATGCCAGCCAATTACCGCCGGATGATGGGCGTAACGTGTCGCCAGCTGGCTGTTCATCGCCTGCACTTTCTGGCGATAAACCGGCGAGGTCATGCAGTGATTATGCCGACCGCCATGCAGAGCCGGCACCCGATCGCGGCCGACGCGCAACACCTGCGGATAAGCCTGCGACATCCACGCCGGACGGGCGCCGCTCGGCGTGGCGAGAAACACCGAAATGCCCTGCTGCCAGAGCTTATCGATCACCTCATCCAGCCAGGCAAAATCATACTGCCCCTCTTCCGGCTCCAGCTTCGCCCAGCTAAAAATCCCGACTGACATGACGTTACAGTGCGCCTGCTTCATCATTGCCACATCGTCATCAATAATGCCCGGCTGGTGTTGCCACTGTTCCGGATTGTAGTCAGCGCCATGCAGCAGCGAGGTCACCCTGGCGCTGAGCGGGGGAAATTTATTCATACCTGTTCCTCAGAGGTGTCAGAGACATCAGCGTTAGCGCTAATGGTTGATTAATGAAAAACCTGTAGCGAAGGCAGCGCCTTGCCGTGACAGTCAAACAGCGCCTGATTTTCACGGGCGTTACCCTGTTTCCATTCGTCGTGGATATATTTCATGCCGGCTGGCGTCGCCCAGGTGTTGCCGGGTGCCGGGATCCACGCTGGTTCCCAATACACCACGCCCTTGCCGCGATGGTCAGGCACCGCCAGCACCGCTTTTATCAGGTCATGCAGATAGGCTGCCTGGCCCGCCACCGTGGCGGGATAGCCGCCGGCCTGCTGCTCTTTGGCCTGGAAGCTGTTCTCCGCGCTGTCGCAGTTTTCCAGCGTGTAGCCGTAGGCCGCTTCCACCACCATCACGTCTTTGTCATAGCGCCGGGAGATATCGTCCATGTTGGCTTTCAGCGCGCCGATCGGGCCGTTCCAGTAGGTGTACATCGACAGGCCGATCACATCGAACGGCACCTGACGCTTAACGATTTCGTCGAACCACCAGCGAAACATGTCGTTTTTAGTGCCTTCAGCCAGGTGCAGCATGATCTTCACCTGATGCGGATCGCTGAGGTTTTCACGCAGCCCGCCGATCGCGGCTTTCAGCAGACCGGCCAGACGATCAAACTCGCCGCCGTTCTGGCCCCAGCTTTTGCCCTCCGGCCACAGCATCCCGCCGTTGAGTTCGTTGCCAATCTGCACGATATCCGGCATCACGCCCTCAGCCTTAAAGCGGGCAAGGGTGTCGCGGGTGTAGTCATGAACCTGCGTTTCCAGCTGAGGAAAGGTCAGCGACTGCCAGGCTTTTGGCTTGAACTGCTTGCCGGGATCGGTCCAGAAATCGCTGTAATGAACGTCGAGCAGCAGCTTCAGGCCGGCGGCCTTAACCCGCTTCGCCAGCGCCAGCGTGGTCGCCAGGTCGTTACCGCCGCCGCCGTAGCTGTGACCGCTGCCGTCGGTCGGGTCGACCCACAGCCGCAGACGAATGGTGTTGATGCCACTGGCTTTCAGAATGGCGATGGCATCCTGCTGCTGGTTGGCGGCGTTGTAGAATTTCGCGCCCTGCCGCTCCAGTTCCGCCAGCGAAGAGATGTCCGCGCCCTTGATAAAATCAGCGGGCCACGGACCGGCCGAAGCGATCACCGGCGTATTAGCGGCGAGCAGCGGTGTCGCCCAGGCCAGTGCCAGGGCGAGAAATAAGCTTTTTGGCGTCATGATTTATCCTTTAGTACTGCCTGAGGCCAGGCCAGAAACGAAGTATTTCTGCAGTGCCAGATAGAACACCGCTACCGGCACCGCGATCAGCACTGCGCCGGCCGCATAAGTGGTGTAGCTGGCGCCCATTTTCTGCGACACCAGGTTATAGAGGCCGATCGGCAAAGTGAACTGATCGGGAGTCCGCAAAATGGTGCTGGAGAGGATGAAATCACCCAGCGGACCGGTGAAGGAGAACAGCGCCACTACCGCCAGAATCGGCTTCGACAACGGCATGATGATCTCGACAAAGATGCGGAAGTTGCCCGCGCCGTCCATGCGCGCCGACTCATCCAGATCTTTCGGTATCGAGTCGAGATAGCCCTTCATCAGATAGGTGTTCATCGGAATCATGCCACCCACGTAGATCAGCACCAGCGCCAGATGGCTGTTGATCAACCCCAGCAGCTGCGACAGCACGAAAATCGCGATCAGCGCCGAAAACTGCGGGATCATCTGTAACAACAGAAACAGCATCAGCCCGTTCTGCCGCCCCTTGAACCGAAAACGCGAGAAGGCGTAGGCGGTGCAGCTGACGCTGAGCAGCGTCAGCACCATGGTCAGGAAACTGATCTTCATCGAGTTCCAGTACCACGTCAGGTAAGGCACCGTGCCATTAAACAGGTCGCGGTAGTGCTGCAGCGACGCATTCTCCGGAATAATTGCGCTGCTGAGCAGGCTGTTGCCCGCATTCAGTGACGCGCCCACCGTCCAGATCAGCGGATAAATGATGATGGTCGAGACGGTTAATACCACCAGCCAGGTCAGCGACAGGCGTATCCACCGTTCGCGTTTAATACTGCCGGACTTCGCCATAACTGCTCCCTTACGCCATCTCATCTTGTTTAAACGACCGGGTCGCGCGGAACTGCCACAGCGCCAGACCCACCACGAAAATCGACAGCAATAGGGTGATGGTGGCGGCAATGGCGTACTGCGACGATGACATCGTGAGCTTATAAATCCACGACACCAGAATATCGGTCCCGCCGGCATTCGAACCCGCGACGGCCGGACCGCCGTTGTTAAACAGGTAGATGATGTTGAAATTATTAAAGTTGAAGGTGTATTGCGTGATGATGATCGGCGCAATCGCGTACAGCACCAGCGGCAGCGTGATGGTTTTCAGCCGCGTCCAGGCACTGGCACCGTCCATGATCGCCGCCTCATAGAGATCGTCGGGAATCGCCTGCAACACACCGGTGGTCATCGCGAAAACAAACGGGAAGCCCAGCCAGGTCTGCATCATGATCAGCGCGGTTTTGCTCCAGAACGGATCGGTCATCCACGCTTTGGGTGCAATGCCAAAGAAGTCGAGAATGGCGTTGTTGATCACGCCAAAGCTGTCGTTGAACATGCCGGCAAAAACCAGAATGGTGACAAAGCCCGGCACCGCCCACGGCAGGATAAAGAGGGTGCGGATCAGCGGCTTAAAGCGCAGGTCTTTCTGATTGACCAGAATCGCCAGCATCACCCCCACGGTGCACTGCAGCGTGGTGGCCAGCAGCGTCCACACTACCGTCCATTGCAGCACGTCAAAGAAGGTCGATCGCCAGATCGACAGGGTAAAAATGTTGATAAAGTTTTTGAACCCCACCCAGTCCACCAGCTTCGCCGGTGGCGTGTGATAGAGGTTGTAATTGGTGAAGGCAATCGCGAAGCCAAACAGAATCGGAAACACCACCACGAATACCAGCAGAATAAAGCCCGGTGAAATCATCAGGTAGGGGAAGCCGTCGCGCAGCAGCAGCTGATATTGCTGACGCACACTGCTGAGCGACTGGCCATTGTCACGCTTCACGCCGTTCAGCCAGGCATCACGCACCGACAGTCCCCAGACCGCAATGCCGAAGGCGGCAATCAGCAGGCTGATGATCCCCTCCGCCAGCAGAAAGATGGAGTTATCGCGCGGCACCGCTTCGCCCAGCGTGTAAAGACCCCACATCCCTTCACGCAGGAAATCGTGGAACACGCCGATAAAACAGCCGAGCAAAATCAGAAAACAGAGCCCTTTTGCCCACTGGCGGTGGTAAAACTGGCCGAAGCCAGGCAGCAGCGCTAACAGCGCACCGGTGGTCGCATGACGACGCGGATGCGTAGCGCTGACCAGATTTTCATCGGTAGAAATAGCCACACCCTGATCCTTTTCCTGTAGGGGTTATCGCCCGGCGCACCATTACTGGTTGCTGGCCTGCATCGCTTCGATCTGCATGATGATCTGCTTCACAGCATTATCCAGCGCGGCTTTCGGTGGCTGCTTGCCGGAAACGCTCAGCTCCAGCGCGGCATTTGCCGGCCCCCACACTTCCTGCATCTCCGGCACGCCTGGCATGGCCGAGGCGCGCGTTGCCTGCACCGCTACCGCGTTGGCTTTCTCATCATCTTTAATGATCGGATCGTTCATCAGCGCCGTGACCGGTGGGATTTCCTGGGTTTTCTGAAAACGCTCTTTCACGTACTGCGGCTGGTTGATAAAGGAGATGAATTTCTGCGCCAGCGCCTGATCTTTGCTCCAGGTTGAAACTACATACCCCTTCACGCCAAGAAACGAGCTCATCGGCTTGCCGTTGGGCAGCAGCGGCAACGGGGCTACGCCATAGTTAATACCCGCAGCCTGATACGGCTGAAACGCCCACGGACCGTTGATCACCGCTGCCGCTTTTTTCTCGGTAAACAGCGAGTCGATGGCATTCAGCCCGTTGTCGCCCATGATCCCGCCCGGCAGCAGCCCTTCGCTGAAGAAACGCGTCAGGTAAGTCACCGCTTCAACGCTGCCGGTGGTGTTCAGCCCGACATCCTGGGTATTGAGTGTCCCATCGCTATTCTTGCCAAAGATATAGGCGCCCATCGGTGCCATTACGCCCCAGCTGTAGTAAATCTGGTCAAACTTCGCCAGCAGGCCATACTGCTTCGCCGCACGCTGCTTTTGCGAGAAGGCACGATATTCATCCAGCGTTTTCAGCGGTGACGGCAGCAGATCTTTGTTGTAAATCAGCACCAGCGTCTCAACCGCTTTCGGCACGCCATAAACCACCTTGTTCTGGGTAAAGGCAGCCATCGCCGATGGGGTGTAGGCGCTCTGCTCAGCCGCATCAATTTTCAGCGGGGCCAGCAGCCCCTGTACGACGGCGCTGCCTAGCTGATCGTTGGGAATGACCAGCACGTCCGGGCCGATGCCCGCCGGACCGTCCAGACGCAGCTTCTCAATCTGCTGAGCAAACGGCATCTCCTGCACCTTTACCTCTACGTCGTACTGCTTTTGAAAATCGGCGATCGCGGTTTTGATTCCGTCCGATTTCTTAATATCTTCCCAGATCGTAAGTTGCTGAGCGGCCCAGGCGGATTGATTAAGCATCAATGCTGACAGGAGTAGCGTAACGCTGATTTTGATTTTCATTTCTGGCCTCATGTGAAGGTATGACATTTTAAGCTGTCATTCGCTGAAATTTTTTCGCTAACGCCTGCAGAGTCCTGACTAAACGGGCAGGTATATTCTGGATAACGTATCGCACAGGTGGCCTACGCTACGCGGAACACCGACGCCGCTCCAGCCTGTTAGCACCAATGTGTGATCGGTATTACAGAAATCAAAAACAGCGGTAGGGCGCGCTTCGCTGCAACGTTATAGTCAACACAGGCACCATCAGGGCTGACGTGAAAATCAACCAACTGTTATACGTCGTACATTTTAACAGCCATACCCTTGCCATGAGGATCAGCATGTCCAGCATCAGATTGAGAAACGTCACCAAACGCTTTGGTAAAACAGAAACGCTGAAAAACATCACGCTTGATATTGAGGCCGGTGAGTTTGCTGTCTTCGTCGGTCCGTCCGGCTGCGGTAAATCCACGCTGTTACGGCTGATTGCCGGGCTGGAAGAGATCAGTGACGGTGAGATTTCGATTGGCGATGAGGTGGTGAATGACATTGCGCCTTCGCATCGCGGTGTGGCGATGGTGTTTCAGTCCTATGCGCTCTATCCGCATATGACCGTGGCGGAGAACATCGGCTACGGCCTGAAAGTTAACGGCCTGCCGAAAGCGCAGATTCAGCATCAGGTGGAGATGGTGGCGAAAACGTTGCAGCTGTCTCACCTGCTCGATCGTAAACCTAAGCAGCTGTCGGGTGGACAGCGTCAACGTGTGGCTATCGGCCGGGCGATTGTGCGTAACCCGCGGGTGTTTATGTTCGATGAACCGCTGTCGAACCTCGATGCCGAACTGCGTGTCGATATGCGACTGCACATCGCCAGGCTGCATCAGGAACTGAAAACCACCATGGTTTATGTGACGCACGACCAGACCGAGGCGATGACGCTAGCCGATAAGATTGTGGTGATGAACTACGGCAAGGTGGAACAGGTCGGGTCGCCGATGGCGCTCTATTACAATCCGATCAACCGCTTTGTGGCTGGCTTTATCGGCTCGCCGAAAATGAATTTTCTGCCAGCACGCGTTGAGCAATGCGGCCCCGGCGGCCTGATCGCGGTGGTTAACGATGGCGAACACCGGCTGCACCTTCCCTCCCCGGTGCGCCAGCTTCAGCCAGGCGATGACATCACGCTGGGCATCAGACCGGAACAGCTACAGATTAATGGCGATGGTCCGCTCAACATTAATTTTCATTGTGAAGTGGTTGAACGACTCGGGAACAATACCTGTCTGTTTGGTCAGAGCCACGGCTACGACGGCTTCAAAATGCTGCTGCCTGGCGATGTCCACTTCCGTCCCTACCAGACGCTGCGGCCAACCTTCCAGCCGCACCACTGCATGGTGTTTGATGCGCAGGGCGAGCGCATCAGCGCGGATATCGCGATGCCGCAGGTCCGCGCCGCCTGATTGGCTGGCTGCCGCGATGTGCGCTGACCGCCCATCGTCGCTGCCAGGGTGCGCGCCACAGCGTTAGAGGCCGGCGGAGTTTTTACGCTCCCGGCTGCATCGTTATTCGTTGCGGGGCGTAACCGCCGCATTACCCTAAAAAAGCCCGGAGATGGCGTCCACCGGGCGTGCTGTTACGCGTTGGATGCGTGGTAACGGGCTTCAAGCTTATCGAGAAAACAGAACAGTACCTCGTTCATTTGCCGGTAATCTTCGGCACGCAGCTGCTCCGCCGTGCTGACGAAGCGATAGTCGGCTGCGCGGCTCAGATCGTTTTCAGAATGTGCGATAAGCCGTTCCACCAGCTCGCGCGTCAGTTCCATGTGGCACTGGAATCCGTACACCAAATCGGAATAAGCGACAATCTGACGTGGGCAACCAACACTGCTGGCAATGATTTCAGCCTGCGCCGTCAGGCCTGGCATATCGTTATGCCAGTGCCCTACCTCGAGCGTAGTGGCAAAATCTGAGAACAATGCATGCTGGCAGCCCGCTTCGGTCAGGGTGATCGGGAACTTACCGATCTCTTTTTCCGGGCTGTGAGCAAATGGCGCGCCAAGCGCTTCGCCAATCAACTGTGAGCCGAGGCAGACGCCGATCACCGCTTTGCCAGCGCGGACCGCAGCGGCAATGACCGCCTGCTCACCTTTCGAATCAAAATGAGCACACTCTTCAACCGTCACCGCCGGGTCCTGCGGTCCCCCCATCACAATCAGCAAATCGATCGCTTCAGCATCTGCTGGTAAAGGTTCACCGGCGTACACACGGGAAAAGGTGACGTGATGGCCACGACGGCTGGCCCAGGTTTCATAGGCTCCCGGCGCTTCAAAATCTTCATGTACGATAAAATGAACGCGCAATTCTGCTCTCTCCAGACAATAAAAATCAGGCTTACTCAGTACGGCGAGGTTGTCATCGCACGGCATATCACCCGGCTGACGCTGCCGCCTCTTTGCAGATCAGGTCTATCCGATTTAGGATGGCGGCAGAGAATACCGCTGCCGAACCAGCCGGTGAAGTCCGGGTCCGGCAGCGGTAAGTGGAGGTCATCATAAAGGGTGCAGCTGAATCTGAAATGCCAAACAAAATAGCTAAAGCGCCAAAACACGATGAGGCAATCGGCTGGTCAGGACTTGCCCTCCGTTACGAGCGAGGAGACGTTGATCCCCCTCATTACCATATTGAAGGCCAGCTGCTGTTTGCCACGCGTGGGGTGATGCTGGTTGAAACCGGAGATAATCGCTGGGTGATCCCGCCGCAGCGCGCGCTCTGGCTTCCGCCGTTACAGCAACACAGCTATACATTGTTATCCCAGACTGAATTGCGCACGCTCTACTTCAGCAGCAGCCTGATTGCGGCGTGTCCGAACTTTACAAAAAGCGGCCTTGTGCACGTGATAGCGGCGACCCCGCTGGTGAAAGAACTGATAGCCGGGTTATTCAGTGATGCGTATCAGGGGCCAAGTCACCGGACGATGGCGCTGCTGCTGATGGAGATTCTCAGTGAAACGACCGATCTGTCAACGGAACTTCCGATGCCACGTGACGAGCGTCTTTGCCGGGCGGCTAACGCGTTGATTGTGTCCCAGCGTTGGGAGGCATCCTTAAGCGAACTGGCGGATATTGCCACGCTGTCGGAACGCACCTTTTCCCGCCTGTTTATCCGCGATACCGGCTTTAGCTTTCGCCACTGGAAACAGCGGGCCAGGATCTGTGCTTCATTAGATCTGCTCTCGCAGGGGATTCCGATCAAGCAGGTCGCCTGGCAACTGGGCTTTTCCTGCCCGGCTGCTTTTGCTGCTGCTTTCCGCGCTATTCTGGGCGCGACCCCGCGTGAGTACCTGCTATAGCGTTCAGCCTGAAGGCGACGGCTGAAAACAGAACTGAGGCTGAATCGGTCAAACTACACCCGCATTCGCCGTGAAAACACCGGCAGCAACACCCGTTTTATGCCGCTGCTGTCGTCTGGCCGGGTTACAGGTAAAAGTTTAAAACCGACACATCAGGTTCGGTCGCTAATACAGCAGATCACGCTGTTCCGGTTCGCCAACAAGCCGGAGATGGCCCTGCCTGTCATGCGTAAATTGAGCCTGATAACGTACCTTATCCACTCCCATCACCAGATTATCAACATCCGTATTGGCAACACGTACTGACTTATTTTTCGCCCAGTCGGGGAGCGCCTGAATATAATAAGTAAAAGTCACGTCAATAAGGTCGGGGTTATTTTTCGAGACACTGTTGATCGATCTTACGCGCATCCTGCCATAGCATAAATCATGATTTTTAGTGAATGACGCCTGGCCGTAAGCGGTGAGCGACCAGATTTTCTTGCCGGTTTTTATCCGGGAAGTAACCAGTCCCGCATCATCAAGCGCCTCCATTTTTGCATTAATCCAGCTATCGCTGCCTGCTGTGATTGCAACCGGCCACTGCGTTTCACCAAGACAAAGCGGCTGTTGATTCAGTGATTGCTGTATCAGCTCACGATATAACTTTTCATCACTTGCCTGACTGCAAAGTGGCAGCAGCAAAACCCCGATTGCCGTCCTGTATTTCATCGGAACTTTTCCATCTCCAGATGCTGAAAGGCTTCATCAACGTCATCAAAATTCTGTTCAGTGAGGTAAAGTCCTGCTGACTCCCAGTAAAATACCGACGTTCCCGGATCGCTGCGATTTTCCTCTAATCTGAATCGTGAAAATTTTACCGGGGATTTATCGGTAAGGTCACCGCCGCCCTCGGCATATTTGACCGCCCTGATAAGATAAATTTTGTCTTTATCGCGATGGAGTTCAATTCCCCCGACCTTGAGTGCTGAGGCTGACAGTTTTAAGTCTGTCCAGGTAAAGCCCTCGTCATCCGGGACCGGCACGATAAACCAGTTTTCGCCCTGTCTGATAAAGATGCTAAGGGTTTCACTGGGATGTGAGGTGTTATTGTCATAGGTGGCGGAAAAAACAGCGTCTGCTATGCCATCGCTATTTAAATCGATGCTGTTCAGACCGCTATTCAGATCAATGCGGGTATTGACCTGTGATAAAGCCGGAAGGCTTATCAAAACCGCCGATAAGATGATAAAAGTCCGTCTCAGTGTGATCATGTACTTATCCGTATGAAGTCCGTGTCCAGTAACGCCAGACCTGCGCTGCACGTGGCACTGCCTGCCCGGTTGTCCCGCTTGATGAAACTGCTGCAGGCCACTTTGCGTCCGCTGAGTGAGTCAGCATATTACCGCTAGCGGTAAGTAAATTCGCTATTAACGTTGATGACGCTGATTGAATAACTCAGAGAGCCAGTCAATGAATACCCTGACTTTAGGCGGCAGGTAGCGTCGGTCAGGGTAGAGAATAGAAACCGGCTTTGTCACCGTTGCGTAATCCGCTAACACCTCCGTCAGCCTGCCGGCTGCGATGTAAGGCTCTAACGCCGTACGCAGTGCCTGGAGCATACCGAGACCTGCCAGGCCACAGGATAACAACACATCTGAATTGTTAACCCGCAGACTGTCTGGCGGACGCCGTGAAACCACTTCACCGTTAACCACAAATTTCCAGTCCTGGACATCGCGGCTGTGTTCACTAAAAAAATGCACCGCCTTATGATCGGCAAGATCATCCGGCGTCATAGGGGTGCCATAAGTTTTCAGATAGGACGGCGCTGCACAGGTCACCATCTGCAGGTCGCCGATACGCCGCGAAATAAAATTTGAAT
This sequence comes from Pantoea brenneri, assembly GCF_038594305.1. Taxonomy (NCBI): domain Bacteria; kingdom Pseudomonadati; phylum Pseudomonadota; class Gammaproteobacteria; order Enterobacterales; family Erwiniaceae; genus Pantoea; species Pantoea brenneri. The sequence goes on along the minus strand of NZ_JBCGBG010000002.1, from coordinate 381,589 downwards.
CCGCAAGTTCACCGAGGCGAATGACACAGTCAACGCCTTCGGTAATCAGATCGGTCAGACGATCTGAAGCCGTTAAGACAATGGTGATCTGCGGATATAAAGCCTGAAAATCCGCCAGCCTGGGTATCAGGATGCTGTGCGTCAGGGCCAGCGGAGCATCTATGCGAAGCTCGCCATGCGGCGGCTGACTGGGTGAATAAGAGGCCATCATTTCGCCGACATCGGTCAGGAGCGCTTTGGCACGCAGATAAATTTCCTCTCCTTCGGCCGTCACACTCAGACTGCGCGTGGTGCGATGCAGCAGTTTGATGCCCAGCGTATCCTCCAGTTGCTTCACCGACTTGCTGACCGCAGGACGATGTAACTGCAGAGCGTCAGCGGCGCGGGTAAAGCTGCGCAGCTCAACCACCTGAACAAAAATCTCCATCAACTCAAGCATGTTCGGGCGCACTTGTTTTTAACTCCGCTGCAATCTTATGACCAAAATTGTGATAGTGCGGAGTATAACCCATCCGGATTGTTTCTCCTGCAGTAACACTGAAGGTCTTTTTGTTGGCTTTTTAGCCGCAATCGCTTTGCCTATTATTGCCCTCTCTGTTACAGACACACAGGAAATGACGGCAATGAAAGCATGGTTATTAAAAGATTTTGGTCTTGAAAACTTAAAACCCGAAGAGGTTGAGACGCCTGCTCCGGGTCCGGGTGAGCTGCTGATAAAAGTAGGGGCGGTTTCGCTGAACTTCAGGGACAAGGCCATCGTGGAGGGTTTTTATGAACCACATCTGGTTCCTCAAAACCTGATCCCGGTCTCTGATGCGACCGGAACCGTGGTGGCAACCGGTGAAGGGGTAACCCGTTTCAGCATCGGCGATCGCGTTAACTCACATCTTTATTCCCGCTGGCTGGATGGCGAACCGGCTGCCGATGAACCGGCCTGGTGTATTGGCATGCCGTTACCCGGTGGCCTGGCCGAATATATGATTCTTCATCAGGACAGCGCCGTGAAAGCGCCAGACAACATGACCGATGAGGAAGCCTCTACCCTTCCTATTGCCGCCCTGACGGCATGGTACTCACTGATGGATATTGGCAACCTGCAGCCCGGACAAACCGTTCTGGTACAGGGAACCGGCGGCGTTTCGGTTTTTGCTGCTCAGATAGCGCATGCCTACGGCGCTCGTGTGATTGCAACATCCAGCAACGACGCCAACCTCGATCGGATTAAAGCGCTCGGGGCGGATGAGGGAATTAACTATAAAAAATATCCTCAATGGGAAAGCAAAGTGCTGGAACTGACCGAGGGTAAGGGTGCTGACGTAACGGTGGAAGTCGCCGGCGGCAACGGCATCAACCAGTCGATTGCGGCGACCAAAGTGGCCGGAACGATAGCTCAGGTCGGGTTTCTGACAGGTCAGGCGGCGCAGCTGGATTTGATGCCGTTAATTTTTCGCCAGACGACAATCCGTGGCATTGCGGTTGCCCCCCGCTCCTCGTTTGATCGGATGAATTCCTTCCTGAACAAACATAATATCAAGCCGGTTATTGAACAGGTTTACCGCTTCAACGAGGCAGTAGAGGCTTTTGAGCATCTCTCGCGTGGTGCTTTTGGCAAAATCGTTATCAAAGTGGCTGACTGATAACCAGGCCGGGCGAGAATCTGGCAGTTTTACTGGCTGCCAGATTCAGTCGCACGCCTCAGGGTTAAACTCTGGTAACCGTGTCTGATCGCTCAACAGCTAACCTGTTGCACAACGGTTGTGAGAACCTGTGACAGCCCGCTTAATGCCCGCAGCGGACAGGAACAATAACGCGCGCGTGAAGATAAACCGGACTAGATAGAATCTTCTTTTTCAATAACCAGCACGCGCGCTTCGCCTTGTGGATGGGCAACATGCTCGGTGCCTTCGCTGGCATAAAAAATATCTCCGGCGTTCATTTGCCTGCTTTTAACTTCACCGTTTTCTTTGTAGAACATCTCAACACAACCCGCCATAACCGCAAAAACTTCCTGCCCGTCATTGATATGCCACTGGTAAGGTTGATCGGTCCAGTGCAGTTTGACGCTGATCTTATCGAAGCTGGCAATAGGTTGAGCATCCCAGGCTTTTGCAGCGGTAAATTCCTTACTGCGATAAAAATTCATCTTCTCTCCTTCGGCAGCACTGTTTGAATGGCGTCAGCCCAATGAATACCAAACGGGATTGAATAATTCTATCTTCTGCAGCGATCCTGTCCCGATCTGGCCGCCATCGGTCCGCTTTCGCCTGATGCAGCTGTCCCGACCGACGCGTCGGGAAGGCAGCCACTATCCTGATGCCGGGCTGGCTACAGGCCTGGCCCGGCCCGGTCCGGAAATGTTAAGAAAGCAGCTTGCCGCTGACCCGGCGGAGTTATTTATGGGCTGACAGCGAGTGGCTACGGTTAGCCCGGAAAGCTGGCTTCATATCCCAGGCGTTTTCGTTTCGCCCCACCGCCATGGCGAAAAGCACACCACCGATGATCGAAAACAGTCCCAGCACCGCCCAGGCAAGCGTCATATCGGTTCCGCCAGCCAGATGCTTCAGATAACCTGCCACCAGCGGCCCGCCGAACTGGCCAATAAAATTGCTGCAGCCACCGACAAAGGCCACCGCCGGTACTGCCTTTTTGGTCGGCAGAATTTCGGTCAGACGCACGTAGACCAGCGGTACCAGCATTTTCATCGTGAGCCCGACAAACATAAACAGCATGATCTGCAGCCAGTAGAGTGAGCCGGGCACAAAGGCCGCTGCGGCCAGCGCGATGCCGCACAGCACGGTAGGAATGGCGGCGTGAAGACGGCGTTCCTGATTAAATTTGTCCGATCGCCGGGTTATGTACCAGATGCCAGCCATGGTCATCAGAAACGGTAAGCCGCTGATAAATCCCACCATAAATTCGCTGAGCGTGCCGTATCCCTTGAGCGCCGTAGGCAGCCACAGGGTAAATCCGTAGGCCAGCATGCTATGCAGAGAATAACCAATCAGCATCAACCAGAGCGCCGGAATGCGCAGTATGGTCCACCAGGGGTCCGATTTTTCCTTCACGTAGTGAGCCTGTTCGGATGCCAGATCGGCCTGAATCACGTCCTGCTCCTCCTGACTCAGCCAGCGGGCGGACTGAATATTTTTGGGGATGCGATAGAACCAGAGGATGCAGAACAGCCATGCCGGTGCGCCCTCAATCACCATCATCATTCGCCAGTCATGATGTGCCAGGATCCAGCCTGAAATCGGCCCGGCAAGAAAGGCACCGGCTCCCAGGCTGAGGTTCCAGATACCAAAGGCCCGGCCACGTTCACGCTTCATAAACCACTGTGCGAGAAACATCGCTGTCGCCGCCTGAATCGGTCCCTCCGCCAGCCCGAGGAAAAAGCGCACCGCAATCAGTTCTGTTAAGTTTCGCGTCAGGCCGGTTGCCATGGCACATGCTCCGAACAGAAACAGGCTTAGTCCGATGACGCGTCGGGAGCCAAAACGCAGTGCCAGCCAGCCCGCCGTAAACTGCGTTGCTACGTAGCCCCAGGCGAATGCGCCACCAAGCCAGCCCGCCTCGACCGGCGTGAGTTTCAGCTCAGCAACAATATGCGGCAGCGCCATGCCGATATTGACGCGGTCAAAAAAGGAGATGGTATACATAATAAAAACGGCGGGTAATATTATCGTCCAGCGTTTTTTTCCGATCGGCATATTACCGTTGAATACATTGTCATTCATATTCGCTTCCTCGTCTGGAACAGGTGTAGGGGGAGGAAATACTGAATTCAGATCCGTTTAAATATCAGCCAGCTATTAGTTATTATTTTTTCGTTGCGACGACAAAATAGATCCGTCGCCTTTTTTTGAATGTCGATGATATGAGAACACCGCAATTCAGCCATCACGGTGCGTGGCGCGAACGGCCTGTCCGCCATGCTGCGCTGAAGCGGTTGGGGAAGAAAAATTCACCCGCGGTTGAATACCTTTGTTGCAGCGGTGATTAACGGCGACGGGCAGCAGATCATGCCCGCCAGCGGGTCAGTGATTCGGCTGCGGCTTTCCCGATAATGCAGGGAATACCGCAGCGCGGACGGTGTTGTCGGGTCAGGTGACCTGATTGTTTCAGACGTACTTCCCGCTTCGCCTGCCGGCAAAACCAGCAGGCGTTATATCATCAGGTAAGCCGCAACTTATTCCGCCAGCGCACGCATCTCTTTAATCAAATCCGATTTACCTTCAAAGCCGATACCCGGCAGCTCTGGCATGATGATGTGCCCCGCTTCGACCTTCACCGAGTCCGGGAAACCACCGTAGGGCTGGAACAGATCCGGATAGCTTTCGTTGCCTCCCAGACCGAGACCCGCAGCGATATTGAGAGACATCTGATGTCCGCCGTGCGGGATACAGCGCGACGGTGACCAGCCAAACTGTTTCAGCACCTCGAGGGTGCGCAGATATTCAACCAGGCCATAAGAGAGCGCGCAGTCAAACTGGAGATAGTCGCGATCCGGACGCATTCCGCCGTAGCGCAGCAAATTGCGGGCATCCTGATGAGAGAACAGGTTTTCACCGGTCGCCATCGGACCTGGATAGAATTCCGACAGCGCGGCCTGCAAAGAATAATCCAGCGGATCGCCCACCTCTTCGTACCAGAAGAGCGGATATTCACGCAGCATTTTGGCGTAGGCGATGCCGGTTTCCAGATCGAAACGACCATTAGCATCCACCGCAAGGCGCCCTTCACTGCCGATCTCGTCCAGAACGGCTTCAATCCGTCGGCGGTCTTCATCAATTGAGGCACCGCCGATCTTCATTTTCACCACGTTGTAGCCACGGTTGAGATAGCCGCGCATTTCCTGACGCAGTGCACTCAGGTCTTTACCGGGATAGTAATAGCCACCCGCTGCGTAGACAAACACCCGCGGATTAGCCTCGACGCCTTTCATTTCGGCCAGCAGACGGAAAAGCGGCTTGTTGGCAATTTTCGCGGTCGCATCCCAGATCGCCATGTCCAGCGTGCCGACCGCAACAGAACGCTCGCCGTGGCCGCCTGGCTTCTCGTTGCTCATCATGATGTCCCAGATCTTATGCGGATCCAGATTGTCGCCACCGGCATTCAGCAGGCTGGCCGGTTCGGCTTCCAGAATACGATTGCGGAAACGTTCACGGATCAGACCACCCTGACCATAACGGCCGTTCGAGTTAAAGCCGTATCCCACTACCCGGCGTCCGTCTACCTCAACATCCGTCACCACCGCGACCAGGCTCGCCGTCATTTTGCTGAAGTCGATGTACGCGTTACGAATGGGGGAAGCAATAGGTTTGGTTATTTCTACAACATCGAGGATACGCATGTTTTCTCCGGCAGTTTTCAGTCAAATACGATTACGCTTAAGTCCCTGCGGCCTGCGCTGGCTCATGCCGGTTGTTTATGGGCATAATGCAGTAACGTGATTTTCAGGGGCCTCAGTATGGGGTCTGAATTCATCCTAAGCAGTAACCGGGCTTCGTTCTAATGCCAAAGAGGCAGGCTGTAATGCAAAACAGGCATCACTTAGAGTTAGCATGGCTTGAAGACTGCGTTGCGCTGGCGCAGACGCTCAATTTCTCACGCGCAGCGGCTTCACGATATGTGACACAGCCTGCATTCAGTCGCAGAATTGTTTCGCTGGAAGAGTGGCTGGGCACGCCGCTTTTTGAGAGGAATCGGCGTGGGGTCAGCCTGACGCGTGCCGGAGAGATCTTTGTCGGGCAAATCCCCGACCTGATTCGCGCACTCTATACCCTGAGAAGTGAAGCTATCGACGCGGCAGGCGAAGCCAGACCGGACGTGATCTTTTCCGCCACCCACTCGTTGTCGTTTTCCTTTTTCCCGATGCTGATGCGGAATAATGAGAAAATTGCCCGCTTTGGCTCATTCCGGCTGCTCTCTGATACCCTGAGTGCCTGCGAGCGAATGATCGAAAAAGGCGACGCGCAGTTTCTGCTCTGTTATTACCATCCGCATATGCACATCAATCTCGACCAGTCGAAATATCTCAGCGTCCGGCTTGGACGGGAAACCTTACTGCCGTATTCAAAGTGCGATCCTGATACCCGACAGCCACTCTGGCAGGCATCAGGCGGGAAAAAGTTTCCTTTCCTGGCGTATTCAGCCGAGTCCGGACTCGGCAGGATCCTGTCAAATACATCCCAGGTTAACCGTGCCAGACGTGGGATGGAGTTCGCTTTTACCGCCGATCTTGCGGCAACGCTGCTGGCGATGGTCAGAGCCGGCGATGGCATCGCCTGGCTGCCGGAAACGCTGGCCGCCCCGGACGTTGAGGCTGGCAGGATCAGCCTTGCTGCCGCTGAAGACAGCGCCCTCTGGATACCGATCGACATCCGGCTTTTTCGGCCAGCCGCGAGAATGTCCCGCGCGGTAGAGGCGCTATGGGAAATCTTTGTCGATGACCAGATTTAGTCAGCACAGCGACCCGCTGATTGAGGCGCGAACAGGCAGAGCAGACAAAGGATCTGGCGGTCGGTAGAGGCGGATAACGGTGGGATGATAGAGTCCGCTGAACGGTAAGCTAACTGAGAAAAGATAATGGAAGCGTTCAGCCAGCAGCGATTCGGAGTTCGTCTTGAGTGGGGCTTGTCTGCCGTCGATTACTTAGCCGCGGAAGCGGACTGCATTGTGGTTATCGATGTAATGTCATTTTCAACCTGCGTCAGCCTGGCGGTCGATAATGGCGCGCGCATTTATCCCTATCCGTGGAAAGACCCATCCGCTTGCCAGTATGCGATGAAAATCGGCGCAAAGGCAGCCAGTCCGGAACGACGATTCAGCGGTGAAGGTTACAGCCTGTCGCCGGTTTCGATTCAACACATTCGTGAAGGCGAAAGTCTGGTGCTGCCGTCCCCTAACGGTTCGGCTATTTCGTTCAGGGCGCGGGAGAGCGGAAAGCCGGTTTTCACCGGCTGTTTACGGAATATCTCAGCAACTGCAAATGCCTGCCGCCGTTTTAAGCGTGTTCTGATAATCCCTTGCGGCGAGCGGTGGCCTGACGGTAGCCTTCGTCCCGCTGTTGAAGATTACGCCGCAGCAGGCGGCATTATCGCTGCGCTGGGACACCGGGATTGCTCACCCGAAGCTCAGGCGGCGGTTGCTGTCTGGCAAAGTTATCTGCAACAGGATCTGCTGCCTCTTCGTGAATGTGCTTCTGCGCTTGAACTGCAACAGCGCGGGTTTGATGCGGATGTTGCGCTCTGTCTGGCAGTTGATGCGGCTAAACGAGCATGCCAGCTGTATGGCGATTTTTATGCGCCAGCGCTGGAATGAGAGACCGGTTGATCAGCCGGTAACTTCTCTTCTTTCTCCGGCGCTTTGCCTGTCAACGCCGGGTTTTAATCTGCCGGTCACACACAGACATGATGGCTGGTAAGTCGATTGTTGACATAGCGATGAATCATTAAGGCAGGCGGTTCAGCTACCGGGGGAATGTTTTCTGTTCCGAACCACACAGGATTGGCCGGGCAGACGGAGCCACAGATATAAGCTGGAATACCGGCAAACGTGCCCGCTACTGGCCGGTGGACATGCCCTGTAGCAATCGCCAGCAGCCTGGCCGGTGCGTTTTTAATCAGCGTTTCCAGCGAATCTATTCCTCTGCACATCGATTCATCCAGGGTCGGGATGCCAGATTCAACGACGTGGTGATGCATAAACAGCAGCGCGGGTGAATTCCCCGCATAGTTGAGTTGTTTATCCAGCCATTCCAGATGCCCGTTCACGCTGCCATAATCCTGACCAGCAACGGTTGAATCCAGCCCTATTAATCTCAGCCCTCCAGCTTGATGATAAAGTGCAAAGCTTGCGTCAGCGTATCAGATCTTCCCACACTTCCCCATCTCATGGCCATCAGATGGCGATCGTCGGAGTTTCCCGGCAGGACGAGTGAAGGATAATTCTGCCGTTCCAGCCGTTCAGCGATCTGTTTATCGCCTTCGCACCACCCGCCGTCTGTCAGGTCACCGGTAAGCACTAATATGTCCGGTTGCAGATGAGCCAGCCATGTCAGCACCTGTTCAAATCGCTGGAGATGATCATTTTCAGATGAGGCATGAATATCCGAAACCTGAGCTATCAGCATAACGTCCTTAATGGTTTTGATCGGATGGTTTTCACGGAGGTTAACGGATCATCCGGTAGCGTGGCTCTGCTGGCGATGGCTTTCTATTGTTATCCAGTTAAGCAGATACTGCGCAAAATTCAGCAGCCTGTTTTCAGCGTAAAGCGGAATAAATGGCACAGCAGAGACCTGCTACAGCCGCACCTGAGGTAAACGCGATATCTGTTTGTCACCCATACCCCGCCCCACGCAATAAAGATCTCTTCTGGCCAGTAAGCCAATCGGGTTGATTGCCCACCGGCCAGCAACATTAATGTTGCCCGACAGCCTGACCGGTTTTATCGGTCAGGCCGGATAATACCGCCAGTATCAGCGCAATCACGGATAACACTGCACCCGCCCAGTTTGGTGACTGCAGACCGAATCCGGCAGCAATCACTGCGCCACCCAGCCAGGCACCAACCGCATTGCCGAGATTGAACAGGCCGATGTTAACCGCGGCCGCCAGCGTGGGTGCGCCTGCCGCCCGCGCTTTGTCCATCACCCGCTTCTGGATAGGTGAAACGGTGGCGAATCCGAAGGCCGCCATCAGGAATATACAGATTGCCGACATCACCTGGCTGTGGCTGGTGAAATTAAACACCATCAGCACGATGGCCTGAGCAGCCAGCGTAACGTAAAGCATCGGCATCAGCGCCCGGTCAGCATAGCGGCCACCCAACTGATTACCGACAAACAGACCAAGTCCGAACAGCAGCATCAGCCAGGTCAGGCTGCTCTCACGGTATCCCGCCAGCTCCGTCATCATCGGTGCGATGTAGGTTATGGAGGTAAAAAACGCGCCCGGTCCGAAGACGGTAATGCCCATCGCGAGCAGCACGTTAACGTTTCTGAAGGCATTAAACTCATGGGCAAAGTTGTGGTTCTCTGGTCGCGGCTGATGCGGGATCAACCGGGCAATGCCGATCACCGTAATGATGCCGATCACTGCAATCGCCATAAAGGCCTTCCGCCACGAGAGGTGCTGACCAATCCAGGTGCCGACCGGTACACCAATAAGGTTTGCCACGGTTAAGCCCATAAACATAAAGGCAATGGCTCTTACGCGCTTCGACGGTGGCACACTATCAGCCGCAATAATTGAACCGATGCCAAAGAATGCACCGTGCGTCATCGAGGTGATAATTCTGCCCAGAATCGCTACGCCCAGCGTCGGAGCAAAAGCCGTTACCAGATTGCCAGCCACAAACAGCCCCATCAGGAAGACCAGCATCGCTTTACGCGGGACTTTTGAGCCGAAAATAATCAGCGCTGGCGCACCCACAAATACGCCCAGCGCGTAGGAGGTAGCCAGATAGCCGGCAACCGGAATCGTGACGTTAAAATCGGCGGCAATAACGGGCAAAAGGCCAGCAATGATGAATTCAGTGGTACCAATACCGAATGCACCGATCGCCAGCGCCCAGAGAGCAAATGGCATAACACCTATCCTGTCAGTAAAATTCACGTTTGAGCCGACCGGCGAAACGCTGGCTCCGGGTGAGGAAGCCAGTCAGATAGCGCAGGAGCAGCGGGACGGTCAGAATATAAGTTTGCCAAAAGTTGATAAACAGCCCTGAAATCGCCTGAGCGTCGACAAAAATTCTACCTCAGGTCGCCGAAAACCCCTTCACCCGCTTTTTTAAGCAGCTCATCGACGATAATGCGGACCTTAGGTATCAGGTGCCGGGTGCGGGGCCATACGACATTCAGCTCAACCGGGGCCGGCATATGATCGGCCATAACCGCCACCAGATTGCCTGCCGCAATATGGCTGTTCACCATCGCTTCCGGAAACTGCGCCACTCCAGCGCCGCCGAGGCAGGCCAGCAGCATTGCATCGCCGTCACTGATCTGGTGTGCGTTTCCCGATACGTATTTTATTTCCCGTTCTCCGGCAGGACGCAACCGCCAGGCAAGCGGGGCGCCCCGCCGGAATCCCATGATGCAGCAGTGTTTTTTCAGTGAGTCACTGTCGGTGGGCGTGCCATGCTGCCTGAGATAATCGGGCGACGCGCACAGTATCAGACGCTGACGGCTCAGACGACGGGCGATCAGCTCATCGGTGCTTTGCAGTTCACCCAGCCGCAAAACCAGATCAACGCCCTCCTCCACCGGATCAATCAGCCGGTCATTAAAGGTCAGCGCCAGCCGCAGCGCCGGATAACGGCTAATCAGATCAAGCAGCACCGGCATCATCAGGTTGCGGCCAAAAGATGCCGGCATGTCGATACGCACCGTGCCTGCCGGATTGTCCTGACGTCGGCTGAGGCTGTTCTCCGCCGAGTCCATAATCTCCAGCGCTGACAGACAGCTTGCCAGATAGGCTTCGCCGTCACTGGTCAGGCTCAGTTTGCGGGTCGAACGGTGAAACAAGCGCGTTCCCAGCCGCTCCTCAAGCCTTGCCACGCTTTTACCGACCGCGGATTTAGTAATGCCCAGCTGCTCAGCGGCTTCGGTAAAGCTGCTCGATTTTGCCGTAATGACAAAGTGAGTAATGCCCCGCAGCGACTCTGCGGTGAAAAAGGTAGACATAAAGTTGACTCAGTGGCGACTTACAGGCGGTTTATCGATGTTTAATTCTATACCAGGCTTATCTCCATCGGTAAATAAATCCCCGGCGCTGGCCGCCATCACAGCCAGGCCGGACTGATTGACCCCTCTGCACGCTGTTTCAACACTTAATCACATCACAGGAGAAAATTATGTCTGTCGGGACTATTCGCGGTATGGACCATGTCGGTATCACCGTGTCTGATATTGATCAAGCGACCCGTTTCTTTGCGGATGCGTTTGGCGCTGAAGTGATTTACGACTCGGTTTCACCCTCTGATGAGGACGTGAAAGGCGAAGAGACGGAAAGTATTCTCAACCTGTTTCCCGGCACCCGCATCACCACGGTCAGGATGATGACGCTGAAGCACGGACCGGGACTTGAGCTATTCGAAATGAAAGGACCGGAACAGAATCAGCCGGTGCGTCCCAGCGACTATGGGTTACAGCATTTCGCGGTGTACGTTGATGATATTAACCAGGCTATCAGCCTGTTCGAAGCGGCCGGCGGCAAAATGTTTACCGCACCTCAGCCGCTGATGTTTCCGACCGAAACCGGCGAAAATAACCTCTTCTGCTATGGCCGCACACCCTGGGGCAGCGTGATTGAACTGATCTCACTGCCATCAAAATTGCCGTATGAAGATCAGACCTCCCTGCGCCGCTGGAAACCCTGACCCTATCGGGTGCGCCTGCCAGGGCGCACCCGCCCCGCTGAACTGCCCGCTTTTCACCCGCTTGCCCGTGACCTGTTGCGCGAGGGTTTGCGCCGCCCGTTCCGCCTGTAAATTCACCGCCCTTTGCTGTGATCCCGCATCCTGTCGCCCGCGGTTGCTCGCGAATCCCCGTAATCAGGTGCTAGCGAAGCGGCTGTTTTTCTGAGCAAATCCCCTGCCCTGGCGAATAATGCGACAGACCTGCCAGTCAATCGAACTATAGCGTGACGCACATCACATATCCGTTCAGTAAACCCAGATAATAGCGGCGTTTAGTTTAGATTTACTTAACTTTTACTTACGGTAACTTATACTTTTCGAGGCAACTGTGATGCAGATTTTGTTAAGCAACTACCTGTTTTATTAAGCGATGCGGGTAAGCGTTTTATTTAACTTTTGTCGCCAGGGTTCACAGCCTCAGAATTTTAGTTAACGAATGTTAATAAAATGATGGCTGAATATTTACCGGTCAGTCTTTCTCAGGTGACGGAATACCTTTATGTCTCAACTGCACTTCAGTAAGCCCGTTTTGCACCGCGTTACTTATATTGTGTTGTTCTCGTTTTACATCTCATTTTTTCTCAATCTCCCGTTCTATCGGCAGGCGCTGGATTTAGTTCCGCTGAACAGCGTCGGCAATATTCTGTTCTTCCTCAGCATGCCGCTGGTGGCGTTCAGCGTGATTAATATCGTGGTCACCCTCGCCTCCTTTCTCTGGCTGGACAGGATAACCATCGCGCTGTTTATTATCGCCGCAGCCACGGCGCAGTATTTTATTCAGCACTACGGCATCGTGCTCGACCGATCGATGATCACTAACATCGTGGATACCACCCCGGCCGAGAGCATGGCGCTGTTCACGCCGAAAATGTTAGCGGTGTTGTTTCTCACCGGCTTTGTGATGGCTGCACTGGCTTTCTGGCCGCGATTTAAAAGGACGCTGCCGCGCTGGAAAAGCCTGGTCGCCCGCGGGATCAACGTCGCAGCTTCGCTGGTGATGATCGCGCTGGTGGCGATGCTGTTCTACAAAGATTACGCTTCGCTGATCCGCAATAATCATGAGCTGGTCAAGGCCCTGAGTCCGGCGAATTTCATCGCTGCCTCGCTCTCATACTATCGACATCATCATCAGGCTGACCTGCCGCTGGTGAAAATAGGCGAAGATGCGCATCAGCTTCCGCAGATGCTGGACGGTCCGAAGCGCAATCTGACGATTCTGGTGGTGGGCGAAACCTCACGCGCCGCAAACTTTTCGCTGGGCGGTTATGGGCGGCCGACCAATCCGCTGCTGGCTGACGATGAGGTGGTCTATTTTCCTGACTTCACCTCGTGCGGCACCTCAACGGCGGTTTCGGTCCCCTGCATGTTTTCGAACATGCCGCGCGCACATTATGATGATGCGCTGGCCAGCCATCAGGAAGGAGTGCTGGATATTATCCAGCGGGCGGGCCTGAGCGTTTTATGGCACGAAAACGATGCGGGATGTAAGGGCGCCTGCGACCGGGTTCCGAATCAGGATGTAAATGCCCTGAACCTGCCCGGCATGTGCATTAAAGGTGAGTGTTACGATGAGGTGCTTTTTCATGGGTTGGAAGCGTATATCGAAAAGCTGCAGGGCAATGGCGTAATCGTCCTGCATACCATCGGCAGTCACGGGCCGACTTACAGTCACCGTTATCCGCCGGCGTTTCGCAAATTCACCCCGACCTGTGAAACCAAACAGATTCAGGAGTGCTCGCAGCAGCAGCTGGTCAACACCTATGACAACACCATTTTGTACGCTGACTATATCGTCGATAAAGCGATTGAGTTGCTGAAGGCGCATCAGGATCGGTTCACCACCAGCCTGGTGTATCTCTCTGATCACGGCGAGTCGCTGGGCGAAAACGGAGTCTACCTGCACGGCCTGCCCTATACGATTGCGCCTGCCGTGCAGACCCGGGTGCCGATGCTGATCTGGCTGTCGCCTGACTTCCAGCAGCGTTACGCGGTGGACCGGTACTGCCTGAGCCAGCAGGCGACAGCGCATGCCTACTCTCAGGACAACCTGTTTTCTACCCTGTTGGGGATCACCGGCGTACAGACGCGCGAGTACGTCGCCGCCGACGATATGCTGGCGGCGTGCCGCAAAACAGGTTGATAAGGCTCATTGCATCGGGCTCTGTTTCACCGAGGTGGTAACAGTCAGACCGCGTTTCACTGAGCATATCGATGATGACCTGCTCGGTTTGCTCACCGCTTGCGATCCATGCCAGCGGTCATTCCGCTATCGCCGTGCCGGGAACCCGTCACGCTGCGGTGACCGCTGAAGGGATGCCGGGAACACGCCCTCAGCGGACTGACACTTATCATCGTGACGGATAGTCGAGGCGGTGGAGTGCATCCTGGTCGGTTTGAATCCCTCATCGCGCAACCGGTGTAGCGCCGTAAACCTGCCCCACTGTTCCCCTCCCGTCGCTGAATACCCTGGCTGAACCCGTTATTCGCCAGCTTTGCGCTGGCATAGCGAGACAAGGGTTTCCCGCAGCCAGCGATGCGCCGGGTCGGCGTGCAGCCGGGGATGCCAGATAGCTGAGATTTTGATGGCGGGCGTGACCACCGGTAATGCAAATTCGGCCAGCCCGGCGCGCTGTGGACTGGCGGGCAACCATCCCAGCGCCGATAAAGGGACCAGTCCGATAAGATCGGTCTGGCGTACGATGTTAATGGCGTTGGCGAAGCCGGGAACAACCATCAGGATCTGGCGCTGTAAGCCCTCGCCCGCCAGCGCAGCATCTACCGGACCATAGATTTTATTTTCCCTTGATACCACCACGTGCGGATAACTGGCATAACGTTCAGCCGTTACGCCGGGTGCCTGAAGCAGCGGATGTTGGCTGCGACAGATGCCCACAAAGCGATCGGTGAATAAGGTGCGGGTCATCAGTTCAGGTGCATCGGTACCCAGCACGCCAATCTCCAGATCAACCGCTCCCTCGCGTAACGGCCGGGCATCTTTGTCGCTTTTGGTGACAAAATGCAGGCGGACGCGCGGGGCCGTCTTCAGCAATTGATGAATCAGTGAATCGGCGATCAGATCGATAAATCCTTCGTTGGCCTTGAGGGTAAAGCTGCGCTCAAGCGTGGCGAGATCTAACACCTGCCGGGTCGGTTGCAGGATGGCGTAAGCGCTGCGGGCGATCTCCGCTACCCGCTCAGTCAGTCCCTCGGCATACGGAGTCAGCACTAACTGACGTCCCGCCTGGACCAGCAACCGATCGCCGGTGACAGCGCGCAATCGGGTCAGATTGCGGCTCATTGCCGAGACGCTCAGGCCCATCCGCTGGGCCGCATGCGTGACGCTGCGCTCGGCCAGCAACGCATCCAGCGCCTTTAGCAAATTCAGATCGATATCCTGCATTTCAATGACCCCGCCAGTTTGCATTTGATGCAACCGAGTGTTGCATACTACGCGTCTGGTGCAATCCTCAAATGTCGGTAAGCTCAGGTTTGGTTCATCAAATCCGGAGTGATTACTATGGCTGACACAACGTTGCCGTCTGCGACACCGCATATCCTGCTGATTGGCGCCTCACGAGGCATCGGCCTGGCGATGGCTGAAGAATTCCTCCGACGTGACTGGCAGGTCACGGCCACCATCCGAGCCGCCCGCTCCCCTGCGCTCGATAATCTGTCTGAGCACTATCCGCACCGGCTGACAATCGAGCAGCTGGATATAACCGATCGGACTCAGCTGGCTGATTTACATACCCGGCTGGCGGATAAGCATTTCGATGTGTTGTTTATCAATGCCGGCAGCGCCAATCGCAATCAGGATGACACTATCGCTGAGGTGAGTAGCGAAGAATTTGCCCAGCTGATGATAACCAACGCACTGTCGCCAATGCGTACCATTGAGGCGCTGCAGGATCGGGTAACCGCCCAGGGCCTGATCGGCATTATGTCGTCTGGTCAGGGCAGTATTGCTAATAACACCAAAGGCGGGAAAGAGGTCTATCGCGGTACCAAAGCCGCGTTGAATCAGTACATGCGGAGCTATGCAGCCCGCGCAGCTGAAGTGCATCCGGCTCGATCTTTGCTGCTGCTGGCACCCGGCTGGATTCGAACGGAGCTGGGAGGAGACAATGCCGCATTCAGTCTTGAAGAAACCGTTCCGGACATCGTCGATACTCTCGTCTCAAGACTCGGCAAACCCGGCCTGCAGTTCTTAGACCGCTTTGGCAAAGTGGTTGCGTGGTGATCGATTTATGGATCACCTGAGCGCAGAAAAGCAGCGCACGGATCTAAAACGCGGGTCAGGTAATCAGGTATTTGATGGTGATCCACAGCAGATATATCCCTAAGATAATCTGCACAATCCGGCTGCCCCATCGGGTAAAACGCCAGGCATGGCGTTCGCTGGCATCAGCCGCGGCGATCGTCGGGTTGGGATTGATTTTTCTTTGCTGCGGCCTGAACTCCAGCCAGAGCAAAATAATTGTGGCTATTGCGACAAACGCTTTCAGAAGCACTGAGTCGTTCATGCGTGATGTCCTGCGGAAAAGGGAGGGTCATCAGTAACATAACTGAACCGCAAGCATGTCGTATAGCGGCGTTTTCGGGAGTCAGGGTAATTTTTTGTCATCAGGAAGACAAGAAATCTTTTAGTTAAAACTCCATTGCTGTTTCGTTGGGATGACTTTCTCCAGTTTACTAAAGGAAACTCCAATAGTGTTGACACACTTTGCCCACATTAAGCTAAAATAAAATCTTTTTAGAGTGAGTTTAAAATCGGGTGGGATGCAAACGGCTTTATACAGAGCCAATACCATTCATACAGATTTTAGTAATATCGAACGCTAAACTATAAGGAAAGATTTTAATAGCTAGACATATTAAAGAAGGAAAAGGGCCTTATGAAGACCCTTTTTTTATCAAAATGGATTTCCAATATCTCTTAGATATTCCTGCCCAAATTTATAAGCGGCGAAGTCTGTTAAATGACCAACATCTCGATAAAGCGGTGTTTTATCCAGAGCTGTAGAGCAATAGTTGTTTTCGCACTGTACTTTCTTAGGGTCTATCACGATCAAGGTTGGAAATTCTTTCTGCAGCTGATCGAACAGCGGCAGCGTCCATTCTTTTTCATGACTCTGTGGGTTCTGGTTGTCGCATTCTTCCTGGCGATACGGCTCCCTGAAGATCACGTGGTGACGGATACATTGCTGATAATTAACGGGCATAGGGGCTACGGTCCTTATGATAACCGGTCGTGCTTCTGATGCGACTATCGTGTTTAAGGCCTGCCGAATGGCTCTGCTGAAGCGTGCCTTAGTCAGTGCATCTGAGCGTTCATCACCAGGATGATTGATGAGATGAGGACCGCTTACGTACCATTCCCATACCTGCCCCAGAATGACGTAGTTATAGTGATTCTTAGCGATCAGCTCATAGTACCTGGCAGTATTATCATGACATCTGTCAAAAGTCTGGTTCCTGAATGACCACCAGTCATACAGGTATGTATCCGGCAGCGCTAAGCACAGTGCTGTACTCAACCCAGTCATCCGGATGTGGGCGTCCTGAGCAAGCACATCGAAAAATCCCCAGAAATGGTTTGAGTGAGAATCGCCAATAAGCAACGCTGTTTTCTGACCGTTAAGATCACCGAACATGCATCTGCCTGCATCCTGAGATCCATCCAGGCAGTCTGGCCGATGTCCGGCTTGCTGCAAACCCCTATTGATATTGTTAGCCACTCGCTCATATTCAGCACCAAATCGTCCTGGAATACCGTCACGATGCTCAGCATATTTAAACGCTGCATTGAAGATGATGATAGGGACGATGATCAGCAGAGGAATAGTATATTTGAGTGGCCAGCGGCATCGCCGGCACGGCTGTTCTACGAGATAATAACTAATCAGCGACAGCAGGACCGTCAGTGTCAGGCACAAAAGAAGTGTGGAACCGGTCAGGTCGTAACCCAGGTACCGTGCAATGGCCAGAACGGGCCAGTGCCAGAGATATAACGAATACGATATCCTGCCCACAAATGCGACGGGGGATAGTCCAAGAATCTTTGATGCGATGCTATTCCCGTATGTTCCGGTAAACATGATCAACGCTGAAGCTACGACGACCAGCAACGCGTATATATTTGGATAGAACCCGATAACGTCAGGATGCATGGCGATGTAAAGCAACACAGCCAGCGCTAAAATGCCCGCAACGTGAGAGAGTACTGCAGGAATCGAGCGGACGTAGCGGGTCAGGAAAAATGCAGCTCCCCCCACCATGAATTCGAATATCCGGGTCAGCAGGGAGTAATAAGCAGCATCTGCTTCTTTGCTGGCCATAAACAGCGCCAGACCAGCTGCCAGCGGCGTCAGGATAAACCACGTTACAGCAAGGGCTTTAGTCGGGTTGGTGACTACCGATTGCAGCGACTTAAGATGCAAGATGGCACCCGCCAATAAAATACCAAGCGGGAGAAAAAGGTACCACTGCCACTCGATCGCGAGGGACCAGGTATGGAGTAAAGGAAACAGATCAGCGGCGGGGGAAGCGTAGGCGGCGCTCTGTCGCGCAAAAAACTGGTTCGAAAGAAATAAAGCGTTGTACTTCCCACTATGCAGGTATGCCAGAAAATCATCCGGCAGAAAAAAATAGAACGTTGCTATCAGCGTAGCCATGGACATCGTGATAAAAGCTGGCTGTATACGCCAGAGACGGTGCACGAAAAAGTTCGCCAGCCTGAACGAATATTTCTCTCTTTGCTTGATGATAATGCCGGTTATCAAAAAACCGGAAATCGCAAAGAAAATATCGACCCCTATAAAACCGGAAGCTATCTGGCTAATCCCGGCATGAAACAGTATGACAAGAACAACAGCCAGTGCTCTGAGGCCATCAATGTCTTTTCGGTAGGTATCTGTGAAGCTTTTATTTGACATAAAGCGGACTATGTAAGGGGATTGAAAGGATATAGTATATTATTTGTAAGGGGGAAATAGAAGGGATAAATCTCTGGTCACTTAGGTTCAGCCTTGTCAAGATTCATGTATTGTTTTTTCTTTGCTGTTATCTTTTAGGCGGCACCTCAAAGACTTGAGTAACCATATCATTTTTAGGGAGAGGGCCAGATTTAGATGAATGACACATAAAAGAATTAGGAATTGTTCATGAAATTGGGTTTTATAAAAAACTTTGCCATTGACCATATACTTTTAACTGTAGCGACCGTAGCGATAAGTGATATTCAATATTTATATTTAAAGACATGGTGAATCTGAATAGCGCTGCTCATTTTCCACCCCCCCATAATTACCGTGCTGTATAGTTTTATTGGTAGATTAAAACGTGGAAATTCAATCAAAACCATTAATAGGGACTTTTGATAGAGCGTCAGACTGACTATTACTAAGCTGGCGATGGATGCTATTTTTCATTTTCTGTGTTTTATCCATTATAGTTGACGCAGGGAACTTATATTCTGTTGTCGAATAATCATTCATCACTGAGTTACATAACGAACTCGTAAGAGAGTTATGTTTCCACCACTTTTTTATTTCTGACGATGTTAAAAAAACATATCGAAGATTAATTCTCTGCGTAAGGTGACTATATATAAAGGAGGGGTTTTTAATGACCTAAATAAAACGCGTCTGATTTTTTATACTATCGTGTGCGGGCTTAATCCACTATCAAACCACTTCAGCTCAGGCCATACCGCAGAAATCTTTCCAGCCTCCTGTCGGTGAAAGGCATAACAGACGGGCTGAATCGGGCAATTTGACCTTACGGTGAGAATGGTAAAGATGTCATGCCTGGTACTAACTGCCTGCAGGGGGAAATAGAGGTAATGAGGCGGAAACGGTGGAGATGGAGCAAACGGAGCGGGTCCAGGAGTATTGGCTAACAGAGGCGGAAGTAATTGAAGCCGTGATATTTCTCCAGAGTTGAGTGGTGGTTAATCATCAAAGAGATACTCTTTCGACAGGATACAGGCCCTGGCGGGCTTAACTAATCCGTAGCGAACAGGACAAGAGATGAATCCGCTTTCCAAAAACTGGATTGAACTTCTCAGAATTCTGAAAAATGGACAAAGCCAGATGCATGTTTTGCCAACAAAATTATCCTTGAAGCAAATTTTTCATCCCTTTCATGATATTTAACAGCCAGTCTCATGTTCTTTTTCCCGTACAACCTTGCTCAGGATAAACTGCCACGGTTCTTTTGCTTTCATTGGCGGCTAGAGTGCGCATGTTGATGTAATGATTGACTTTCCGCTGACGACCCTCTTTTGCGCAGCCCTTCAAACAATGCCTGCATCGCTCAAGAAGTTTTCTGGATGTCGAACAACCAAGCTCATACTCACGGTGTAGAAACGGTGTCAGAGATAAGAGGCTCAGAGCGCGCAATTCACCCCTCAGGGCTGATTCAGGAATCAGTGCTACTCTCATTCATCGCGTACCAGCATACATGGGTTGATCCAATCGCAGATTGTAATTGAACTGACTAATTGGCCAGCACTATGCGCGTATATAGCACGTATCAGTGCCAACCCCGCTGAGCAGGTTGAGGTTCCATTACATACAGAAACCCCTCAGTAGAGCCTTTAAGCCTCCTCTTACCGGCATCAACGAACGACAGAATAGGTTTGCCTTACCTCGCCATTAAGAAACATGCCATTAACGCCTGATCCATCGTAACATTCTCCGTGACCTGCTAACCTCTTTTGGAGACATTCTGACAGCTATAGGTGCAGCGTCTGGCGCAAAGTAGGCAGGAGGTGAGCGTTCGCTATCCGCGATAAACTGATATGGCCTGCCGACTTCCAGTCTGCGGTGAAAACATCTGGATTCAGAGCCCATTTTAGCGGCGCAGGCATTCAGGGCACATTGACAGGGTAAGAGAACGGATGAAGGTAAAAGGGAAAAACTGGGTCAAGGCAGAGGATGTCGCGCGGCTGGCGGGCGTCTCTCGCTCGGCAGTATCGAGAACCTTTACACCGGGCGCGTCGGTTGCCGAAAAGACGCGCGCCAAAGTCATGCATGCGGCTGAGCAACTGGGCTATCAGGTCAATATCATCGCCCGAACCATGAACACCGGCAGCAGTAATTTCATCGGCATCATCACCGCCGGTTTCGATAACCCTTTCCGCAGCAAACTGCTCTCCCCGCTGGTGAATCAACTGGCGGTACACGGCTTTATGCCGCTGTTGATGAACGCCGATGATCCTGACCAGCTCGCCCCGTCACTTAAACAGCTACTGAGTTATCATGTTGCCGGCGTCATCATTACCTCTGGCGCACCGCCTCTTTTGCTGGCGGAGGAGTATCTGGAGCGTAAAATTCCGGTCACCCTGATCAATCGTCATGCGGATTTAGCCGGCTGCGATCGTGTCGCCAGTGATAATCAGCAGGGCATGCAGCTGATGGTCGATTATTGTCGCCAGAAGGGATGGAGTAATATTGGCTTTATTGGCGAAGATCTCTCGAATTTCAGCACCAGCGAGCGTTATTCGGCGCTAACTTCGCTGACTCCCGATTTATCCGTTTCAGCGCGCTTTATTACTGGCGGCGGATACGCTGCCGGTCGTGCGGCCTCGATTGAGCTTAGCCACTGTCAGGCGCTGTTATGCGCCACTGACATGCTGGCATTGGGCGCGATGGACGGCCTGCGATCGCTCGGCAGTGAGACTCCCCTTCCGGCGGTCATCGGCTTTGATGATATTCCGCAGGCTGACTGGGATCCTTACAATCTCACCACCGTTCAGCAGGATACCGAGGGGCTGGCGCAGCAGGCGGTCGACCTGCTGGTGACGCGCATCGCCCGGTTTGATCTGCCCTCCCGACATCGCGCCGTCCCGGTGAAATTAATAGTTCGTAATAGCGCGTAATGGAAAATTAATTTTATGCGGAGTGAATCACAGATTATTCTCCGCAGAATCGCCACACTCCTTTCTGCCCTGCGGGGCTAATTTTTTGCTACAAAATGCACACGTGTGCATTTTCATTAAGGAGATGTTATGGCTACCCATGAAGATGATTCGCTTTTGGCGCGCTACCGCTTCGCCTGCAGTGTTGCTGAGTCAGGGGGAAAGCTGGCTGATGAGTTCTACCAGCAGCGTGAAAAGTTGCAGACCGACCACAAAGGCACTGACCTGCAGGACGTGGTAAGCCGCGCCGATCGCGAGGTGGAAGCCTTCGTTAAGCAGCGGATTGCCGAGGCATTTCCTGATGATGGGTTTTTAGGTGAAGAGAGCGGCACGGCTGCTCGCAACAGCCGGGTGCTGTGGGTGGTGGATCCGATCGACGGGACCAGCTGTTTTCTCAACGGCCTGCATACCTGGTGTCTGTCACTGGCGATTGTAGTCGATGGCGAACCGGTGATCGGCGTGGTTTATGACCCTAACCATCATGAACTTTTTCACGCGCTTAAAGGGCACGGTGCCTGGCTGAACGATCGGCGAATTACGCCACACCCGGCCAGCGATGTGGCGGGCGGCGTGATGGGTGTCGGGACGTCACATCGCGTTTCAGCGGCTGATTTCCTGCCCTTCCTCGAGGCGCTGTTACAGCATGGCGGCATGTTTGTGCGCAATGGGTCGGGTGCGCTGATGAGCGCCTGGGCGGCGGCCGGACGGCTGATCGGCTATTACGAACCGCATATGAATCCGTGGGATGGCTTGCCGGGCATCGTTTTGATGCGCGAAGCGGGTGGCACCACAAATGACTACCTGGCGGCGAACGGCCTGGCCGACGGCAACCCGGTATTACTGGCAAGTAACGCGCTCTATCCGCAGTTAAAACAGTGGGTTAAACAAAGTTTACGCTAACCTGGGCAGGCAGGGCTTCTGATTCTGTACTCTACATAAAAACAGGGATCTGGCCGTCATGGATGATCAACAGCGATCAGCGGCACCTCCGCCTATCGGAGACAAGATGATGTCTGGATTACTCAGTTTTTTCCGCACCAGCCCTGAGCAAAGCGCCGGTGCTTTTGATCCACAACGCTTTCGCTTTGTCAGATGGCAGACGTTTCTTGCCATGACGCTGGCGTACGTGACGTTTTATGTCTGTCGCCTCTCGTTTACCGTCGCCAAAAGTGCGCTTGTCGAGCTGGGTATCTCCCCCTCAGAACTCGGCATGATTGGTTCGGCGCTATTTTTCAGCTACGCCATCGGCAAGCTGGTTAACGGTTTTCTCGCCGATCATGCCCATGTGGTGCGCTTTATGAGCCTGGGACTGTTACTCAGCGCGGGCATGAACCTGATGATGGGCATGACCACCAATGCGATGCTGCTGGCGATCTTCTGGGGCATTAACGGCTGGGCGCAGTCGATGGGCGTAGGGCCGTGCGCGGTGTCGCTGGCACGCTGGTACGGCACCAAAGAGCGCGGCACGTTCTATTCAATCTGGTCGACGGCACATAATATTGGCGAGGCCATCACTTACATGCTGATCGCCGCGGTGATTGCCGGTTACGGCTGGCACATGGGGTATCTCTCGACCGCGGCGCTCGGCGCGGCAGGCGTGGTGCTGATGCTGCTGTTTATGCGCGATTCCCCACAGAGCTGCGGCTTTCCGTCAATCCATCAGATCAGTAATGAGCCGATGGAAGAAGACGAGGCCAAAAGCTCAATCCTGAAAAATCAGCTGCTGGCGCTGCGTAATCCGGCGCTCTGGACGCTGGCGCTGGCCTCAGCCTTTATGTATATCGACCGCTACGGCGTGAACTCCTGGGGCATCTTTTTTCTGCAACAGGGCAAGGGCTATACCACCGTTGAAGCCTCGGCCATCATTGGCGTCAATGCGATTGCGGGTATTGTCGGCACCATACTGGCCGGGATCCTGTCTGACCGTTTCTTCGCCCGTAACCGCAGCATCATGGCCGGATTCATCAGTCTGCTGAACACCGGCGGGTTTGCCCTGATGCTGTGGTCACCACACAGTTACTACACCGATATCATTTCGATGGTAATTTTCGGCGCCACCATCGGGGCACTGACCTGCTTCCTCGGCGGACTGCTGGCGGTCGATATCTCTTCACGCAAAGCGGCCGGCGCGGCACTCGGCACCATCGGCATTGTCAGCTATGCCGGGGCAGGATTCGGTGAGTTTCTGACCGGTATCATCATCGATAAAACCTCGGTGATCGAGAACGGCAAAAAGATCTACGACTTTCACACGCTGTCGCTGTTCTGGGTTGCAGCCGGTCTGGCGTCTGCGCTGTTGTGTTTTATCACCGCTGTGATGGTGGCAAGACTGAACGCCAGTGAACGCCGCACCCTCTATTCATCTTAATTACCTCATTAAGGACGCTATTATGATGCTACTCACCCGTCAGGCCGCCGCACGCCTGTTGATTGTCGGCGCGCTGTGGTCAGGTGCCATGCAGGCGCACGCGGATTCACAGTATCAGCTGGAAAAAGTGGTCGAACTGAGTCGCCACGGCATTCGCCCGCCGACGCCGGGAAACCGCAAAGATATAGAGGCTGCCACGCATCGCGCCTGGACAAGCTGGAGCACCCAGGATGGTGAACTTACTGGCCACGGCTATGCTGCCGTGGTGAATAAAGGACGCTGGGAAGGCGAGCATTATCGTGAACTGGGGCTGCTCACCGCCGGATGCCCGCAGCCGCAGGATCTCTTTGCGCGCGCCAGCCCGCTGCAGCGCACACGCGCCACTGCGCAGGCGCTGGTGGACGGCGCATTCCCTGGCTGCGGCGTCGCCATTCACGTCGTACCGGGTGAAAACGACCCGCTGTTCCAGACCGAAGCGTTTCCAGCTACCAATACCGATCCGGCAACACAACTGGCCGCGGTAAAGGAAAAAGCGGGTGATTTAAGCGCGCGCCAGCAGGCGTTGCAGCCTGCCGTGCTGGCGCTTAAAAATGCGGTATGTCTGCCCGGGGCAGACTGCTCATTTTTTGAGAAACCGTGGCAGATTAAGCAGGGTAAAAGCGGAAAGGCCTCGATTGACGGGTTGAGCGTGCTGGCCAACATGGTGGAAACACTGCGGCTCGGATGGAGTGAGAATCTGCCCGTCAGCCAGCTGGCGTGGGGAAAAATAACATCGTCTGACCAGATCACCGCGATCCTGCCGCTGCTGACGGAGAATTACGATCTCGGAAATGATGTGCTGTATACCGCCCGGAAACGCGGTTCAATCCTGCTTAACGCCATGTTGCAGGGTGCAGAGCAAGGGGTGAATAAAACGGCGGATAGCCTGCCGGATACGCGCTGGCTGCTGCTGGTGGCGCACGATACCAACATTGCGATGGTGCGAACGCTAATGGGCTTTAGCTGGACGCTACCGGGTTATACGCGCGGCAACATTCCACCGGGAAGCAGCCTGGTGTTTGAACGCTGGCGTGACAGAAAGAGCGGCGAGCGGTTTATGCACGTCTATTTCCAGGCGCAGAGTATGGATGATCTGCGTCATCTGCAAGCCGTTGATCGGGCGCACCCGCTGCTGCGTGAAGAATGGCGACAGTCAGATTGCCGGGTCACGGACGTTGGCACGCTGTGTCCGATGAAAAGTACCGTGCGCGCGTTGAGCAAAAATCTCGATCGCCACGCCATTACGCCACTGGACTATTCAGCGTTCTGATCAGGCAATACCCGCCGCGGGCAGCCCTGCCCGCTCAGCCGTTTGTCTGTCTGAACATGGGGTGTCGACTTGTCTGCGGCGCTGAATAAACGATGGTGCTTATGCAACAGCCGGTGCGTTGTTGGCTGCAGGCAGGCAGCCTCATCACTATTGACCGGCTGGATAGCGGCATCGCAGCTTGATGCCATCACGCTAACCCACGGAGGGCGCTTTGGTTGCGTCCCCGGCTTTCATCGCAGAGGTGACCGCAGCATCCAGCTCCTCATCATTGCCACCGCCGCGTGCTTCAGGCGAACCCCCCAGCTTCATCGCTGTGAAGGTCGCCAGCCAGCGTCTGGATATTTGTGCCTGCGGGCAGCTCTTCGGCCTGTGACGCGAGGGAACGATGTGACAACGGGCGGGCTTATCCGGCACCGCCACTATTTTTCATTGAGGAAATTTGGTCAGCGGGTGTTTATTCCGTTTTTCGCACGACCTCGGGTAATTTCCAGCTACCGTCCATCACTGAATCTTTGGGCTGATACAACCTGAATAACAGATAAAAATTGCCCTCAGGCGCAGGCAGCCAGTTGGCGTTCTTATCCTCGGGCTGAGTATGAGATAGCGTGATGTTCAGGCTACCATCTTTATCTTTTACCAGGCCTTGAGTGTCTGAACCGATTTTGTAGCGGTTAAGTGGGTTATCGACCAGCATCTTAGTGTCGGCATCGTAAATCGTGACCGACCAGAATGCGTTAACCGGGGGTTCTGAGTTCAGCGTAAGCGTATAGCTGCTGGCTCCGGAAAGCGCCTTGCCTTCGCTGTCATTATAACGAACCGGGTAAACAGCCTCTCGCTCTCCCTGACCACCCAGATAAGGGCCTGAAACCAGCGAACGCAGCGGGTAGTTGTAGCCAAAATCATCCAGTCCTTTCACATAGCTCCATCCCTAGCGTACTTCTGAAGTGCTCACCATCGTAGACACCGCGACATAAGGTGCATCCTTCACACCGCGCTTAACGCCTTCGAGTATGGGCGAGGCGATGTTACTGCTATCAAAGCCCTTTTCAGTCAGGCCAAAACGGCTGAACTGGCCGAACAATCCTTTATCCTCTGGCTTGACCGGGTTCGATTTGATGGCAAAGGCGAGCTGACGGAAAAAATCCAGCCCGTCGTTTTTGAGTGCAGGCATCGGTGCCAGAGTATCGTTATAGACCTTGCCGCTGGCGGACTGCAGATGGAATTGCTTCTGCAATGCATGCAGTGGCGCCATATCTTCACCCTGGGTTACGCGCATGCGGCCCCATAACCAGATTTTGTTGGTGGATACCTTCAGCACGGTGGCGTCTTTAGGCAACTCACCCTTCCAGCCCGGCGGAACAAAGACAAATTTACCGGCTTTGGTTCCGGTGGTGCGGCGACCGATATAGTGCTCCAGCTCCTGCCACATGTTGAAGACGTCCACTACATAATAGCGATCGTGCAAATCCGGCACTGTCAGTACGTAGGGTTCATCAAGCTGAACGACTGCGCTCATGTAGAGCGTATCGTTGTTCGCAGAAGGCATATCTTTCGCTGCGGGCGTTGCCAGCTCCGTTGCCCAGCCGATCTGATTCAGCGGCGCGCGATAGCTGGTTGGCGGCTTAGGTGCTGGCACATCAGTATATTCGCGGGCAATCTGCTCCATACGTACCAAAGGATAGCCCCATGTCCAGGCCATCACGGCTGAACTGTAACCGTCAGCCTCCATCCCTTTTTTGAACACTTCCGGCGAACCCTGAAGGGTAAGCACCGGGTCCTGATAGGTCGCTTCGGCAGCTTGCGCCGTCAGAGATAATGAAGAACCCGTCAGGCCAGCCAGTAGCATCGCACCGACCAGAACCTTTTTTTTCATCAGCATGAGGTTTTCCTTTTTTGAACAAAAACAGAAACGAAAAATGATTAATCCATAAACTGCAAATTGAGCCCGGCAAAAATTTGCCAGCGCGGCTGCCCCGGCCCGCGATCGGCAACGCTGCCCTGCGGCTCAACGAAAAAGTTATAAACGGTATTTCCTTTCTTAATGATCTGCCCGACGCCCAGCCCCAGCGGAACGCCATAGCTGTCATTCTGGAAGTTATAGTTCCAGATTGGTGCCGATCGCAGGTAGGTTCCACCGCCTAACTGGTAAAAGACAAATGGCTGGAAGGCGCCCAGATTGACGTCACTGCGGTCGCCTTCACCGGCAAAACTGTGCTGCCAGGAGGCAAGATAGCCGTACTGAATTTTGGGGTTGCTGGCATCAAACAGGACGTTGACCAGCCCGGCTGACCACTTTTCACTGCCCAGCGCGTTTTCGGTTGCCGTCGGCGCGGTGAGCTGCGGGCCGAAGCCGAAGCTCACCGCCGGATTACCGGTATCGATCAGGTAGGCAGTAAACAGGTTGAGATCACCGAGACCGGTCTGATGCCCGCCAGTCGGGGGCGAAGGATAGGTATTAACCGGCAGTGAGGCGCGCAGGATCCAGTTGGTCTCACCCAGCGAAAACGGTTTGGCGTAGCGTAACCAGAACTGATTAGCATCCTTGTCGCTTTCACTGATATCGCCAATGTAATAGTTCTGCATGTTGAACGCAGTCATGTTCGCAAGCGGGTTATTGGCCTGAGCGGAATCCTGTCCGGTTGCGTGCAGCGCTCCTGAAGCCATAAACAGCAAGGCGGCAGATAATCCTGATCGAGCTTTCATCATTATTTCCTTTTGGCAGGGAATTTATGGCTACGTTATTAATGCTGGAGAGCAAAATTGGTGACAGTGAGGTTCACGACTGCTAATGATTAAAGGCGAATTACGCGGTTCGCTTACTTCAGACAGAAAGTATAGTTATAACTCAAATTTTCACGCTGTTTCAGCACGTTGCTACAATTAAGAATTGTGCTTCTGCTCACTACAGCGAAATTCTTGTCAGCTGCATCACGTTATATCAGTACAGATATCGTCACTTATTCCGGTCTCAATTCGCCCTTTATTTGATGGAGTCGCCACAATGGAACTATCCAGAAGAACCTTTTACCGCCTGATTCTGGGGGGCGCAGTGGGTCTGGCTGCGCTCAGGCAGATGCCTGCCGCCCAGGCGAAATCGCTTAATATCCCGTTACGTCATGGCGCGGGTGATAAAGGGGAAACGCAGGGGGGAATGCCGCCCGCAGGCGCGGTCTGCTCGGTTACTGATTTTGACTATCAGCTAAAATATCAGCGCGCATTCGAAGCGGTACTGTGGAATATGCCGGCGGTGGCGATATACAGCTTCCGCCGGGCAGCCTTCAGTAACCTCGGCATGAAGGACAATGATATCGTGGCCTATTCCGGTACGGCGACGCCGCTGCTTGAAGCCATCACGGCCAACAGTACTACACCCTACATCACCGCCTTTACCGACCTGCAAAAAGGCCCGGTGGTACTGGAGGTGCCCGAAGCCGGTGCGGAAGGCAGTCTCTACGGTCAGATTGTGGACGCATGGCAGTTCACCATTGCTGATGTCGGACCTGCCGGCATGGATAAAGGCAAACAGTCCAGATACCTGCTGACGCCGCCGGGCTATGATCAGGCCATTCCGGCAGGCTATCTCCACGTCGCGTCACCCAGTTATCGCATCGCCCTTGCGTTTCGCTCGGTGCCGGCGGCCGGTAAGTCAGCAGAGGATGCCTACCACTATTCGAAAAAGCTGCGGATGTATTTTCTCAGCGAGGCCGGGAATCTGCCGCCGCAGAAATTTGTCGATCCCAGTGACAGGGTTTATCCCACGCTGCCGTTTTACGACGAGCGACATTTCGATGATATGCACGCGGTGCTGAGCGTGGAACCGGTGCGTGAGCAGGACAAAGTGATGATGGGGATGCTGACATCGCTGGGCATTGAGCGGGGTAAACCCTTTGCACCGGATGATACTGCGCGGCTCGCGATGCGCCAGGCCGCCATCGATGCCTGGTTTTTTTTGCAGCAATGGTACGATAACTTCCCGACAGAAAAACTTTACTGGCCCGACCGGCACTATGCGTCGTTGCTGCAGGCAGACAAAAATAATCGCTTCACGTTTGTTTATGACGACCGCATCGATCTTATCAACCGTGCGGCTGAGTATTTCTGGTGTACCTATATGCCGGAACAGCTCTCGGCTTCACCGGCGACGCAGTACCTGATGGCACTGGCAGATGCTGACGGCGCGCCGCTGGAAGCCGGTCAGCTGTATAAAATTGATGTTCCCGCGCAGATGCCGGTGAAGCAGTTCTGGGCGCTGACCGTATATAACCGCGATACAATGTCGTTCATTTACAGTGAGAGCGGGCGAACCACGCTGTCGTCCTACGATCTGGAGCGGATGAAAAAGAACGCTGACGGCGGTGTGACGATCTACATTGGACCTGAAGCACCCGCCGGGCTGGAAAATAACTGGCTGCCTACGGCCGGTAAACGGCCGCTGCCCGCCATGCGTTTTTACGGCGGGACCGACGCGCTGAACAATAAATCTTTTAAGCTGGATGATTTTCAGCGCGTCTGACAACGCAGGAGCACACTCATGCTGATGAATGCGGATGATGCCAGAAAGGAGCTGCTGCTTACCCGTTCCGGGTGCGTCTGGTTTCTCTAGCTGAACGTGGTGTATACGCTGTACCTCTCCGCCCGCTATTTTTTTCATGACCAGCCCGAAACACAATCGAGCGCGGTGCTGTTTTTCAGTGTCGTTATCCTGCTGTTCTCGCTCTGGAACCTTATTCTGACCGCCCTTTTCAGTCGAAACGGCTTTCTGGTTAAACGTGGGGTATTGCTCAGCATTGTGCTGCTGTATGGCGTTCTCTGGGGGCTGGAACTCCATACGCTTTATGTCGGTGCGGCCCCGGCTGAATTCATCATTCTGCTGTCGCTGCTGCTGGTGTTTCCCGCTGTGATTGCCTTTCACCTTTCACTCAGACTTATTGCGGCGTTCGCCATCCCTGTGTTGCTGGTGGTGACGGGTGAAGTCATTCTGGCCGGATCAGAGGTAAACCTGTTTCTGCTGTTTTCGTACCTCACTGCGCTGGTCGCTGTATTCTCGGCGCGGCTGGTGCTGATTGAGTGGTTCCGCAAGTCAGAAGAGAGTGAGCGGCACAACGCCCGTTTGATTAAAAAGCTGACGCGGCTTGCAGACCGGGATCCGCTGACCGGCTTAGCCAATAAACGTTACCTGCGGGAATATTTTCATGCCCGCACCGCAACGCTTCCTGCGGGATGCGACACGGTGTTCCTGATGATGATTGATGTCGATTATTTCAAAAAATATAACGACCATTACGGACATCTCGCTGGCGATCAATGTCTGATGCAGGTTGCCCGATGCATCCGTGAGTCGGTGCGGGATGAAACCGATCTGGTGGCGAGATTTGGTGGTGAAGAGTTTACCGTACTGCTACTTTCCTCCGATACACAGAGCGTCCGAACCGTAGGTGAACGGATCCAGCAGAACCTGGCCCGCGCCGCTATCCCACATGCCCACTCCGGGATTGCCGCGGAGGTCACTGTGAGTATCGGGGCGGCACAGTTTATAACCAGTGATTCGCTGGATAAGCTGCTCGCAGCGGCTGACCAGCAGCTTTATCGGGCAAAACGCGAAGGACGTAACAGATTTTGTGTTGGCTGATGCAGTCTCACATGTGTGGCGTCGCACCCTGCGCCTGACGGAAATAATCGCCTGGCGCAGGCATTCCCCAACTGGCGGGTAGCACAACGCATTGTATTCAGATACGCCCAGGCTAGGGTTGTTGCGCTGCTATTTGCGTTCAGGGCACAGCCAGGCCGTTTGTCAGCAGCAGACGGACGATAATGATGAGGGATCATGTGCTCCCGGTTAACAGCAGCACATGACGGATCAATGACCTTTATTAATCACCGCCTCTATTTGTTTCTGCTCAACCGGTTGTTGATTAACGCTCCATTCCGACGTTGTGAAACACTATTGCCATAGTGGATTTCGGCGCGAGTATTCAACATCTCTATCCCCGTGAAATAAACCATCAGCATGAGCATTGACCTGATTATCAAAATGTATGGAATCCGAAAAAATAAATCCAGTATCAAAGGAGGCGGCACGAAATTATGAGTCAGAGAGGAAAGTAAATTATGGTCGCATAGATGATATTTTTTCCCGACCTGTTTACATTGCTCGTCAGCTCAGCCGGATGAATATTCCTTATGAGTTCGTCGGTAGTCATTGATGAGCACTTATACAGGCCCAAAGATATGCAGGGTTACGTTTATCACAGTTAGTCGCGTTATTCGGGTATTTTAAACAGGGAAACCTGCGACGTTGTGTACCGGGAGGCCTGAGCCTCCCATCCTGCTGAGGGTGAAGCGCGACAAGCAGACAGCGACTGCGCTATTACGTCGCGTTCATCCTCGTTAGCGATAATCAGATGTCAGACGATACCTGCCCTTCTAAGCCTGCCGGTCCAGCATCTTCTTTCATTCAGACGCTAAAAATTACCCGCTGCGCTGTGTCCACTGCGCTGACCGCCTTGTCCACGGCCCCCCATCGCGGAACTATGCGCATTACTGTTGCCATTGTTGCGTGCTGATGCGGCTTCATTATGCGTGCCTCGATGCTGGCCACCGTTGTTGTGTAAACTTTCAACCACGAAGACTTTTGCAATCACCGGGGCTGGAATATTGGTGACGATTGCCGGGACTTTGTTTACCGGTGTTAACTGTCCAACCGTGGGTGCGTTTAAGGTGTTTTGCGCATCAATTGCAGCTTGAGCTTCGGCTTGAGCTTTTGTAGCGGCTAATGATTTGGCGGCTGCTGCAGCTTCAAGCGCCTGAATTTGCTGGTGTGCTATCTGAACGTTGTCATTTATGGCAGCATATTTAGCCGCTGTCAGATCACGCATTGCCTGCTGCGCCTGGCCTTCAGACACGGCGGCATATTTAGCCGCTGTCAGATCACGCATTGCCTGCTGCGCCTGGCCTTCAGACACGGCGGCATATTTAGCCGCTGTCTGATCACGCATTGCCTGCTGCGCCTGACCTTCAGACACGGCGGCATATTTAGCCGACGTCAAAGCAGCCTGAGCCTGCTGAGCTTCGTGCTGTGCCTGCTCTGCTACCTGCGACATGTGGGCTGCCAGCTGGGATGCATGAGCGGCCTCAGATTCATGCTGCGCCAGTGAAGCATTACGCGCGGCGTTTAATGCTGCATTCTGCGCTTCAGCGCGGTCACGATTTGCCTGCACCTGTGCTTCAGCCTTTCTCGCATCATCACGCATTTGTGCTTCCCGCCCCGCCTGCTGAAGCTGGCTGTCAAATTTTGAATCCACTATTCCGCTGAATCGCTGGTTATGATTAATCTGCTCTTTCGTCTGGGCACTTAAACGACGGCTTACTTCATTTCGCTGATCGGCTTGTGCGACAGCATTCTGCAGACCTTCGTTAATCGTCTGCGCCTGCGCATTAGCCTCATCCATTTTCATTTGTGAACCGCTGATAGTCAGGCCGGTGTTCTGTCCGTTAGCTGACCATCCGTCATAGCCAGGTCGCACAGTAGTTTGACTCCAACTTTGATTATCACCAGAGACTTGCGTAACAGCGTCAGGATTTGAAATATGTGGATTGGCTGATTCATCAATATGAGTTGGGATGGATGAAATCAGAGGGTCTTGCTGGATAACGGCTGGCGGGTTAACGCTGGTAACCTGAATGATATTCTGGTGTTTAGTTGACCCCTGAAGCAGCTGATCCAGCAGCTTACGGGGTTCTGGATCGCCAATTGATATTCTGGCTTCTTCTATTAAATCGGCATTCATCGTGTCCAGAACAGCACGTGCAGCATCCGGAGTCGCGTGCTGATATACAGCACTATTCAATGCTGCGCGAAGTGATTCAATCGCCTGAATACTGTCGTTACTATAATTGCTCGCCATCGCGCTAAACGATGAGAAAAAAGCTAACACAACAGCAACACAATTGGTTTTTTTGTTCATTATCAGTTACCTGAGTCAGGGTTTTTCGGCTGAAAATCTTTCAGTCTTATTTTTTTTCAGATATTAACAGGCCAGAAACCCCCATTAAAATCTAAAAAGAAGCCACCTGGAGGATCATCTCAGGAAGAGAAGTGAAAACGATTACATAGGTGACTTTAAGCGGAGAGTGCCGCCTGTGAGGCGAAATCTAACCCTGAATGCGTAGGCTAAAATTGATCTTAATCAGTTTTGTTAAGCATAAATATGAATGCGATTACACGCACATTTCAATCGATTGTTTCGCAACGAAAAATATTATGCAAAAAGTGCTATCTGAACATTCGGATTAATCATTCATCCGGCAATAAAACCTGTGCAACTGACCGGAAGCGTGCCCACCTTTTAGCTCATCCGATTACCCGCACAAATAACAGACTGAGTGCTGCCATTCCGGCTATCGGGCAGGATAAATTGAGGCAGTTATCCTGCATAACTGCCCTGTTCCTCTTCCCTGTAATGCCTCTATTTGCTTTCGCGACTGGCAAAGATGTTTGCCATTTGCTCAGCATTTTTCGTACCCCAGTTGCAAAGCGGGATAATGGCATCGGACAGGCTGCTGCCAAGCGGGGTCAGTGAATAATCCACACGCGGTGGCACCTCCTTATAATCAGTTCGCAACAGCACCTGATCGGCTTCAAGATCTTTCAACTGCTGAATAAGAACCTTATCACTCACCTCCGGAATCAGACGCTTTAGCTCTCCATAGCGTTTAGAACCGTCTCGCAGAAAAAAAAGAATCAGTGGTTTCCACTTGCCCGATATCACGCGCAGCGTCGCGTTGAGTCCACAACCGGTACCGCAAATTTCACTTTCAGATGGGATTGTCATTAGATACTTACCAAAAGGTGCATACTTGACGTTAAGTTAGCAGACGAACAGACTGGCCTGCAAGCGAGCAGATTCCTGCTTTCGTTTAACTCACCAAAAGGTAAACGACATGACCAGACTGAATGGAAAGACTGCGGTAATTACCGGTGGCGCGACCGGGATAGGCCTTGCGGCAGCAAAACGGTTCATAGAAGAAGGCGCTTTCGTCTTCATTTTTGGTCGCAGACAGGAAGAACTTGATGCTGCAGTAGCCGCTCTCGGACCTGATGCCCGCGCAGTGAAAGGATCGGTTTCTCAGCCGGCTGACCTCGATCGACTCTACGCTGCAGTTAAAGCTGAACGGGGCACGCTCGATATCGTTTTCGCCAATGCCGGAACGGGAAGCCCTCTCCCGCTAGGTCAGATCACAGCGAAGCACATCGACGAAACTTTCGACACCAACGTCAAGGGCACCATCTTTACGGTCCAGCAGGCGTTGCCGTTAATGGCTGCGGGTGGCTCGATTATCCTGACTGGCTCCAGTGCCGGCACAACAGGTGCACCCGGATTTACGGCCTACAGTGCAAGTAAGGCGGCCGTTCGCAACCTCGCCAGGAGCTGGGCGGCAGACCTGAAAGGCAGCGGAATTCGGGTGAACGTGCTGTCACCCGGTGCCACTGCGACTGAACTGGCGAAGGAAGCACTGGGTGAGGAAGGCCAGCAAGCCTACGGTGCGATGACGCCGCTGCAGCGCATGGCGGAACCAGAGGAAATTGGGGCGGTGGCTGCATTTCTTGCTTCTGGCGACAGTAGCTTTATGACCGCCAGTGAGGTCGCCGTTGATGGTGGGCTGGCTCAGCTCTGAACAGGCCAGCCGACCGAAAACGCCTATCGGTTTCCAGAATAGCGCCGTCATATGAATACAGAGGCACGATATGAACTATGCAATTATTGGTTTTGGCAGTGCAGGAAAGGCACTTGCCGCGGCGTTTGCCCGAAAAGGCATCGACGTTTCCGTTGCCACCACCCGTGACCCGGAGAGTTTTGCATCCGAGGCGGCCCTGATTGGACCCGGGATCAGGCCAGAAAAATTAGTGGATGCCGTCAACGCCGACATCATCTTTTTAGCTGTCCGCTATCAGTCACACCCCGAGGTAGCGAAAATTCTGCCGTCCTGGCAGGGAAAAACGATTGTCGATGTGACGAATGCTTACGGAGTGCCCCCCGAGGAACTGGATGGTGAACCCTCTGCCCGCGTTGTGGCACGCGCCTTCACTGGCAGTAAAGTGGTTAAGGGCTTCAATCATTTGATCGCTTCTGTGCTGGCTGAGGACCCGGCTGTTAATGGCGGCCGCAGGGTGGTGTTTCTCGCCAGCGATCATGACAGTGCGCTTGACGAAGTGGGCACACTGGCCGAAACGCTGGGTTTCGCACCAATCATGCTGGGTAGCCTGTCGGAAGGCGGAATGCTGGTGCAGGCTGAGGGGAAAAAATGGGGTGAACTGATATTTAAGGATTTAGTGAAGTTCAGCAAATAATATTTAACCCAAGGCTTAATGCCATTTTGATTTAATATCAGCCCAGCAAAACTGGATATCTGCTCCAGCGAAATGCTTAACAGCATGATGACTCTTGTTATAGTAAAAAAGCTGCGCCCCGCCCACCGTTCTACTGACCGTGTGGCAGCATTAACTGTGCGCGTCGGGGCGCAAACGCATACAGAAAAATAAAGGTAATAAGTTTTGCATTTACAGAATGAAGCGGCGCTAAATAAAGGGTAAGGCTTTCTGGTTAGACTGCTGAATATTTTCATTCAGCTTTATCGCGGAAGCCTGTTCATTTTCACTCCCCGTTTTAGCGTTCTACCGAGACGGCGATTCTCTGCCTGATATCAGGCGTGCATTATCGTCTGGAAAAAATGCGCAGATGCTGTTCAGCGCGCCGGCTAAGTGTGGGCGGGTAGCGGCGGTATGACTCAGTGAACTGACCGAAACGCATAAAATACTCTGCCAGCCCTGGACCGGATCATCTCGCCGAAACGGCAGCGTTCGCTTAACCCGACGAGCCAAACGGTATCAATGTCGTCTCACGGGTTCCGACCACGCGTGCGCATCTTATGATGATGGCGGGATTAACATTGGTCTCTCACCTGCCGTTATCAGCGGGAATAATTCCTCTGTGCCTCTTCCGGTTGCGATAGCCTGCATTAGCCCATCACATTCATCACGCCAGCCGGTTTGCAGAGGCGCTGCTGCGGAACCGCTTCCGGAGATCAGCTCAGCTCTAATCAGCTCAGCTCAGCTCAGCGGCGGGGAGCGGCACGGCTGATCACCCAGACAACTGCGTTTCAGCATAACCACGCCGGCCGCAACCATTTTCGGTTAACCCGGCCACTATAGTTCATACTAAATGCTGTGCATGTCGTCGCGCTGCGACGGGCACACAGCGTGGACGCCCGTCTATCTGGCCGGGCAGCAAACGACATAACGATGCCGATGTGGGCATTGATATTGATAAATTTCGGGATTTCAGGAGATTTCATGTGTTACGTCAGTTGATAAATTGAATTACGGGTAAGCCGGGGTGTTACGTGATTTACCTGCTGATAACCGTGAAAACAACGGTTACTGAATTTTTAAATTTATCTGACAACCCAAGGTTGTTGACTGAATATAAGGGAAAATAATGCCGTTGATATTTGATGAGTTATCTGGCCTCCCGTCATGGGTGCCTGTTGTATTACTCTTCTCTCTCTCGTTTGTATTGGGTTTTCTCGCACGCCTTATCCTTCTCAGGTTTATTCGCTACTGGCAGAGTCGTGACCGAAAGCTCTTCAAGTCACTTGAAAAGCACCTTCGTGGATCGATGTTTCTTTTTATTCCCCTACTGCTGATCAATGTAGGGATAAATTACATTAACATTCATCCGGACCTGCTGGTCTTTATCACCAATACAGTAAACGTCTTTATAATATTATCATTTTGCTCAGTGTTAATCCGGTTGACCAACGTAGCGCAGGATATGCTTTATATCCGCTACGACATTAATATTTCGAATAATCTTCGTGCGCGCAAAATTCGCACGCAGATCATTTATGTGAAGAAAGTCGTGATCGTCATACTGGTGTTATTCTGCCTCTCTCTGATTCTGCTCAGTTTCCCTGGCGTCCGGAAATTTGGCACCACTATCCTCGCCGGTGCTGGCGTAGCCGGTATTATCATCGGCTTTGCCCTGCAGAAGTCGCTGGTCAATCTGTTTGCCGGTATTCAGATCGCTTTTACGCAGCCGATCAAAATTGACGATGCGGTGGTGGTAGAAAAAGAATGGGGCTGGATAGAAGAGATCAACCTGACATATGTGGTGGTGCGAATCTGGGATTTGCGCCGGCTGGTGTTGCCGATCACCTATTTTACAGAAAATCCATTCCAGAACTGGACGCGCAATAATGCCCAGATTTTAGGCTCAGTTTTTCTCTACGTTGATTATTCGATGCCTCTGGAACCGCTGCGACAGCATTTTGATAAGGTGCTGAATGAAACCAAGCTTTGGGATCGGGAAACTAAGGTGCTTCAGGTGACCGATACCACCGAGAAAACCATGACCATCAGGATGCTGATGACCGCTCAGAACTCGCCGATAGCCTTTGATTTACGTTGTCACGTGCGGGAAAAGATGATTGAATTTATTCAGCAAAATTACCCGCAGAGTCTGCCTCACGTCAGGGCCTCCCTGACCGATACCGCTCCTGAGAAACGGAGTGAGTTGCAGGCGTTTTAGATAAAAGTGGAAGGTACAGCGAGCTGCTTAAGCGTCAGGGCCGCTGTACGTCCACTTCTTACTGATAGCCGACGCTGCATAAGCTCTCCTTTAATCCGCGAGTCATTCACGCTGGTAGTGATATCCAGGCATCCGGATGTCAGAAATCAGTCTGGAAGAGGCTTAAAAAGCTAAATTCAGGACCTTAATCATGTTCCAGGACGCCAGAATGACCAGTCCGATCTATACCTGCTGCTCAATTAATCGCTACAGGACTGTTTATGTTGTGCATCCGCGTTTTTTGTTTATTGACAGTTTTTCTCTACGGCTTGCAGGCTCAGGCCTATCCAGGTTTTCGCCAGCTAAGGTTATCCGACTCGACGCCGGAAGCTTTAAATGTGACGGTGTGGTATCCCGCGGCTTCTGAGGGAAATACAGCAGATAAAGGAAGTAATCCCGCTTTCGTTGGCGTTACGGTGATCCCCAATGCGCCGCCATTGGCTGGGGCT
This sequence comes from Pantoea brenneri, assembly GCF_038594305.1. Classification (NCBI taxonomy): domain Bacteria; kingdom Pseudomonadati; phylum Pseudomonadota; class Gammaproteobacteria; order Enterobacterales; family Erwiniaceae; genus Pantoea; species Pantoea brenneri. The sequence continues at coordinate 343,497 of NZ_JBCGBG010000002.1, read as the reverse complement.
CACCCGCTGCTGGTTATCTCACACGGATACAACGGAAACTGGCGCAATCTGTCATGGATTGCCGCGGCGATGGCAGCAGAGGGATATATTGTTGCCGCTCCGGATCATCCAGGCACAACTACCTTTGATCAGAACCCGGTAAAGGCTAAAAAGCTGTGGCAACGTCCGCACGATTTGTCCCAGGTTATTGATTTCGTCACTCGCTCCCCTGCGCTTTTCGGCGTAACGGACAAGGACCGAATTGCTGCTTTAGGGCACTCTCTTGGCGGATGGACAGTCATGTCGCTCGCAGGTGCGCGATTTGACCCTTACCGGTTTATCCAGGATTGTCAAAACCATCCCCAACGGGGCGACTGTCGGTTGACAGAAAAGCTGGGTATTAATGAAGCATCTTCGCGGGAAAAAATGACGGCAAATAACAAGGATGGCCGGGTCCGGACTATCGTTGCTCTGGATTCTGGCTTAGCACCGGGTTTTACGTCTCAAAGTCTGAATGCGATTCACATACCCGTCATGATATTAGCCGCCCAGGCGGACAAACTGGCAGATTTGCCTGCAGCCGGGGAGTCGGGATATCTGGCTGCCAACATCAATCCGGACTGGAGGCACTATGAAATAGTCGAGGGCGCCACGCATTTCAGTTTCATGCAGCGTTGTAAACCCGGCGCTGAAAACCTGTTACACAAAGAATCACCGGGTGATGAGATTGTTTGCCAGGATGGCGCCAATGCAAATAGATCGGACATTCATCAAAATCTGGTTCGTAAGATCAGTGCATTCCTGAATGCTGCTCTTGATTATTCTCCACCTGCTGTCGGAACAAGGTAGGCGATGCGCCAGTGACCCGCAGGAATTCACGATTAAAATTTGATTTAGTGGTGAATCCAGACTCCAGCATGATCTCCGTCACGGGCAAAAGGGTGCTTAACAGCAACACCTTTGCCCGTTCAATTCTGAAGCCGTTGATCCACTGCGAGACATTACACTGACTCACAGAATTGACCGCGCCGGAAAGTTGTCGTGCTGGTATACCTGTTTTTCGTGCCAGAAGCGTTAGCGTAAGATCAGGATTAAGATAAATTTGGCTTTCATAAACGTATTTTTCGAGTCTGTTATAAATCTCCGAAAACGCGTTCGCAGGCGTCACTGCATTAATGGGGATCGCTTCTTCCCTGCTATTATTCCCGGGTGTCGTTGTTCTTCCCGCACTGATAATAGCTGCGGCAATCAGAGGGAGCAGTGTCATCTGGAAAAAAACAATGATACCCGGTGCCTGTTCTCCAGCGGCGATGCTGAAGTCAATTGCAATCGCGAGATCGGTTAAGGCAGATATCCAAAGAAAGCTGCCTGCGAAAAAAGCCATCCTGACGATTTGTGTTGTTTCAGTCAGTCGGCTCAGCGTGAATGTTGACTCCCCCCGCCATGCAATACGGAAGAGCTCACATCCATACCCCGCAAATATGATAAACAGGATAACATCCGTCGCAACGGGCCAATAAAACCTGAGCAATAAGGCCGTTGCTGGAGGCAATAAAAACATCAGCCAGCGATGCTGCTTATTCGTTTCCGTCATTGAGATGAAACAATGCCATGCCAGAGGAGGCAGCAGTATTGCCAGCACTGATTGAATATTCCTGAGCATGACTGATTCGTATTGCCAGCGCAGCATGCTGAAACAAATAAGCGCTATACAGGCGAAAAGGAAACGCAGAGTGCCGCCGTGGCGTTTTTTTTTCAGAGAAGAGCGCTGTTACAATCAAAATCAGCAGCGCCACCAGCGTAATAACAGGAAAGGGAACAGAAAACATAGCCTCAGTACCCGAATAAAAGTTTATAAGCAATATTTGCATACATGCCGGTAACCTGTCGCCTTAAAAGTCATACCAACAAATTTTATCATCGGGGGTTTATCTCTGATGGCTTCTTGCAACGCCAGAACATCCTCTCTGCCTGCCGATTCCGTTGCTGATAGCCGTCACATCCTCGTGAGTCACTGATCCTGTGCTGCCTGCAATCTGCCCCACTTTTAATTAACAGGACGGGGTAAGAACGGCTTCCGAAAGGCGTTCACCAGACGCGGTTGCTCATTCATTCTGCTGGTAGACAATACGGTATCCCTGACCCGCTTCAGACACGCGGGCAAATCCCTGCCGGTCTAAGTGCATTCCTGCAATCAGCAATTTTTCTCTTGCCGCTTGTGAGAGAATTTTTTTCCGCGTCTCTTCAGCCTGACGAGGGTCACAGTCAAAAACAACTGAGACTTCCGGGCGTGCTGCCTGGATAGGGGGGAAATGGACGATGTCTCCCCAGATCAATAAGCTTTCTTCAGCTGAAGTGATGCGAAACCCGGTATGCCCTGGCGTATGCCCTGGCAACCAGACCGGAGCAATGCCCTCAGCGATCTCATCCTGATTAATCAGGCGTATCTTGCCGGCATACGCGCTTAGCGCCCGTCGGGCCAGCTTAAAATTACGCTGTCCGCGCTCATTTGCTCGTTTGAAGTTTTCTTCATCCTGCCAGTATTCCGCTTCAAGAAAATGAAGATGAAGTTCGGCATGTTTAAACATGGGCTGCTCTGCTGCATCCAATAATCCGCCAATATGGTCAGGGTGGCCGTGCGTCAGTAATACGCTATTCACCTCATCTGGGCTGACACCGGTTGCAGCAAGATGACATGCAAGCTGTCCGCCCACATTGTTCAGACCACCAGCACCAGCATCGACCAGCAGGGTTTGTCCCCTGCCCTGAATAAGATAGCCATTGATATGAATATTACCGGGCTGAGTGATACTGGCATTGTGTTGAATATCCGCCGCTTCTGCTATATCAATGCCTGACAGTAAATCCAGGCTGGCTGACATCACGCCATCACTGAGAGCGGTAACCAGATAATCCCCAATCTGACGCTTTGGAAAAGCAGGATAGTTCATAATTTCCTCTGATTAATTTCCGGCAGTATTTGGGGTGTCGCAGAGCCAGAACAATCAACACGCGCGGTGAATCCTGCGGCTCCTGAACGGCCTGTTGCCGTTTGTGCATAAAATCCTGTATCGCGTCTGGCGTGCGGAATGTTGTCATATGACAAAGGCGTTCGGCATAAATTGGATGTCTGCATCCGGGTACTATTTTGAAATAAATGATATCGACGCTTGCCGGCTTTGCGCCGGGAGTGCGGATACAGCGAGCACGGCAGACAGGCGTTATGTCGCTTAAGCCACCGCAACTGTCTACCTGCTCCAGCTAAATATACAAACTCAGGTCAGTCATATTTTATGCACGTTCTTCGTTATCTGCTCCATGCGGCGGGGTCAGTTGCGACGTCAGCGGCGCATAACGGTATGCTCCGGTCACATCTGCTATCTGCGCAGCAGCTTCACGCGTCATCACATAGGCAATGCACTTCGCCGGCATTCTGTCTAACCCTGATGCCACCATCGTGAGTGCATGGCATCCCAGCCTCTCAACAAAACGTAATGGCTGGGTACTGAGCAACAGGATTTCATCTCTGGAAACAGCGGGCGCGATCCCTTCACACTCATAGAGGTTACGATGCCAGTCTGTGATGTGCTTCTGCCAGCGTGAAAAGTTGCCCCCTCCTTTCAGTAAATACTCTTCACTGGTTATCACCTGCGCATCTTTCACCGTATGAATGGCGAGATACATCGGGCAGTCCTGGCTCAGAGCCTGAAAGCGCTGGGAGCTGCTAAAGCCGTTAACAGAAATCAACGCTGGCAGTTTTTCCAGACTGTAAAACGCATTCCATTCTTTCTCACTTTCAGGATCGGTATAGCTGCACGCCACAAGGTAGAACATCGCCTCACCTCTGCATGAAATAAAGCAGTACTTTACAGCCCTGCTTAGTGACTTTAACTCATGCTATATGCTGTTATTCCAGTTATAAAACGATATTAACGCACCCGTTAGTGAGTTTTTGTCACTAACCAATCGTCTTACTTTTCGTATAAGGCAATTTTAATGCGCAGAAAAATCCCCAGCAGCGCTTCACTTCAGGCGTTTGAGGCTGCGGCCCGGCACGGTAATTTTGCCCGTGCCGCAGAGGAGTTGTCACTGACAGAAGGCGCCATCAGCCGACAGATTGCTCGCCTGGAGTCTCTGCTCAACTGCAGACTGTTTGACCGTACTAAAGCCCGGGTAAAGCTTAATCCGGTCGGGGCACGCTATGCTCATCACGTAAGGGAAATGCTCGAACGGCTTGAGCGGGATACACAGTTCGTTATGGGAATGCCTGAAGGCAGCAGAAGTCTGGAAATAGCCGTCCTGCCCACCTTTTGCAGCCGGTGGCTTATCCCCCGCCTCCGCGGTTTCCAATCTTTATACCCGGACATCACCGTGAATATCGCGGCCAGAACCGATCCCTTTATTATGACCGGCAGCGGTTTTGATGCGGCAATACATTTTGAACACCCTGCATGGGCGGGTATGTGCACCCACGCTCTGTTTAAGGAGAAACTGGTGCCGGTGTGCCATCCCGATCTATTAACCGATCAGAATGTGGCCGAACAATTAAACAGGCTGCCTCGTATTCACAGGCGGCAGAATCCTGATGCCTGGCTTCATTACGCTGAACAAAGTGGCATAGTCCTGGATAATCCGGCGCAGGGCGTAAGGTATGACCTTCATGAAATGGCTCTGGCTGCCGTGTTGGCGGGCCAGGGCGTAGCCATGATTCCGCGTATCTACGTCGAAAAGGAACTGGAAAGAGGAACACTGGTGGCACCCTGGCCGGACTCAGAGCAGTTGAGCAAGACATTTTGTCTGGTCAAACCGCTGGAAACAGGAATAAATGAATCTGCCCTGCAGGATTTTGAGCGCTGGTTGCAGGCTGAATCGTTGCTGGTGAGATGAAACCTTAAAACAGGCCGGCCACTTTTTAATGGAAGATGTCCCGTTGCCTGTCGCCGAACAGTTAATTGATTTTGTTAATCAACAGAATATGAGGTAGAGCCATGATCCTGATCGGAATGCTGGATTCACCCTATGTCAGACGGGTTGCTATTTACATGAAAGTATTGGGTATTCAATTTGAACATCGCCCGCTTTCGGTATTCAGCGATTTTGATGCCTTAGCAAAAATTAACCCAACCGTTAAAGTCCCAACGCTTATCACAGATGATAATCAGGTGCTGATCGACTCAACACTGATCATTAATTACCTTGAGAAATATTCCGCTCATACGCCTGTACCCACATCAGCGTCCGAGGCGGAAGAACAACGCGATCTGCGTCTTACCGGATTCGCCCTGGCTGCCTGCGAAAAAGCGGTGCAGATTGTCTACGAACAGCGTGTCAGGCCGGAAGAAAAACAACATCAGCCATGGGTGAATCGGATCACTCAACAACTTCATGGTGCCTGGCAAACGTTGGATAACGGGCTGCGGGAAAGTCATCCTGATATGTTGTCCGTGGCCGGTATCAGTATCGCAGTCGCCTGGAGTTTTACAGATGTGATGCTGCCGGATACGGTGAGCCGTGCGCGGTATCCTGAAGCGGCCAGATTTACATCACTGGCCGAACAGCAAACCGAATTTTTAACCACGCCGATGAAACAGACCTGAAAGGTCCGCAGGATATGATAGCCGGGCTGCACAACGCTGGTATTCATTACCGGGCTGGATTGTTGTAATCGATGACAATCTCTTTCCGCCGCCAGCTTAGCGTCAGGGCGGCTCAATCCTGGCTGCCGCTGAGTCCGGCTATCATTCTATTTTTATCGCACACTAATCGGTGGCATAGATGGCGGCCTGAACAGGCAGGCGCTGGCTCGGCTTCGAGCTTCTTTCCATAAACAGCGTCGGGTATCTGTCGATACGGCCTGTTCACCTCTGTTTCTGCTGTCTGCTGTCTCCTTTTCATTCACTGTAATCAGTGACTCTATTCTCCGCGAATCCGTAACGCAGTTATCCGTACAAACCGGCTGACGATCATGCCTTTATGGGTGTAGCACTATAAAATGACTATCTTTCAAGAAGTTAATTATAAAACGACCTCTCCGAACCGGGTTCCCCACCCGGTTTAATCCCCTCCTGCTAACTGCACCGCAGGAAAGGTTAAAGCAAAGATATTGCATTAAGGCCGCGCTGCCCGTATACCTGATTAAAGCTAATCCTTTGCATTAAGGTATCGATCATGACAGCCATCCAGCCCGCTTTGACACCTCAGTCTGCTGTGCGTCTGACGCTTTTCAGCTTCACTGGCGCGGTACTGATTTCAGCCACCAGCAGTGCCCCGACGCCGCTTTATCCGCTCTACCGCACGCTGTTTCATCTGAGTCCATCGCTGCTCACCGTGATATTTGGGGTCTACGCTTTCGCGTTACTGGCCGCGCTGCTGACGGTGGGGAAAATTTCTGACTATACCGGCCGCCGGCCACTGATGTTGCTGGCTCTGGCGCTCAATAGCGTAGCGCTGATGATTTTTATCTACGCTGATTCTGCCGCGGTTTTAATCGGCGCCCGTCTGGTTCAGGGCTTTGCGACCGGTATCGCTTTACCAACCTTTGGTGCCACCCTGATCGATGCCAATAAACATCGTGGTCCGTTGCTCAACTCAGTCACCGCGTTTCTGGGAATGACGCTGGGAACGCTGGCAGGCAGCATCCTGGTCACTTACGCTCCCTTCCCTACCGTCACGCTTTATGCGCTGTTGTTGCTGACGATGCTGGTGATGATGGCGCTGTTACCGCTGATATCCGAAACCATTTCACCACAGCCGGGCGTGCTGGCTGCACTCCGACCGCAGGTGAGGATCCCGCGTCGGGCGCTGGGGCCGTTGTTGAAAGTCGCGCCGGTGAACATTGCGACCTGGATGCTGGGCGGATTCTATCTCTCATTAATGCCGACGCTGGTGATCAGCGCTACCGGCCTGACTTCACCTTTTGTTGGCGGCAGCGTGGTGACGACCCTGATGCTGAGCGCGACCGCCGCGGTGTTTATCTTCCGGTCGTTAGCACCGGCGCGAGCGCTGTTAATCGGTACGCTGATGCTGATAGCTGGCGTCAGTGTCACGCTGACTGGCGTTGGTTTGCATAGCGTCGCCTTGCTCTATCTCGGTACTGTTATTGCGGGACAGGGATTTGGCTCAATCTTTTCAAATGTGCTGAAGATCATTATGCAACTGGCGGAAAGCCATGAGCGTGCCGGGTTGTTCTCTGCCTTTTTAATCAAAAGCTATCTCGCCTTTGCCGTGCCGGCGATTCTGGCAGGCATCGCCGCGCCACACATTGGTCTGACCCAGACCGTATTTCTTTATGGCATGACGATAGTGATGCTGGCGCTGGTGTCGCTGCTGGCGGTGCGATCCGGTTCATTTGCCAGCACAGCACAATCCTGAGGAGTGGGCTGAATGACGTGCCGTCAGTCGGCACGTCATTCACAAACGGCGATTATCATTTACACTCAACGGGTTGATTCACTGAGCGCTGTCGAGGCGTAACGCCATAAATACCATGCCTGAATCCGGTCCTGATAATGCTTTAGCGCTGTTTTCACCCGCCACGCGGCGCTGGTTTTCCACCGCCTTCGACGCACCTACGCCGGTGCAGCAGTCGGCATGGCAGGCTATTGCCAGCGGTCAGCACTGTCTGGTGATTGCGCCAACCGGCTCAGGGAAAACTCTGGCGGCCTTCCTGACCGCAATCGACTCTCTGTTCCATTTACGCACCGGGCAGCCTGCGCCTGACCGCCAGACCACCACCCGCATTTTGTACATATCGCCGGTAAAAGCGCTGGCGGCCGATGTGCAGCGCAACCTCAATGTCCCGCTGGCCGGCGTGGTTGCCGAACGTCAGCAACGCGGCGAGCCAGAGATAAGGTTGCAGGTCGGGATGCGATCCGGTGACACGCCCAGCGCGGAGCGGGCAAAACTGCTGCGACGGCCACCGGATATTCTGATTACGACCCCGGAATCGCTGTTTTTGATGCTGACCTCAAAAGCCCGCGATACATTGCAGGGCGTCACCACGGTAATCGTTGATGAAGTGCATGCGGTGGCGGGATCAAAGCGCGGTTCTCAACTGGCGCTCAGCCTTGAGCGGCTTGATGCATTACTGCCGCAGCCCGCTCAGCGCATTGGCCTGTCCGCCACGGTACGCCCGGTCGAACGGGTGGCGGCATTCCTTGGCGGCTGTAAGCCGACTCAGGTGGTGAATCCCGCCGCTGGCCGCACCTTGCATCTCAGCATTGAAGTGCCGGTGACCGACATGACCGATATCGCCAGCGATCCGAAACCTCATAGCGGGACGGGCCAGGCCAGTGGATCTATCTGGCCCCATATTGAAACCCGCATTCTGCAGCTGGTAATGGCGCATCGTGCCACGCTGGTGTTTGCTAACTCACGCGGGCTGGCAGAAAAACTGACCGCGCGACTGAATGAACGCTACGCGGCAGCGCAGTCAGCGGAAAAGAAACCGCATCCGGCGCAGCAATATGACTCTTTTGCCGGCGGCAGCCAGAATCGCAGCGACAGCGCGTCCGCGGTTATTGCGCGATCCCACCACGGTTCGGTATCGAAAGAACAGCGCAGCGAAATTGAGTCGGCGCTGAAACAGGGTGAACTGCGCTGTGTGGTGGCGACGTCGAGCCTTGAACTCGGCATTGATATGGGGCCGGTCGATTTGGTGATTCAGGTCGGCGCGCCGTTATCAGTGGCCAGCGCGCTGCAACGGGTTGGCCGGGCCGGACATCAGGTTGGCGGAGCCTCGACCGGTATCCTGTTTCCCCGCACCCGCCGCGATCTGCTTGACGCCGCCGTGACGGTACAGTCGATGCAGAACGGTCAGCTTGACGCCCTTTCGCCGCCGCGTAACCCACTGGACATTCTGGCGCAGCAGACGCTGGCAGCGGTCTCGATGGATCCGTTGCAGGCGGATGAATGGTTTGAACGGGTGCGGCGTGCCGATCCGTTCCGCACTCTGTCACGCCGCGTGTTCGACGCTACGCTGGATATGCTGGCCGGCAAGTTTCCGTCGGATGATTTCACTCATCTGCGTCCCCGCCTGGTCTGGGATCGCCAAAGCGGCCTGCTAACGGCGCGGCCCGGCACTCAACATCTGGCCGTCACCAGCGGCGGCACCATTCCCGATCGCGGCATGTTCAGCGTTATTCTGCCGGAGGGCGAAGAGCAGTCAGGTTCGCGCCGGGTCGGCGAGCTGGATGAAGAGATGGTTTACGAATCGCGGGTGAATGACATCATTACCCTCGGCGCAACGTCATGGCGGATCCAGCAGATAACCCACGATCAGGTGGTGGTGGTGCCAGCGCCAGGCCGATCCGCACGTCTGCCGTTCTGGCGCGGCGAAGGTATTGGCCGTACCGCCGATGCGGGTGCCAGCCTGGCGGTTTTTTTACGCCAGCTTGATAGCGCCGCGCCTGACGAGGCACAACGTTATCTGCGCTCACTCGGGCTGGATGACAATGCGATCAACAATCTGCTGGCGTTACTGGCGGAACAGCGCGCCGCCACCGGCGTTCTTCCCAGCGATCGCACCCTGGTGATTGAGCGCTGCCGTGATGAAAGCGGTGACTGGCGGGTGATCCTGCATTCCCCCTGGGGGCAGCGTATCCATGCGCCCTGGGCGCTGGCGATTGCGGCACGCATTCAGCAGCGCCTCGGCATTGATGCGTCCGTGGTCGCCAGCGACGACGGCATCATTGCCCGCTTTCCCGACAGCGAAGGTCGGGTGCCAGGCGCGGAACTGTTTGTGTTTGATGCCGATAACCTGACGCAGCGCGTTTCTGACACCATCGGCGGATCAGCGCTGTTTGCCGCCCGCTTTCGTGAATGCGCTTCCCGGGCGTTGCTGCTGCCGAGGCGCAATCCGGGTAAACGATCCCCGCTCTGGCAGCAGCGTTTACGGGCTGGTCAGCTGCTGGAAGTGGCTCGCCAGTATCAGGATTTCCCGATCCTGATTGAGACCGCACGCGAGTGTCTGCAAGACGTGTACGACTTGCCTGCCCTGCACCGTCTGATGAATCAGATACAGCAGGGAAGCGTGCAGTTTGTCGAGGTCACGACTGACGTCCCCTCACCGTTCGCGGCGCCGCTGCTGTTTGGCTATGTTGCAGAATTTATCTATGCCAGCGATGCGCCGCAGGCAGAGCGCCACGCTTCTTTACTGGCGCTCGACAGTAACCTGCTGGGCGAACTGTTGGGTCAGACCGATAAAGGTGATTTGCTGGCTCCGGCCGTTGTCGGGCAGGTAGAACAGGAGTTACAGCGCCTGGAGCCACGCTATCAGGCCCAGCATGCCGAAGGCATCGTCGATCTGCTACGTGAACTCGGCCCGCTGTCGCAAGCTGAAATAGAGGCGCGTTTCAGCGGCGATCGGCAACAGGCCATGGCGGCATTACGGCAGTTTGCGGCGGCACAGCGGGTAATCCCGGTCACCCTTGCCGGTGAGGTGCGCTGGGCGGTGGTTGAAGATGCCGCCCGTCTGCGTGATGCCCTTGCTACCGTCATTCCTGACAACCTGCCAGCCACCTTTTTACAACCGTTGTCCGATCCGCTGCGCGATTTAATCACCCGTTATGCCCGCACCCACGCCCTGTTCAGCGCGCAGCAACTTGCCGATCGCTATGGTGCAGGCGTCGCGGTGATCAACAGCGCACTGCTGCCTTTACGCGAGCAAGGCAAACTGCTGCACATCGGCAGCGAAAGCGGCCATACTGGCGGCGTCTGGGTCTCCGCCGACATTTTTAAACGGCTTCGGCTACGTTCACTGCAAACAGCACGCGAGGCGACCCGCCCGGTCCCTCCCGCCGCCTGGGTGACGTTGCTGCTGGAGCGGCACGGTGTACTCAACCCGGCAGCCGCTTTTACCCGTGAACCCTCGCCGGTCGCGCACGCCGTTTACCACGATATCGACGGACTGGCGCGGGTGATTGAGCAACTGGCGGGAGTGGCGCTGCCGGCATCGCTGTGGGAGTCGCAGATCCTGCGTGCCCGCATTCGCCATTACCAACCGGCGATGCTCGATGAGTTGCTCGCCAGCGGCGATGTGATCTGGTGCGGTCATAAGGCGCTGGGTAACAACGATGGTCTGGTCTCGCTGCATCTGAGTGAGTTTGCTGCTGAAACCTTGCCACCCTCCGATTCAGCACAACCGCTGACAGCATTACAGCAGGCGATCCTTGAGGCGCTCAGTCACGGCGGCGCGTGGTTCGCCCACGAGATTATGGCAAAACTCGACGGGCCACAGACGCCGCCGTCCGCAGAGGTTTATGCCGCGCTGTGGCAACTGGTGTGGCAGGGTGCGATCACCACCGACAGCTGGATAGCATTGCGCGGGCTGCTGGGATCGCCAGGCGCGACACGTTCACGGCCGACGCGTACGCTGCGGACCCGTCACGGCCAGCGCTTCACCCCGTCCGCGCTGCCGGGCCGGGGTCCTGGGGTCAATACCATTGCCGGCCGCTGGTCACGTCTCGCCCGTGGGGAAGTTTCGCCGACCCGACAGGCCCTCGCGCTGGCGGAAAATATGCTCGACCGCTATGGCGTCATCACCCGTGGCAGCGCGATTTCAGAACAGATCCCAGGCGGTTTTCCCGCGTTACAGCCGGTATTACGCGGTATGGAGGATGCCGGACGGATTATGCGAGGGCGCTTTATTACCGGCGCTGGCGGGACGCAGTTCGCTGACGCCGTGACCATTGAGCGACTGCGTGAACTGGCACAGCAACCGGCGGAAACCACCGCAGCCGTGGCGCTGGCGGCCATGGACCCGGCGAATCCGTTTGGCGCGACGCTCGGCTGGCCGGTTCATTCGAGCGGAGTACGTCCGGTGCGACGTCTGGGCGCGCGGGTAGTGATTGCCGCTGGCAAGCTGGCTCTGTATCTGCCGCAGGGCGGAAAAGATCTGCTGCTTTTCACCGATGACGATGCGCAGCAGCATGCCGCGATCGCCGCACTGGCGGTGGCGCTGAAACGTGAAAAATCGCTGAGCTTTACGCTGGAAACGGTCAACGGTCAGCCGGTGTCGCAATCACCGTTACTCAGCGTGCTGCGCCATGCTGGCTTTTCCCGGGTGCCGCAGGGATTTAGCTGGTACGGCTGAGGTTGTCCTCGCGAATAAAATCGATGAAAGCCTGTAACGGTGCCGGAATTAAGCGTCGGTCGTGATAATAAAGCCACGGCCCGGAGAAGCTGAGCCACCACGGCTGCAACAACGGTTCCAGTTTGCCGCTCTCAAAAGCGGGTCGCAGCCACTCTTCAAACAGATAAACGATGCCACTACCGGCAATCGCCACCTCAACAGCCAGATCGATTCCGCCACCGACACTCACCACCAGCGGCCCGCTGACCTGTACGCTCAGGTTGGTGCCATCCCGGCTGAATTCCCAGTCCGGCATCACGCCGCTGGCGTAACGGCCGCGCAGACAACGATGATGGATCAGATCGCGCGGATGGGTCGGACGACCCTTTTCAGCCAGATAATCGGCAGAGGCGGCTGCCGCAAATCGCTGAACCCGTGGACCAATCGGCAGCGCCACCACATCCTGCTCCAGCCGTTCATCGTAGCGAATACCGGCATCACAGCCATCGCGGAATACATCCTGAACGTTACTTTCCGCGACAATCTCCAGCTGAATATCGGGATAGCGCCGCAGAAACGCCGGTATCAGCGCCGGCAATACCAGCCGGGTGGCGCTGACCGGTACGTTCAGCCGCAGCGTCCCGCCGGGTGTATTGCGATAAAGATTAATCGCATCCAGCGCGGCATTGACTTCATTCATCGCCGGTAACAGGCGTTCCATCAGCGCCCTGCCCGCTTCCGTTAACACCACCGTGCGCGTGGTGCGATGAAACAGCCGGATACCGAGCTGCTGCTCTGCCCGGCGCACAGCTTCGCTCAGGCGTGAGGCGTTGCTGCCGCTCACGCGAGCCGCCTCGCGGAACCCGCCAGCTTTCGCCACCGCCACTACCGCTTCCAGTAACGCAATATCCACCGCCATTGTGCAGCACTCCGTACAGTCTGTCCCGATTTCACCGGATAGTTGCACAGTGCGATCACCGTTACAATCAATCTACATTCACGCAGGAGGTTTCCATGTCACACACCACCATGACGTATCAGCTGGGCGATCGTGTCGTTAACCGTTTAGGCTACGGTGCTATGCAACTGGCTGGACCGGGCGTCTTCGGCCCGGTCAAAGATGAAACGCGAGCCATTCAGGTCCTGCGTGATGCCGTTGCCGCAGGGGTTAATCACATTGATACCAGTGATTTTTACGGCCCGCATGAAACCAACAAGCTCATCAGAAAAGCGTTGCATCCTTACCCACAGGACTTGTGCATTGTGACTAAAGTCGGTGCCCGGCGGGATGATAAAGGAGGCTGGCTGCCAGCGATGGAGCCGGAAGCACTGACCCAGGCGGTAGAAGATAATCTCCGTCATCTGGGACTGGATGTGATCGAGGTGGTAAATCTGCGCAGCATGTTTAATGCCGCGAAACCCAAAGAGGGTTCGCTGGAACCGCAACTGGCGGCATTGCTGGAACTGCAATCACGCGGGCTGATCCGGCATATCGGTCTGAGCAACGTTACGCAGCAGCAGATTGCCGAGGCGCAGGCCATGACGCCGATTGTCTGCGTGCAGAACATGTATAACCTGGCAAATCGTCAGGATGATGCGCTGGTCGATCAGCTGGCACAACAGCAGATCGCCTATGTGCCGTTCTTCCCGCTGGGCGGCTTCTCACCGTTGCAGTCGACCCGATTAAGTGACGTTGCCACTTCGCTGAATGCCACCCCAATGCAGGTGGCGCTCGCCTGGCTGCTGCGCCGTTCGCCCAATATTCTGCTGATCCCTGGCACCTCCTCACCGGAGCATTTGCAGGAGAACCTCGCCAGCGCCCGCCTGACGTTAACCGATGAGATCATGACAACGCTCAACGGCTTCTGAAGCCTGTAGCCCGCCTGGCGGGCTTTTTTATCCGCGGGATGCCCTCAGAAACGCCTGAGGCATTCCGTGAGCTGCGGCCGATCGCTACAGCCGATGTGATGATCGATTCTGTCGATCATGTAGGGATAAAACGGATTCGAGGTGGCACGCATAATCGAGTCGAGGCCGACAATCAGCACCGCACTCTCACCGCGCAGCGACAGCGTGCCAAAGCTGATGCCGAACTGATTTTTTACCGCTGGCTCGCTGCCATATAACCCATCCTGCGGCGGAAACGGGATCGCGACGTGCGACAGAGAATAGAGGCCGGCCGGGTAATTGATCGCCAGAGGTTGCGTCTGTTCAGTGGTCTCACCGGCACGCACGGTTTTGGTCACCATATTTAGCGAGGTTGCCGAGGCGTTGGTGATCACGGTTGAGGTATATAAACGTCGGGCAGCCGGCAGCAACTGATTAACGGCGGTGTAAGAGGAGTGACGAAACAGTGGACTGACGCTGACCGCCTGATTGATATCGAACAACACCAGCTCACTGCCGTTATCCGGCAGATAGTTATACAGCGAGCGGATAACCGACGGGGTGCTGACGGTCGAGTCCATCACCGACTGAAAGGTCAGTACCGGCGGGAAGTCGGCCAGCTGCTGACGCCGGGCCTCCTGCACAATCTGTTTTTGCAGCGCCTGGGTGAGTAAATAGGTCTGGCGGGCCGCGTGTACCGGAAAGGAGTTGTATTTGAAGGGATTGAACTCTGGCACAATGTTCAGCCACGCGGTTTTGGAAAAAGCGGGAAAGATGGAAGGCAGCCCGGCGATACCGGCAAACCGGGCGAAGCGGGTTACCCCAATCATCGGTGACAGCAGGATCAGCTGCTGCGGGCGGCGTAAATGGTGATCGGCCAGGCTATCGAGGGTGTATTTCACCGCCAGCGCCCCGCCGTTTGAAAATCCAACCAGATGCAACGGCGCATTCTCACCCGCCAGCCGGGTAGCTTCACGTACCGCTAGTCGCGTGGCGGCCAGCCAGTCCTGCCAGTCTACATCGGTCAGACCCGCCGGGACCGTGCCGTGACCGGGTAACCGCAATGCCACCGCGACAAAACCCTGCTGCTGATAAGCTTCTGCCACATGGCGCAGGCTATAAGGACTGTCAGTCAGGCCGTGCAGTAACACTACCGCGCCACGCGGTATGCCCGCGGGCCGCAGCACATAAGAGCGGTTCCAGTCGTGATCAAAACTTTCAGGGTAGATCATGCTGTGGGCGTAGTAGCGATTGAGCGGTGTTTTCTCATCCGCCTCCAGCTTGTCGCTGACCTGCCGTTTCATCTCATCGAACAGCCGGTTCTCTGCCGTCAGGTAATCGGCATAGCTGGCGTGATCGAGCTGCCCGACGCTTAACTCATGCGGAACCCAGGTGTGCCAGCGGTGTAATTCTGGTCCGCGACCGGCCTCATAGACCCGCAAAATCAGCAACAGTATCACCACCAGCGCAGCGGCGAGCGTGATACGTCTGGCCCAGCGGGCAATAAAAGTTAACGTCCTGCTCATGCATCCTTTCCTGAGAAATTAAAATCCATAACGGAACCAGGCAAATAAGACATTGCCGTTGTTATAGGTCCCGGGAATATAAGTGAACTGAAGATTAAGTGCTTTATAACCGGCGGAGAACAGCGGCAATACGATCGGCAACGGAATATATCCGCCGAAATCATCGCGCGCCGTTATGCCTGCAGTCAGTCCCGCGCCTAACCGAAAGTCCTGATTCGCGCCCGGATACCAGCCTTTCTCCCAGCCATAACCGACAATCGGCTGCCATTTATTGTGCGAGTCTTTAAACGCCATCGCATATAACGCGCTCCAGTTGCCGCTGTCGTTGTAACGTGAAATCCCCAGACCACCGCCCCACGGCATCTCGTTATAGTGGTCGGTTTTCTCTTTGTCATACATGAAGCGGGCATGCCAGCTGATAAAAGGCAGATAAACATCGGTGTGCTGCGGCACATTCCACGTTGTGGCGACATCATCCGTCACGCCGTCCCACCACGAAGAAAGTGATGAAACCGCGGTTTCTGCGTAAAGCGGCCCGGCGGCCAGCGTCGAGGTAAGCAATACCGTTGCAATGACATTTTTCATAGCAGGTCTCGTCAGCGCGCGCAGGTCATGACGAATGAGTATAGCGCAGCGCCTGAGATGCAGATTGTCAGCGGTCATGCTTCGCTTAATTCACTGATAAGCCACACTAAGCCGGTTAGCATCCGCCGTGCCGATCGGCCAGCAAGCAGAATTTCAGGCTGAAATCGCCAGCGGTGCGCACATTTTAACCGAGGGTTTTCTGCTGATTACAGTGAACGTCAGGCGGAGGAGATAAGGGGTTCAGACCAGGTATGGCGCGGTCTTCCGCGTATCAGGATAAAAAAACCGGACTGGGTTCAGTCCGGTTTTGGTGTGACGCTGGCGGAAAAAATTAGCTGGCGTTCGCCACTTCGGATTTTTCGCCAAACTTCTCTTTCATATGGGACTCAATCTCTTCCAGACTCTTGCCGCGCGTCTCAGGCACCATCGCCATAACAAAGATCAGCGAGCCGACGTTAATCGCAGCAAAGATGAAGAAGGTGGTGCTGCCGGCATATTCCATTATCGGCGGGAAGCCAAAGGCGACGATCGCGTTAAAGATCCACTGTAATGAGACTGCGCCACCGGTCAGTACGCCACGCAACTGCATCGGGAACAGTTCCGACATCATCAGCCAGTAGACCGGTGAGATGCACATCTGCATACAGAACAGGAACAGCAGAATACAGCCCAGGGCGAGGTAGCTCTGCATCAGGCTCGGGCTGATGAAGGTCATCACCGCTCCCAGCAGAATCTGCGAGGTGATCACCAGACAGAGGCCGGTAATCAGCATCGCCCGACGCGGGAAGCGGCTGACCGCCCAGATACCCACGATGGCCGCCACGACGGAGACCACCCCGTTACCGATGGTCGCGGCAATCGAAGCGCTGGTGCCCAGCCCGGTCTGTTTAAGGATGATCGGAGTGTAATACATAAAGCCATTTACCCCGGTGAACTGGGCAACAAAGCCCAGCCCGACACCGATGATCATCAGACGGATCACCCACTTCTCGCGGATCAGGGTTTTCGCATCAGGTCCGCGCTCTGCCGCCCGCGCCTGCTTCTTCATCTGCGCCATTTCATGACGCACTTCACGCGGCGTTTCGCGCAGGTATTTAAGGATTTTTTTCGCTTCTTTAAGACGACCTTCGGCCACCAGCCAGTGAGGCGACGCTGGCACAAAGAAGGTCCCGATAAACAGCAGCAGGCCCGGCACCATGGCAATCGCCAGCATGTAACGCCACAGATGCTCATCGTGCAGCAGGTAGCTCAACAGAGTACTGGCCACGTAGGCGATCAGCTGTCCGGTAACTATCATCAGCTCATTACGACTGACCAGCGGCGCACGCAGTCGCGGCCCGGCAATTTCCGCGATGAACACCGGCACGGTGGACGAACCGCCGCCAACCGCAATACCGAGCAGGAAACGCATCGCCACCATCACATTGACCGACGGTGCCAGCGCCGTGCCCAGCGAGCCCAGCACAAACAACACGGCCAGGCTGCGCAGCGTGATACGACGTCCGAAGCGATCGGAGAAGAAGCCGCTCAGGAACGAACCGATAGCCGCACCGAACACCAGTGAAGAAGCCACTAACCCTTCAGTGAAGGAGTTCAGCCCCAATCCGCCCTGATCCGGCGGTGAGGTCATATAAGGTAAGGCACCCGAAATAATCCCGGTGTCATAACCAAAAGCCAGCGCACCCATAGTGGCTACCAGCACCACTAAAAAAATACGCTGGCGTACCGTATCGGCAGGCGCGTGTTCGCCCGCTTCACCAGAGTCTGGTGTATTCGTACTCATAATTACCCTGCCATTAACAAGTTAAACATCCGTTGATTAAATTTCATACGGAATAAAAATGGAACTTTTTTACCGATTGGGAGATGAAGTGTAGACGGTATTTTTGAATTAGCTTTAGCAATGCGCTTTTTATGGCGGGATAATTAATTACAAAACAGTGCGCCGAAATAATAGCGGAAGTCGCGCCGGAAGGAGGCGCGGAATAGTGACGAAGCGAAACTTAATTTAACATTATATTAACTCTTTCAGCTCGCTCTGAATCCAGTTAAGGAAGTGGCTAACGCGGGGAAACTGGGCAAAGCCGCGCGGGTAGACCAGATGGTGCGCGCTGACCGGCAGACTGTAGTGCTCCGGCAATACCCTGACCAGTTTACCGCTGCGTATATAATCCTCAGCCAGCAGCTCGCTTTCAAAAATAAGCCCATGACCCAACATCGCAGCCTCCAGGCTCATATAGGATCGGTCAAAGCGAAATAACCACTCATTATCCGGCTGGGGTAATTGCTGAGCAGCAAACCACTGCGGCCACTGAATAAGCGGCGATTCCGATAATATCAGTGCATGATGAATTAAATCGCTGGCCTGATTAACCGGATGGCGGGCTAAATAGCCCGGCGAAGCCAGCACCGACATTCTTTCATGGCGGATGGTTTTAATGTCGAATGACTTCCAGTCCGGAAAACCGTGACGCACCGCAATATCAATATTATCGCGGCTGAAAGATAAGTTCTCGTAGGAGCAGGAGAGCGTCAGCTGGAATTCGGGATAGCTGTCACGGAATTTATGGATCCGCGGTAGCAGCCACAGCAGGCCAAAACTGGGCGCACAGTGAATACGCAAATTGCTGCGCGCTTTCTCATTACTGATGCGCGCCGTCGCCTGCGCCAGACCCAGCAGTATCGGGCTGATTTCCTTCAGGTAATGTTCACCCGCCAGCGTCAGCACCACCCCTTTTGCCGAGCGATTAAACAGGATGCAGCCCAGTTCACGCTCCAGTTTTGCCAGCTGATGACTGGCGGCAGAAGGCGTAATGCTTAATTCCTCCGCCGCACGCGCCACGTTGCCAAAATGGGCAACCTGTTCAAACACCCGCAGCGATTTAATTGACGGTAAGTGGTCGGTCTGCTTTTCCATCTCTCCCTCCGTGCAGAAAATTTGTGATGTGTGCCCGTTTTTAAACCGCAGAAATGTTAACTGCATCAAACCAACAAATTCATTCAGCATCAAATGAATTTTTTTGCATTGCCAATATCGACGGCTTTATCAATTCTGATCGTGACCCTGCCGGTAGGCATACCGAACCACTAATAATTATTCTTCTGGAGTGGACCATGTTACTTGAAAATAAAGTTGCGATTATCACAGGTGCGGCTTCGCAGCGCGGCATCGGCCGTGCAACAGCCGCCTGTTTTGCTCACCACGGTGCCCGCGTCGTGGTGCTGGATTTAGATCTGCAGGCGGCCAGAGCCAGCGCACTGGCGTGTGGTGATGGCCATCTGGGGCTGGCCGCCGACGTGACCGATCCGCTTACGGTGCGCCGCGCAGTCGATCAGGTGCTTGAGCACTACGGTCGCATCGATGTGCTGGTCAATAACGCCGGTATCACCCAGCCGGTAAAAACGCTGGATATCCGCGTGGAAGATTACAATCGCATCCTTGATGTGAACCTGCGCGGCACGCTGCTGATGTCACAGGCGGTGATCCCCACCATGCAGCAGCAGAAAAGCGGCAGTATTGTCTGTCTCTCATCCGTCTCCGCACAGCGCGGCGGCGGTATCTTTGGCGGTCCGCACTACAGCGCAGCCAAAGCTGGCGTGCTGGGGCTAACCAAAGCGATGGCGCGCGAATTTGGTCCCGATCAGATTCGTATCAATGCAATTACTCCCGGTCTGATCCAGACCGACATCACCGGCGGTCTGCTGCAGGATGAGCGCCGCCACGCCATCATCGACGGTATTCCGCTTGGCCGCCTTGGCGCAGCCAGCGATGTCGCCAACGCAGCGTTGTTTCTCGCCAGCGATCTCTCCGGTTACCTGACCGGCATCACGCTCGACGTCAACGGCGGCATGCTCATCCACTAACAAGCGCCCTGCCCTGCCCGCACTCGGCGGGCTTATACCGGGAGTGAATACCATGACCACGCTTAACCTGAGCGCAGCCGCTGCTGCGCGCGATCTCACCTATCGCAAAATCGCCTGGCGCTTAATGCCCTGGCTGATGCTGTGCTACCTCTGTGCCTACCTTGACCGCGTGAATGTCGGCTTCGCTAAATTACAGATGATGGACGACCTGTCGCTGAGCGAAACGGTCTACGGGCTGGGTGCCGGGATCTTCTTCATCGGCTACTTCTTTTTTGAAGTCCCCAGTAATCTGATTCTGCATCGGGTCGGCGCTCGCCGCTGGATCGCCCGCATCATGATCACCTGGGGCATGATCTCGGCGCTGTTCGCGCTGGTCGAAACCGCATGGCAGTTCTATCTGCTGCGCTTCCTGCTTGGCGTAGCCGAGGCCGGCCTCGCGCCGGGCTTGCTGCTCTATCTCACCTATTGGTTCCCCTCCTACCGACGCGCCCGTATGACGGTGCTGTGGTTTATTGCCATCCCGCTCTCCGGAATGATCGGCGGCCCGCTCTCTGGCTGGATTATGGCTACTTTTGCCGGCTTTCATGGCTGGGCAGGCTGGCAATGGATGTTCCTGCTGGAAGCTATCCCTACGGTTGCAATGGGTTTAGTGGTGCTGCTGGTGCTGAAAGATCGTGTTGAGCAGGCGGACTGGCTGGATGAAGACGAAAAACGCCGGGTACGCGCCGATCTTGATGAGGACAACCAGCAGAAAGCCTGTCACAGCACGGTCAAAGCGTTTGTCGCTGATAAGCGTCTGTGGCTGCTGGCGCTGATTTATTTCTGTGTGGTAATGGGCCAGTACGCCCTGACCTTCTGGTTGCCGACGCTGGTGAGAAACTCAGGCGTCAGCCAGCCGCTGCATATTGGCCTGCTGACCAGCCTGCCCTACCTGTGCGCCATCATTTTTATGCTGCTGGCCGGTCGCAGTGGCGATCGTCATCGTGAGCGGCGCTGGCATCTGGTTATCCCGATGCTGGTGGGACTTATCGGCTTGTCAATGGCGACCTTAATGAGCCACAGCGTCTCTCTGTCGCTGCTCTCGCTGTGCATCGCTGCCGCCGGCATCCTCTCTGCTTCATCGCTGTTCTGGATGCTGCCAACCAATCTGCTGGGCGGAGTCTCTGCTGCCGCAGGCATCGCCGCCGTGAACTGTATTGCTAACCTGGCGGGTTTCTTCTCGCCGTGGCTGATTGGTGCCATCACCACGGCAACTGGCTCGCCCGCATCGGGAATGTATTTTATCGCTGCCGTACTGCTGGGTGGCGCGCTGTGCGTGCTGCGCATCCGGGCAGCAGACGTTAATCGTTAAACAGGAGGTAACATGACTGACCATCTGCACGCATCTTCCGGTCTTTCGCTGCAACAACGCGCCACCAATATTCGCCGCCATGCCTTATTAATGGGTCAGGTTCAGGGACAGGGCTACATCGGCCAGGCGCTGGGTGCCGCCGATTTGCTGGCTGTCAGCTATTTTCATGCCATGAACTATCGTGCCGACCAGCCTGACTGGGAACAGCGCGATCGCTTCTATCTGTCGATTGGGCATTACGCTATCGCGCTGTATGCCGCGCTGCTTGAAGCGGGCGTGATACCGCCAGAGGAACGTGAAACATACGGCACCGATGAAAGCCGTTTACCGATGTCGGGAATGGCAGCCTATACGCCGGGAATGGAGATCACCGGCGGCTCACTCGGTCATGGACTGGGTATCGCGGTTGGCGCCTGCCTCGGCCTGAAGCAGAAAGGATCGACGGCGCGGGTTTTCAACCTGCTTTCTGATGGCGAGCTGAATGAAGGATCGACCTGGGAAGCAGCGATGTCTGCCTCGCACTGGCAACTGGATAATCTGATCGCCATTATCGACGTCAACAATCAACAGGCTGATGGTCACAGCAGCGAGATTCTTGCCTTCGAGCCGATCGTGGATCGCTGGCAGGCTTTTGGCTGGTATACGCAGCGGGTTGATGGCAACGACATTGCAGCCTTACAGGCAGCCTTTGATGCCGCCTGTAGCTGGCCGGACCCGCAACCCCGGGTGATTATTTGCGATACCCGAATGGGTAAAGGCGTCTCCTTTCTGGAGAGTCGTGAGAAAACGCACTTCATTCGGGTCGATGCCGATGAGTGGGATAAAGCCCTGACCGCGCTGGAGCAAGGAGCCTGAGATGAGTTCACAACCACAGAAAAAACGCCTGACGACCTCAGCAATGATTGCATCGATCGCCGCCGAGGGTCAGCCCACGGTCTCAGCACCGTTTGGACATGCGCTGGTATCACTGGCGCAGCAACGGCCTGATGTGGTCGGCATGACGGCTGATTTAAGCAAGTACACCGACCTGCACCTGTTCGCTGATGCGTTTCCTGAACGCTTCTATCAGATGGGCATGGCGGAACAATTGCTGATGAGCGCGGCGGCCGGGATGGCGCGTGAAGGCTTTACCCCGTTCGTCACCACTTATGCCGTGTTTGCTTCACGCCGGGCCTATGATTTTATCTGTATGGCAATCGCCGAAGAAAATCTGAACGTCAAAATTGCCTGTGCGCTGCCCGGCCTGACCACCGGTTACGGCCCCAGTCATCAGGCCACCGAGGATCTGGCTATCTTCCGTGGGATGCCTAATCTCACCATTATCGATCCCTGCGATGCGCTGGAGATTAGCCAGGTGGTGCCCGCCATCGCAGAACATCAGGGTCCGGTTTATCTGCGGCTGCTGCGTGGTAAGGTCCCGCTGGTGCTGGATAAATATGACTATCGCTATCAGCACGGTAAAGCTCAGCGTCTGCGTGGCGGTAAGCATGCGGTGATCATCAGCAGCGGGTTAATGACGATGCGGGCGCTGGAAGCCGCCGAGGCGCTGGAGAAACAGGGCATTGAGGTGGGGGTGGTGCATTCACCGGTCATCAAGCCGCTGGATGAAGCGACCATCCTGCGCGAAGCGGGGGAAGCGGTCGACATGAATCGGCTGGTGATCACGGCTGAGAATCACTCGGTGGTAGGCGGGTTAGGCGAGGCGATTGCCGGGGTACTGATGCGTAACAATGTCACGCCGCGCTTTAAGCAAATCGCACTGCCGGATGCGTTTCTGGCGGCAGGTGCATTGCCAACGCTGCATGATCGTTATGGCATCTCTACCAAGGCGATGGTCAAACAAATCACCGCCTGGCTGGCGGGCTAATCCGCATCGAAACCGGGCCTGGCCCGGTTTTTTTCTGCTTTCCTCTTTCTGGTTTCTGTCGTTCTCTTCAGCCTGCTATCTCTTAATCCCCGTTCCGCCGGGAAAGCCTTAGGCAACGCCGAATCTCCAATCACGCTTTACTGATTGCAGTGGACGGCGACTTTCTGACAACACAACGAAATCTGAAGGCAGCACAACCGCGGGCGACGGCCTTTGTTCTTATCCGGATAAGATGGCAAAGTCTGGTTTACTCCCCGGATAGCGCTATTCACTGTAAACAGCAAATGGGTCAGTTAGCGATTTCCAGCCTGCGATGATGGGGGTATATGACGGGATGAGGCTCAAACTGTGCTAAACAAAACGCTGTTACCGATCGCAGTGAACGTTATGTTGCTGAACCATGCTGGTTTCGTCACGCGAGTCTGCGGACATATCCTGACGACACCGCGTTTCGTCAGCCTCAGTTAACAGCCTGCAAGACAGAATCGCTTATCGGGAGAATAGCAGGCAGAGAGTGAAGTTTTTCCGTCTGAAAAAAGTTATCCACTTTTTCTGTGGATAACTGAGGGATATTTTCTGAGTATCTTTTTTCAGTGTAGCTTCACGGCTTCGCTGCCGTGCCAAAACGCACCTTTTATCAGCCAAT
The DNA here is from genome assembly GCF_038594305.1 of Pantoea brenneri. Lineage (NCBI taxonomy): Bacteria > Pseudomonadati > Pseudomonadota > Gammaproteobacteria > Enterobacterales > Erwiniaceae > Pantoea > Pantoea brenneri. Next base: position 319,722 of record NZ_JBCGBG010000002.1, on the reverse strand, counting down.
CGCTTCGCCTTAAGGCTGTTAATTACGCCCTGAAGGAGTGAAATCGTGGCGATTTCAGGCTGAAATTTTAGATGGTTACCTATAATAAACAGCTACTTAGATACTAAATAACTCTGGCGCACTAATTTGTAGCAGGCAGAGGTCTTTACAGCAGCCTGTTTGCACGGGTCTGAGCCGGTTTGAACGAATGTAAATTTAAAGTTAAGTGGTTACTAATGAACCAGCCACTGCAATTCTTTCATTGCATTGCTGTTATTGTTTTGTCCCGGTTGGCTGACTGAAGAGAAGCGTGCAGTAATAACGCTTATCCACGGCTTTGGCTCTGGCTCTGGCTTTGGCTTTGGCTCTGGCTTTGGCTCTGGCTTTGGCTCTGGCTTTGGCTTTGGCTCTGGCTTTGGCTTTGGCTTTGGCTTTGGCTTTGGCTTTGGCTTTGGCTTTGGCTTTGGCTTTGGCTTTGGCTTTGGCTTTGGCTTTGGCTTTGGCTTTGGCTTTGGCTTTGGCAGGGAAGTCTGCCATTTTGCTGGCGAGGTGAAATACAAGCTGGCGATTTCACGCTGAATTTCATGCGCTGAAAAAGCATTTATTCATTAAATATCAAACAGATATGTTTTATAACTTAACTGAAACGCTGGCGATTTCAGCCTGAAATTCGCCTTCAGAGCAGGTGAGGTGGGTATGGCGCATTGGCTGGCTGATGAGATAAAAAAAGCCAGCGATGAGCGCTGGCTTGATTGTCTGACCAAAGATTAACGAGAAAGATATTTTTTCAGTGTCTCAGCAATGACTTTATCCAGCTCTTCCTGCAACTCTTTCGACTGGCGATTAAACTCATAGCTAAACATCCGACCGCGAACCTTCTTACGGGCAAAACGATCTTTGTCAGCAAATGACCAAAGCGTGGTTGCCTGCGTTTTATCTTTTTCCGGCTCCTTCATTAATGTCTGGCTGCCCTGACGAATCAGACGCAGGATATGGTTTTTAAGCTCATCCTCTGCCAGACCATCGCGTGCACAAACCACATCAATTTCCATTGAGATGGAATCGATCAACGCCTCAACAGTTTGACCGGACTCACTGATTTTTTCAGCCGCCTGCAACAATGCTTTGTAGTCCGGATAGGTCAGTTCAGAATGATTGGGGAATAGCGAAATCAATTCAGCCGGTACGCTGGCGGCCTGCAAAGCTCGCGTCACTTTAGCCTGAGATAACCCCTGATTCTCCGCAATCTCTTTCTGCGACAGGCCGCCATCTTTCAGTGCTAACAGGCGCATACCCACTTCACGCAGGTTATGTTCACGCGCAGTCTGAATATCCTGCGCCAGCCGACGTGCCTCATCAGCGCTGATTTCTGCATCGCTGATCAGAACATCAAGACCGGTTTTGCAATAAATTGCCGCAGCACGACGACGTGAACCATCGAGGATTTCTATCCGGTCGTTTCGCATAATCCCGATAGCCGGGAAGAACTGTTGCAGCTTAATAGTGCGAATAATGTCACGCAGTGAATCTGGCGTCAGCCCGGCCTGGTCGCGGCCGTTCGTTTCCATCGTGACAAAGGTTTTAGTTTCAACTTCATTTGCGGCGATGCGCTCAAAGCGAAACAGTGCGCGCTTGCCGGTTGCCAGTACGAAGGTCTGGCTGTGCTGGTCACCTTTGTTGTCATTATCCAGCGGAGTCTGGCTGAAGGTTCTGCCAATCGTAATTCTTTTTGCGCTCATACAAACCTCAGTTCAGGCGAATAAATTCGATACGGTCAAAAACCGCTTTAGCGAAATCCTCAGCAGCCGAACGCGCATTTTTTAATGCTTCGCTACTGCCGACATAAGTCGAAGGATTTGCTGAGATCACGGTGTCGAATGATTCACCGCACCGTTCGAAGCCGTCAAGACGGGGAAGGGCTGCGTCCAGCATGTCTCCACCAAAGATTTCTTTGGCGAGGCTATGACACAGTTTGTGATCCGCCTTGTTTGAGAGTTTCGACATAAAGCCGATGTTGCCTTGCAGCCGACAGGTTGCTCCCGAGTCTTCGATGATGCCAATCAGCTCTGGCAAACGGGTCAGGTACTTCAGGGTTGAATGGAAATCAACCTGAGCAGGCGGTACCGGCGTCATCAGCAGGTCTGACGCGGCAATAGCGTTCTTCAGGAAAGCGTCCAGATGGGGACCGCTATCAATAAAGATGAAGTCATAATCCTTCTTCAGTTTAGCGATGACGTTGTCATACAGCACTGAATGGACGTTTTGACCGGGCAGATGCTCAGCGCATAATTCATCCCAGCGTGAGGCAATAAAGGCGTCGTCGATAGATGCCGGCAGCACATCAACGCCCGGGATGATCGATGAGACAATAAATTCATTCACCAGCTCATCGCGGCTGACATTTTGCAGCATGGCCTGTGCCGCAGTTGCTTCCACCAGGCCAACTGAACGCTCGTGATTCAAAAACATGGTGGCCGATGATTGTGGATCGAGATCAATCACCAGTATGCGCAAATCTTCAAACAAAAGATGGGGATGGGCGCGCAGCGCGTGTGCCAGCGAAACGGTGGAAACCGTCTTAGAGACGCCACCTTTCAGGTTACCCACGAACAGGGTATACGCATCGGCGTGGCGGTCACGATACTTAGGCACGCCACGGTGGTGATAAATGTCGATGATGTTCTGGATCGACATCGCATACTTAACCGATGAACCAGCAGCGCGTTTATCAAACTGATAGCCACTTTCTTCCATCTCATTAACCGCGTAATCCACACTGGCACGGGTCAATTTAGGCAACTTGGCTAACGCCGCTTTGGCATAGACCTGATAATAAGTGTTTTCGTGTAACTCTTGTTTTTGCGCCTGAATTTGCTCGGTTAGGCTTAGCAGCATGCGTTCTGAACGCTGCGCCACCTTCATTACCTGCTTATCATCGTTAGCCATAGTTGCTCCAGACATGTAGGATTTATGACTTTATACAGAAATCCTGCACATGAGGCAATAATTTATCTTCTCAACATAAAGCTCGTATCTGTGTAGTCAGGCTGGTTATGGTGAGCTTCATCACATTATCGTCGCTATGCTGATTTACTTAAAGCCTCTCCAGTGAGCTGAACGTTCACTGTAAACAGTAGATCGGCTTCAGAACATTCACTGTAATCAGTAACCGGTAGGGTCTGGCTAAGGTAATGAGGATTGAGTTTGCCGGTTAAGGAGAGAACAGGGCATAAAAGGAAGAGGGGAGCGGGACTGGCAGGGAGAGCAGGGAGAGCAGGGAGAGCAGGGAGAGCAGGGAGAGCAGGGAGAATAATAGTCCGGAACGGGTTCAAACATTCACTGTAATCAGTAGCACCTGTCAGCATGGTAGTAGCGATATGAGCAGAAGCCCCCGGCAGTAGCCGCTGAACGGTGCCTTTACTGGCTTTTCTGGGGGAACCATCCGTAGCTAAGCACGGTGATGAATTGATGTCACTCAGCACCCAGCATCCAGCATCCAGCATCCAGCATCCAGCATCCAGCATCCAGCATCCAGCATCCAGCACTCAGCACTCAGCACTCAGCACTCAGCACTCAGCACTCAGCACTCAGCACCCAGCACCCAGCACCCAGCATTATGGCATTACGGCATTACGAGAAACGGTTTATGTAAGGTTCACTGTAATCAGTAAACCCCACCGATAAAGCTTTGCGGCATGATGCGACCGGCAACGAAACTTGCTGAACGTTCACTGTAGTCAGTAACCGGGTGACTGTTGGCGATAATGCAGCAGGGAAATCCGGCAAACATTCACTGTAATCAGCAAATCTCAGCAGGCGTCAGGCTAACTGTTTAATCATTGAGTGCTGACTAACTGACTGGATCTATTGCTGACAGAGATGAAGGGCGAGCAAAGCGTCAAACGTTCACTATAATCAGTAGCGCAGCATTATCCTGACAACTCAGCGTTCACTATAATCAGTAAAAAATACGCGCGTTGCTCGTAACGTTCACTGTAATCAGTAAACCACCTTCGACAGAATGGCGGGCTGATTCAAAGTGCATCAGACATGCAGACTGTCACCCGGCTGCCATCCCGCGTAATGCAGGCACCCAAAAGGCATACAGCGCCGTGTGTTGGCTTGACCTGTCTGACCTTTGAAGCGAGACCTGAACTGAGCTTAGAGCTTCTGGCGTTGATTCTGAGGCATCAGATGTGGCCCCTGAACGAGAGCCGTAGACCTGTCGCTAACTTAAAGCGCTAAACCCAGCGAGCAGGATCCTCAGCCTTTGCCTCGTGCCTTAAGCGCCGAATCGACCAGCACAACCGCAGTTTTCCAGCCCGTGAGCTTGCCTGCTTATCGTGAGGCGTGAGCTTTCAATCCTGAGCCCTGACACTGACATGGATGCAAAACCGTGATGTCTTAACCTACGCTTTGAGCCTGAAAATTTAGCTCGTAGCTCGTAGCTCGTAGCTCGTAGCTCGTAGCTCGTAGCCAGAAGTCACAATCATTAACCCTACGCCCGCAACCCTTAGACTTTATTCCAGAGCTTCAGCATTACGCCTAAGCAGTCAACGTCAGACCGCCTGCCACTCATGGAGCAGAGCAGAGCACCATCAGCTTTCCAGCCAGTCACAGCTACGCTCAAACAGCTGAACTAATTACCACCGATGAAGCCGATCAGCCCGTAATCCGCATTCAGAATCGCAACCAGACATTCACTGTAATCAGTAGTCCGATTAGCTCGTTCTCTTTCAGCCAGCACAACGCCACAAACATTCACTGTAATCAGCAGACCATTCACTGTAATCAGTAGGACATCCTGGAAACGCTTTCGCTTTGCTGCCATAAGCAGCGTTTTGTTCACAGCGTATCCAGCCGGAGAACAAACCGTGCGCAACGTTCACTGTAATCAGTAATCCATCCGGTTTCCTTGCCATCACTTACGGCGGAGGTCACCACAATCATGTTGGCAGCGATGCTCAGTCACGCCAGGAGAGGCGGGCACAGGTCTTTAACGTTCACTGTAATCAGCGATTTTGCGAACCCTGTCACGTTTGTCACTGATTATCCTGAAAAACTTTGCCGGTTAGCGTAATAGCCTGCTCAAAGGCACTGAGTCAGTTAATAATCTTATAGCTCAGTGATTTAGGCCCTATCATTCACTGTAATCAGTAATGCGCTGTGGTAAAGGGTTCACTGTAATCAGCAGACCCGCGTTTACCTGCCGGGAACATTCACTGTAATCAGTAAAGCGGGTAAACGCAGCGACCGGCATGAAGAAAACAAAATGAAGCGAGCACTCACTAACCAGTAAAGAACTGTTATTTAATGATTTTCATTTACACCCCCGCAGGAGGAGATATTCGCCTGATTGAGGTTTGCTGATTACAGTGAACGTTACTGATTGCAGTGAACAGTAACAGGGATACTGATTACAGTGAACGGTAGGGGAGCAGAGGAGGGAGAGGCGCAGTGTCACGTTTCGGCTGAAAGTGACACTGCAACGCACAGTAACTGATTGCAGTGAATGTTGTGATCAGTCGTCGAATTCAATCTCATCCAGTGAGTCAATGCTCTCCAGATTACTGATGCCATCAAGTTTCGGCGTACGGCTGTGGATGATAAAAAATACCGAGCGGCCGCGTTTCACTTCTGAATAATCCAGGTAACCAATCTCTTTCAGCTGCTCCATCGCGCGGCGCACTACGTGATTCTGGGTGGTCGTTTTGGAACCGAGGTTCAGACGCATCCGCAGTCGGGCGAGTGAGATTGGGGCAGGATTGGTCGGCAGACTTTCGAGGAAGGTATAAAGCGCCTGAGCAGACTCTTTACGCTTGAGCCGTGAGATAGCCCGCAGCTGCAGTAACACCTTATGATCGAAATTATAGAGTTCGAACAGCTTAGGATCGGCCTGAATACGGACGATATCTTTCTCACGGTCGTAATACGCTGACTGCACCAGGTGCGTATGGTACGCCTTACCGTTACCTTCAAAAGAGAGGGTATTGGTGGCAATACGTCGCAGAGATGCATCCAGTCGCTTACGCAACGCGGCAGAGGAGTTAGCAGAAGGAATGCCACACATCTTCACAAAATCGATAAACGGCAGAGTCACCGTGTCGCCTTTGGTCGGATAACGCGAAAAGGACTGGATAATGCCAGCCCAGGTTTTAAAGTCGTTATCCATATCCAGTCGCGCGCCGGTGATGGTAATCTTTTCATAGCCTTCAGCTTTCACCAGCGAGAGGTTTTTCAGCTCTTTAGTCGCATCCGTAGAAGCCATGGCACCCGATTTACCGCGCGCTGTCGATTTCAGCGTCGGAACAAACAATCCCAACCGCATTAAAGCAACAGGTTGAACCGTATTATTCTTGTTGGGATGAAGCTGAATAACTTCACCACTGTTTTTGGTCACCGACAGAAAAGGTTCTAGTAACGCTTTGTTTTCACTATCTTTATCTGCCATAGCTTGAGATCTTCATTCTGTGGATGAAAGGGATCGTTTTCTGACTACAGTGAACATTAGCACTGTTTATAGTGAACATTCTACCTGGTACAGTGAATAAAGTACTGATTACAGTGAACACTTTACTGATTATAGTGAACGCGATCACCCTTTCAGCCCTTGTGGGGTGCGGCCTGCGACGATCGGGGATCTCTTAGGATCTCTATATGATCTCTTTAGGATCGTTATATAGGAACTAACCACTGTATAAGTGGATAACTGCTGTCGGCGCTGACCATTATGACCGGTTAAAAGAATGGTCAGGATCATTATGGCGATCGCTACCAGACCCACGATCGTCAGCGTCATACAGGCTGAATCAGCATCATTTAAATTCTCAAACCCTAAAGAACTTCCTCATTATTATTCATTTTTCATCACTAATGGCTGAGCGTATGGTGGTGGCACTGTTATCTGAATGAGGAAAGTGCATCATGACTGACTATGCCATCTCACGTAACCCGACCACTGGCGAAGAAATTGCACGCTATCCAATGCTGACTGCCGATGAGCTGGAAAAGAGCCTGAGCCGCAGTGCTGACGCTTTTTCACAATGGCGACACAGCACAATGGCAACGCGAGTCGCGGTTCTGCGTCAGTTGGGCGAACAGATCCGCCTGCGTGAAGCTCAACTCTCACGCACTATCACCCTGGAAATGGGTAAACCTATCGCTCAGGCGCGGGCCGAAGTGCTTAAATGCGCCAACTTATGCGACTGGTATGCAGAGCATGGCCCGGCAATGCTGGCTGACCAGACAACTCAGGTTGCCGATGCGTGGCAACGTTTCCGTCCGCTCGGCGTGATCCTCGCAGTAATGCCGTGGAATTTCCCACTGTGGCAGGTTCTGCGCGGCGCAGTCAGCATGCTGCTGGCAGGCAACACTTATCTGCTTAAACACGCGCCTAACGTCATGGGAAGCGCGACGCTGATGGCTGAGCTGTTCGACGCTACCGATCTGCCGGCGGGTGGCTTTAACCTGATCAACGTCGACAATGATGGTGTCTCCGCCGCGATCAAAGACGATCGTATTGCTGCCGTCGCGGTGACCGGTAGCGTGCGAGCCGGTGCTGCGATTGCCGCGCAGGCCGGTGCCGCCCTGAAGAAAACCGTATTAGAACTGGGCGGATCCGATCCGTTTATCGTGCTGGCGGATGCCGATCTGGATGAAGCCGTGAAATCAGCGGTGATTGGTCGCTTCCAGAACACCGGACAGGTCTGTATGGCGGCTAAACGCTTTATCGTTGAAGCGCCCGTGGCGGAAGCGTTCGAAAAACGTTTCACCGCTGCCGTTCAGGCGTTGACGATGGGCGATCCGCTGGATGAAAACACCTTCCTCGGACCAATGGCGCGCACCGATTTGCGGGATGAACTGCATCAGCAGGTCGAAGCCACGCTGCGTGAAGGCGCGCGTCTGGTGCTCGGCGGTGAAAAAGTGGCGGGGCAGGGTAACTACTATGCGCCGACCATTTTGTCAGACGTCACCCCCAACATGACCGCTTTCCAGCAGGAGCTGTTCGGACCGGTGGCGGCTATTGCGGTGGCGCGCGATCCACAACATGCCCTGGCGATCGCCAACGACAGTGAGTTTGGTCTGAGCGCAACGGTGTGGACTGCCAATGAAGAGATTGCCGATCGGCTGGCGTCAGAACTGGAAGTGGGCGCCGTATTTATCAACGGTAACGGCGCCTCTGATCCACGGGTGACGATCGGTGGCGTGAAGAAAAGTGGCTACGGACGTGAACTGTCGCATTTTGGCGTGCACGAATTCTGTAACGTCCAGACCGTCTGGAAAAATCGTCGCTAGCTTTTACTGCGCTGCCGGCAGATAGGCAGGCGCAGCAACGTTCCGCCCGTCACTGAGCGGACGCACTAACCGATCCGGCGCAAAGTCAGCCAGCATCGCGGGACGTGCGCCGCTCATCATCTCCTCAGCCACCAGCTTGCCGAGTAACGGTGCCAGCGTCATACCGCTGTGGCTTACCATCAGATAGATCCCCGCCAGTCCGCTGACATAACCAATCGCCGGTAATCCATCAGCCGGGCGTGAACGTTGTCCGACCTCAATCCGTTCAATCCGCGCATTGTCACTGTTGGCAAACAGCCGCCGCAGGCGACGCAGCAGTTCATTACCGATCATCCCATCCACTGCAACCGGACGTGCCGGATCGGCATGCTGATCCAGATCCAGCGCCTGCAACATCAGGCGACCCCCACCATCGGGCCGCACGTTCAGTTCCGGGGTGATGATGTTGCAATTGAGCTGAACCGGCAGGGGCTGCGTATGCGCCAGAAAGCTGCAGGCGGCGGGATCGGCACGGTTAGCATCGGTCATCGCCAGTTCAAGACCACACTGCGCCAGCAATTCAGCTGACCAGCGGCCGGTCGCCAGCACCAGCTGATCGCCGTGCCAGCAGTTGCCACTGGCCAGCGTCACTGAGACGCCCTGGTCGGCGGTGGAGAGTGTCGTCACCTGATCGTGACAGATCAGCTCGCCGCCCAGCAGGCGCAGATCGGCCAGCATCCGGGCGATAAACAGACTCGGATAGATCAGACATTCAGAGGGGAAATACCATCCCTGCTGTACCCGGGGATCGAGTCGCAGTTCCGGCAGGGCAGCCTGCAGTCTGGCGCGATCGTAGGGTTCTGACGGGTAATCGAGCGCCTTGAGCTTTGCCACCCGTTGTTCAAGCTGACGCCGGGTTGCCGGATCTGCTGCCCACTCCAGCGTGCCGGTTTCCAGCAGCCACGGCGCTGGCGTGGGGTGTTCAGCCTGCCAGCGCTTGTGCTCGTCAATGGCCGCTGCGTTGAGCCGGTGATAGCTGGCCGGATCTTTGCCGTTGGCATTCACCCAGCCATAGCTGATCTGACTGGTGCCGCTGCCGGGATAGCGTTGGTCAAACAGCGTCACCTGCGCGCCCTGACTGGCCAGCGATCGGGCGACCGCTAAGCCCAGCACGCCCGCACCGATGACGGCAATACGGTGTGATCCAGTGTGTTGTCGCACAGTCTTTTGAGGCATAGTCACTCTTCTCCGTAATGGATCGACGCAGCGAAAACCGCCGAGGGTTTGAATCAGGTGGCCTGTTCAGTTCAGGCTGATAGTCAGGATTAACTTAACCGGGAGTCGAAAATGCAACAACTCTCAATTGTGCCGCGCCTGTTGCCCGCCGTCCGACGCGGTGAGAAAACCCATACCCTGCGCTGGCAGGAAGGGGATATCCATCCTGGCCCGCTTCGCTACTGTAATCAGCAAAATCCAGCCGACACGCTGGTGGTGTGGGTGACAAGCGTTGAGACGCTGCCGCTGTGCGGCAGCGGAGAGATTAGGAAAGCAGGCAGAGTGGCCGGATGCGGTGCTGCTGGCCGGGATGCGCGAACACTATCCGGCAATTGAGCTGACCTCACAGGTGCAGCTGGTGCATCACCTCACACCAGAGGCAACGCGTAAACGCATGGCTGAGGGCTGAACGACGCCTACATATGCTCCATTACCAACAGCGCCAGGGTATCGGCTTCCAGCGCACGGAAAATATGCGGCTCATCGCCGGGATAGGTAATGTAATCGCCCACTTCCAGTTCGACCGGCGAATCAACCGGACCGACCAGCGCCCGACCTTTAGCGACGATGATGTGCTCAATGGTGTTAGGGGAGTGCGGCTGCGAACAGCGATCGCTACCGGGCTGAACCTGCAACAGATAGATATCGCGGCGTGCGCCCGGCGGACAGGTCGCCAGCAATACCGCCTGATAGTCGGCCAGATCGGCGGTCACCGTCGGTCCTTCCCCCTGGCGAATCACCTGCATACGGCGCGCTTCCGGCTCCATCAGCCGTGAAAACGGAATATTCAGGGTCACGCAAAGCGACCACAGCGTCTCGATGCCGGGATTACCGTTGCCCGCTTCCAGCTGCGACAGGGTGGATTTGGCGATACCCGCGCGACGTGCCACTTCTGCCAGCGATAAGCCGGCCCGCTGGCGTTCACGGACTAATGCGTTGGCAATGATGCTGATAGGGGTATTCAAAGGGACTCCTGCAGTGTGATCGTTCTCTATAACGAACGTAATGTTCGTCTTGTAAAACAGTCTGACGATGTTCATTATAATGGGTAATTCGTTCATTATGAGATCAGGTTATGCAGTTTCCGCAAACAAAGTTGCTGGACAAAGGAGTGGTAAAGGCCATTTTCCTGGTCTGTCTGGCTGATGGCATTGTTGGTTTATCGTATGGATCACTGGCAACCGCCGATGGGTTTCCGCTGTGGGTGCCGCTGGCCCTCTCCACCCTGGTGCTGGCCGGGGCCTCGGAGTTTTTGTTTATTGGCGTGGTGGCCGGCGGCGGCAGTCCGTTCACGGCGGCGGCGGCGGGTCTGCTGGTCAATGCCCGCCATCTGCCGTTTGGCATCGCGGTAAAAGATCTGGTGGGACGGGGTCCGGCGGGCTGGCTGGGTTGTCACATCATGAACGATGAAAGCGTGGTGTTTGGGATATCCCAGCCGAAACTGGCGCAGCGGCGCAGCGCCTTCTGGCTGTGTGGCATCGGCATTGGCCTGATTTGGCCAATCAGCGTTATGACCGGCGCGGCTATTGGCCAGTTCATTCCCGATACCTCGGTCATCGGACTGGATGCGGTGTTTCCTGCCATCCTGATTGCGCTGATTTTTCCGGCGCTGCGTCAGCGTCGAACCCGGGTTCCCGCCGTGCTCGGCGCTGCTCTGTCGCTGCTGGCGACGCCGCTGGTGCCGGCTGGCATGCCGGTGCTGTTTTCGCTGCTGGGCCTGCTGGCATGGAGATCACGCAAATGAGCCACCAGACGATGGTCATCGCCGGTATCGCCCTGCTGGCCGCCGGTACCTGGCTGATGCGCTTCGCCGGTGTCAGGCTGGGAAATCGCTTACCGCTTAGCGAACGCAGTCAGCAAATGCTGTCGGACGCCGCCACGGTATTGCTGTTAGCTGTGGCTGCCACCACCACTTTATTTGAAGGTCAGCACTTTTCCGGTATGGCGCGGGTTATCGGCGTCGGTTTTGCGCTGCTGCTGGCGTGGCGTCGTGCGCCACTGATTATCATTATTCTTGGCGCGGCGCTGATGACGGCGTTATTACGCTACTTCGGGGTGCCTTGATCGACGATAACCCCAGCAACAGCGGGATTTTATTGGAGCAGATATTTGTTAGCATGCCGGTCAGTTAATTTTTGTTAATGAGTAAACAGGCGCTGCTGAATGAATTTTGCCCGTAAAACCTTCCGTTATTGCTTCCCGTTGCTGCTCACGCTGGCCGCTGTTTTTTTGATCATGCCCGCCGAAGCCCGACCTGATCTGCGCCCGTTAGGTGAAAATATCGCCGACAAAGGCTCGGCGTGGTACCGCTTCGAGAGCAGAACTTTTGACTCGCAGGACGGTCAGCGACACTACCGGGTCTGGCTGGGTATTCCGAAAACGGCGGCTCCGCCCGCGGGATATCCGGTGCTGTATATGCTGGACGGGAATGCGGCGATGGATCATCTGACGGAGAGCCAGCTAAAACAGCTGCGCAGCGGCAATTCGCCGGTGCTGGTGGCGGTCGGCTATGACACCCGGCTGCCGTTTGATGTGGCGGCGCGCAGCTATGATTACACCCCACCCAACGATGCACCGAACCCGGAGGTGATTCAGCCGCACGGGCGCAAGGGTGGCGGCAGCCAGCAGTTTCGTCAGTTGCTGCTGGAAAGTATCGTTCCGTGGGTCGAGGCTCAGGCCGCCAGCGATCCGCATCAGCGTGGCCTGTGGGGCCACTCATACGGCGGCCTGTTCGTGCTGGATACCTTTTACCATGCCGCCTGGTTCAGTCATTATTTTGCTGCGGCTCCATCGCTGGGCTGGAACCAGCAACGCATCATCGGACTGGCGCGACAAGCCGATCCGCGTGCGCTGCAGCCGCTGTCTCTTTATCTGATGGAGAGCGACGGCGTCACCGAACGGCGGGCGGGTCACTCCGATGATCTGCAACGGGAAGAAGCGGAACTGACCAGTATCCTGCGTCCGTCGGGCGTCACGCTGCATCTGACGCATTATGCCGGGCAAAGCCACGGTCAGATCCTGCCCTCGTCGCTACGCGATACCTTAACCCTTTTCTCCGGCGCAAAAGATTGATAAGCGCGGGCTAATCATCGCATGATGTGGTCTGGTGATCCGCCGGGAGTCTTACCATGAGCCGTCCGCTACAGATTGGTCTGTTGCTGTTTCCTGATGTTACCCAGCTGGACTTAACCGGTCCGTGGGAAGTGTTTGCCCGCACGCCGCAGTTCGTCTGTCATCTGGTGTGGAAGGACCTGCAGCCGGTTCGTTCCGATCGCGGCTTGTCGATTCTGCCTGGTATGACGTTCGACGCCAGCCCGCAACTGGATGTGATCTTCGTGCCCGGCGGTCCGGGACAAATCGCGCTGATGTCCGACCGTGAGACGCTGAACTTTTTGCGTCAGCAGGCGCGACAGGCGCAATGTGTGACCTCGGTTTGCACCGGCTCGCTGGTGCTGGGCGCGGCGGGATTGTTACAGGGATATCGCGCCACCTCGCATTGGGGATCGATTGACCAGCTGGCGTTACTGGGCGCTGAGCCGGTCAGCCAGCGGGTGGTACGTGACCGCAACCGGATTACCGGCGCAGGGGTGACGTCCGGCATCGACTTTGCCCTGACGCTGGTGGCCGAACTCTGTGGTGACGCCGTCGCCAGGGCGATTCAGTTGCAGATGGAATACGATCCGGAACCTCCGTTCAACAGCGGCTCACCCCGAACCGCGCCAGCCGGCGAGGTGGAACAGGCGCGAAGTCAGATGGCGTCTTTCATTGCCACCCGACGTCTGGCCACGGAGCAGGCGGCGGCCCGGCTACAGGCTGATCAGCTTACGGACGCCGGGAATACGCAGCATCAGCAGTGAAATAGCCATCGAAAACAGCAGCGTCAGGGCGATAACCAGCAGCTTGTCGCCCAGCGTCTGAATTCGGATCGCCGCGGCCAGCAGATTAAAAATCAGATAGTGCAGGATATAGACGCCGGTCATGGTCTTGCCCAGCGTGGTCAGGAAAGCAGTAATCCACGGTTTATTCGCCGGCAGCCTGATGGCATTAATGCTGATCACAATCAGCACCACCAGCAGGTAAACCTGTGAGCCGGTGAGTACCATTTCATTGCTGGTGGCAAAAAAGCGGGCGATGAAGTAATAACGCTCATACAGCCAGGTAAACAGCCAGACCGCGGGCAGCAATAGCAGGCTGCTTTTGATCATCCGTGGCGACATCAGCAGGCGGATCACCTGCGGCGCAGCCATCAGCCGCCCCGACAGGTAATAGAGCACCCAGGTCCAGATACGGTACTGCGGCAATAGTGAAAACGCCCGCTGGCTGGGATAGAGGCTGGCCAGCAGGTCATATCCAAAGGCAAAAATCAGCAGCAGCAGTATCCCCAGCGCCATCCGTCCAGGTGTACGGAACAGCCGATCGAACAGGGGATGCGAAACGTAAATCACAATCAGCGCAATCACAAACCACGGCTGGATTAAATAGCCCTTCTTGTGCAGGCCGGCAAACCAGAAAAAGCCAAACCAGAACAAAAAAATCAGCAAAATACGGCGAATTTTACTCAGCTGCCACGCCGGAGTAGGCTGCTCGCCCGCATCCATATAGCCATTGAGTAAAAAGTAGAGCGGCGTAGCGATGGTCGAAACAAAGCTCAGCACATTCAGCGCCAGGCCCGAGTCGTAGTGGTAACTGTCGTAGCTCTGATAAAAGGTAAAAAAGGAGACGGCAGTGATGCAGGCCAGCGTCTTGAGCATCGCCAGCCCGCTTTTATTCACTTTTCATCTCCCGTCCATGCAGGCAGCGGTAAATCACCGGTAATACCAGCAGGGTTAACACGGTGGCGAAGCCCAACCCGAAAATGATCACTACCGCCATGCTCTGGAAGAAGACGTCACGCAGCAGCGGCAACAGTCCCAGCACGGTGGTAAAGGCGGTCAGCAGGATAGGGCGCAGACGTGAGGTTGCGGCATCAATAATTGCCTGTTGCAGCGGTTTTTCCTGCTGCAGCAGCCGAATCTCCTCAACCAGCACGATACCGTTGCGGATCAGCATGCCTGACAGGCTGAGCAGGCCAATCAGCGCCATAAAGCCAAACGGAATACCGGTGAGCAGGAAGCCGCAGGTGACGCCGATCAGCGCCAGCGGCACCGTTGCCCAGATCGCCAGCGCGTCACGCAGCGAATTGAACATCAGGATAGTAATCACGAACATCGCCAGGAATCCCACCGGCAGTGAACTCAGCAAACCGCGCTGCGCGTCGCGTGAACTCTCCAGTTCGCCGCCCCATTCAAGCCGGTAGCCAGCCGGCAAGTCCAGCCGATCGATCTGCGGCTTAACCCGGGCGACAATCTGCGCGGACGTTAAGCCCGCTGCGGGATCCGGATCGGTCTGCACCGTCAGCACCCGCATCCGATCACGCCGCATGATCAGCGGATTTTCCCACTCCAGCCGGAAGTCCGCGACCACATTGCTGAGCGGAACGACGCGCTGTAAGGCGGCGCTCCACTGCTGAATATTGGCGATATGATCGATATCCTGACGCTCTTCATCCGCCGGGTAGAGCATCACCGGCATCAGTCGCGAGCCGTCACGGAAAATGCCCACCGCATCGCCGCTGAAATTCATTCTCAGGGCCTGATCGATATCGCGTTTATCAATGCCCAGCTCCTGGCCGCGTAGCGCAGAATAGAGCGGCCGGATCACTTTGCTCCGCTCCTGCCAGTCATTGCGCACCGGGAAGGTGGTGCCGTCCGCGAGGAAGATGGCGTCCAGCTGGCTGGCAATGTGGCGCAGTTTTTCCGGATCGGGACCGATAACGCGCAGGGCGATTGCACTGTCGCTGGCGCTGCCAAACTGAATGCGTTTAATCCGCTCATTCACCTGCGGGTAGTGCTGCTGAATAAAGTGTTCAGTTTGCAGCGCTAACGCATCCAGCTGACGGGCATCTTTGACCCGCACCATGATCTGGGCAAAGTTGCTGTACTGGCGGGCGCCATCATAGGTCAGCGTAAAGCGCAGCGCGCCCTGACCGACCGTGGTGACCGTCGCCTCTACCGCCGGGTCCTGATTGATAAAACGCGCAATCGAGGCCGCCGTCTCTGCGGTGTAGTGGATATCGGTACCGTAGGGCAGCCACAGGTCGGTAAAGAAGATCGGCGTGCTGGAAGAGGGAAAGAAATTCTGCTTAACCAGACCAAAGCCGTACAGCGACACGGCTAACAGCGCCACCATCACGGTCAGGGTAGTCAGACGAAAACGCAGCAAGCTGCTGAGCATCTGGCGGTAAAGGCGGAAAACCACGCCCTGGTAAGGCGCGGCTTGCTGTACCGGCTGGCGGGCCGGCTGACGCTTCTCGCTCCAGCGGATAAACACCGGGGTTAAGGTCAGCGCGGTGACCCAGCTCAGCATCAGCGAAATCAGCAATACCTGGAACAGTGATTTGCAATATTCGCCGGTGGAGTCCTGGGACAGGCCGATCGGGGCAAAGGCGATGATGGCGATCACGGTCGCACCCAGCAGCGGCAGCGCGCTACGGCGTATCATCCGGTTCATTGCCTGTTGTAAGGGCTGGCCGCGCTGGTGGTCAATTTTGACTCCTTCAACCACCACGATAGCGTTATCGACCAGCATACTCAGCGAGATAATTAACGCTCCCAGCGATATCCGCTGCAGCTCCAGGCTGAATAAATTCATGATCAGCAGAGTGCCCAGCACGTTGAGCGCCAGCGAGGCGGCAATCACCAGCCCGCTGCGTAAGCCCATAAACAGCAGCAGCGTACCGACCACAATGGCCAGCGCCATCAGGAAGTTAAGGATAAAGCCATCAACCGACTGTTTGACCTCGTGCGCCTGGTTATAAAACACCTTCAGGCTGATGCCCGCCGGCGTATCCTGCTGATAGCGCGCCAGCTTGCTGGAGAGCGCATCGCCGACGTCAATCACGTTGACGCCTGGCGCAAAAGAGACGCCAATCGCCAGCGCGGCCTCGCCATCAGCAAAATAGAGATTCGCCGGATTATCCGTAACACCGTGCGTCAGGGTGGCGATGTCGCGCAGATGCACATTTTGCGGACTGCCGGCCGGCAGAATCGGCAGGCTGGCCAGGTCGTCCAGCGTCTGCAACTCGCCGGTTGAATGGAACCGGATGGATTCACTGTCGACCCGCACGCTACCGGCATTGGCTACGCTGTTGTTGCGGCTGAGCAGTTCAGCTATCCGCTGTGGCGTCAGGCCGTAGGCGGTCATTTTAGCGGTGGAGAGGGCGATCCGTATCTCTTCCTGCTCGACGCCCGCCACCGCGACTTTAGCCACGCCGGGCACCAGCACCAGATCGCGCCGCAGCTGATCGGCATAGTTGCGCAGTTCGCTGTTGGTGAAGTCCTTGCCATGGATGACAAAAAAGTAGCCATAGACATCGCCGAAATCGTCGTTGACCAGCGGTGCCTGAACGCCTGGCGGAAACTGGCGGGTCGCATCATCAACGCGTCGCCGCAGTTCGTCCCAGATCTGCGGCAGCTGATCGGCAAGGTAGCTGGTATGAATGTTGACGGTGATCTGCGACAGGCCATTGGCCGAGATGGAACTGACGTTATCCAGCGACGGCAGGCGCTGTAAGGCATTCTCTAGCGGCAGGGTGACCTCTTCCTCCACCTGCTGCGCTGAGGCACCGGGATAATGCGTCACAATCACCGCTGATTTGATGGTAAATAGCGGATCTTCCAGCCGTCCGATATTGAGCAGGGCGTAAATGCCGCCCACGCCCAGCAACAGAATAATCATCCAGTAGCGGATCGGCTTATCAAGGAAATGCTGCTGAATACGCATTATAACCCCCGCTCGCGCTGCCAGATCCGCACCGCTTCGCCTTCACGCAGCTCACCCACGCCGGCGGCGACAATCCGGTCACCCGGTTTCAGTCCGCTGACGATCTCAACGCCTTGCGCACTCAGCCTGCCGACTTCAACCTGGCGGTCTTTGACCCGCAGAACATCGCCCTGTTGCTCCACCAGCCAGACGTGCGGCTGATTAGTCGGGCTGTGATCGGGATTAAATACCGCGGCGGCAGGCACCACAAGACGCGGCAGCGCCGGGGCATTGGGCAGATTATGCAACTGGACCCGCACCGAGCCGCTCAGGCCCGCCACGCCGGGTAAATCCGCCGGACGCGGCATGGTCAGCACCACCTGATAGGTCAGGGTGGCGGCATCGGTCTGGCTGGTGTGCTCCTTATACTGAGCCTTAAATACCCGGCCCGGCAGCGCATTGAACTGCACCTCGGGCTGATAGTCGATGTTCTGGATATCGAGACTGGTAAACAGGGTTTCGGGCAGCGTAAAAATCACATCGAGTAAATCTGCGCGGGTCAGCAGAGCCACCGGCTGTCCGGCAGCGACGACCTGATGATTACGCACCTGAACCTGCGCGATCATCCCATCAAACGGGGCGCGCAGCGTCAGGAACTGCAGCTCCTCCCTGGCGAGTTTTAACGCCGTCGCCGCCGCATCGCGATTGGCTTTTTGCACATCCATCTCCGACTTAGAGACGGCGCTGCGCTGTGCCAGGGTGCTGAAGCGTTGATATTGCCGTTCGGCGAGTTGCAGGCTGGTCTGACGGTCACGCACCCGTAATTGTGCTTCAGCGTCGTTGAGCGTGGCGAGGATCTGACCCGCTTTAACCGCTGTTCCATCGCGAATATTCAGGGTAATCAGCTGACCTGCGCGCTTAAACGCCAGATCGGTATTGTCACCGGCCTGAATACGTGCAGGAAAAATACGGATATTTTGCGCAAGATCAGATTCAATAGTGAATGTTTTAATTACGCGCGGCGGTGGCGCATCCGGCTCTTTTTTCTCGTCGCAGGCTGTCATAAAAACACAACAGAGCAAAACAGGGATAACTTTGTGTTTGATCATTTTCCTCGCCTTAACTTCAGCTATTTTAGCCGCGGTTTAATAAGCGTTAAGGAATAATTCAGCCCGATGCTTATTGCCAGCGATTTAAAATAAAGTTTAACCGCATCAACATATTTTTAAGCCAAACGGCAGGGCCGCTTCGTTTGTTACATATCAGATTGGCATCTGTGAAACCACCAGCCAGGTTAATAACCCCACCAGCGTGGTCGCGGCAACCGCGAGAATAACGAAACCGCAAAGCACGATAATGCTCTGTTTTTTCATCAGAGTTTCCTTTTATAGGCCACGATATAAACCGATGCACACTGCATGAGCCAGGCTAAACCTTAGCTAAACAAAAACAACGTTGTCATTCTGATAATATAGGTTAAATTTAATTTAGCCATTCCTGTCATTCACCAGACCTTTTTTGCAGAAAAATGATGTCGGTCATTACCTGTGGGTTTTGCATCCCGCAAAATGCGTTTTTTTTAAATTTCGCCTTTAATTCATCGCTTAATGGCACGGGGTTTATATATGCTAAACAACGAAAAACAGGATAAAGCGCCCGCTTTATCCGATCGTCCCTGGTATCAGCGCAGTGTGGCCGAGATATTTTCTGACTTACAAAGTTCGTCAGCGGGATTAACCTCGGCCACCGCGCATGACCGTCTGCAGAAATATGGTCCAAATGCCCTACCGCAAAAAGCAGAAAAGTCTGCGCTGCTAAAATTTATCGCGCATTTCAAAGATGTACTGATTTATATCCTGCTGGCTGCCGCAGTGATTACTGCAATCATGGGCCACTGGGTAGATACCTTTGTCATTCTCGGCGTTGCTGTCATCAACGCACTGATTGGATTTATCCAGGAAAGCAACGCCGAGAAATCTTTGAAAAGCATCCAGAATATGCTGGCGAATGAAGCCATGCTGGTGCGAGACGGTAAACAAGTCACCGTGCCGACGCGTGAGATTGTGATCGGTGACGTGGTGATGCTGCGTCCCGGCGATAAAATTCCGGCAGATTTGCGGCTGTTTGAAGTGAACAATCTGCGGGTCGAAGAGGCGATTCTGACCGGCGAATCGACGGTGGTATCGAAAAGCGTTGATACGCTGAGCGGTGAAAAATCGCTGGGCGATCGCCTTAATCTGGCCTTTTCAGGCACCACCGTCAGTTCAGGTACGGCGGCAGGCGTGGTCATCGCCAGCGGTGGCGATACTGAACTCGGACATATCAACGAGATGATCAGCGGCATCAAAGAGGTGAAAACCCCGCTGCTGGTGCAGATCGATAAACTGGGTAAAGCGATCTTCTTCATCATCCTGCTGATGATGGTGGCGCTGTTCATTTTCGGCTATCTGCTACGCGATATTCCGCTGGGCGAGCTGTCGCTGTCGGTGATCAGCCTGGCGGTCGCGGCGGTGCCGGAAGGGCTGCCGGCGATTATTTCGATCATCCTGTCGCTGGGCGTGCAGTCGATGGCGCGCAATCAGGCGATTATCCGCAAGCTGCCGACCGTCGAAACCCTGGGTGCCATGTCAGTCATCTGTTCTGATAAAACCGGCACGCTGACCATGAATGAGATGACGGTCAAAGCGGTGGTGCTGGCCAAAAGTCGCTGGCGCGTCAGTGGTAACAGTTATGAACCCAAAGGCGAGATCGTAGCCGAGCAGGCCACAGCAGGCACTACCAGTGCCGCACAGGATCCGCTATTCCAGCAGTTCCTGCGTGCGGTCGATACCTGTAATGAAAGCCAGCTCCGCCAGGATAATCAGGGCCACTGGACCATCGTGGGCGGCCCGACGGAAGGCGCGCTGAAAGTGCTGGCGGCCAAAGGGCTGACCGATTCCGGGCCAGTTGAGGTAGTCAGTAAGCTGCCATTTGATTCTCTGTATAAATATATGTCAGTCAGCTGCGTAGCCGGCGGCGAATCCTATGTATTGCTGACCGGCGCGCCAGACGTGCTACTCAATTTATGTCAGCAGCAGCAGACGCCGGAGGGCGCAGAGCCCATCGACCGTGACTACTGGGACGCCGCCATCACTACCTACGCCAGCGAAGGGTTACGTACCGTGGCCGCGGCCTGGAAGAAAACCGCTGCGCCGGTCACCTCGCTCGATCATGATGAGCTGAAACATGACATGGTGCTGCTGGGTCTCGCCTGCATGATGGATCCGCCGCGCCCTGAAGCGATCGCGGCCATTGATGAGTGCCAGCAGGCGGGAATCCGCGTCAAAATGATCACCGGTGACCATCAGGAAACCGCGATGGCGATTGGTCAGATGCTGGGGATTGGCAACAGTCACGCGGCAATCACCGGCTACCAGCTGGAACACATGAGCGATGCCGAACTGGCTGAAGCGGCGAAAACCTACGATATCTTCGCCCGCACCAGCCCGGAACATAAACTGCGGCTGGTAAAAGCGCTGGAAGCCAGTGGCGAAATTGTCGGGATGACCGGCGATGGCGTCAACGATGCGCCCGCGCTGAAACAGGCCAACGTCGGTATCGCGATGGGGATTAAAGGCACCGAGGTGACGAAAGAAGCGGCAGATATGATCCTGGCTGACGACAACTTCGCCACCATTGCCGCTGCGGTGAAAGAGGGACGTCGGGTTTATGACAACCTCAAGAAGACCATCCTGTTCATCATGCCCACCAACCTGGCGCAGGGTTTGCTGATTATTATCGCCATCCTGATGGGGAACCTGCTGCCGCTCACGCCGGTACAGATTTTATGGATGAACATGGCAACGTCCGCCACGCTGTCGTTTGGTCTGGCGTTTGAACCGGCTGAAGCCAATGCGATGCGGCGTCCACCGCGTAATGTGAAGGCGCACGTAATGGATGGTTACGCTATCTGGCGCGTGGTGTTTGTCGGCTTGCTGATCTCAATCAGCGCCTTCGTGCTGGAAGCCTGGCTGCAGCCGCGTGGCTACAGCGCAGAATTTATCCGCACTGTGCTGCTACAGATGCTGGTCACTGCGCAGTGGGCCTATATGCTCAACTGCCGTAACGCTGATGGCTTCTCTCTGGATCGCGGTCTGCTGAAAAATCGCGGCATCTGGCTGGTTACGCTGGTGCTGATTGTGCTGCAGGCGATAATTATCTATGTGCCACTGATGAATACGCTGTTTGGTACCCGTCCATTGCCGATCAACTACTGGATGATTTCACTGATCGTCAGCGTCATCATCTTCTTCATAGTGGAGATCGAGAAGCGTCTTACCCGTTCATGGCGACTGAAAACGCCCTCACGGCGTTAATTCCGACTGATGGTCCTGCTGCTGCGGATAACCCGCCAGCAGGACCTTTTTAATCAGATAGGTTAACGGAATCGCCAGAATTGCCCCGGTTATCCCCAGCAATGCCTGCCAGAACAGAAACGCCAGTAACTGGCTGGTCAGCGACATATCAAGCCGCTTACCCACCAGCAACGGTTCAATCACTGAACTCAGCCCCAGATTCAGCACCATGAAAAAGCCGGCAACCGCCAGCGCCATCTGCAGATCAAACAGTATGTAGCTCTGGACCACCGGCGGGATCGCCGCCAGGAACGATCCCAGTACCGGCACATAGTTAAAGACAAACATCAGTACGCCCCAGAAAAAGGCAAACTTCAGGCCCAGCAACTGCGCGCCGGTTCCGACGATCAGCGCGCCAAGCAGGCTGGTCAGGGTTTTTACCCGTGCATAAACGATCACACTCATAATCCCTTCCTGCAGTGCCTGATAAAGCGCCTGATGTTTGCCTGCTACCCGCTGTTGTAGCGTCTTTTTCAGCAGCGGTAATTCATACAACATAAACAGCAGCATCAGAAAGACCATGATCCACCAGGAGATGACGCCAGGTATCTGCGTCAGGAAGGCGGTCACTATCCGCACCACCGCACCCGCATCAACAAAGGTCAGCAGCTGGTCGGGCGTCATGCCGATATCCAGCCGGGCAAACGCCTGCGTGAGTTGCTCCAGCCGGGCGGCCAGCAGCAGCGGTGCCTGACGACTGAGCTGCATCAAATCGGGGGTCAGCACCGTCAGTTTAATGATGGTGACCACCACCACCATCAGCATCAAAGCAATCACCAGTATCGTCGACACAATACGCGGTATGTGCTTCTTCTCCAGCCAGCTGATAAGCGGATCGAGCATGATCGACAATAACATCGCCAGTAGCACCTGGTTGATCAGCGGTGCCGCCAGATAGAGGCCGCTAAGAATGAGGGTTAACGAAGCGAGAACAAATAATACGCGTGCCAGCGGCGGCCAGAGGGTAAACCAGCTCAGTCCCATGAGGGAGCTCCTTTAGCGAAGATAAATTGCAGTATAGATGAGCGGCCGGTAACAGCGCTTTGCGTCAGGTCAGTCGGGATTAGCATCCCGCAAAGCGGACCGGCGAACCGGTCGCTGTTCAGATCCTGAGTTTGGCGAGGACGAAATACGCCTCTTTTATTGTGAGTAGATTCCGGCTATCGTTAAGGAAACGAACGTTTCCTAAAGGGCGAGCAATGCGCAATGATAATCGGATCAGAGAACGGGGCCGACCGCGGGCATTTCAGACAGAAGCGGCGCTGGACAGCGCGATGCAGATCTTCCGCGAAAAAGGGTATCACGCCACCTCGATAGGCGATCTCAGCCGCGCGATGCAGCTCACCACCGGCAGCATTTACAAAGCGTTCACGGATAAACGCTCGCTGTTCGCGCAGGTGTTTGCACGCTACCTCTCATTACGCAACGCCGCGCTGAGCGAGCGGCTGGCGCAGTGTGAAAACGGTCGCGCCAGGCTGGCAGCACTGCTGCAATTTTATGTGGAATCAGTACGTGATATTGAAGGCGAACGCGGCTGTCTGGTCGCCGGCAGTGCCGTTGAACTGCAGACGCTGGATGACGATCTGGCCGATGCGGTCAGTGACGCGCTGACGCGCAATCAGCAGAATCTGCGGCAGCTTATCGTTCAGGGACAGCAGGATGGCTCGATCAATCCGGCGCTGAATGCTGATGCCTCCGCCTCACTGATGTTATGTATTGTGCTCGGTATGCGGGTGGCCGGCAAAGTGGCCGCGACCCGGCCGGATGAAAGCGTTATCCCGCTGGCCCTGAAAATCCTCGACTAAATTTTTTAATCAATATGGAAACGATCATTTCCTAAATTTTGGAGCGACACCATGCAACATAATTCGCACTATCAGCATCACTTTGCCAGCGTGGATCAACTGCGTCTTCATTATCTCAGTGCCGGATGTGAAAACGCCGAGGTGGTAGTTCTGCTGGCCGGTTTTCCGCAAAGCAGCTATGCGTGGCGCGAGGTCATCCCTGGGCTGGCTGACCACTTTCAGGTGATCGCACCTGACCTGCCAGGACAGGGGGACTCTGACTTTCCTGCTGAGGGTTACGATACCGATACGGTGGCGCAGCGGGTAATGGCGCTGTTACAGCAGCTCGGCATCACGCGCTTTCATCTGGTGGGACACGATATCGGTGCCTGGGTCGCCTGGTCGCTGGCGGCGCAGTTTCCGCAGCACGTCAGCCGGCTGGCGCTGCTGGATGGCGGCATTCCCGGCATTACGCTGCCTGAGTCGCTGCCCGTGGCCGGTGGTAATGCCTGGAAAACCTGGCATTTCGCCTTCCACTGCGTCAGCGATCTGCCGGAAGCGCTGATTGCCGGCCGGGAGGCGATCTACCTGGACTGGTTCTTTAACCGTAAAGCGGCCAGTCCGCACCGGATAGATGCGGCGGCGCGCGCTGAATATCTGCGCCTGTATCAGCAGCCCGGCGCGCTGCGGGCCGGGCTGGCTTACTACCGGGCGGTTGAGCAGTCGGCCGGCCAGAATCGCCAGCGCGCGCAGGCCGGAAAGCTGGCGCTGCCGCTGCTGGCGGTCAGTGCCGATCAGGGCTCGATACCGGATATGGCGACCCCGCTGCGCGCCGTGGCTGAGCAGGTCAGCGGTGCGGTTATCGGGGAATGCGGGCATTTTATTCCCGACGAACAGCCGGAAAAACTGGCGGAAATATTAACGGATTTTTTTACTCACTGATCCGATAAGCGGCTAACCGTGGCAGTGTGCCTGCGTATCGCCCCAGGCCGCCAGCGGCAGGCTGGCGGCGCTGCTGATATCCTGAGGCTGATTAAACAGGTTCAGGGGAGGTCCGGTTTTCAGCTGTTTTCGTCAGCCAGAAAATCTTTCTCATCAGCCCGGCAGAGGACGAAAATTCTGTTCTCCTTCAATAAATCGCTGCTGACGTAAATGTGCTTGTCAATTAACGCTAACCTGCCATGCTGGGCCCTCTTTTACCGGGGATGATCCTAATGTGTATTCATGAGGTTCGCTAAATTTCAATGCCCGTTCTGCGGTGACAGGAAGTTTACCTATTCTCTCCTGTCTGACATGAAGAAAGGTGCTCACGGAGCAGTCTGTTTTGGATGCGGCAGGCCGGTAACCGTGGCAAATTTTCAGAGGCTTACGCTGGTCAAAAAATAGTGTAATCCGACAGAGGTTTTGTTAATTATTTTCAGCCAGTGAACCAGTGGAAATGGTTAATCAGCGTTTCCTCAACCTGATTAACTGCCAAATATAGGTTTTATAGAGTATTTCCCATGAAAAACGTTGTGTTAAGCATGCTTGCCAAAATCTCTAAAATTGATGCGGCAACCAAACAGTTAACTGCCCGCGTCGAGGCTCAATCGCTTCTGATCAGCGCGCTGGTGCTTGCAGTGAGTAAGCAGGGCGGTGTGACTGAAATGATGGAAAGCGCCGGAAAGGCCATCAATACGATTATTGAGTCCGTGGATACCGATGAGGTGCTTAAATCGGATGCGGCCATTCTGCTGCACGAACTGCAGGACTTACTCATGATGGCCCGGACCGTTGATGGTGCCGCGGCTGAAATCGATCAGGATGGGCTTTCTGACATCACCGGCGTTTCTGCCGCAGAGGATGTGCAGCGTAAAAACGAGCAGTAGCCGAGTACCTGCCGGGCTAACCGCCGTTTATTACTTCTGCAATTGCAATCTCTGTACCAACGACTATCAACGTTTCCCGGGGAGATGCCCCGGGAAACGAACCCGCGTAGTGTGCACGCCTTTAAGCATTACGAAGGTTACGTACTTTACCGTGCCACATCCGGTAGCAGGCAACCTGGGTAAGCAGACAGAACCTGCTGCGCGGTAGCGTATCAACAGGTTGCTGCACCAACCATAATCTGCCTGTGCTACTCCGCTTCCGTCCCGACCGCCTTACTCACCCGATTGGCCGTTGCCCGCTTATAACACCTCTCCGGCTGGTTTAACTCAGCAGATCGCATTGGCAACTGATGCCGGAACGTTCAGCGTCTTAGTAAATATCAGCGCTAAGGCGATGATCGATAAACGGTTCCACAGACCAGCAAGAGCCTCGTGGCGATCCGCGACGTGCATCCTGGCAGCAAGGATCTTAAAGCCGCCTGTCAGAGCATTTTGTGGCAGGTCAGCGAGCGTCTGGCATAGTTAAGGCTGAATCGCTTTACCCTGCTCATCAAGCAGATCGGTCAGGAGTGCCGTACCATCACTCCCGACGCGGAATGCCCCGTAACGTGCCTGCGCGAAACGCTCGCCATGGCCTTCCTGAAAGAACCAGGCGTTGGTGCCGACGGTCAGCGAGCCAGAATGTTGATGGTATTTCACCCGTAGCTGATTCGCCTGCAGAGGCTCACCGTGATCAAACCGGGCCTGAGTCGCATGACGCTGCGCATCGAGGTCAACAATCAGCGTCCCGCTGGTGGGCAGGCAGGGCGCTGACAGGGTCGCGCCGCAGGTCTCAGCCTGCTGATACAACCTCAGTTCCAGAGGTCGGGTCAGGGCATAATTCAGCGCCATGTAATCACCCTGCATCAGGGATCGCGGGTCAACCGGCGCAAGGGGTAAAATCATGACCGCGCCCTGTTTCAGCACCTGCTCTTTTTGCCAGATGCTGACATTGACGGCCACCAGCGCCAGCGCTATCACTGCGCCTGCCAGCCATCGGCTCTGTTTACGCATTCTCACTGGCACCTCCGATTGGTGCGGGTAACACTTTTTTGACTCCCCATACCAGCCCCAGTAAAACCAGACCACCGACCATCAGCAGCAGGGATTTCTGCAGCAGAGTAACCGCCAGGAAGTAATACCAGCCAATGACATACAGCACCATGAAACCGCCACTGACCACCAGTAATCCCTGACTTCCCTGATAACGCGCCATCAGAATCAACCACAGGCCCAGTCCAATACCCGGTGCATAGAGGGCGACAGCCCCGCAGATCAGGGCGGCGGGCAGTGTGATAATCGAAAACAGCGACTGGCCATTCCTTTTCTGACTGAGTGCACTCAGCACTAAGCCTGCCGCGATCCCTGTGCCTGTCGCAGACTGAAGCGTAGTCAACTGCGCAGTTGACCAGATGAAATCCGTGAGATACGCCGCGTTTATCCCGAGGAAACTCAGCAACATCAGACCAGCCGGGATGCCATACAGCAGGGGATGTACCGCGTCAGCGTACGGCCCTGCCTGTAACCTCAGCTGATGACTGACGATCCACAGCCACCAACACGTTATCGCCGCCACCACTCCGCAAACAGCAAGGCGGCCAGCCGTCGGCGACAGGGACAGCCGGGCCAGAGAATGGCCCACCAGCACCAGAAAAAAGCTCAGGGCAGTGATGGCCATAAATCGATAAGTGCGGTCGGGCATAACCACCGCCATCACGGCCAGGATCGGCACTGCACACAGTGAACTGAGCATAAGGAAGCTGACGTCATTGCTGTGGATTTGCAGCAGAACGCCGGATATCAGCCCGCAGGTCGCCGCAATTGCCCATGCCAGCCCGAGGTGATGTTTACCGTCACGCTGACTGCGCAGCAGGCCGCGCGCAATGATGGCGAGCAGCAGTGAAGGAAGAATAAGGGTGGCGGCATTCGGTTGGTCGAGTAAGTCAGCGGTATAGAGCAGCAGTATCAGCAGTAACAGAATGATGATCGCTGCGATCCAGCCACCGACGCTTAGCGCCAGCCTCAGATACCAGGGCAGGTCGGAGGCGAGATCGCGTTGCTGAATTTCTTCAATCTGCGAGGCGCTTAGCAAACCCTGCTGACGCAACGTGTCTGTCAGTAAGGTCAGCCTGGCCGGAACCCGATCGATCGGCTCCTTTTCAACCATTTTGCGTTGCCACTTCAGCAGGATAGAACCATTTACCGCCAGCCAGAATGCCATCAGGGCACCGGTCAAAAACAGATCGCCCGTATCGTAGGCGTAAAGAAATAACCGCATGATTAGCGCACAACCAACAACAGTCAGACTGGCGATGCCCAGCGTCAGCATGCAGAGATCCTGATAGCGGTAACGGTACAGGTAATAACCTGCCAGCAGGGTGATCGCCCAGCCGACCGTGATGTAAGTAAAGTGGTTGTTACCGTCCCAGTCAGAAATGTTCCCGGCCACGATGGTGGTCAGCAGCAGCAGTAAAAATCCAGCCATCACCCGTGAGAACCAGCGACTTGCCAGCCAGCTCTCAGGATGATGCGTTATCGCCCGACAGGCCAGCGCTTCCCTGAAAAGCAGGCAGGCGGCCAGCAGCGCCAGATATCCGTGAAGCACCGCCGACGGGAGTCGGGTGAAGCTGTCAGACACGGCGAGATCCAGCAGTGAGGTCGGCATCGTGGTGTAATAGAGCTGGAACGCCAGGTTAGCGACCAGCCAGCTGCAAAACCACAGGCTGTTTTGCCGGGCAATCAGCGCCAGCGGCAGAAGAACGCATAACCAGGCCCGGAATAGCTCCCAGCTGTCAGCCCCGGTCTGATAAATCTGCCCATAAAGCGCAAACAGGGCGCCGAAACTTAACCCTGCTGCCAGCAATGCGCTGCGTGCCAGCGTGCTGTACCAGCGCCACCAGACCACCACCGCCAGCGCGACAATCAGCAGTTCAGCCAGGGCAAATTTCGCCATCTTCGGCAGCCACGCCCAGTTCCAGGCAATAAAGAATACCGATCCGGCAACCAGTGACAGTAATCCCAGACAGCAAAGAACCGGGATAAGAAACTGACGCCATTGAGTATCTGACGGTCTGATACCACAAAAAGCATAGATACGCTGGCAGGTCTCCGGGGTCAGGCTTCCTCTTTTCACCAGGCGTGCAGTCTGACGGCAAAGATACTCTGCCGTGCGTGACGGCATACCGGTTATGCCCTCGGGTGCAATCTCCCTCATACTTTCCCTGCCTCTGTTTGCGGAGTTACTTTTAATGTTAACGACGGGTCTTCCCTGCGATCAATCCGCGTGTCGGTGAGTAACACTCTGCTGAGCGGCAGAGCCGCGGATAAGTTTGCTGAATAAATGTAATCATCTTTTCGCGGACATAACAGCGTCAATCAAAGGCGACTGGTGGACCCGGATTGCAGGATGATTCAACCTCTTCTGCATGCCGGGAATCATACCGCAACTGAGCCTGCTCCATTTCCGCACCATGTTTTAGCGCCCATCCATACAGCGCACTAAAAGGCTCCTGAAGCGTCTGTGCCAGTGATGTAAGACTGTACTCCACACTCACCGGCGAAGTCGGCAGTACCTTTCGATGCACCAATCCATTGCGCTCAAGCCGCTTAAGCGCATCGGACAAGGCTTTGTGCGTAATCCCATCCAGTCGGCGGCGAAGTTCATTGAAGCGCACGGGTTCACTACAAAGTACGGTGAGAATTAAAATTGACCATTTATTGGTGATGTTCTCCAGCACCGGTCGGGTTTTTCCTATTTCTGTCAGATCATTACTCTCAATTTGAGCCATAGCGATATATTCCTCGATACCTGATTTAAACAAAGTGCGTAATTGTTATTAAGTATAAAAATTATATCATCTGTTTTCCATCCCGACAGGAGTGAGCAGATGCGTAGATTAGAGAATAAAGTTGCCCTGATACTCGGCGGAGCAAAAGGCATTGGTCTGGCTATCAGCCAGCGATTTGCCAGTGAAGGTGCAACGACCTGGCTGACCTCGCGCCGAAATGAGGAGTTAGCAGTAGCCAGCCACACCATAAAGGGCACCGCCAGGCCCGTTCGTGCTGATGTCAGCCAGATAAGCGAACTGACGCGGATAGTTGATGTAATCAGGGCAGAGTCTGGCCAGATAGATGTGCTGGTCATCAATGCCGGAATGGCAGAATACTCGATGATTGATGACGTCACCCCGGCACATTTTGATGCTATTTTCGGCCTGAATGTGCGCTCACCGCTTTTTGCTATGCAGGCAGCACTTCCCCTGATGAAGAAGGGCGCGAGCGTCGTTTTGATCGGGTCGATTGCCGATGTGATTGGCACGCCGGGATATGGCGTATATGGCGCCAGTAAAGCAGCACTTCGTTCTTTTGCCCGCACATGGACAAAAGAACTCTCCGCCCGTGGCATTCGAATAAATGTTGTCGCCCCTGGCCCCATCGATACGGAAATGATGCTTGCGGCCTCTGAAGAGCTACGTAATGGGATAATCAGCACCATTCCGTTATCAAGAATGGGCAGGCCTGAAGAAGTTGCCAGTGCTGCACTATTCCTCGCAAGCGATGAAAGCAGTTATATAGCCGGAGCAGAAATCTGTGTGGATGGTGGGATGACGCAAGTCTGATCAATGATGTTCAGTTTTACTAACACCAGAGAAAGGCTGAATGAGAAACGAACCGGGCTATTACCCGGTTTTATCTTTCGCCAAAGCGGGTCGCTGTCAGTGGCTATGCAGGCAGAGGTCCTGATGCGCGGTATGAATCGACCAGGGCATCGAAAAGCGAGATATCCGAGCGACTTCTGGCAAAAAGCTGGGCACCCACAATAGCGGCGAAAATTGCACGTGCTCTGGATTCACTCTCACTTGATTCGCACACCTTCGCAGCCACCAGAAGCTTACTGAGCCACGCAATGTTTACTTCAGCAAATTTCTGGATTTCATTGGTCATTTCAACCGGCAAAGTATCCGTTTCAGCGCCCATGAAACTGCCCAGGCAGAGACGATTGTCGGCCTCAAGCGATCTGCGGAAGATTTCAGGAAAGCGACGCAGCGCGTCAATCGGAGATGGGCTTTCTGATTCGATCATCTCGAGTGCGAGCGCACCGTCCTCCCAATAGCGTCTGGCAACGGCAATACCCAGATCGGCTTTGCTGGGAAAATGGTAGTAAATACTCGCCGCTTTGATACCAACAGCTTCCGCGAGGTCGCGGAAATTCAAACCATTGTAGCCCTGCGATTGGGCAATTTTTTTGGCCGCCAACAAAATGGCTTCCTTAGAATTGACGCTCATCTTTGTGCCTTTCGTCCAGGGACGATCTGTTCAATAAAGAAGGCTATTTTACAGCAAATACCTACCGTGTGACAGGTAGATTATCAGGCAGAGCACGGCGTTCAATGCGACCAGAGTGCTCAGGCAGAAGCCGTTCCATCATGGTTCAGAAAGCGGCATCGCCAGCCGATACTAGCGGGACCACTACGGTCACCGGGAAAGTTAAAGGATGGCGATCCCGGCGTACCGGCGTTGTCATTGAGAAGCTATTACCGGGCTGGCGAATCCAGCTCAGGAATGCCGCTGCTGCGATCGGCGTAGGCTGCCTGGAAAGCAGGACGTTTTGTCCAGCGCTGCCAGTACGCATCCAGGAACTCAAAACGCTCGTCCAGTGGTGTGGCATTGACCGGGAATTTCGAGAAGGCGATGGCGGTTGCCAGCGTAATGTCCGAGAAGGTCGGGGCATCGCCGCCGAGCAGCCATTCGCGGCCGTCTGACAGATGACGATTGACCAGGGCGGCGTGAGCCAGCGCTTCCTTACGGCAGTGTTCGCCCCAGGCCTCATTTTTGGTCAGTTCCAGCTTGAAGCCGAGTCCGGTGTGCAGCACATGGAACGCGGTTACGATACGGTACAGGATGTGCACCCAAATCCGGTTATCCCACATGTTATCCAGACCCTGTTCCAGTGCGGTCTCTCCCATGATCTTGCGACCGGGATACGCCTGATCAAGATAACGAACGATGGCAGCCGTTTCGGAGATGTAGCTACCGTCAGCCAGTTGCAGAGTAGGCGTTTCGCCCCACGGATTCATATTCAAATGACGCCAGCCACGCTGTTCTCCGACAGGAGACATGTCATAGATGGTCTCGGCAAAATGGTCAGCGATGCCTTTTTCGTGCATGAACAGACGCAGACGCTGTGGATTCGGAAAGGCTGAAGGCGAAGTGAAAAGCTGAAGTTTAGTTGTCATGGTCATGATCCTTAAAGTTGGGGGTCGAGTTATCTAACTAACGTTAGGTAGGTAAACCTTAGCGGGTGATTCGATAGGCGTCAACACCTATCTAACACTTGTTAGGTAAATATTTTTTGTGCCGTCCCGGTTGATACGATACTTCAGCGTCTGCCTGGCTGAAGGCAGGGGCAGAATAACGCCAGACGGTCGAACGAAGATGAATGACGGGTAAGGTCGAATGCAAACGGGTAGTCAGATAGGTGGCATGACGTGAAGTTAACGCGATAGCTGATACTGACTATGCGATGCCGCAGAGGTATCGGAGTGGGTGAGGTAGCGTCGGTTTACAGCGGACGATGGGTCTGAACCGCTCGGTGTTTGCTTACCGTTAATCCGTAACCCGTTTTAACGGGTACGCTGGCCGAATCAGCTGAGTTAATTTCAGGCACGCATCGCTGCTTTTAGCGTGTCAACGAACAGTCGCAATGCGACAGGCATGTGGCGATTTTGCGGAAAGTAGAGTGCAATACCCTGAGACGTGATCGTCCATTCTTCCAGTAACGTAACCAGCCGCTTAGTGTCGAGACCCTGCCGGGCGTAGGGCTCTGGCACATAGGCCACACCCAACCCTGCGACAGCGGCTTCCACCATTAAAGCGCTGCTGTCGAGGGTCAGGCTGCCCGGCACATCCAGCGCAAACTGTTGCTCATGCTGCTGATATTCCCAGTGATAACGTTTGCCGCCAGGCAGACGCTGGCGCAGACAGGTATGTTGCATAATGTCCTGCGGGTGGCGAATGTCAGGTCGTCCTGCCAGGTAACCGGGCGATGCTACGGTAACGAAACGCAGCGGCCCGCTCAGAGGAATGGCAACCATGTCTTTAGGCACATCTTCAATCAGCCGGATGCCCGCATCAAATCCTTGCGCCACGATATCCACCAGTTGACCTTGTGCAACTAAATCAATTTCGATTCCCGGCTTTTGCTGGATAAATGCTGGCAATACCGATTCCAGCAGAAGGCTGATTGCCGCATCGCTGGCGCTGATGCGCAACGTGCCGTAAGGCTGCTGACCGCTGGCGGTGACGTCATTCAGCAGTTCATCCATTTCCGCCAGTAACGGTGCCAGACGCGCAATCAGCATTTCACCCGCTTCGGTCAGCGCAACGCTACGTGTTGTGCGATGGAACAACTGCACGCCAAGTGTTGCCTCCAGCCCTTTAATGGTATGGCTGAGCGTTGAACGTTTAAGTCCGAGCACGTCAGCAGCGCGACTAAAGCTGCGCTGTGCGGCAATGACTTTCACCGCCTGCAGTTCGTTCCAGGAAGGACGCTTCATTGTTGGATATTTCCCACCACCCCATTCTGATTTGCGGAGATTATGCCACCAATAAACCGGTTTATGCTGTTATCCGGCTTACTAAACGGAGATGACCATAATGAAAACCTGGCTAATAACCGGCGCATCCAGCGGCCTGGGTCGCCTGATGTGTCAAAGTCTGCTGGACCGTGGCGATCGGGTGGTGGCAAGCGTCCGGCGTGAAGCAGCATTAGAAGATATGCGCGTGCAATACGGCGATAATTTGCAGGTGATGGTGCTGGATATCAGCAATACAGCAGCGATTAAGCCCGCGGTTGACGCTGCGTTCGCCTGGGCGGGGCAGATTGATATTGTGGTAAGCAACGCGGCGTACGGCCTGTTTGGCGCAGCCGAAGAGTTGAGCGATAAGCAAATTGAGCGCCAGATTGCCACCAATCTCATGGGTTCGATTCAGCTTATCCGCGCGGCGATTCCATTTTTGCGGCAGCAGGGCGGCGGGCGCATCGTGCAGTTGTCTTCGGAGGGCGGCCAGATCGCCTACCCTGATTTCAGTTTGTATCACGCCACTAAATGGGGAATCGAAGGTTTTGTTGAAGCGGTCCGGCAGGAAGTGGCGGCGTTCGGCATCGACTTTTTGCTGGTAGAGCCGGGGCCGACGGCAACGCAGTTCGGTGCGGGACTGGATATTGCTGATGCCCTGCCGGCTTATCGCAATACGCCGGCGGGCGAACTGCGATCGGCACTGCTATCGGGAGAGTTTGCGGTTAAAGGTGATGCTGAAAGATGCGTGACAGCAATAATAGCCGCAGCAGATGCGGCCAGCCCCCCATTACGTCTGCCGCTGGGCAGCACAGCCTATGACCATATTGAAGCCGCATTAAAAACGCGTCTGAACGCGCTGCAGGCAATGAAAGCTGTGGCATATGGCGCAGATCGCAGGGAAATGTAGGTAACTGAACGGGCGCAACGTCTGGCTAATGGGCGAACCTGTCACCGGGATAAAACCTCTCGGCGTAAGGTAAACCTCTTTATCCCATTCGATGGGGTAAAGGCCGTGATCGCTTATTCAGGGATCACGGCGACTTTCACAACCGTCAGGTCAGGGCTTTTTCATCAGCAGACCGCGGTTTTTCAGGGCGGATCCTGAACCAGATCGCGTACATCGCGGGCAGGAACACCAGCGTAATAACGGTGCCGCCCAACGTACCGCCAATCAGGGTATATGCCAGCGTTCCCCAGAACACCGAATGCGTCAGCGGAATAAATGCCAGAATGGCGGCCATTGCCGTCAGCAACACCGGACGGGCACGTTGTACCGTTGCCTCTACCACCGCATCAAAAGGCGCGAGTCCTTGCTGCTCATTGTGGTGAATCTGGCCTATCAGGATCAGGGTGTTACGCATCAGGATGCCCGACAGCGCAATCAGCCCGACCAGTGCATTGATGCCAAACGGCTGGTTAAACAGCAGTAACGTGGGCACGACGCCAATCAGTCCCAGTGGCGCGGTAAGAAAGACCATCACCATCGCTGACATCGACCGCACCTGCAGAATGATAATCAGCAGCGTCATGGCGATCATAATCGGGAACAGCGGTGCCATCGCTTTTGTCGCTTTACCGGATTCTTCTATCGCTCCCGCCTGCTCAATGCGGTATCCAGCCGGAAGATTGTCGATAACCGGCTGCAATTGTTTGAGCATGGCGGTGGAGACATCCGGCGGTTGCAGATGCTCAGCAATATCACCACGTACCGTAATGGTCGGAGTACGATCGCGACGACGCAGAATCGGATCTTCCATGCGGACGCTGACTTCCCCTATCTGTGACAGCGGAATACGCTGACCGGATGAGCCGACCAGGGTAAAGCCCGCTATTTTGGCCGGATCAAGCCGGATGTCGCCTGCCGCGCGTCCCATAACCTGCACTGAACGAATGTCTTCACGCACCGATGTGATCGGTACGCCTGAAAGCAGGAACTGAAGCTGCTGTGCCACCGCATTTGATGTCAGCCCCACGGCCTGCAGCCGATCCTGATTGAGCGTGAAATGCAGCGTTGGCACCCGCGGGCCCCAGTCGGTATTGACGGTTCTCATCATCGGGCTGGCCTGCATCACGGCCTCCACCTTGTCAGCAATCGCGCGCAGCGTGGTCGGGTCCGGACCCATGACGCGATAGGCCACCGGATAAGGCGAGTAAGGGCCAAACACCAGTTGTGTCACCCGGACGCGTGCCTCTGGTGCCAGCCCGTGAGCCGCCGCTTCTCGCAGCCGGAACTTCAGTGCCTCACGTGCCGCCTGACTGTCCGTCAGCACAACAATTTTGGCAAACGACGGGTCGGGGAGTTCCGGTGCCATGGCCAGATAAAAACGCGGTGACCCCTGGCCGATATAGGCGGTGACGATTTTTGCCTCTTTCTGCTGCTGAAGCCACGCTTCGACTTTTGCCGTCGTGGCGCTGGTCTCCTCAATCGAGGTGCCATAAGGCATCTGGACTTCTACCAGCACTTCCGGGCGGTCAGAGGTAGGGAAAAATTGTTTTTTAACCAGTCCCATCCCGAGAACAGCGACCGTAAAAATGGCAATAACCGATCCGGCTACCCACCATTTTCTCGCGATGACGCGGGACAGAACGCGCCGGAAGCGATTGTAATGACGGGTGTTGTAAATGGCAGCATGTCCTCCCGCCACGGTTTTGATTTCCGGCAGCATTTTCACGCCCAGGTAAGGCGTAAAGACCACCGCGACCACCCATGAGGCGATCAGGGCGATGCCCACTATCCAGAACATGTTGCTGGTATATTCGCCGGCGGTGGACTGTGCAAACCCGTTGGGCATGAAGCCAACGGCCGTAACCAGCGTACCCGCCAGCATCGGCGCAGCCGTGTGGCTCCAGGCATAGGCGGACGCTTTGATACGGTCGTAGCCTTCCTCCATTTTCACCACCATCATTTCTATGGCGATAATGGCGTCATCCACCAGCAAACCCAGCGCCAGGATCAGAGAACCCAGCGTGATACGGTCAAAGTTCTTACCGGAAGCCTCCATCACCACAAAAACGACAGCCAGCGTCAGTGGCACGGCGGCGGCAACGACGACGCCGACCCGCCAGCCCATACTGATGAAGCAGACCACCATCACCACCAGCAGCGCGACAAAGAATTTGACCATGAACTCATCAACGGCGGAACTGATGTTCACGGACTGATCGGTGACTTTGGTCAGCGTCATGCCCAGTGGCATACCCTGATTGATTCTGGCCGTTTCCGCATCCAGCGCCTTACCCAGATCCAGCCCGTTCCAGCCCTCACGCATGATGACGCCCAGCAAAAGGGCCGGTTCTCCCTGATTACGTACCATAAAGGTCGCTGGATCTTCATAGCCTCGTTCAACCGTTGCCACGTCCGAAAGCCGCAACGTTCTGCCCTGGACCACAACAGGCGTTTGGCGGATTTTCTCCAGTTTGTCGAAGGCGCCATCCAGACGAACGAACACCTGAGGTCCGTGAGTATCAATCGAACCGGCAGGGGTCAGAACGTTCTGGCTGTTTAGTGCGGAGAAGATATCCTGCGGAGAGATACCGAGCGTGGCCAGCCGGTCATGTGAGAAGGAGACAAAAATCCGCTCACTCTGCTCACCGATAATGTTGACCTTTTTCACGCCGGGCACGTGCAAAAGCTGCTGGCGCAACGACTCTGCATCGCGCGCCAGCACGCGCTGTGGTTCTCCCTTCGCCTTAAGCGCAAACAGGGCAAAAGTCACATCAGAGAACTCGTCATTTATCATCGGCCCGATCACGCCCGCCGGCAGATTTTTGGCTTCATCACCCAGCTTTTTACGCGCCTGGTAGAATTCCTCCTGTACTTCTGCAGGCGGCGTGCTGTCCTGCAGTGACAGCATGGTAAAAGCCAGGCCGGGACGGGTATAAGTCTCACTGCGGTCATACCACTTAAGCTCCTGCAGCCGCTTCTCAAGCGGCTCGGCAACCTGATCCTGCATCTCGCGGGCGGTTGCACCCGGCCAGGCAGAGATAATGGTCATCTGCTTGACGGTAAAAGGCGGGTCTTCAGCCCGGCCAAGTTCGAAGAAAGAGAGAATACCGGCGACGGTAATCAGAATGATCAGGAACAGGGTGATTGAGCGCTCGCGGACCGCCAGCGCTGAAAGGTTGAAGCGGCCGCTGCTCATGGCTGGCTCCCGGCAGCACTGACGCTGCTCTGAGGGGCGATCCGTACCGCTTCACCGTCATGCAGCAGATGCGCACCCAGCGCCACCACCTGATCGCCCGGCTTGATCCCACCGGTTACGCTGGCGGCATCGTCCCCCAGCCCGACCACCTGGACGGATCGCCAGGTGACGTTGGCCGGCTTGCCTGAAATAACCCAGACGCCAGCCCCTTTGCCGGGATCATAAATCGCCGCTAACGGCACCTGCAGGCGCTGACCGGGTGTTTTATCTTCTGCTATATGCAGCGTAACGGTGGCACCGAGCGGTGCGCTGGCCAGTGCGCCTTCAAGCACATATCTGGCTTCGAAAGTGCGCGTCACCGGATCGGCGGCATCGGAGAGGAGACGCAGCCTGGCGGTAACAGACTGTTTTGCGCTACCGTACAGTTTAGCCTGCGCCTCGCTGCCGATTGCCGGCCGCAGCGTCTCAGGCAGCTGCACGACGGCTTCACGCTGTCCCGCTCTGGCCAGCCTGATGACTGGCTGGCCTGCCGCAACCACCTGGCCGGGTTCGGCCAGCGTTTCCATCACCACACCGTCGGCATCCGCCAGCAGCACGGCATATCCGGTCGCATTCCGGGCGAGATTGGCCTGCGCCTGTGCCGCGCTGAGTTCGGCTCTGGCCGAATCCGCGGCGGCCTTTATCTGGTCGTAGGCTGACGCAGAAACAGCTCCTGTAGCGACCAGTCCCCGATAACGAGCCTCATCAGCCGTAGCCTGTCGGGCACGCGCCCGCGCAGCGGTAACAGCCTGCGTCTGCGCCTGTGCCTGGAGGCTCAGGTCAACCGGATCCAGACGCATTAATGGCTGACCGCGCTTAACGGTCTGGCCGGTATCAACCAGACGCTCAAGAATTTTGCCCTCTACCCGGAAGCCGAGGTCGCTTTGTGTGCGTGCAACAACAACGCCAGTGAAGGCGCGCGAGGTATCGGCAGCACTCACTACGGTGGCCGCTCTGACCAGAGGAGGCTGAGTCCGCGGATCGTCGGTGCCGGACGGGTCGCCGCAGGCTGCTAGGGCCAGCGGCAACAGGCAGACAGCAAGGGCGGCAGGTTTGAACCTGAGCATAGGTTACCTTATTCATTCATCAGCAGAGTAACCGCATTCTCAGACCAGTGACTAATAATGTCAATAGTCACAACCTCAGGGCAAACCATGTTTCTGCATCAGGATGATTACCGCACCGCTGAACCATTCGTGAAGTAAAGCGTCGCGTATCAGGTCATTGCTGCAACCGCATCCCAACGTAGCGAGATTGACAACCAGTGACCATTTAATAATGTGGTCACAATTCAGTATCGACTCAGGAGCTCTCCATGTTCGCCTCACCAATCCTCGCACTGATGGTCAGCGCCAGCCTGCAGGGCGGTTGCGCTGTCAGGGCCGATCGGGATTCGATAGCGGATAGGGTGACACCACTTCGTACAGTGGCTAAGCAGGTCAGCGCTGAAGCTCTGCTCAACTGCGGGGTTTTATTACTGATGAACAGCCGGGAAATGAGCGGAAATAGTAATGACTCTTTAATTTAGCTGAATCACTAAGCGACTTTCTGCTGCCGATAAGTAGTGAAAGTAATTTCATCTGGCGGATTATTAATATTATTGCTGATCCGCCCGCTTCTCATTCAATCTTCCTATGGTTATTCCTATCTCATTGATTTTAAACCGGCTGCGGCCGGCTTTTGCGCGTTGCTTTCTGCGCCATGCTGTGAATAAATAGTCGGTCGCAAATACCAGAAATCATGATCACATAAAAAAAGAGTCTGCATTACGATGCCGACCCAATATTGCCGGGGCTGCTATGAATCAGGATAAAGCACTGCTGGCCAGGGAAATAAAAGCCAGAACAGAACAACTGGAATCCCATTTAGTGGCGATTCGACGTGATATTCATGCCCACCCGGAATTAGGTTTCGATACGCTGCGTACCGCCAGCCTGGTG
The DNA here is from genome assembly GCF_038594305.1 of Pantoea brenneri. Lineage (NCBI taxonomy): Bacteria > Pseudomonadati > Pseudomonadota > Gammaproteobacteria > Enterobacterales > Erwiniaceae > Pantoea > Pantoea brenneri. The sequence goes on along the minus strand of NZ_JBCGBG010000002.1, from coordinate 280,608 downwards.
ACGCAACAGTTGCAGGCGCTGGGGCTGACGCCAAAAACCGGTATCGGCCGCAGCGGCGTGATGGTGGATATCCAGGGCGCAGAGCCGGGTAAAACCCTGCTGCTGCGCGCTGATATGGATGCTTTACCGATCCATGAACAGACCGGACTGCCTTTTGCCAGCGTCTGGCCCGGCAAAATGCACGCCTGCGGACACGATATCCACACGGCCACCCTGCTTGGCGTGGCGGCGATCCTGCCACATTATCGTCAGCAGCTGAAAGGGACGGTGCGGTTGATTTTCCAGCCGGCCGAAGAGACGCCTGACAGCGGCGCGCAGGCGATGATCGCCGATGGTGCGGCAGAGGGCATCGACTGGGCAATCACCCTGCACAACAAGCCGGAACTGGCGGCTGGAGAAGTGGCGCTGACCCGTGGCGCCAGCACCGCCTCCAGTGACGAATTCGACGTGACGGTGCATGGCGTATCGACCCACGCCGCCCGTCCGCACATGGGCAGCGATCCGATTATCGCTACCGTGCATCTCATCAGTCAGCTACAAACCATCATTTCGCGTGAACGCGATCCGGCCCACTCCGCGGTGTTGACCATCGGTCATATTCAGGGCGGCACTACCCACAACATTATCCCCGACAGCTGCCTGTTTCAGGGCACCATCCGCACGAAATCGCCGGCGGTGCGTGCCGACATGGAAGCCGCGTTTAAGCGGATGTGCGAGGGCGTGGCGCTGGCCCAGAACGTGCGTGTGGAGGTCAATTTCCAGCGTGGCGTCCCGCCGTTGATGAATGACGATCGCCTGATTGATGCGCTGGAACCGATCCTGTCGCACCAGTTTGATAAGCCGATTATCGCGCAGCCCAGCGACAGTTTTGGCGCTGAAGATTTCTCGCTGTTTACCGAACGGGCTCCGGGTTGTCAGATCCACATTGGTTCTGCCACGCCGGGCCGTGACGATCACCTGCATAACTCCGACTATCAACCGGATGAACGCAGCATTGCCGCCGGGACGCAGGCGCTGAGCCGCCTTGCCATTGAGCTGCTCTCTTAATAATAAAATGAGGTTTCTATGATGATGCACAACCGTCTGTTTGCGGCTTCCCTGACCGTGGCGCTGCTGGCAACCTCCGTGGTCAGCCAGGCAAAAGATTTTGGCACCCTGAAATTCGCCACCGAGGCGGCTTATCCACCGTTTAACCAGACCACGCCGAGCGGCAAAATTGTCGGTTACGAGCCGGATATGGTGGCGGAGCTGGCTAAGCGCGCCGGTTTTAAATATGAAATCATCGCCCAGAAATGGTCAGGTATGATCCCGGGCCTGATTGACGGTAAATATGATGCGGTGATTGATGCGGTCACCGTCACGCCTAAGCGCGCCGAAGCGATCGACTTTACCCATCAGTACACCGTCAGCGTCTCCAGTTTTGTCACCTCTAAATCCTCGCCGCTGGCAACGCTGCCAGGCAGCGGCACGGTGGTTACCGCGGATGATGAAGCGGGCATGAAAAAAGCGATTGAGGATCTGAAAACCAGCTTTAAAGGTAAAACCATCGCGGTGCAGGTCGCCACCATTCAGGCCGATTTCCTGCAAAAATACCTTGGCGATGTGGCCACCATCCGCACCTATCAGGCTGGTCCGGAAACCTTCGCTGACCTGATGAATGGTCGGGTCGACGCGGTGATGGCCTCCCGAACTAACCTTAACGCCTTTGTGAAAAAACACGCTGAGGCGATCAGCAGCAGCGGCTACGGCTTCTCCGGCGGCGTACTGGGGGCGGGATCGGCTATTGGTCTGCGCAAAGGCAACAGTGAGCTGCAGCAGGCGCTGAATCAGGCGCTGGACTCAATGATCAAAGACGGCACGCTGAGCAAACTGTCAATTAAGTGGTTCGGCGAAGACGTCGCGCCCAAAGCGTAACCGCTGATGTTGATGAATATCGACTGGCAGATACTGGGCTTTGGCGACGAAGGATGGGGCGGGGTACTGCTGAGTGCCGCTGCCGTCACCGTCACGGTATCACTCTGTGCCTGGTTGCTGGGCGCGGTGCTCGGCAGCGTGCTGTGCTGGATGCAGATTGCCGGCTCGCGCTGGCAACAGCGGCTGGCGGCCAGCTACATCACCCTGTTTCGCGGCGTGCCTGAGCTGCTGGTGATCTACCTGTTCTATTTCGGTGGGCGACAGGTGGTCTCGACCGTCGGCACCGCGCTGGGTTTGCAGGGCCCGTTTGATGTGAACGGCTTTGTGGCCGGCGCGATTGCCATCGGGCTGATTTCCGGTGCCTATCAGAGCGGCGTGTTTCGCGGCGCGTTCTACGCCATCCCGAAGGGCACGCTGGAAGCGGCGACGGTCACCGGTATGGGGCGCTTAATGATGTTCCGCCGCATTATTGTGCCGCAGGCATTGCGCACCGCGCTGCCGGGAATGGGCAATCAGTGGCAATCGGTGATCAAAGAGTCGGCGCTGGTGTCGGTCACCGGACTGGTAGAAACCATGAATCAGGTATCAACTGCGGCTAACTCCACTCAGATGTCGTTTTTCTTCTACAGCGTCGGCGCGGTGATCTACCTGATCATCACCACCTGTTCTGACATGGTTTTCCGCTACGTGGAAAAATTTGCGATGCGCGGTCAACAACGCGTGAAGGCGTAAGGAGTCCACGTGGATATCACTTTTTTACAGCAAACCTTGCTGGCGCTGCTGAAAGGGTTGCCGCTGACGGTTAACCTCGCGCTGTTATCGCTGCTGGGCGGTGGCCTGCTGGCGCTGCTGCTCAATCTGCTGCGCATGACGCGGGTCGGCAGCCTGTTCTGTCGTTTCTATGTCTGGCTGTTTCGCGGTACGCCGCTGTTAATCCAGATTTACATGGTCTATTACGGACTCGGCAGCTTACCGGCAGTGCGCGAAAGCCTGTTCTGGCCGCTGCTACGCGATCCCTACTGGTGCGGCTTGCTGGCGCTGATCCTCAACGATGCCGCCTATACCTCTGAGATTCTGCGGGGCGGGCTGCGCGCCGTCAGTACGCAATCGCTGGAGGCGGCAAAAGTTTCCGGTATGGCATCACACAAAATCTTCACCCGCATTACCTTACCGATCGCCATTCGCCAGGCGTTACCGGCCTACAGCAACGAAATTATCTCGATGATTAAAGCCACCTCACTGGTCAGCACCATCAGCCTGATGGAGATGACCGGGATTGCCGATTCGATAGTCTCGTCGACTTTTCGGGCGCTGGAGGTGTTCCTCAGTGCCGCGGTGATTTACCTGATACTGACCATGCTGGTCAGCAAAGGCGTGTCGATGCTGGAACGTCGACTCTCACCTTACTACTTTGGAGCGCGCTCATGACGGCACCGACAATCATGCTGAGTCATCTCAGAAAGAGTTATGCGGGACATGAAGTGCTGCATGACATCAGCCTGACGGCGCAGGATGGCGATGTGATTTCGCTAATCGGTGCCAGCGGCTCCGGCAAAAGCACCCTGCTGCGCTGTATACCGTTCCTTGAAGTGCCGCAGGCGGGGGAAATTGCGGTCGGCGAGGTATCGGTTACGCTGGATAACGCCGACGAAAAACTGAACCGCGAGCAGCGTCGCCGTATCAAACTGATGCGGATGCAGCTCGGCTTTGTGTTCCAGAGTTTCAACCTGTGGCCGCACAAGACGGTGATGCAGAACATCATTGAAGCACCGATTCACGTGCAGAAACGCAGTCACAAAGAGGCGCTGGAAGAGGCTGAAGCGTTGCTGCATAAGGTGGGGTTGTATGCAAAGCGCGATGCCTGGCCATCGCAACTTTCCGGCGGTCAGCAGCAGCGCGTGGCGATTGCCCGGGCGCTGGCGCAGCAGCCGAAAGCGATTCTGTTTGATGAGCCGACTTCCGCGCTCGATCCCGAACTGGTGGGGGAAGTGCTGCGGGTGATCCGTAGCCTGGCGGAAGAGGGACGTACCATGATCATCGTGACCCATGAGATGGGCTTTGCGCGGGAAGTCTCCAACAAAGCGATTTTTCTGCATCAGGGCATGATTGAAGAGTCCGGCGCGCCGGAACAGGTATTCCTCGATCCCATCTCGCCGCGCTGTCGCGCCTTTGTGAACAGCCACTTTGAGCGTAATGCGGGTTAAGCCTGTGGGCCGCTGAAAGGAGCAGACATTGCGTCAGACCACTTTCAGCGGCCGCTCTGCGTTACTGCCGGCCATGACACACCGCACTGGACGCCACCGTTTCAGCTATTGATACTCCTTTCGGACCGCTCATCATTGGGCTGGTCACGCAATTTTGTTGCCTGAAGGAAAACACTCTCTTGTTTCCCGTTGAGAAACAGGCGTGATTAAAAGCCGGAAGCATAAGGGATTGCAGAGACTATACGAAAAAGGTGACACCAGCGGTCTGCAGGCAAAGGATATTGATCGGATCAGGCTGCGGCTGAGGGTGCTGGATAATGCCATGACAATTAATGAATTCAGCCATTTTCAGGACGGTTGATCATCGCCTCTTCACTTGACGAACCTGCCCGCTTAACTTAAAACTAGAACCCGTCAGGGGAGTCTCGCCAGAGAGACTGAGAGGCTAATAGCGCACTGCGCGGCTTAGCGACCCTTCGAACCTGACCCAGTTGATACTGGCGTAGGAAGACGGGCATCCGCTCTCTGCAGATGCTTGCCGCAAGGGCATCGCCATTCATGCTCTCGCCTTTTTCCCTTCTGGTATCCCGGGTCTTCGCGTAGTTACGACGAGGCCACTATGAACCATCCTATCCTGAATGACGCGACGCCCGCCCGGTGGGCAACATGAGCCGCTGGTCGGTACTCGGCAGCGGCGTGGCCGGGCTGTGTGTCGCCACGCTACTGGCAGAGCGGGGCGAAAAGGTTGAAGTGATTACCCGGTCCGACGTCCGTGCAGCCTCCCACTGGGCGGGCGGCATGCTGGCACCCTGGTGTGAAGCGGAAAGTGCGCCGCCGCAGGTGATTGAATGGGGCCAGCATTCGGCGGCCTGGTGGGCGAAACGCATTGAAGGCGTGACGCAGCACGGGACGCTGGTGGTGGCACCGCCGCGCGACAGTCGCGAGCTGACCCGCTTCGCCAGTCTGACCCATAATCATCAGTGGGTGGTTCCGGGCGAGGTCGAACCGGCGCTGGAAAATCGCTTTGCCCGTGGCCTGTTTTTTGCCGCCGAAGCCCACCTTGATCCGCGCCAGGCGCTGCGGCAACTGGCGCAACGTTTGCGCCAGGCAGATGTGCCGTTTCATCCCGGCGCACCCGGAGGTCAGATTATTGACTGCCGCGGCATCCACGCCGTCGCGGCGCAACCGGCGCTGCGTGCGGTGCGCGGCGAAATGCTGATCCTGCACGCGCCTGAACTGCATCTCTCCCGACCCCTCCGCCTGCTCCATCCGCGTTTTCCCTGTTATCTGGTACCGCGTGCCGACGGTATTTTCATGCTGGGCGCCACCATGGTTGAGAGCCACGACAGCAGCCCGATCAGCGCGCGCGCGATGATGGAACTGCTCAGCGCCGCCTGGTCTCTGCATCCGGCGCTGGCCGAGGCGCGCGTGCTGGAGAGCGGCACCGGGCTGCGACCGGCTTACCGCCATAATCTGCCGGAAGTGCGCTACGAAAACGGGGTCTTCTCGCTCAACGGACTCTATCGCCACGGTTTCCTGTTGGCACCGCTGATGGCGGAACAATTAATGCAGCAACTGACTCAGGAGGTGATTCATGCGGATTGAACTGAATGGACGTGTCATTGATACCACGGCGCGCACGCTGGACGAACTGTTGCAGGAGCAGCAGATCGATCCCGCCACGGTCGCGACGGCGCTCAACGGTGAATTTGTACCGCGCGCCCGCTATGCCAGCCAGTCGCTTGCGGCGGGTAACCAGATCGAAGTGCTGTCACCGATGCAGGGAGGATAACCATGTTTTATCAACACACCCCATCATCACGATTTTTGCTGGGCACGGCAGGCTATCCGTCGCCCGCGATCCTGCAACAGGCGATTGAGACCTCAGGCGCAGAGATTATTACGGTCAGTCTGCGGCGCGAGGGCAGCGCGGGCGGCGCTTTCCGTGAGCTGTTGCAACAGCTTAACACCCGCATTCTGCCTAATACCGCCGGTTGCCACACCGTGAAAGAGGCAGTAACCACCGCGCAGATGGCCCGCGAACTGTTCGGCACGCCGTGGATCAAGCTGGAGGTGATTGGTCACGCCGATACCCTGCAACCCGATCCGTTCGCCCTGGTTGAGGCGGCACGTATTCTCTGCGCTGACGGTTTCCAGGTCTTTCCCTACACCACCGAAGATCTGATTGTTGGCGAAAAACTGCTTGAGGCTGGCTGCGAAGTGCTGATGCCGTGGGGCGCGCCGATTGGCTCAGGGCAGGGGCTGCGTAATATCGAGGGACTGCGCAGTATGCGGGCCTGGTTCAACGATGTGCCGCTGATTATTGATGCCGGTATCGGCGCGCCTTCGCAGGCAGCGCAGGCGATGGAGATGGGCTTCGATGGCATTCTGCTGAATACCGCCGTGGCGAAGGCGCGCGATCCGGTGCGCATGGCCGCTGCGTTCGCAGCCGCCATTGATGCCGGTCACCAGGCGTTTCAGGCGGGTCTGATGGAGCAACGTGATATGGCCGCGGCATCAACCCCGATTTTTGGGCTGGCACAGTTCAGCTAAGGAGAGGTGATGGATCGTTATCAGCGACAAACCATACTGCCGGAGATCGGTGAGGTGGGGCAGCAACGCTTACGTGCGGCGCGGGTGCTGGTGGTCGGCGCGGGGGGACTCGGTTCAACCGTGCTGCCGTTGCTGGCCGGGGCGGGCGTGGGTTTTATCCGTCTCTACGATGGCGATCGGGTTGAGCTGCATAATCTGCACCGCCAGACTTTGTTCGGCATGGCGGATATTGGTGAGGCAAAAGTTTCAGCCGCCCGGCGCGCGCTGCTTCAGCGTAATCCTGACTGCGAGGTCGACGCCCGCCCGCAGGTGCTGAGTACCAGCCTGCTGCCGGACGCCCTCGACGCCATCGACCTGGTGATCGACGCGGCTGACAATTTCGCTATCACCTATCAGCTGTCGGACGCCTGTCTGCCGCGCGGTCTGCCGCTGGTCTGTGCGTCCGTACTGGGTCGCAAAGGCTACGTCGGCAGTTTTTGCGGCGGTGCGCCAGGCTATCGCGCACTGTTTCCGCAACTGCCGACCGCGGCGGGCAATTGCAACACGGCCGGGGTGATGGGACCAGCGGTGGCCACGCTGGGCGCGTTACAGGCGCAGATGGCGCTCAGCCTGTTGCTGAAACTGACGCCGTCACCGCTTGGCTGCATGATCCACTGTGATTTCATCAACTGGCACCTGCGACAGTTTCGTTTTGATGATGCGCCGGAACCGGAAAGTGCTGGCGTGCCGTTTATCGATCCGCCGATGCTGACCGCCGATGACTGTATCGTGGAATTGCGCAGCCGGGATGAAGCGCCGGTCAGCGTGGCAGAGCAGGTGCTGCGGATCCTGCCGCAGCAGATAGTGGACTGGCAGCCGCCGGCAGATAAACGCATCGTACTGGTGTGCGCCAGCGGAATGCGCGCCGCCCAGGCGGCTGAGATCCTGACGGCGCGCGGTTGTTCACGGCTAGCGCTGATGGCGGCAAACAGCCTGTAGCGTGGGTTGGCCGGAACGGTTCAGATCACTTCGACCAGCTGGAAGGTTTCAAACACCAGTTCCATTTCCGGATGGAAATAACCTTCGCGCTGGAAAAAGCGCTGATGCTCCTGCTGCCAGTATTCCAGGCTGAGATCGCCTTCGCCTTCCAGCATCGCCATTTCAGGCGTCACGCGGTCAAAGCGCGTCAGGAACAGCCCGGTGGTACGGATCACACATACCGGCCGCTGCTCGCCGTTGAGGATAATGCTGTAACGGCCCGGCTCAGGTTTATCCTCATCATCCTGCCAGCTGTGCAGCGAACCGCAGCTGGCTACTTTCTTACCGGCAATGACCAGCGTCGCCAGCTGGCTGGCGAGTTCCGGGGAGTCACCGAGCGATGCCGCGTTGGCATCCGGGTATTTGTCTTGCAGTTGTTCCAGCGTCATTGCCATCAGAAAATCCTCGATTCAGGGTTGCCGCTGACGGCTGTTTTGCGCCTGACGTCGGGTAAGCGCGAAGCAGGCCAGCGGGAGCGGTAAGGTAAGCAGCAGTAACCACAGCAGGACACAGACTGCATCCACGCCATCATTCTGCAAATTGTGGTACAGCTTAACCGGCATCTCCGGCGTAAAACAGGCAAAAATCATCACGATACCGAATTCGCCCGTCGCCTGGTCCTGAATCCATCATGCAGCCGATTAAGCGTGACTGGATCGCATTACTGGCCGTAACAGGCCGGCTCCGGACCGACCAATCCGGACAGATAAGATGGATGACTGTATCGCTATATAAACAAATCCATAGCGAATAATGGATCTGACGTCCGGGCGGATCAGTAAGCGATAGACTCAGTCTGATTGCCGCTGTCTGCGACTAAAGTGCTGTCAAATGACGCTAAATCCTGACGCTGTGGCTAAACCTCGTGCCGATCTGCGGCGAATCGTCCAGAAAGGGAGGCGGACATAGCAAAATCCCCGGCACATCAGCCAGTTAACCTGTCGCCACCACTGTTAAAAAAATCGACAGTCGAACGGCTCGGGCGGGTTAAAACGAGACAAAAATGGCCAAAAACATTTAAACTTGTCGGCTTTTAGAATTCTGACGGTGTAGCCCGGCGCAAGCGTGCAGAAACAGCTATAGTTATCACCAGACTTTAGAGCCATGACTTTGCAGACCCGTTGCTGCGATAAATTCCGCCGTTCATTTGCCCGGAGCCGATAAGCGTTAAAAGAGGTTAATTTTGCAGACAGAGCTCTCCTGGAAAACACTCCACCAGATTATTAATCAGACCATCTCTGACATGCTGGATGAACATCAGTCGATTAACGTCCTCTCTTTACGGGCGAGGCTGCGTGAACTGGCTGAGAAAGAGGAGGATGAAATGATGGTGCTGTGTTACTGGCAGGCGACTAAAATTCTGATGCGATTACCGACTACCGTAACGGCCAGCCAGCTAATGGCCGCGGCGCGCCATGCTTTCCGGACACCTCTCAATCACGATCCGCTTTAGCTGTCACCGCGCAGCATCCGCTGTGCGGCAGAAAAATTCCGCATTTAACCGATGAAAGCCCCGCATTTACAGCAGTTTATGACCGCTGCCTGTTGCTATGCTGCCGGTTGCGTTGCCGCTGTGATCGTCCGGCGACGCCTTCATCCGTTGATTGAGGAATGCGAATGGGTATTAAAAGTTATGCCGCGCTCCAGCCCGGCGAAGCGCTACAGCCTTATGAGTATCAGCCCGGACCGCTCCAGTCAGAAGACGCTGAGGTCGCGGTAGAATACTGCGGCATCTGTCACTCCGATCTCTCGATGATTGATAATGCCTGGGGTGGATCGACCTATCCGCTGGTGGCGGGACATGAGGTGATCGGCCGCATCGTGGCATTGGGCGACGGTGCGCAGCACAAAGGGCTGCATATTGGTCAGCGCGTCGGCATCGGCTGGACGGCAAAAAGTTGCCATTACTGTGATGCCTGCCTGAGCGGCGATCAGGTTAATTGCCGTCGCGGCAAAGTCTCCACCATCAATAATCACGGCGGATTTGCCGAGCGACTGCGGGCAAACTGGCAATGGGTGATCCCGCTGCCGGAGGCGCTGGATGCCGCCACCGCAGGCCCGCTGCTGTGCGGCGGCATGACGGTATTCAAACCGTTGCTGATGCACAACATCTCAGCGCTCAGCCAGGTCGGGGTGATTGGTATCGGCGGGTTGGGCCACATGGCGATCAAAATCCTGCGCGCGCTGGGGGCTGACGTGACCGCTTTCACCTCGAGCAGCGAAAAGACGCCATCCTTACTGGCGCTGGGGGCAAACCAGGTGGTCGACAGCCGCGATCCTCAGGCGCTGACGGCGCTGGCGGGACAGTTTGATTTAATCATCAACACCGTTGCGGTCGATCTTGACTGGCAGCCCTATTTCAGCGCGCTGGCGCCGCATGGAAAATTTCATACGCTGGGTGCGGTGATGACGCCGTTCAGCGTGCCGGCCTTTAGCCTGATTGTGGGCGATCGCAGCCTGAGCGGTTCTTCCACCGGTTCACCGGTTCAGCTACGGGCGCTGTTAAAGCTGGCGACCCGCGCTGATATTGCCCCGGTGGTGGAGTATTTCCCGATGTCGCAGATCAATCAGGCGCTCGACCATTTGCGCGCCGGGAAAGCTCACTATCGCATTGTGCTGAAGGCCGATTTTTGATTGTCAGACATTAGTTTGCGGCTGCCGGGTCCTGGCGCCGCTGTTTTTCCTGAACTCTGTTAAAATTAATCCTTTACGCCACTTTGCAGGATGCAGCTTCAGGAGAAACTATGTTGTGGATTTGGAACGCCCTGATTGTTCTGGCCACCGTTATCGGGATGGAGATAACGGCTGCGCTGGCGCACAGATATATCATGCATGGCTGGGGTTGGGGCTGGCATCTTTCACATCACGAGCCGCATAAGGGCTGGTTTGAACTCAACGATCTCTACGCGGTGTTGTTTGCCGGTCTGGCGATTTTACTGATCTATCTCGGCAGCGTTGGCATCTGGCCACTGCAGTGGATTGGTGCCGGCATGACGGTTTATGGTCTGCTCTATTTCATGGTACATGACGGGCTGGTGCATCAGCGCTGGCCGTTCCGCTACATTCCGCGTCGCGGCTATTTCCGCCGACTCTATATGGCGCACCGGATGCATCATGCGGTGCGCGGTAAAGAGGGCTGTGTCTCGTTTGGCTTCCTGTATGCGCCGCCGCTGTCAAAGCTGCAGGCGACGCTGCGCGAACGTCACGGCGCTAAAGCGGGCGCTGCCACAGATCGGCAGGACGAGGAGCATGACGCGCCAGCCGGGAAGTAATCGCCTGGCCTGAGGCCGCCACCAGCAGCGCCAGTTTCTCGGGTGTGCTGGTGGACTGGCGCTGATCCCACGCCTGCTGACCCGCTTCATCAACCTTCATGCCAATCTTACGATAAACCTGCTTCGCCGTGGCAATCGCCCATGCCGAGCGCAACGGTAATCCGCTCAGGCCCGCCGTGGCAGAGTGATAATAGGGTTCGGCGTGCTGCACCAGCCGCCGTGCAACCCGGCTCAGCGCCTGACGATGTTCCGGTGAGGCCAGGTTTTCCGTCGTCAATCCCTCTTCTGCCAGCCAGGTCGCCGGCAGATAACAGCGTCCCGCCTGCGCATCGTCGACGATATCACGCGCAATATTGGTCAGCTGAAAGGCGAGGCCCAGATCGCAGGCGCGATCGAGAGTAGCGTTATCCCGTACTCCCATAATCTGCGCCATCATCAGACCCACCACACCCGCCACGTGATAGCAGTAGCGCAGGGTATCATCCAGCGTCTGGTAACGAGCGCCACGCACATCCATCGCAAAGCCGGCCAGATGATCGAAGGCGTAGGCGGGCAGGATATCATGCGCCATGGCCACTTCCTGAAAAGCGGCAAACGCCGGCTCATGCATCTGCGAACCGGCGTAGGCCTGGCGCGTTTTCATCTCCAGCTGGGCCAGTCGCTGCTCGGGTGATTGCAGCGAGGGGGAATCGCTACTGAAACCCAGCTGCTGATCGTCAATCACGTCGTCGCAGTGGCGGCACCAGGCGTAGAGCATCAGCACGCTGCGCCGGGTTTTGGCATCAAACAACTTTGAGGCGGTAGCAAAGCTTTTCGATCCCACCTCCATGGTTTCTACCGCATGATCGAGTAATGACGCATTATTCAAGCCAGATCCTCCAGCATTAAACCTGCGGTTGCTTTAGCCGAACCAATGACGCCGGGAATGCCTGCACCCGGATGCGTCCCCGCGCCCACCAGATAGAGATTGTCGATGTGCTTATCGCGGTTGTGCGGCCGGAACCAGGCGCTCTGAGTCAGAATCGGTTCCACCGAGAAGGCCGATCCCTGATAAGCATTCAGCTCATCGCGGAAATCAAACGGCGTGAACATCCGATGGGTGACCAGCTGGCTGCGCAGACCCGGCATGTAATGCTGCTCAAGATAGTCAAAAATGCGATCGCGCAGCCGCGGACCTTCAACGGCCCAGTCAAGATTGGCCGTACCGAGATGCGGCACCGGTGCCAGCACGTAGTAGCTGCCGCAACCCGGCGGGGCCAGCGACGGATCGGTAACGCACGGCGCATGCAGATAGAGCGAAAAGTCGTCAGCCAGCGCATCGCGATTAAAAATCTCGTCGATTAACTCGCGGTAGCGCGGGCCGAAGCAAACGGTGTGGTGGGCGAGCTGATCGTGATGATGATTAAGGCCGAAGTAGAGCACAAACAGCGAGTTACTCATTCTTTTGCCCTGCAGCGTCCGGCCCTGTGCGGCGGATGCCGGGTGCTGACTCAGCAGATCAAGATAGGTATGCACCACATCAGCATTTGAGGCGACGGCGGTCGTCGGGAACACCCGTCCATCCTGCAGGTGTACGGCGGCAATGCTGTTATCCTGCGTCTCCAGCCGCGCCACTCTGGCGTTCAGTTCCACTTCACCGCCCAGATCTTCAAACAGTTTCACCATGCCCTGCACCAGTGCGCCGGTGCCACCGCGTGGGAACCAGACGCCCCATTCACGTTCCAGCGCATGAATCAAAGTATAAATTGATGAGGTGGCAAACGGATTACCGCCAACCAGCAGCGAGTGGAAAGAGAACGCCTGACGCAGATGTTCATCTTCGATGTAGCTTGCCACTTTACTGTAAACACTGCGCCACGCCTGCAGTTTAGCCAGCTGTGGCGCGGCGCGCAGCATATCGCGGAACGATAAAAACGGCACGGTACCGAGCCTGAGGTAACCTTCGGCAAACACCGCGCGGGAATAAGCCAGAAAGCGGCGATAGCCTTCAACGTCGCGCGGATTAAAGGCGGCAATTTGCGCCTCAAGCGCCGGTTGATCGTTGTCGTAGCTGAACACCTTGCCGGATTCCCAGCACAGGCGATAAAACGGTTTAACCGGCAGCAGTTCAACGTAATCGGACAGCTTTTTGCCGGCCAGGGTGAATAGCTCTTCAATCGCGCTGGGATCGGTGATCACCGTCGGGCCAGCGTCAAAAGTAAAACCCTGATCCTGATAAACATAGGCGCGGCCGCCCGGCTTATCACGCTGTTCCAGCAGTCTTGTCGGAATACCCGCGGCCTGCAGGCGGATTGCCAGCGCCAGGCCACCAAAGCCTGCACCAATTACTGTGGTTCTTTTCATTGCATCGCCTGTTGACGGTGAGGAGTCATAATAGCCTGTAACGCCGCCAGTACGGGAACCGGTGGCTTGCCGCTTAAAATGCGCAGCCGATCAGGCAAAGTGAGTTTTCCCGCATAAAAACGGGCGATCAGGTCCTCGGGCAGACCGTAAAACCGCTGCATTACCTGCCAGCGACTATCGGCCGGACCGGCCAGAAAAAGCATACGATTCAGCATGCGAAAGAAGCGCTGCTGTTGCCATGTCTGGCTGGCGAAGAGCTGAATCGTGGCGTGCAGGGTATCGGAATTAAACAGCGTCATCTGCGATAACCGATCGGCCAGCGCCACCGCCAGCGGTAACGAATAGCCGGTGGTGGGATGGAACAGACCGGCGCGTAACCCGCTGCACGGTCGATCGCGCTGTTGCCAGAAGGCATCAATGTCACCGGTCAGGGTAATCGGCAGCGCGCCCTGTTCTTCACGCAGCAGTCGCGTTAACTGCCATCCCTGGCGTTCAGCGTAGTCGCGGATATTCTGCCGGGCGCGATCGGCGCTCAGCGTGGCATCATCAATATAGTGGGTATCTTCAATCAGTAAGGTGTCGGCTGAAAATGGCAGGCTGTAGACAAAGCGATAGCCCGCCTGTTGATCGACCGTGGCATCCATGATGATCGGCGTGCTCAGGCCGTGCGGCTGGCTCAGTTGCCACTCCTGACCGACAAACGCCTGAAACCCCATGCGTAATGCCGCCTCCGGCTGATAACCCCGACCATCAATTACCGCGCTGGCCTCCAGCGACCGGCCATCGGCCAGCGTCACCGACCGTGAGGCCACGCTTTCCACCCGGGTGTCCAGCATCAGATCCTGTTGAAAGCGATCGTGCATCACTGCGGCGAAACGTTCCGCTGTGACGCAGAAGTAGCCGCTGTTGAGGCTGCGGGTGCGGTGCGGAAAACGGACCTGATAACCCGGCCAGTGATGAACCACCAGCGGGGCGATCCAGCGGTGCTGGGTTTCGCTGAGATCCTCGGCGTGGAACGACCAGGTATGTCCGGCACCCGGCTGGCGCTCAGCGTCAATCAGCAGGATGCGCAGCGAGGGATGCTGCTGGCGCAGACGTAAGGCTATTAAGCCATTAGCCAGACCGGCGCCGACCAGAATCAGATCATACGACGGCATAATCCCTCCGGCTCACTACCGGCCTGCGGGTCAGCACCGCCTGCTCAACAATCGCTGCCGCCAGCTTGCTGCCGCCGGCTTCGGCCACGGCGTTGCGCATCCGCAGCATCTGCTGCCGGTAGCGGTCGTCAGCCAGCAGCGCCTGCAGCTGCCGCGCCAGGGCATGGCTGGTGGTGAAGCGTGAGGCGCGACGTCCCACACCGTGATAGACAATGCGTGCGGCGACGCCGGGCTGATCAAAGGCCAGCGGGATCGCCAGCAGCGGGGTCAGATGATTAATCGCATCCAGCACGGTATTCATGCCGCCGTGGGTAATCGCCAGATCGGCCTGCGCAAGCGCCGCCGCCTGATCGGCAAAATCCACCACCTGCGTCTGGCTGGCGCGTGCCAGTTTCGCCGCCTGAAACGGCGTCAGGCGGCCGCAATGCGCCAGCAGCAGCTGTGCATCCAGCTCCTGACAGGCCCGGACGATGGTTTTGAACAGAGCGTAACGGTGTCCCTGCAGCGTGCCGAGCGAGGCGAAAATGCGCGGTTTATCGCCGTGCGGGAAGTAGTGCGGCGCAGAGGAAGACGACGGCTGAATGGCGCGCAGTGGCCCGACTGCGTGGAAATGGTCCGGTAACGACTGACGCGGAAAGTCGAATGCCGGGATCAGCTGGCTGATCTGTGCCAGCGGAGAGAAACAGTGGTGCAGTTTTTCCCGTGGCGCTAATCCCAGCGCATGGGCATTGCGGGCGATAACCCGGTCATGACGGCGCATCAGCCAGTCATAGATTTTTTCACTGGTGCGATAACGCTCCAGTGCCGCATCGCTGGTGCCATAGTCAAACGGCATCACCGCCAGCGGGAAATCAGCTTCACGGTTGAGCGGCAGGGCGCAGGCAACCGAGACATAAGGCAGATCCAGCGCTTCGGCTGCCAGTGCGCCGGCGGGCTCCATCTGATCGACGATCACCCCATCAACCGCCAGCGTGTTAAGCACCACCGGCAGCTCACGGCACAGCATATCGCTGGTGCGGGCCATTTCGTTGATTAGCTTCAGCATCGATGGACCCAGCGGATGCGCCGCCAGTTGCAGAGTATGCGCCAGGCTGCCGGCCGGATGGCTGGCTAATCCCAGCGGGAAAAAACCGATGTCGCTGTCGCTCAGTAGGGCCTTAACGTCGATCTGCTGGATAAACGTCACGCGATGTCCGCGTGCGATCAGGGCCTGGCTGAGATGCTGAAGCGCGCGAACATGGCTAAAGAAAGGCGGCGCAATCACCGCAAAGTGGCTCATGCAGCATCCTTAACTGACGGCAGCGAGTTTTTTCTCAAACCAGGCCTGAATGAAATGTTGAGTGGCATAGCCGTCCTGGCACGCCAGTAACAGATGTTCACTGGCGCAACGCAAATGGTCGCGCAGGCGGTTTTCCACCGCCTGCGCACCCAGCAGATTGACCAGCGTCGATTTGCCCGCATCCTGGTTACAATCCTTTCCGGTATCGCTCATGCCATCGGTTAAATCGTCCAGCAACTGAAACGCCTGGCCGAGATTGAGCGAGAACCGGTGCAGCTGTTCACGCACTTCATCCGAGGCACCGGCGGCAATCGAGGCCATCTGCATTGAGGCGCAGAACAGGGTGCTGGTTTTAAAGTGATTGGTCATCAGAATGGCATCAGCGCTGCGCGGTTTATCGCCTTCCGAGAGATCTTTAAACTGTCCCTGCACCAACCCCTGCATGCCAATCGCGTGGGAAAGTTCACTCACCGCCTGGGTTCGGGCGCTGGCGGACAGGCTCTCGGCCGTGGCGATCACCCCAAAGGCTTTACTCAGCAGCGCGACCGCCGCCAGAATCGCCACGTGTTCGCCATACTGACAGTGGATGGTAGGGCGTCCGCGCCGCATCTGCGCGTCATCCATGCAGGGCATATCATCCAGAATAAGCGAAGCGGCGTGGACCATCTCTACCGCGCAGGCGAGATCCAGCAAGCCGTGCGGACTTGCTTCACAGCCCAGATCGCGTGCCGCCAGCAGCAGCAGCATCGGACGAATACGTTTACCCGGTGCCAGCGCGCCTTCACGCATTGCCGCACCAACAAAATCACGTTCACCTTCAACCGGCAATAAAGAATCGAGCCGTTGTTCAATATCATTCAACAGGTGTGCTGCATCGCGGTGGGTGGAATTGACGTGTTTTTCTGCGCAGACCGTCATTAAGGCTGTCCTTATCTACAGAGGAATTCACAGCAGGTCGAAATTATTCGATGCCATCTTTAATAATCGTCCCCGGCTGCCATAGCATAGTTGGCAGGTTTTCAAAGAACGGCGGGTCAATCCATTCAAACAATAATAGTTGAGGATCGGGAAAAAGTTGGGGAATTCAGCAGCATTCAGCGTTTCTTTACCTGAATTTTCACCGCTGAGCGTCGCCTGATTCAGCCTGAATCATCCGAGTAAGCTGCGTAGCTGACTGATTATTCCGGCAACCTCGTCAGCGCTTAATGCGCCATCTTTAGCGAAACGGACAATGCCCTGGCGATCAATCACCGCTACCGCCGCGTTGCCCGGTTTTAGCTGCCAGCTGTGCGCTGTTACGCCGCTATTATCAATAATAAACTGCTGCCACGGTGCCGCTTTTTTGCTGGCTGCAATACTGCGAACCACAAACAGGCTGCTGCCGGGCAGGGCATCATCGGTATTGACGATGGTGGTGGTCTGGAAACCCTGATGCGGTAAATTCGCCTGCTGAATGGCCTCGATTAATCCCGCGCTCTGCTCTTTGGCCGACAGACGACCCGCGACATGAATAATTAACCTGACTTTGCCGGTCAGGGTCTGGCTATTCCAGCGCTGGTAATTCACATCGCCCTGATCAATCACCATTTCGCCTTTATCGGCAATATAAACCGAGGGCACGGGCTGACCGGGCACCAGAGTATGTGCGCCACTCAAGGCTGAAAAAAATAGCAGACTCATCAATCCATAACGGCGCACGGTATCCTCACTTCGTTGTCTGATTGTGGAGGGCAGATCACCTGTTTTCATTGGCAGGCAGATGATTAGTAACACATCCTTGTTTCAGATCAATAAATGCCGGTAAGAAATGGACCGAGAATGCAGGCTGATTTGTTGTTCAGGAGGTTGGAAATGAGTACAGCATTAATGACATTACCTGAATTTGCGCAGTATATCGGCATCGAAACGCCTGCGCTGGCGCGTGCGTTTTGCTGTCGCGGATCGCTGGCCGGCGTGCCGCTGCCGCAGGCACTGGATGACGCGCCCCTGACCCAGCGTCACTGGCTCCGCGATGATGTTCGCCAGTTTAAGCATGCGTTTAAGCGGGTTAAGGCGATGCAGCAGCAACAGCCGCAATAGCAGACTGGACAGAGCCGAAAATAAATAGCGCGGGAAAGGTTCCCGCGCTTTGTTATGCCGCACTGTCAGGTTTGAGCAGGAAGCAGATCAGATTGGCGTCGCGATCGCCGACAATTTCCATGTTCTCGTCCACGCCGCTCACCGCGTCACCGCGCGACAGTCGCTCCTCACCGATCCGAATCACGCCTTCCAGCACGGTAATGTAAGCGACAAAACCGGGCAGCGACGGCACCTCAAGCGTATGACCTCGCTCCAGCAGGGCGTCATAGATATAGGCATCCTGCCGCAGTTCCAGCGGCGCATCGGAGGTTTCCGGCCCCGCCAGTTCGGTCCAGCCGTTAGCCATAATGCCCTGGTCACGTTCCAGCACCTGCGTCATGCCTTCACCGCCGCGCTGAGCCGGTCGGATCACCGCCTGCAACAGTTCTGCTTCATACAGCGGAACCGACTCTTCATACTGCACGCCCTCACCGGCGTTCACCAGCATCACCCGTTTCGCGGAGAGTGAGGTGCTTTCGCCGTTGCTGTCCTGATGGCGCATTGAACCGCGCCACAGATAGGTAAAGACCTCTTCATCACGATGTTGCTGCATTGGAATGCGTGCATCGAGTTTCAGCGTCATCAGGTCAACGCTGACCAGCGGGCTTAAGGCCTCGCCTGGCCGCTGGCGGCGTACGGTAAACGGACCGTACTCAAACAGTTGTTCAGGATTCGCTCGCACGATGTTCATGATTCGCTCTTTCATCAAGGGGTCAATAATGACGATGATAACCGTTACGCAGGGAATGAGAAGCCGGCAGTTTTGCCGGGCCTCGTCAGTTAATTTGAATAACAAGCTGCCTGCCGGGAGGGCAGGCAGGACGCTTACTTGCCTTGTTCGTCGCTTTCGCCAAGGAAGAAATACCACAGCGGAATGGATAACAGGCCGGTAAATACCGTCGAGTAGAGCAGGATCATCATCGCCTGGGTGATGTACATGGTCAGCGACCAGCTGCTGAACGGAATCTGATACTGATCGATCACTCCGCCGATCATCGCATTTGCCATCACGGTGATCACAATCAGCGCCAGCACCGTCACGCTGCGCAGGAAATAGCGCATCTCTTTGCGTTTGACCGCGAAGCGCGCCTGAATAATCGCCAGCGGAGACTGTTTATCCGGCGCGGTATCGACACGCCGTTGCGCGCTGCGTTGCGCACTGCGCCAGCGCTGAATATCAAGCAGCACCAGCACCAGCAGGCTAATCCCCATCAGCGGCAGGGCATAGCCCAGCGCCAGCACCACGATCAGACTGACTCCCTGACCGTAACGCGGCAGCGCCAGCCAGGCTGACAACAGCGTTTGCGACGGGCTGAGCTGCGGCACCGCGGGACGGCGTATCCACCACATGCGGTAGCCCAGCACGATCATTGCGCACAGACCGAAACCAAACAGCGCCAGAATCAGCTGGTTAGGCAGGCCAAACAGCACGCCCATATGCGCATCTACGCCCCAGCGGGTCAGTTTTGCCACCAGTGGGAAATGGGCGAACTCCACCCGATCGACCAGGCTAAAATCGTTGGGATTAATCGAGACAGCATCGACCTGGCTCGGCCAGCTGCGATCAATCTCAGAGATGGTCCACGCCTGATTGGGGGTTTTCGGCTGACGTAACTCCAGCTTGTCAGCATGCAGACCGGCCTGACGCGCGGCGTCGAGGGCGCGATCCCAGTTGCCGTCCGGCTGATTTGGCAGCGCGGGCGCGGCTTTTCGGGCCGGCATCGCCATATCGCCCATGGTCATGCCTTCACCGTTGCCACGATGGTCAGCATGCGGATCGGCCGGTGCCGCCGGTGCGTCACCGTTCAGCGCAGTATTGACCTGCGGCGTCATCCAGCCGAGATCGCTGCGCATTTTCTCAATATTATTGCCCGCCCACTGTGACCAGGTCAGTCCGGTAACCGAAAAGAACACCAGCCCGACCGCCAGCACCAGCCCCAGCGTAACGTGCCAGTGACGCAGAGCGGTAAAACCACGGCGCGGTTTTCTGGCGGAACGGCGTGGCCGGGTGCCGAGCCATAACACCACGCCGCCGAGTGCCGCCACCCACAGCCAGGAGGCGGCCAGTTCGCTGTAGTTGCGACCGAAATCGCCTAACAGCAAACCGCGGTGCAATTGGTCGAGCCACATCCGCAGCGGCAATACGCCGCTGGTGCCGTAAACCGTCATGTCACCCTTCACCTGCAGGGTATAGGGATCGATAAACAGTGAACGCGATTCTGACGGGCCGAGGTTGCGCCCGGAGAACTGCACCCGGGTGGTATCCTGCGGACCCGGTGCCGGTCGAACGGCATAGATACGTGCGTTTTCCCCGGCACGCTGGCGGGCTGCGGCGATCTGCGCCGACAGCGGTTTCGCCACGCCGTGCGCGTCAGTGGTTAAGGCATCATGGTAGATCGCCTGCTCAATCTGCGGCGTCAGAACGTAGAGGGTACCGGTCAGCGCGGCGACAAAAATAAACGGCGCAATAAACAGGCCAATATAAAAATGCAGGCGGCGAAACAGATTTAACACCGCGCCGCGCGGTGCAGGGGTCATTTCCTGAGAAGAGGACATAGCATTCCACACTTTTCAAAAGACAGGACAAAGCTTCTGACGCCGTAACGCGTAAGAAGTACAGGTCAAAAAACAGTGAGGTTTACGCCAGCAGCGGGGGCGCACGCGGACGGTGGGTGCGCAGAGAGCGTCGCCGCCGCGGTGGAGCCGTGGCGGGCGGAGGTGGTGCCCGGGAGATCAGACACATCCACCAGATGAACGGGATAAACACCCATAACATCAGCGGCACATGAATCAGTAAATCGCAGTAGCCGCAGGCGAAACCGGGCGCCATCATCTCATGGCCGGCCATCGGCATGTCGCTGTGATGATCCATCATCGCCATCTCACCGTGATGGTCCATCATCACCCTATCGCCGCTGATGGCGGAGAGGCGCTGCAGGCTGGCGTGATGTTCCGCCAGATTTTTTGACACCATCGGCGCAACAAACAACAGCAGCACGGCCAGGATCGCAATACTGGCGGTGAGTCGTTGTCTGTCGGCAGGTGTTCGCATGATTTACATCAGAATAATGGGTCAGAATTCAGGGCGGCAGTGTAACGCGAAGGGGATAAAAGGGTTAAAGAAAGTGGCATAAATTCTGAAAAAATTCGCACAGTTTGAACATATTCACTTTAATTCTGCTGTCATTTAACCTGTTTGTTACTCTGGAAATACATAAGGCTAACATTGTTTCGCGCCAGAAGCGGGTCGGCTGCGTTTATTGCTGTCAAAAAGGATGAAAAATGAAAATTGTAATGCTGGATGGGGCTACGTTACCGGTTCCGTTGCCTGCGCTGCCGGGCTGCACAGACTGGCAGGTGCGGGAACAGACGGCGGAAGACGCCATCGTAAGCGCGCTGAAAGACGCCACCGTAGCGATCACCAATAAAGTGCCCCTGCGGGCGGCCACGCTTGAGCAACTACCGGCGCTGCGCTTTATCTGTGTTGCCGCAACCGGCTACGACTGTATCGATCTGGATGCCTGTCGGGCGCGTGGCATTGTGGTGAGCAACGTACCGGGTTATTCAACCCAGAGCGTGTCGGAAGGGGTCATTGCCGCGATTTTTGCCCTGCGGCGTCAGCTACCCGATTACGCCAGCACGACCCGGGCGGCGTGGCCAGAAGCGCAACATTTTTGCCTTCATCGTCAGCCGATTCAGGATATTGGCGGTGCGACGCTGGGTATTGTCGGCAAAGGCGATATTGGTCAGGCGGTAGCAAAACTGGCGCAGGCGTTAGGCATGAAGGTGCAGTATGCCGAGCGCAAAGGCAGCACGACGCTGCGTGACGGCTACGTCAGTTTTGAGCAGATGCTGGCCAGCAGCGATATCATCTCGCTGCATTGTCCCCTGAGTGAGCAGACCCGACAGATGATTGACCGCGAGGCGCTGAGTAAAATGAAGCCGCAGGCGCTGTTGATCAATACCGCACGCGGCGGGCTGATTCATGAAGCGGATCTCGCTATGGCGTTGCAGCAGGGCCAGATCGGCGGGGCAGCGCTCGACGTCCTGAGCAGCGAACCCCCGGCCGTCGACAATCCGCTGCTGCAACCCGGCCTGGCGAATCTGCTGCTCACGCCGCATATCGCCTGGGCCAGTCAGAGTGGGGTGCATAATCTGATCGAGGGCATTACCGCTAATCTCACAGCCTTTCGCCACGGCCAGCCGATCAATGTGGTGAGCTGACTCAGAAAATTGAGCGGCCCAGTTTATCGGTCAGACACTCCAGCGCGGCGGTTCCGGCCAGTGAATTGCCCGCGCTGTCCAGCCCCGGCGACCAGACCGCAATGCTCATTTCGCCGGGGATCACCGCAATAATCCCACCGCCAACCCCCGACTTGGCGGGCATCCCGACGCGCCAGGCAAACTCACCCGCACCGTCATACATGCCGCTGGTGATCATCAGCGCGTTAATCTGCCGCGCCTGACGCGGCGTAATCATCCGGCTGCCATCCAGCGTCAGCCCCTGGTTCGCCAGATAGACGAAACTGCGCGCCAGCTCAATACAGTTCATCGACAGCGAGCAGTAGTGGAAATAGGTCTGCATCACGCTGGTGACGTCGTTATCAAAGTTGCCAAACGATTTCATCAGCCAGGCGATGGCGGCGTTGCGGGCGGAATGCTCAAACTCAGAACGGGCGACGTGGCGGTCATAATTGATATCGGGCTGCTGACTGAGCTGACGCACAATCTCCAGCATCCGCTGACGTGGGGCGGTCAGGCGCGTTTCCAGCAGGTCGCAAATCACCAGCGCACCGGCGTTGATAAACGGATTACGCGGCTTGCCCTGTTCCAGCTCCAGCTGCACCAGCGAGTTAAACGGCTGACCCGAAGGTTCTTTGCCGACCCGCTGCCAGATTTCACTGTCGTCATAGCGGGTCAGCGCCACCGTCAGTGACAGGGCTTTGGAGATCGACTGAATCGAAAAGCGCGTTTCGGCATCGCCCGCCTGATACAACGTGCCGTCGCGCAGACAGACGGCAATGCCTAAATGATCGGCGGCGACTTCCGCCAGCGCCGGAATGTAATCGGCCACTTTTCCCTGATGCACCAGAGGACGTACCTGGTCCAGCACCTCCTGCAGCAGCTCATTACTCAGTTCGGACACGCACGCTTCTCCCGTCAATGAAAACTGGCCGGATAATGCGTGTCAGCGGCCAGTGAATCAAGGCTAATTTACTGCCATTGTGAGCCATGCAGAACCGCAGAGTCAGCTGATGGGCTTTGACTGCGCGGCCAGCGGTGCCAGCAGCATCTGCAGCAGGCTTAGTCCGGTCAGCACCGTGAACGGTAAGGTCCAGTTACCGCTGTAATCATGCAGCACGCCAAAAAACAGCGGGCCGAGCGCCGCCAGCGCATAACCGACACACTGAGCCATCCCCGATAACTGAGAGGCCTGACGATGGTTGCTGGCCCGCAGATTAAACAACGACAGGCAAAGTACCAGCGAGGCACCTGCGCCCAGACCGGCCAGCGTCAGCCATGCGAACGCCGCCTGTGGCAACATCAGCAGGCCAAGCATGCCGAGGAAAATGGCGCCAGAGGCGATAAAGGCGGTCAGCCGGGCATCTTTCACCCGCTTCAGCGCCACCATACAGCCGAGGTTGGCGACGATCGCTATCGCCTGATACCAGAACAGCAACCAGCCAGCGGCCGCCTGACTAAAGCCACTGGCCTGGGCATACAGCGTGAACCAGTCAATCAGGGTATAGAATGCCAGCGATTGCAGCGCCATGAACAGCGCAATCTGCCAGCCGCCGGGCGACCGCCAGGGATGACGATGCGCGACCGTCTCTGACGAGGTCGGCAGCGTGGTGACGTGACGGCGTAACAGTGGCAGCCAGGCAATCAGCGCTATCAGCCCCGGCAGCGCCCAGACCACCAGCGACAGACGCCAGCCCGCCGGTGACAGCTGGCTGAGCGGCACCGCAACGCCTGAGGCCAGGCTGGCGGTAATCGACATCGTGGCAGCATAGAGACCGATATATTTGGCGGTCTGGGCGGTGAAGTCGCGCTTTATCAGCGGCGGAAGCAGCACATTGGCCGCTGCGATGCCGGCACTCAGCAGCAGGGTTCCGCCCCATAACGCCGCTTCGGCAGGTAGCCAGCGCAGCAGCGAGCCCAGGGTAATCAGGCACAACGCGCCCCACAGGCTGCGCTCCAGCCCGATCCGATTGCCCAGCCAGGCTGCCAGCGGTGCCAGCAGGGCAAACAGCATCAGCGGAATGAAGTTAAACAGGCCCGCCTGACCGGCACTGAGGCCGAACGTCAGGCGGATATCCTGCAGTACCGGGCCAACGGCGGTGATCGGTGCGCGCAGGTTGGCTGCGGTAAGCAGCAGTACAAACAGAAAAAAAGCGGTGCCAGAAAACCGCGAATGAGATTTTGCAGGATGTTGAACAGGGGTCATCAGAATGATCATCACAGGCAGCAGTGCTGCGGGGGCGTTGGTTGACGTTAACGCTTACGCATCAGATTTGATGTCTGGGCGTTACTCTACTGACCACGCTGTGAAGTGTAAAGCCTTGTTATCAATTCATATTTGCGCCGTCACGCTTTAAGCCACCTGCAGGCTATTGTGACGCAGCAGGTGGCGGCGTAGCGCTTCAGTGAAATTCAGGTTCCGGGAAGTGGCCGCAGTCGTTTTGACTGGGATTGGTACCGGGCGGGCAGGTTTGCTGGCGGGTTTCACCGGCAGGAACCGGTTTTTCGCTGCCCCACGGTGAGCTGCAGGCAGTTAAGGCAGTGACCACAATGATCAGGCTGAGAAAACGCATATCCGCTCCTTGTTGGGATTATCATGAGCAAACAAACGTCGGTGGCCACGTTTAGCCGGCCAGAGGCGTATTACCTGAGTGTGGTGGGAAAGGCGAAATTGTCAATTAAAACAGGGCAAACATCAGTGCGACCGGGAAACTCATCGGCCAGGTAGCGCCGACTAAAAATGCACTCAGCAGCTTAATGCTCAGCTTATCTTTAGCAATAAAGAAGGTGATCAGCGTAGCGACCAATGCAACAACGGCATAAAAAATTAGCATACCCTGGTACAGTGTCATTGATATCTCCGCGGCGTCATTAAGGTTTTCGCTGCGCATGATGCGGATTTTTGTGATCCAGATCAAGTCGAACGCTGTTAAAAATCTAAAGTAACTGCATGCTGTAGCTGATGTTTTGTGGGTGGACGTAGGCGTGATTAATGGGCGATTTCAGCCTGAAACCGGCAGGGATAAAAGCAGCTCAGGCGTTGCGGGCAGCGGTTGATCGCCCTGCTGGTGCCCTGGCGAAACAGCAGGTCCGGCTAAACCGCGCGGAGCAACAATATACCCTTTCACTGCCTGCATCATGCGGCAGTCATGTTGCAGTCACCGTACCCTGCAGTTCCGCCGGCCAGCTTGATGCCAGTGCCGGAATCGTCCAGTGCGCCAGTCTGTGTAATCTGTAACCTCACTCGATGCAGGCCGGGCGGTTGACAGCCGAACTGTCTGATTTCTGTCTGTCAGAGGGCGAAATTCCCCACAGCGCCGATTGCTGTGCAACACTTCCTGATGAGCAAACTGACCCATTCAGAAGAGGAAAAACCATGACCCGGTTCGTAATGAACAAAAAGGATGACCTTGTCGACAGCGCGCTGGATGGCATGATCTATGCCAGTCCGTGGGAAAATCTGGTGCGGCTGGCGGTTGCGCCACGCATCCGTATCGTGATGCGTAAGGACTGGAAAAAGCAGCAGGTCGCGCTGATTTCCGGCGGCGGATCGGGCCATGAGCCAGCGCACGTCGGGTTTATCGGTAAAGGTATGCTGACGGCAGCGGTCTGCGGCGATGTGTTTGCCTCGCCCAGCGTCGATGCGGTTTATAACGCCATCATTAATCTCACCGGAGAGGCGGGCTGTCTGTTAATCGTCAAAAATTACACCGGTGATCGGCTCAACTTTGGTCTGGCGGCGGAGAAAGCGCGCAAGGCCGGCTTTAAGGTCAATATGGTTATTGTGGGCGATGATGTCGCGCTGCCGGAGAATCCGCAGCCGCGCGGCGTGGCCGGTACGCTGCTGGTGCACAAAGTAGCGGGTTTTGTCGCCGAACGCGGTGACGATCTGGCGGCGGTGACCGGGGCGGCTGAATCGGCCAGCCAGGCGATCTCGACCATGGGCGTCGCGCTGTCGAGCTGTCATCTGCCTGATGAGCAGACGGCACAGCGGGTGCCGGAAGGCAGTGTCGAAATGGGGCTGGGTATCCACGGTGAACCGGGCGTGGACGTGCTGAAAACCCAGAACAGCGAGCAAATCGTCCAGCATCTGCTGGAAAAAGTGATGCAGAAGGGCGATGCGCAGCAGCCACGGGCGCTGCTGGTGAACAATCTGGGCGGCATGTCGGCGCTGGAGATGAGTCTGGTGACCCGCGATCTGATCGCCTCGCCGCTGAGCCAGCAGGTCAACTATCTGATCGGGCCTGCACCGCTGATGACGGCACTGGATATGAAAGGTTTCTCGGTGACCAGCATGATCCTGACCCCGCTGTTTGAACAGGCGATTTGCGCGCCGGTCGAAGTCACCGGCTGGGTTAACGCCGTCAGGCTGAGCGCGTTGCAGCCGGTGACAGCCAAAAAGCAGGTGACGGAACATCCGGCCACGCCGTCGGAAAACCCGGCGGTCGCCCGCATAGTGAATATTCTGTGCGAAACCCTGATCGCCTGTGAAAGTGAGCTGAACCAGCTGGATGCGCAGGTGGGCGACGGTGATACCGGATCGACTTTCGCCGCCGGTGCCCGTCAGATCCAGCGCGAATGTGCCGACAACCAGCTACCGCTCAACGCGTTACCCGATCTGCTGGCGGTCACCGGTGAACGTCTGGCGACGGTGATGGGCGGTTCCAGCGGCGTGCTGATGGCGATCTTCTTTACTGCCGCCGCGCAGCAACTGGCCGCGGGCGAGGCGCTGCCCTCCGCCCTGCAACAGGGACTGGAAAAAATGAAGCAGTATGGCGGCGCGCAGCTGGGCGATCGTACCCTGATCGATGCGCTGCAACCGGCTATCGAGGCGATGGTTGCCGGCAAATCACTGGCGGAGGTGGCGGAAGCGGCGCAGCAGGGCAGTGAAGCCACTGCCAGCATGGGTCAGGCCAAAGCGGGACGGTCCTCCTATCTCAACAGCGATAACCTCAACGGCGTGCCCGATCCGGGTGCGGTGGCGGTGGCGCGGGTGTTTGCCGCTCTGAGTAACGGTTAACGCGACAGGCGCGGTTAAGTAAGTAATCGCGCCTGTAAAAAGGCCAGAAACTGACGGTTTACTTCGCTGCGCTGACGGTGCTGCGGGTAAACCGCATTCAGCGCTAGCGATGGCGGATGAAAAGAGTCCAGCACCGTCACCAGTTTACCACGCTGCAGCGCCGGACCGACGATAAATTCCGGCAGCAGCACCAGCCCCAGCCCGGCCAGCGCCGCGTCACGTAATACTTCACCGTTATTGCTCACCATCGGTCCCTGTACCGCCAGCAGTTTTCGTTTGCCGCTGACCTGCAACTCCCAGCCATTCTGACCTTCACGGCCATAGCGCAGACAGGCATGTTGCAGCAACTCGTCCGGCTGTTGTGGCGTTCCGGCCCGGGCTAAATAGGCCGGGCTGCCACAAATCACCCGTTTCAGTTCGCCTAACGGACGGGCAATCAGCGTGGAGTCGGCCAGCGCGCCGATGCGGATTGCCATATCCACCCCTTCGCCAATCACATCGACATAGCGATCGGCCAGTTCAATCTGGAACTGCAGCGCCGGATGCTGACTGAGAAACTCGGCGATCAGCGGCGAAAGATGATTCATCCCGAATGACATCGGCAGGTTGATACGAAAACTGCCGCGCAGGATCTGACGCTGTTCCGATACCGCCAGCTCCGCTTCCTGAATGTCATCGAGAATGCGCTGGGCGTGCTGAGCAAACAGCGAACCGGCATCGGTCACCGACAGTTTGCGGGTGTTGCGAACCAGCAGTCGTGCGCCAAGCGACGCTTCCAGCGCGGCCATCCGACGGCTTACATACTGCTTCGATAACATCAACTGGTCAGCCGCGGCGGTAAAATTACCGGCATGAATGACGGCGACATAAATCCGGAGGTCTTCGATCTGCATAAGGTCTGCTTTCTGGTGACCCTGCTGCGCACGGTCACTGATGAGGGATCATAAGCGTTAACTTATAACGATTAACGCGTCAAAGGACAACGTAGCGCTAAGGCGAGCGGCTCTTCGGGTAGATAGCGGGGTAAAAACCGTTAAATCGTGCAAAACAGTTATATTTAACAGGCAGCATTCGGCAGCAGACCGTTAATCTGCCGCAATTTACCCTGATAATGACCCTGTAAAGGAGTGGCTGGTGAAGAAATTACTCTGTGCAATGATGCTGGCGACACTGCCTGCAACCACCCTGGCAGCATCCGTGTTTACCCTGCAATCCAGCGACTTCAGCGATAATGCGCTACTGGATAAAAAATTTGCCGGTGCTAATAAAAGTAATCCGGCCTGCACCGGCGAAAATATCTCACCGCAACTTAACTGGTCTGCCTTACCCGCCGGCACCCGCAGTCTGGCGCTGCTGATCACCGATCCGGTCGGTGCCAAAGGGCTGGGGGTGACGCATATGGTGGCGTATAACATCGCACCGACGCGCAGCGCCTTTGCGCAGGGCGAGCTGACGCAGGGCAAAGGCTATACCGGCGGCAAAAACACCCCCGGCACCGCTCACTATTATGGGCCGTGTCCACCGGCTGGCAGCGGTCTGCACCACTACAATTTTGTGTTGATCGCTACCGATCTGCCGGCGGGGCAGTTAAAAGCGGGATTAACCCAGACGGAATTGTTGAGCCAGCTCAAGGGACACGCGCTGGGCGCGGCCAGTACCGTGGGTCGTTTCAGTAATGAATAACCCGGCGTGAAGCTGTTCCCGCAGGCGTATCAGCCCTGCGGGAACAGCGGCGGTCACACGGCGCTGAACATCTCGCGGATGCGCTGAGCGATGTAAGCCGTATGGGTTTCCAGCGCAAAATGGCCGCTCTCCAGCATCTCAACCACTGCCTGCGGATTATCCCGTTGCCAGGCCGCCGCGCCAGGCGGAATGAAAAACGGATCGTGCTTGCCCCATATCACCAGCGTGGGCGGCTGCTGCTGACGGAAGAAGGCCTGAAAGGCGGGATAGAGCTTCAGATTACTGGCGTAATCCAGAAACAGCGCCAGCTGAATTGCTTTATTGCCGGGGCGATCCATCAACAGTGTGTCGAGGGTATAGCTCTCCGGTGCGATCAGCTGAGGATCGCTGACGCCATGCAAATATTGCCACTTAATGCCTTCCGGCGTCAGGATGGCGTCGCGGATCACCTTGCCATTTGCTTCACTCGGATTGTCCCAGTAAGCCCGCACCGGCGCCCAGGCGTCACCCAATCCCTCAAGATAAGCATTGCCGTTTTGTGAAATCAGCCCACTGACGCGTTCCGGATAGGCCAGCGCCAGTCGCAGCCCGGCAGGCGCACCGTAATCGAACACATACATCGCATACCGTTCCAGCCCCAGAGCATCCACCAGGGCAGTCAGCGTCTGGCCGAAGGCATCAAAGGTCCATTGATAATTGCGTTCCGCAGGAACGTCGGTAAAGCCGAAGCCGGGCAAATCAGGGGCGATAATGTGGAATTTATCGGCCAGCAGTGGAATCAAATCGCGGAACTGATGGGAGGAAGTGGGGAAGCCGTGCAGCAACAACAGGACAGGCAACGCGGGATCGCCCGCTTCACGATAAAAAATATTAACGCCGTCGGCCTGCTGATAACGGTATGAGATCGGGTGCGGTTGAATCGACATAGTCTGCTCCTGTAACTGTTAAAATGGATTTTAGTGGTTACCTGAAGATCATTATGCGCCAGTTATGTAACCAGTAAAGACATATTTAAGAGGTTACAAAAAGCCATGGTAACTGTTCAAAGGTAATTTTATCGGTTACATTAAGCGCAGATAAGGGTGTCGGCACAGGACAAAAAGATGGCGAACAAACAATCAATCAACCCGCAGGGCCCGTGGTTTCTGGCCGATCATCCGGCGCTGGATTTCATCAATACGCTGGCGTTAGTTGACGGCAAGCCGCACGATTTCTGGCAAACCGATGGCGATGTTGAGGCGTGGCTACAGCAGGCCAGGCTGGCACCGGATACGCCCCACGGCCGCTATGAAGTGGGCGCGCTGTTGCAGGCGGCGCGGCAGTTACGGCAGATTATTCGTGATGCGGTGCAGCAGCGTAAAGCGGGCGCTGCCGTTGATCCGCAGGCGCTCAATGCTTATCTCAGCGAGGCGGACAGCCATCTGCAGCTGGTTAATGACGATAACGGTGCGCTACAACTGCGGCGGGTCTATGCGGATCACACTGCGGCGCAGCGGCTGGGGCAGGTCGCGGAACAGGCCGCGACGTTGCTGACCGGGGAAGAGATGAGCCGGATACGGGCCTGCGAACATCCGGCCTGTATCCTGTGGTTTTACGATCGTACCAAAGCGCATCGTCGTCGCTGGTGTAGTATGGCGCTGTGCGGAAACCGGGCTAAAGTGGCACGGTTCAGGCAGCTGAATCCGGCGGGAAAGTAACGGACGGCAGATAAAAAAACACCCTGCAAAAGCAGGGTGTGGGTCAGGTTATTTAGCGGGTGCCGCTGTGGGCTTAGAGCGTTTACGCAGCTTATCAATCAGGCGCTGCGCTTCCGCTTTGGTTGCCACTGCGGGTGACGAACCGTTCAGCGGCTGGCGGGCGGTTTCATGCACCGTGAGGATAGTAATCAGACCAATCACGCCGGCACCCATCATGTAATAAGCGGGCATCATGTTGTTTTTGGTGGTATCCACCAGCCAGGCGGTGATCAGCGGCGTGGTGCCACCGAACAGCGAGACTGACAGGTTGAAACCGATCGCCAGTGCGCTATAGCGAATGTCAGTGGTAAACAGCGCTGGCAGGGTAGAGGGCATAGTGCCGCTAAAGCAGGTGTGCAGCACGCCCAGAATCAGCAGTCCGCCGAATACCGCCCACATATTGCCGGAACCGATCAGCATAAAGCTGGGGATCGCCAGCAGAATCAGACCGACCGCGCCAAAACCAATCACCGGACGACGTCCGATTCGGTCCGTCCAGCGACCCCACAGCAGCGTCAGCGGCATCATCACAAACATCGCCACCATCACCAGCAGCAGGCCGCTCAGTTCAGGCAGGCCCAGCACGCCGGTCAGATAGCTCGGCATGTAGGAGGTCAGCATGTAGTTGGAGACGTTAAACAGCAGCACCAGGCCAATACATTTCAGCATCGGTGCGCGGTATTTGCTCAGCATCTGCATCAGCGTCAGACGCGGCTTGCTCTGCTCCAGCGCCTCCTGTTTTTCCATGTGCTGCTGGAATGCCGGCGTCTCTTCCAGTTTCAGACGGACATACAGCCCAAACAGGCCGAGTGGCGCGGCGATAAAGAACGGTACGCGCCAGCCCCATGACATCATCGCGTCATTCGACATCAGGGTGGTCATCACCGTCACCAGGCTGGCGCCCAGCAGGTAACCGCCGATGGTGCCAAACTCAAGGAAGCTGCCCATAAAGCCACGGCGTTTATCGGTGGAGTATTCGGCGATAAAGGTTGCCGCACCGCCATATTCACCGCCGGTGGAGAAGCCCTGAATCAGACGCGCCACCAGCAACAGGATCGGAGCCATGATCCCTATCGACGAATACGCCGGGATCAGTCCGATACAGAAGGTGCCGATCGACATCATAATCATGGTCATCGCCAGCACTTTTTGTCGGCCGATTCGGTCGCCAAGCGGACCGAACACCAGACCCCCAATCGGGCGCACCAGGAAGGCGGCAGCAAAGGTACCAAAGGTCGCGATCAGCTGAACCGCGTTATTGGCATCCGGGAAGAAAACTTTGCCGATAATCACGGCGAGATAGCTGTACACGCCAAAATCAAACCACTCCATCGCATTACCCAGCGCGGCAGCGCCAACGGCACGCTTCAGCATGTCGTTATCGATCACGGTAATGTCATCAACAGTCAGCTCTTTTTGCTTCCTGTTCCAGAAGTGCTTCTTTGGATGTTCAGACGATGAGTTTCTGGTGTCCATATTCTCCTCAAGTGCTTCAATGAAGGAGTCTTATAGCTTTCGCAGCCGCAAAATAATGTTCAGAAGAAACCGTGGAAATGAAAGCTATAAGAAGCCGAATAATATTTAAGTGAAGCGGCAAGTAACCGCAGCCGCCAAACCTTAGACCATTATTGTAAGTTATTGCAAGTTTTCGGGGGAAATAACCGCAATTCTTGACAAATGCAGCACGCTGCGCTTGTTCATCGGTTCTTACGCTTATCAATATTTTGTTACCTGATTGGAGAATTTATTATCAGAATGGCTGGCGCTGATTATTATTATTGCGGCTCGCGTCAGCCAAATAATTTCAGCGCTGCGATGCGATCGAGGGCACGCATAATTAAATCCGTCTCTGCCGTCAGGCTGATGCGAATATAGTGCTGACCTGCCGGGCCAAATCCTTCGCCAGGCGCAACCAGCAGATGCGCCTGCTCCAGTAGCAGGGCGGCAAACTGCTTGCCGGTCATGCCTGGCGGGGCCGCCAGCCAGAGGAAAAAGGTGCCCTGCGCGGCGCGTACCGGCCAGTGCAGGGCGGCCAGTTTAGCCAGCACCTGCACCCGCCGCTGATGCCAGCAATCGGTCAGCTGCGCGATCTGTTCAGACGGCAGTCCCAGTGCGGTGATGGCCGCATCCTGCACTGCGCCAAATACCGTGCTGTAACTGTGGGTGTGCAGCTTTTTAAACGCCGCAATAATCGAGGCATTACCGACCGCAAAGCCGACCCGCCAGCCCGCCATCAGAAAGCTTTTCGACAGGGTATAAACTTCCACTCCCCAGGCTTTGGCGTCGGGTTGGGCCAGCAGGCTGATCGGCTGCTCGCCGCGCTGACTGCCGACGGTGGCATAGGCGAAGTCGTGCACCAGCGGAACGTGATGCTGGCGGGCGAACGCCAGCGCATCAGCAAACAGGTCGGGCGTCGCCAGCGCACCGGTCGGGTTATGTGGATAATTAAGCAGCAGCAGTCCGGCACGGGCCGCTATCTGAGGCGGAATGCGGCTGAAATCGGGCAGAAAAGCGTTGCGTTCCTCCAGCGGAATGCCATAAAAGTCGGCATTCGCCTGGCGCGCCGCAGAGCGATAAAGTGGATAGCAGGGATCGGTTGAAATCAGCACCTGGCCCGGATTCAGCAGGGCGCGCGGCAGGCCGGTGACCGCAATGTGCGCCCCCTGAAATACCGCGACTTCGCTTTCAGCATCGAGCGTCACGCCATACTGGCGCTGATAAAAGGCGGCAATAGCCTGGCGCAGCGCCGGTTTGCCCCAGAAAGAGGGATATTCATGATTATCAGGCTGCGTCACTGCCGTCTGCAGTGAGTCAATTATCGCGGGCGGCGTCGGCTGACGCGGGCTGCCTGACGAGAGATCGATTAACGGCAGGCGCGGATCATCCACCTGCGCTGCCTGCTTTTCTAACCGGCTGAAAAGGTTTTCCTCCAGCCCTGCTACCAGTTCTGATGCTGCAAACTCCGCCATAATGTCCCCGAAAATCGCCTGCTAAGCGGCAGAGCATGACACAGCCGGGTGATCAATATTTAGCAGAAATAACGCTATCGATTGCCGTTAAATGAATTTCCAGCAGGCAACTATCGTTAGCATAAAAAAGCCAAAGCGACGGGCGGATTTTAACTATTCCTGGTTATCGCGGCTGTGATTAAATCGATTTTTCTCACAATAATGAAGAAGGTTTTTTTATGCGCATCAGTGTTAAGGGAACGCTTTATTTACTGGCCGCCGCCGTAACGTTAATTTCTGCCGCCCAGGCAGCCGAAGAGAAAGTGATTCGGATTGGCTTTAATCCCGGACCGTATAAAGAGCAGTTTGAACAGGGTGTCGCGCCCTGGTTAATTAAGCAGGGATATAAAATCGAATATAAAGATTTCAGCGATGGTATTCAGGTTAATGACGCGGTACACCGCGGGTCGATTGACGCCAATATCATGCAGCATCCGGTCTATCTCAAATCGGTGAATGACCGGCTCGGCATAGATAACGTCGGCATTGTTCAGGTGCCGACTCCGCCGATGGGGCTCTATTCTGAGCGGGTTAAACAGCT
This sequence comes from Pantoea brenneri, assembly GCF_038594305.1. Taxonomy (NCBI): domain Bacteria; kingdom Pseudomonadati; phylum Pseudomonadota; class Gammaproteobacteria; order Enterobacterales; family Erwiniaceae; genus Pantoea; species Pantoea brenneri. The sequence goes on along the minus strand of NZ_JBCGBG010000002.1, from coordinate 246,521 downwards.
GCCAACCCCGACGCCGGGCACCACCGTCTCGGTGCCTAATCAGCCCTCTAATGAATATCGCGCGGCGCTGCTGTTGCAGAGCATCGGCTGGCTGAAGATCAGCCCTGACAGTGACGCAGCGACCTTTTCACAGAAAAATATCAGCGACAATCCGTATAAAATCGTGCTGAAAGAGATGGACAACGCGCAGCAGGTACGCGCACTGCCAGACGTCGATTTTGGCGTGATTCAGGGAAATTTCGCCGTATCAAGCGGCATGAAACTGAGTTCAGCGCTGAAGCTGGAAGCGCCGACCAGCCAGTTTATTAACGTGGTGACGGTAGCTGGTAAAAATAAACAGGCGGCGTTTGCCCGCGATATTATTGCCGGTTATCACTCCCCGGAATTCAGGCAGTATATTGTCAGCCAGCCAAAATATAGCGGCTATCTGCTGCCAGACTATTTCAAATGAGTCAGCCGGCTATTGTCTTCCGCCAGCTGAGCAAAACGTTCTCGCGCAATGGCGTTGAGGTTCGGGCACTGGATAACATCAACCTGACCATTAATCAGGGGGATATTTTTGGCGTCATTGGCACCAGCGGTGCGGGAAAAAGTACCCTGCTGCGAATGATTAATCATCTGGAAACGCCGACCGTGGGCACGGTTGAGGTGCAGGGTGAAGCGCTGCAGGGCATCAGTAAATCGCGGTTAATCCAGGTTAAAAAGCAGATCGGCATGATCTTCCAGCACTTCAATTTACTGAATGCCAGAACGGTGTTTCACAATGTGGCTATCCCGCTGATTTTACAGGGACGGGATAAGGCTTTTATTCGCGCACGGGTCGACGAGCTGCTGGCGTTCGTCAACCTGAGTGACAAAGCCCACAGCTACCCGGATGAACTCTCCGGCGGCCAGAAGCAGCGCGTCGGGATTGCTCGCGCGCTGGCAACCAACCCGGCGATCCTGCTGTGTGACGAAGCCACCTCAGCGCTGGACCCGCAGACCACGGTTCAGATCCTGTTGCTGTTACAGGAGATCAACCAGCGTTACGGCATCACTATCGTTCTGATTACCCATGAAATGTCGGTGGTGCAGAAGATTTGCAACAGGGTGGCGGTGATGGCGCAGGGCCAGATTGCTGAACAGGGCGACGTGCTGGCGGTGTTTGCCGATCCGCAACAGCCGGTCAGCGCCAGTTTCGTGCAGTCAGTGATCCACGATCGTCTGCCACAGCAGACGCTGGCGCTGCTGAGCCAGCAGCCGAACCTGCAGTCGCTGCGGCTGGAGTTTGTCGGCAGCACCGCCCAGCAGCCGATTATTCATCGGCTGATCCGGCACTACGCGGTGGAGGTCAACATCCTGTTCGCCAATATGTCCGAAGTGCAGAGCACCATCCTCGGCTTCATGATCGTGCAGCTCAGCGGGGAACCGGCGCAGATCGCGGCGGCGAAGGATTTTCTGACGGAAACAGGAGTGAAAATCAGCCATGTCTGATCTGTTTGAAACGGCGGTGACCGGCGACCAGTTTCTGATCGCCTTGCAGGACACTCTGGTGATGGTCAGCGTATCGCTGGGGTTTGGCGCGCTGCTCGGCCTGCCGCTCGGCGTGATTCTGGTGATTTGCCGTCCCGGTGGCATCATGCCGCACCGGCTGGTGCATCAGATACTGAATCCGCTGGTGAACATTATCCGTTCGCTGCCGTTCATTATCCTGCTGATTACTATTCTGCCGCTGACGCGCCTGCTGGTGAATACCACCATCGGCACGGCCGGGGCGATCGTGCCGCTGGTGATTTTTATTGCGCCCTATATTTCGCGGCTGGTGGAGAGCGCGCTGCTGGAGGTGGATGAGGGCATTCTTGAATCCGCCAACGCCATGGGGGCCACCACGTTGCAGACCATCTGGTACTTCATGCTGCCGGAAGCCGCCTCGTCGCTGGTGCTTGCCCTGACCACCGCCACCATCGGATTGCTGGGTGCTACCGCTATGGCCGGAACGGTCGGCGGCGGCGGGATCGGGGATCTGGCCATCACCTACGGCTATCAGCGCTTTGATGCCTTTGCCACCATCACCACCGCGCTGGTGCTGATCGTTATCGTTCAGCTGTTACAAACCCTGGGGACGCGCCTGTCGCGTCGTATTCGCCGCGAGTAGCCGATGAAAAACAATGATTTAGCTGTGATGCACTGGGGCACCTATCACGTCACCACCGAACAGGGACGGCTGACGGCGGTCAGACCGGTGGCGTGGGATCGTAATCCTTCTTTGATCGGCCAGTCACTGCCGGAGGCGGTACAAGGCAACAGCCGGGTAAAATATCCGGCGGTGCGGCTGGGTTATCTGCAGGGCAAGCCCGCGTCGCGCCAGTCGCGCGGCAAAGAGCCGTTTGTTGAGGTGAGCTGGGATCACGCGCTGCGGCTGGTGGCGGACGAGCTGGCACGGGTACGACAGCAGCACGGCAATCAGGCGATTTACGCCGGGTCATATGGCTGGTCGAGCGCCGGACGTTTTCATCATGCGCAGAGTCAGCTGCATCGCTTTTTTAACGGCTTTGGTGGCTATACTGCCAGTACCAACACTTACAGTATTGCCGCCGGTGAACGCACCTTGCCGCATATCCTCGGCGATCTGGACACTCTGCAACGTCAGCACACTCACTGGCCGGTGCTGGCGCAGCACTGTGAGCTGTTTGTGGCCATCGGCGGGCTGCCACTGCGTAATGCTCAGGTGAATGGCGGCGGAGCCAACGATCACGCGCTGTCGCACTGGCTGACCACGTTGCGCCGCAACGGCACCCGCTTTATCAACATCAGCCCGGTCAGAAACGATCTGTCGGCGGTAGCGGATGCGGAATGGCTGGCGATTCAGCCGGGTTCCGATACCGCCCTGTTGCTGGCGATAGGTCAGGTATTGATTGCCGAATCCCGTTACGACGCCCGCTTTGTTGCCCGCTGCACGGTGGGATTCGATCACTATGCCGCTTATCTGAGCGGCGCGCGGGATGGAGTGGTCAAATCGCCGGAATGGGCCGCGCCGCTGACCGGCCTGCCGGCGGCGCAGATCCGCCAGCTGGCACGGCAGATGGCGGAATGCAAAACAATGATCAATATTGCCTGGTCGGTGCAGCGTGCGCGGCAGGGCGAACAGGCTTTCTGGGCGGCGGTGGCCACTGCCGCGCTGCTGGGTCAGATTGGCACGCCGGGGGGCGGGCTGGGTTTTGGCTATGCTTCGACCAATCTGGCGGGGGCAGCACGGCGTCAGTTTTCCGGTCCGCGACTCCCTGCCGGTCACAATCCGGTGCAGCAGAACATTCCGGTGGCGCGTATTGCTGACATGCTGCTGAACCCCGGCGGCGGCTACGCGTTTGATGGCCAGCAGCGGACCTATCCCGATATCCGCCTGGTCTACTGGGCGGGCGGCAACGTTTTCCATCACCATCAGGACCTGAATAAGCTGGTGCGCGCCTGGCAACAGCCAGAGACCATTATCGTGCATGAGCAGTTCTGGACCGCGCAGGCAAAGTTCGCCGATATTGTGTTGCCCGCCACCACCTCGCTGGAGCGCGAAGATATCGGCAGCGCCAGCAATGACGGTTTTATCATCGCCATGCCGCAGCATCTGGCACCGCTGGCGGCATCGCAGTCTGACTATGCGATTTTTGCCGCCCTGGCGCAGCGGCTTGGCTTTGCTGACCGCTTCACCGAAGGACGCGATGAACGGCAATGGTTAGCGGCAATCTACGATCAGGCCCGACCCCGCGCCGCAGAGCAGGGCATCACGCTGCCCGACTTCGAGACGTTCTGGGCGAGCGGCAAGCTGGAATATCCGTTACCTGACACGCCGCAGGTGCTGTTGCAGGCGTTTCGTGACGATCCTGAAGCGGCACCGCTAACCACCCCGTCAGGCCGTATTGAGCTGTTTTCGCAGGCGGTCGCCGATTACGGTTACGCCGAAGCGCCGGGTTTCGCCTGGTGGGACCCGGATGAATATCAGGCGCAGCAGCAGGAGAAGCAGCAGTGGCCGTTGCATCTGCTCTCCAGCCAGCCGCGTACCCGACTGCACAGTCAGTACGATCATGGCCGCATTAGCCAGCAGACTAAGATTGCCGGACGCGAGCCGCTGTGGATGCATCCGGATGACGCCAGCCCGCGCGGCATTGGCGAAAACAGCATCGTGAAGGTGTTTAATGCGCGCGGAGCGGTGCTGGCGGGCGTCCATCTGACGCGGGATATCCGGCCTGGCGTCGTGCAGATGTCGACCGGTGCCTGGTATGACCCGCTGGAGCAGGACGGCGAGCTGCCGCTGGATAAACACGGCAATCCCAACGTGCTGACCCGCGATTGTGGCAGTTCACGGCTGGGGCAGGGATGCAGTGCCCAGACCTGCTTTGTCGATATCGCGCTTTATAGCCAGCCACTGCCTGCTATTACCGCCTGGCAGCCGCCGGAGTTTGTTCACTGGCCGGCAGAATAACCGTTGAAAATTGAGCGGCTTAAGAATAATCGGGATATTCCCGCCGACTGAATATCGATAGCAGGATTAGTTGGTAGTTAAACACCCGGTGAACTGGCAAGGTTAATTCATTCCATGCCAACAGGGTGTCAATAATGAGTAAGATAGCGCCGTCAGAATTACCGATAATTGATTTCGCGTTATTGTCCGGTAATAAACAGCAGCAACAACAGTGTCTGGAAAAATTAGGCCAGGCAGCACGTGATGTCGGCTTCTTTTATTTAATTAATCACGGTATTGATGCTGAATTATTAAATGCGGTACAGCGTGTTGCCCGGGATTTTTTTGCGCTGCCCGAGCAGGAAAAATTATCGGTACAAATGGCCAACTCGCCCCATTTCCGCGGCTATAACCTTGCCGGTGTGGAAATTACCCGGAGCCAGCCTGACTTCCGCGAACAGTTTGATATTGGTGCAGAACGCGAAGCTCTGCCGGTGACCGCCGATTCACCCGCCTGGCTGCGGATGCAGGGACCCAATCAGTGGCCCGCCGCGCAGCCCGAGCTGCAAACGGTGGTGACCCGCTGGCAGCAGGAGATGACCGCGGTTGCGCTGGAGCTGCTGCGGGCCTTTGCCGAGGCGCTGGATCTGCCGCGTCACGCCTTCGACAATCTGTATGGCGACTACCCCAACGAGCATATCAAACTGATCCGCTATCCCGGCCGCACCGATGGCGAGTCACGCCAGGGCGTGGGTGCGCATAAAGATTCCGGTTTCCTGACGCTGCTGTTGCAGGACGACCAGCCGGGATTGCAGGTTGAGGTCACGCCTGACCACTGGATTGACGCATCGCCGTTGCCAGGCGCTTTTGTGGTGAATATCGGTGAACTGCTGGAGCTGGCCACCAACGGTTATCTGCGTGCCACCGTACATCGGGTGGTGTCGCCTCAGCAGTCCAGCGAGCGGTTATCGATCGCCTTCTTCCTCGGTGCACAGCTTGATGCGGTGGTGCCGGTCTATCAGCTGCCGCCTTCACTGGCGCAACAGGCGCAGGGACCGAGCAGCGATCCGCTTAATCCGCTGTTACGTGAGGTCGGCTGGAACTACCTCAAAGGGCGCTTACGTTCCCATCCTGAAGTCGCGCAGCGTTTCTATCCCGAACAACTTCAACACTCATAATCCTAAGAGAAAAATGATGATCAAAAAGCGCGTTTTAGCCCTTGCCGGGCTGACTTTACTGATTGCACAGAGTTTACAGGCGGCACCTTTACGTGTGGCCGCCGATCCGGTGCCGCACGCGGAAATTCTGGAATATGTCAAAACACTCGATCCGAAACTCGATTTTAACATCGTCGAGCTGAGCGGAGGCGTTAATGCCAACGAGCTGCTGGCGTCCGGTGACGTTGACGCCAACTACTTCCAGCATCTGCCTTATCTGAAAGATCAGGAAAAAGCGCTGGGGAAAACCTTCGCGGTAGCGGCCAGCGTGCACATTGAGCCGCTGGGCATTTACTCCCATAAAGTGAAAAGCCTGTCGGCCCTGCCGCAGGGAGCCAGCATTGCGGTGCCCAATAACACCACCAACCTGAGCCGGGCGCTGTGGCTGTTGCAGGATAAAGGGCTGATTAAACTTGGCGCGCAGGGCGAAGCGGGTTCAACGCTGGTGACGCCGAAAGATATCAGCGACAACCCGAAACAGATCAAAATTATCGAGATCGAGTCACCGCAACTGCCGCGGGCGCTGGATGATGTCGATGCGGCGGTCATCAACGGCAATTACGCGCTGGAGGCGGGACTGACGCCAGCGAAAGATGCGCTGGGACTGGAGTCTGCCAGCCACAATCCTTACGCCAACCTGCTGGTTACCACGCCAGCGCTGGCAAAAGATCCGCGTATTCTGCAACTGGCGAAAGATCTGCGCTCGCCACAGGTGGCCGACTTCATCCGTAAAAACTATCACGGCTCGGTGATACCGGTAGCGGACCCGCAGCATGATTAAACTCTCGCATCTCAGTAAACACTACCCCGGCGCGGCGACCCCCGCGCTGGATGACCTGTCGCTGACCATCGAAGAGGGAACGATTTTTGGCATTTTAGGCCGCAGCGGTGCCGGAAAGAGTACCCTGCTGCGTTGCCTGAACCGGCTGGAAAGCCCCTCCAGCGGCCAGATTGAGATCGACGGTCAGGACATCGCCGCCATGAGCCTGGCGCAGTTGCGCCAGCAGCGGCAGCAGATGGGCATGATCTTCCAGCACTTCAATCTGCTGCACTCGCGCAATGTACACGACAACATCGACCTGCCGCTGGAGATCGCCGGCGTGCCGGCGGCGGCGCGGCGTCAGCGGGTCAGCGAACTGCTGCAACTGGTCGGGCTGGAGCACTTTGCCCGCGCCTGGCCGTCGCAGCTCTCCGGCGGACAGAAGCAGCGGGTCGGCATTGCCCGCGCGCTGGCCGCCCGACCGCGTTATCTGCTGTGTGATGAAGCGACCAGCGCGCTCGATCCTGAAACCACCGGCTCGATTCTGGACTTACTGGCTGATATCCAGCAGCAGCTCAATATCACTATCGTATTAATCACCCACGAAATGACGGTGGTCAAACGCATCTGCGAAGGTGCCGCGCTGCTGGAGCAGGGGCGGCTGGTGGAGAGTGGTTCCCTGAGCCAGATCATGTCACGTGAAGAGGGACGCCTGCGGCAGATGCTGCTGCAGGATGGCGCAGCGGATCGGGCATTTATCGAGAAATATCAACGTGGAGCCGTAACACGATGCGTAGCCTGACCAGCGAACGTTTTCAGCAACTGCTGCTGAACGCCACCGCAGAAACGCTTTACATGGTGCTGCTGGCCGCGCTCTTTACTGTGGCAATCGGTTTGCCGGTCGGGGTCGTGCTGTTTCTGACCCGCCCGCAGGGCATTCTGCCTAACCGGGGCGTGTCATGGCTGCTGAATGCACTGGTTAACATTGGCCGGGCGCTGCCGTTTGTGGTGCTGTTGATCGCGTTGATTCCGTTTACCCGCTTGCTGGTCGGTACCACGCTGGGCAGCACGGCGGCGATCGTGCCGATCACCCTGGGCGCTTTTCCCTTTTTTGCCCGCATCGTTGAAAACGCGCTGGATGAGGTGGATCGAGGACGGATTGAAGCGGTGGTATCGATGGGCGGCACCCTGTGGCATATCGTCAGCCGCGTGCTGCTGCCGGAAGCCTTACCGGCGTTGGTGGCGGGCATTACCCTGACGATTGTGATGCTGATTGGCTTCTCGGCAATGGCCGGTGTGGTCGGCGGTGGGGGATTGGGCGATCTGGCGATCCGTTACGGTTATCAGCGTTTTGATAACCAGATTATGGCCGCCACCATCGTGGTGCTGCTGGCGCTGGTGATGCTGATTCAAAAACTGGGCGATCGGCTGGTCCGCTCGCTGGCCTATCGTCGCTAAGGGGGATTGATGTTTCGTGTGATGTCGCCGAAAGGCTATCTGCAACGTCCCGGCCTGCGGGCAGAGGTGGGTGAAATCATCCGGCCGCTGGCCACACATATTCACATCCTGACCTCGCCGCGCGCCTGGCAGGCGGTCAATCCGCAGCTGAGTATCAGCCTGGAGCGGGCCGGCATACGCTGGCAGCTCGACGTTTTAAACGGCGAATGTACCGAGGCGGCGATTGCCGGGCTACAGCAGCAGGTGCAGACGCACGGCGCATCGCTGATTCTGGCGATTGGCGGCGGGCGGGTGCTGGACTGCGCTAAAGCGGTCAATGATGCGCTGCCGCAGGTCCGGCTGGTTAACATGGCGACCGTAGCAGCGACCTGTGCGGCCTGGTCACCGCTGGCGATTGTTTACAATCAGCAGGGCGGTCATCTGCGCAGCCAGCCGCTCAGCAGCATGCCGGAGTGGATTCTGGTCGACAGCGAGGTGATTGCCGCCAGCGATGTACGTTATCTGCGCGCCGGAATGGTGGATGCGCTGGCGAAATGGATTGAGTTTGAACCCTATCAGCGGCAGACGCCGCATCAACTGGCACTGGATTTGAAAGTTAACGCCGCCAGGCAGGCGCTGGAGTGGTGCGATCGCTGGGGCGAGGAGGCGGTGGCAGCCAACGTCGCGCAGCAGGTGACGCCCGCGCTGGAAAAGATTATCGAAGCCAATATTGTGCTGGCCGGGCTGGCGAACAGTATTCAGGACAGCCTGGCCACGCCAGGATTTGCTCATGTTATTCATGACCGTCTGACGCATCAGCCTGAGCTTCACCACTGGCTGCACGGTGAAAAAGTCGGCTTCAGCCTGCTGGTACATTCTCTGATCGAGCAGGATAACGGGCAGGTCGAGCCGACGCTGTTATCGCTGCTGCGGCGTTTCAACAGCCCGCTGACGCTGCCCGCCGGGATCGACGACGCCACGCTGCAACAGATCGCCCGTGAGATTCATTTCCCCGACGCCAGCCTGGCGGATCTGCCCTTTACTATCGACCCGTACAAGCTGGAACAGGCGCTACGGGCGACCGCGACCTTTAAACCGTAAATGCGGTCTGCACCATTGCCGGTAAACATCGCTTGCTAACCTACTAATCGTAACCTACCTTTAGTAACTTAATAGTGATGAAGGAGGTGACGACCATGCACGCATTAATTGTGACGGCCCATCCCGATCGGGATGCACATACTCACCGCGTTGCGGAGCAGCTTGCGCGCGGCATCATTGCCAGCGGTCAGCATAGCGTTGAACAGGCTGACCTGGCGGCTGAAGGGTTTGATCCGCGTTTTACTCTTCATGACGTGCGGCAGTTTAAAGGCCAGGCTGCTTCGCCGCCTGATGTGCTGGCTGAACAGCAGCGGGTGGATCGCGCCGACGCGCTGGTACTGGTCTATCCGATCTACTGGTGGTCATTTCCGGCGCAGCTGAAAGGCTGGATTGATCGGGTCTTTACCCAGGGCTGGGCTTACCAGGAGCAGGAAGGGAGGATAGTGAAACGTCTCGGCCATCTTCCGGTTCATCTGCTGGCGCTGGGGGCGGCCGATACGCGGACCTATCTGCGGCACGGCTACTTCGCCAGCATGCGCAATGAAATTGAGCACGGCATCTTCGATTACTGCGGCGCACCGGTGGTGACCAGTGAACTGTTGCTGACCGGCGATGAGGGCTATCCTGAGTCGCACTATCAGCAGGCCCGACAGTTGGGTCAGCGTTTGTTTGTCGATCGGAGATCTCATGACCAGTGAAAAGTCCGCCAGGCCGCGCCTGTCGCGTGAAGCCCGGCGCAGACAGTTGTTAGACGTTGCATGGCAGTTAATGCAGGCCGAAGGCAGTGATGGCCTGACGCTGGCGCGGGTCGGTGATGCCGCCGGGGTCAGTAAGCCGGTGGTATACGACCACTTCACAACCCGTCATGGTTTGCTGGCGGCCCTGTATGCTGATTTTGATCGTCGCCAGACCGAACTGATGGAAGCGGCCATGCGCGCCGCGTCACCGCGGTTGCAGCAAAAAGCGGCGGTGCTGGCCGCCTGTTATGTGGATTGCGTGATGACGGAGGGACGTGAAATCCCTGAATTGTTATCAGCACTCAGCACCTCGCCTGAACTTGCCGCCGTTAAACGTCATTATCAGCTCGACTTTATTGCCCGCTGTCAGCAGTGGTTTGCGCCTTTCAGCGGCGAAAACCGGATTGCTGACGCCGCAATGTGGGGAATGCTGGGGGCGGCAGATGCGATAGCCGGCGCGGTGGTACGCGGCGATATCAGTCAGGCAGAAGGTGAGCAGACGTTAACCGCGATCATCCTGGCGCTAGTGGCAGGCAGCGGCGGGTCCGGTTGCTGACAGCATAAAAATGGCGGCCCGCAGGCCGCCTAATCCTCAACCACAACGGATGTTGTGTAAGCAGTGGCAACGTACAATGATGATCGTTTACCCTTTCACGCCGCCGGCGGTTAAGCCGCTGACCAGCCAGCGCTGTGCCAGCAGGAAGACCAGGGTGATAGGAATGGCCGAGAGCACCGCCGCCGCGGCGAAATCGCCCCACAGGTAGTTCTGTGGATTAAGGTATTGTTGCATCCCCACCGCCAGGGTGTAACTGTTGACATCGCGCAGCAGCAGCGACGCAACCGGCACCTCGGTGACGGCGGCGATAAACGCCAGAATAAATACTACTGCCAGAATCGGTACCGACAGCGGCAACAGCACCAGCCGGAACGCCTGCCACGGCGTGGCGCCGTCCAGCGCAGCGGCCTCTTCCAGCGAACCATCGATGGTTTCGAAATAGCCCTTAATGGTCCAGACATGCAGTGCGATACCGCCCAGATAGGCGAAAATCACCCCACCGTGAGTATTCAGCCCGATAAAGGGCAGATACTGGCCGAGTCGATCAAACAGGGCATACAGCGCCACCAGCGACAGCACCGCCGGGAACATCTGGAAAATCAGCATCCCCTTCAACAAACTGGCGCGACCGGTAAAGCGCATGCGGGCAAAGGCATAAGCGCAGGTGGTGGAGAGCGCCACAATGCCCAGCGCACTAATGGCCGCAATCTTGACCGAGTTCCACAACCACAACAGCACCGGAAAGGGCGGTGGCGTCACCCGACCATCGGCGTGTTCAACGCTGAAGCCCAGCGCCAGCCGCCAGTGCTCCCAGGAGATCTGCTCCGGGATCAGGCTGCCGGTGGCGAAGTTACCGGCGCGCAGTGAAATAGCGATCACCATCAGCAGTGGAAACAGGATGGCGGCAATAAATAACAGCAGCAGCAGATGCGTCGTCAGCAGACGCAGCCGTTGCGATTTTGGTTGTACCATAGCCATAACAACTCCTTAGCACCTGGTCCATCAGGCTATTTTATGTGTCACTCTGCAGCCGGGCAGTGCGCACAATCCTCACGTACTACCTGTACGCTCCGGTTGTTCCGCGCCTGCCTGCAACGATTACGCCTGGTGGGGCCAGGCTCCTTAGTCGAATTTCATCCGTGACGCTTTCAGGTTAATCACCGCCAGCGCACCCACCAGCAGGAAGATCAGGGTGGCAATGGCCGCCGCCAGACCAAAGTCCTGTCCGCCGCCGCCTTCAAAGGCGATACGCCAGGTGTAGTTGACCAGCAGGTCGGTATAGCCCGCCGGGGTAGTGGTACCGATCCGATCCGGCCCGCCGTTGGTCAGCAGTTGTACCAGCACAAAGTTGTTAAAGTTAAAGGCGAAGCTGGCGATCATCAGCGGCATCAACGGCTTCAGCAGCAGTGGCAGGGTGATCAGGAAAAAGTTTTGCAACGGTCCGGCCCCGTCCATCGCAGAGGCTTCATACAGATCGTCAGGAATCGCCTTCAGCAGTCCCATGCACAGGATCATCATGTAGGGATAACCCAGCCAGGTGTTGACGATAATCAGCATGGTGCGCGCCAGCGTCGGATCGCTGAACCAGGCGGGCTTCACGCCAAACAGCGCGCTGAGCATCACGTTGATCTCACCGAAACTCTGGTTAAACAGTCCCTTGAAGATCAGAATCGAGATAAACGCCGGTACCGCATAAGGCAGGATCAGCATCACCCGGTAAACCGCTTTGCCGCGCAGCGCCTCCCACTGCACCAGACAAGCCAGCACCATACCGACCGCCACGGTCAGCACCACGGTGATCAGCGAGAACAGCAGCGTCCAGCCGAAGATCGCCAGGAACGGCTTCTGAATACCTTCATCGGTAAACACCCGCAGGAAATTCTTCCAGCCGGTATTGACGGTGAAGCCAGGGCTCAGGGTTTCATTCGCCCAGCTACCATCGGCGTTAATCGCCTGATAGAAACCGGTTTGCGGGTTAGCGCGATAGTGCGTTCCGCTCTGCTGGTTAGTCAGCTCATCCTGCGCGCCAACCTGATACAGCGGCTGGGTGCCGGAGAACTGCCGCAGTGAACTCATGCGTAACTGACGGCCATCCGGCAACACCGCACTGATCTGACTCAGCGCCTGTCGATTGCCGGTGATCACCCGCAGCGTGGCGCGCTCGCCAGCCGGTTGCGCGGCGGGCTGCATTTTCAGCTGCTGTTCACCGCCAAAGCGGAACGGCGGCGAGACAAAATGGTTGCCATTTTCATCCAGCCTCAGTTGCCAGCGATCGCCCGCCGGATAGAGCGAGAAACTGACAGCTTCACCCGACTGGAAGGAACGGCTCAGCAGTACCTGCTGCGCCCGCTCAAAGGTGAGCTGGTTGGTGCTGCTGTAGTTGGTAAAGGCGATGGCGATGGTACAGGCGAGCGGAAACAGCACGAACAGCGCCATCCCCGCCACGCCGGGATAAACATAGCGCCAGGCATAGGCGCGACGATTCGCGTAGATCCACAGGCCGAGCGCACTGAGGATCAGCGTCAGCAGCGCAAACAGATATTCACCCTGCGCATACATCAGCACCAGCAGATAGCCGACCAGCAGACAGCAGATCCCGATGAGAACGCTTTTAATCAACAGACCTGGCGTTTTCGGTTTTCCTGACATGATGCGGTTTTCCTTAACGGTCACTCAAGCCGGGTTGCCCCGGCTGTAAAGGGAGGATTACTTTTTCAGGCGCGCCTGGGCATCTTTCAGGGCAGCGTCAACGCTCTGACGACCGCCCAGCGCATTCAGGGTAGCGGTGCGCATGGCGTACCAGAACGCTGCCATCTGCGGGATGTTCGGCATGATATCGCCGTGGCGGGCGTTGCTCATGGTGGCGGCGATACGGGAATCTTTCTCCAGCGTCTGCTGGAATGATTTCAGCGCCACGGCACCCAGCGGCTTGTCTTTGTTAACCGCGTCCAGTCCGGCGTCGGTCAGCAGGTAGTTTTCCAGAAACTCTTTTGCCAGTTCTTTATTGGGGCTGGCGGCGTTGATACCGGCACTCAGCACGCCGACAAAGGCTTTCGACGGTTTGCCGTTCAGCGTCGGTAACTCAGCAACGCCATAGTCGATGCCGCTTTTATCGATGTTGCTCCACGCCCAGGGACCGTTAATGGTCATGGCGGTTTGACCCTTGTTGAAAGCGGCTTCAGCAATCGAGTAGTCGGTATCGGCGTTGAGGGTTTTGGCCTTGACCTGATCGACCAGGAACTGCATGCCCGCTTTGGCCCCGGCGTTATCCACTCCGACATCCTTCACGTCATAACGGCCGTCATTCAGCTTAAAGGCATAAGCGCCACCGGCGGCCAGCAGCGGCCAGGTGAAATAGGGTTCCTGCAGGTTAAACATGATGGCGCTTTTGCCTTTGGCGCGCATTTGCTTGTCGAGCCCGGCAATCTCTTCCCAGGTTTTCGGCGGTGTCGGCAGCAGCTTTTTGTTGTAAATCAGCGACAGCGACTCAACCGAAATCGGATAGCCGATTAGCTTGCCGTCAAAGCGCACCGCATCCCAGGTGAAGGGGAAGATTTTTTGCTGGAAGCTGGCGTCAGGCGTGATCTCAGCCAGCAGGCCCGACTGTGCGTAGCCGCCAAAGCGGTCGTGAGCCCAGAAAATGATATCCGGGCCATCGCCGGTGGCGGCCACCTGCGGATATTTCTCTTCCATCTTATCAGGATGCTCCACCGTCACTTTAATGCCGGTCTCCTGTTCAAACTTCTTACCGACCTCGGCAAGGCCGTTATAGCCCTTGTCGCCGTTGATCCAGATGACCAACTTGCCTTCCTCAATTTTTGCCACTGCGGATGCTGAAAACAGCACGGCAGAGAGGGCAGAGAGGGCCAGAATTCGTGCACCGGTTTTCATCGTCATAAGTCCATCCTGTTTGCGGAAGCGGTGATTGCTCTACCGGCAACATTGTGCGCATCCGTCACCGCTTCTCATCCTCCTTCGCTCTACGCCCTGTGGCTGAGGGGTGTGATCGCGCTGGCAAAAAGCGGGCGAAGCGGCCGGTTACGGGCTAAAAAATCCGGCAGGTCTGCGTTAGCGATCACAAAAAACCGCCGCCGCCCGCCCGCCGCCGCGTCAGCCCGCCTTTCTCCTCCTCCCGCCTCCTCCCCCAGCAGGTTGCGCTGCGGCGGAGGATGTTAGCCCCGCCATCCTTGCGCATAGTGAGCCCCGGAACCCGTCTGCCGAGAGCAGACACGAATGAGCAGCTAAGAGGGAAGGGATCATGGCGAGCGTTGTGCTACGCAATGTCACAAAAGCCTGGGGCGATACGGTGGTGTCGAAAGATATCGATCTCACTATTCGTGAAGGGGAATTTGTCGTTTTTGTTGGCCCATCAGGCTGTGGCAAATCAACACTGCTGCGCATGATTGCCGGACTGGAAACCATCACCAGCGGGGAGCTGCTGATTGGTGACCGCCGCATGAATGAGGTGCCGCCCGCCGAGCGCGGTATCGGCATGGTATTTCAATCCTATGCGCTCTACCCGCACCTGTCGGTGGCGGAAAACATGTCTTTTGGCCTGAAGCTGGCCGGGGTAAAAAAAGCGGAAATCCATCAGCGGGTCAACCAGGTGGCGGAAATCCTGCAACTGGCGCACCTGCTGGATCGCCGTCCTAAAGCGTTATCGGGTGGACAGCGTCAGCGCGTGGCAATTGGCCGCACGCTGGTGGCGGAACCGCGGGTTTTCCTGCTGGATGAACCGCTCTCTAACCTTGATGCGGCGCTGCGCGTCCAGATGCGGATTGAGATCTCCCGTCTGCATAAGCGCCTGAAGCGCACCATGATTTACGTCACCCACGATCAGATCGAAGCGATGACGCTGGCCGATAAGATTGTGGTGCTCGACGCCGGGCGCATCGCGCAGGTCGGCAAGCCGCTGGAGCTTTACCACTATCCCGCCAACCGCTTTGTGGCCGGCTTCATCGGCTCGCCAAAAATGAATTTCCTGCCGGTCAAAGTGACCGCCACCGCCATCGATCAGGTGCAGGTCCGGCTGCCGAATCAGCAACTGGTCTGGCTGCCGGTCGACAGTGCGGGCGTGCAGGTCGGCAGCAATATGTCTCTGGGCATCCGCCCTGAACATCTGCTCTCCAGCGATATCGCCGATGTCACCCTTGAGGGTGAAGTGCAGGTGGTAGAGCAGCTGGGGCATGAAACACAGATCCATATCCAGATTCCCGCCATTCGTCAAAACCTGGTCTACCGCCAGGAAGACGTCGTGCTGGTAAAAGAGGGCGCCATCCTCGGTATCGGCCTGCCGCCCGAGCGCTGTCACCTGTTCCGTGAGGACGGGAGCGCCTGTCGCAGGCTGTATCAGGAGCTGGGTGTATAGCCCTGCCAAAACAATAAAAGCAATGACCTCAGGAGATAGAAAATGTTAACTCTGCGCAAACTTCCCCTCGCCGTTGCCGTCGCGGTGGGAACCCTCTCCGCCCCGACGATGGCGGTCGATTTTACCGGGTACGCCCGTTCCGGCATTGGCTGGACCGGCAGCGGTGGTGAACAGCAATGTTTTCAGGCCACCGGTGCTCAAAGTAAATACCGTCTGGGTAACGAATGCGAAACCTACGCCGAATTAAAATTAGGTCAGGAAGTGTGGAAAGAGGGCGATAAGAGCTTCTATTTCGACACCAACGTGGCCTACTCCGTGGCGCAGCAGAATGACTGGGAAGCGACCTCTCCGGCCTTCCGTGAAGCCAATGTGAAAGGTAAAAACCTGATCGAAGCGCTGCCAGGCTCAACCATCTGGGCCGGTAAGCGCTTCTATCAGCGTCATGACGTTCACATGATCGACTTCTACTACTGGGATATCTCTGGTCCGGGTGCCGGTCTGGAAGATGTGGATCTCGGTTTCGGTAAGCTGTCATTCGCCGCCACCCGTTCGTCTGAAGCGGGCGGGTCTTACACCTTCTCCAGCGATCGGATCCGTGACTTCGCCACCAGCACCGCCAACGACGTGTTTGACGTGCGCCTCGCCGGACTGGAAACCAACACCAACGGCGTGCTGGAGCTGGGGGTCGACTACGGTCGCGCCAATGCCCGTGATGACTACCGTCTGGAAGACGGCGCCTCTAAAGATGGCTGGATGTTCACTGCTGAACATACCCAGAGCATGCTGAAGGGCTACAACAAATTTGTGCTGCAGTATGCCACCGATGCGCTGACCTCACAGGGCAAAGGAGTGCCGCAGGGCACCAGCCTCAACAACAACGGCGATATGTATCGCATCCTCGACCACGGTGCGATCTCGCTGGCGGAACGCTGGGACCTGATGTACGTGGCGATGTATCAGAACATCGATCTGGATAATAACCGCGGCACCGAATGGTACACCGTCGGCGTGCGCCCGATGTACAAATGGACACCGATCATGAGCACCCTGCTGGAGCTGGGCTACGACAACGTGAAGTCGCAGCAGGCTAACGAACGCAACGGCCAGTATAAAATCACGCTGGCGCAGCAGTGGCAGGCGGGTGACAGCATCTGGTCACGTCCGGCGCTGCGCGTATTCGCCACCTACGCCAAGTGGGATGAGAAGTGGGGCTATAACAAAGACAGCGCCGGCGATCTCACCACCTTCGCCTCTGCTGACAGCAGCGGTAACGGCATCCTGACCAACAGCCGTGGCGACAACGACGAGATTACCTTCGGTGCGCAGATGGAAATCTGGTGGTAAGCCGACGCTCTCCAGCCCAGGCGCGGCGGCGCGCCTGATTGGTCTTTTTGGTCACGGTGCGCCATTGCCTGGTTCGTGCCGTGGCCTGCAATAAGGTAGGCATAATGAAAATGACAAAAACCCTGACGGCGCTCTGCCTGAGCGCGGCGTTACTGGCCGGACACAGTCTGCCAGCCCTGGCGGACATCAATCTGGTGCCGCAGGATCTCTCCTCTGCTCCGCAGGTTGCGCCGGAAACGCTGCAACACCTGAGCTGGCTGCCGGTTGCCGCTTCTCAGACCCAGGTTACCCAGCTGGCGACCAGTGGACAGTCACTGAATGCTCCGCACGTTGCCGGACCAGTGGCGGCCTACAGTCTGCCGGCCAATATCGGTGAACTGACGCTGACGCTGAGCAGCGAAGTGGCGAACAATCAGGTTTTCGCCCCGAACGTGCTGGTGCTGGATGAAAATATGCGGCCCGCCGCCTGGTTCCCGAGTCGCTACTTCACCTACCAGAAACCGGGTGTGATGGCGGCGGACCGGCTGGAAGGGGTGATGAAGCTCACGCCGGCGCTTGGCCAGCAAAAAATTTACCTGCTGGTGTTTACCACCGAGCAGGATCTGACCCAGACCACCACACTGCTTGACCCGGCGAAAGCTTACGCGCAGGGCACCGGTCACGCGGTACCGGATATTCCCGATCCGATCGCCCGTCACAGCCGTGAAGGGACGCTGAAGCTGAAACTGCAGACCAGTTCCGGCTCATCAATTCTGGTCGGCCCGCTGTTTGGCTCTTCCGGCCCTGGTCCGGTTACCGTCGGCAACACCGCTGCGGTTTCGCCAGCCGCCTACAGCGCTGCACCGGCCCCGGCACCAAAAGCCAAAGCTGAGCCGATCATCAATGAGACCGAAAGTTACTTTAACCAGAACATCAGACAGGCGGTGAACAGCGGCAATATCGATAAGGCGCTGAAATTGCTGGATGAAGCCGAGCGGCTGGGATCGACCTCCGCCCGGCAGACCTTTATCAGTAGTGTTAAAGGCAAGGGGTGAAACGGCCCCGACAATACTGATGTTGTCCCACCTGGTGCGCTGCGGCGCACCTTTTTTATGCTTATCACGCCAGATTACCCGGAAGCATAAAGCCGTAAACAACGCGTCATACCCACCCTGTAAGCGCACATAATGCATTTGCATTGCCAATGCAGATGCATTATTATGAGGTTATCTTTTTACCTTTTTGTGGGAGCGAATGATGGGAAATTTAACTCAGGCTGACGTATCGCTGCGGGCTTCTTCGAGACTGACCGCACGTAGCCAGACCACTATCCCCGCTGCCGTTCGTGATGCGATGAACCTGCAACCTGGCGAAAATATTGAATATGCGGTTCTTCCTGGCGGTAAAGTGCTTATCAGCCGGCAGGAAACGGTGTCGGATGATGATCCGGTTATGGCGAGTTTTCTCAGTTTCCTTGCGGATGATATGCGCCAGCATCCAGAGAAGATTAAAACGCTGGACGCCGCATTAGTCACACGCATTGCATCCTTAACCGCGGGAATGGATGTTAATCTGGATGCACCGCTCACGGACGACGAGTAAATCTGATGATTGATCGTGCTGCTGTAAAGGAATGGAAAATTTATCTTCATCCCTGCTTTGGGTCGCAACTGATTGCCTTAGTGGATGAAGTAGAATCACTCCGGGTTAAACACCCGGAAAGCTACCAAAAAAAAGCAGCCACCAAACTTTTAGCCGCGGTATTCAAAGTCATTAACAGTGAAATCGGTGCCGATCCGACTCAGGCGAAGTTCCGCCAGAGAAGCACGCTGGGCGATCACAACAGGCATTGGTTCCGTGCAAAATTTCTAATGCAGTATCGATTATTCTTCAGGTACAGCGAACAGTACAAAACCATTATTCTGGCGTGGATGAATGACTCAGAGACTAAGCGTGCTTATGGCAGTAAGCGCGATGCTTATAAAGTCTTTGCCATGATACTTGACGGCGGCTATCCCCCTGATGACTGGGAAACGCTGTTAAAGCAGGCTCAGGCTATGGACGCTTATCATCAGCCTGATGCTGAACGCTAAATGACCCCGGCCAGCAGCCGGGGTTTTCTTTCAATCAGCCTTTATCTCTTAGCGAGGCGTTTTCGGCGAGCCGTCAGATCACGCAGCAGCGAGTCGGTGGCGGGATCGCTGAACAGCGTTTCCAGCGTGGCGCTGAGCTTACGTCGCCAGTTCGGATACTCGTCGCTGGTGCCGGGAATATTGACCGGAGCCGCCATATCAAGCCAGTCCTCCGGTTGCAGACCCAGCAACGCACTGTGGCTGTCCGCCAGATACCGCTGCATCGCCCGGTTCAGGGCTTTGCTCATCTGGGTACGGCGTGCATCGCGTCCGGCACGTTTGGGCAGGGCACCGACCCGGTGCAGACTGTGCAGCAACGCCTGCTTCGCCCGCAGCCGATCCTGATACAACCCGGCCAGCACCACCTTGTCGGGGTAGAGGCCAAGCCGGTCTCCGGTGGTCAAATCATCGCTCTGCCACCAGCCTCGCAGCGTCGGGAGATCGTGGGTGGTGGCCACCGCCATCGCCTGACGCGGCCACTCGGCCGGCGGACGAAAACCCTGAGCTGAAGTCTGCTCAAAATAGAGCACCTTGTAGGAATAAACCCCGCCGTCACGCAGCTTATCGACAATGGCCTCCGGCACGGTGCCAAGATCTTCGCCGATCACCATGCAGCGGTTGCGCTGACTTTCCAGCGCCAGTATCGCCAGCAGATCATCAATCGGATAGTGCACGTAAGCGCCGTTAGCAGCGCCCTGACCGGCAGGGATCCACCACAGGCGCAGTAACGCCATCACGTGATCGATACGCAGCGCACCGCAGTCTCGCATGTTGGCACGTAACAGGGCGATCCACGGCTGCCAGGCCCGCTGCCGCATCACCTGCGGATCCATCGGCGGCAAGCCCCAGTCCTGACCGCGCGGGCCCAGAATATCGGGCGGTGCGCCGACGCTGGCATCCAGGCAGTAAAGATGGCGCTCGCTCCAGGTTTCGGCCCCGCCTTGCGCTACGCCGACCGCCAGATCGCGATAGAGTCCAATCGGCATCTGCTGCTGCTGACAGCACTGCCAGCAGGCGGCGAACTGCCGGGCGGCCAGCCACTGTAACCACAGCCAGAATCGCACCTGGTCGCCGTGCTGCTGAAGAAACTGCTGCACCGCCGGACTGTCGGGCTGCTGCAACGCCTCCGGCCATACCGGCCAGCCCCAGCGCTGGCTATCCTGCGCCATCTGGTCGGCGTGCAGCGCATCAAACAACGCCTGATGTAACAGGCTTTCGCCGCCCTGCTGAACAAAGTCGTTGAACGCTTTTACCTCCGGGTCGGCGGCATCGCGCTGCCCGAACTGCGGCCAGGCTAAGCTGAGCGCATCAATTTTGAGCCGGGTAACGGCCGGATAATCGACCCACTCAGCCGTACGCGCCTGCTCAAGAGCCTGCCGTGTGTCGGCCTGTTGCCACCACGCCTGTGCCGCAGGCGATTGCTGAAAATCCGCCACCGCCGCCACATCGATGTAAACCACATTCAGCCAGCGGCGCGACGAGGGACTGTAAGGGCTGGCACTGTCAGGCGTAGCCGGGAACAGCGCATGGATCGGATTAAGGCCGATAAATGCGCCGCCGCGTGCGGCTATGGCCGGCAACATCCGGCGTAAGTCGCCAAAATCACCGATCCCCCAGTTCTCTGCCGAACGCAGGGTATACAGCTGGACGCAGGCACCCCATAAAGCCTCACCCGCCATCAGCGCGGGCGGCTCATAGCAGCGCGGCGGCGCGATAATCAGCTGGCAGGACCACTGCTGATGTGCCTGCTGCAGCGACAGCTGATGATAGCCCTCTGCCAGCGGCGGCAGATGCAGCGGTTGCCCGGGCTGGCAACGCCCGGCGGTGATTTCACCCGACTCGCGGGTGAGCTGCCAGTGCGCGTCCGTGCTGAGCTGCGGGGCGAGACTCAGTACTTCGCCGCTGCGAAAAATCGCCACCGGCGGCAGCGGCGTGGTCGCCGGTCGCGGCGGCTGCATCACCGCCAGCAAACGCTGGCGGGTGTCGGTCGGAATCGCCTGCGGCTGGCCGTGGGCATTAATATACTCGGCGGCAATACCTGCCAGAGAAAACTGATCCAGTACCTGTTCGGTTTTCATGGCGTTCCTTAGCGCGTGGCTTGCCAGATGCGCTGCTGATAGTCGCGGATGGCCCGATCGGAGCTGAACATGCCGCAACGCGCGGTGTTAAGGATGGTAGCGCGCGTCCAGCCATCCTGATCGCTCCACAGCGCTTCCACCTGCGCCTGCGCATCCAGGTAGGGCTGAAAATCGGCCAGCACCAGATACGGGTCGCCGCCTTGCGGACCGAGGCTGTGCAGCATTTCCTCAAAGGCCGCGCAGTCGCCCTGACTGAAGGTGCCATCTTCCAGCGCCTGCAGCACCTGATTGAGCTGATGATCTTTCTTACGCCACTGCGCCGGGGCATAGCCGTCAGCCTTTAACGCCACCACCTGATCTACGGTGTGACCGAAGATAAAGATGTTCTCGCTGCCGACCTGTTCGGCGATTTCAACGTTAGCGCCGTCCAGCGTTCCGATGGTCAGCGCACCGTTGAGCGCCAGCTTCATGTTGCCGGTGCCGGAGGCTTCCTTACCGGCAGTGGAAATCTGCTCGGAGAGATCGGCGGCCGGGATCAGACGCTCTGCCACCGAGACGTTGTAGTCCGGCACAAACACCACCTTCAGACGGTTGCCGACCCGCGGGTCGTGGTTGATGGTTTCCGCGACTTTGTTGATGGCATAAATGATGTTCTTCGCCAGCGCGTAGCCCGGTGCCGCTTTGGCCCCGAACAGCACCACGCGCGGCACCCGATTCGCCTGCGGATCGGTGACCAGCGTTTGCCACAGCGCAATAATGTGCAGCAGGCTCAGATGCTGACGTTTGTACTCATGCAGGCGTTTAATCTGCACGTCGAACAGCGCCTCAGGATCGATCTCAATCCCGGTACGGCTGGCAACCCAGTTGGCCAGCGCCACTTTGTTCTGCTGTTTGATAGCGCGATATTCGGCGCGGAACGCCGCATCGTCGGCAAACGCCTCCAGGCCCTGCAGCGCATCAAGATCGTTCAGCCACGGTTTTTGCAGCGTTTTATCGATTAACGCGCTCAGGGCCGGGTTGCACTGATTGATCCAGCGACGCGGCGTGATGCCGTTGGTAACGTTATGGAATTTTTCCGGCCACAGCTGGTGATATTCCGGGAACAGATCCTGCACCACCAGTTTGGAGTGCAGGGCGGCAACGCCGTTTACCGCAAAGCCGCTGGTGACGCACAGGTTCGCCATGCGTAGCTGGTTGTTATGCACCAGCGCCAGCTTCGCCCATTTGGCTTCATCGCCCGGCCAGCGTGACTCAACCAGGGTTTTCAGTTGGATATTGAGGGTATTGATGATCATCATATGGCGCGGCAGCAGGCTGCGCACCAGACGCACATCCCAGCACTCCAGCGCTTCCGGCATCAGGGTGTGGTTGGTGTAAGCAAAGGTGTGCTGAGTAATCTGCCAGGCGCGATCCCAGCTGAGCTGATGCTCATCCAGCAGCAGGCGCATCAGTTCAGGGATCGCCAGCGTCGGGTGCGTGTCGTTGAGCTGAATCACTTCGTGATCGGCCAGCGATTCAATGCTGCGTCCGGCCTGATGATGGCGGCGCAAAATGTCGGCCAGCGCACAGGCGCACTGGAAATATTGCTGCATCAGACGCAGCTTTTTGCCGTTCTGATGATTGTCATTCGGGTAGAGCACTTTAGTCAGTTTTTCGGCGTCGATTCCCTGCTGTTCAGCGCGCAGGAAATCACCGTCGTTAAACCGGTTAAGATTGAACGGCTGCGCATGTTTCGCCTGCCACAAGCGTAACGGCTGAGTGACGCCGTTCTGGTAGCCCACCACCGGCAGATCCCAGGCTTCACCCTGCAGCACAAATGCCGGTTGCCAGTGCGGGCGTCCGTCGACGGTGGTAACTTTGCCGCCCAGACCTACTTCGACATTCAGCGCCGCATTATGGTTAAACCACGGATAGCGATCGCGCTGCCAGTCATCAGGGGTTTCGTGCTGCGCGCCGTCTTCAAAGCGCTGGCGGAACAAACCGTACTGGTAGTTCAGCCCATAACCGATGGCAGGCTGTCCGACCGTCGCCATTGAGTCGAGAAAACAGGCGGCCAGTCGCCCGAGGCCGCCGTTACCCAGCGCCGGATCGGTTTCATTTTCCAGCACCTCAGTCAGTGAAATATCCCAGCCCGCCAGCGCCTCATTGACCGCGTTGTACCAGCCGAGGTTCAGTAGATTGTTGCCGGTCAGCCGGCCAATCAGAAACTCCATCGACAGGTAGTTGACGTGGCGCAGCGAACTGTCTGCCGCAACCGGAGGCTGTGCCGCCAGCAGATCGGCCAGCGCGCCGCTCAGCGCCTGCCACCACTGAGCGTGAGTCATTTCACGCGCATCGCGCAGACCAA
This sequence comes from Pantoea brenneri, assembly GCF_038594305.1. Classification (NCBI taxonomy): domain Bacteria; kingdom Pseudomonadati; phylum Pseudomonadota; class Gammaproteobacteria; order Enterobacterales; family Erwiniaceae; genus Pantoea; species Pantoea brenneri. Next base: position 223,033 of record NZ_JBCGBG010000002.1, on the reverse strand, counting down.
AACGTTGCCACTGACGCGTCAGGGCAGCAGTAAAATGTTCGGGGTTAAATACGGGCTGTGTCATGGTTGGTGTCCTGTCAGAACAGTAAATGGGTCAATGTGACACCAGTTTGCCCGTGCGACAGATAAGGCTCCTCCTCCTGAAGCGAATTAGACCAGGAGGATAGGGAGGGTGGAGAGGCTGAGGCTAATCTGAAAGCATGCCAGGAGTGTGATTTCGCGCGCTTTTGTAAAGTTTAGTTAATGGGTTTGCTTGCATTCACCAGGCGAATGGCTGAACGTGTGTAAGGAATAATTACGAAGCGTAAAATAATGATGCGCTTGACGTGAACGGAGAAACGTGCGCCCATGCTAATACCCTCAAAACTCAGCCGCCCGGTTCGCCTTGAAGGCACCGTCATCCGTGAAAGACTGCTGCAAAAACTGACCGCTGCCGGCAATTACCGGCTGGTGCTGATCACCAGTCCGGCGGGCTACGGCAAAACCACGCTGGTGTCGCAGTGGGCGGCGGGTAAAACGCATCTTGGCTGGTATTCGTTAGACGAGGGTGACAATCAGCCGGAGCGGTTCGCCGACTACCTGATTGCTGCACTGCAACAGGCCAGCAACGGCGGCTGTCCGCGCAGTGAATTACTGGCGCAGAAGCGACAATACGTTAATCTCAACGCCCTGTTTTCTCAGTTGTTTATTGAGCTGGTGGAGTGGCAGCAGCCGCTGTGGCTGATCGTTGACGACTACCATTTGATCACCAATCCGGTTATTCACGACGCGATGCGTTTTTTCCTGCGTCATCAACCCGAAAATCTGACCCTGATCCTGCTGTCACGAAATCTGCCCCAGCTCGGCATCGCTAACCTGCGGGTGCGTGAGCAGCTGATCGAACTCGGCAGCCAGCAGCTGGCGTTTACCCATCAGGAAGCGCGCCAGTTTTTCGACTGCCGGCTGGCCGCGCCGCTGGAAAGCGAGGAGAGCGGCAAGCTGTGCGATGACGTCGCAGGCTGGGCTACCGCGCTGCAGCTGATCGTGCTGTCGGCGCGCCAGGGTGCCAGCGCGGCACATGACTCGGCGCGGCGCCTTTCCGGCATCAATGCCAGCCATCTCTCCGATTATCTGGTGGAAGAGGTGCTGGATAATGTCGACCTGCCGACCCGCCATTTTTTACTCAAAACCGCGCTGCTGCGCTCAATGAACGATGAGCTGATCGCCGGTGTCACCCGCGAAGAGAACGACCAGATGCGGCTGGAAGAAATTGAGCGTCAGGGGCTGTTTTTACAGCGGATGGACGATTCCGGTTGCTGGTTCAGCTACCATCCGCTGTTTGGCAATTTTCTGCGCCAGCGCTGTCAGTGGGAGCTGGCGGCGGAGTTGCCGGCACTGCATCGGGCCGCAGCGGAAAGCTGGATGGCGCAGGGCTTTCCCGGCGAGGCGATCCATCATGCGCTGGCCTCCGGCGATGCCAGCATGCTGCGCGACGTGCTGCTGAAGCACGCCTGGACGCTGTTTAATCAGAGCGAACTGCCGCTGCTGGAAAACTCCCTGAAAGCGCTGCCGTGGGAGATGATGCTGGAAAATCCGATGCTGGTGCTGCTGCAGGCGTGGCTGATGCAGAGTCAGCATCGCTTTTCCGAAGTGGACAGTTTGCTGGCCCGCTTTGAACAGGCCAGCCGCTGCGAGATTGACGACGCGCTGCGCGGCGAATTTAATGCGCTGCGCGCTCAGGTGGCGATCAATGATGGCAACACCGATGAGGCGGAGCGACTGGCGAAAGAGGCACTGGATATCCTGCCCGCCAGCCGTCACTACAGCCGCATTGTGGCGACCTCGGTGCACGGTGAGGTGATGCATTGCAAAGGCGACTTAGACAATTCCCTTAACCTGATGCGCCAGACTGAACAGATGGCGCGCCGTGATGAAGTCTGGCACTACGCGCTGTGGAGCCTGATTCAGCAGAGTGAAATCCTGTTTGCTCAGGGCTTTTTACAGGCGGCCTATGAGATCCAGAGCCGGGCGTTTGTGCTGGTCGACGAGCAGCACCTGGCGCAGTTTCCGCTGCATGAATTTCTGCTGCGGATCCGCGCTCAGCTGCTGTGGGCGTGGGGACGGCTGGAGGAAGCAGAGCAGGCGGCACGCGAAGGCATCAAAGTACTGACCGGCTTTCAGCCGCAACAGCAGATCCAGTGTCTGGGGCTGCTGGTGCAGTGCTCGCTGGCGCGTGGCAATCTGGATAATGCGCGTAGCTACCTCAATCGGCTGGAAAACCTGCTGAATAACGGCAACTGGCACAGCGACTGGATCGCTAACGCCGATAAAGTGCGGGTGATCTACTGGCAGATGACCGGCGACAACGAGAGCGCCAGCAACTGGATGCGGCAAACGCCGAAACCGGCTTTCGCCAATAACCATTTCCTGCAGGGACAGTGGCGCAACATCGCCCGGGCGCAGATTTTACTCGGCGATGTCAGCCAGGCGGAAGTGGTGCTGGAGGAGCTGAATGAAAATGCTCGCGCCCTGCGGTTGATGAGCGATTTGAATCGTAACCTGCTGCTGCTTAATCAGATTTACTGGCAAACCGATCGCAAAGCCGACGCGCAGCGCACGCTGATCGAGGCGCTGAAACTGGCGCGCAGTACCGGCTTTATCAGTCATTTTGTCATTGAAGGCGAGATGATGGCTCAGCAACTGCGCCAGCTGATCCAGCTGAATACCCTGAATGAGCTGGACAATCACCGTGCCCGGCGGATCCTGCTGGAGATCAACAAATACCACCGTCATAAGTTCGCCCATTTTGATGAGGGATTTGTCAGCCGGTTACTCAACCATCCTGACGTGCCGGAATTGATCCGCACCAGTCCGCTGACGCAGCGTGAATGGCAGGTGCTGGGCTTGATCTATTCGGGCTACAGCAACGATCAAATTGCCGGCGAGCTGGCGGTGGCGTCCACCACCATCAAAACGCATATCCGCAATCTCTACCAGAAGCTGGGCGTGACGCATCGTACGGAGGCGATGAATCAGGTGCAATCGCTGCTGAAAATGATGGGTTACGTCTGACGACCTGGGTTGCTACCGGCGGGCATCCGCCCGCTTATGCTGAAGGGAAATCAGAAGTAAAAAGGTTAATGAGGAAACATCCCGCCTTCACCCCATCCGGATGATTCAACGGCGGCTGTTCAGACCGTCGTAAGAACCACCGCATATCAGCAAACCGGTTTTCATCTATAAAGCGCGCGTTGAAGTGGGGCAGACACTGCGCTGATGCAGACACCCATCAGGCTGGCCGCAGGACTGAATTCTGAAACAGGACATCCATCGCATGACCACAAAGCCCGGCTTCTCTGGTGATTACCCAATGACCTTACCGGCTCAGTCTCATCAACTACTGAAACATCTATTTGTTGAGATCCCAGCGTTGATAGCAGGCGTTAATCTCGCGGGGTAACGTCAGCATTAGCCGGGGGATCGTAATCTGCTCAAACAGCGTCCTGTAGCGAAGGCGGTTTGCAGGCGCAATAAGCGCAATGTATTTGAGCATCTCCCAGCTAACATTCTCCCTGCCGGTTTTGAGCCCGCCGATTCTGGGTTTTGATGAGTAACATCTGCGAATATAGCGCAGCAACGCTATCGGCACCGGTACATCAAGCAGGATTAGCCCTGTGGCACGTTCGAGTCGTGGATGTATGCATTTTGTATAGTTGCCCTCCATCACCCATTTTTCCTTTTGCACCGCCTCAGCATGTAACCGATAAAAATCCTCTGGTTTCCGGGGGACCCATTTTGAATCCGGCAGATGATGCAGTTGATCCAGATGGATTAAAGGCAAAGATGTTTTACGCGCTATCGCATCAGCCAGCGTTGATTTACCGCTGTTTGAGGGTCCCATAATGCAGATGCGTGGACCCAGTTCTTCCAGTGATAACGATGTATTCATAAATCAGTCCTTCAACGTTCCCGGAAAAAAACACAACTAAGGGTAACAATATTAATAGTTTAAAGTCTTTTTCGGTGCGGCGGCAGGCCATAAAAGGACGCCGGTTGGGGGCACTAACCGACAGGATTGCCAGGCGTCAGATTGTATACGGCAAGTTCAGCTTCTGCCGTTGGGTTACAGTCGGCGTTGAGCGCAGGGCGGACGCAATCGCACGAAGCGAAGTCCGTGCTGCAAAAGCATCAGCACTATGGCCCGCGCGAAATGGCCGTCAGTGCGACCGGCCATATAACGTGTTCCAGCGTACTCACTGTTTCAGTCGCGGATTAACCATCCGTTGAACGTGTTATTGCTTCCCACTGTTCCATTTCCTTGCCTAAAGCCGTGAGCTTTTGCCGCACTAAATGTAATGCATCACTGCCTAACAATAAATGCACTGGCGGGGTCTGGCTCTCAATGATTGCCAGTATGGCGCGGGCTGCCTTTACAGGATCGCCAGGTTGCTTACCGCTTTTTTCCTCACGAGCCTGGCGAATAGGATCAAACAACGCGTCGTAGTCCGGAATGCTGCGAACGCTGCGAACCATTGATCGCCCGGCCCAGTCGGTGCGAAACGAGCCAGGTGCCACGGCTGTCACCTGTATGTTGAACGGGGCAAGCTCTTTGCTTAACGTTTCAGATATTCCTTCCAGTGCAAATTTGCTGCCGCAGTAATAACTGATGCCGGGCAGGGTAATGAAACCGCCCATTGAGGTGATATTAATAATATGGCCACGACGGCGCTGGCGCATATCTGGTAGCACGGCTTTGATCATCGCCACTGCGCCAAACACGTTCACGTCAAACTGGCGGCGCATCTCTGTGATTGATGATTCTTCCATTATGCCTTCATGGCCGTAACCGGCATTGTTTACCAGCACATCAATCGGACCGACGTCAGACTCAATCTCGCCAACGACCTTATCAATACGCTCAAAGTCGGTGACATCAAGCAGACGGCCAAAAGCCCGCTGCACATTGAGCGCCTCGAAAGCCTGCTGTGCTTCGCGGGTGCGAACGGTACCCACCACCCGATGGCCTGCGGCGAGGGCTTCCTGTGCCAGCGCCTGACCAAAGCCGCTGCTGACGCCGGTGATTAAAATCGTTTTTACAGATGTCATAAAAAAACTCCCCTGAACTGTGGAAGTTGCATAGTATTTTATGTTCTGCTGCATTTTCAGGCCGTATCTTCTCTTTTTCTTGCCTGATTTTATGAGGTGCTGTGATGCCGGGGATGATGACCTTAGTGAAAGCACTGGCGGCGCAGGAGGGGTATAACCTTACTGCGTTGCCTGACGTGAGAATTTTGCGTGCCGATCGCCCGCTTGCCCGAACGCCTGTGCTTTACGATCCGGGGATCGTGATTGTCTGCCAGGGCAGCAAGCGCGGCTATTTTGGTCAGCAGACTTATTTATATGATGAACAGCATTATCTTGCAGTTTCGGTGCCGGTGCCGTTTGTGATGGAAACCGAGGCGTCAGCAGAACATCCGTTGCTGGCGATTTATATGCATCTGGATTTTCAACTGGCCGCGGAACTGATGCTGCAGATTGAACAACATGATGTCCCGCATCCTCCCGTCGCGCCGCAAAGCATGATGTCTAGCCCGATGGACGACGCGGTAAAAACGGCCGTGCTGCGCTTGCTTGAAGTCCTGAACAATCCGCTTGATGCGGCGATCCTCGGCCCTGCGCGGGTGCGTGAGCTTTATTACCGCGTATTGACGGGCGCACAGGGCAATGCAATGCGCGCCGCACTGGCCCTGCAGGGACAGTTTGGCAAAATAGGTAAAGTGCTGCAGCGCATCCATGCGACCTATGCTGAGCCGTTAACACTGACACAACTGGCGATGGACGCCGGCATGAGTGTGCCGACATTTCATAGCCATTTCAAAGCAATAACCCGGATGCCGCCGATGCAGTATGTGAAATCGGTACGCCTGCATCAGGCGCGGATGTTGATGGTGCGTCAGCAGATCACTGCCGCCGCCGCGAGTTATGCCGTCGGCTACGAAAGTCCGTCGCAATTTAATCGCGAGTTCAAACGCCTGTTTGGGCTGCCGCCGGCTGAGGAGATAAAACGCATGCAGCGTCACTTCGCCGTTCCGCCCGTACAGCAAGCGTCAGTATTTGTTTCATCGCATTAAGGTCTGTTCGACATAGCTGAATAAACCGTGACCCAGGCAACGTCTGATGTTGGCGCAGTATCGACGGCCACCAGGCACAGCGCGACGTACCAATGCCAGAAAATATCAATGCCATAAACATCGGGAGCTGGCTGGCGCTGGGCTATGTCTCCCTTTTCAGCATGCTGATCGGCTTCATTTTCTGGTACAGAGGATTAGCTACCGGTGGCATTACGGCTGTAAGTCAGTTGCAGCTGCTGCAGCCGTTTTTTGGCCTCGGGCTTTCCGCCTTACTGCTTTCGGAAACGGTGAGTCCTTTGATGCTGCTGGTTACGCTAGGGATCATTCTCAGCGTCATCGGTTCGCGCCGGTTCGCACGTTAATGAGCTGAATAATCTAAATGCTACCGTTCCGTAGACAACGTTTTCTTGTTGCACAAAGCGGCCTGATATAAGCGAAGGGTGAATCTTAGTAATAATGAGTTGGTGTAGTTTTGCTGGTTATTCTGAAATATCAACATTATCAGCGGTGGTCGATATTGATAGAAAAAAATTCTTTTAACAGAGACGCTTGAAAACCCGCGTTCAGGTGATATCTTCAGTGCATAATTACCTAATCAGGAAGAGAGCATGATTACTCTGAGGGATATGAATGAAGAAGAATTCGAAAGTTATCGTTCTCTTTTCATCAATGAATATGCGCAGGATCTACAAAAAAATCGGGAATATCGCCCTGAAAAAGCACGAGCCAAAGCCATAGAATCTATTGATACCGTGTTAACTAAAGGCGTTGCGACTCCAGCTAATCAGCTGTGGTGTATTCAACAGCTTGATGAACCAGAAGAGATTATTGGCATTCTGTGGCTGTCCCTCACCGGGTCATCAGCGTGGATAAGTGATTTCTACATTTATCCCGACTGGCGCAGTCGTGGATTCGGCGGTTTGGCCTTGAACGTAATGAAAACAGTGCTGAAAGAAATGGGCATCAATGAAGTCGGACTTAGAGTAGCCCCGAACAATGCCTCAGCCAAAGCACTGTATCATAACAATGGCTTTCATATTACCGGCATTAATATGACGCAAAATTTAAATTAAATCTTTTAGCTGGTTTAGATAAATTTCTTTTAAAACTAAAAATGATACATTTTTTAACACCCTGCCGTTCAGCGCTTCATAAAACGTTTGAATCAGTTTTTTGCGACATGCTGCTTTTTTTCAATAAAAAGTTGCGTAAATAACTGCCACTTAATCACAACTTATTTTACCGCCGTTTCAGCGCTATTTTTGACTGACTCCATCTCAGGAAAGGACTCAGCTTTGTGAGGTGCCGCTTCTGGCACAGAGTGGACTACGCCGCGCAAGCATGTCCGCTCCGAGCGAAAAGCGGACGAACGCAGGTTTTCTATAATTGATATAGGCTTGGGACGCAGTCGCGTATTTTTCTACAGGGATGAGTTAACGTGCATAGCTCTCACGGTGGATAATCATAAAGATATCATTCAGGCCAAGCTTAACTATATGTTTTGATCAGTAAATTACCTCCGCACTTATCGTGAAGTACTAAAGTACAGATTTCAGATAGTTCGGTGCTCATTTTTTGAAACTCAGCAGGTAATTTCATGATAAAAAGAGCGGATTACGTCGATTTTTCAGTTAAAAACATTGAAGAGTCACTACTCTTCTGGACTCATATTCTTGGAGGGGTGTTATTACGCGAAGGGAAAATGTCTGGGCCTATCATTGATGAAGTCACAGGCGCAAGGGGGGCTGATGTACGAATGGCGTTACTTGAACTGGCTGGTATTAAAATTGAATTACTGTAATACGATAACATTAAACAGCCAGAAGAACCTTCAGCACCCTACATCCCTGGCTATGCTCACCTTGCGTTTATAGTTGAAGACCTTGATACGCTCTTGAGCAAAGTATCGGAGTATGGCTGGAAAACACCAGGTAAACCTCAGGCGGTCTTATCAGGTCCCATGTAGGGAACCAGAGTAATATATTTACAAAGTCCCGATGGGCAGGCGCTAGAGTTAATGGAGCGCGGTCAATGAAGTCCACATGGCCTAACCCGTTATCTGCTTATTAAAAAAATGATGTTTGCAAGGTCCGCTCCTGTCACAAAGTGGACTGTCATCGGGCTGATGATCGCTATATGCCAGTAGCGGACACTGTTTTTAATGTGATTCATTTTGTTCTGCACTTCCTGGAGCACAAAGGAAGTAAAACCAGGTCGCGATTACTGCTATTCCCGCTAAGGATAAAACACCATTAGCTAAGCAAACGAACCGCGCCTGGAGACTTGCCCGTTACACGCTTAAAAGCCCGGCTGAAAGCAGCCTGAGAGGAGTATCCTAACCGTTGCGATGCGGTGTCGACGGTAATGTTTTCTGACGACAGCCAGCGGACAGCGAGATGCATCTTTACCTCCGTTGCATACCGTAGCGGTGGGACGCCGATAGTGGTCTGAAACCTTTCGGCGAATGCGGAGCGGGATATATGCGATTCGGCGGCGAGTTCTGCCACGCTCCAGTCGCGGCCCGGTTCGCGATGAATTGCCAGGATGGCCTGAGCCAGACGCGGATCGCGCAGTGCTGCAGCCAGGCCAGGGCTATTGCCGCAACCATCCTCCACCCATCCTCTGATAAACATCGCTCCAGCCACATCGGCAAGCCTGGCGAGAATACCTGCATAGCCCACGCGTCCGGAGCATATCTCACGCTTCATCGCATCAAGGATATGCATGAGTCCCGGCCACTTAATCCCGTTTGCATCGGCATGCATAATTTCAGGCAGCACATCCGCCAGCCGCTGCATGCTTCCCAGATCAATTTTCATACAACCAAAAAACAGCACAGCACCTGGCGTTTCCTGGGTACTCGGGCAGGTATCAATCCCACTCACTTTTTCATCGAGTGGTGCCGTTTCAATATTGTCGATATCAAGCACGTCGGCGGCTGTTGCCGACAAAAGCTGATGCCGTTCGCCGTGGGGAAGAAATACAGCCTCTCCGGCTGAAAGCGTAAGAACTTCACCGTTTGCACTATGGAGCACCATCTCCCCTACAGCGACGTAGTGCAGATAAGCATGACCGGGCCTGCTTGCGAAGTTCAGGCCAAACGTATCTCCCGTCTGGATACGCTGATATCGCACGCCGTATAGCCGCAGGCCGGAAAGCAGCTCGCTGATGAGTTCTGATGACAGAGCGAAGGATGAAGTCATATGCCTATTCGGGTTTTGGGTAAAAAAGTGAGGGGTTTAGAGCATAGATCATCCAGCTGCGCCTGAATAGACTTCTTCTCCTGAAACTATTTTCCAGGAGACTTAGAAATGACGGATGAAACTTCTATCAGGGTTCACAAAGAAAGAGTGCAAAGAGATGAGAAAATCCAGCCAGCCTGGCTTGCGGTTTTTTCGTTAACCATGGGTGTTTTTGGCCTGCTCACCGCAGAGTACCTGCCTGCCAGCTTATTAACGCCTATTGCACGGGATTTGGCTGTGTCAGAGTCTCTTGCAGGACAGGCCGTAACAGTGACGGCGGTGATTGCGTTATTTGCCGGATTACTGATACCGCGATTAACGCGTGCGCTGGACCGGCGCATCGTGTTGTTGAGCTTTACCGCCCTTATGATCTTCTCAAATCTGCTCGTGGCGCTCTCTTCAGGTATTGTCATGCTGCTGGCAATGCGCATCCTGCTGGGTATCGCGTTGGGTGGATTCTGGAGTATGGCAGCGGCGGTAGCGATGAGGTTAGTGCCGGAGAGGCTGGTACCGCGGGCGCTGTCGATCATTTTCAGTGGAATCGCGGTAGGTACTGTTGTTGCCGTACCACTGGGAAGTTATCTGGGCGAGATATCTGGCTGGCGTAGCGCATTTATTGCTGCTGCTGCGGTTGGCGCACTCTCTTTCATTTTTCAGTGGCTGACGCTGCCCGGAATGCCGCCGGTAGTCAGGACCAGGACGGCATCCGTATTTTCTCTGCTCCAGAGGCCGGGCGTGAGCGTGGGCATGCTGGGGTGCGTGCTTGCACACACCGGCCAGTATGCGCTGTTTACCTATATACGGCCTGCGCTGGAAGGACTGGCACACATTGACGCAAAAGGGCTGGCATTAATACTTCTGGTGTTTGGCGTTGCTAACTTTATCGGGACACTTTCGGCAGGGTGGCTGATGGAACGCAGCCTGCGTTTTACGCTGATTATTATGCCTGCTCTGGTGGGAGCAGCGGCACTGGGTATGATCACTCTGCCGTTATCAATAGCCGGGCTTACTGCGCTGGTCATGCTGTGGGGGATGGCATTTGGTGGTATACCGGTGGCGTGGTCAGGTTGGGTCGCCCGGACTCTTCCCGATGAGGCCGAGAGCGCAGGGGGTATGGTGGTCGCCGCCGTTCAATCCTCCATTGCTGCGGGTGCAGCAATAGGTGGTCTGATATATGGCCTCAACGGGGTGACGGGGGTGTTCATTACTGCAGCCTGTATCATGCTTACTGCTGCGCTGGTTATTGCATTCCGGGTCAGAGTCTCGTCATCAGCTGAAGGAACGCAAAACTGACCATTTCAGTGACATTTTAATAGGTCGGGACACCTCAATCGAACAGCTTAACATCCCCGGACCGCAAAGCGTTCCGGGCCTGCTGGCTGAGTCTGATGGCAAAGGGGCGGGTTAACTGCTGAATCTGGTTAACATGCGTTTTGAGCGAGGAGCGGAACATAAATAGCCGTCATCTCATTGACGGTTCTGTGGCTCCTTAGAGGATATGACTGCATTATCATCAGAATTTATCTTTGTCATACATGGAGTAAGTCTTATGAGTATCAAGATAAGGCAAGCACAATTTTCTGGTGTTGATGGAATTTTCTCAGTCCGAACATCTGTTACGGAGAATCATCTGAGCCGCGAAGAAATGCGAAGAATGGGGATCACCGAAAGCGTCGTGGGCGATATGGTCAAAAACGACCACTGTGCATGGGTTGCCTGTGATAACGACGAAATTATTGGTTTTTCAATGATTTTAACGGATAAAGGCTGTCTTTATGGTCTTTTTGTTCTTCCTGAATACGAAAGCAGAGGTATAGGTCGCAGACTCACTATGCTTGCGGAACAGGAGTTATTCAGACATCACGAAATTGCCTGGCTGGAAACCGAAGAAAACAGCCGTGCGGCAAAATTTTACATGCAACTCGGCTGGGGTAATAAAGCAAATTTGGATGGCACTTTTATCCGGTTAGAAAAGCAACGTGATAGTTGACCTTCTTCATCTCTCATCGAGTTCCGCTTTTGCACGCAGCAGATCTGCGCTCTGGAAGGGCCGCTATGAGCGAGAAGCGGAAGTACGCAGTAGCTCTAACCACTGCTGAAGGCATTATTGACATTGATATGGGTTAATTAACGGTGACCAGGTCATCATTCGAGCATAATGACTTCCGCCATAGGATTTTTCTCATTACACTGAAGGCTCGCCACCAACTGGTGATGATTGTCAGAAATAACAAAATCTTCGGAATGTCACTAATACAATTGCTGAGAAAATGCTTGAGCCATATTCACCCGCAGTAGTCGGGTGCGCCGGTAAAAGCACTCACCAAGGTTATCCTCAATGAATATTATGTATTACTCCATCGCAGGGGCTATAGCTTTTGTGGGCATTTTAGCCGCCCTACTTGTTACCGCGAAGAAATTGAAAACAGCAAGGGCGGATTCTATCGATAAGGCAGCACAGCTGGCGCGTTATGCCGTCATTATTGATGCTGAAGATGAAGCGGCGCGCATCGTGACTCAAGCAAAGACGGAAGCAGCCACCACCATTTCAGTAAGCGAAACTGACGCGAAGTTTATTACTGACTTAGCCAATGCGGTCTTAGAAGATGCCCGCACGGCTGCCGAAAAACTGAGTAATGAGACTCAGCAAACCGTTGCCCTGCAGCTCGCAAAAAAAGTCGAAATTGAAGAACAGATCCAAACCCTGCGCGCTTCTTACGCCAGTAAGAAAATCACGTATGACGAGCTGGAGTCTGCGCTTTCTATCTACAAAGAAGATATGGATTTTGCAGAAATGGGCTTCTACGCGCCGCATTTTGATTTCGATACGTCTGAATTGTTCCAGATATCTATCCGTAGCAATCGGCAGCAGCAGAAAGATTTGCTTCGCAACAAGACCACTTTTGGGGCCATTTATTGCACCACAGAATGGACGGTAAGTGGTTCAAAGGCCGAAGGGAATAAAATGACCACGCGAGGCATAAACATGACTGCCCGCGCCTTTAACGGTGAATGTGATGCGGCCATTGCCAACGTCACTTTTAAAAATATCAACACCATGGAATCGCGCATCTACAAAGCTTTTGAAGTATTGAACAAGCTCAATGAAGTAAACCAGATCCACATTAATCATGCCTTCTTGGATCTAAAGCTGACCGAACTGCGTTTAACCTATGAATATCGGGCCAAAAAGCAGGAAGAAAAAGAAGAACAACGCGAAATCCGCGTCCAGATGGCCGAGGAACGCAAAGCCCAGGCAGAGATCGACCGTGCTATTCGTGAGGCTGAAGAAGAAGAACGCCGCGCCCAGAAAGCCCTGGATAAAGCTCGGAAAGAAATGAATGAAAAACTGGCGAAAATGACCGCCGCTCAGGCCGAAAAGTATCAGGAGAAGATCGATTCCCTTCAAGAGGCGCTGACCGAAGCCGAGTTGAAAGGACTAAAAGCCCTGAGCATGGCGCAACAGACCAAGCGGGGCCACGTTTACGTTATATCTAACATCGGCTCTTTTGGTGAGAATGTCTTTAAAATTGGCATGACACGCCGCCTTGACCCTCAAGACCGCGTTGACGAGCTGGGTAGTGCATCGGTGCCGTTCCTATTTGATATCCATGCCATGATCCACAGTGAAGATGCACCGGCAATGGAATATGCCCTGCACCAGCATTTCGCTGAAAATCGCACTAACCTCATCAACAGACGCAAAGAATTCTTTAACGTGAGTCTGGAAGATATTAAAGCAGCCGTATTTGATGTGGCGGGTGATGATGTAGACTTCATTGAGACGGCGACCGCACAGCACTATCATGAGACGGTGGCAATGCGGAAACAAAAGGCTGACGCTCTTGAGATGCCGGTTGAAGTCGAGAAGAAACAGCCACGCTTTGCAGAAGCTATTTAATACCCGGTACGAAAAAGACTGCCTAAAAGGCAGTTTTTTTTCGTTTAGCTAGTAACGAAGAGGAAAGGCCTGTAAGCATTCTGGTAAAACAAGCCATTAATTTTTAGAATTCCTCCGGCGTACTTTTTATGGCTTTTAGAAGCCCTCACTGAAAACACTCGGTTCAGCGAGTTAGAACTTAATAGCTAACTGGCTGGTATCTGCAACGTCCGCTGCTGGCACAAAGCGGACGTGCACTGTAACAGTAGCTCACGAGCGAGTATCAGCGCCTTCCATTGCCGCGTTTACTCTGAGAATGGTCTGCCGTGTAGGGTTGAATTCGCGGGCGTTCGAACGGATTCTTTTCCTTTCACTAAGCCGCAGCAAGACCTCTTTCTTTTGTTCGTAATCCGGCGCAGGCGGACGACCGAAACGCTGCTCCGATGCCTTAGTACGCGCGTTATTCTCTTATCGTGAACTCAACTATTGTCCCTGGAAAAAGAACCTCTGACTGCGCCAGGTGATACTCCCGTGGTGCGTTTGAAGGCGCGGCTGAAAGCCGCCAGTGAGCCATACCCCATGTTGGCAGCCACGACCTCAACGGGTGTATGTTCACGACGGAGGCAATGCATGGCTAAGCGCATTCTGAGGTCAGTAAGATATCTAAGCGGTGAAGTGCCCGTTGCTGCCAGAAAATGCTGACTGAAACCTGAGCGTGACTGGCCAGCCTCCTTAGCAAGTTCAGCGGTAGTCCAGTTTTTTCCCGGATTTTTGTGCATCATAAAAATAGCACGGCTGAGTCGGGGATCGTTCATGGCTCCTACCCATCCCGTTGCGTCGTCACACCCGCCAGCCACCCATCCGCGAACGATAAGAGCCGCTACAACCTCAGCCAGCCGTGCAAGTATTCCGGCACTCCCGGCCTGTTCGCTCATTGTTTCGCGTTCCATGGCATCAAGCATTGGCTGGAGCTCAGGGGACTTTTCCGGCAGCATACTGACCAGCAAAAGCTCTGGCATCGCAGACATCAGGGGCTGCATCCCACCAAGATCGAAATCCATACAGCAGCTGAACATCACCGGTTTTGCATCCTCTGCGACTAAAGCATCTTTGTCGGGTTTGTTTGCCGGATCAAAATACAGCACCTTGCACCTGGCAATGTCAGAGGATTCAAACACGGCATGTGGCCCTCCATGAGGGAGCAGAACAGCATCACCGGTGTCTAGCTTATAGGTTTCGCCCCCCGGGCTGCTCAACCAGACAGGGCCGTAGCCTACAAAATGGAACTGTCCTCTTCCGGTGACGTTGGTAAAACCTATTCCTTTAGACTCAGGGACATTTATTTTGCTGAACTGCACGCCCTTAAGGTGCATGTCATGGAGTAACTGGCTGATTAATTCACTTGAGCGACCATTCTGAGAAGTTGCCATTTATCTTTTTTGGACGATTAATCAAATTATATGGACAACATATCATAGTATGTCCAATACCGGCGTCCTACACTTCGTTTTTAACTTAACGGAGTGAATAAATGAACAAACCTTACCGATTCAGGACGTGGGGAACTGCCTTACTAATTCTACTGCTGACAACGCTATCTTCACTGGCCAGCGCCAGTGAAAAACACTATACGGTCACCGCGCCCGATGGCGTAAAAATCGCCGTGCAGGAATCGGGTAATCCAACCGGGCCTGCCATTATTTTTATTCACGGATTATTAGGCAGTCGTCTCAACTGGGAAAAACAGGTCAATAGCCCTGAACTGCAAAACTACCGAATGATCACTTATGATCTGCGTGGGCACGGGATGTCAGGTAAACCAGAAGATGCCGAGGCTTACAGGAATGGACGTCACTATGCTGACGATTTGGCTGCCGTCCTCAAATTAACGGGAGCCCGTCATCCGGTACTGGTTGGCTGGTCACTGGGTGGCGTTGTCATGTCAAACTATCTCGCAGCTTATGGCGACGCAGGTATCAGTGGTGTCATGTACGTGGATGGAGTGATTGAGCTGAACGCAGCACTGATTACACCGCATCCGGAGGTCTATGCAGGTCTGGCCTCTGACGACGTCCGTACGCATCTTGAAGCCGAGAGGGCTTTCCTGAGTTTATGTTTCCATACTCAGCCTGACGCTGTGACCCGTGAGTTATTGCTTTCCAGTGCCGCTATGGCTTCCTGGGTTATGACACGCACAACGCCATCAATGACCGTCGCTGCTGCTGAAGGTTTGCCTAAGGCGAGAGTTCCCGTTTTGATGATTTATGGCGGCAAGGATCAACTTGTGAAGGTACAACCGAGCATCGCCCGCGCACGCGAACTTAATGACCACGTCCAGACGAAACTTTATGCAAACTCCGGACATGCTCCATTTCTGGAAGAAGCGCCACGCTTTAATCGCGATTTGTCAGCGTTCATGACGTCTGCAGCGGTAAATGGAGACGCTCAGTGATAAGCACAACATTTGTATTACTGCACCGTGGCTGAGGCTATTCACGCGTCGCCCGAATTTAGCGCGCAACAGGGCATGACGTATTCACACCCACTTTAACAGGATCGGGGGAGCGCTCACATCTGGCTTCACCCGCCATAAATAGATCCACTCCTATAAGGGGTGTGCTTAACGTTATTGCTTTTGAAGGATTAGGTGACCTCGTACTGGTTGCTCATTCGTATGGAGGACTCATTATCACGGCGGTGGCGGATGCCATTCCCGACAAATCAGATCCCTGGTTTACCTTGATGCATTTATTGGTGAGCACGGTAAATCCCTATTTAACATGGACTCCCCCTCTGCTACCAGTCTGGCAGAGAATATCACTGCAACCCAGGTGAAGCTGACGCAAAGGGAATTAACGAAGATCGAAAGCGCAACGGCCTTATTTTATTTGAGGGCGAACGCTGGGCTCCGTAGATGATAGATTGGGTCAACCAGGATACGCCAATCAACAATGCAGATAAGAAAACTCAGTGAGTAATCCGCGGATTCAGACTCATTATTTCCATCTTTGACTAAGCGTTTTACTCCCTCAAATCGTCATTCGACAGCATGGCCACCGACGCATTTCTCAAATCACGCCGGAATACCTTTCGGCGCTGGCGTGAAAGCAGTTCACATCGATTAAGGCAAACATTCGTGTCCGCTTCCGGCACAGAGCGAACACTTATCCGGCGAAGCGGCCAGGTGGACCGCATCCCGGTGCGCCTGGCTTCCGGAACCATGGGTTGGTGTAATCTTCCGCCGTTTAGAAACGGGCCTGGAGAGCAGGCCGGCAGCCTGCCAGACGACAGGCTGCATGAGAAATCAGGGAATAAGTTTGCTGCTTCGCATCGCGTCCAGATGTTCAATCAACACCTCATCAGAGCGCTTGATCATGGCGTCAAACCCTGCCTGACGCGCTTTGGTGACGTCAAAGATGGCATCTTTCTTAACATGGAAGATAAAGTCACCAAATCCACCTAACGCCAGTTTGTCGATGTCGTGCTCCTGCAGTTGCGCCTTGTCGGCGATGGATGACCAGAGAGGCTTAAGCGCGCTGAGACGTTCGCTAAGCGAAACAGGCTGCGCCTCGCCAACCGGAACGCCAAACCAGTCAGCCAGTTTCGGCCAGACGTGACACCAGCGAAACACGTCGCCATTGGTGATATTGAACGCGCCGAATCTGGCATTTTCGGCAGCCCAGACAGCGCTTTCACCGAGGATGCGGCTGTCAGTGATGTTCACCAGGGTATTGTGATAAGCGTCATCCGGGCCGGGAAAATGCAGGGCGGTTGCCGTTTCGCGGCAGATTGTACCGTACACGCCGATTAAATTTCCCAGGTTCATCGGCGATCCGAATGAGTGACCGATGACAATATCCGGGCGCAGTGCAGTCCAGCCGATGCCTTCATCGCCAATCTTTCTCGCATAGTCCTCATGCCGGAAATAGAGGTTCGGCGGAAAATGACGACTGTCCTCTTCCCGCGCCGGGGTGCGGTAAACGCCCAGATGGGCACCATAAACCTTTCCGCCCTGAATAAAGATAATATGTTTCAGCGAATTGCCTGACGAGCGTACCGCGCCGATCAGATTTTCAAACATCAGCGCATTGATATCCGCCTCCACGCCTGGATTGGGATCCTGGCGCAATGCCGCATAAAAAATGTGCGTCACCGTTTCAAACGCTTCCCGGTGTTGATTAAGATTTTCGGAAGAGGTCAGGTCAGCGCTGATATGAGGAGAAGGGTGAGGGCTGTGCGGCGAACGCCCAAGGGTAGTGATTTGCCAGCCCGCGTTTTGGAAGGAATCATGAGCGGCAAAGCCCACTACGCCGGCAGCACCGACCAGCAATACGTGCTTATCATTCATACGTTTCTCCGTTTTGTTTCATATAACCCGTTTTAGCGGCAACATACAGAAGGTATTACCACTGACAGCAAACCGAGCCGTTGCTGTACGCCGTTATTAAAAAGTGATCGATATAACATAATGAGTCAAACGACGATCGGCAGGCGAAGCGTCCCCCGTGCACCGCACAGAGTTTTTTAACCCGCCGCAGATGTTTGCCCAAAGCGCCAATACAGGTCGCTGTGAAAAAGCAGTTGCAACAGCTTCATCCGGCAGCAACGAGCGTGAAGCGAACATGCTGTCACCCTGCATATAACTAAATTTGGCAAATATGATGGGTTTATGAGGTGGAGATAGGGTGGCCCAATATCCGGGTAACGATAACTTTCAGAAAATGAACCCTGCCTCTGTGGGATGAATAGGGTTAACGAACCATCTTATGGGATTGTAAAATCCCGTATGAAATTAAAAATCTGTTCGGGATTGCCGTTTTATTAAGGCTGCACTGCAACCAATTAAAGAGAGGGAGACTGGATATGCGTGTTCGCCTGGCCACTGAAAACGATGCTATATCCCTGATTACTATCGACTCTGTTGCCCAGCACCAGCCAAAACGTGCGGCGAAAATCCGCAGCTGGTGTGCCCAGTCTGTCTGTTATATTGCCGAACAGCAGGGGATAGCGATGGGATATGGCGTGCTGAACTATCATTTCTTCGGCTGCGGCTTTATTGAAATGCTGATGGTAGGGGAACATTACCGCCGCAGGGGGATCGGTCTGGCGTTGATTGCAGCGTTGAGGTCCCGCTGCCAGCACCCGAAGCTGTTCACCTCCACCAATCGTTCTAACCTGCCAATGCAACGTCTGCTGTTGAACGCCGGATTTATCGCCAGCGGTCAGGTCGACAATCTCGATGACGGGGACCCGGAAGCGATATTTTTTATTCCGGCCTTAACGTAGCGCAGAGAGAAAGGGACACAGACACCCATATCCAGGATGCCAGGCTAAGCGAGTCCAGGGTTTTAGCGACCGCTGTATCTACCGGGAAGTGCCTTTCTGAGAAGGTTCTGGCAGTGAATCAGGCAAAAACTGGCCGGGTTTAAGACAATTCATCTCTTTGATAAATCGGGTCTTTACCTTCAGGCTGTGTCTGAGATTGTTGCCGAGAATTGATAACTGTTTCACGCAAATATTCCCGCAACGCTACCGGCTGCTGCCGCCCGGCTTGATGCGGCATCATCCTGATCTTTCCCGGCTGCCTTTGACTTTCATCCCCGGCCAGCATTCCTCAACGTATCCGATAAGAAACCTCCCGATTGCCGTGCTGTCGATCGCGTTATCAATCATGGCAGCTAAGCTTAGTTGACACTTACCCGGTCCGGCAGCCACACCTTTCCGGCCGCAAGCAGGAGAAGATCATGAAAGCAGTTATTTACAACGGTCCCTATGATGTAAAAGTTAAAGACGTGCCGGATGCAAAAATTGTTCGCCCTACCGATGTGCTTGTCCGCATTACCACCACCAATATTTGTGGATCGGATTTACACATGTACGAGGGTCGGACCAGCTTTGAGCAGGGACGTATTTTGGGGCACGAAAACCTGGGTGAGGTGGTAGAAATTGGCTCAGGAGTGGAGCGGGTTAAGGTCGGTGACTATGTCTGTCTGCCATTTAATGTCGGATGCGGTTTTTGCGAGAATTGTGAAAAAGGTCTGACCGGTTTTTGCCTCACCACTAATCCCGGTACTGCGGGCGCGGCCTATGGTTTTGCTGAAATGGGCGCCTGGGAAGGCGGTCAGGCTGAACTGCTTCGGGTCCCCTTTGCAGACTTTAACTGCCTGGTGCTTCCGCCTGACGCAGTAGAAAAAGAAGATGATTATGTGATGCTCTCTGACATTTTCCCTACCGGCTGGCATGCGACAGAACTCGCCGGATTAAAGCCTGGTGAAAGCGTAGCCATTTACGGCGCGGGGCCGGTGGGTCTGATGGCCGCACACTCAGCCATGATAAAAGGCGCTTCACAGGTATTTGTGGTGGATACACACCAGGACCGTTTAGCGCTGGCAGAGAAAATGGGGGCGACGGGCATCAATGCGACCGGCGATGAAGCCGTGCAGAGAATTCTCGACTTAACTGACGGACGCGGCACTGACTGTGGCTGTGAATGTGTGGGCTATCAGTGCTGTAACAAACATGGCCATGAAGACAATTCAGTCACCATGAACAGCCTCGTTGCATCAACCAAAGCAACCGGGGGAATTGGTGTGGTTGGCGTGTTTATCCCGCAGGATCCGGGAGCTGCATCAGACCTTGCCAAAGAAGGTAAGATGCCGTTTGATTTCGGCAGTTTCTGGTTTAAAGGACAGTCAATCCGCACCGGCCAGGCGAACGTCAAAGCCTATAATCGTCAGTTAGCCCGTTTAATTCATCAGGGTAAAGCCAGCCCGGGCGACATAATCTCACACCGTCTTTCGCTTGCTGAGGCGCCTGAGGGATATAAGCACTTTGACGATCGCGATGAGGGATGGACCAAGGTTATCCTTAAGCCTTAGCTGACGCTGATCGGTAGGAAAAAATAGAATCTGAACAATGTAGAAATGTCGACGGGATACCATTGCGTATCCTGTTATAATATTTATCTTCTGCCGCCAGGCTCGCCCCCGTATCTATTGTGATGTTTAATGACGCATTATGAATATTATCTGGCCCTGTGAGTAGCGCCCGATCTTCTTAAGGCATCAACGGAATAAATGCTATTCATGTAATAACGATTAGAGTGGGTGAGAATGAAGTGCGATATTATAATATTTCTATGTAACATCAGGTCGGGATAGATCCAGAATCAAAGCCACCTGCGTATTACAGGTGGCTTTTAAACGATTCTGAGCCGCATTTTTATCTTAAGCTGGTTTTGAAAAACTGTTCAAACCGGGCAAAAGGGATCTTACCGGCAGCGTTGTCATATAAGTCCACATGGTTTGCGCCGGGGACGATCACAAGCTCTTTCTCAGTGCTGCCAACCGCTTTATAGGCATCTTCTGCAAAATAGCGTGAGTGCGCCTTTTCACCTGTAACAATCAACACAGGAATGTTGATTTCATTTGCGTAGCTAAGCAGCGGCATGTTCATAAATGACAAGGGCATCGTTGCATTCCATGCGCCATTAGAGTTAACAGAACGCTCATGGAAGCCGCGCGGCATTCTGTAATAATCAAAGAACTCTTTCAGCACCGGGTGTGGATTCGCGGGTAATGTTTCCGGCAGAATTCGCTCAGAAGCGCTTACGCTGCCATTCTTATCCACATTAATATCGTGACTACCGCGGGCGATCGTTCCGCTTTCAGCATCTTTCCAGCGCTGCTCGTTCAGGTACTGTAATACGGCACGGCGATCGGCGGTTGAATAACGGTCTTTGCCATCTCCAACGCCATGTCCCATCGCCCGGCTCATGTCGTACATCACGCTGGTCGCAACTGCTTTTACGCGTGTATCCATCGCCGCCGCATTAAGTGCCATGCCTCCCCAGCCGCAAATACCGAGTAATCCAATACGATGGCGATCCACTTCTTTTTGTAGTCCAAGGAAATCAACCGCCGCGCTAAAGTCCTCGGTATTGATATCCGGAGAGGCGACATTACGCGGATAGCCGCCACTTTCACCCGTGTAAGAAGGATCGAATGCCAGCGTAACAAATCCCTGTTCGGCCAGGGTCTGTGCATACAGGCCGCTTGATTGCTCTTTGACCGCACCGAAAGGACCACTTAATGCAATCGCAGCCAGTTTACGTTCGCCCCGATTTTTGGGGATGTAAAGATCCCCTACTAATGTGATCCCGTAACGGTTCTGGAAAGCCACCTTGCGATGATCAACCTTATCGCTCTCTGCAAAGGTTTTATCCCATTTTTCTACCATTGAAACAGGCGAGTTCGGATTAGATGTATCAGCATAACTCATTGTTGTAACCCCACTTAGTGATGCGCATAGCAGCATGGCGGGTAGCGCGGCTGTCAGCTTTCTGGTGGAAACATTCATTTAAATTCCCCTGAAAATGAAAATTGAGGTACAGGTTTCATACGGACAGTACTGCTGTGCTTTGATGCAATGCGCTCATTATAGGTAGCAAAAATAGTGCTGATTAGAGGGGGAAAATTGCTAAGATTAATAGCATATTGTTATAAATGAAGGGCTGCATCAGTCTTCCTTTGCGGCCAGATATTCTGAGGACGCGCAGATGGCGAAACGGGAAAACTATAATGAGCTCTACTTGTTTATGCAGGTGGTGCGGGAGGGCAGTTTCACTGCAGCTGCACAACGTCTTGGACTTGCACAATCAGGCGTTAGTCGTTCTGTCCGTGAACTTGAAGAAAGGCTGGGTATACAGCTTCTGGTTCGCACTACGCGCAGGCTGTCGTTAACACAGGCAGGTGAGCAACTGTATCAGACAGCAGAATCTGGATTTGATGCTTTAGATACGGGGCTTGCCACGCTGGCGTATTACCGCAATACCCCGTCCGGTACGGTACGCATCAATGCCAGCCAGCATGCCATTGATAAAATTCTTTTACCGAAGCTGGCGCTATTTAAGCAACGTTATCCTGATATCAGGCTTGAACTCATCAGTGAAAGCCGGTTCGTCGATATTATCGCTGAGCGATTTGATGCTGGCGTGCGGCTGGGGCCGGAGGTAGGACAGGGTATGGTCGCGGTGCGTATTACACCTGACATGGAGATGGTTGTTGTAGGTACGCCCGAGCATTTTCGTCGCTATGGCTTTCCACAAACACCGGCTGACTTAGTGATTCATCCTTGTATCGCCTACCAGTTTGCCGATGGAAGCCTTTATCAGTGGGAACTCCTTCAGGACGGTAAAAAAATAACGCACCGACCGCAAGGTCAGTGGGCCTTTTCCGACAGCTACATGGAAGCAAAAGCAGCCAGACTGGGGCTGGGGCTGGCTTATGTCCCGGAGGAACTGGTCGCTGATGATTTAGAGCAAGGCAATCTTATCAGGGCGTTGCCACGTTACAGCCAGCGCCTGGAAGGTTCATTCCTGTATTATCCTCACCGCAATGTGTCGCCGGCACTGAGAGTCGTCATTGATATACTAAAAATCTGATGTTTAGCTAATTATATTCGTCGTTGTTCGGCTCTTTGTTATCGGAATAACGTCCGCTTCTGACACAAAGCGGACGGTCATGGGGGCACTGTCGATTTAATCAAAACGCTTTGCAGCCATCAGACGTCGTGTCCGGTAATAAGCGATTGATAGCCTTACTGTGGCGATTCAGCAAGTAATGCGGCCTGTACTGCCGGACGGGCGCTGATCATATCCCGGTATGCCGACAACGCAGGCCAGCGATGCAGCTCGATCGAGAAAAACTGACTCCAGCCCAGCACCGTGAAAAGATAGGCATCAGCAACGCTGAAAGTTGGCCCGGTCAGATAAGTTTTTTCGTTGAGAGTCACCTGCAGGAAATCGAACTGCCGGAATAGCTTCTCACGAAAAATCGCTCTGACATTTTCGGGCAGCGTGGAATTGAACAACGGTGCCGATCCAGCATGTATCTCACTGGTGATAAAGTTAAGCCATTCCTGCAGGCGCACCCGAGCCCAACTGTTCGCTGGCGGAGCCAGACCCTTTTCCGGTTTACTGTCAGCGAGGTACTGCACAATGGCCGGACCTTCAGTGAGTATCTGCCCATCATCCAGTTCAAGTGCAGCCACATAACCTTTAGGGTTAATGGTGCGGAAGTCACGACCGTCAGCGGTGAGCTTATTTTTGTTGTCTACTTTAACCAGTTCAAACTCAAGCTCCAGTTCGCGCAGCACGATGTGTGGTGATAACGAACAGGTATTCGGGGCGTAATAGAGTTTCATTTTATCTCCGCTTAAATTGAAAACCGTCGCGCAACATCCTGCGCGGTGCTGAACTCACTGTATTTGACGCTGTCTGCACTGTAAAATTAATGCTTCAATGATCAACTATTAGCTGGGCTACTGATAATCATGATGAATCTACTACACTGGCGCTTACTGGTTGCCGTGGCGGATGCCCGCAACATCTCGCGTGCCGCAGAGGAGACAGGGATGACGCAGTCCGGTGCCAGCCAGGCTATCGCCCAGCTGGAGGCTTCACTTGGCTTTCCGGTCTTTACGCGTGAACGCCGAAATATCGGTGTCACCGCGCTGGGTGAGCAGGTTATCGAACAGGCGAGAAACATGCTGTCGGGGCTGAATGCCATCCGCGTGCTGGCTGACCAGAGCCGCGGGTTAACTGGCGGGCGCATTCGCCTGGCCAGTTTTCCATCAGTGACTTCCACCTTGTTGCCCGGACTGCTGCGTGACTTTAAGCGCCAGCATCCCGGTATTGACGTGATCGTTCTGGAAGGCTCGGACGAGGAGGTTGAGGCGTGGCTTGCAGCAGACATGGTGGAGCTGGGGGTGGTAATGAACCCTGACCGGGGGCGTGCAGATAGTGTATTAGGACAGGATGCCTGGGTAGCGGTAATGCAGGCCAGTAACCTGCTGGCTCGTCATGCCAGGACTGATGGCATAACGCTTGCGGCGCTGGCAGATCAGCCTTTTATTCTGGCCACAGGTGGATGTGCAGTTAATGGAAAAAGCCTGATGGAAAAGGCGGGTTTGCAGCTATCTGACATCCGCGTGACGGTACGCGACTGGATCAGCGCCTGTAAGCTGGTCGCGGAGGGCATGGGGGTCGCTCTTGTACCTGAATCAGCCCTGTCTGGCGAATTGCGCAACCTGTGCGTAGTACCGCTGACACCGCCGATACACCGTGAGTTCGGGCTGGTTTGTTCGCCATCCGGAAAGTCTTCGGGTGCGACACAGGCACTGCTTAAAGGAATACGGAAAGGCGCATAAGTTGCTCACAGTATCCCCTTGCACTGCGCCAGAAAGTTAACCGGATACGGAGTTGATTGTAGCGTTCAATAAATGTTGCCTTTTAATAGTGCAATATCAAATGTACGCAGCATCTGCCTTTGAACGTCTGGCAGAATGGTCGTTATACCTGATGCCCGGAGACAGGCATAAAAAAACCGCCATGCGGCAGCGCGCCTGAATTTACTCACTTTTATCGGGGAGCTTTGTAAAAGAGCCGCCGTAAAGAGTGGCATCAATGGCATTGCGACAGCAATTAAAGACCAGCAGCGCGACCGAGCGCTCGAAGCAGAGAATGTAAAAACCAATGTCCGCTAAGAGCGAAGAGCAGACATTACCCCAGACAATAAAAGCTGTCGGCTAAAGCATTCGCCATACAATTTGGAAAAGTAATTGATACGAGTGAAATAGCACAATACGATCTCGTATGAGGTGCGTTATTACGTACTGAGCAGGTAGACCGTAAGTCATCACGATGGGTGCAAAAGTGAGGTAAAGTGAGTGCAGAAAGGGGGTAACAGGGGCAGCTCTGGTGAAAACGAATGTTAGTCGTGCTCCGTTCACTTAGACTTGCACAGCCGCTCCCGGCTAGTAAAAAGGCTATAATTAAATCTTAAAAATCATGCAGGCTAATCATGAATAACAAGCAACTTAACGAAACAAGCAAGTTCCTGAGTTATATCTTGCGACATGAGCCTCACACTATCGGATTGCAACTCGACGCAGAAGGCTGGGCAGACATTAACTCTTTGATTACCGGCGCAGCGAAAGAAGGCCGCATACTTGACCTGGCACTGCTTCAGACAATAGTGAATAGCAGTGATAAGAAACGGTTTACCCTCTCCGACGATGGCCAGCGTATACGTGCCGCCCAGGGACACTCAGCACCAGACGTAAATCTCCAGCATAGAGAAAAAGAACCGCCAGAACTCCTCTACCATGGCACTGCAACACGCTTCATTGAATCTATTTTTCAGCAAGGATTGATTGCAGGCTCACGCCACCATGTGCATCTATCGCAGGAAACCCGGACGGCTATTGCTGTCGGACAGCGCTACGGTAAACCAGTAGTGCTGGAGATTGAATCCCTGCGAATGTACCAGCATGGATTTAAATTTTTCCAGGCTGAAAACGGGGTTTGGTTAACCGAAGCAGTTCCCGTTAATTTTATTTCATTAAAAAGTTAATCACCCGGTAGTTCATTAGACACCTTCTCCGTTAGCAATTATTGTTCAGCCATAGTGATTATGTCCGCTTCTGGCACAAATCAGACATTCTGACGGCGGCTGTTTTATACAGCGCGGGGAAGCGTTTCTTCCCCGCGTTTGACAGCAATAACACCCGCCGCGCTGCAGGATTATTACTGTTGTTTGCTGTTGCCCAGCACTTTGTTAATTGCTTCGGTGCCACATTGATCGTCGGACTCTGCGCCGCCAGTGCCCGCCATGCCGATAGCCCCGATCCACTGGCCGTGATATTGCACCGGTACGCCGCCGCCCAGCAGTAATAGCTCATTAACCGTGTTCAGGTTGGCGCTTTCCGGTGATGATTGCGCCTTGATGGTCAGTTGTCTGGTGGGGGTTTTGGTGGAGAGCGCTGTGAACGCTTTACGCCAGGCCGCCTGGGTATTGTGAGGTCCCACGTTATCATCCCGCATCAGCGTCACCAGATTTCCGCCCCGATCCACCACCGCCACTACGCCCTGACGATTCATGCTATGGCAGGCAGACAAGGCCTCGGTTGCCAGCTGATTGCTCAGCGCCTGGGTCATGTCATAAACGGTGGCGGGCTCAGCAGCGAGCGCCACGGCAGGTCCGGTTGTCAGCATCACTGCCAGCAGTAAACGTTTCATTTATTTCAGCTCCCGCGATAGGTGGAATAACCGTACTGGCTGAGCAGTAACGGAATGTGATAGGTGGTCGTGGTATTGGTGATATGGAATTCCACCGGGATTTCCGGGAAGAAGCTCTGCTGTTGATGTGCCGTAAAATAGTGACCGGTTTTAAAAATCACGCGATAGTCACCCGCTTCAAACGGCTTTGCTGGCCAAAGGGCATCAATACGACCCTGCTGGTTGGTGTTGGCGGTGTTCAGCACTTTCCAGCTTTCTCCCTGTTTCTGTTCAAGCATCACCTCAACCTCTGCGGCCGGAAGCCCGGTTTGCTGGTTTAGCACATGAACGCTCAGCGGATTTTTACTGGCAGCGAAGGTGACTGCGGGAACGGCAAGCAGCGTGGCGAGCGCCAGGGCAGTGAGACTCTTTTTCATTTTTTAATACTCCGGTGTTAATCGTGCTGCTGTTATACCGGTACGGTGGTTCCTTCTGCCTGTCAGAAAGATGACCATATTGTCATCTGGCGCTGAAACGTTGGGGCGGTGATAAATTTCATGGCAAACTGCGCCGATGAAACTATTACTGATCGAAGATAACCTGAAGGCCAGCGCCTGGGTGCGTAAGGGGCTGGAGGAAGCGGGCTACATCGTGGATTACGCCGCAGACGGGCGGGATGGCCTGCATCTTGGGCTGTCGCATCCCTACAGCCTGGTAATCCTGGATATTATGCTGCCGGGAATGGATGGGTGGCAGGTACTGAAAACCCTGCGTACCGCCAGTAATATTCCGGTGATTTGCCTGACCGCCAGAGACTCAGTAGAGGACCGGGTGAAAGGGCTGGAGCTGGGCGCAAATGATTACCTGGTCAAGCCGTTTTCCTTTGCTGAGCTGCTGGCCCGGGTACGGAATCAGCTCCGGCAGCAGCAGCCGCACAGTAGCGTGCTGCGGGTCGGCGATCTGGTGATGGACTCCGCGCGTTTTCAGGTTATGCGTGACGGTGTCACTCTGACGCTGACGCGCAAAGAGTTCATGCTGTTGTGGCTGCTCGCCAGTCGACACGGTGAGATTTTGCCGCGCACGCTGCTGGCCAGCGAAATCTGGGGCGTCAATTTCGACAGCGAAACCAACATTGTCGATGTCGCTATCCGCCGCCTGCGTCGTAAAGTCGACGATCCTTTCCCTCAAAAGCTGATTACGACGGTAAGAGGCATGGGATATTGCCTGTCAGAAAAGGCGGTCGATGGTGTATAGCCCTTCTCTGACGCTGCGGCTGACGGCGATTTTTACGCTGATCATGGCGCTGGCCTGCGGCGGCATCAGCCTGATCCTGTATAACGCCTTGCGCAGCGAACTGGTATGGCGGGACGATCAAACGCTGATTAACCGGGCGGCGCAGTTAAGGCAGCTGCTTGAAGATGGCGCACATCCCAGTTCGCTGCCGCTCTACTTCAATCGGATGGTCGATATCCATCAGGACATCCTTAGCATCCGCTCCCAGCATGAGCAAAACGTCAGCATTAATCATACCGGGATTACCTTGCCCGACCTCTCGCCCACGCCGGTCAACAGCCCACCCAGTGAGAAACAGCTGCACCGCTGGATCAACGCGGACAATACCGAAGCGGCGGCGTTAAGCCTGGAGGCAAACTCATCGCTCGGTCCGGTCACCATTACGCTGGCGCGGGTTGCGCGCGAGCGAGCGCTGATGCTGGAGCGTTATCGCCAGCAAAGCATTATGGTTTCACTGGCGGCCATTTTGCTGTGCGCTGTCGTCAGTCCGTTGCTTATTCGCCGGGGATTACGGGCGATCGGCCGGTTAAGCAAAATGGTGGCAGAAACGGCCAGTGACCGGTTAAATCAGCCGGTGCCGCTTCAGGCAATCCCGCAGGAGTTGCTACCGATTGGCAACGCGCTTAATGCTATGCGCCAGCGCTTATCGACAGACTTTATCCGCCTGACGCAGTTTGCTGACGATCTGGCCCACGAAATCCGCACGCCGATTAATGTGTTACTGGGCCAGAATCAGGTCGCGCTGGGGCATCAACGCTCAGCCGCTGAGTACCAGACGCTGCTCGAAGGCAACATTGAAGAACTGGAGAGCCTGTCGCGGCTGACTGAAAACATTCTCTTCCTGGCGCGCGCCACCCACCACAATATCAGACTCAATAAACAGGACTTCCTGCTGCATGATGCGCTGGAAACGCTGATCGACTTTCTTGAACCGGTTGCGGAAGAGCAGGAGAAGGTGATTGAACTCAACGCCGAAGGCAGCCTCACCGCAGATAAAATGCTGTTCCAGCGTGCGATGAGTAACCTGCTGATCAACGCGATTCGTTACTCACCTGAAAAAGGCGTGATTCGGGTCAATACGTTTCATCATGCTGACTGCGTTGAGATTGAGGTGTCGAACGCCGGTGAACAGCTGGCGGAGCCAGAAAAATTATTCGAACGGTTCTGGCGCGGCGATAACGTCCGTCACACCGCCGGAAGCGGGCTGGGATTGTCACTGGTGCGGGCAATCGCCACCTTACACGGTGGCAGTGCTTACTACCGGCACGACAAAGGGCAGAATATCTTTGGCCTGCGCCTGCTTTCCTGACAGAGACAGGCTGCGCATCGCCCGTATCCGCAAGGGGTGATCTGAAGCGGTTATGGCCTGATGGCGCTGGCAGACGCCGAGGCTGAAACCGCCATTGTGCTAATCCGACAGCAGCGTCCATTGCCGTCGGGCCGCTTAGGGTACAGTACGCTGCTGATTCACAGCGATAATGATGCGCACCTCAGCGAAGCGCGGGCGCGCTCGCTGGCGGTGGAATGGGGATGCGAAACCCGACAGTTCAGCGGCGCGGGACATCTGCATACGGCCGCAGGCTAGGGTGAATGGCCGGACGGTGAGCGGCTGTTTGAAAACTTCACCGGCGTGGCTTTACTCAAAGCAGAAGAGGGAGAGAGAAGCGCTCTGCGTAGCTGACAACCTCAGGCTTTGGCGCCGATTGCACGCTACCTTACCGCTGTTTGAGTCAGGTAGCGTCGCTCATCAGATGATTAACTGAGGTGTTTTCCGGCTCATCAGGGCGCTACTTCGGCTGCTGGTCAGATCCGGATTCACTGCGAGCGCAAAACAGATGAGGTAGCGTTTAAAGGCTGGCCCCTTCTACCAGCACAAACGTTCCGCGTGCAGCACCTGCACGCAGCAACCTGGCGGCCTGATAGGCAGGGCTTTGATAAAAACGTCTGGCCTCGGCAAAAGAGTCGAACTCAAAAACCACATGCCGTTCATGCGCTTCTCCCTCCAGATTTTCATACTGCCCTGACCAGGCAACAATCTTCGGATTAAACGCCTGCATTGCCTCGCCAGCCGCTCTGGCATATTCAGCGTATGCGACAGGGTCTGATACGGTCACGTGAGCGATTAAATAACCTTTGTTCATTTCTCTTTATCCTTTCTTAGCGGTGGTAAATTCCAGCGTAAGGCAACGCGACTGGCGTTAACCCAATGCGGAACGGGGATGAGGTGTTTAAAATCTTTCAACCGATCAACAGACCGAATAGCGGGTAACAAGGTTCTTACTATGTTGCCCCTGCGCCCTGATTCCCGCGGAACCGACAGTTATCTGAATGACGCGGGCAACCTGAGTCCCTGCTTCAGCCTCCAGCCAGTGACAGTCCGCAAAGCGGTTAAGCCTTTCAGGGAGAAATTTCTCCGTCATTGCCGATCGCGTTATGCGTTATCCGCGGTGTGAAAGCAGTCTATTAGCTATTAATATGGTGATAAATAACCGAAGAAATAACGCACTGTTACTCTTAAGGGGAACAATGAAAAACCTCGAGGCGCTGATTATTTTTGCCCGTGTGGCGGAGATGAAGAGTTTTACTCAGGCAGCTGAAAGCCTGGGTATTCAGAAAGGACGCGCCTCACTGGTGGTGCGTGAACTTGAAAAGGAGACCGGTGCCACGCTGCTGCACCGCACCACGCGGACGGTGCAGTTAACCGAAGATGGGCGGGCGTTTTATTCACGCGCACGAGACCTGCTATCGGAAGCCGAAGAGCTGCAGTCAATGTTCTCTCACGATGGGATGTCACTGCGCGGCAGGATACGGGTTGATATGCCGGCCGTACTGGCACAAAGCGTGGTGATCCCGGCTCTGCCTCAGCTGCTGGAAGCCCACCCTGAACTGGAGATCGAGCTTTCAAGCACCGATCGCCGTGTTGATTTGGTCCATGAGGGATTTGATTGTGTCATCCGCCTGGGGCCGATCGTAGATGACCAGCTGATTGCCCGCCCTCTGGGGCAGCTACGCATGATCAATGCAGCAAGTCCGGACTATCTGGCGCGCTTCGGGATGCCGCAGACGATTGACGATCTTCTCAATCAGAAACACCAGATGGTGCATTACCAGCGGAGCTTTGGTTCGAAGCCTGATGGATGGGAATATCCGACGGGTGACGACTACAAATTTCTGGTGTTACCCGGTGCGATGCGGGTCAACAGCGTACCGGCCTATCATGAGGCGGGGCTGGCCGGGCTGGGCTTAATCCAGGGCGGTTACTCCACACTCGCGCCCTATATTGAGCGCGGTGCACTGGTGGAAATCCTTGCCGATCTGCGTCCCGAGCCGCTCAGTGCCAGTTTTGTCGTCGCGCATCGACGAAATCTGTCCCGGCGTGTCAGGGCTTTTATGCACTGGACTGAAGAAATTTTAAAACCTTATTTTGACTGATTGGCTGGGGTGACTCTCACATTAGCTAAGATGAAGCGCACCATGCCTGCTTGTGGTACAAAGCGGGCATAAAGTTAGAACATAAGGTCCGCTGTGAGCGAAAAGCGGACGTTGCCCCCCTTTTTGACGTCTCCAGATTTAGCTCCGACATTCAGATCTTCTCGTGCTGGACCTTAAAAATAGATGCAACTTATAGGGAAACTACGCGGTTGAGCCAGCACAAGACGAATCGTTTCCCAGACAGAGCCCCCCTTCATCAAGCGATCCCCCGTTTTGGATTGACTATCGACCAAAGTTTTTTCGCTGTCAATCAGCAGCTTGCTGGTAATTCGCTATCTTTAATGTCTGCTACAGGACCGAGGATGTCACGATCAAATTCTGCCAGCGGCCTACCGGTTTTTACGCGGTTTGGCCAGTCATGGTTCGCCAGCGCCCCCCGGCCCAGTGCTATCAGATCAGCGCCTGCTGATAGCACCTCTATTGCACGCTGTGGTTCATGCAGGCCGCCATTGGCGATAATTGTTAAATCAGGCGCATATTTATGAGCCAGCGCGACAAGTGATAGCGGTCCGCTCTCAAATGCAGGCTGCCAGGCTTCATATTCAGTCAGGTGCAGGTAATCAATGCCTGACTGGGCTAACAGCGTAAAAACAGTACGCGCATCGTCTTCTCCGTGAGCCCATTTATGATGAAAATCATTTACCTTACCCTGAGAAATCCGGATGCCAATAATCGACTCAGCGCCGAGTCGGGTACGCACAGCCTTAATGACCTCAAGGATTAATGTAAGACGCCCCGCCGTATCGCCACCCCATTTATCTTCGCGAAGATTGGTGTAATCGGTAAAGAACTGATCAAGCAGATAGCCGTTAGCTCCATGAATTTCCACGCCATCAAAACCGGCGTCATGGACCGCGTTCGCCGCTGCATCCGCAAAACTATGGATAATCTGCTGAATTTCGGCGTCATTAAGCTCACGCGGAACAGGGTACTTGCCCTTGCCACGGTAAAAAGTGAGTTGCGTGCCTTCAGGCTCAACAGCAGAGGCGCTAACTGTACCCTCCGTATGGAAATTATCCTGAGAAAGCGCACCGGAATGCTGGATCTGTGCGATAACCTTTCCCTGCTGAGCATGAACTGCCTCAGTGATTTTGCGCCATGCAGCGATCTGCATGGATGAAACAATGCCCGACTGATACGCATAGGTCTGTGACCAGGCATTATCAATATAAATTCCTTCCGTAATGATCAGAGCAAAATTACCCCGGGCGAAGTCTTCATAATAAGAAAGCATGCGATTGCTGGCGATACCGCATTCCGAGGCCGACACGCGGGTCATCGGTGCCACTACCAGGCGATTATTCAGTTTGATATTTTTGAGCGTAAAGCTGTTAAAAAGCGGTGATGCAGACATATTTTTCCCCGGATCAGATAAGTAACAGTAAGGGAAAGATATCTTTTAATGATGCAGCTATAAACGCATGGGACTGATAAGCTGGTATATCATAAACTGATATAATCACCGTACGCCGCTGATGCATATTGGGTTGTGCTTAAATGAAATCCGGCTGACAGAGAGAATGTGGCGGGCATAAAGCTCAATGCACTCTTAGATGATCAATCAAACATGCTTTAAAAAGTATAAATCAACCTCCCTACAGGGCTTGATAATAACGTTTCACGGGTAGTGTAAAAACATCATGAACGTCTGTGACGTACAGCTTTTTCTGACCATCACTGAAGCCGGCAGCCTGTCCCAGGCTGCGAGACGGCTGGACATCTCGGCAATGGCCGTTTCACGCAGACTTGCCGGGTTAGAGCGTGAACTGGGGACTCGTCTGCTCCAGAGAACAACACGTTCGGTATCCCTTACCCAGGAAGGGATAGAGTTTATTCCGTATGCCCGTGCTTTGGTTGAGGCCGAAGAGGGTGCAAAGGGTCTTTTTTCCCCCGATTCGAAAGGCGCGTCTGGCCTGCTGAGGGTTACTGCGCCGTCTGGGTTCGGGCGGCGCTACCTGCTTCCACTGATTCCTGAACTACTTGAAACCAACCCTGACCTACGAATCGATCTGCAGTTCAGCGAAGACGTGGTCGATATTGTCGGACGCGGAATTGATGTCGCGGTGCGAATTGCGCCCTTGCGAGATTCCAGCCTTATAGCCCGCAAAATTGTGGATAATCCGCGTGTAGTCTGCGCCTCACCAGATTATCTCAGGCAGTACGGTGTTCCTGCCACACTCAGTGAGCTGACTGAGCATAACTGCCTGAGGCTTACAAATGTCCTGCAGTGGACATTTCAATCCAGCGGTCAGAGTACAAGCCTGAGCGTGGATGGGCGGTTCAGTTCAGGCAACGTTGAAAGCATTCGGGAGTTTTGTGTTCAGGGAATGGGGCTGGCGCAGCTTACTTTATGGGACGTCAAAAAAGAACTTAGCGAAGGTACGTTACAGGAGGTGACTTTCATGGATGTTGACGCGCAGAATCTACCGGTGTGGGCACTGCTTCCCACCTCGCGATATCTGCCACAGCGCGTTAATGTTTTTATAGATGCGCTAAAAGCTTCACTCGGCTAAGCCTGAGCAGGCATTGCCGTATGCTTTTCCGTAACGTGTTCGCCTCATGGGCTTACCGTGCCGTTGCAGCCATAGCCAGCGCTGAAAAATGACAGTGGCTGGCTGAAGTATACCTGTGTAAAAGCAGACCATTACCTGCTCACTGGTCTGCTTAGAACGCCAGACAACTGAATAGCATTCTGGCCGCTAACCTGATGACCCTGAGGACCTGACCAGAGCGGGCATTTCTGCTTGTCAGAAGGACCAGCGGCGCATGCCGCCATCAACTACGGCGACGGTCCCGGTGATATACCGTGAACGGGGAGAGACGAGAAAGGTCGCCATATTAGCGACGTCCTGAGCCTCGCCGAAATCTTTCATTGCAATCTCTCGCTCGGCGAATTCTTTACGCGCCTCACCAGGAAAAAGTCTGCGGATTTGGGCAGTATCAAGCAGCCCCGGCTGCAGGCAGTTAATGGTAATACCGTGTTTCCCAATCTGTTCAGAAAGTCCTTTCGACCATACGGCGATGGCTGCTTTTGAAACCGCAGACGCATTGACCTGTGTTGGCTCAGTCGTGCCCGTTATATTCAGAATGCTCCCTGACTGATTGTCTATAAAGTGTGGTAAGAGAAACTGCGTCAACTGGCGCTGACGGGTAAAGCCGAGGTTCATCGCCTCATCCCAGACCTCGTCAGGAGCCACCGGTTCCAGTGGACAGCTGGCACCGGCATTATTAACAAGAATATCAACCCGACCCATGGTTTGAAGTGCCGCGTCGGCTATGGCGTGAGGTGCTTCATGTGAAATCAGGTCCTGAACAAAAATAACCGGTTCAGGCAGGCCAGCGCAAATGAACTCCTGCTTTAATTCGTTCAGCAGAGAGGCGTTACGTGCTGTAGCAAATACCGTTACACCTTCTTCAGCCAGTGTGCGTGCAATGGCGCGGCCCAGTCCCTGACTGGCCCCGGTGACGACAGCCTTTTTACCTTTGAGATATAAATCCATAATGCTCTCCTGAAAAATTTCAGATATCAGCCAGATGCTTGTGACTGATCACGGTTGCTGGTAAAGATGAAATACAATGCGATTATCAGCAGAACGAGTGCTGCAATGCGGTTCCAGGTCAGTGGTATAGCGCTGTTACCAAACAACCCTGAAGTATCAATAAATAAACTCATACCCAGCTGGCCGAGAATAACGCCGACGGTTGCAACCGCGGTTCCGATTTGGCGAACCGCGAAAATCATTAATAAGATGTACAAAATCCCGAAAAAAGCTCCGCTAAGTTGCCACTTAGGCACATCCATAAGTGACTGCGTGTGGGCGGGCTCAAGAAACATCACCAGCAAAACTGAAAGTACGGTTCCGGACAGGAAGTTAATAAATGTGGCATGAAGCGCACCTATTTCCTGCCCCAGCTTCCCGTTAATGGCAGCCTGGATGCTGAGCAGGCAACCGCCTGTCAGGCTTAATAAAATCATTATCATCAACATTCATTTTCCTCCGGCAATAAGAGCCAGCGCGCCAGCAATTAAGCACAGTGCAATGACTCGCCTCATGTTGACCGGGCGACGCCGGGTATCAAACCAGCCAAAGTGATCGATAAGCAGACTTTTAGCTATCTGCCCGGCAAGGATGCCTGTCATCGTCATTGCCACTCCAATTACTGGCGCAGCAACGGTCATAATGACGACGTAGCAGGGGCCTAATAGCCCGCCCGAGAGATGCCAGCCAGGCAAAGTCATAATGGATACAGGACGACGTCGGCCAAAAAAAATTGAAATAAAGAAAAGCAGTGCCGTTCCTGTGCCGAATATGCAAAGCGTGGCCCAGTAATGACCGACTACACCACCAAGCGGCCCCAGAATACCCGCCTCTGTTCCAAGCCCCATTCCTGCCACGATAACCAATAAAAGACTTAACCATTTCATAATCAGTTTCTCCGTCAGAAGGGAAATGTTAGTCAGGAAGTCTATTGCGAAAAAGAGCATAATCCTGCAAACACCTTTGCAGATTACGCTCAGATGAAAGACTTAACTCACATTAATATTCGTGCCATGCAGCTGTTTATGAGCATTATGGAAACGGGAAATTTTTCTGAAGTGGCGAGGCGGGAAGGGATAGCGGTCTCCTCTGTTTCACGCACTCTTCAGCTACTTGAGGCTTCTCTGGAAACCCAACTGCTTTACCGGAGTACACGTGCTGTGGTGCCCACTGAAGAGGGGCGAATTTATGCCAGCGCTTTTCGGCAGATACTTGACCAGGTCAGCAGTGCGTCAGCGCTTGTCAGCGAACGCATGAATGTCCCATCAGGGCGGATACGATTTAATGCGCCGGTTTCTTTCGGTATAAGGCACATATCTCCCCTGATGGCGGAACTCAGTGAGCTTTATCCAAAACTGTCGATCGATCTGAGTCTCACTGACGAATTTGTTAATCCGCTGTCTGACGCCTCTGATCTGGTGTTACGTATCGCTGGCATGAAAGATTCGGCGTTGCATGGGCGGTTTATTGCAGATCAGAATTGGCATCTTGCTGCCAGTCCTTCTTACCTGCATAAATACGGCATACCTGAGGTGCCGGAAGATTTACGGCAACACCATTTGCTTGTTTATCGTGGGCATATGGGAATACCACGCTGGTGTTTTTCAGGCAAAGAGGGACAGTACAACATTAGCCAGCATCCCAAAGTCATGTCTGACAGTGCTGAATCGCTAATCCGGATGGCCGAGGACGGAGCCGGTATTGTCCTTTTTCCGGACTGGCAGATAGGTAGCCTGCTTAAGTCCGGTCACCTCACCGAGCTGCTCATGGATTATGAAGTGTCTACAGGTGAAGCCGGCCAGTCGATTTTCATGCTGTATCCGGGCAGCAAATTTCCTGCATTAAATACGCGCACGGTCATAGATTACTTCTTGCGCAAATTTGGGCAGCCGGTTTACTGGAAATATGAGCAACAAAAAAGATAAGCCAAAAGTTCGACGTTGCAGTCAGGCACTGACAGCCTGCTTGTGGTACAAAGCGGGCTGTTACCCGAGACTCATTCAGGCGAACGGGGTTTGTTAGCAGTGCAGACGCGTGAGGTTTACCGTTGCAGCGCTAATTTAACAGGAGTGATGATGTTCTTCATTTTCAGTGGACTGCCGGGTTGCGGAAAAAGCACTATCGCAAAGCGATTATCCCAACGATTAAACGCGGTTTATTTACGCGTTGATACGGTCGAACAGGCGCTGCGGAACGGATCGGCGCATTTCAGGGAGATTGGGCCCGAAGGTTATTTCATACTTTATGCGCTGGCGCGGGATAATCTCAGACTGGGATCTACCGTGATCACTGATTCGGTTAATGACCTTAATCTGGTGCGTGACGCTTTCCGTGAGATAGCCCTATCGTCGGATGTTCCGTTTCTGGAAATTGAAATTCAGTGCTCGGATGCTGAACAGCATCGGACGCGTGTAGAGAACAGAATTTCCGATATTCCGGGCTTAAAAGTACCTGACTGGCAGGCAGTGATCAATCGCCACTATGAACCGTGGAACAGAGCGCATCTGCAACTGGATAGCGCAAAATTATCCGTCGACCAGTGCGTGGACCAGATCCTCAGCGCGAGCAGGCAGTCCTGAGCAGCTGTGCGGTACAGCAAACAAAGTCCACTGCCGGAATTTTCCTGCCAGTTCAGGTCTGATGGCGATAGGCCAAAGAAGAAGTACCTAAAGTGTGCATTGCAGCCAGGGAAGGATACTGAACCCGATGATATCCACAGCATGAAATAGAGGTTGAGCCGTGCAGCCTGCTTATCTGAACGCCTTCTCTGACCTCCCTGAACACCGCAAAATTATTTCGCGGATAAGCGCATAAAACTATAACCAGCGGGATGAGGGGGCGAACCAAACCATAAGTACAATTTTAACCACAGCTATGCTAATATTTTCGCGCTTATTGAGGCGTATTACCGTGCGACGAATTTTTGGGAACGCAGTATGATAGATAAATATCAAATTCATCATGAAGTCGATGTGCTGCTTTTCCTGCGACACATCTGCAAAATCGTCTTTACGGTCCTTATTTTGCTGCTGCTTATTCCTCATCTTGCCTATGCCGAAATAAAAGATGGCAAAGCCAATCGTATTGTCAGCGGTATTATTAGCTTTACCCAGTGGCGGGGGTTGACCGGCCCGCCACAATTATGTGTTTTTTCTTCAGCCCGGCATCTCTCCTTGCCGGAAAAAAAACCATCTCCGGCAGCGACATTCACTGTTGTTTATCTTACTGAAGCCAGCGACCTCCCGACACACAGATGCGATGCAGTCTATTTCGGCGATCAGACGTCGCAACAGCAGGTCGCACTTATTCAGCAGTTCAGTGGAAGAGCCGTGCTGACCCTTGCGGAGAACAACGCGGATTGCACCATTGGCGCTGCTTTTTGCATGATTTTTCAACCGGATCGTACGCTTTTTTCCGTTAACCTTGATTCGCTTGCCAGAAGCGGTGTCAGGGTGAGTCCGGACGTGCTTTTGCTGTCCCGCGATAGAAGCGAATAACATGAAATACGATAAATTCAGAAACGACAAATCATCGATACGCAATAAACTGCGAAAAATAAGCACCATCAATTCTGCGGTTATATTACTGTTGTGCTGGTTATTGCTCTCCTCTACCTCGCTGCTATTTATTAAAAACTATGAGAAGCGAAACCTTGAATTGATCGCCGCGACGTTAAGCACCACGCTAACCGCCGCTACCGTTTTTGCCGACAGTTCCGATGCGCATAATAAAATTGCCCGGCTTGGCGATGAAGGCATGTTCGATTCGGCGAAACTGGCCACCCGCGATCAGATTATTTTGGTCGACTGGCATGCTCAGAAAGAACAGACGGGCTGGTATTCACGGTTATTACGTGAATGGATTTATCTTAAACCTCTTAAGGTTAATATAAATCACGCAGACGTTACTGTTGGTACGTTGACGCTGGAAGGCACGGTGACCGGTGCGGTGAGTTTCATTCGTTACTCTTTTATGATTCTTACCTGCGGTATGTTATGTGTGCTGATTATCTCGCTTCTGCTGAGTGAGTTTCTGCATCGAGGGATTATTGCAACGCTGCGCAACATTACCAGTTCGATTCACTATGTGATTCGTTCTGGCGATTTTTCCCTGCGTATCCCGGAGAGCCCGACCAGTGAGTTTCAGCTGTTTTCAGATGACCTGAACTCGTTGCTGATGGAAATGCAGACGCTGAAGGCCTCACTTATTCGCGATAATCGCTCTCTGGCAGCCAAAGCGCTGGAAGATCCGTTAACCGGACTTGCCAACCGCAGCGCCTTTGCTGCTCGTCTTACTGAGCTGCTCGATCAGCAATATGCCGAAGAGCGTTTTGCCTTGTTGTTTCTTGATGGCGATCGCTTTAAGAGCATTAACGATAACTGGGGCCATGCCGCCGGGGATGAGGTATTAAAAGCTATCGGGTCGCGCCTCTCATCATTGGCTGCTGAACAGGATTTAGTCGCCCGATTAGGTGGGGATGAATTTGCAATGCTGGTGAGCAGTCGCGCCAGTGAAGAGCAATTACAGCTGCTCATGCAGAACATTCACCAGGCCATGATGCAAAAAATTGTGATTGCTGAAGGTACGCCGATCACTACCTCGGTTACCATCGGCTACGCCTGGTCACAACACGGTGATACGGTTGAGTCTATTCTCGAGCGTGCCGATATGAATATGTACAAGAATAAGCGAAAAAGTAAGGCTTAATTATGAAAACAAAAATTTCCCTGATGGTGCTTATTTTGGCCCTGGTCGGGTGTCAGTCGAAAGGGCGTTTTAGCGATGCGCAGATCGCCGCGATGCAGAATGCCGGATTCAGTCAAAATACCGAAGGCTGGGGATTGGGCATATCCGATAAGATCCTGTTTGGCGTAAACGAATCAGAGCTTACCCCGTCCAGCAAAAGTAACATCAAGACGATGGCGAAAAACCTGGCGTCAACCGGTATTAAGCATGTGCGCATTGACGGGCACACCGATAATTACGGCAAAGCAGACTATAACCAACAGCTCTCGTTAAAAAGAGCTAACGCGGTAGCGGCACAGTGGGCGGAAGGTGCTGCCATACCGCCTGAAAATATCACTACCCGTGGATTAGGCATGAGTGCACCGGTTACCCCCAACAATAGCGCTCAGGGGCGCGCGCAAAATCGGCGCGTGGCAATTGTGATCACTGCGCCATGATAATCCCGACGGCCGCTGCATAATGATACCGCGGCCGTATCGCGTTGTTTTTGTGGTGATTGTGCATATAACATTTAAGATGCTGACTGACAGGGAAGGTTATTCATCGGCGAGTCGGGTGAGTGACAGTTAAAGGGATGAAGGTTATATCCGGGCGTTTAACTGAACCCGTTGAGCCTGAATCTGGCAACAGAATTTACCTGACCCCTGCGTATATGAGTAATTCATCCCGGCTTCTAAAGAAAAATAACAGGCTACATCCGCTGGCTTCGTGAATAAACTGACCGCCAGCACCAGGATAAACTGTGGAGTGGCACAGAATCACCATGCTGTTTTCACAATCTGCTATTGCTCAAACTTTCAACACCCCGACCGGTTAAATCAGCCGCCGCCAAAATCGCGCAGCACAGTAGCCTGATTCGTATGCGTACCACCCTGGTGCGTCAGCATGCGCTTGCCGCTCAGCGGCGATATCGCGAACATCCTGTGATGAAAACCGTTTTCTTTTTCCAGCTAAACTTCTGATATGTCGTTGGAAAACAGCTTTATTTGTGAAATTCTGATGGACAGACTGATTTATTAGCTTTGTGATTTCAATAAAAACAACAGGATAGGTTAAATTTTGTTTGATAAGGTGAGCGAATTGCAGGAACAACCCAACGGGAAAGCGCCCCCGGTGCGGTTATTATTTAGCGCGCTGCTGCTGGTGATGCTGCTGGCCGCGCTGGATCAGACCATCGTCTCCACTGCGCTGCCGACCATCACCGGCGAGCTGGGAGGGCTGGATCGGCTGTCATGGATTGTGACCGCTTATACCCTGTCATCGACCATTGTGGTGCCGCTGTACGGTAAATTCGGCGATCTGTTTGGCCGCAAACGGGTACTGCAGATTGCGATAGTGCTGTTTCTGCTGGGCTCCGCACTGTGTGGTCTGGCGCAGAATATGACGCAACTGGTGCTGACCCGGGCGCTACAGGGACTGGGTGGCGGCGGGCTGATGGTGGTCAGTATGGCGGCGGTGGCCGATGTGATCCCACCGGCTGAACGGGGAAAATATCAGGGCTTATTCGGCGGCGTGTTCGGGCTGGCCACGGTGCTGGGACCGCTGCTGGGCGGCGCGATTGTGCAGCACGTCTCCTGGCGCTGGATCTTCTATATCAATCTGCCGCTGGGTCTGTTCGCTCTGCTGGTGATCGGCATCGTCTTCAATTCAGGCGGTAAACGCACCCGGCACGAAATTGATTACCCGGGCGCGATCTGCCTGAGCATGGCGCTGCTGGGCATTACCCTGTTTACCAGCGAAGGGGGCACCATCAGGCCGTGGTCCGATCCGCAACTGTGGTGCATTCTGGCGTTCGGTCTGGTCGGCTGCATTGGCTTTATTTATGAAGAACGCCGGGCGTGGGAACCGATTATTCCGCTCACGCTGTTCCGCAACCGCAGCTTTGTGCTGAGTAGTCTGATCGGCTTCATTATTGGTATGTCGCTGTTTGGCAGCGTTACCTTTTTGCCGCTTTATCTGCAGGTGGTGAAAGGGGCCACGCCAACCGAGGCGGGCCTGCAACTGCTGCCGCTGATGGGCGGCTTGCTGACCACCTCTATTATCAGCGGACGCATCATCAGCAAAACCGGACGTTATCGCCTGTTCCCCATTGTCGGCACCTTACTGGCTACCGCCGGGCTGGCGCTGATGACCACCATTACCATCACATCGCCGTTATGGCAGCTTCAGTTATTTAGTGCCGTGCTGGGGATGGGACTGGGCATGGTGATGCAGATACTGGTGCTGGTGGTGCAGAACAGCATTGAACCGGCGCTGACCGGCGTAGCCACCTCGTCGGTGACGCTGTTTCGTTCGATTGGCGGCTCAATTGGGGTGGCGCTGTTTGGCACCATTTTCAGTCAGGTGCTGAAATCGCAGCTTGAAGCGCTGATGCCGGCCGGAACCGTGCTGTCGCCCGCGATCTCGCCCGCAGCGCTGAATCAGCTGCCGGCCGATATCCGGCACGATTATCTGCAGGCGTTTGGTGCGGCGATTCATGCGGCATTTATGATGGCGGCCTGCGTCATGGTGCTGGCCTTTATCCTGTCGCTGCTGATGCGTGAGGAGCCGCTGAAAAAAGGGACGCAGGGATGAGGAAATGCACGGCGGATCCCGCCGTGCAGCGTTGCTTTCAGCGATAAAACGCCGGTTTTTCCGCCATCGTAACCGGCACAATCTGACCGGAATTCTGCGCCGCGACGCAGGCGTCGGCCGCCACCGCAGCCGCATAGCCATCCCAGGCTGAGGGACCGGTCATCTCACCAGCGATAACGTTATTAATGAACGCC
Source organism: Pantoea brenneri (assembly GCF_038594305.1). Taxonomy (NCBI): domain Bacteria; kingdom Pseudomonadati; phylum Pseudomonadota; class Gammaproteobacteria; order Enterobacterales; family Erwiniaceae; genus Pantoea; species Pantoea brenneri. The sequence continues at coordinate 180,906 of NZ_JBCGBG010000002.1, read as the reverse complement.
TGCAGCTCGACGTCATAGGCGTCAATAAAACGCTTTTTCCAGTCGGTCAGGATAGTGGTCGACAGCTTCGCCGCGCTGCGCAGTTGCACTGACATCGGCTCAGGCAGACGGGCAATGCCGCTTTCACCCACCACTTCACACTGAATGTCGTAGCCATATTCACAGTTAACAAAAATTTCGACATCAATACGCGCGCCTTTGGCGGTTTCCAGCAACACGATTTGCGGATCGCGCAGGTGTGACGAGGCCTTTCGGGTTTTGCGCGGGAAGATCACCTGTGCGCTGACATAGTCATCGTTCAGCAGCCAGCGCAGCACATCCAGTTCGTGGATCAGCGTATCGGTGATGGCCATATCGGTGGTGTAGCTGTCACCCACTTCCGGATTACGGTGCGCGCAGTGCAGCATCAGCGGTTCGCCAATCTCGCCGCTGTCGATCACCGCTTTCAGTGCCCGGTAGCCGCTGTCATACGGCCGCATAAATCCGACCTGCACCAGCTGGCGACCCGCCTTGATCTCCGCCTCAACAATATTCAGACAGCCTTCGGCGGTGACCGCCAGCGGCTTCTCGCAGAACACCGCTTTGCCAGCCTCGATAGCGGCCAGCACAAAGGCTTCATGGGTCGGACCCCAGGAGGTGACCAGCACCGCATTGACCTGCGGATCGTTGATCAGCTCAATCGCGTTATCATAAATACGCGCTTCAGGCGTCAACTGATCGACAACCTGCTGACAGTTGTCACGATTGATGTCGTTGAGTGCTACCACCCGCGCATTCTGTAATACCGTGCTGCAACGACGGATGTGTTCGCGACCGATCGCACCGGTTCCGATAACGCCAATATTGATAGTCATAATGCTTCCTTAATCAGGCTGAGTGGTTCAACAGCTGAATGCTGTCGCGAATTTCGCGGATAATGTCTGCTTCCTGCCAGTCATTCATCACCGATGAGAACGGTTCAAAGGCGTAAAGGCCGGTGTAGCCCATTTTTTCCAGCCGCTCGACCTGCTGCTTGCTGCGTAAGCGATCGTCGGCGCTCAGCATGATGCGTTCTTCATCGGTAAGCTGGGCGACCGGCCGCGGATCGGTGACGCCAGACAGGTGAACCAGCCCGATCTGCTGCACATCAATCTCCTGTTCGAAGCCGTTTTCAGCATCCTCAAACAGATGATGGTGGAAGGTATCAATCAGCAGCCGGAACGGTACATCGGCCTGTTTGATCAGCGCCTGCGCCTGAATTGCTGAGCGCAGCGAACTTTGCGGAAAGCCAAGTGGCTCCACCAGTCCCTGAATGCCGTAGTCGGCAAACAGCGGCCCTAAGATTTTCAGCGCAGCAACGGTATCCGCCGCGCTGATCGGGGTGCCATCGTTCAGCGGGCAGAGCACCAGCGACTCGGCACCAACCGCCCGGGCATCGCTCAGCAGCTGGCGGGTGCGCTGCAGCACCTCATCGTTCAGCTGGTTAAACGGGTAGACCGCATTGATGGTAACGATCTCAATGCCTGACTGGCGTGCCAGCACCTTAACCTGTTCACCGGTCAGATCGTCGGTAACGCGTCCGCTGCGCATGTCGTTGCGCAGTTCGACTTTATGAATACCCAGCTGAGTCACCAGGTTAAAAAAACGTTCGATGCTCAGAGTGGGCGCAATTTTGCGGTTTACACAAAAACGTGCCTGTGGAATAGATAAGCTCATAGTCATTTCCTGAAAGTAATGTGTGCGTAATAATCGGGTTTAATCGTCATCGGTTATTTAATCGGTGAACGTCGCTATTTCCTCTCTGACCGTCGTTAAGCGAAAGTGATATCTCTGCGGGCTCCATGCGGCAGCATTATTTTTTGCCGTTATAAAGCGCGTAGAAATAGTGCTCTACCTGCTCAAGACTTCTTCCTTTGGTTTCGGGAATAAACTTCATGACGAAAACAGAACCACCGATGCCGATGAGGGCGAAAATAAGGAACGCACCCGACAGACCAAAGGCGGCTAATAACAGCGGGAAGGCCATCGAAATGGCGAAATTAGCGATCCACAGTGAAAAGACTGCGCCACCCATGCAGATGCCGCGCATCCGGGCAGGGAAAATTTCCGACAGCAGCAGCCAGGTTACCGGCGACAGCGCACCCTGCTGGAAGCAGAGGAACATCAGCATTCCCGCCAGTACCAGATAAGCGCGCAGCAGGTTAACCGCGCCCTGCTGATATTCCGGCATCAGCCAGCAGATCAGCCCGATGAAGAATAAGCAGCAGGTACAGCCCATCTGACCAATCAGCACCAGCGGGCGACGGCCGACTTTGCCGATCAGCCAGATGCCGACGAGGGTCATCACCACTGAAATCGCACCGTTAGCGATGGTGGCAAACAGCGCGGCATCGTTACTCAGGCCAGCGGCTGTCAGCATGGTCGGCGCGTAGTACATGATGGTATTTACGCCGGTCAGTTGCTGAATGGCGGCGATACCAATGCCGAGCAGGAATATTTTCATCAGCCACGGCGTGGCCAGATCGCGCAGCCGGCCTTTGCCCTGCTGGCGGTTCTCTTCAATCGTCTCTTCGATCTCTTCGAGTTCCCACTCCACATCCTCGGCTGCGCGGGTTTTCTCCAGCACCTCGCGGGCCGCCTGACTGCGGCCTTTCATCACGTGCCAGCGCGGGCTTTCAGGCATGAATATCATGCCAATCCACAACAGAATGGCGGGCACAATCGACAGTGCCAGCATCCAGCGCCAGGTATTTTCGCCGCCCCAGATATCGTTGAAGGTGGCGTTGGAGATGTACGCCAGCAGCTGGCCGCTGACGATCATCAGCTCCTGCAGCGTCACCAGCTGGCCGCGTTTATTGGCTGGCGCGATTTCTGCGATATAGACCGGTACCGTCGCGGCCGCACCGCCTACCGCGAATCCGAGAAACAGGCGTGAGGCGATCATCCACTCCACGTCCGGGGCGATGGCTGAGCCCACTGCGCCGAAGGCGAAAATCAGCGCCAGCGCAATGATGATGCGCCGTCTGCCGAGGCTATCCGCCAGGTGGCCAGCGGCCAGTGCGCCAAAGGCGGCACCAAACAGCAGCGAGCTGGTGACCAGTCCGGTGGTCAGCGGGGTGAGGTGCAGATCGCCACGCATAAACAGCAGCGCACCCGACACCACGCCGGTGTCGTAGCCAAACAGCAGGCCGCCCAGCGTCGCCACCAGCGCAATAATCTTCACAAACGGCTCGGTACGGGTGGCGCTATTGGGGCCAGATGCCGGGTTCGACGAGATATACAGTTCTTTTTCCATGAAAACTCCAGGTGAAAACAGGCCAGGTAAAACGTCAGAACATGAAGGAGCATTCACCCTACTGATATTTATATTTCGGGTTAAATTATATTTGGAATTTAGTTTTCATTTTGTGAGCTCAAGCCTTCCGGCCATTTTATTTTGATGGGATTCCATCAGGATGCGAATAAACGGTTTAAATTTAAGCCGGTTATTGAGCGCGGAAATAAAGCGTCACCATGTGAAGAGAAGGCGGGGCCGGTGAAACAAAGGGGCTGGAATTGTCTTATTTTCGGATAAATAACCGCAGGATGAAATAAACATCCCAAACCGCAGGGGGAAATTAAAATAACAGCCGGCAGGCGGACGACGGGCGCGACCGGAGGGTCTGCGCCGTCAGATTAGCGGATCACCAGGCCGCTCAGGGCAGAGAGCAGTGCATCCACTTTGGGCAGAAACTGTTTGCGACGAGGCCACACTACGCTGAGCGTCAGTCCGTCAGGCTGCAACTGGGGAAGAACGATCTCCAGTTCTCCGACGGCGACTGACTGGCGAATCAGCCAGGAAGGCATTTGTGCGATACCCAGACCAGCTTTTACCGCCTGCATCTGCGCATCCACATCACCTAATGCCATCCGGTAAGGCACATCGCGCCAGTTCGGTTGACCATCTTCAGTAGTAAACAGCCAGGGTTTGGTGCTGCCGTCAACGCGCTGATAAAGGATGGCGCGGTGATTCAGTAACCCGGCCTGGTTGTGCGGCCGGCCTTCACGATCGAGATAAGCCGGTGCAGCGCAGAACTGCATCTGCTCACGGCCCATGTTACGCCAGCCCAGCGAGGCGGGCAGGTCGGGCGCACCGCCAATCCGCACCGCGACATCCACCCCTTCATCAAACAGGTCGACGAACCGATCGGAAAAACTCAGGCTGAGCGCCAGTTCAGGGTGCTGCTGACAGAACGGCATCAGCAACGGCATCACGTTAAGCCGGCCATAGGTGTTGGGCACCGCCAGTCGCAGGCGGCCGGAGGGAATGGTGCGCTGCGCCGCCAGCACCGCTTCGGTCTCGGCCAGATCTTCCAGAATACGCAGGCAGGTCTGGTAATAGGCGCTGCCGGCATCGGTCAATTGCAGGCTGCGGGTCGTGCGTTCCAGCAATCGGGAACCTAATCTTGTTTCAAGCCGGCTGACACTTTTACTGACGGCCGAGCCGGTAACATGCAGGCGCTCAGCGGCAGCGGTAAAGCTGCCGCATTCCACGCTGGCAACAAAAGGCAGGATATCTTTGAGGCGCTGATCGTGCATCGATTAATGAACTCAGGTTGAGAATGCTATGAATTAATGCCAGAGATAAGAACTCAATTCTCTATTAGGCTTAGCATTACGCAAAACGAGGAGAAATCAAATGAAAAAACAGGCTTTGATTGTGGGTATCAGCGGCGTTATCGGCCGCGCACTGGCGGACAAACTGCAGCAGGAGGGCTGGCAGGTGACCGGTCTGTCACGCGGACGCGGCGCGGTACCGGAAGGCGCGACCAGTCTGACAGCCGATCTGACCGATGCTGACGCGGTGCGCGAAGCACTGAAGTCGGTGAAACCGGATGCCGTTTTCTTCAGCGTCTGGGCGCGTCAGGAGAATGAAAAAGAGAACATCCGGGTTAACGGCGGCATGGTACGCAACGTCATCGAGGCGCTGGGCGAAAGGCTGAAGGGCGCACACGTCGCGCTGGTAACCGGTCTTAAGCACTACCTGGGCCCGTTTGAAGCCTACGGCAAAGGCGCGGTGCCGGTAACGCCGTTCCGTGAAGAGCAGGGTCGTCAGCCAGTCGACAACTTCTATTATGCTCAGGAAGATGAGCTGTTTGCTGGCGCGGAAAAATATGACTACCGCTGGAGCGTCCATCGTCCGCACACCATTATCGGTTACGCCGTCGGTAACGCGATGAACATGGGTCAGACGCTGGCGGTGTATGCCACGCTGTGCAAAGAGAAAGGCTGGCCGTTTATTTTCCCCGGCTCGCCAGAGCAGTGGAATGGCGTGGCTGACATGACCGACGCCGGTTTGCTGGCTGAGCAACTGCACTGGGCGGCTACGTCTCCTGCGGCGGCCAATCAGGATTTCAACGCCGTGAACGGCGATGTGTTCCGCTGGAGCTGGATGTGGCCGAAGCTGGCTGGCTATTTCGGTATCGAGGCGGCCGAATTCCCGGCGCAGATGATGCCGCTGGAAGGCCGGATGCAGGAAGCGGCCAGCGCCTGGCAGGAGATTGCCCAGCGTCACCAGCTGCGCGAAGCGGACATCAATAAGCTCGCGTCCTGGTGGCATACCGACGCCGATCTTGGTCGTCCGATGGAAGCCTTCACCGACATGAGCAAAAGTCGCAAAGCGGGCTTCACCGGCTATCGCAGTACGCTCGACTCCTTCACTCAGCTGTTTGATAAGCTGAAAGCGGAAAAAGTGATCCCGCAGTAAGTCAACAGGCGCCGCATCAGGCGCCTGTTTTGTCTCTGGCTGATGGCTATACTTCTGCTCTCGCTGAATTAACAGAGGAACTGAGATTATGGCGGCATGTTTTATTATCGGCGCGGCGGGTAAAGTGGGTCTGCGACTGACCCGCCAGCTAAGCGCTAAGCAGCACGCGGTTTCGGCGCTGCACCGTAAACCGGAGCAGGCTGCTACCCTGCAGGCCGCTGGCGCGCAGCCGGTATCAGGTGATATTCAGCAACTGACGGTTGACGAGCTGGCGCAAAAGATGGCCGGTCACGAGGTGGTGGTTTTCACCGCCGGTGCGGGTGGCGCGGGTATTGCGCTGACCAATGCGATTGACGGCGACGGGCTGGATCTGGCGGTCGCGGCGGCGGAACAGGCGGGTGTGCCACGCTTTATTCTGGTCTCGGCGTTTCCGGATGCCGGTCGCGGTAAAGCGATTTCGGAAGGATTTGAAAACTATATGCGGGTCAAAAGGCTGGCGGATGCGCGGCTGGTGGCGAGCGGGCTGGAATGGGTAATCTTGCGTCCGGGAACGCTAACCGATGCAGCCGGCACCGGTCGGGTACAGGCCGATCTGGCGATCCCGTACGGGGAAATCCCGCGTGATGATGTCGCCGCCACGCTGGCTGGCCTGATTGAAACTCCGGCGATTAAGTATCAGATTATCGAGCTGACCAGCGGCGACCAGCCGATTGAGACGGCGCTGCAACGATTACAGCGCTATTAAGCCAGCAAAAAAAAAGCCCCGTAATCGGGGCTTTTTTATTACTTAACGCATTTCGCGCAGTGTTGTCGCTCGATGTGCTGGAAGAAATCGTTGCCTTTGTCATCGACCAGGATAAAGGCAGGGAAGTTCTCCACCTCAATTTTCCAGATCGCTTCCATACCCAGTTCAGCATACTCCACGCATTCCAGACGCTTGATGCTCTGTTGCGCCAGTACCGCAGCCGGACCCCCGATGCTGCCCAGGTAGAAACCGCCATGTTTTTGACAGGCATCGGTAACCTGCTGACTACGGTTTCCTTTGGCCAGCATAATCTTGCTGCCGCCGTGCGCCTGCAGCAGATCAACATAGGAATCCATGCGGCCAGCGGTGGTTGGGCCGAGTGAGCCAGAAGCGTAACCTTCAGGCGTTTTGGCCGGGCCAGCGTAATAGACCGGATGATCTTTAATGTACTGCGGCAGGCCTTCGCCGTTATCGATGCGCTCTTTCAGTTTGGCGTGCGCAATATCACGCGCCACGATGATGGTGCCGCTCAGCGACAAGCGCGTGGAGACCGGGTAGGCCGACAGCTGTGCCAGAATCTGCTCCATCGGACGGTTGAGATCGACATGCAGTACTTCGCCTTCACCCTGCTGACGCAGCGCTTCAGGAATCAGACGACCCGGGTTGGCTTCCAGTTTTTCAATCCAGATGCCCTCGCGGTTGATTTTGGCTTTGATGTTGCGGTCTGCCGAGCAGGAAACGCCCATGCCAATCGGACAGGAAGCGCCGTGGCGTGGCAGACGGATCACCCGAATATCATGGGCAAAATATTTGCCGCCAAACTGTGCGCCAAGGCCGAGTTGCTGCGCGGCTTCCAGCAGTTCCTGCTCCAGCTGGGTATCACGGAACGCCTGGCCGTGCTCATTCCCTTCGGTTGGCAGGCCATCGTAATAATGTGTGGAGGCCAGCTTAACGGTTTTCAGGGTGCTTTCTGCCGAGGTACCACCAATCACAAACGCGATGTGGTACGGCGGGCAGGCAGCGGTGCCGAGCGTGCGCATCTTATCGACCAGATAATTTTTCAGCTTGCCTGGGCTCAGCAGCGCTTTGGTTTCCTGATAGAGATAGGTTTTGTTGGCTGAGCCGCCGCCTTTGGCGATGCAAAGGAACTTATATTCGTCGCCATCCACGCTATAGAGATCAATCTGCGCCGGCAGGTTGGTACCGGTGTTGACCTCTTTATACATATCCAGCGCCGCATTTTGCGAATAGCGCAGGTTATCTTCGATGTAGGTATTATAGATCCCCTGTGACAGCGCAGCTTCGTCGCCACCACCGGTCCAGACGCGCTGGCCTTTTTTACCCATGATGATGGCGGTGCCGGTATCCTGACAGGTCGGCAATACGCCTTTGGCAGCGATTTCGGAGTTTCTTAAAAACTGCAGAGCGACATATTTGTCGTTATCGCTGGCTTCCGGATCGTCAAGAATCGAGGCGACCTGCTGCTGATGCGCCGGACGCAGCATAAACGAGGCGTCATGAAACGCCTGCTGCGCCAGTAATGTCAGGGCCTGCGGCGCAACTTTCAGCACTTCCTGGCCTTCAAATTCGGCGACGGAAACGTGCTCACGGCTCAGCAGATAGTATTCGGTATCCTCGTGGGTCAGAGGAAAGGGGTTCTGATAGAAGAAAGGTTTGTTCGACATTTTTTCTCACTTAATGACCAGCTGAGCCGTCGCTTTCAGGCCGCGAGGGTCAGCATCATAGGCGAATTAATCGTTTATTATATTTACCCGCCGCCGGGAGGGCGGCGGGTAAGACGTGGAATGGTATCTTATAACGCGTTGATCTGCATGTTGTATCCGTCAGAACATCCACACCATCCACGGATAGGCAATCAGCATCATCGACACCAGGAAGATGGCGCCGAAGATGGTACCCAGACGCCAGTAGTCTTTGGTTGGCAGATAACCGCTGCCGTAATAAATCGGGCTGGGTCCGGTACCGTAGGGGGTAATGATGCCCATCACACCCAGTGAGGTACACAGCATCAGGCAGAAGACCGGCATGTTGATGCCTGGAATTGATGCCGCGATGGTCAGCATTGCCGGTAACAGCGCGGTGGTATGCGCGGTGGTACTGGCGAACAGGTAGTGCAGCAGGAAGAAGGCGATTAACAGCACCACTGCGGAAACCTGCGGGTCGTATCCCTGCAACAGCATGCCGCCTTCTTTACCTAACCAGGCGATAAAGCCGACCCGGGCCAGGCCATCGGCCAGTGCCACCAGGGTGGCGAACCAGGCAAAGGTATTCCAGGCCGCTTTGTTGCTGGTGATGTCATTCCAGTTCAGTACCCCGGTCCACAGCATCAGAATAATGACCAGCAGCGCCGCCATAGCCGGTTCAATCCAGGCGGTAGCGAAAATCCACATCAGCAGGGCGCAGACCACAAACACCAGCAGCAGGATTTCGTTACGGGTCAGTTTGCCCAGTTTTGCCAGTTCAGCGATGGCCCATTTCGGCACTTCGTCATTCACTTTCACTTCAGGCGGGTAGAACCAGTACGCCAGCAGCGGCATGGTCAGAATCAGTAACACACCCAGCGGCAGGAAGGCGAGGAACCACATGCCCCATGAGATATCGAAACCGATCACGCTTTTCACCAGCGCCAGTGCCAGCAGGTTCGGGGCCAGCGCAGAGAGAAACATTGAGCTGGTGATACAGGCGGCGGTGATGGCAACCCACATCAGGTAAGAACCGATCTTACGGGCGCTTGGGTCGTTAGGTTTGGAGCCGTAAAGCGGCGGCAGGTTAGCAATGATTGGGTAGATAGTCCCGCCGCTGCGCGCGGTGTTTGATGGCGTAAACGGTGCCAGCAACAGGTCGGCAAAGGTGATGGCGTAGCCGAGCGTCAGGCTGCGGCGACCGAGATATTTCACCAGAATCAGCGCCAGTCGACGTCCAAACTGGGTCTTGTCGTACCCGGCGGCGAACATAAAGGCACCGAAAATCAGCCAGACGGTAGAGTTGCCGAAGCCGCTCACCGCCCACTTAAATGACTCACTGGCGAGTTTGAACTTCGGGTTCGCCAGCTCCGCCGGACTGAACAACAGGAACTGACTGAACAGGGCGATGACCACCACGCCAGTCAGACCGATGACCGCGCCCGGTAATGGCTCAAAAATCAGCCCGACAATCACGCCAACAAAGATAGCGAAGAAGTGCCACGCGTAAGGTTCGAGTCCGGCGGGTACCGGCACCAGCAGCAGGAGCACTGCGACCAACACCGGTAAGGCCAGCATGATAGCTTTCTTTTTTCCAGCCGCAGCAGGGGCTGCTTTTGGAGGTTCATTCACAGCTGAGAGTGGTTTCATAGTATTTGTCTGCAAGTTGAGAAGAATGCGATTTGCGCCCCGGTACTTCACTGACTGCTTTCTTTATTATTCTTTATGACGTGAATAAACCGTGATGCCTGAATGTTTTTTGACTCATCGCTGCTAAAAACAGCAGCGTTATAATCCGATGTGAATATGATGCGATTTCTGAAAATATAGATTTTTGATCCAGATCAATAAAATTAAATGGTTATTCCTGATTTTTAACATTTATTTTTAATTTATATCCCGCTACCGGGCGCAGCACCCTTTCTGTGATCCAGATCGGCAGGCGGGAAAGCTGTGAGCTGGCTAGTCTATGACATAACTTGTTGATATGCAAGATGTTGTTTTTAATGTAAACGAAGGGTTGATTTTTGGTAACCCTTGGTTAACAATTAATATAACTTCACTTACCGTTTTCGGCAAATAAAAACTCTAAATGGTTTAAAAGTTTAAAAAGTAAATTTATCGCTTATATAAGCAAAGAAAATGGTATATTTAGGCCATGACATCGGACCACTTAATTAAGCGATACTTTGCGTCCGCTAAAAATTTCCAGACTTTTAAATCTTGGAGTTTATCGCATGAATACTCTCACCCCGATTCTCACTCCCCTGACGCTGCCTAACGGTGCGGTGCTTAAAAATCGATTAGTGATGGCACCTATGACCACCTGTACCGGTTTTTATGACGGCACGGTGACCAGCGAGCTGGTGGAATATTATCGTGCCCGCGCGGGCAGCCTTGGTACCGTCATCGTCGAATGTTGCTTTATCGACAACCGTGGTCCGGCTTTCCCGGGCGCGATTGCCATCGACAGCGACAACAAAATTCCTGGCCTGAAACGCATTGCTGACGCGATAAAATCAGAGGGATCGACCGCGATTCTGCAGATTTATCACGGTGGTCGCATGGTCGAACCGGAGCTGATCGGCGGCAAAACGCCGGTCGCCCCGAGCGCAATCGCTGCACCGCGTGAAGGCGCAACCAAACCACAGGCGCTGACGGCTGAAGAAGTCGATACCATGATCACCAAATTTGGTGACGCGGTGAACCGTGCGATTAAGGCCGGTTTTGATGGGGTAGAGATTCACGGTGCCAACACCTACCTGATCCAGCAGTTCTACTCACCGAACTCTAACCAGCGCGACGACAAATGGGGCGGCAGCCGCGACAACCGCGCCCGTTTCCCACTGGAAGTGCTGGAAATCACCCATAAGATGGCGGAGCGCTTTGCGCATAACTCATTCATCATCGGCTATCGCTTCTCGCCGGAAGAGATTGAAGTACCCGGCATCCGCTTTGACGATACGCTCTATCTGCTGGAGAAACTGGCGGCACGCGGACTGGATTACGTCCACTTCTCGGTTGGCCAGCTGCTGCGTCCGTCTATTGTGGATACCCAGGATCCTACTCCGCTGATCGAAAAATACATCGCGATGCGCTCGCCGGTGCTGGCCAAAGTGCCGGTGATTGGCGTCGGTGGCGTGGTGAATAAATCGGATGCTGAGATGGCGCTGGAAAAAGGCTACGATCTGGTGGCAATAGGTAAAGCCTGTATTGCCTACCCGAACTGGGCCGACCGCATCATCAACAACGAGCATCTCGATCTCTATATCGACAGTAACAAACGTGAAGAGCTGAAAATCCCGGAACCGCTGTGGCGCTTCTCGCTGGTTGACGCGATGATCCGCGACATGAGCGAATCGGGCCGCAAATACAAAGCGGGTGTCTATCAGGAGAAAGTTGAAGCTGAAGCACTGAAGCTGAAAATCAACGTCACGCTGGATACCGACCGTATCACCGACATCTCACTGGTGCCGGATGACACGCTGGACGTCGACTTCACCACCACCTTTGAGAGCCTGCGTAACCGTATTCTGGTGGCAAACAGCCCGCACGTGGATGCGATCACCGGTGCGACCACCCAGAGTGAAGCACTGAAGAAAGCGGTTTCGCGCGCCCTGACCACCTCCAGCAAAGAACATGTGATTGAAGAGGGCGGCAACCCTAACGCACCGCAGAACTATGATGTGGTGGTGGTAGGCAGCGGCGGTGCGGGCCTGGCGGCAGCGATTCAGGCGCACGATGAAGGCGCGCGCGTGGTGATTATCGAGAAGATGCCGACCATCGGCGGTAACACCATCAAGGCGTCAGTCGGCATGAACGCGGCGGAAACCCGCTTCCAGAAACTGAAAGGCATCGAGGACAGCAAAGAGCTGTTCTATGAAGAGACGCTGAAAGGCGGCAAATTCAAAAACAACCCGGTGTTGCTGCGTGAGTTCGTGGACCTGGCGCCGGAAGCGATTGACTGGCTGGCCGACCACGGCATCGAACTGAACGACATCACCATCACCGGCGGTATGAGCATCGATCGTACTCACCGTCCGGCGGATCGTTCAGCCGTTGGCGGATTCCTGATCAGCGGGCTGGTGAAAAATATCAACGCCCGTAATATTGAAGTGCTGCTGGAAACCTCTGTCGCTGAAATCCTCTACGAGAACGGCGCGGTGACCGGCGTGAAAGTGGTCGATGAGTACAATGACAGCCGGATCCTGAATGCGAAAAGCGTGATCGTGGCGACCGGCGGCTTCAGTGCTAACCGCGAGCTGGTGGTGAAATACCGTCCTGAACTGGATGGCTTCGTCACCACCAACCACAAAGGGGCCACCGGTAGCGGTATCGCCATGCTGACCAAAATTGGTGCCGGCACGGTCGATATGGGCGAAATCCAGATTCACCCAACGGTTGAACAGACCACCTCGTATCTGGTGTCTGAATCAATCCGCGGTGGCGGTGCTATCCTGGTCAGTCAGGCGGGTGAACGTTTCTACAACGAAATGGAAACCCGTGACAAAGTCTCGGCGCAAATCATTGCTCTGCCTGAGAAGAGTGCCTGGATTGTGTTTGACGAGCAGGTGCGGATGAATAACAAAGCGGCCGATGAATATATCGCTAAAGGCTTTGTGGTCAGCGCGCCGACGGTCGGTGAACTGGCGGTGAAACTCAACATGGAACACCGGACGCTGGAAGCGACACTGGCCCGCTACAACGGCTTTGTCATTCAGCAGAAAGATGAAGACTTTGGCCGTCAGACCGCGCTGCGTCATCCGCTGAGCGAAGGTCCGTTCTACGCCATCCGTGTTGCGCCGGGCGTCCACCACACCATGGGCGGTGTAACAATCGACACCACCACTGCGGTGCTGGATAGCCAGCAGCAGGTGATTAACGGTGCCTGGGCCTGCGGTGAAGTGGTCGGAGGCATCCACGGCGCTAACCGCATCGGCGGTAACGCCGTCGCTGATATCATCATCTTTGGTATTCTGGCGGGCGGTAACGCGGCAGCTTACGCGAAACGGTAATCGCTCTCTCCGGCATCCGCGCTCAGCGGATGCCGGTTTCCTTGCTTAAAGCAGAGTCGCCTATGTTAACTGATGCGCGTGTCTATGCTTACTCCGCGGTTCTGATGGGTTCGCCCATTCTGCTCAAACTGTTCGAACACAATGAAACCCTTGCCGGCCAGGTCTTCCGTCTGATTAAACAGCAGGAGAACCTGTTCACCGTTAACCGTTCCGGTTCTGAAGTGATGGCGATCAATCAGGCGGCGGGCCAGCATCCGGTGGTGGTGAGTCAGCCGGTATTCGATCTGATTGCCTGCGCCCACGCCGTCAGCCTGTTGCCCGACAGCCGTTTTAACCTGACCATCGGTCCGCTGGTGAAGTGCTGGAAAATTGGCTTTCAGGGACACAGCGTGCCGCCGGCAGAGAAGTTACAGGCCTGTCTGGCACTGACCAATCCGCATGATGTGATTCTCGACCCGGCGTCGAACAGCGTGATGCTGGCGAAAGCCGGGATGGAAATTGATCTCGGGGCGATCGCCAAAGGCTATATCGCCGATCGGGTGCAGGCGTTTCTGCGTCAGCAGGGGGTGAACAGCGCACTGATTAATCTGGGCGGTAACGTTCAGACGGTCGGCTCACCGGAAGAAGAGGCGTCACCCGGCTGGGCGATTGGCTTGAAAAAACCGTTCGGCACGGCGGATGCGCTGATTGGGGTGATTCACGTAGCAGATAAGTCGGTGGTGACTTCCGGTATCTATGAGCGCTATTTCGAACTGAACGGCGTCTGCTATCACCATATTCTGGATGACCGCAGCGGCTATCCGCTCGACAACGAACTGCTGAGCGTGACGGTGATCTCCGACCGTTCGATTGACGGCGATATCTATACCACGCTGCTGTATGGCATGGGCGTGGAGAAGGGTATCGCCTGCCTCGCCGATTCGCCCGCTATTGAAGCGATTTTTGTGACCCGCGACAAGCAGGTCATCTGCTCGTCACAACGTCACTTTTCTTTCAGTCTGCTGGACGCGGATTACCGGCTGGCTTACTGACAATATTGCTTCAGCAGGGTGTGATATTCCGGCTGCAGACGATAGCGATAGACCGGCCGGCCGGTAACGCCGTAGTGAATGCTGGTGAACAGGATATTAATCTGCGCCAGCCAGATCAGGTATTTCCGGCAGGAAACGCGCGAGATATTCACTTCTGTTGCCAGTTCATCGGTGGAAAACTCGGTGCCCGGATGGGCATCAATCCACAGGCATAAGGTGCGCAACGTCTGTGGCGTCAGGCCTTTAGGCAGCCGTTTCTGCTCACTGGCGCCCGGTGGATTGCCATGCAATAGCTGATCAACATCCGACTGCTGATAAAACTGATGATTATCCATCAGCGCTTTTTTCTGCCGCCAGCCGGTCAGCGCTTCCTCGAAGCGGGCAAACTGGAACGGTTTAATCAGGTAGTCCACCACACCGTAATTAAGCGACGTTTTGATGGTGGCCGCATCGGCGGCGGAAGAGATGATGATCACGTCGACCGGGCGTCCGGCACTGCGCAGTTCGGGCAGCAGGTCGAGACCGTTCTCCTGTTGCATATAGATGTCCAGCAGCACCAGATCGACCTGCGAATCCGACTGGAGTAACTGCTCTTTGGCCTGCTGTAATGTCGAGGCGGTGCCGCAGCAGGTAAAACCGGGGATCTGACCGATATAACAGCGATTCAGCTCGGCGACCATAGCATCATCATCGACAACTAAGACATTGATCATTCTACTTTTCTTCCTCTCTCCCACGGGAGTTGCACTAAAAATTGGGTGAACACACCCGGCTCCGACTCGACGCTGACATTACCGCCCAGGCTTTCTGTCTGCTGTTTAACCAGGAACAGTCCCACGCCGCGATCGTCTCCTTTCGACGAGACGCCTCGTTCGAAGATGGCGGCGAGCTGCGACCCATCAATGCCGGGGCCATCATCACTGACTTCACAGGCTAGCCAGCCATTCTGATAATGCAGCATCAGGTGGATTTCCCCTTCGGTTTCCGGGTCCAGCGCTTCAAGGGCGTTTTCAATTAAATTACCCAGCACGGTGATCAGCACGGCGCTCTGTTGTTCGCTGCCGCAGTCGGGCAGGAAACTGGCTTCATCAATAATCAGCTGATGCCCTTCATCATTCGCCCGGTTGATTTTGCTTAACAGAAAGCCCGCAATGACCGGCGATTTGATCTTCTGTAACAGCGAACCAATCTCAGTCTGGTAGTTGTTCGCCGTCTTAAGAATGTACTCTTCCATCTGCGCATAGTTTTTCATGTGCAGCAGACCCAGAATGACATGCAGCTTATTCATGAACTCATGGGAGCGTTCACGCAACGCATCGACATAGTTTACCATGCCGTCCAGGCGCTGCATTAGCTGGCTAATCTCGGTTTTGTCCCTGAAGGTGGTCACCGCGCCAATAATCCGCTCGCGGCTGCGCACCGGCACGGTATTACTGATCAGAATACGCCCGCCGATGGTGAGTTCCTGATCGTGCCAGGCTTTGCCCTGGTGCAGCGCATCCTGCTGGTGGCTGTGCAGTACGCTCTCTTCCGGCAGGCTATCGCCACTCAGTGGCATTTTGCGGGTTGTCTCGTGCAGCAACTGTTGCGCGGCATGGTTTATCAGGCTGACGCGGGAGTGCTCGTCCACCGCGATCACCCCTTCCTTAATCGAATTAAGGATCGCCTGGCGTTGCTCAAACAGGCTGGAAATTTCATGCGGTTCCAGCCCGAGCAAAATGGTCTTCAGCCGTCTGACCAGAATATAGATACCCAGCAAACCGACAATACCGCCAAATAAGCCGGTCCAGACGATGTTCCAGCGGCTTTTAGCGATCTGCGCCGCCACGTCATTGAGTGAAATCCCGATCGCCACCACGCCAATCTGCTGATGCCTGTCGTCATAAACCGGAGTGAACACCCGCAGTGCTTCGACCAGCACACCGTGATTGACCGCAACATTTTCCCGGCCAGCCAGCGCCGGATTGAGATCGTCGCCAATGAAATGTTTGCCGATCGCATCGGGATTAGGATGCGAAAAACGGATGCCGTTCATATCGGTGACCACCACAAACAGCAGATCGTTGCGTTTGCGTGCCGCCTCGGCGACGGGCTGTATCAGGTCGCGACCGTCAGGACGGCGCAGTCCACGCTGAAGCTCGGGACTGTCGGCCACGGTGCGTGCCACCGCCATCGCTTTATCTTTAAGATGCGACTGGGCAAAATTATCTATCTGGATGAAATAGAGCAGATGGACGCACAGCAGGACGGTAAAGATCACCGCCGTCATCATCAGTGTGGTCAGCGTGCTGAGTTTCATCGGGCGTTTATTCACGGCATATCTTTTTTGTGATTGGCTTTTCATCGGTGTTCAGCGCGGGTGAGTGGTTCGCCAGGAAACATACGCTAAGACGCTGCACCCGTACAGGTTTAGCCGCGTATGCAGCAGGAAAAAAACGGTCAGATTATTTGCCTTAGGGGATTGAATAATTCAAAGTGCACCTTTAATGTGAGGTTAAAATAGTTAGTAAATTTCGTATGCCTTTTGTAATTAAATTAAGGCTAAATGGCTATTTTTAATTTTATAACTATTTTCGCATTAACTCATAAATAACATTATTTTAAACTTTGAGGACTTTTTTTAACCAGTACGATTAAGTTAACTGTAGATTGCGAAATGATTAAATCAACAAAAGTTATCCCTGCACTTTCCCTCGCGGCATTGCTTGTTTCTTCAGCGCTTCATGCTGAAACTTCACCAGAGAAAACCGACGTACTGTTAATTGGCGGCGGCATCATGAGCGCCTCAATGGGCACCATGCTGGAAGAGTTACAGCCAGGCTGGAAACAGATCATGGTGGAAAAACTGGACGGCGTGGCGCTGGAATCCTCTAACGGCTGGAACAACGCCGGTACCGGTCACTCTGCCAACATGGAGCTGAACTATACGCCTGAGCGTAAAGATGGCTCGATTGACGTCACCAAAGCGCTGGAAATCAACGAAGCCTTTATGGTGTCTCGCCAGTTCTGGACCGCACAGGTTAAAGAAGGCGTGTTGCACGATCCCCGCAGCTTCATTAACTCGACACCGCACATGAGCTTTGTCTGGGGCGACAACGTCGACTTCCTGACCAAACGCTACGCGGCGCTGCAGAAAACCGCGCTGTTCCAGGGCATGAAGTTCTCTACCGATCATCAGCAGATCGCGCAGTGGGCGCCACTGGTGATGGAAGGACGTGATCCGCAGCAGAAAGTGGCCGCGACCTGGACGCCGGTCGGCACCGACGTTAACTACGGTGAAATTACCCGCCAGCTGATCGGCAGCCTGAAGAAAAATGATAACTTCAGACTGGAAACCTCATCCGAAGTGACGGACTTTAAACGTAACGGCGACAACTCGTGGCACGTCACCATTAAAGACGCTAAAAACGGCACTGAGCGTGCGGTTGATGCGAAATATGTCTTTATCGGTGCTGGCGGCGGCGCGCTGAAGTTACTGCAGAAAACCGGTATTCCTGAAGCTGAAAACTATGCTGGCTTCCCGGTGGGCGGCTCGTTCCTGGTGACAGAGAACAGCGCGATTGCCGATCGTCATCTGGCCAAAGTGTACGGTCAGGCTTCTGTCGGTGCGCCACCGATGTCGGTTCCGCATCTGGATACCCGTTACCTGGATGGCAAGCGCGTGGTGTTGTTTGGACCGTTCGCCACCTTCTCAACCAAATTCCTGAAAAATGGTTCCCTGTTTGATCTGCTGAGCACCACCACCACTCACAACGTGATCCCGATGACCCACGTTGGGATGGATAACTTCGACCTGGTGAAATACCTGGTGGGTCAGGTGATGCTGACTGACGATGACCGCTTTGCTGCGCTGAAAGAGTACTATCCGGATGCGAAGAAAGAGGACTGGAAACTGATTCAGGCCGGTCAGCGCGTACAGATCATCAAAAAAGATGAAGAGAAGGGCGGCGTGCTGAAACTGGGCACCGAAATTGTGACCGATCAGCAGAAAACCGTTGCTGCACTGCTGGGTGCCTCACCGGGTGCCTCAACTGCGGCCCCAATCGCACTGAACGTGATGCAGAAACTGTTCCCGGAAGAGTTTAAGTCAGCCGAGTGGCAGGCGAAGATTCATAAAATGATCCCGGGTTACGGCCAGAAACTGAATGACAACGTTCCGTTGCTGCAGCAGGTGTGGAATGACACCGCGTCAACGCTGCAACTGACCACGCCGCCGGTGATCCATATGGATGACAATGCGCCAGCAGCTCCGGCTGCGCCGGCTGAAAAATCGGCCGCATCACCGCAACACGATATGGCGCTGTAATCATTGCCTGATCGTCAAAAAGCCCGCGCCGGTTACCCGACGCGGGCTTTTTTTATTCCTCTGGCAATCGCGATTACTCCGGCTTATTGCCTCGCCAGCCCGCCCAGGGGTCCTCTTCGGGCGCAGGTGCCGCCTGCGTTTTCTGCTGCAAAGACGCCAGGTAGAGTGCTTCGACTTCTGCCCGCGCCCACGGCGTACGGCGCAAAAACTTCAGGCTCGATTTTACGCTGGGATCGCTTTTAAAGCAGTTAATGTTGATGCGCTTACTCAGCTCAGACCAGCCATACTGTGCCACTAAGTGGTTTACCTGCATCTCGAGCGTCACGCCGTGCAGAGGATCTTTTGAAGTGTGTGCGTTCATGGTTTATCCGCCCGGTTCAGTTAATTGCGCACATCCTGACGATCGTCGCGCCGGAGTGCAAGTCCCCCGGACGAAAAAGCCGGCTAACCGTACTCTGGCGCGGCGTTTTGTGGCTGAGTTAACGCCGACCACAGATGCCCGGGCAATTTATCAGCGATTGTGCTAATCATAAGCGATTGATGCCACGACAAAAAGGATCACCTGCCATGTCCGACGCCGCTGATAAGCTGCTCAGTTCCGCCAGCCGTAAACGTGCCTTGCTGGCCGGTTCGGTGGGGAATTTTATTGAATGGTATGAGTTTGCCGTTTACGGCTTTCTCGCCACCCTGATTGCGCAGAATTTTTTTCGGCTTGAGGGGGAGTCGGCGCTGACCGGAATCTTACTGACCTATGCCTCGTTCGCCATCGCCTTCTTTTTCCGTCCGCTCGGCGCGATTATCTTTGGCCGGATGGGCGACCGCATCGGGCGTAAGCCGACGCTGATTTTTGTGCTGATTATGATGACGCTGGCGACCACCGCCATCGGGCTGGTACCGACCTACGCTACCCTGGGCGTGCTGGCTCCGCTGATCATTACCGCGCTGCGTATTCTTCAGGGGCTGTTCGCGGGCGGCGAATATGGCGGGGCGGTCTCGTTGATGACCGAATTTGCGCCGCGCGGCAAGCGTGGGCTGTTCGGGGCCTGGCAGTCGTTTACCGTGGCGCTGGGACTGCTGGCGGGCGCAGGCATTGTGGCGCTGCTGTCACTGCTGTTAACCCCGGAGCAGATGCTGGCGTGGGGCTGGCGTATTCCCTTTTTCCTCGCGCTGCCTTTAGGTGCGCTGGCGCTCTGGCTGCGGGTGCAGATGGAGGAGACCCCGGCGTTTATCCGGCAACAGGCAGAACCGGCGGCCGGGATAGTTAAGGCCAGCCTCGGCGCGACGCTGAAAACTATTCTGCTTGGTATCTGTCGGCTGATGGTGTGGTCGGCCGCCGGCTATACCTATCTGGTGATTATGCCGACCTACCTGCAGGCTTCGCTGCATACCGGTTTTAATCAGGCGCTGCTGATTGCGGTGATCTCGAACCTCGGCTTTGCCGCGACCATCATTCCGGCTGGCATACTGAGCGATAAAATTGGCCGCCGCGCGGTGATGGTGACGGCGGCGGTACTGCTGCTGTTGCTGGCGCTGCCGCTGCTCAACGTACTGCAGGCGGCGAGCAGCGGTCTGGGACTGAAGGCGCTGGTGGTGTTTATTGCTGGCGGGATAGTCGGACTGCTGGCCGGACCGGGACCGGCGATGCTGGCGGAGATGTTTCCTACCCGCGTGCGGTATACCGGTCTGGGGCTGGCCTATTCGCTCTCTAACGCGGTCTTCTCCGGCTGTGCCGGGCTGATTATCACCGGCTTAATCAGGCAGACCGGTAATCTGGATATTCCCGCCTGGTACGTGATGATCACCGCGCTGATCAGCATTGTGGCGCTGATGACCCTCAACAAAGATGACCATCTGCGGCTGCTGGATGAGCCGCCATCGCGCTAAACCGGCTGTTGCCGGCATAAAAAAGGCTCCCGTGGGAGCCTTTTTAACAACCGGTAACTTACACCAGCTGCTGTGCAGTGGTTTCCACCAGGGTCAGCAGGATCTGAATATCTTCCAGCGTGACGGTCGGATTCAGCAGCGTCATTTTCAGACAGGTGACGCCGTTGAATTCGGTAACGCCGACGTTGGCGCGGCCAGACTCCAGCAGGGCATCACCGATACGCTGATTCAGCAGCGCGATTTCCGCGTCGCTGAGGTGCGCCAGATGGGCCGGGCGATAGCGGAACAGCACGCTCGCCAGCTGCGGCTGCATCACCAGCTCCAGCGCGGCCTGCTGCTCAATGTACTGAGCAACCTGTTGCGCCAGCGTCACGCCGTGATCGATGATCGCGGCATACTGTTTCTGACCCAGAGCTTCAAGACCCATCCACAGTTTCAGTGCATCAAAACGACGGGTGGTCTGCAGCGACTTCGACACCAGATTCGGCACGCCCTGCGCTTCATCAAACTCTGAATTCAGGTAGGCCGCCTGATAACGCATCAGCTCATAGTGACGCGCCTCTTTCAGCAGGAAAGCGCCACAGCTGATGGTCTGGAAGAACTGCTTGTGGAAGTCGAGCGTGATGGAGTCCACCAGCTCAATCCCATCCAGATAGTCGCGATACTGTTCGGACAGCAGCAACGCACCGCCCCAGGCCGCATCGACGTGTACCCAGATCTGCTGTTCCGCCGCCAGCGTGGCGATCTCGCGCAGCGGATCGATCGCACCGGCATCGGTGGTGCCTGCGGTCGCAACAATCGCCAGCACCTGCTCGCCGTTGGCCTGAGCCTGGGCCAGCTTGTGACGTAAATCGTCCAGATCCATGCGGGCGAAGCGATCGGTTTTAACCAACGTCACCGACTGATAGCCAAGACCGAGCAGCGCCATATTCTTCTGTACCGAGAAGTGCGCGTTTTCAGAGCAGAAGACTTTGATCTTTTTCAGATCGCCGGTCAGGCCATCCTGCTGTACCGAATGTCCCTGACGGGCAAACCAGGCATCACGCGCCAGCATCAGGCCCATCAGGTTGCTCTGGGTGCCGCCGCTGGTGAACACGCCAGCGTCGCCAGGCTGGTAACCCACCTGAGTACGCAGCCACTCGATCAGCTTCATCTCAATGATGGTGGCGGAAGGTGCCTGATCCCACGAATCCATGCTCTGGTTGGTGGCGTTGATCAACACTTCTGCCGCCTGGCTGATCACCAGGCTTGGGCAGTGCAGGTGCGCCACACATTGTGGGTGATGCACTGACAGGCTGTCTTTCAGGAAGTACTCGATGGCACGCTCAATCGCGGCCTGGTTACCCAGGCCCTGAGGATTGAAGTCCAGCGTAATACGTTCACGCAGCTCAGCGACGGTTTTGCCCTGATACATCTCAGGTTGTTCCAGCCACTTAACGACCGCCGCGCTACTCTGGGCAATCGCCTGCTGGTAGGCCTCGGTGCTCTGTGCTGAGGCCGCCAGAATCGGGTTTAACCGGGACATTGCATTCACTCCACTCAAACTGGTTTCACGCCAGCTGACAGCAGGGCGTTTTCAAATTTATCCATAAACACGTCCAGTTCTGCATTGGTGATCAGCAGGGACGGCAGCAGACGCAGCACGCTACCGTGACGACCGCCACGCTCCAGAATCAGGCCGTTTTCGAAACATTTCTTCTGTACCAGCGCCGAGAGTTCACCATCGGCCGGGAAGCTGCCCATGTGATCGGCGGCTTCGTCCGGTTTCACCATCTCGATGCCGATCATCAGACCCAGGCCGCGCACGTTACCGATCACCGGATAACGCTGTTGCAGTTCGCCCAGTTTGCCTTTCAGCCACTCGCCCTGCGCCGCCACTTTGTCAGCAATGTTATTGTCTTTCAGCAGCTTCAGGGTGGTGAGACCGGTTGCCATCGCCAGCTGGTTGCCGCGGAACGTGCCGGTGTGATGACCCGGAGACCATGCATCGAACTGTTTCTTAATGCCGAGCACCGCCAGTGGCAGACCGCCGCCGACCGCTTTGGACATTACGATGATGTCCGGCTCAATGCCGGCGTGTTCAAAGGCGAAGAACTTACCGGTACGGGCAAAACCAGCCTGCACTTCATCGAGGATCAGCAGAATGCCATGTTCCTGGGTCACTTTACGGATGCGCTGCAGCCACTCCGCCGGCGCCGGGTTAACGCCGCCTTCACCCTGAACCGCTTCGAGGATCACCGCTGCTGGTTTGCGCACGCCGCTCTCAACGTCGTTGATCAGGTTTTCGAAGTAGTAGGTCAGCGCTTTAACGCCCGCTTCACCGCCAAGGCCCAGTGGGCAGCGATAAAGATGCGGATACGGCATGAACTGCACTTCCGGCATCATACCGTCGACGGCTTCTTTCGGTGACAGGTTGCCGGTCACCGACAGCGCGCCGTGGGTCATACCGTGATAACCCCCCGAGAAGCTGATGATACCGGAACGACCGGTGTGCTTTTTCGCCAGTTTCAGAGCCGCTTCAACCGCATCCGCGCCAGACGGACCGGTGAACTGCAGGCAATATTCTTTGCCCTGGCCCGGCAGTAAAGAGAGCAGGTACTCAGAGAACTCATCTTTTAACGGGGTAGTCAAATCGAGCGTATGTAACGGCAAGCCGCTGGTAATGACATTTTGAATACTCTGCAGAACGTCTGGATGGTTATGGCCCAATGCCAGCGTTCCGGCACCGGCAAGACAATCAAGATATTGATTATTCTCGACGTCAGTGATCCAGACACCTTGTGCTTTCGCAATCGCGAACGGCAATTTGCGTGGGTAACTTCGAACGTTTGATTCAAATTCAGCCTGACGGGCTAAATAGGTTTCATTGTTTCCGTTTAAGGTCTGCGCATTCAAACTATCAATACGGACTTTATCCGTCATCATATCTCTCCTACAACCGGGACGGGTGTAACGTCGCAGTTGAATAAATGAATAAAAAAAGTAATGGCTGTAGATAAAACGCGGCCAATATATTGGTTTTTAAGGTCCGACTCAATGATTAATTTTATCGCCGGTTTACGGATTATTTGCTTTGTTTATCAACGGCTTGGTTGCTTTATGAGCGTTTTTATCAGCCGGGATCTGTTCAGGGGCTTTTAATAAAGCACGTAAAAACACGGATTTACCCGGTTTCATGGGCTGGCAGTAAGGGATAACCAGTTGTGTAAACAGCTGTTTCGGCGGGAAAACGCTATTCGAAAAAGCGCCGCTAAAAAAAGAAATGCCGGCATTATTGTCGCTTTGTCGGGCGGTTTAAATAATCGCAGTCAGCCAGTCAATTCGTTAAAATATTAAACCTTTTATTAACAATTAATTAAAAATGACCCACTTTGCTGGCGTTAACCGCAACGGTTAAAAGGACGTTATCCGCGCATTTGTCCGACAAAATGATTCAAATCGTCCAGTGCTTCACCGGCTTTGGCTGCGGAAGGATTGATGGTCAGCAGATCGGCATAGCCATTGAGCATGGCACTCAGCTGTCGTGCGGTGCGTGCCACATCGGTTACGCGCAGCGTGCCGTTTTCGACCTCAGCAGCGATGAGACTCTCCATCAGCCCCTGCCATTTTGCCGTCATCTCTTCCGCCAGCGCCGCATAAGCCGGATTATGACTCGCCAGTTGCCAGAACGAAGCGTAAAGCTGCCAGACCGCATCGGGCGAGTTGGGCAGATAGCTTTCAAACAACAGCCCGAGGCGCTGCGGCGGCGGAACGGCCGCCAGCATCGCGGAAAAGTGCGCAAACTCGTTATGCATGAAGCGTTCAAGCGCCGCCAGACACAGCGTTTGCCAGTTGCTGAAATAGTGATAGATGTGGCTGCGTGAAATCCCCACGGATTCGGTTAATTCCCGGGTGGTCACTTTCCCGATGCCTTTCTCAATAAATAGTGCGACTGCACCCTCAAGGATTTTAATTCTTAGCGCTTCCGCCGACTGTTTCATCATCGCTCTCTCGTTGACTTTGAGCGGTTGCTCAAATACACTGCCTTTCGATTTTGAGCAACCGCTCAAGACTCATCTTATCAGAAAATAATTCTATGTATTCCGCCAAAAACCTCGTGCCGGTACCTGCCGCACGCAGCGCTATTCTGACATTAAAAAAGCTCGGACGCCGACACAGCCGAAAACTCATGCTCACGCTGCTGCTGGTGGTGGCTGAAAATGTGATGTACCTGCTGTATCCGCTGCTGGCTGGCTTTGCTATCAATGCCATTGTGACCGGCCAGGCGTGGCATGCGCTGCTGTATGCGGTGATGGTGTTTATCATGTGGGCGATCGGCGCCGCACGGCGCAGCGTTGATACCCGCACCTTCGCCCGTATTTACGCCGAACTGGCGGTGCCGGTGATTGTGGCGCAGCGACACGAGCAACATAACGCCTCGACTATTGCGGCACGCGTCGCGCTGTCACGCGAATTTGTCGACTTTTTTGAGAAGCATTTGCCGGTATTGATCACCTCGCTGGCGTCAATGAGCGGGGCGGCGGTGATGCTGCTGGTGATTGAGTTCTGGACCGGCGCGGGCTGCCTGGCGATCCTGCTGTTTTTCGCCTGCTTCCTGCCCGGCTTCACCCGTAAAAACGACGCGTTATTTGGTCGGCTGAATAACCGGCTGGAAAAAGAGGTGCAGCTGGTTGGTGATGCCAGCCCTTCGGCGCTGGGACGTCACTATCAGGTGCTGGCCAGCCTGCGTATTCGCTTATCCGATCGGGAAGCGTTGGGTTATCTGGCGATAGGCAGCGTCGCGGCGCTGCTGTTTGGCGTGACCATTTTCGCCATGTCCGGTCGCGGCAATATTCAGGCCGGGCACCTCTATTCGGTGATGACCTATATGTGGATGTTTGCCATGAGCCTGGATGACGGTCCGCAGCTGCTGGAGAAATATTCCCAGCTGCGGGATATTGGCCGCCGGGTCAATACCGGCGAGCTATAAGCGGCGCGGGGAAAGCCTGGTGCAGTGAATGGTTACATTTACTGACTCAAACCTTACCCGGCCTGCCAGCCTGCGTGGCGTCGGGGCTGACATCGCTGACAGGCGGTGCGAAGCGGGAGAGGACTAACCAGGACAAACCGTGCTGCTGATTGACACATATACTTTCTGCGACTGCTTTTACACGCTGTTCGGGGAGTTCATATGATCACGCTTCATCACGCCATCAAAATCACCGCTGCACGCAGCCGGGTCTATGCCGCCTTAACCGATATCACCCAACTCGCCAGCTGGCATCTGGGTGTGGTTGAAGGAACGATTGCCGCGGGCGAAATTCTGACTCTGCGACCTAATCCGCACGCCCATATCAGCTGGCGAACCGAAAAACTGGTGCCGGACGAGGAACTGGTGCAGGTCTCGGTTGACGAGCCGGATAGCCCGGCGGGAAAAACTCTGCGTATCACGCTGGCCGATTTCGGACCCGATCAAACCATTGTGGCGCTCAGTCATGGTGGCTGGTCCGATCGCGATCCGCATCTGCCGTTCTGCAATACCCGCTGGGGTGAGGTGTTACAGCATCTGAAAAGCTGGGTTGAATCCCGATAAGGAGTGAATCATGCCGCAAAAACGCCCGACCACCTATCACGAAGTTAAACCTGGCGATCCGCATCCTCAGGGCTGGCAGGTGCCGCCGGTTAATGATTTGCGCTCGGCGATCGCGTTGCTGCAAACGTTACCGGGTCACTATATTGAGACCGATCGCGAAGTCGACCCGATTGCCGAACTGGCGGGCGTCTACCGCTATATCGGTGCCGGCGGGACAGTGATGCGGCCGACCCGCATCGGCCCGGCGATGACCTTTAATAACATCAAAGGCTTTCCGGATGCGCGGGTGCTGGTGGGGCTGATGGCCAGCCGCGAACGGGTCAGCGCGCTGCTGGGTGCGCCGGCACGCGAGATGGGGATTCAGATGGCGCAGGCGCGACGTAACGTCACTCCGCCGGTGCAGATAGAGCAGAAGGATGCGCCGTGTCAGCAGGTGGTCTATCGCGCCGACGATCCGGACTTTGATCTGCGTAAGATTCTACCCGCACCAACCAATACCACTGAAGATGCCGGCCCTTACTTCTGCCTCGGGCTGGTGCTGGGCAGCGATCCGGACGACCGTGATAACACCGACGTCACTATTCATCGCTTATGTGTTCAGGGTAAGGATGAGCTGTCGATTTTCTTTGCG
Source organism: Pantoea brenneri (assembly GCF_038594305.1). Classification (NCBI taxonomy): domain Bacteria; kingdom Pseudomonadati; phylum Pseudomonadota; class Gammaproteobacteria; order Enterobacterales; family Erwiniaceae; genus Pantoea; species Pantoea brenneri. The sequence continues at coordinate 154,294 of NZ_JBCGBG010000002.1, read as the reverse complement.
CCTGGCCGCCACATCGACGCCTTCCGGCAAAAAGCTGAAGCGGCAGGCAAGGCGCTGCCGGTATCAATCAATATGGGACTGGACCCGGCTATCACTATCGGCGCGGAGTTCGAAGCGCCCACTACGCCGTTTGGCTTCAATGAACTGTGCGTTGCCGGAGGACTGCGCGGCCGGCCGGTAGAGCTGGTCGACTGTTTGACGATAAACCAGCGCGCCATCGCCCGGGCCGAGATAGTGATAGAAGGCGAGATCCTGCCAGGCGTGCGGGTGGCGGAAGATCAGCACACCCACAGCGGCAAAGCGATGCCGGAGTTTCCGGGCTACACCGGCGAGGCCAATCCGTCGCTGCCAGTGATTAAGGTCAAAGCGATTACCACCCGCCGCCAGCCGATATTGCAGACCCTGGTCGGGCCGGGCGAAGAGCATGTCAGCCTTGCCGGTATCCCCACTGAGGCCAGTATCTATCTGCAATGTGAAGATGCGCTGCCCGGCCTGGTCAAAAACGTCTATGCCCACAGTGCCGGTGGCGGCAAGTTTCTGGCGGTGCTACAGGTGGCGAAACGCAATGCCGGTGATGACGGAATGACCCGCCAGGCGGCACTGATTGCACTGGCGGTCTACCGCGAACTGAAGAACGTGATTCTGGTGGATGAGGATGTCGATCTGTTTGATACCGATGACGTGATGTGGGCGATGCAGACCCGCTTTGTCGGCGATCTGGATACGTTGTTTGTGCCGGGCGTGGCCGGGCATGTGCTCGATCCTTCCCAGCAACCGTTTTACGATCCGCGCATCAGCGACAAAGGGACCACCACCAAAACCATCTTTGACTGTACCGTGCCGTTTAAACTCAAACCGCATTTCATTCGCGCCCGGTTTGCTGAGGTCGATCCCAGCCTGTGGGCACCCTCATTGTTCCCGCATTAATCCGCCACCAGCTGTAACCCGCCGCTGACTCACGGCGGGTTACTTTCAGTAAAGCGTCTCGAAATCCGCCTTTCCGCTCAGCTTCGCCTGCATGGCTGCCGCCAGACGGGTCAGCAGGATCGCGGCCAGCGCGAAGCCGCTGCCGATGGCGGTTGCCAGCAGACGATCCTCCGCCACGTTACCCTGCACCAGACCGGTGAGCGAAATCATCAGCACGACCATCAGCGTGACGAAGAAGGTAAAAACAAAATAGGAGCCGTTCGCCAGCCGGTAAGAGAGCGTGAAGGCGATGTACGCTGACAGGATAAATGCCGCCGCCAGCAGCGCAGGCTGATGCACATTGTGGCTGAGAATGCCTGCCGCCAGGCAACCCGATAGCGTGCCAAGGGTGCGGGCGGGTACCCGCAGCAGTGATTCACGAAAAAGACTGCGCAGGCACAGCAGCAGGGTCATGCCGGTCCAGTAGCCGTTCTGCAGCGAAAAATGATGAACCGTCAGCAGCGCCGTGCCCATAGCGATGACGGCAAACACCACCGACCAGCGCAGATGTATTTTGGGCCGCGAGGCGTGTTTCAGCCGCCGGACAGCGCTGCGCCAGGTAAAGCGGGTCAGCGATTGCAGCCGGAAGTCCCCGCTGCGCACCAGCAGGCAAATCAGCATCAGCTGCACCGTACCGCCGAGCATTACCAGCCCGGCGCGGCTGGCGGCGTGACTGATGTCGCCCGGAAAATAACCGGAAATCATCCAGGCGATGGCCGACTGTTGTACCACCCAGCCGGCGGTGCCGTTAATGCCGCTGATTACCGCATAGCCAGCGGCGAACAGCATTGAACCGCTGATAAACAGCAGCAGGCTGCCGGTCAGCGCACCGAAAAATGCACACAGCCCGAGGCTGAGCAGCGTCGCCAGCAGTAATTTTGCTGACGATCCCTCCCAGGTTTTACTGGCACCAAACGCCAGCGGCAGTGCACCGCTGGCCATCACGCTGGCTTCCCGGAGATGCTGGGTCGCGAGGCCAATGCCAAAAATTATCAGGATAGCGGGCACACAGCAGAGCGCTAATCGCATGTCATGTCTGAGTTGTTGAGTGCTGTTCACGTCACGGCATTTCCCTGATCTGAATCCCAATGGCAACATTGCCGCTGACAAAAGTGTGAACCAGATCTCATCTGTCAGCCAGATTTTTACCGCTGGCTGGAGAGCAGCGGCGGCTGCAACAGCGGTTCACGACCGGGGTAAGCGTGCGCTGTGTCACATTATCGGGTTGCTAAGGCGGTTCTTCCTTTCTATAGTCTGCCCGCGCTTACCGGGCGACGGGGTGCCCGTTATCCGGCTCTGCGGTTCTGTTATCTGTTCAATCCATTGGGAAAATATGTTGTTAAAAAATAATCGTCAAACCGACGCTGCCGGCTTTGCCCGCTGGGCGTTGCTGGCACTGGCGCTGGGAGGTTTTGGCATCGGCACCGGCGAGTTCATCATGATGGGCTTGCTGCCCGACGTCTCACGCTCATTAGCGATCACTGAGCCGCAGGCCGGTAACGCCATCGCCAGCTATGCACTGGGCGTAGTCGTGGGCGCGCCGGTGATTGCCGTGCTCGCCGCACGAATGGCGCGCAAGTCACTGCTGCTGATCCTGATGGCACTGTTCAGCCTGGGGAATGTCGCCAGCGCCATGGCTGAAAGCTATCACGGACTGCTGGTGGCGCGCTTTCTGACCGGCCTGCCGCACGGTGCTTACTTTGGCGTGGCATCACTGGTGGCCGCCTCGCTGGTGCCGATCGAACGACGTGGACGGGCGCTGGCGTCACTGATGCTCGGGCTGACGGTCGCGACCCTGATTGGCGTACCGCTGGGCTCGTGGATCGGGCAGTTGTTCAGCTGGCACGTGGTCTTTACCTTTGTCGGGGCGATTGGGCTGCTGACCTGTCTGCTGATTGGGCGCTACGTGCCTTACACCCCAGGCGATGCGGATGCGCATCCGCTGCGTGAACTGGGTGCGCTGAAAAATGCTCAGGTGCTGCTGACGCTGCTGGTGGGCGCGGTAGGCTTTGGCGGTATGTTTGCCATCTTCAGTTATATTGCGCCGACGCTGATCAACCTGGCCGGAATGTCTGCTGCGCTGATTCCGTGGGCAATGGTGGCGTTCGGACTGGGGATGATTATCGGCAACCTGGTGGGCGGACGGCTTGCTGACGGTGCGGTACTGAATATCATTGGCTGGACGCTGTTGTGGAATGTGCTGGTGATGGCCGCCTTCCCCCTGCTGGTGCAACATGTGGCAACCGGATTACTGGCAACGTTCCTGATTGGCACCTGTTCGGTGCTGCTGCCGTCGCTGCAGATTCGCCTGATGGACGTTGCCAATGATTCGCAAACGCTGGCGGCAGCGATGAACCACTCAGCGCTGAACATTGCTAACGCGATGGGTGCCTGGCTGGGAGGGCTGACCGTGTCACTGGGTTATGGCTGGATCTCAACCGCCTGGGTCGGCGTGGCGTTGGGGATTGCCGGTCTGATGGTGTTTACCGTGACGGCGCGTCATGCCGCACGACAGCAGCCTGAACCGGCGTAATCCCCGCATCTGAAGCGCAACGAGGGATGAGTGAGTTTATCGTTGCGCGTTATTTCAGCTTTTTTATTTCCCGGTATTATCCCGCGCCGGGTTATTTATTTTTCCGGCGCATCGCTTTATTTTTCCGCCAGGCGAAGCGCAAATTTCCCCGCCTGAAAAACATAACGCTGCGATTAAAAGCGCTCCGGACGTCTGGATGTTAAAATTAAATTAAAATAGTGTTTGATAAAAGCGGTGAGGCGTGGCTTAATAGCGTCATCGGTTTGGAACACAGACCTTATGAAAGCAGTTTTAGTAAAGCAGTCCTCAGTGCAAGCGATATCAAAAGATACCCCTTCTTCGTGAGTCTCCTCCTAAGTGCCGAGTAAGTATCCCTCTGAAAGACAGGCCATCTTCGCCACTTAGTGGCTCATAAATTAAGGAAGTATCGATGTCTAATAAAATGACTGGTTTAGTAAAATGGTTTGACGCTGGTAAAGGTTTTGGTTTTATCTCTCCTCAGGATGGCAGCAAAGATGTATTCGTACATTTCTCTGCAATTCAGGGTAACGATTATAAAACTCTGGATGAAGGTCAGCAGGTCGAATTCACTATTGAAAACGGCGCCAAAGGCCCATCAGCAGCTAACGTCAGCCCGCTGTAAATTTTAATTGTCAATTACGCTTACAATCGCGATGACGGTAATAACCTGAGCAGATAAGCCTGAAATTGATAATTAACAGAACCCGCCTTGTGCGGGTTTTTTGTTTTTTTAGTCCGCCCTGAAATTATAATAATGGCTGTGTTTATCTCCGCTGACTTATTCTGTTCTGCATCTTTCTCTCTGCTGTTACCCATTTGCCTCTCCGGCGCATAGATTGCCCCTTCTTCAGCCTGGTCTGATGCTATTTTTAGCCCATAACATCGGCGCGCCCCTGACTACGCTGATGCTGAACACGTGACAAAAACCCCTGACATACTGACATGCTGGAGATCCAAATGAAGAAGATCGGCATTAATGGTTTTGGACGTATCGGCCGTCTGGTCCTCAGACGCATTCTTGAGCAGCAGGAAGCGGTTGAAATCGTTGCCATCAACGATTTAACCTCGCCAGAAATGCTGGCCTACCTGCTGAAATATGACACCAACTACGGCGCTTTTCCGTTCAGCGTTGAGGCGGGTGACAAAGCGCTGCAGGTGGATGGCAAAAAAATCACCGTGTACGCCGAGAAAGAGGCGCGCAACATTCCGTGGGGCGAGCTGGGCGTAGACGTGGTGATTGAGTGTACCGGCTTCTATACCTCAGCAGAAAAAGCTCAGGCACATATCGATGCGGGGGCGAAACGGGTATTGATCTCCGCGCCAGCGGGGGAGATGAAGACCGTTGTGTTTAACGTCAACCACGACACGCTCAGCGCTGAAGACACCATTGTTTCGGTTGCCTCCTGTACTACCAACTGCCTGGCGCCGATGGCGAAAGCGCTGCATGACAGTTTCGGCATCAAAGTCGGCACCATGACCACCATCCATGCTTACACCGGCACTCAGGCGCTGGTGGACGGGCCGCGCGGCAAAGATTTCCGGGCCTCGCGCGCGGCGGCAGAGAACATCATTCCGCATACCACCGGCGCGGCGAAGGCGATTGGTCTGGTGATCCCTGAACTGGCCGGCAAGCTAAAAGGGCATGCGCAGCGCGTGCCGACCAAAACCGGATCGGTCACCGAGCTGGTGACGATTCTGGAGAAGAAAGTGACGGTCGACCAGATAAACGCCGCCCTGAAGCAGGCGTGCGAAAACAACGAGTCGTTTAACTATACCGAGGATCCGATTGTCTCCTCCGATGTGATTGGCCTGCCATACGGGTCGATTTTTGATGCCAGCCAGACTGAAATCAGTGAAGCGGGCGATCTGCAACTGGTTAAAACCGTCTCGTGGTATGACAACGAATATGGCTTTGTCACTCAGCTGGTGCGGGTGCTGCACAAATTCGTCAATCTTTAAGCCGGTCAGGCCGTTCTCAGGAACGGCCTTTTTCGCCTTTAACGCAGGCTGGCTACCAGCCACTGCTGCAATTCATTCAGTTCCTGCTGCTGTTGCGGGAAATCAGCGCTGAGCTGAATCAATACCTCGTCCAGCGCCTCCGGCCGGTAAGCGATGCCCTGTAACCGCTGCGCCAGCGTTTCCAGCGGCGTCGGATTGAGGCTGTCGCTAAAAATCTGACAGCGCGAGATAACACCGCGTTCAACGTCGAAGTGAATCTCAACGCCGCCCCAGCTAAACCGCTGATCCAGCAGATGCGAGAAGTCCGGTGCCTGACCAAAATTCCATTCCCAGCTGCTCTGGCGGGCAAACTGCTGTTCAAAGCCCGGCAGATCGGGCAGCGCTGCCGGTGAGATGTACTCAGGCTCGCAGTGCGCATTAAAATGTTCAAAATAGGCTTCGGTCACCGCGGCACAAATCGCCTCATAGCTGATACCAGGGCTTAACTCCGCCAGATTCGCCACTCTGGCGCGCACCGAGGTGATGCCTTTGGCCTGCAATTTTTTAACGTCGGGATTAAGGTAATCTGCCAGCCGTGACAGATCGGCGTTGATCAGAATGGTGCCGTGGTGAAAGCCGCGATCGGGCGTTTCCCGGTAAGCCGATCCGGATATCTTGCGCAGTCCGTCGGCGGTGCTGACCACCAGATCGTTACGTCCTGACGCTTCGGCCGGCAAGCCCAGTTTCGCCAGCGCACGCAGAATAATTGCGGTTGAAACGCTCTTATCATAGTCCGGTTTACCGGCCATAAAGGTGAAGCAGCAGTTGCCGTGATCGTGAAACACTGCGCCGCCACCGCTGCTGCGACGGGCCAGCCGGATGCCATCCTCTGCCATACGCCGGGTATTGCACTCCTTCCACGGGTTTTGCGCTCGGCCGATCACCACGGTTTCCGCATTGCGCCATAAAAACAGTACCCGCTGGGTCGCTGGCATCTGACGGAAAATGCACTCTTCCACCGCCAGGTTAAACCAGGGATCGTTCGACTCAGATAACAATAAACGTAACGAGGACATCAATTACTCCCGTTCCTTAAGAGAGGGCGCCCGGCTGTCAGGCAGATGACACAGTGTAACAGCAGAGCGTAGCGACATTAAGCGGACGCGCGTTCCGGCAGAAGCGGGAAGGTATATTCTGCATGCTGGTCGACTACGGTTACGGGAAACTGGCGCATCACCTTTGAGTTCAGAGTCGGTGACGCTAACCTGCTGAATGATGAGGATGATCACTGATGACAATGCATAATCCTCCGCAAGCGGGTGGAATCATTTCCGCTATGATTGAAGATGCGGATATCGGTATCAGGGAACTGGCAGCTGCGATGGCCATCGCGCCGTTTTCAGCCTGACGCAATTATTGCTTTTTAGCGGGTATTGCCTGTTCCGATCAATAAACCCAACCTCAGAACACCGCTCACCCTGAAGCCGTTTTCCCTTCTACCCACCACCCTAATCCAGGCCGCGTGAATTCTTCATGCTGTCCGGCAGCGGTAAAAAAACATTAAATGCCGTCTGCCAGCCAATCCCGGCACATCACGGTGCGCCATTATGCCAATATTGAGGTTCACGTCGCTTAAGCGCACTGATAATGCTGCTTATTTTACTCGTCCCGATAGGTGCCTGCCGTTATCAATGCCTCTGCTGGCATAGTGATGAAAATCCTGGCTGCGTTAAGTTCGACGCTGATGCTGGCCTGCGTAAAAGGGCTGGATGGCGCTATTCCGGTCGGTGAAGTGATCTTTTTCCGATCGGTGCTGGCGCTGGTGCCGCTGATGATCTGGTTGCGGGTGCAGGGCAGCGTACTGGACGGCATCCGCACCCGGAATGTTCGCGGGCATTTCCTGCGCGGTCTGGCGGGCACCGGCGGCCTCTATTTCAGCTACCTGTCGCTGCTCTATATCTCCCTGACCGATGCCACCGCGATTAACTATGCGGCTCCGCTGTTTACCGTGCTACTGGCGGCGCTGCTGCTGCGTGAAAAGGTGCGGCATCATCGCTGGGTCGCGGTTGTGGCCGGATTCAGTGGCATCATGGTGATGTTCTCCGGACATCTGTCATTCAATGCCAGCTTCTCGCTATCCGCTTCTGCCGGGATTTTACTGGCGCTGATGGCGGCGTTTTGTACCGCCTGCGCGCTGGTGCAGATACGTTTTCTCAATGGGAAAGAGAAGCCGGGCGCAATCGCCTTCTGGTTCGCGGTGACCACTGCCTTAACCTCGCTGATCACCCTGATAGGCGGCTGGAAAATACCGCACGGATCGCAACTGCTGCTGCTGGTGGGTTGTGGATTGCTGGGCGGCATCACGCAGATTCTGATGACCTTAAGTCTGCGCTACGCCGAAGCCTCGTTGCTGGCACCGTTTGATTACACCACTTTGCTGTGGTCGGTGGCGGTGGGTTACCTGTTGCTGGGGAATCTGCCTGAATCCACTACCGTCATCGGCGCAATTCTGGTGGTGCTCGGCGGGCTCTATTCAGTGCTGTATGAGCGTTACCGCTTTCGCCGCAGCCGGATTGTTAACGCCAGCTCTTAACACCTTGCCGATTACTTCAGCTAAAACCTCGCCGCGATCGCGTTTTCCGATCGAGGCGCTATCCAGCCGGATGAACTGTGATCGCGGCGAAAGTTTGATCATTTGTAATCGATTACTTTACAGCTCACCAACCGGTAATCGATGATAAATGACGAGGTTCTGATGATAGCGACAGTGCAGGAGAGTGCGCGTCAGCGCATGCAGCAGCGGCTGCTGGTTCCACGTCTTTCCCTGATGATGTTTATGCAGTTTTTCATCTGGGGCAGCTGGTCAGTCACCCTGGGTCTGGTAATGACCCAGCATAATATGTCGCTGCTGATTGGCGATGCGTTTTCGGCCGGGCCGATCGCCTCGATTTTATCGCCCTTCGTGCTCGGTATGCTGGTGGATCGCTTCTTTCCGTCGCAAAAGGTGATGGCGGTAATGAATCTCGCGGGCGCGGTGATTATGTGGTTGGTGCCACAGGCGCTGATCGATGAAAACGGCGCGCTGCTGATTGCGCTGTTATTCGGCTATACCCTCTGCTTTATGCCGACGCTGGCGCTGTCGAATAACATTGCGTTTCACAGCCTGGCCAGCAGTGAGAAAAGTTTTCCGGTTGTCCGGGTGTTCGGCACTATCGGCTGGATCGTGGCGGGGATATTTATTGGCGTAACCGGCATTTCCGCCAGTACTGCGGTTTTCCAGCTGGCGGCGCTGAGTTCGCTGGTGCTGGCTATCTACAGCCTGACGCTGCCGCATACGCCGGCCCCGGCCAAAGGGTTGCCGCTCAAAGTGCGGGACCTGTTCTGTGCCGATGCCTTTGCGTTGCTTAAGCTGCGTCATTTTCTGGTGTTCGCGCTGTGCGCCACGCTGATTTCGATTCCGCTCGGGACCTATTACGCCTTTACCGCATCCTGGCTGGCGGATGCCGGGGTTCAGAATGTCAGTACGCTGATGTCGCTGGGGCAGATGTCGGAAATCGTCTTTATGCTGATCATCCCGCTGCTGTTCCGTCGCCTTGGCGTGAAATACATGCTGCTGATTGGCATGGCGGCGTGGTTTGTTCGCTATGCGCTGTTTGCGCTGGGGATGAGTGATGAGACGCGCAGTCTGATCTATCTCGGCATCCTGTTGCACGGCGTCTGCTATGACTTTTTCTTTGTAGTGGGCTTTATTTATACCGATCGCATTGCCGGTGAAAAGGTTAAAGGTCAGGCACAGAGCATGGTGGTGATGTTTACTTATGGCATTGGCATGTTGCTGGGATCGCAGATCTCCGGCGCGCTCTATAACCAGCTGGTGGCGGGCAATGCCAGCGCGGAGAGCTGGGCCATTTTCTGGTGGATCCCGGCGGTGGCGGCGGCGCTGATTGCGATTATTTTCCTGTTCTCGTTCAGATATCGGGATTGAGTGTTTCATTTAAGGAGGCGGAGATGAAAACAGTAAAAGGGCCGGGCATATTCCTGTCGCAGTTTATCGGCGATCGGCCACCGTTTAATTCGCTGGCCGGACTGGCTGAATGGGCGGCGGGACTGGGATACAAGGCGTTGCAGATCCCCTGTCATCAGCCCGCGATTTTTGATGTTGAGCAGGCGGCCGTCAGTCAGACCTACTGTGACGATATCCGCGGTCTGCTGGCGGGCTATGGACTGGAAATCAGTGAACTTTCAACCCATCTGGAAGGGCAATTGATCGCGGTAAATCCGGTCTTTGATGCTGCCTTCGACAGTTTTGCTCCAGCGGCGCTGCGCGGCGATCCGGCCAGGCGTACTGAGTGGGCCATTGCCACGCTAAAGCGCGCGGCAGCGGCTTCGGAAAAACTCGGCCTGCAGGCGCATGCGACCTTTTCCGGATCGCTGGCCTGGCCGTGGTTCTATCCGTGGCCACCGCAAAGCCCGGCGCTGTTCGATGAGGCCTTCGCCGAACTGGCGCGCCGCTGGTTACCGGTGCTGGACAGCTTTGACCGGCACGGCGTTGATCTCTGTTATGAAATTCATCCGGGCGAAGATCTGCATGATGGCGTGACGTTTGAGCGATTTCTGGCGCAGGTCAATCATCATCCGCGCTGCAATATTCTGTTTGATCCCAGCCATCTTCATCTGCAACACATCGATTATCTGCAATTTATCGATATCTATCATCCGCGGATCAAAGCGTTTCACGTTAAGGATGCCGAATTTCTGCGCAATGGCCGCAGTGGCGTTTACGGCGGATATCAGCCGTGGCTGTCGCGGGCCGGTCGTTTCCGCTCGCCGGGCGATGGGCAGATCGACTTTAAAACCATTTTCAGCAAACTGGCGCAGTACGATTACCCAGGCTGGGCGGTGCTGGAATGGGAATGCTGCCTGAAAGAGGGCGAGACCGGCGCGCGTGAAGGCGCAGAGTTTATCCGTCGCAATATTATTCCGGTCGCCGATCGCGCTTTTGACGATTTTGCCGCCGCCGCTGCGCCGGTACGCAGGCAACTGGGGCTGGACTGAGTCCCTGAAGGTCGGGCGGGCGACGCAGCGGTGCAGAAAAATGTGTTAGCCTGCCTGTCACCGATTTGAGCAAGGGTTGCCATAATGTCGATTCAGAAAATCGCCCGGCTGGCCGGGGTCTCGGTTGCCACGGTTTCACGGGTGTTAAATAACAGCGACAGTGTCAAAGATCGCAATCGCCAGAAGGTGCTGCAGGCGATCAAAGAGAGTAATTATCAGCCTAACCTGCTGGCGCGTCAGTTGCGTACCGCCCGCAGCTCCATGATTCTGGTGATGGTCTCGGATATTTCTAACCCGTTTTGCGCTGAAGTGGTGAAAGGGATTGAGGAGCAGGCTGAGAAAAACGGTTATCGCATTCTGCTGTGTAATTCAGGTTCAGATATCGAGCGGTCGCGTTCCAGCCTGCAGTTGCTCTCCGGCAAAATGGTAGATGGCATCATCACCATGGATGCGTTCAGTAAACTGGCCGAGCTGAGTCAGTTGATTGGCACTGCGCCGTGGGTGCAGTGTGCTGAATATGACGACAGTGGCGCGACCTCCTGTGTCGGTATCGACGATCGCGTTGCCGCCCGGCAGGTGGTCGGGTATCTGGCTGAGCAGGGACGGCAGCGCATCGGCCTGATCAATCACGATCTGAGTTACAACTATGCCCGGCTGCGTCAGCAGGGTTATCTGCAACAGCTCAGTCAACAACGGCTGAGCTGGCAGGCGATCGCCTACGCCAGTGAGCTGAGTTTTAGCGCCGGTCAGGCGGCGATGAATCTGTTACTGCAGGCTGAAACCCGGCCAGACGCGGTGTTTGCCGTCTCTGATACGCTTGCCGCCGGTGCAATGGCGGCTATTCAGCAGGCTGGCCTGCGCATCCCGGACGATATCGCCGTGGTTGGTTTTGACGGCACCGAGCTGGCCGGCATGGTTTCGCCGCCGCTTACCACCCTGGCCCAGCCGTCACGTGAGATAGGCCGCCAGGCGTGCGAACTGGTGCTGCAGAAAATTGCCCGGCCCGACGCGTCGCCGCAGCGCATCATCATGACCGGCGAATTAATCCTGCGCGCCAGCAGCTAACACCTCACTTATCAGCCTCCCGCTTTCATGCGAAATACCGCTTAGCGTTATTGTCCACTAATCCGTGACAGTGATTGGCTTTTGACGCCATTGTTCGACGATCAGGTTTACTTATATGCTGTTTCTAACGAAGGGCACTCGCGCTTCACACCATTAAACAGCACGTTAAGGGGCAGAACATGATTGAGCAAAGATTGTCAGAACAACGCGGCGTCGGTGATCACGGCTGGCTGAATTCACGTCACACCTTCTCCTTTGCCAACTACTGGGACCCGAAACAGGTTGGCTTTTCTGATCTGCTGGTCATTAATGATGACCGGGTGGCGAAAGGACGTGGCTTCGGTGCGCATCCCCACAGCAACATGGAGATTATCTCTTACGTACTGGAAGGCGCACTGGCGCACAAAGATTCGATGGGTACCGGTTCAGTTATCGTGCCCGGCGACGTGCAGCTGATGAGCGCCGGCAGTGGCGTGACGCACAGTGAGTTTAACCACTCCAGTACCGATGGCGTGCACTTCCTGCAAATCTGGGTGGTGCCGGCAGAGAAAAACAGCCCGCCGGGATATCAGCAGGTTTCGATCAGTGAAGCGGATAAACGCGGTAATCTGCGGCTGATTATTTCGCCGGAAGGGGAAAATGGCGCGCTGCGGGTGCGTCAGGATATCCGTATCTATGCAGGCTTATTCGACGGAGACGAGCAGCAAACCCTGACGCTGCCGGACGATCGCTACGCTTATATTCATGTGGCGCGCGGCAGTATCACCGTTAATGGACTGCAGTTTAATGCCGGAGACGGTGCGCGGGTGCGTGACGAGAAAACTCTGACCTTCAGTGGCGGTAACGACGCGGAAGTATTGGTGTTCGACCTGCGGCCAAATGAAGTCAATCATCCGACCCGTTAACCGTTAATAAAAACTGCGCGGCTTGCACCGCGCAGTTTTTTGCTGTTAACGCGCGTTCAAAAACGCCAGCAGATCCTGATTCAGTTGATCCTGATGCGTCACCGCGAAACCGTGTGGCGCATTGTCATAGACCTTCAGTTCTGATCCTTCAATCATCTCTGCGGCCACTTTACCGGTGGATTCAAACGGCACCACCTGGTCGTTGCTGCCGTGGATCACCAGCGTCGGCACATCTACTTTGGCGATATCGGCACGGAAATCGGTCTCGGAGAAGGCGGTAACGCAATCAACGGTGCTCTTCAGTGAGGCCAGCAGCGCAATGTTCAGCGTCTGGGTCAGCACGCCTTCCGAAACGGTCTGACCGGCATTAAGGCCGTAGAACGGCGTGGCGAAATCACTGATGAACTGCGCACGATCTTTCAGCAGGCCATCGCGGATACCGGCAAACACCGACAGATCGACGCCCTGCGGGTAATCAGCGATTTTGCCGAACACCGGCGTTACCGCGCCAAGCAATACCAGCGCCGCCACACGTGCAGTGCCGTAACGGCCGATATAGCGCGTCACATCACCGCCGCCCATTGAGAAACCCACCAGTGTGACATCCTGCAGATCGAGATGATTAATCAAATCGTTAATATCAGAAGCAAAAGTATCGTAATCGCTGCCGGTCCAGGGTTGTTCGGAACGGCCAAAGCCACGACGGTCAAAAGCGATAACCCGGTAACCGCGCTCTGCCAGGAAATTCATCTGGCTGTCCCACATATCCGCATCCAGCGGCCAGCCGTGGCTGAACAGTACAGGCTTACCGGTGCCCCAGTCTTTGAAATAAATATGGGTGCCGTCGGTGGTTTTGAGTGTGCTCATGGTATTGCCCTCTACATGACGTGATGAATGAAAGGTTGCTGTACAGCCGGTCAGGCTGGTGCCACCAGGTATCGAACTTCAGGCGGATTTTCACCCTGATGAAAGGCGTTAACCCGACGCTGGATTTTTTGATCGTTGATGGTGTAGCGCTCTTTCTGGCGTAAATGTTCTACCCAGGAGCCCACCACAAAGGTTTCGACGAAAATGCCAGGCTGGAGAATATCTTCGTAGACTGACCAGTTGATGGCACCGCCCCGACGCCTGACGCGACGCATATCCTGCATGCAGACGGCAAAGGCATGGGCTTCATCAATATTAATCCGGTATTCGTAATTCACCATCACCGGACCGCGTTCATGACGAATATCCAGCACCGGGGCGTTAACGCCATCACCGATCATATCGAGATTCAGATCGGGGTCCTGATCCAGCCGCCAGCGCCACACCGTGCTGCTGGCCAGCACCATGCCGAGCGTGGCGATACAGAGTGAAACCGGAATGCTGAAGTGGGAAGCCAGCTGTCCCCAGAGGGTGCTGCCGAGCGTCATTGAGCCAAAGAAAACCGTCAGGTAGACCGCCAGCGCACGGGCCTTAACCCATTTCGCTGCGCTGCGCTGCGCGCCCAGGTTCAGCGTTGACAGCACCGCAATCCAGGCGAAGCCGGTAAAGAACTCGCAGGCATTCAGCAACCAGAAATGACGGACAAATGCCAGCGCCAGCATGGTCAGGGCGAACAACAGGCTGGCCAGCACCATCAGCCGATCGGAACTGAAGCGGCGGCGCAGGCGCGGCAGCATCACCGCACCGGTAATCGCGCCAATGCCGATACAGGCCAGCATAATGCCGTAACCGCCCGGACCGAGGCCGAGCTCCCGACGCGCCACCAGCGGCAGCAAAGCCCAGCCGGCACTGCCGAACAGGAAGAAGGCGACCGTGCGCACCAGCACGTTGCGTAATACCGGCGCAGCGTGAACATAGCGCAGTCCGGCGCGAACGGCCGGGAAGAAGTGCTCCGGCGGCAGGCGCTGGACGCTGGGTTCCGCCTTCCAGCGATAGAGCACCCACGCCACGCCGAGCACCGACAGCGCATTCAGCAGAAACACCATCCACGGACCGGTAAAGGAGAGGATCAATCCACCCAGCGCCGGGCCGATGGCGCGACTGATATTGATACCCAGTGAATTCAGCGCAATCGCCGGACCCAGCTCCGATTTACTCACCAGATCCGGGACGATCGCCTGGAACGGTGGCGAACTCATCGCGGCACCGGCGCTGAGCAGGAAGGCGGCGGCCAGCAATACCGTTGGCGTAACGTGGCCGGTATAGGCCAGTACCGTCAGCCCGGCGGCGGCGATAAAGGTCCACAGCTGGGAGAACAGCAGGTATTTGCGACGGTCAACGATATCCGCCATCACGCCCGACGGCAGGGCGAACAGAAACATCGGCAGGCTGCTGGCCGCCTGCACCAGCGCCACCGCCAGCGGATCGGCGCTGAGCGTTAGCATGGTCCAGTTGACGCCAACATCGTTCATCCACGAGCCGATATTGGAGACTACCGTGGCAATCCACAACATCCGAAACACCGGCTGATGCAGCGGCTGCATCGGAGAAACGGCGCCTGCTTTCGGCGCGTCGCTGACCTCCTGATCGAGCTGGTGAATGTCATTAACCTGCGCCATGGCGCACCTCCTGTTGAGCACTGGCACCCAGCCGCCAGCCGCCTGGCCCGGTTAATGCCAGCGTGGTGAAGATAATCAGCAACAGCCAGCCAAACTGGCCTTCAGCAATCGACCAGCCGGGATGAACCACCAGCATCGCCACCAGCAACACCGCAATGATCGGCAGACAGGCGAGGCGGGTACCCCAGCCGAGGATGATAAATATCGGACACACCACTTCCGCCAGAATGGCCGGCAGCAGACTCATCATCGGACCCAGTCCAAACGGGTCCTCGATACGCGTCAGTTCTTCACTGAAATGCAGGATCTTAGGCAGCCCGTGCACATGTAACAGCAGCAGGCTGCCCGCCAGTCGCAGGAAGAACAGCCCCGCGTTAACCCGGGGCGGCTGAGTGAATAAGGTCTTCATGATTAAAACGCGAAGCAGCTGCAGCCGAGCGCGCCCCAGAAGGCGTTGTCTTCGGCGACCGGCACGCTGGAGCCGCGCGCGATATCGTGCGAGTGGCTGTGTACGCCGCACGGACCGCTACAGTGGTGAGCCGCAGGCATCATGCCGACGCGGCTCTGCGCTACCGGCGGCGCGCTGCGGTAATGACCCGGCACGTTAACCACCGGAGACCACTCGGGCAGAACCGGAATGGCAGGCGGCGCTTCGGAGGTGAATGAACCGGCAGCATAGACGATGTTGCCATCTACCACGGTCAGCACCGATTCAATGCCTTTGATCTCCTCTTCAGGCACGCTGAAAAAGTCTTTGCTGAGCACGGCCATATCCGCCAGCTGACCCGCTTTAATCTGGCCTTTTTTACCCTGTTCACTGGAGAACCACGCGCTGCCCTGGGTCCAGAGCATCAGTGCGGTTTCGCGGTCGAGGCGGGCGTTAACGTCATACATCTGCATTCCGCCGACGGTGCGTCCGGATACCAGCCAGTAAAGTGCGGTCCACGGGTTATAGCTGGCGACGCGGGTGGCATCGGTACCGAGTCCGACCGGCACGCCGGTTTCCAGCATCCGCGCCACCGGCGGCGTATGCCGGGTGGCTTCAATGCCGTAGCGTTCGGCAAAGTATTCACCCTGAAACGCCATGCGATGCTGGACCGCGATGCCGCCGCCCAGCTCTTTGATACGATCAATATTGCGCTGGGTGACCGTTTCCGCATGGTCGAAGAACCAGTGCAGCCCGTTAAACGGAATATCGCGGTTGACCTTCTCGAACACGTCGAGCATCCGGCTGATCGATTCGTCATAGGTGGCGTGCAGGCGGAACGGCCAGCGATGCTCGACCAGATGACGCACCACGCGCTCCAGCTCATCTTCCATGCCTGGCGCTAAGTCAGGACGCGGCTCGAGGAAATCCTCAAAGTCTGCCGCCGAAAACACCAGCATTTCGCCCGCGCCGTTGTGGCGGAAATAGTCGCTGCCCTGGCCCGGCGTCAGCATATCGGTCCACTTTTCGAAATCTTCCAGTTCGTGGCCTGGCCGCTGGGTAAACAGGTTATAGGCGATACGCAGGGTCATCTGCTTCTTCTGATGCAGTTCGGCGATCACTTGATAATCTTCGGGATAGTTCTGGAAACCGCCGCCGGCATCGATGGCGCTGGTCAGGCCGAGGCGATTCAGCTCACGCATAAACTGGCGGGTGGAGTTGATCTGTTGCTCCAGCGGTAGCTTCGGCCCTTTGGCCAGCGTGGCGTAGAGGATCATCGCATTGGGGCGGGCAATCAGCATGCCGGTCGGATTACCGTTGCTGTCGCGCTGAATTTCGCCGCCCGGCGGGTTAGGCGTCTCTTTGGTGTAGCCCACTACTTTTAACGCGGCGCGGTTAAGCAGGGCGCGATCGTAGAGGTGCAGCACAAACACCGGCGTGTCCGGCGCGGCTTCGTTGATCTCATCGAGCGTCGGCATCCGGCGTTCAGCAAACTGGAATTCTGTCCAGCCGCCCACCACGCGCACCCACTGTGGCGACGGTGTACGCAGCGCCTGTTCCTTCAGCATACGCAGCGCATCGGCAACCGAAGGGACGCCTTCCCAGCGTAATTCGAGGTTGTAGTTCAGACCGCCACGGATCAGATGCAGGTGTGAGTCGTTCAGACCCGGCACGGCGGTGTGACCTTTCAAATCGATCACTTTGGTGCCGTCGCAATGGTATTCCATCACTTCCGCCAGCGAGCCGACCGCGACGAATTTGCCTTCGCGGATGGCGACGGCTTCGGCAAACGGATTGCTGCGGTCAACGGTGTGAAATTTGCCATTGGTTAATATCAGTTCTGCTTTACCCAGCGTAACCATAGATCCTCCTGAATGGGGTTGTCCGACTTGCCGCGGGACAGGGAAGTGCGCTGCAGGGAGCAGGGCACGAATAGAACGGATTATGGTGAGAGGTCTGTTGGAGCGTCTAGTTATACGAAGGGATACCTATACCTTCGTATAGTTATACGCAGAGATAATAGTCTGGTTTCGCCGACCGTCCTACACTGCGACCAGACAGCCAGCAGCCTGAAGAGAAAGCCTGCATTAACACGTTCTGGCTGTTCATTTTGCTCCGTTCCGGTTTGCGGAAATCCAGTTACTTAACCTCTATGGGTGAACACATGTCCAACGCTAAGCTTGAAGTCCTGACGCCACATAACAGCCAGATCATTTTCATCGACCAGCAGCCGCAGATGGCGTTTGGCGTGCAGTCAATTGATCGTCAGGTCCTGAAAAACAACACCGTTGCGCTGGCGAAAGCGGCCAAAGTTTTCAACATTCCCACCATCATCACCACTGTAGAAACCGAAAGCTTTTCGGGTCACACCTATCCGGAGCTGCTGGATGTATTTCCGGGTCAGGACATTTTAGAGCGCTCCTCAATGAACTCCTGGGATGACCAGAAAGTGCGTGATGCGCTGGCGGCCAACGGCAAGAAAAAAGTGGTGGTTTCCGGTCTGTGGACCGAAGTGTGTAACAACAGCTTTGCGCTGTGCGCGATGCTGGAAGGCGGTTATGAGATTTATATGGTGGCTGATGCGTCAGGCGGCACCACCAAAGAGGCACACGACTATGCCATGCAGCGCATGATTCAGGCCGGTGTGGTGCCGGTTACCTGGCAGCAGGTGATGCTGGAGTGGCAGCGTGACTGGGCTAACCGCGATACCTATGACGCGGTAATGAACATTGCGAAAGAGCACTCTGGTGCTTACGGCATTGGCGTGGATTACGCCTACACCATGGTGCATAAAGCGCCATCACGTCAGAAGAGCGAGCACCGCACGCTGGCGCCTGTTCACGCGCCTGTACGCTAAGTTGCAGCCTGCTGATCGGCATCTGATGCCGGTCAGCACTGCCGCAGAACAGGAGCCTGATATGTTTCCTCTCATTATTTCACTCGGCGCAGGCGTGCTGATCGGCCTGCTGTATGCGCTGCTCAATGTCCGTTCGCCCGCACCACCAGCGATTGCGCTGGTCGGCCTGCTGGGAATGTTACTGGGCGGCGCGTTGATGCATGCCTGGCTGCCCGCCGCCAGACCGGCGACCGCGCTGCTGCAGCCGGCCGATCCAGCCACTCTCACTTCACATCAGGCAGGCCGATCATGATGAAATCGTACGCTATTTCTCTGATTGTCGGGCTGCTCGCCGGCGTAGTCTATGCCCTGATCGATGTGAATTCCCCGGCACCTCCGGTGATCGCGCTGGTGGGGCTATTTGGCATGCTGGTGGGTGAGCAGTTGATTCCACTGGGAAAACGCTTAATCCGCCGACAACCGGTGACGCTGGCGTGGTTCCGCCACGAATGTGTCCCCAAAATCAGTGGTACACCGCCACCGGGCGGCGATAAAGCACCCTAAGTCCTTCACCAGGCAGGTAAGGGCTTTCAGAGGATAACTGCATGACGCTGTCACAGCGTATTGTCATTGTTGATGATGAACGCTCAGTCCGGAGTGGGCTGAGTAATTTATTGCATTCTGACGGCTACACCACACGATTATTCGAGTCGGGAGAAGCGTTACTGGCAGATGACAATGCGCTTTCTGAGGTGAGCATGTTGATCATTGACGTCGGACTCAAAGGGATGAGCGGTTTTGAGCTGTTCACGCTGCTGAAACAGCGACCCGCTCTGCCGCCGGTAATCTTCATCTCTGCCGACCTGGAAGAGACTACCCTGTGGTATGCCATTGCGCTGGGTGCGCTCACTTTTTTTCGCAAACCGATCGATGTTGATGCTTTTCTGCAGCTGATCCGCAGTGAATTGTCTGACGACCAAGGCAACTGCGCAGAGTAACCGTAACCGATGGTAAGCTGGCTGCCGTCGCTGGGGATTATCTGGCCGCGTTCAGCACTCGGGTTTTGTGCGCTCGTTCTGCATCGGGCAAGGCAGAGCGCGGCTGAACCGGGCAACCTTACAGTAACAGGCTGCCCGAATGCCTTAGCGGCGTCGGGTGTTGGCGATATTCAACCGTTCCGCTGCCCGCACCAGATCGGATAACGACCGGGCATTCATCTTCTCCATCACCCGCCGTTTATGCACTTTGGCGGTAATCTCACTGACGCCCATCTCTGCGGCGATCTGTTTATTCAGCAGTCCGCTAATTGCCAGTAACATCACCTCACTTTCACGCGGTGTCAGCGTCTGATGGCGCAGAGTCATCTCACGTTTCTCCTGCGAGGTCGCCATATTCTGTTCCGCAATACGCATGGCTTCTGATACCGCCTGCAGAATACGGTCAGGATCAACCGGTTTGGTCAGGAACTCGTAAGCGCCGGTTTTCATCGCCCGCACCGTAACAGGAATGGTGCCAAAACCGGTTAAGAAGATGGTGGGGATGGTGAATCCGCGATCAATCAACACCTGAGCGACCTCAAACCCATCCGCGCCCGGCATATTAATATCCAGAATCAGGCAGCAGGGAAGCGGGGCGAAGTCGTGCGCGAGGAAATCATCAGCGGAAGAAAAAGAAATAACGTCGTAATTGTCAGAACTGAGCAGATTACTCAGGGCTGTGGTTACCGCAGCGTCGTCATCAACGATATATACGATGTGATTCATAGAGATCTCATTCCAGCCAGCAGTTCAGAAAAGTTTCAAACCTGGGTGGTGTAAAGTGATCAGCAGTTATTTCACTCTTAGCCTGTCAGCCACGGAAAACCACCGGTGTTAACAGAATCTTATCATAACAATTTTCATTATCATCTATAAATTACGCTCTTGATGACATTCAGATAAATAACTGAAAATAATGGTTAAATGATGAACGGAGTGGCGCCGTTAACCTCCTGAAACAGTGTTTCAACCGCCGTGTAGCGGTCATCAAAGCCGATTAATTCTGTCATCATTTGGTCATTTTTTAGTGTCAGAAGAATCGTCAGTTGAATAGTGCAACTCACCCGTAGAAATAATCCATATTGAATGTCAGCGTAATAAATTGATCAGACCATGTAGTGTCCGTGCATTCTGACAAAAGATTCTGCCGGTACGTAATTACTTTTTATTATGTCAGACGTTTAAATGGCGGCGGCGTTTCTATTGCAGGATAAAAACAGGACCAGTTAATTTTAAAGATGTCGGGCGGGAGAGGGCGGCAGGTGTTTATCGCGTATTGACCAGCGCGCGCAGATTAGATTGATTAATCCAGCCAGCCATACGGCTTAAGCGCCTCAAGGGTGACCCGATGAATCCTGACTCCTTATCATGCTGAACGGACTGAGTGAGGTACAGCGCGTGGAGAGTCAGTGATTGCCACTGCCCAGGCACACCTGGACGTCGTGATAAGCCGAGCCTGGCAAAATTTCGTCACGTAACCTCAAAATTCCATTCACTATTGTTACATTTAGGTACTGTTTAGTTTGGGTTAAGTAACATCGCAGCACTGTATTTTGCTTAAGTGCAGTAATTTAGACGTTTAACAGACAAACAGGTATTAATATGAAGTTTTCTACTATCGTTGCATCTCTGACTCTGGCCGGTATGGGTTTTGCCGCAAACGCAGTTACGCCTGGCAATGTTGCCGTCTATGCGACCGAACAATCTCAGGGGTCCGTATCCATTGGTGATAAAACTTCCTACACTAAAACCTTTGAAGTCTCGATAGCCAATTTATCCGGCGATCCTGTTGATTTATCAACGATTTGCCTGAAGGCTTACACGCCTGATAATAAAGAATTTAAAATCGATACTGTTGATGAAGCGTTAACCACCGGCTCTCTGAAACAAGGCAAGCCGGTTAAGGGAATCGCTGTGTTTGCTGATGAGCAGGATGTTGTACTCAAAGCGGCGCTGGTTAAAATCTCCGACGAATGCAAATAATCCGCTAAGGCAGCCTGCGGGCTGCTTTTCCGCTGGAACTCGCCTGATTAGCTCTCGCGACAAAATGCCTGCTCTAAGCAGCCGCCCGGCATAATTCACATCGCGCCACATAGTTACAACATACTAAATAGTGAAACAATCCCGGCCTTAACTCCGCAGCGAACGATGGCTTTAAAGTCGGAATATCGGGCCGGTAAGCCCGTGACTTATCCGTTTGTATAACTATCCATCTTCGACGCTGAGCGGAATAATCGTGGCTGCACCAGCCGGACAGCATGCCGGTTGCGATTCAGTCACTTTCAGCGCGGAGGGCCTATGTGTGAGGAGGTAAGCAGACAGGCAACATTGCCTGCGACAGGCAGCAGTAGCGTCAGGGCAATGGATGCCGTGGTCAGCGATATTCTGCCGTGGATTGAACAAAACCTGTTTGATGAACGGGTCCGGGTGAAAACCATCACCAGCAAAAGCGGTTACGGTCACTGGCATTTTCAACGCGCGTTCCGCGATCGCACCGGCTATAACCTTGGCGAATATATCCGTCTGCGCCGGGTTATGCGCGCGGCAGTGGCGGTGATCGCCACCAACAAAGGTCTGCTGGATATTGCGGTGGAAAACGGTTTTACCAGCCAGCAGAATTTCACCCGCACCTTTCGTAAATATCTCACCCTGACGCCCGGCGCGTTTCGCAATCAATACGGTCACGATCTGCCCGCCTGTGAGCGTTTCCTGTCTGAACGGCTGAGTCCAGACACCGCGCCCTGGCTGCGGCTTGCACTGGCGTCACATCAGTATGGCTCGCCGCTGTTCTGTGCCGCCTGAAGGGCGGTCAGGTCAAACACCAGACGCGCTGTTTTGCTGCGACAGCAGCGCCGCAATCACCGCTTTGCTGGCTTACTCTCTCTCTGCGGTTTTCAGCAATAACTCTAATCAAAAGAAACAGCTGCGTCAGTGGCGGCTGTCGGCTTTTGCCGCTCAGTAAAAAGTCATTACATTTTAAAACAGTTTACGATTCAGAGAGTAACCGCAATAAGCGTAGCGGTATCCGTGGCGCGGCTGTTAATCCTCACTAAGCTGAAGAGTCAACCCTATAAATACAGGGATATTTTTCGGCTGGAAGCTATTCGCAATGTCTTCATGAGGCTTATATGAGCGGAGAACACTGCACCATTATTTTTAATGGTGAACGGCTAACCGGGTTAGCTGATCAACCCTTGATTGATTTTCTTGATGCGCAGGGAAAAAAACTGCCCCATGTCTGTTATCACCCGGCACTGACACCGTTACAGAGTTGCGATGTTTGTTGGGTCGATGCCAATGGCGAGCGGGTGCGTGGCTGCACCTTGCGTACCCATGACGGATTAGAGGTGCAGAGTGAAGGCGCTGCGTTGCAAGTGGCGCAGCAGGAGGGGATGGATCGGTTGCTTAATCGCCACGAACTCTACTGCACGGTGTGTGAACACAATACCGGTGACTGCACATTACATAATGCTGTGGCGGATATGCATATTCCGATTCAGTACTATCCACACCAGCCCAAGCCGTACGCCAAAGATCACTCCAATCCGTTTTATACCTACGATCCTGACCAGTGCATTTTATGTGGCCGCTGCGTGGAGGCCTGCCAGAACGTTGAGGTTAATGAAACGCTGTCGATAGACTACACGCAGGCGCATCCGCGGGTGCTGTGGGATGGCGGTACCGAGATTGCCGGCTCAAGCTGCGTCAGTTGTGGACACTGTGTCACGGTCTGTCCGTGTAACGCGCTGCTGGAAAAAACCATGCAGCCGGATGCAGGCCCGTTCACCGCCATGGATGAAGGGCTGAAACGTCCGCTGATCGACTTCGTCAAAACGCTGGAAAACAGTATCGGCATGGAACCGATCACCGGCGTGTCAAAAATCGATGTGGCGCTGCGCCAGGCCGAAATCAAACGCACCAAAACCGTCTGCACCTATTGCGGCGTCGGCTGCAGTTTTGAGATCTGGACCCGCGATCGTCACATCCTGAAAGTTCAGCCGGTGGCGGATGCGCCAGCAAATGGCATCTCAACCTGCGTGAAAGGTAAGTTTGGCTGGGACTTCGTTAATAGCCCGCAGCGTCTGACCACGCCGCTTGTTCGTGAAAATGGCCGCTTCCGGCCCGCCAGCTGGGACGAAGCGCTGCAGCGCGTCGCCGACGGTTTACGCCGGGTTGCCCAGCAGTATGGCGGCGATGCGATTGGGTTTATTGGCTCAAGTAAAGCCAGCAATGAAGAAGCTTATCTGACACAGAAGATTGCCCGACTGATCTTCGGCACTAACAACGTTGATAACTCGTCGCGCTATTGTCAGAACCCGGCGACAGAAGGGCTGTTTCGCACCGTCGGCTACGGCGGCGATGCCGGCACTATTCGCGATCTGCAAAAAACTGAACTGATCGTTATCGTCGGCAGCAATCTGGCGGAGAACCATCCGGTTATCGCCTCGCACATTAAGCAGAGCCACAAACATCAGGGGCAGAAACTGCTGGTCGTTGACCCGCGTCGTCATGAAATGGCCGAGCGTGCTGACCGCTATCTGCGCATCCGACCCGGCACCGACCTGGTGTGGGCATCTGCGATGGCGAAATATATGTTTGATCACGGCTATGCCGATCAGGCTTTCCTGGCACAGCGGGTTAATCAGGTAGAAGAATACCGTGAATCGCTTGCCCCCTTTACCCTGGCGTTTGCCAGCGAGACCTGCGGCCTGAGTGAGGAAGAGCTGACAGCGGCAGCCGAGATGATCGGCCAGGCTGGCAGCGCCTGTATTCTGTGGGCGATGGGCATCACCCAGCACAGCCACGGCGCGGACACCAGCACCGCATTATCCAACCTGCTGCTGGTGACCGGCAACTATGGCCGACCCGGTACCGGCGGCTATCCGATGCGCGGCCATAATAACGTGCAGGGTGCCAGTGACTTCGGTTGCCTGAGTAATGTTTATCCGGGCTATGAAAAAGTCAGCGATGCTGCGGTACGGGAAAAATGGGCGCGCGCCTGGGGCGTCGATCCTGAAGCGCTGTCCGATCAGCCGGGCGCGGATAACTTCAAGATGGTGCAGCATGCCCATGAAGGCAAACTGCGCGCCATGTATATCACCGGCGAAGAAACCGCGTTTTCCGATGCGGATTCCACCAACGTGCATGAAGCCTTCAGTAATCTGGAATTCATGGTGGTGCAGGATATCTTTATGAGCCGCACCGCAGAGTTCGCCGACGTGGTATTGCCGGGCTGCCCGAGCGTGGAGAAAGAGGGCACCTTCGTCAATACCGAGCGGCGCATCCAGCATTTCTCGCCTGCCATGGCACCGCTTGGCGACAGCCGGCCAGACTGGCAAATCTTCACCGATCTGGCCGCGCGGCTCGGGCATCCGTGGTATTACCCGAATCCAGGCGCAATCATGGCTGAAGCCGCCGGCATCGCGGAGATCTTTGCTGGCGTCAGCTACGAGCAACTGGTGGGCTGGCAGTCGCAAATCTGGCCGGTGAACGCCAACGGTGAAAGCACGCCGCTGCTTTATACCGAACAGTTTCACTTCCCGGACGGGAAAGCGCGGCTCTATCCCTTACGCTGGCAGCCGCCGGCCGAGCAGGAAGATGCCGAATATAACCTGCTGCTCAACAATGGCCGGATGCTGGAGCATTTCCAGTCCACCAACCAGACCGGGCAGGGTGGCCGTTTTATGTCGCTGTCACCGAATGCGTTTGTGGAAATCTCGCCGCAGCTGGCCGCCGAGCGCGGTCTGACCGAAGGCGAGTGGGTTCGCATTTCCTCCCGGCGCGGCTCGATGGATGTTCCGGTAGTGATCACCGATCGGGTGGCCGGTAACGTGCTGTTTATGCCGATCCACCACGGAAAGGATGGCGTCAATACGCTGACCGGTGAACACCATGATCCGGACGTAAACACCCCCGCCTATAAAGAGGTGGCGGTAAACATGAAGCGTGTGGAGCGACGCATCCAGCCGAATCCTCTACCGTTACACAATTTTCGCTATGGCCAACGCACGCCGCTGGATCACCTGCCGGTGGAACAGAAATGGCAGCAGCAGGGCTATCGCGAACCGCCAGAACACGTTGAAAAACCGGAGAAATTCTGATGGCAGAAAGGATGAAATATCAGGTTACGCCGACCCGTACTGAGCAGACCGCCAGAGAAGCGATGGATGAGTTAATCGAAAGCCTGCATCAGCACGGATTTTTGCGACTGGCGAACGATCTGGTGAAATCAAATAGCGAGATCGGCAAGATTCTGGTGTCAGGTCTGAATCAGCCTGGCACCCAGAGCGCCCTGCAAAATCTATCGCTGTTGATGATGACGCTGGGCAGCGTTCCGCCGGAAAGGTTTAACCACCTGCTGCTCGCCCTGCGGGATGCGGCGATGGCGATTAAACCGGCCAGGGAAGAAGCCAATAGCGGCAAAGCCGCGCCAGGGATCCGCGGCATTATCCGGCTGCTGAATGATGATGAACTGTGGCGTGGCCTGAGTCCGGTTTTATCGGCCCTCAAGGTTTTCTCGCAGCAAATCGACGGGGAAGAGCAGAAGCCGATCACGCGTTTTAGTGGCAAGAGCAGTCTGGAGTAATCCACCGCAGAGGGTGCGCGACCGCACCCTCTGCGAGTCAGGCCGGTTTATAGATCAGATGTCCGGCGACGCCGCCGGCTCCGCCATCTTTGGGATGGTTGATGCCATCGCTAACCGGAACATCGGTAAAATCAAACGGGGAAACGCCCGCCAGGCAGGCAACGTTGACACCATACTGATCGGGCTGTGAACGGCTCTGATGAAAGGTGTAAATGCCGCAGACTGAACAGAAGTAATGGCCGACCTGCTTGCTGTTAAAGCGGTATTCGGTGAGCTGTTCTTTGCCGCGCGTCACCTCAATCTGGCTGGCAAAGACCACAACCGTGCCCCGCATCCGGCAGAACGAACAGTTGCAGCGCCGTATCGTGTTAAATCCATCTTTCAGCGTCACGCTGAACGCCACTGCGCCACAATGGCATTGTGCCGATATCTCATTTTGCATCGCGATCTCCTGGATAAGTGCGTAGCGGCTGGCGTGATAGCGTCTGCCACGTTTACGCCGTCACAACAGTGTAGCGCGGGAAAATGACGCGCTGTAGATTAAACGGTAATCAGCGTCAGGTCCTCCGCCTCAAAGGCGCTCAGCAATGCTTTATCCAGTTTTTTCTCCACTACCAGTAGCGAAAGCGCATGACATTCCGCGATTTTAAACCGGGCCACCGCAGGGATTTTTTCGGCCGTCAGGCCGACAATCACCTGATTACTCTGCTCAATGGCCACTTTTTTAAATTCACAATCGGCATAGTCAAAACCGGTCAGTCCGGCTTCCGGGCTCATTGCACAGCCACCGATAAAGGCCTGGTCGAACAGCATGCCTCGCACCTGCTGAATAGCGCTTTGCCCGACGCAGCCGCCGGTGCTTTTTTGCATCTGCCCGCCCAGCATGATCACCTCCGCGCGCGGATGCGCTAACAGCACCGCCGCAATATCAGGCGCATTGGTTACTACGGTTAAGGCAAGATCTGCCGGCAGAGCCCGCGCCAGCGCCAGATTGGTGGTGCCGGCATCAATAAAAATGCAGCTGTTGCTGTTGATCAGGCTGGCGCAGCGCTGCGCGATCAGGGCTTTTACTGCATGATCCTGCTCTTTTCGATGGGTAAAACTGCCTGCATCCGGCAGCGGCAATACCGCTCCGCCATAGACCTTTTTACACAAGCCCTCTTTACTGAGTTCATGCAAATCCCGGCGGATAGTGTGTTCCGAGACCGCCATCTGGCGTGCCAGATCCGCGCAGACCACGCGTCCGTTCTGCTGCAAAATCTCACGGATCAGCGCTTGTCGCTGCTGCGGGAAAGCTGCATAATCGAGCATTAATACTCCTGAATAATCACAATCGAGCTATAGTGAGCATCATCACGCCGCCGCTTACCGCTGTCAATAGGGTCAGAGGCGGGCAGGCTTTGATCAGGGCAGATGGCTGGCCTCTGGCATTCATTTTTAAAAAGGATCGGTATGGCTCTTCGCGAAACTGCAGTATCCCCGACGCTGGCAACGCGGATCGTTTTTTTTCTTGCCGGTTTTGTTACTGCAACCTGGGCGGTGATTGTCCCGTTTGCGCGTGCCAATACCGGTGTCAATGAAGCGGTACTGGGAACGCTACTGCTGTGTCTGGGAATGGGGGCGCTGATCGCAATGCCGGTTACCGGCTTGCTGACCAGCCGGTTCGGCTGCCGGCGGGTGATTCTGGTGGCGATTGGATTGATTATTATCAGTACGCCCTGGCTGTCGGTACTGAGCGATCCGCTGTGGCTGGCGCTGGCGCTGTTAGTGTTTGGCGTGGGTATCGGCGTCACCGATTGCGCCATGAACATCCAGGCGATTCTGGTGGAGAAGCAGTCTGCGGTACCGTTAATGTCCGGTTTCCATGGCATGTACAGCGTTGGCGGAATTGCGGGCGCCGGGCTGATGACGTTGTTGCTGGCAATGGGGTTAAGCGTGCTGGCCAGCTGCTTACTGGTCATTGCGGCGGTGGTGGTCATGACGCTCTACAGCGCGGCCGGTTTGCTGACCTATGCGAATCCTTCTGAAGGCCCCGCTTTTGCGATACCGCGCGGTAGTGTACTGATTATTGGTATTATTTGCTTCGCGGTGTTCCTGACCGAGGGCACGGTGCTGGACTGGAGTGCGGTCTATCTGACCGATGTCCGGGCTATTCCGGAGGCGCTGGGCGGACTGGGCTATACCTTTTTTGCGGTGGCAATGACGGTGGCGCGCCTGACCGGCGATCGGATTATTTTGTCGCTGGGACGCTTTCCGGTGGTGCTGGGCGGCGCGTTAATTGCTGCCGCAGGTCTGGCTATCGTCACCTTTATCACCGCCTGGCCGCTGGCGTTACTGGGTTATGCCCTGGTGGGCGCGGGCTGCGCCAATATCGTGCCGGTGATGTTTTCAGCCGCAGGGCAGCAGACGGTGATGCCGCAATCCGTCGCGGTGCCGGCGATTACCACACTCGGCTATATGGGCGTATTGAGCGGCCCCGCCGTGATTGGCTATGTGGCGCATTTTACCCATCTGTCGTTCGCCTTCTCGCTGATTATTCTGCTGATGCTGGTTGTCGGCGCGATCTCAATGACGCTGGACCTGGGACAAAGAACCGTGAAGGGGAATAACGCATGAAGATTTGCCACGTCGCGCCGTGGACCCGCGATCCAGAAGCGCAGCGCGCTTTCTGGCAGGCGATGTTTGGT
Source organism: Pantoea brenneri (assembly GCF_038594305.1). Classification (NCBI taxonomy): domain Bacteria; kingdom Pseudomonadati; phylum Pseudomonadota; class Gammaproteobacteria; order Enterobacterales; family Erwiniaceae; genus Pantoea; species Pantoea brenneri. Next base: position 125,692 of record NZ_JBCGBG010000002.1, on the reverse strand, counting down.
GCCAACAGTAATCAGCGTCATCTCAGCAAAAACCGTCCCGGCTTCGCCTCTTATTTTTATGCGCCTGCGTGAAGGGGCGACAATCGAACTGATGACGCTACCCGAGCTGGAAGCGGGGCAGACCGGCCAGGAAATGACGGGCTGGGCGCATATCGCCATTGCGCCAGGCGATGAGCATCAGGTGGATGAGATGGCAGTTCGCGCGGCTGAGAGTGGCATATTAATCGCGCCGCCGCGCCGGACTGGCGATGGTTTCGATGAGGCAATTATCCGCGATTCTGATGGCAATCTGATTGAGCTTGTCGCGGAATAGTGCGACGTTTTCTGCGGCGGCAGAACTGTGCTGCCGCCGCATGGCTCACCGGCGGCGGCGTGGGGGCATCAGGCCTGAGCTAACCGTACCCAGCGCCGTCCCACTAGTACCGTGATAGCGACAATCGTGATACCAGCCGCCAGATGCATTAAGAAATCGATCATATGCAGATGGGTATCATGACACAGCGACAGCAGCATCGAAGCGCTGAAGGCGCTGCCGCAGCCGGCCAGCGCCAGACTTTTCCCCGGATGCAGGGAGCGGGTGCGCTGCAACGCAATCACCGACAGCAGCATCATCGGCAGACTGGCGGACAGCATAAACAGATAGCAGTGTATGCCTTCACCAAAACGACCCGCGCCTGCAGGCGGTCGTGATGAGGACATGTTGAGCAGATTGAGCGTCAGCCATACGCCAGCCAGCAGCAACAGCCAGCCCATGCCGGACGCTTTTCTTCCGGCAATACTCAGGGTAAATGCCGCAGCGAGGCTGCTGCCAGCAATGATCAGCGATAGCAGCAGGGCGATCAGCGCGATCGTCGCGTCAGGCTGTGACCAGTCGGTCAGCCGGGTATGAAACGCCCAACTGCTCAGCGCGCCGCAGGGCAACGCCGCGGCTATCCAGCCGGTGACGCGCCAGGGTGTCGGCCAGACACGCCGTACCGGCTGAGCGGACTGGCTCAGCCGATCAATAAACGGGTCATGATTTCTCATGATTGCTTCCATATTTTCGTAGGTTAAGCATTGCACGATGCAGCAGGGATTTGACCGCTGATACCGACTGATTGGTTTCGGCGGCCGCCTGCGCCAGACTTTGTTCACGCAGATGGACCGATTCAACGATTTCACGCTGTCGCAGCGGCAGCGTACCCAGATAGCCGGTGAGTTCATCTGTCGCCGTGGCGCTATCAGCGCTGTCGGCGGGCTGCTGGTTCAGCGCATCCTCATCCTGTACTTCCTGACGGCGACCGCGCTGACGCAGTGCATCTATCGCCCTGGCAGAAGTGATAGCCGCCACCCAGGGCAATATCGGGCGACGGGGATCGTAGGTATGGCGTACCCGATGAATCGCCAGCAGCGTCTCCTGAATCACATCTTCGACCAGCGCAGCGTCACTGATTTTTTTGCACACTAAAGCGCGGATGGCCGGAACCATCGCTTTTAACAACTGGTTATAGGCGTCTCTGTCGCCTTCCTGCGCGCGGGCCATCAGGTGTGGCCATAGCAGCGCGCGGTTATCAGTTTCTGGCATTCATCATCAGCAGATTAACCGTCTGGCGGGCTGCCACGGTGTCGATTCATCATGGGATTCACGTTTTCTTTCCGTTCTCCGTTGCCTGATCCAGAGCTGAAATGACGATACCTGGCGTCAGCACCTGAGGCAATACCACCGGCTTACCGCCATTGGCGGGATAGACCACATACAGCGGCAGACCGCCCCGACCAAAGTCACTCAGCGCCTGTTCCACATCAGGATTATATTTGGTTGAGTCCGCCACCATGTAAATGGTACTGGTACGTGCCATCGCTGCTTTGACCGCCTGCGTCGACAGCGAGGTACGATCGTTGACCTGACAGGTAATACACCACGACGCGGTAAAGTTAACCAGAATCGGTTTGCCCTGACCTTTAATGGCGTCGACATTCTGCGGTGACCAGGCTACGGCTGCGGCGGCCTGCGAGGCTTCTTCAGTTTGTGGTGCCGTGGCGAAGCTGTTCAGGTTAAGTAGTGGCGGAACCACTAACGCCAGGAAAAAGACGGTCGCGAGGTGCAGCGCCCAGTGACGCCGTCCCATCATACGGCGTTTCTGCGCCATGCCATACAGCCACGCAGCAAAACTGAATAACAGACAGCAGGCCAGAATCGCTGCCAGCGCCGCCGATCCCGCCTGACGTTCCAGCACCCAGATTAACCAGCCAACTGCGCCCAGCATTGGAAAAGCCAGACCCTGTTTAAGGGTGATCATCCAGGCGCCGGGGGCCGGTAAGATCCGGGCCAGCAGCGGGAAAAACGAGATCAGGGTAAAGGGCGCAGCAAAACCCAGCGCCAGCGCGATAAAAATCACCAGGCTGACCAGCGGCGGCTGGGTCAGGGCATAACCAACGGCGCTGGCCATAAAGGGCGCACTGCACGGCGTGGCGACAATAATCGCCAGCGCACCGGTCAGTGCCGATCCCATCAGGCCGCCACGGTCACTTCCTACGCCACCAACCCGCTGAACCGACAGCCCGACCTCAAACAGACCGAGCAGGTTCAGTGCTGACCCGAGCATCACCAGTATCAACACAGCGATCACCAGCGGTGACTGTAACTGGAATCCCCAACCCACCGAGGCACCACCGGCACGCGCCAGCAGCAGCACGGCGCTCAGTGCAACCATGGTAACTACCACGCCGAGCAGAAACGCCAGCCCTTCCATTCGGGCATGGGCAGGTTTGTCGTGATGGCGGATCAGGCTCAGCGCTTTCAGTGAGATAACCGGAAACACGCAGGGCATTAAGTTGAGAATAATGCCGCCCAGAAAGGCGGCCGCGATGGCTGTCAGCATGATGAACCTACTCAGAGGGTGAAATTAAGCCGGATTGGCCTGACGATATTTTTTAACTGCGTCCATCGCTTTCTCAATATGAGCATCCGGATTTTTGTCAGTGTAACTGAGCAGAATTTTGCCATCAGGCGCAATGACGTAAGAGGTACGGTCAGAAAGCTTCTGGCCCTTCATCTCCATGGTGCTTTTATATTCGGCCGCCACTTTTGCGCCAGGATCGGCTGCAACGGTGAATTTATCGCGGCATTCCAGCTGTGAGAATTTGGCAATCTGATCGGTATTGCCTGCGGTTACGCCAATCACTGTCGCACCCTGTTTTTTAAATTCATCGGTTGCTTCAGCAAAGTCGTGCGCTTCCAGCGTGCAGCCAGCACTGAAGGCCGCCGGGAAGAAGTAGAGCACCACCGGACCTTTCTGCAACGCCTGCTGCAATGAGAAGGTAGTGGCTTTACCCGCCAGCGCGGCTTCCAGCTTAAAATCAGGCGCTTTTTCACCGACCTGCAGAGCGGCGAAGGCAGAACTGACCGGCACGCTCAGCGCCATCAGGGTGGCGACAGCCAGGGTTTTCAGGGATTTTTGCATTGGCATCATTCTCTCTCCGTTAACAGGCAGGCGGTGTCGCCTGATGACCTTATTAACAGGTTCGCTGGTCTGGCGAAAAAGTTGCGCGCCAGGATAATTATTTTTCTCTTTTTCTATCAGGCGACCAAAAGCCGCAAAGAAAATTGAATATCGCTGACGTAATAAACCGCATCGCAATCGAATAATGGTGCAGAGCGTATTCGGCGCTGAATCGAATAAAGCTAACGGCTTTCAGGTTCACGTATCCGGATGTAACCCGACATTTGATCCCATGCTTTTGTGATTTAACGCGCATTAATGAAGCAAATATCCGCGCTTTTTTCAGCAGGTGAGGCGTGTCACGTTTCTTCAGGCGTTAAATCCCTAGATTTGCCTTAAATAAAGGTAAACCGATTCAGCAAAAGGGATGAATAATGAAAATTAAACTGGCGTTAACGGTACTGGCGGTTCTGGTTTCGGGCTCTGCTACAGCGAAAAGCTGGGTGCTGACGAGTGCTGAACAGGGCACGGATAAAGGAAACTGGCAGATTTCCAGCAGTGAGCTGAAACTGTCAGGCAAACCGTTCAGCATTGAGCAGAAGGTGCTGCATGGTGGTAAGCAGGAAGGCAGTAAAATTCTGGTGATTCGCAGTCAGGATGGCCTGACCATTACCCTGAGTCCGACCCGCGGCATGAATTTATTACGTGTCGAAGGCTTTGGCAGCCGGATGGGCTGGGATTCACCGGTGAAAGAGGTGGTAAAACCGGCGTTTATTAATCTGGAGAGCCGTAACGGCCTGGGCTGGCTGGAAGGTTTCAATGAGATGATGGTGCGCTGCGGTTATGAATGGACCGGCCACCCGGTTACCGCCGACGGTAAAATCTATACGCTGCATGGTAAAGCCGGTAATACCCCGGTTTCACAGCTGGAAGTGGAGGTGGCAGACGCGGCGCCGCATGAAATCCGCATTCGCGGCTTAATTAAGGAAAGCACCTTCAAAAAAGCCGATTTGCAGACCCAGACCGAACTGCGCTACGTGCCGGGCAGCAACAGTTTCAGCCTGCATGACGTATTAACCAACCACGGTGACTACCCGCACGATTATCAGATCATTTACCACAGTAACTTTGGCACACCGATTCTGGAAGAAGGTGCGCGTTTCCTCGCGCCGATGTCCAGCATCAGTCCGTTTAATGACTATGCCAAAGCCGGCCTGAAAACCTGGCAAACCTATCAGGGGCCAACCAAAGATTTCGACGAGATGGTGTTTAACGTCAAACCGCTGGCTGATGATCATCATCAGTCGGTCGCTGCGGTGGTAAATAAAGCAGGTAACAGCGGCGCGTCGATCCAGTTTGATACCCGCCAGTTACCGGTGCTGTCGCTGTGGAAAAATAGTGATACGCTGAAGCAAGGCTATGTGACCGGTATTGAACCCGGCACCAGTTACGCCTATCCGGTTACCATTGAACGTGAACAAAAACGTGTTAAGCAATTGCAACCTGGTGCCAGCACCGCATTTGATCTGACCTATACCTTGCTGCATAACAGTGAGCAGGTAAAAGACGTTGAGCAACGGATCAAAACTATTCAGGGCGAGACCAAAATTGATGAAATTGCGACGCCAATAGCCAAAGAGTAACCGGTAAGATAAAAATCCCGCTAACGTCAGTTGCCGTTGCGGGATTTTTTTCTACTGATAATCTGCAGTATTCATCAGCCAGCGCGGGCTACCGCGTTGAGCAGATAATAGCAGGTTCATTTATAGCGGAATTCGAGGGCGTAATGATTTCAAAAGAGAATGCAGAGCACTATCACTGGGGCGATGCCTGCGATGGATGGTATCTGCTGAAGCGTCAGGATATGCTGATTATTCATGAAAAAATGCCGGCCGATACGCAGGAAAAACGTCATTTTCATTCGCTCTCACGCCAGTTTTTCTTTGTACTCGACGGCGTGCTCACCATGGAGCTTGAAGGTGAGAAGCATCAGATTGCCGCACGGCAGGGGATTGAAATTCCTCCTGAGGCAAAGCATCAGGCGCGAAATGAGTCCGATAGCGCAGTTGAGTTTATCGTCATTTCTCATCCAACCACGCGCGGTGACCGCTCTGATGTGGCGGAGCAATAAAGCAAAGAGCAGCAGGGGTTAGGTGCGAGAGTCTGACTCTCTGTGTGAGAGCGTTAATTTAACATAAGATAGATTATGCGCACCTGATAAGGCTTTTCATTTTATCCTGTTTTTCCGTCCCGCCGCCAGAATATGCTGATTTGCATCAGGACCTTTTGCCGCTAGCGCTGTATAATCTTTTGCATATCGAAAATCCGGGGACATTATGATTAAGCGCGTTTTACAGTTACTGATTGCAGGTTCACTGATAGTTCTTCCGCTCATCTCGCAGGCATCGCGACAAATTATCGATCAGCTTGGCCGTCAGGTCACGATTCCCGATCGCGTCGATCGCGTGGTCGTACTTCAGCATCAGACGCTGAATCTGCTGGTGCAAATGAATGCCACCGACAAAATTGTTGGCGTGATGGCGAACTGGAAGCAGCAGCTTGGCGACAGCTATGCCCGTCTGGCACCGACGCTGAGCCAGAAGGCAGCGCTGGGTGATCTCACCCATGTTGACCCTGAAAAACTGGTGGCGCTCCATCCACAGGTGGTGTTTGTGACCAATTACGCGCCTCAGGAGATGATCGACAGCATCAGCGCGCTGGGCATGCCGGTGGTGGCCATCTCCCTGCGCCACGATCGGACGGGCGAAAAAGCAAAACTCAATCCGACTCTGGCTGATGAAGAAACCGCCTACGATAGCGGATTGCGCGAAGGAATCACCCTTATCGGAGAGATCGTCAATAAACCGGCGGAAGCGAAAGCGCTGATTGAAGCCACCGATCGGGGCCGTAAAATGGTCAGTGACCGGCTGAAAGCAATTCCGGCCAATCAACGCGTTCGCGCATATATGGCAAACCCGCAGCTGACCACCTACGGCTCAGGTAAATATACCGGTCTGATGATGGCGCATGCGGGCGCAATCAACGTGGCGGCGGCAACTGTGACCGGATTCAAAACCGTCTCAATGGAACAGGTGATCGCCTGGGATCCTGAGGTGATTTTTGTCCAGGATCGTTATCCGTCGGTGGTCGCTGAAATCCAGCATTCCCCGCAGTGGCAGACCATTTCGGCGGTGAAAAACCATCGGGTCTATCTGATGCCAGATTACGCGAAAGCCTGGGGCTATCCGATGCCGGAAGCGATGGGTATTGGTGAACTGTGGATGGCGAAAAAACTCTACCCGGCGAAGTTTCAGGACGTGGATATGCGCAAACTGGCGAACGACTGGTATCAGCGATTCTACCGCACCTCCTGGCAGGGTAATGACTGATGCGCGTGCTGGCGGCTGGTAGCCTGAAAAGCGTATGGCCCGCGCTGATGGCCCACTTTCCGCATGCTGTCGACAGCGTATTTGGCCCTGCCGGACTGTTGCGCGAACGCATCGAAGCGGGAGAATCCTGTAACCTGTTTGCCTCCGCCAATATGGCGCATCCGCAGCGATTGCTGGATGACGGACGAGCGCTGTCGGTAAGCCCGTTTGCCAGCAATACGCTGTGCCTGACGGTGCGTAACGACGTGCTGCAAACCGGTGACGACTGGTTCACCCTGCTCACCCGCCATGAACTGCGGCTGGCAACGTCAACGCCGGTAAGCGATCCTTCAGGTGACTACACTCAGGCGCTTTTTAGCCGGATGGGTCCGGCTGGCGTGGCGGTACGTTAGCGTGCAATGCCATTGGTCGGTGGACCTGATTCTGTACCGGTGCCGGCTGGCAGGCTGGCGGCGGAATGGCTGCTTATCGAGGGCCAGGCGGATCTGTTTATTGGATATTCCAGCTATCGGACCGCCCTGCGCCAGGTTGCCGGGCTGACAGTGATCGATATCCCGGCAGCGTATAACCCGCGCGTCGCCTATGGTTGTGCAGTCATCACGCCCGAGGCGGAGCGGCTGGCGCAATTTTTAGCGTCGGCACAGGCAAAAGCCGTATTGCGTCAGGCCGGATTTGGTGGTTAGCCGCAGCGCCGTCTTAAAACTCTTCCGGTTCACCTGGCAGTGGCTCAGTCAGTTGCTGCCCTTTCACCCCGGCGTAGGTGATCACCAGTTCGGCTGGCTGGTCGAGGGTAAAACCCCGATGTGCGCTGTTAACCGTTTCATTCAGCGCTTCTCCGGCCTTAAAAGTTTGTTGTTCGCCACTCTGTTTATCTTCAACAATTAAGGTACCGGACAGCACAAACGCCGCATTGGGCATCGGATGGGTATGCCAGGGTAATGAGGTGTTGGCAGGCAGTGACAGCCGCATCACGGTCAGTTCGGGCTGGCCCGCCGGGTAGCATTCTATTTCCTCACCGTTCCAGGCCTGACTGCTGCGCATTACTTCGACTGCGTTAACCCCGGAAGCGTTGTTATCCTGTTTTGACATGGTAAATCCCTGTTAATAATTCAACTGTGAGCAGAACGATCTGGCCTGCTTAGCGGGATAAGCATAGAAGAAATTCGCCGCTCCGGCGCAATCGGCCTTGTGCAGCGCGCCATTGCCGTGGCAGGAAGAATATTGCACAGCTCCTCGACAGTGATATTTTCATCAAAACGGCAGCGTCGGTTTTTTTGTGCTTAATTAATGAACAATGTTGGTGTTTGTGGTTATAAGATATATCCGTCAGCCAGTACGCATCCTAACAATTCTGTATTATCTTTGATGCCATCTACAACCTAAGGGATATTTGATAATGAAAGGTCTGTTCACGGCGTTACTCGCCAGTTCTGTTTTATTATTATCCGCCTGTAACCAGGATGACGACAACAAAGTAAAAGTGGCGATTAATACCGGGCCGGATGAAGCGATCTGGCAGGTGGTACAGCAGGTAGCGAAAGAGAAATATAAGCTGGATGTGGAAGTGCTTAACTTCAACGACTATGTGTTACCTAATGAAGCGCTGAATAATAAAGAAGTCGATGCTAATGCCTTCCAGAGTCTGCCTTATCTGGAAGATCAATCTAAAGAACGTGGCTACAAATTTGCTGTGGTCGGAAAGACCTTTGTCTTCCCGATTGCGGCCTACTCGCACAAAATCAAAAATATCAGCGAGCTTCAGGATGGCGCAACGATCACCATCTCTAACGAAGCGACCACCCTCGGACGCAGCCTGTTACTGCTGCAGGCACAGGGCCTGATTAAGCTTAAAGATGGTGTCGGCTATTTACCGACCTCACTGGATATTACTGAGAATCCAAAGAATCTGAAACTGGTTGAAGTTGATACGCCGCAGCTGACCCGTACGCTGGATGATCCTAACGTTACCCTTTCGATCATTAATACCAATTTCTCGGCGCAGGCTGGATTATCAGCGCACCGTGACGGCTTATTTATGGAAAGTGCGGCCTCTCCTTATGTCAACGCGCTGGTTTCACGCGAAGATAATAAAGACAGTGATAAAATTCAGAAGCTGAAATCGGCACTGCAATCACCTGAAGTAGCGGCCAAGGCAGAAGAAGTTTATAAAGGCGATGCCATTAAAGGCTGGTAATTAACTTTACGCCAAAACGTAAAAAGGCCGCACAGTGTTGCGGCCTTTTTTATGCCCGGCGTTGAGGCATACCCTTAATGATTTCCGGCTGCATCTGGCATTATTTCAGCAAAGCAGCGGTCAGGCGGCGGCGCCCTTAGGCTGTGCTGAAACATGACCGGCCCACAGGCTGGCGATCCATTTCACCCCTTTTGAGGTAAAACGTGCCTGGGAAAAGGCGTGCTGGTTTTCACCCACACCGGAATGCAGCGTGAAATAACCGGCCTGCAGGTGGTAATGCTGTGGTGTCAGCGTCCCTTTTGCACGATACATAATGTTGCGTTCCAGCAGGAACTGACGGAATTCAGGCTCTTTGACCTTCAGCATTTTGCACAGCTGGCGAAAACCCAGCGAATCTTCAACCTCAACAAAGCTGTCAAAGAAAGCCGCTTTTGGGGCAGAAAGCGCCAGCTGCTGCTCAGCGGCCTGGCGCTGTTCAAACTGCTCAGCCCAGGCGCGTGCAGCTTCCGCCGGATTGGTGAAATCGGGCAGATGAGTGGTTCTTTCGCGATCCTGCCAGCGATCCAGCACTTCAGCGGTAAAGCCCGGTGACAGGCGCGCCACGGCCAGCAGCGAATCACGTTTATTCAGGCGGTACTCCTGGCGCACTTCCCCTTCCCGCTCATAATCATTGACGATTATCGGTTGCGACAGGCGCTGGGCGGTCTCCAGACTTTTAATTAACCGCTTAACTTCTCCATGCGTGATGCCGGTCATCTGAGCCAGTTCACGGCTGCTCATTGTGACCGATTGTTCCAGTGATTTGAGGCTTTCAGTCGAAATCATCATGGGTTAACCCCTCACTAACTCTACCAATACCCAGCGGGCAGTAGATTTATTATACAAACACCTGTTCAAATATCCAGTATTTTATTTGAGCAATTGCCTAACCGGAACCCGTTACGCAAAACGGCGGTTGCAGAGGAATTTTTACCGGGGAGATAGCGGTTTCGCTGGGGTGTGGTTTAACGATGCAGCCATACGGATGAAGCGGATAGCAGTGAGGATGCTGTCGCTGTCTGGCGATGAGGACACTGTGGCTGTTTATGCAACGCGATGTTGCCAGCATCGCCCCGCGCGTTTCAGCTTTAAACACAGCATGATCGATAAAGACGGACACAGATTCTTTACATTACAGTATAGTAGTGGCGGTCGAATCCACCTTTCGCCGCGGCTGAACGCCCTGCTTACTGACTTATTCAGGACAATGAGACCTATCCTGAATAGCGTTTCAGGGCGCGCCAATCTACTGACTGCCGGATCGCCGCCGATCGATTGACTCGCGCGGCCATCCGGGCAAAACATATTGATTCGGGGCACAGGCGCTTTATCTCAGCCGTCAGCCTGCCGATGTCACTTTAACTGGAGTAAGTCATGCAGCCGTTGAAAGTCGCCTTTATCAAAGCAAACTGGCATAGCGAAATCGTTTCTCAGGCCCTGAGCGGATTCGAACAGGAACTGGAAAGTCGCGGTACGCCATATGAGATCAAAACATGGGATGTTCCGGGCGCTTTTGAAATGCCGCTGCTGGCGCAACGTCTGGCTCAGACCGGCAAGTTTGACGCCGTAGTCTGTGCCGCACTGGTTGTCGATGGCGGAATCTATCGCCATGATTTTGTCGCGCAGGCGGTTGTCACCGGTCTGATGCAGGCCCAGCTGACCACCAACGTGCCGATCTTCTCGGTGTCGTTAACGCCGCATAACTTCCAGCCAGCACCGGAGTTTATTGACTTCTACACTGAACATTTCGTGAAGAAAGGCAAAGAAGCGGCGCGTGCTGTCAGCCAGATCCATGCGATCGCACTCTGATTTTCTAAATACTGCGGCTGAGGGTGATGTCACTCTCAGTCAGCCTGCCGGTTAGAATCAACCGAGAGTCGCTGTGCTTTAATAGGTGCAGCCGCGTCGGCTCTTGCTGCCGGAGCCTGAGTAAGGAGAATATGATGGAGAAGCCTCGCCCGCCCTTGCCACCGTTTACCCTCGCCGAACAGGCTAGCGAAAAGGTCCGTCTGGCAGAGGATGCCTGGAATAGTCGGGATGCTGATCGGGTTTCGCTGGCTTATACCATCGACAGTCAGTGGCGCAATCGAGACACCTTTATTACCGGTCGCGCGGAGATTATCGCCTTTCTGCAGCAGAAATGGCTGCGGGAGCAGCAATACCGGTTGATTAAAGAGTTGTGGAGTTTTCACCACAACCGCATTGCGGTGCGGTTCGCCTATGAATGGCATGATGCCAGTCAGCAGTGGTATCGATCTTACGGCAATGAAAACTGGGCTTTCGACGACAACGGCTTAATGATGCAGCGTCACGCCAGTATTAATGACCTGCCAATCACTGAAAGCCAGCGACTGTTTCACTGGCCGCAGGGCCGCCGTCCTGATGACCATCCTTCACTCAGCGAGCTTGGCCTGTAGTTTCGGGACTACCCCGACTGAATGCACCCAGCGAGGCTTACCGCTGGGTGATTACTGTCATCACTGGTGCGCTTAACCCTGTTCGTCAGGATTTTCGACAAATGACGCTTTATTACGGGTGACCGTATAAGCCACTTTTTTGACGTCATCAGGTGACGTTGTCACTTCAATTGGGGCAATGGTGACCCGACCGAGACCGAACAGCGTTGGGACGTAGCCACCAACCTGATGTTTGCCTGCCGGAACGTGCAACAGCATGCTTTCGCCATTGGGTAACGGGCCGGCATCTTTACCGTCCACCGTCAGAAAAACGTTGGACCCATCGTCTGCACGGGTTTTGATGTGTGAAACATCGATCTGCGTCGGGCCAGCAGCAAATTCACTGGGAGCATCGTTAGCGGCGTGGCGGGCACAACCGGTGAGTACAACGGCAGCCGTCACGGCGGCGAGTGTAAAACGATAAGGCATTTGGCAGTCTTTCTCCTGGTCATTTGAGCCGCCTATTTTAGCGGTTTGCCTGCCGGAAGTAACGGGTTGGCGGGTCGGTATGCTCTTAAAAACCGGCTGAATAGCGGCTTATTCATGCTCTTTTAGCGTAAATAAATTTTACTGAATAAATACACAGCTTTTCATTCGCCTGATACCTGATCATATAACCACCTGATCAGCCAGTAATTAACCGATTTTACTCCACGGATAAGCGCAGCGTCACGGCAGCTATGCTGCTATTTGAACGCAGATTGCCCCCTATCAATTTGTCGTTATGAGGTTCATAGTGGCTGCTCATCCCCGGTTAATCCCGGCGGCCTTCCCCTCATCAGAGGGCACGATATGTATTCTCATACTACTGAAACAGTCTGCGCAATGACGGGCACCCATCCGGCGAATCTGAAAAGCTGGATGAAACAGGGCCTGCTATCACCGCAGATACGTCAGGATCAATGGAGCGACGCGCAGTTAAGCGAAGTCCGCAGTCTGGTTGCCTTAACCGCAACCGGCGCGACGCTACAGGAAATTAAACAGGGACAGGCGAGCGCATCAGCCATCTCCACCGCGGGCTGGACAGCACGCAAAGGCGATATGCTGTGGCAACTCGAATTTGGTACCCCGTTGTCGTTGTCGCGCCAGATGCACAAAATGTCCAGCGACTACAGCGGTGATGATTTTATCTTTAATCTGTTACGCCCGCTCAGCGACTGGCTGCGTGCCGATCGCCGTCAGGGTGCGGTACGTCGGCTGGGACGTTTCCAGCAGTCGGTGCAACAGCAGGCTGACAAGGTGATGCGCGCGTCATCACGCAGTGAAAGCACCATCCCGCTATTTCTCGAAGCGGTCAGCGTGCGCGATGAAACCGAAATCTGGCTGGAAGCGATTCGGCTGTCGGCGATGGGCTTCAACGTTGATGTTGCTTCGCACACCAGCGGTGAGCCAGCGGTGAAAACCGATTTACATCAGCACCATGTGATGTGGTGTGGCGCGGGCATCAGCCAGACAATGCAGGACTATTTTGAACAGCAGCGCCAGGCAGGTGAGCCGGTGATGCTTAGCGGTCCCGATCGTAATCTGCACTATGTTGCGACTCTCCGGAACAAAACCTCCTCGGCTGCCTGACTGCAGGCAGCATTTTCTCCGAATCCCTCCCTGTATTCCGCCCCAGGCACATATTTTTTTCGGTTAAGAATCTCTTAAGATGGCTGCGTATACTGATGCCACCACACAGACTCATTGACGAGACGATAATGAAAAAAACCTTGCTGATCCTTAGCTTATTTATGCTGCCTGCCACCTTTAGCGTTGCTCAGGCGTCCGATGACCTGACCGGTTGTGCCGCGAAAAAGCAGGAGATTGAAACCCAGCTCTCCTATGCTCGCCAGCATAATAATACCCATCAGACTGCCGGTCTTGAAAAAGCACTGAGCGAAGTAAAGGCCCACTGTACCGACAGCGGTCTGTTGCAGCAGCGGCAGGAGAAAGTCGCTGAGAAAAAGCAAAAGGTGCAGGAGCGGCAACAGGAACTGGCAAAAGCACAGGCTGAAGGACGTAGCGCCAGTAAAATTGAAAAACGTCAGCAGAAACTGGCTGAAGCCCGTCAGGAACTGCAGGAAGCGGAACAGGCGCTGCAGCAATAATCTCACGTGGACCAGCCGCACCGGCTGGTCCACCCCTTCGCTTTTTCACTGCACGTTATTTTTCCGATGAACGGGCTGCTAACGCTAATTGCCTGATTAGCCTGCGCTATCTTGCCGCAACCCATTACTTAATCTCATCCTTTGATTACTTATTCTCATGCACTTAATTGGTGCATCAAAGTCAATATCGCTGTGATCAATTATTTAACTTTTTGAACGCCTTCAAAGATCTGAAAAATGGCGATATTTCCCTTTCTATGCAGCCGCTATGCGCTCTCTGCGCATGATTATTCGCCTATGATGGTGAGCGAATGCGGATAATTATTCACTGCGGATGCGCCAAAAAGGCGCAATCAGCGCTGCTGCGGTGCTGACATCACCATCTTATTTGTTTCAGGAGTGTTAGATTATAGCGGCGCAGTGATTTGCGCTCTGTCTCCACGGCTCCACACAATAAATAACTTCATTAAGAAAGGTTTTTTATGGATAAGTTATCTTATGCGTCTGAAAGCAGTACATCTGCCTGGTCCACCTACTTACAACAAATCGACCGGGTTGCGCCCTATTTAGGCGATCTTTCACGTTGGATAGATACACTGCGTCATCCAAAACGTGCGTTGATTGTCGATATTCCTCTGCAAATGGACGATGGCTCAATCCGCCATTTCGAAGGCTATCGCGTACAGCACAACCTTTCACGCGGTCCGGGCAAAGGCGGCATTCGCTACCATCCGAATGTTGATCTCAATGAGGTGATGGCGCTTTCCGCCTGGATGACCATCAAGTGTGCCGCAGTCAACCTGCCGTATGGTGGTGCTAAGGGCGGCATCCGCGTTGATCCTTTCAAACTGTCCGATGGTGAACTTGAGCGACTGACCCGCCGTTATACCAGCGAGATCGGCATCATCATCGGACCGCAAAAAGATATTCCTGCGCCAGACGTCGGCACTAACAGCAAAGTGATGGCGTGGATGATGGATACCTACTCCATGAACCACGGCACTACGATTACCGGCGTTGTCACCGGTAAGCCGATTCACCTCGGTGGTTCGCTGGGTCGTGAAAAAGCCACTGGTCGCGGGGTGTTTATCACCGGCCGTGAAGTGGCGCGTCGTGCCGGTATTGATATTGAAGGCGCCCGCGTTGCGGTGCAGGGCTTTGGTAACGTCGGCAGCGAAGCCGCCCGCCTGTTTAATGAGGCTGGCGCACGAGTGGTGGTGATTCAGGACCATACCGCGACACTGTTCAATGCCGACGGCATCGACATGGCTGCGCTGACTGAATGGCAGATCGCCCATAAGCAGATTGCCGGCTATCCGGGCGCACAGACCATCGATAAAGAGGCGTTCTGGACCACGGAAATGGACATCCTGATCCCGGCGGCGCTGGAAGGTCAGATTACCCGCGAACGAGCCGAAATCCTGAGCTGCAAAATCGTGCTGGAAGGCGCTAACGGTCCGACCTATCCCGATGCTGACGATATGCTGGCGACGCGCGGCATTATCGTGGTGCCGGATGTGGTCTGTAACGCCGGCGGCGTAACCGTCAGCTACTTCGAGTGGGTGCAGGACATGGCGAGCTTCTTCTGGAGCGAAGATGAGATCAACCGTCGTTCAGACAAGATCATGACCGATGCGATGGTCCACGTCTGGGAGAAAGCCAAAGAGAAAGATTGTTCACTGCGCACCGCAGCGTACATCGTGGCGTGTGAGCGCATTCTGATGGCGCGTAAAGATCGCGGTATCTATCCTGGCTAATCTGGCTGGCGCTGCCGTTACCGGCAGCGCCCGTTTTCACGCCTGCTTCATCAGCACCTGAAACTGAGGATTAAACTCGTCAAAGATCGGTAATGCGGCAGCGCCAAGCGCAGCGGTATCACTCCCGGTCATTCCTGTCTTCAGACGCATCGCATTGAGATAGCGCCCACGCACCGACTGATAAAGCGGCGGTAAACGGTGCACGATCTGTTCCAGTAACGGCGCTGGCATCATCCCGCCAATAATCACCGCTTCAGCATCAAACACCGATTCCAGAATATTGATCGCCTGGCGCAACGGGATCAACACGCTGTCAATCCACGCCGCAAACCGTGCGGGTTCAATCTGCAACAGATCTTCCGGCAGCGCGCGCATCGGGTCGAGTCCGCAAAATTCGTAGGCGGCCTGGAGCGAGACGTAGCGTTCAAGGCAGCCCTGGTTACCGCAGTAACAGTCGCGTCCGCCTGGTTCAACCACTATGTGCCCTATCTCGCCGGCATTGTGGGCGTGGCCGGTATAGATGTGGCCATCGGTAAAGATCCCCGCGCCGAGACCGGTGCCAATGTAGAGATAGATAAATGAGTTGAGCTGGCGAGCAACGCCGTGAAAGCGTTCGCCGATGGCGGCTACCGTGGCATCGTTCTCCAGCGTGACCGGCAATCCGCTGAGGACTCTGAGTTCGGCTTCGATATCAACCTGCTCCCAGCCGTTCAGGGTGGTGGGACCCACCGAGGAAATGCCCTCTACGCCAAACGGCCCCGGCATCACCACGCCAATGCCGAGAACTTTACTCCACTGCGCACCAAGAAAGGTACGCATCTCATCCAGCACACCAGCAATGCGCGCCAGAGTGGCAGCGGGCTGGGGCTTTTGCACCATAACGAGGCGGCGCAGGTGCACTTCGCCGCTGAGATCGACCAGCACCAGCAGCAGCGTCTGATGATCGAGATGAATGCCAATCGACCAGGCGCTGGTGGGATTCAGCGTTACCGGAATCGACGGCTGACCGCGTCCGCTACGGCGCGGCTGGCGGCTGGTCAGCAGTTCCGCCTGCTCCAGTTCCGCCACAATGTTAGAGACCGTCTGCGGCGTCAGCGCCGTCATGCGGGCCAGTTCTGCGCGCGTCAGTTCGCCATGCAGACGAATGGCTTCAATCACCACGCGTCGATTGTGCGCCCGCGCATGTTCAAGGTTAGTGCCCGAGGTTGTCATGTTGTTTTCCATTACAGCGGGACCGACAGTATTAGTCCCTGTGGCGGCGCGGGCAAATAATATCTTTGATCCTGCACACAAATCCGGGCGAACAGGATAGGCAGTTTTAGCGTAAAAGCGCAGTCTGAGTTTCAGCGTTGTTACGGCATTGTTTCATCCGCTGCGATTTTTGTGGCACGCCGTTTGCTTATTACTTTCCAGGCCAGTGCAATAACTGCCCCAGATTACGCCCCTGATTAAATCAATCAAATTGATTTAATTAATCGACATCCTGTTGCTGCATAGTGGAGAAGATCATGTCACAGCGTTTTACCCCTCAACTCAAAGCGGGCGTTGCCGCCCTGCTGATGCTCAGCGCCGGCAGTGCGGTAGCGGCCAGCCAGATCAATGCCCTGTTTATGACTCAGGCGGCCTACAGCGAAAATGATATTCGCGCCATGACGCAGAATTTTCAAAAGCAGCATCCGGATGTCAGCGTCAATCTGGAGTTTGTGCCGTATGAAGCGCTGCACGACAAGATTGTTGCGGCGCGCGGTGCCGGTGGCAATGGTTACGATGTGGTGCTGTTCGATGCCATCTGGCCGGCTGAGTTTACCCGTTTCGATCTGCTGCAGGATGTGAGCGCCCGCATCACGCCGGAAGAGAAAGATAAAGTTTTCCCGGGCGCGATGAACACGGTGATCTATAAGGGCAAAACCCTGGGAATGCCGTGGATTCTGGATACTAAATATCTCTACTACAACAAGGCGATGCTGAGCAAAGCGGGCATCACCACCCCGCCACAGACCTGGCAGCAGGTGCTGGACGACGCAAAAATCATCAAGCAGAAAAAAATCGTTAACTATCCGCTGGTCTGGAGCTGGTCGCAGGCCGAAGCGCTGGTGTGTGACTACACCACACTGGTGTCGGGCTTTGGCGGCCAGTTCTATCAAAACGGTAAGCTCAACTTCTCCAGTCCGGCCTCGCTTAAAGCGTTAAACCTGATGAAAAGTTCACTCGACGACGGACTGAGTAATCCGGCTTCACGCGAGTATCTGGAAGAAGATGTGCGTAAATCCTTCTCCAACGGTGATGCAGCGTTCGCGCTCAACTGGACCTATATGTACAACATGGCCAACGATCCTAAGCAGAGTAAGGTGGCGGGCGACGTTGGCATCATGCCAGCGCCAGGTGATGCGCCGGGCCAGGCGGGCGGCGTAAACGGCTCAATGGGTCTGGGTATCGCCAAAGGCAGCACCCATCCGGAGCAGGCATGGCAGTACATTCAGTATATGACCTCACAGCCGGTACAGAATCAGTACGCCCGCCTCAGCCTGCCAATCTGGAAATCGTCTTATCAGGACCCGGCGGTGAAAAAAGATCAGGAGAGCCTGATCGCTGCGGCTGATAAGTCACTAAACGTGATGCTGTCACGTCCGGAAACGGCCGACTATTCACGTCTCTCGAACCAGCTTCAGCAGCAGTTGCAGCAGGTGTTACTGGGTAAAACCACGGCCCAGGATGCGATGGCGGCGGTGGATAAAAGCGCTGCGCGTCTGCGTTAAGGAGTCATGATGCTGAGTTTGCGTCAACGCGAACAGCGTCAGGCATGGGTGCTGCTGGCACCCATGCTGCTGGTGATGCTGCTGCTTACCGCCTGGCCTTTGTTGCGCACCATCTGGCTGAGTTTTACTGATGCTGCGCTGATTGGCAGCGGGGAAATGCCAGGCTGGATCGGACTGGAAAACTACGTTTACGCGCTGAGCGATCCCGACTTTCGGGCATCGATTGGCCGTACGCTTTATTTCACCCTCGTCTCGGTGACCTTTGAAGGCGTGATTGGCGTGCTGGTGGCGTTGCTGCTTAACCAGAAGTTTGCCGGACGCAATATCCTGCGGGTGCTGGTGATTCTGCCGTGGGCGCTGCCAACCATCGTCAACGCGATGATGTGGCGGCTTAACTTCAACCCGGACTATGGCAGCATCAACGCCCTGCTCAGCCAGCTGGGTATTATCGACGGTTATCGCAGCTGGCTAGGCTCACCGGATGCCGCGCTCAATGCGGTAATGTTCGCGGATATCTGGAAGAACTATCCGCTGGTGACGCTGCTGGTGCTGGCTGCGCTGCAATCGATTCCGGAGGATCTGTTTGAAGCTGCCAGACTGGATGGGGCTTCCGCCTGGCGCCGCTTCCGGGCGATCACCTTCCCGGCGATCGTCGCCCCGCTTGGGGTGGCGCTGGTCCTGCGCACCATTGATGCCTTTAAGATCTTCGACATTATCTACGTAATGACGCGCGGCGGGCCGGTAGACAGCACCAAGACCCTGAGCTTCTTCGTTTATCAGGAATCCTTTAGCTATCTGCGAGCCGGCAGCGGTGCGGCCTATGCGATGCTGATGACCCTGATGTGCGCCCTGCTGATCACCCTCTATCTGTTGATGTTATGGCGTCAGCGCCGTCGGAGTTCTGCTTATGAAAACTAAACTGCGACGGGTGTTGCGCTATGGCGCGGCGCTGCTGGTGGCGATCACTATTCTGGCCCCGATGGGCTGGCTGTTCCTGATGAGCGTCAGTTCTGCCAGCGATCTGTCGCGCGTTCCGCTCGAGTGGCTGCCCCGGCAGTGGGATTTTAGCCGCTATCACGGATTGGTGTCGCTGGCACCGAATCAGCCGGGCAACATCTTTCTGCATGCGCTGGGCAATAGCCTGCTGGTCGCCAGCGTAGCAACCGCCATCTCACTGCTGCTGGCTATTCCGGCGGCCTTCAGCTTCTCCCGTTACGCCGGTCGCGACGGCTGGCTGTTTGGCGCGCTGGCCATCTACATGGTGCCGCCGGTGGCTTTCGTGCTGCCGCTCTACTTCCTGCTCCAGCAACTGGATCTGCTGAATACCCGGCCTGGCCTGGTGATGGTCTACTGCTCGCTGATCCTGCCGTTTCTCACCTGGATGCTGAAGAACCAGTTCGATTCGCTGCCACGTGATATCGAGCAGGCCGCCCGCCTCGATGGTCTGCGCTTCTGGCAGGTGCTGCTGCGCATTACCCTGCCGCTGGCGAAGCCGGTTCTGGGCGCGGCCGCGCTGTTTGGCTGGCTGCTGGCGTGGGATGAGTTTTTCTATGCGCTGCTGTTTACCAGCAATATTTCGGCCCAGACGCTACCGGTTGCCATTGCCGGCTTTACGGCCGGACGGGCCACCGATGACGGGCTGATCGCCGCTATCGGCATTCTGGCCTCGGTGCCGCCACTGTTTATTGCCATCTGGCTGCAGAAGACGCTGGTTAGCGGTCTGGCCAGTGGGGGAAGTAAGGGATAACGATGCCAAACACGACTTCATCCACGCTTTACGTGGTGGGCAATATCAATGTGGATTTGATTATGGGCACGCTGAGCGACTGGCCACAGCGTGGTACCGAAGTGATGCTGCAACACAGCGAACTGCGTCCGGGCGGCTCAGCCGGTAACTGTGCGCTGGCGCTGGAGGCGATGCAGGTGCCGCACCGCGCTATCGCCAATCAGGGCGATGACGGATTCAGCCACTGGCTCGCCAGTCATTTCCCGCACAGTGCGGCGCACTGGCCACGCTATCGCTGTGAAACCTCGCTGACGGTGGGCGTCACCCATCCTGACAACGAACGTTCGTTTATCAGCAACTTTGGCCATATCACGCAAATGACCGCTGCGGATGTGCTGAACCAGCTGCCCGCGCAGGCCGTACCGGGCGATATCGTTCTGCTGTGCGGCACCTTTCTCTGCCTGGAACTCTATCAGGCGTATCCGGCGCTGCTGGCGGCGCTACAGCAACGGGGTTTTGCTGTGGCGGTCGATACCGGCTGGCCCCCCACCGGCTGGCATGATGAGCTTCGCCAGCAGGTTCATCGCTGGTTAGCCGATTGCGACTGGCTGCTGCTGAACGAAGTTGAAACGCTCGGCTTAGCCAACGGCGCGTCCGTGGAGCAAAGCGCGGTTCAGCTGGCGGCCCGGCTCAGTGGTCGCGGTGGCTGTGTGGTGAAAAGCGGTGCGGACGGCGCGCGGTTGTGGTCTGCCACCGGGACGCTGCACGTGGCGGCGCAACCGGTGACGGTGGTTGATACCATCGGCGCCGGAGACAGTTTCAACGCCGGTTTTCTTGCCGCGCTGCTTTACCGCCAGCCAACGCAGACCGCGCTGCGCTGGGGCATAGATGTCGCCTCTCTGGCGATCAGCAGTTCACCGCGCCGCTATCCCGGCTGGCAACAACTCCAACTTTCACATGAGGTGCGCTAATTATGGCCAGTGTTGAACTTGTACAGGTGGCTAAGCGCTACGGTAAGCAGAGCGTGCTGCACCCGCTGGATCTCACCATCCCCGACGGCAGTTTTACCGTGCTGGTTGGTCCCTCCGGCTGCGGTAAATCAACCTTATTGCGTTTGCTGGCGGGGCTGGATAGCGTCTCTGACGGGGCGATCATGCTCGATAAAAAACGCATCAACGACCTCGATCCCGCTGACCGCGATATCGCCATGGTATTCCAGAGCTATGCGCTCTATCCGCACCTGACGGTAGCAGAGAATCTGGCCTTCCATATGCAGGTCAAAAAGGTGGCGCGCGAGGAGCAGAAAAGCAAGATCGCCCGCATTGCCGGCATCCTCGGCATCGGACAGCTGTTGCAACGTTATCCACGGGCGCTATCGGGCGGCCAGCGGCAACGTGTGGCGATGGGACGCGCGATGGTGCGTAATCCGCAGGTGTTTCTGTTCGATGAACCGCTGTCTAACCTTGATGCGCAGTTACGCATGGAGCTGCGTGCCGAGATCAAATCGCTGCACCAGCGTTTTAAAACCACCATGGTGTATGTGACGCACGATCAGGTCGAGGCGATGACGCTGGCGGATCAGATTGTAGTGATGAAGGATGGCGTTATCGTGCAACAGGGCGCACCGCTGGCGATCTACGATCGTCCGGTGAATACCTTTGTGGCACGCTTTATCGGTTCGCCGCCGATGAATCTGCTGGATGCGCAGTTTCAGCCGCGTGATGGCGTGCCGGGCGTGCTGTGTGGTCAACAGTGGCTGCCGTTACCGCCCCGCTGGCACCGTGCGGCGGGTGAGCAGCCGGACCAGCCGGTGACGCTCGGCGTGCGGCCTCACGATTTAATCAGCGATGCGGGTGGTCAGCCAGCCGATGTCAGTATCGTTGAGATTACCGGCGAGTCGACGCTGCTGCATCTGAACTGGCAGGGTTTCGTCCTGCATATGCAACAGAGCGGGCGCAGCGAGGCGACGTCGGGCGGGACATTGCCGGTCACCGTCAATCCGGACAAGATGCATCTGTTCGATGCGCACAGCGGTGAGCGCCTGACCGAACAGTAATCAATAAAAAACCCGCCAACGGCGGGTTTTCTTTATCATCAGCGGATTACGTTAAGCCAGATGGAACTGCTCGACCGTTTGCGCCAGCTGTTGCGCCTGGTCTTCCAGTGAACTGGCCGCGGCCGACATCTGCTGCACCAGCGCGGCGTTCTGCTGGGTGGTGCCATCCATTTCGTTAACGGCAATCGTCACCTGGGTAATGCCGCGCGCCTGCTCATCCGAGGCGGAAACGATCTCCCCGATAATGCCCTGCACCGAATTAACCGCCTGCGTCATCTCCTGCATGGTCTTACCGGCATCGTTCACCAGCCTGACGCCGCTTTCAACCCGTACGCTTGACTCCTCGATCAGTGCCGCGATCTCCTTGACCGCACTGGCGCTGCGCTGCGCCAGATTACGCACTTCAGATGCCACCACTGCAAAGCCACGGCCCTGCTCGCCAGCGCGTGCCGCCTCCACCGCAGCGTTGAGCGCCAGAATATTGGTCTGGAAGGCGATGCTGTTGATCATGGTGGTGATGTCGCCGATCTTCTTCGAACTGTCATCGATCTGCGCCATGGTCTGGACCACCTGGCCCACCAGCGTGGCGCCGCGGCTGGCGATGTGGGTGGCATTTTCCGTCAGGCTGGTTGCCTGCTGCGCATTATCCGCATTCAGGCGGATGGTGGCGCTGATCTGCTCCATACTGGCGGCGGTCTGCTCCAGCGCGGCCGCCTGCTGCTCGGTACGGGATGCCAGGTTGAGGTTGCCGCTGGCAATTTCGCCCGCGCCCTGACGCACCGATTCGCTGGCATCTTTAATCTGGCCAACGATTTGTCGCAGCTGACTTTGCATGGTTTCCAGCGCGAAGAACAGGCTGCTGCGGTCGCCGGCTTTGATAACGATGGCATTGTCGAGTTTGCCATCCGCTACCGCCAGCGCGATTTTAGCCGCCTCAATCGGTTCGCCACCAATCGGACGTAATACTTTACGGCTGAACAGCAGGCCCAGCACCGTTCCGACCAGCAGAATGCTGACGATCATCAGGCCAATGGCCCAGCTCAGCTGACGGTTAGCGGCGGCCATCACCTGACTCACCGGCGCCACCACCCCGAGGTACCAGGGTTTATCGCTGTCGCCAATAATCACCGGTTGCCAGGTCATCAACGCCTCTTCTCCCAGCACTGAATCAAAATGCTGCACCACGCCCGAGGTGAAATGATCGGTTTCCCCTTTCCACGGCTTACCGGCCTCATCTTTGACCGGCGATGACACCACCTTTCCACCATTGGAGAGCAGCAGCGCATAGCCGCTTCCCTGCCAGGGTTTGATTTGATTCACCTTCTGCTGTAATGACGCGAGTGAAATATCGGAGGTGACAATCGCCTTCAGCGTGCCCTGTTCGATTATTGCCGCCGCGACCGAGGTCAGTAAGGTCGGCACGCCGTTATAGGCATAGCTGTAAGGCTCGATCAGGGTATCTTTCTTCGATTGCTGCGGGATTTGATAGTAATCACCCTGACCTGGCGTCAGGATTGAGAGCAGAGGATGCATGGCGAATTGACCCGCCTGATCGCGGTCAACAAACCAGGCGTAACGCCCCTGTGGAGCCTGGCCCGGCTGGTTCACGAATTCGGCATCGCGACCATCGAAGGCGTTCGGTTCAAAGATCACAGACATCGACAGATAGTCGGGATTGGCCCGCAGTGAATATTCCATGATCTTATCGACCACTTTGCGGTCGGTAATACCGGCATGGGGTAAAGCGATCAGGCTTTGTCCCAGATGGCTGGCCACGTCACGCGCATGACTCAGCTCCTGTTGCACCTGTAAGCCGCGGCTTTGGGCAATCTGCTGCAGATACTTCTCTGCCAGCGCCTTCTGCTCTTTGCCTGACTGCCAGCTAAGGACACCGATCGTCACGGTAAATCCCAGCATAATGGTCAAGCCGCCGGTAATGAGCATCTGCGCTCGGGTACTCATTTTCTTTTTATCTTTTAACTGACTGGCCATGTTGATTCCCCTGGAATTTACCCTTTTCGCGACCTCCCTGTGGTTCTGGTGCTCCTGAGATCATCTATCGGCGCCGTTTTTTTGAACTTTAATTACGCAACCGGCTGGAGTGTGCGGGTCAGACCGGATGATAAAAGCGGGAAGTTGATCGCAAAGGGGTTATGGCGACAGCAATGAATCTGTTTAATTTGATCTAAAACAATACCGGCAGCCGTCACTACTGTCAGTTTATGTAAACAGACGTTGTTGTTCCCTCATCACGGTGGAGAAAAATCAATGACCGGTAAAATTGGCTTAGCAGGCGGTATGATCATCTGGTTAGCGTATGTCGCCTGGATTGTTCACTACTACTCAGACACCTTTTTGCAATTCTCCCGCTAAACAGACAGGACCTTCGGGTCCTGTTTTCTTTTGTGTCTGGTGGCTGACAAAGTGGTCTGTGAGCCAAATCTTCGTTACAATCGACTCATTATGTGAGCCGAATAAGCAGACTTATTCGGCTCATTACCCTGATGATGAGCCGGATATGACGACTGACTGGATATGGCAACAGGCCGACTGGCCGCAATTTCACTGGCAGCAGGCCGCACTGTTACCTCGTTTGCGCCATCTGCAGCAGCAGCGCGGTTTACTGCTGGGCCGTGCCAGCCTGCACCCCGGCGATCAGGCGCAAACGCTCGACACTCTGCTCAGCAATATCCTCTCCTCCTCGGCGATTGAAGAAGAACGGGTAAACGTACAATCGGTGCGTTCATCTCTGGCGCGCCGCTTAGGCGTGACCGAACAACAGCCTTATCCGGTTTCGGATCGATCGGAGGGACTGGCGGCGATGATGCTGGATGCCATTAACAACCGCAGCCAGCCGCTCACGCTGGCGCGTCTTTATCAATGGCATTGCTGGTTATTTCCGGCCGATGAATGGTCCGTGCAGCGTCTGAGTGTTGGCACCCTGCGCGGCAGCGAGCCGATGCAGGTCATATCCGGACGCATCGATCGTCCGACGGTGCATTTTGAAGCACCGCCGCGCAGCGGACTGGAACCGCAGCTGACAGCGTTTATTGCGTGGTTCAACCGCAGCGAACAGGATGTGATGCTGGACCCGTTGCTGCGCGCCGCAATCTGCCATCTCTGGTTTGTTACCCTGCACCCTTTTGATGACGGTAATGGCCGTATCACCCGCGCTTTAACCGATCTGGCACTGGCGCAGGCTGACAGTCAGAGCATCCGTCTGTACGCGATGTCACCTGCCATTCTGGCCCACCGCGCGGATTACTACCGCATCCTGGAACAGACGCAGAAAGGCGGGCTGGATATTACCGACTGGCTGGTGTGGTTTCTCGATATTCTGGATGAGAGTCTGCAGCAGGCGATTAACACCGTTGCCCGCACCCAGGCAAAAGCACGCTTCTGGCTCCGGCATCAGGGACTGGCCCTGAGCAAAGAGCAGGTAAAAGTACTGAACCGGTTGTTAGACGGCGGCGAACAGGGTTTTGAACAGGGGATCAGCGCCAGTCAGTATCAGAAGGTGGCGAAAGTGAGTAAGGCGACGGCGACACGTCATTTAGCCGATCTGCTGGAGAAAGGCTGTCTTTACCGGCTGGAAGGCGGCGGACGCAGTACGCGCTATCAGGTCAGAGCCGCAGAAGAACGCTGAGGATCAGCGGACATCCTGGCAAACGAACATCACGTCAGCAGATCGTCAACCAACGCCCGGATAAACAGCCGGAGAAAATGGGATGAAATGCCTGGTGTCGCGCATGAGTAGCGCGGCGGCGAGATGCATCGCGGCGAAAAGGTCTTCGCCGCGATGGCGCATTGCTGCAATTACTGTTTCAGCGACGCCCCGTTGGTGCTAATCACCTCTTTGTACCAGTAAAAACTCTTCTTGCGGCTGCGCGCCAGCGAGCCGTTCCCACTGTCATCCCGATCGACATAAATGAAGCCGTAGCGCTTAGAGAGTTCAGCTTTCGATGCGCTGACCAAATCGATCGGTCCCCAGCTGGTATAGCCCAGCACCTCAACGCCGTCGTCGATCGCCTCGCGGACCTGCACCAGATGGTCGTTAAGATAGCTGATGCGATAGTCATCCTGCACCATGCCTGCTGCATCTGGCTCATCCTTTGCGCCAAGGCCGTTTTCAACGATAAACAGCGGTTTTTGATAGCGGTCCCACAGCACGTTTAACAGCGTACGCAGCCCGACCGGGTCAATCTGCCAGCCCCATTCCGAACTGGCAAGATGCGGGTTCGGCACCATGCTCAGGATGTTACTTCGTGCGCGCTGGCTATGTGCTTCGTCGGCGGTTACGCAGCCGGTCATGTAATAGCTGAACGAGATAAAATCGACGGTCGATTTCAGCGCCTGGCGATCGGCATCGGTGATATCCAGTCGGATGCCATTATCGCGGAAGAAACGCAGCATATAGCCCGGATAACTGCCGCGGCACTGTACGTCGCCAAAGAACTGCCAGCTGCGGTTTTCCTGCAGCGTTTTGAACACATCATCGGGCTTGCAGGTCAGCGGATACATCAGCCCGCCGAGCAGCATGTTGCCGATTTGAGCGTCAGGAATGATCTCATGACAGGCGTTGACCGCCAGCGCGCTGGCCACCAGCTGGTGGTGAATGGCCTGGTAGACTTCGCTTTTGCTGCTGCCGTCCGGCAGTCCGACGCCGGTCATTGGCGCGTGCAGCGACATATTAATTTCGTTGAAGGTCAGCCAGCGCTTCACTTTATGCTGATAGCGCGCAAAAACGGTGCGGGCATAACGTTCAAATAAATCAATCACCTGACGGTTGCCCCAGCCGCCGTACTGTTTTACCAGTGACCACGGCATTTCATAGTGTGACAACGTCACCAATGGTGTGATGCGGTGCGCCGCCAGTTCATCAAATAGCCGGTCGTAAAAGGCCAGCCCGGCCTCATTCGGCTGCGGATCGTCACCGTTCGGGAAGATGCGCGTCCATGCGATAGAGACGCGCAGACAGCTGAAGCCCATTTCGGCGAACAGTTTGATATCTTCCGGGTAGCGATGGTAGAAATCGATGGCGATATCTTTAATGCTACTGCTGCCGGGCTCACGCTCGACGATAGGACCAAATATGCCCTGCGGCTGGACGTCAGAGGTGGATAGCCCTTTACCCTCTTCGCGATAAGCGCCTTCGACCTGGTTTGCGGCCAGTGCGCCGCCCCATAAAAATGTACTCGGGAAACTCTTCATCACGTGCTCCTTTTAGTCGTGGCTTACGCTGAGCAATGGCGCACCGGCAACCACGGTGCTGGCCGCAACGGTCACCACCTGCTGATACGCATCGCTGTTACTGATAATGATCGGGGTCGCCAGATCGTATCCGGCGTCAATAATGGCCTGACGGTCAAAGGTCAGCAGCAGGTCACCCGGCTGCACTTTGTCGCCGACGTTTACATGGGCGGTGAAGGGTTTGCCGTCGAGTTTGACGGTATCGATCCCGACGTGAATCAATACCTCGATTCCGCTGTCGCTCAGCAAGCCAATCGCGTGTCGGGTCTGGAACAAGGAGGCAACCATGCCGGAAAACGGCGCAATAACCTGATTTCCTGAGGGAATAATGGCGGTACCCTGACCGAGCAGGCCGCTGGCAAAAGTGGCATCAGGCAATTGGTCGAGTGCCAGTACGCTACCGGTCATCGGTGAGAGCACCTCATTGGCACTGAGGGTAGCGGGCAACGCGGCCTCTGACGGACGGCGCGCACCCGGCATTCCCGCCAGCAGCGTCATTGTGAAACTCAGCACCAGCGCCACCAGCGTGCCGATAATGCCGCCCCATAGCGTACTGTCGACGCCACCCGGCGGGATCATCTGGGCAATAGTAAAGATATTGGCAAAGCCGAAGGAATAAACATGGGTATCACTGAACCCGACAATGGCACCGCCGATCGCTCCGGCGACGCAGCCAAAGTAGAACGGGCGACGTAGTGGCAGGTTAACGCCATAGACAGCCGGCTCGGTGATGCCGAAAATCCCGGCGGTGACCGAAGAGCCCGCCAGCACTTTCTGGCGCGCGTCACGGGTACGAAGCAAGACACCGAGCGTGGCACCTACCTGTCCCATTACCGCAGGCAACAGGATCGGTGCCATGGTGTCGTGACCCAGCACCGCCAGGTTGTTGATCATCAAGGGCACCAGTCCCCAGTGCAAACCGAAAATTACGCAGACCTGCCATAGTGCGCCCATCGCCGCGCCTGCCAGCCACGGAGCCTGCTGGTAAATCCACTGATAGCCATTCGCCAGCATCTGGCTCATCCCGGTCGCCAGCGGTCCAATCAGCAGGAAGGTCAGAGGAACGGTGATCGCTATGCAGATCAGCGGGGCAAAAAAGTTTTTCACGGAGGAAGGCAGAAAGCGGCTGCTCTGTTTTTCCAGCCAGCAGCTCAGCCAGGCGGCAAGAATAATCGGGATCACAGAGGAGCTGTAGTTAATCCAGGTTATCGGAATGCCAAAAAAAGCCTCGGTCACCGCCCCCGCCTGCTGGCTGGCCTCAAAAGCCGCAATCATAGTCGGATGGGTGAGTGCTCCACCAATGCTCATGGTGATAAACGGGTTGCCGCCAAATTTTTTCCCGGCGGTATAGCCCAGCACCAGCGGGAAGAAAAAGAACAGCGCATCACTGGCGGCGAACAGGATCTTATAGGTGCCGCTGTCGGGGGACAGCCAGTTGCAGACCACCGCCAGCGCCAGAAAGCCCTTGAGAATACCGGAGGCGGCCAGGATACCGATAAACGGAGTAAAAATGCCTGATACGATATCAATCAGGCGGTTGAACAGGTTGATCTTGTCGCCCTTCCCGTCATTGATGCTGGGTGCGTCTTCCGCCAGTCCGGCCGCTTTGCTGACGGCCTGCCAGACATCGTGGACGTGATTGCCAATCACCACCTGAAACTGACCGCCGCTTTCGACCACCATGATCACGCCTGGATTCTCCTTCAGACTGCGGGCATCGGCTTTGCCGTGATCCTTCAGCTTGAAGCGAAGCCGTGTGGCGCAATGTACCAGACTGACGATATTCTCTTTGCCACCGACGTGGCCGAGAATATCTTTCGCCAACGCGTGATATTCCATCTCGATTTCCTTATAGCCGTGGCCCGCGGGCGCCGGATGACTGAGTAAAAAATAAAAAAAAACCCGAGAGCAGCCTGTGTGTTCAGGCCGCGCTCAGGTTTTGCCTGCGTTATGCAGTAACAATCCTGTTGAAGTAAAAATCCAGTTGCAGAAAAATCCAGTAATAGCGTCTAGCGTGCTTCTTTTCTCACCCGTTCGATATGAATGGTGAGGAACATAATTTCTTCCGCAGTCAGCTCGCGCTGATAGCTTTTTTGCAGGTGCTGCGCCAGCTTTTCGGCACATTTCCAGGCGTTGGCGTAGTTATCTTTTACTGCCCGATGGAGGGAGAGATCGTCATCCGGCACCACGGTACGCGTCAGCATTCGCTGGGCAAAAAACTTCAGATGAGTCACAAAGCGCTGGTAGCTCAGCGACTCTTCATCATATTCAATCTGTAACTGATACTTCACCAGCTGCAGGATTTCCTGCAGCACCCGGGTTACGTGCATAACCTCCGGCATTTCGCTGTTGAGCTGCGCCGTTACCAGATGCAGGGCGATGAAGCCCGCTTCATCCTCCGGCAGCTGGACGTTCAGGCGCTGAGCGATAATGGCCCGCGCTTCCTGCCCCAGTTCAAATTCTTTCGGGTAGAGCCGTTTAATCTCCCACAGCAGCACATTTTTGATGGTCAGGCCTTTATGTTGCCGTTCAATCGCAAAATGGCAGTGGTCGGTGAGGGTGATATACAGGCTCTCCTGCAAGGTCCCCAGCCGCTGGGCGGCAAGCTGGATGATGCGATCGCAGGTGGTCATCACCTCCAGCGGAATTTGGCTTAACAGATCCCCCAGCCGATGCATCAGTTCGTCGCTTTGCAGCGCGAAAATCTTCTCAATGCGCGCCTTATCAAGCGTGTCGCCGACGCGTCTCTGGAAGGCCAGACCGCGCCCCATAACGACCTGTTCGCCGCCGTGTTTATCCTGAACAACCACCACATTATTATTAAGAATTTTGGCGATTTTCATTGGAACCCCAGAAACAAAAAAACCTGACCTCCGGCATAAGCCAGAAAATCAGGTTTTGCCTGCCGAAGCAGTAACAATCCAGTGGCGGTACTGTATCAGTTTCAATCGCAGCCTCAATAGCTTACGAAAAGAAACGTGATACAGATCGTTCTTACTGGTGTGATTTGCAGCAAGGCGAGATCAAAAATATAACCCGCTACAGGTAAACCGCGAGATGCCTTAAGGGCCGTCATTACGGCGAACGCGACATAAACGCGCAGATCTTTCAGCGGAAAGGATTTTCAAAGCAGAGTGGTTTGACGAGACGGCCTTTCAGGCAAGGCGTTTTAACAAGGAGGTGCGCAAAGCGGCATAAGGTGAAGATCGGTGCCAGACACAGTCAAAACAATAACGCCGGAAGGATCGCTTCCGGCGTTAACGGGGTCAGGCTGCTTTTACCGCGCGGACTTTTTTACTGCCAGTCTCTTCAGCCTTGTCATCGGCGCTGTCTGATGCCGTCTCAGGCTGACGGGCATCAGCAGCAACCGGCTCAGGCAGTTTGCTGGTACGCAGAATATGCTGCACAGCATCTTTCTGCTCGGCGATCAACAGGCCCAGGGTTTCCGCCTGCGTCTCATCCAGCGCGGGTTGATGCTGTAACAGCCAGTCGGTGAAGGCTTCGGCCATATCGAGCATTTTGTCGTAGGCATCGGCCTCTTTTTTATTGGCAAACGTCATCTTCTCTTCACCCTTTCTGACTACTACAAATTTTGTTTCGACAGCCATGTTTTTGCCCCTCGGATACTGTGTATACATACAGTATATCACGACGATGATGCTTTTCCAGCAGAGAATAGAGTTTATCGGTTATCCCCGGCATAACCTTAACCGGGCACAAACTTTAACCACTCTGTCGGGGAAGGCGCGTTGCTGGCTAGACCAGCAGCGCCTCAAGAAAATCGGCCAGCGCTTTACGCGGGTCATCCTCTTCCGAGACGATCATCTCAATCCCCCACTGTCCAAGTACCTCTTTTGCCACTGGATTATTGCGGTTGGTAAACAGATACGATTTCGGACGCGCCGTCGCCAGCCCGGTGCGGCCCCACATTTTAGTCAGGCGGTAAAACAGCAGCCGGATATTAAAATCGCTGATGCTGTAGCCGACAAACAGCACCGAATTGCCCATCACGTCGTGGGTCAGTTTGATGTCGAGCGGCGAATCGAAATAGAGCCGTTCAAAGTAGCTGCTTTCATCCAGCACGATAGAGGTGTCATCATCGAAATCGCCGTGCAGCTTGATAATGTGACGTTTAT
Source organism: Pantoea brenneri (assembly GCF_038594305.1). NCBI lineage: Bacteria > Pseudomonadati > Pseudomonadota > Gammaproteobacteria > Enterobacterales > Erwiniaceae > Pantoea > Pantoea brenneri. The sequence continues at coordinate 94,421 of NZ_JBCGBG010000002.1, read as the reverse complement.
CTTCGGTCAGCGACACCAGATCGGCGGCGTTAGCCACTTTGTAATACGGGACGCCATGCGCATCGTGTGCCGCTTCCAGCCAGCGATCGTAGTTGGTGGTATAGATGCGGGAAAAGTTGCCCTGGGTGATCATGGTGTGGATTTCTGAGGTCCGGACATCAATATCCGGGCGGTGCCATTCGCGATCCATCCAGCTGCGCAGCGGGCCGAGCGATCCTTTCTTCTGTTTGTAATATTCCGCCAGCGACAGATGGGTACCATAGGTGTTAAAGATTTTCGGATCGTAACCCAGCTCATTGGCGAGATGGGCAATCAGCTCATGCCACTCCGGCAAACCAAGATTGCGAGAGATACCCGCGCCGGCAAACAGAATCAGCTTACCGGAATCATAAGCACGTTTAAGTTCAGGTTTCATGCAACTCCCCGAGCCGTTTTCAAAAAAGTGGCGAAGCGATCGAGCGCGATGCGCCGCATCGAAATCTCATTCTTGAGTTCACCCATTTCGGCAAATGTCTGATCGTAACCTTCCGGGATAAAGACACAATCCCACTGAAAGCCGCGTGTGCCGGCCGGTTCGGCGGCGATGGTACCGCGCAGTTCGCCGGAAAACTGATACATTTTGCGACCATCGCAGTAGCCCAGCACGGTCTTAGCCGTCACGGCCTGGCTATCGAGCCCCTGCACCAGGGCGGTAAAACGCTCCGCATCCAGCCGGTTCCAGAAGATGCGGGTCAACCCGGCTGGCAGGCCATTCAGGCCATCCAGATAGAGTCCGGTATGCTCAACGAACAGCGGTCGTCCAATCAGTGAAAAGGCCTTGGTCAGCTTATCGCGCACCAGATCGAGTTCGTTTTCAGTCTGAATTTCTTCGATACGACGGGAGATGGGCAATACTTCGACCCCGATAGGTTCGAGGATTTTGCGCACCTCCGCCAGCTTTTGCTCATTGGCAGAAAGGAATCTGATTTTCATGGGGCTTCCAGGTTAATTGCTCCGCCGCGCGCTGAATCGACAGGCGGGCAGGATAGAACACTAACGCTGGAGAGTGTAGCGCAATTCTGTGGTCCGTCGCCGTGATGGCCGTTCAGCCGGAGTAGAGAGGCAGGCAGAATAAACGGCGCCGAAGCGCCAGAGAAGGTTCAGTACTGAATGCCGGGGGGATTTACCGTGGAGTGCGCGATGGCTTCATCCTGTTCGCCCCAGCGCGTCAGAACCTGCTGATACTGACCGCCGCTGATGGTGCCATCCATGGCCGCCTGCAGTGCGGGTGCCAGACCGTTACCCTTTTTGGTGGTGACCGCGACCCAGGCGCGAAACGGCCCGCTGCCAACCAGTTTTGTTTGTCCGCGTGACGCCGCCTTCCACGCTGCCATCGAGTGCGGCCCGAACATCGCATCGGCACGTCCCGACAGCAGGGAAAGCGTGGCCGAGGCGTCATCGGTCAGATAGATCGGCGTGACTGCCGGCAACCCTTTGGCCTGGTTTTGCCGATCCCAGCTCAGCAGGATGCGCTCCTGATTGGTGCCGGACGCCACGATGATGCGTTTACCGGCGATATCGGCGGGCGCATTGATCGCGCTGATTTTACTGTCACTTTTCACCGAGAAAGCGTGGTTATCGGCGCGATAGGTGGCGAAATCGAACTTCTTTTTGCGCTCTTCGGTCACGGCGATGTTAAACATCGCCACATCGTAGCGGCCCGCGGTGATCCCCAGCGGCCAGTCCTCCCACGATGCCGGCACCAGCTTCAGTTTTAATCCCAGACTGTCGGCCAGCAGCCGGGCAATATCGGGATCGCTGCCGATCCGCGAGACATTATCCGACGCCAGCAGTGACAGCGGCGGCGAGTTGGTGGCGGAAGTCGCCACCGTCAGGGTGCCTGGCTCAATAAAAGTAAAGTTTGCCGGAATTTTTGCGATCGCTGCCGGATTGGCGGGCGCATGAATCGGCGTTTCATTTTGCCGGGTGTCACGTTGTTCAGCGGCGGAAGTGGCCAGCGGCGACAGCAGCGACAGCAGCAGCAATGACAGAGGGCTCAGCTTCATCGTCATCCTCACAGCACGCGCGCCAGGAAACGCCGGGTTCGCTCATGGCGCGGATTGTTCAGTACCTGGCTGGTGCTGCCCTGCTCTACGATCCTGCCGTCGACCATAAACACCACGTTATCCGCCACTTCACGTGCAAAGCCAATCTCGTGGGTAACGATCACCAGCGTGGTGCCGGAGCGCGCCAGTTTTTTGATCACGTCGAGCACCTCGCCGACCAGTTCCGGATCAAGCGCTGAAGTTGGTTCGTCAAACAGCATCACCCGTGGATTTAGCATCAGCGCCCGGGCAATGGCGATACGCTGCTGTTGGCCGCCTGACAGATGACGCGGCCAGGCGTCAGCTTTATGCCGCAGACCGACAATATCCAGCAGCTCACCGGCACGCTGAATCGCTGCCGCTTTGGTGAGCTGTCGATGGGCAATCGGCGCTTCAATCAGATTGTCCAGCACGCTGAGGTGCGGGAACAGATTGAAATTCTGAAACACATAGCCGACGTTAATGCGCTGACGCAGAATCGCCTGCTCTTTCAGTTCGTAGAGCTTATCGCCGCGCTGCTGATAGCCGATGTAGTCGCCGTCAATCTGGATAAACCCTTCATCCACCCGCTCCAGATGATTGATGGTGCGCAACAGGGTCGACTTGCCGGAGCCGGAGGGGCCGAGGATCACCGTCACCGATCCCGGATCCAGTGACAGTGAAACCGCATCCAGCGCTTTGTGTTTGCCAAAACTTTTACTGACGCCGGTAATGCTGATGGCACCGGTGGTGTGTGATGTGCGGTAATCAATGGCTTCGGACATGGCTGATCTCCTCGGTTGGATTGAGAGGCGTGACGCGGTTGCGCCACTGCCGCCAGCGCGACGGCTGCGGTTCGCGGGTCACACTGCGGGCCAGCCAGCGTTCAACGCTGTGCTGAATCACCGACAGCACGGTGGTGATAATCAGATACCAGGCGGCGCCGACCATCAGCAGCGGGATCACTTCCTGGTTGCGGTTGTAGATCATCTGGATGGTGTAAAACAGTTCCGGCATCGCCAGCACGTACACCATCGCGGTGCCCTTCGCCAGGCTGATGATTTCGTTAAAGGCAGTGGGAATGATGGCGCGTAACGCCTGCGGCAGAATGATGCGGAAGGTGCGGCGGGTTGCCGACAGTCCCAGCGCGGAGGCCGCTTCGACCTGGCCGTGATCGACCCCCAGAATCCCGCCGCGAATGATCTCCGCGCTGTAGGCCGCCTGCACCAGCGTTAAGCCAATGACCGCTGCCGGAAACTGGCCCAGCACATTAATGGTCTGAAACGCGCCCCACGACAGAGCGGTAAACGGGATACCAATCGACAGGGTGTCGTAGAGATAAGAGAAGTTGTACAGAATGATCAGCACCACAATCAGCGGCAGCGAACGGAACAGCCAGATATAACCCCACGCCAGACTGCTCAGCAGCCACGAGGAGGAGAGGCGCGCCAGGGCCAGCAGCCCGCCAAATATCAGGCTGAACACCGTCCCCAGCAGCGTCAGCAACAGGGTCTGACCCAGACCATGCAGGATCACCGGATCGAAGAACCAGCGGGCAAATACGCCCCATTCCCAGCGCGGATTAAAGGCGACCGACTGGATCACGGCCGCCAAAATAAACAGGGCGACGATCGCCCCAACGGTACGGGCCGGATAACGCGCCGGCACCACCTGCAGATGTTGATGCTTGCTCATCGTCCCTCCTTAACTCGCCTGTGCGACGTCCTGCACGCCAATCACTTTTATAAAACGCAGCCGGCCATCGTGCGGCGGCTGACCATAGCGTTCCAGATCCCCGCTCAGATCAAACTGCGGCTGATAGCCATGGCCGGTGTAAAGCCGCACCGCCTCTGGCTGGCGGAAACCGGTGGTGAGAAACAGCCGCTGATACCCCGCCCGCAGCGCACGCCGCTCCAGCTCCTGTAACACCACCAGCGCCAGCCCCTGACGCCGCAGATCGCTGCGGGTCCAGATGCGTTTCAGTTCCGCCGTCTGCGGGTCATAAGGCTTATAGGCACCCATCGCGATGATCTCGCCGTCACGCTCCAGCACGATGAATAATCCCTGCGGCGGCAGATACCACTCGGTCAGCTCCTGCTCCTTTTGGCGGGCAAAATAGTCGCCGTAGCGGGCGGCATATTCGCCAAACAGGCCGGTCAGAATCGGTTGCAGTTCCGCCGCCTCGGGCGAAACTTCACGGAATATGGCTTCACTCATCGTCTGCTCCTTAATCGCCCAGTCCGGCCGGGTTAATTTCGGAACGATCGATCCGCTCCACCCCTTCGCCCCAGCGGTTCAGCACCTGCTGGTAGTCGCCGTTTTTCATTACGCCGTTCAGCGCGGTGCTGATCGGTTCAGCCAGGCCGCTGCCCTTTTTCACCGTCACTGCGATGTGGGCTGCTTTCGGCCAGCCACCATCGACGCTGCCGACCAGCCGGGTTTTGCCGTTAAGCGCCGCTTTCCATGCGCCAATTACGTTGGGGCCAAAATAGGCGTCGGCTCGTCCGGCCTGCAGTGCCAGCGTCTGGGCGGCATCATCTTTGGTATAAATCGGCGTAAACGGCTTCAGGCCTTTCGCCTGATTCTGTTTATCCCACGCCAGCAGGATCGCTTCCTGATTGGTGCCGGAACCGACGATGATGCGCAGTCCGGCAATATCCTCCGCTTTGGTCAGCGAGGTGATCGGGCTGTTGGTTTTGACGTAAAAGCCGAGTGAGTCTTTGCGATAGGTGGCGAAATCGAACTTCTCTTTACGTTCTTTGGTGACGGTGATGTTAGAGATCGCCGCATCATATTTGCCGGAGGCGACACCCAGCGGCCAGTCTTCCCATGAGGTCGGCACCACATTGAGCTTCAGGCCGAGGCTGTCGGCCACCAGACGGGCGATATCGACTTCGCTGCCGAGCAGGGTTTTGTTGTCATCGGAGAAGACCGTCAGCGGCGGAGAGTTCTGTGCCGCCACCGCCACGGTAAATGAACCTGGCACCGCAAAGCGATGACCGGCCGGCAACTGCGCCACCGCTTGTGGGTTCTTGCTACTGTGGATCGGCGTTTTATTAGCGTCGAGGCTGACCCGCTGGCCGTTGTACGCCACGCTGGTGCCGTCCGCCAGGGCGCTGCCGCTGGCTGCCAGAATAATCAGGGCGATGAGTCTTTTATTTTTTTGCATAGCACAGGCTCTTATTGTGAAGTGAACTGATTGACCGGCAGCGTCAGGTCAAAACTGTCGCGCAGGGTGTTACCGGGATAGTCTCGACGGGTCAGGCCGCGCGCCTGCAAAATCGGCACTACGCGGTCAACAAACCGTTCGAAGGTATCCGGGGTGCCGCCGTTGATAATGAAGCCATCGGTGGCGTCGGTTTCGAACCAAAGCTGCAGACCGTCTGCCACCTCTTCCGGCGTACCGTGGAACAGGGGACGGGGCGTTGCCGCCTCCAGTGCTGCCTGACGCAGGGTGTGTCCCTGTTCACGCGCTTTACGTTTGATCTCATCGGTGGTGCTGCGGAAACTGTTCTGCCCGATGTCACCGATATCAGGAAAGGGCTGATCGAGCGGATACTGTGAGAAGTCGTGATGGTCGAAGAAGCGGCCAAGGTAGTTGAGTGCATCGTTAATCGACACCAGCGCGGCGGTAGTCTGGTACTGACGCTCCACGTCGTCGGCGTCGTCACCGACAATCACGCTCACGCCCTGGAAGATGTGGAGATCCTCTGGCTGACGGCCGTTCGCCACCAGCTGCTGTTTAACGTCACGGTAAAAGGCCTGCGCCTCTTCGCGGGTTGGCTGGTGGGTGAAGATGGCATCGGCATGGCGGGCGGCAAGCTTTTTGCCGTCCTCTGACGCCCCGGCCTGGAAGATAATCGGACGGCCCTGCGGCGTGCGCGAGATGTTAAGCGGGCCCTGAACCTGGAAGAAATCACCGTGATGATTCAGGGTGTGCAGCTTAGCCGGATCGAAAAACTGGCCGCTCTGCTTGTCGCGCACAAAGGCATCCTGCTCCCACGAATCCCACAGGCCTTTCACCACCTGCAGATACTCATCGGCGATGCGATAGCGTAAGGCGTGCTCCGGATGCTGCTGACGCGAGAAGTTTTTAGCCGAGCCTTCCAGCGGCGAAGTCACCACGTTCCAGCCGGCGCGGCCACCGCTGAGATGATCGAGGCTGGCAAACTGGCGCGCCACGGTAAAGGGTTCACTGTAGGAGGTTGAAACGGTGCCAACCAGCCCGAGATGCTCGGTGACGCCCGCCAGCGCCGACAGCAGCGTCAGCGGTTCAAAGCGGTTGAGAAAGTGCGGAATCGACTTTTCGTTGATGTATAAACCATCGGCGACAAACAGAAAGTCGAGCTTGCCCTGCTCCGCTTTGCGGGCGATCTTTCTGGCGTAATCAAAGCTGATGCTGGCATCGGCCTGAGCCGCCGGATGACGCCAGGCAGACATGTTCCCGGACGCGCCGTGCAGAATAGTACCCAGCCGAAGTTGTCTTGTGCTCATGATGCTCTCTCTTTTTTAGTCATAGCGCTGCCTGAACGGCGGTCGTCACGACAGCCGCAAGGGAATGTCAGCAAATAATGAAATCAGGTCAGAATGGCTTCCCGACATCGCGCATTGAGCTGTTGCAGCGCCTGTTGGGCCAGTTGAGCGAAGTAGTCTGCCGCAGGGGCGATCAGAGCTTCATCCGGATTGAAGCTGGCGTGGTGCAGGCCATAATCGCTGGCACTGCCGATACTGACGAACACGCCAGGCACCTGTTGCAGATAGAAGGCAAAGTCCTCACCCAGCAGATGCAGTCCGGCTGGCTGCACCCGGTAACCGAGCTGTTGCGCCACCTCACTGCTGAAGTGCGCCCAGTCATCATCATTGACCAGCACCGGCGGACCCGGATGCCAGCTCAGCGTCGCGTCTGCACCACTCGCCTGGGCAAAGTTTTCCACCAGCGTGCGCACCCGCTGTTCCAGTTCGGCCCGCAGCTGGCGATCGTGGGTACGGGCGGTGCCGCCGAACTCGACGCCACCAGGCAGGACATTCCATGTTTTGCCGCCATCAATCCGGGTAATGCTCAGTACCAGACTGTCGAGCGCGCTGAAGCTGCGGCTGGTGAGTCCCTGTAATGCCTGAATGATCTGGCTGGCGACCACGATACTGTCGACACCCTGTTCCGGGTGGGCAGCATGCGCGCCTTTGCCGGTCACGCGGATAATAAATTTGTCGGCATTGGCGTAGAACGCGCCGCCGCGGGTGGCGAATGTGCCGACCGGCAGCGTCGGTTCATTGTGCATGCCAAAGATGGCCTGCACCTGATCCAGTACGCCAGCGTCAATAAACTGACGGGCACCCCGGGCGATCTCTTCGGCGGGCTGAAACAGAATGCGCACCCGCCCCGCCAGTTGTGGCTCAATTGCCCGAAGCTGTACCGCCGCGCCTAACATCACGGCGCTGTGCAGATCGTGGCCGCAGGCATGCATGACGCCAGGATGACGGGAATGAAACCGTACGCCACTCGCCTCGTGAATCGGCAGTGCATCAATATCAGCACGCAGGGCGATCACCGTTTCACCCTGGCCAATTTCCGCCACCACGCCGGTTTCAAGCGGGTAATCAAGCAGCCGGATGCCGGCCTCCTGCAGCCAGTGGCGCAGCCGTGCCGTGGTTGCAAACTCCTGACCCGACAGCTCTGGCCAGGTGTGCAGCTCGCGCCGCCATTCAATCAGTTGTGATGCATTCGGCTTCATGATGATTCTCCGCTGAAGGGCGATCAGGCTGCGACCAGATGATGCGTTGCCAGCAGGGCCAGCGAATGGTGACGTGCAACCGGTTCGCTGATCGGCGTATCAATAATGAACTCATCGATACCAAAGTTATGGTGCAGCGCATCCAGCTGGGCATGAACCTGCGCGGCGGTGCCTTTCAGCAGCGACGGCGTACGTGGCTCAATCAGGTAATCACGATAACCCCCCTGGCGCACATACCGTTCGGCCTGTTCGAGGCTGGCAACGTTGACGCCGGGACCATTTTTCACCGCTACGTGGTAGTGACGGAGGTTAGCCACCAGCAGATCGGCACCCGCGGGCGAATCGGCCACCACCACCTGCACGGCCACCAGCGCGCGCTGACCGTTGCTGAGGCGGGAATAGGTGCCGAGCACCTGCTCCAGCAACTGACGGTCACCGTTCAGATGCGCCGCGAACACCAGCTGCCAGCCGAGACTGGCGGCCAGTCGGGCGCTCTCTTCACTGGCACCCAGCAGAAAACGGTTCACCGGCCGTGACGGCAGCGGTGTCGCATGCAAACGTTCATCGTCATCAGCGCCGCTGTGGCTGTCGGGTTTCAGCCAGCTATCCAGCAGCTGCAGCTGTTCGGCAAAGCTGCCCTTCTCTGACGGCTGTACACCCAGCTGAAGCGCACGGGTAGAAAGTGGTAATCCGCCTGGCGCCTTGCCGATACCTAAATCGATACGGCCCGGTGCCAGTGACGCCAGCAGATTGAAGTTTTCCGCCACCTTATAAGGACTGTAATGCTGGAGCATCACCCCGCCCGAACCCACGCGGATATGCCGGGTCTGGGCAATAATCCACGCGATCAACAGTTCCGGTGACGGGCTGGCCAGCTGCGCGGTGTTGTGGTGTTCCGCCAGCCAGAAGCGGTGATAGCCCCACTGTTCAGCCAACTGCGCCAGTTGCAGGGTGCGCTGCAATGCTGCGCCTGGCGATTCCCCCTCAACGACGGGCGCTTTGTCTAACAGACTTAATCGATATGCCATTCACCTGATCCTTATTATTCCGGTTGCTGGTCAGTGTGGAGCGAGGCTTATATTTGGTAAAACATCATATTGTTTTATCTATTTTTAGTTTATTCATATCAGTGCGAAAAGGGAAAGTGAATGGATTATAAATAATATTAAAAACAGCTACTTATGATTATTGATCAATTATTCAGATATTGATGAATCGGCTATTGCAGGCATAAAGCGAAATTATCGGCAATGGATTGCAGAAAAGTGTCTTAAGCAGTCAACAAGCGAACTTTAAATCACGGATCACTTTATCGCTAAATAAAACAGCGGTTAAAAAGGCTGCTGCCGTAAAGGCGGCGGGAATATCCCGTTGTTTTTTATTAACGCCCGCTATCGGCGTTGAGGTTTAACAGCGGTGTTGTTGTGCGGTGCAGAAGATTATTGGAGCGGGCGGGTGGATAAAGGCGGAACACGCCATCCTGTTCGGGCATTGATTTTTTTCAGATAAGCTTTGACCAATTCATTAGTTTATCTGCGTGTTGCGTCATTCGATGATGATTCCGTCTGCTGAGACAATTGATAACAAAGGAATTCATTATGAAGACGTTTTTTCACCGTGCGCCGCGTTCGCCGGCGCTGGTTTTGAGTTTACTCGCCGGGAGTTTTGCCTTTAATGCCGTGGCCGCACCGGTCAAAGGCGGCACGCTGATTTATCTGGAGCAGCAGGCACATACGAATCTCTATCCTCCTGCCGGCGGATTTTATCCGAATGGCGGTATTCTGAATCAGATCACCGACAAGTTAACCTGGCAGAACCCGGAAACCCTGCAGGTGGAACCCTGGATTGCCGAGAGCTGGACCACCAACGCCGATAAAACCCAGTACACCTTTAAACTCCGTCCCGGCGTCACCTTCTCCGATGGCACGCCGCTGGATGCCAATGCGGTGGCGAAAAACTTCGATACCTACGGGCTGGGTAACAAAGCCCTGCGCCTGCCGGTGTCTGAGGTGATCAATAATTACGATCACAGTGAAGTCATCGATCCGCTGACGGTGAAGTTCTATTTTAAACAGCCGTCTCCGGGGTTCCTGCAGGGCACTGCAACTATCGGCTCCGGGCTGGTTTCACTCAGCACGCTGGCGCGTAGCTTCGATCAGCTGGGCGATGCCCGCCATATTATCGGCTCGGGACCCTTTGTGGTCAGCGATGAAAAGCTGGGGCGCGAAGTCGACCTGGTGGCGCGTAAGGATTACCGCTGGGGACCCGTAAACGGTCAGCAGCAGGGTCCGGCTAATCTGGACGGCATTAAAGTGCTGGTCACGCCGGAAGATAGCGTGCGCATTGGTGCGCTGCTGGCCGGTCAGGCCGATTTTATCCGCCAGGTTCAGGCCTATGATGAGAAACAGGCCAGCGAACAGAATTTCCCGATCTATGCCGCACCGACCCGTGGCGTCAACGATAGCCTGAGCTTCCGCCCGGATAATCCGCTGGTCAGCGATATCCGGGTTCGTCAGGCGTTATTGCACGCCACCAACGCGAAGCAGGTAGTGGATACGCTGTTCTCAGCCAACTATCCGCAGGCCACCTCGGTGGTAGCGAAAAGCGCGGCGGGTTACGTCAATCTGGCTGACAAACTGACGTTCGATCTGGCGAAAGCCAGGGCATTGCTGGATCAGGCAGGCTGGCAGCCGGGTGCCGACGGCATTCGTCAGAAAGCGGGTCAGCGGCTGGCGCTCACCGTGTATGAATCCTTACCCCAGCCGCAGAACAAAGAGGTGCTGCAACTGGTGGCGCAGCAGTGGCGTCAGGTGGGGGTCGCGCTGACGGTGAAGTCCGGTGATGCCGGTAGTAAAACACTGGATAATCTCGATCCGCTTAAAACCCCGCTTAACGTCACCGAAGTTGGCCGTGCCGATCCCGACGTGATTAAGAGCAGCTTCTATCCGGCTAACCGCGACAACCTGCTGCAGAAAGGCGGCTCCAGCGACAAAGTCAAAAACTTCCGTGACGACCGGCTTAATCAGCTGCTGGTGGCGATCTCAGCCGAGGTCAATCCGGGCAAACGACTCCAGCTGACCGGAGATGTGCAGCGTTATCTGCTCGATCAGGCTTACGTCATTCCTATCTTCGAAGAGCCCCAGGTTTATGCCGGTGCACCCTGGCTGAAAGGGGTGAAGTTTGAAGCGGTAGGCCGTCCGGCGCTGTATGGCGCATGGCTGGAAAAACATTAAACCGGAGTTGATGATGCGCCACTACTTGTTGCATCGGGCAGGACTGGGACTGCTGGTCCTGTGGGCCGCTTTTACCCTGTCATTTTTCCTGTTGCAGGTGCTGCCGGGCGATGCGGTACTGATTAAGTTCCAGAATCCGGATCTCGGTCTCAGCCCGCAGCAGATTGCTGAGATGCGTCAGGCTTATGGCGCGGACAATCCGCTGTGGCAGCAATATCTGCATACGCTGGCCGCCATGCTGCACGGTGACTTTGGCTATTCGGTTCAGGCGGGCGTGCCGGTCAGCCAGCTGCTGGTCGCTAATCTGCCGGGCACCCTGCGTCTGGCGTTGTGCGGATTTTTACTGGCGACGCTGCTGGCGTTTGCGCTGGCGGCGCTCTCCCGCCATCCGGCGCTGCGCGGCCTGCGTAATCTGCTGCAATCGCTGCCGGCGCTGTTTATCTCGGTCCCGACCTTCTGGCTGGGGATCGCCTTAATACAGCTATTCTCATTTCAGCTGCGCTGGATACCGGTGATCAATCCCTCGCCGTGGCAGGGACTGATTCTGCCGATTATCACCGTGGCGATCCCGATCTCCGCGCCGCTGGCGCAGATTCTGTTGCGCAGTATTGATGAGGTCTCAACCCGTCCGTTTGTGGCGGTAGTCAGAGCCAAAGGTGCCAGCGAAGGCTACGTGCTGTGGCGACACGTGTTGCGTAACGCCCTGCTGCCGGTGCTGACGGTGGCCGGTTTACTGCTGGGCGAACTGATCGCCGGTGCGCTGATTACCGAGACGGTGTTTGGTCTGGGCGGCCTTGGCCAGCTCACACAGCAGGCGGTTAATAATCAGGACGTGGCGGTGCTGCAGGCGGTGGTGGTGATTTCAGCGCTGGGCTTTGTGCTGATTAACCTGGTGGTGGATTTGCTGATGCCGCTGCTTGATCCGCGCTTACAACTGTTGAGAGGCACACCATGAGTCTGGTTGATTATGCCGCGGCGCGACGCCCGGCACGGGCGAAGAGAGGTGCAGTCAGCGTGCAGCCCGGCTTATGGCTGGCGGTGCTGGTGATGCTGCTGGCGCTGCTGGCGGCGCTGTTTCCTGGCCTGTTTACAGACGCCAGCCCGGTTGAAGGCGTGGCCGGCGCCCAGCGTCTGGCGCCGCAGGCCGGTCACTGGCTGGGCACCGATCAGCTGGGACGCGACCTGTTTGCCCGCATCGTTTACGGCGCGTCACACTCGCTGTCAGCGGCGTTTATTGCGGTGGCGATTGGGTTGGTTATCGGCACCGCGCTCGGCCTGATCGCCGGTGCGACAGGCGGCAAAACCGAATCGGTACTGATGCGGCTGGTCGATGTGCTGCTCTCAATTCCGGCGCTGTTACTCTCGCTGAGCCTGTTGATTCTGCTCGGTTTCGGCACGGTGAACGCGGCGCTGGCGGTGGGCACCGCCTCGATCGCCAGCTTCGCCCGGCTGGCGCGCGCTGAAGTGGTGCGCATCCGTCACAGTGACTATGTCGAAGCGGCCTATGGCAGCGGCGGCCGCTTTTTCACCGTGCTGTGGCGTCACATTCTGCCGAATGCGCTCAGCCCGGTCATCGCCTATGCCGCACTGCAGTTTGGGCAGGCCATTCTGGCGCTCTCAACCCTGAGTTTTCTTGGCTACGGCACGCCGCCGCCGATCCCAGAATGGGGATTACTGATCGCCGAAGGCCGTAATTATCTGGCCACCGCCTGGTGGCTGACCACTTTTCCTGGCGTGGTGGTGGTGGCTGTCGTGCTCGCCGCTAACCGTATCAGTCAGCAACTGTCAGGAGGCCAGCGATGAGCAGGCAACCGTTACTCGCCGTCGATCAACTTACCCTGAGTTATCGCAGCGGCAATCTGTGGCAACCGGTGGTGCACAATGTCAGTTTTACGCTTAACGCCGGTGAGATGGTGGCGCTGGTGGGTGAATCCGGATCGGGTAAAACCACCACGGCGCAGGCAATTATCGGGCTGATGGCGGATAACGGCCGCCGCGATCGCGGGGAAATCCGACTCAACGGCGTCGATATCAGTCAGTGGTCGCAGAAGCGTTTCGATTCGCTGCGCGGTGCGCAGATTAGTCTGGTGCCTCAGGACCCCGGCAATTCCCTTAATCCGGTGAAAACCATCGGTGAGCAGGTATCAGAAATTCTGCGCCTGCACCGGGCGAGTTCCACCGCCCAGCGTCAGCAGCGGGTGATTGAGTTGCTGACCCGCGTCGGGCTTAGCCATCCGGAACAGCGCGTTCACCAGTATCCACATCAGCTGTCGGGCGGGATGAAGCAGCGGGTATTGATCGCCATTGCGCTTGCCCTGCAACCGGCGTTGATTATCGCTGATGAGCCAACCAGCGCGCTGGATGTCACGGTGCAAAAGCGCATTCTTGACCTGCTGGATCAACTGCGGCGTGAGTCGGGAACCGCCGTGTTGTTTGTAACGCATGACCTGGCGCTGGCGGCCCAGCGGGCTGACCGCATTATGGTATTCCGCCACGGTGAAATTCAGGAATCCGCCCCGGCGGCCCGTCTGATTAGCGCGCCAGCACATCCCTATACCCGTCAGTTGCTGCAGGACGCCACCCCGCAACGGCGTACCCGCACTCAGAGTCAGCGCGCGCATTTTTCCGCCCCGGCGATTCAGGTCACCGCTATCGCAAAGAGTTTTTCCCTTGGTAAACAACAGCGGTTACAGGCGCTGGATCAGGTCAGTTTTCAGGTGGCACGCGGCACCACGCATGCGCTGGTCGGGGAATCCGGATCGGGGAAAACCACGCTGGCGCGCATCGTCATGGGATTTGAAACGGCGGACAGCGGTACGGTGACGCTGGACGGCGATATTGTCAACGGACTGCGCGGTGAAGCACTGCGTCAGCTGCGACGCAAAATCCAGTTTGTTTATCAGAATCCGTTTGCCTCGCTCGATCCGCGTCAGACGCTGTTTGAGATCATCGAAGAGCCGTTACGTAACTTTGAGCGCCTGAGCCGCGAAGTGCGTCGGCAGCGGGTCGAGGCGGTGACCGACAGAGTGGCGCTGCCGCTGAGCCTGTTGTCGCGTCGGCCGCATCAGCTCTCCGGTGGCCAGCGTCAGCGGGTAGCGCTGGCGCGCGCGCTGATCGCCGAACCGCAGATACTGGTGCTGGATGAAGCGACCTCGGCGCTCGACGTCACGGTACAGGCGCAAATCCTCGACCTGTTGCAGCAGTTACAGGCGGATCTGGGGCTGACCTATCTGTTTATTACCCACGATTTAGCCACGGTGCGGCAGATTGCCGACAGCGTAACGGTGTTAAAAGCGGGACAGGTGGCAGAGCAAGGTGACGTTGTCACGCTATTTTCATCCCCACGCCATCCTTACACCCGTGAATTAATCGACGCCATTCCTCCTCTTATTCCATTGAACACGCTTCCCCTGAAGACTAAGGAGTCAGCATGACCCGTCGCCTCGGCTTTTTTACCCGCCTGCTGGATAAGGTGCCTGCGAAGCAGCGTTACCGGCTGGCAACCGAACAGATTCAGCACGCGGAGCGATGTGGTTTTGATAACGCCTGGGTGGCGCAGCATCATTTTCATCAGGATGAAGGCGGGCTGCCGTCACCGCTGCTGTTTCTGGCGCACGTTGCAGCGCTCACCCGCCATATCCGGCTCGGTACCGCCATTATCACCCTGCCGATGGAGAATGCGCTGCGGGTCGCCGAAGACGCTGCGGTGCTGGATCAGCTGGCGGATGGCCGGCTGGAAATCGGGCTGGGATCGGGCGGTACGCCGTCGTCGTTTCACTCATTTGGTCAGCGTTTTGAAGCGCGAGGCGTGGCGTTTGCAGAGCATCTGCATACCCTGCTCAGCGCCTGGCGTGGCGATTCGCTCGGCCATCCTGATAACCATCTCTATCCGGCAGCGACACAACTGGCCGATCGCGTCTGGATCGCCACATTCTCCGTGGAAGGTGCGGTACGCGCGGCACAGGGCGGACACGGTCTGATGCTGTCCCGCACCCAGCCGCGCCCGGCCGACCAACCGGCGTTACCGCTTGATGCGCTGCAAAACCCACTGATTGATGCCTATCTGGCTGCGCTACCGGCGGGCGTGACGCCCCGCATTCTCGCTTCCCGCACCGCTTTTGTCGCGGACTCAACGGCGTATGCACGCCAGGTGGCCGAGCCGGGCATTCGCCAGCAGGCGCAACAGTATCGCGCGGGCGGACATCAATTGCGCGGCGAACGCTTCGACGATCTGCTGGCGCAGTTTGATGCCCACGTCGGGGATGTCGCGACGGTTCAGCGCTCGCTGGCACAGGACAGCACGCTATTGCGCGTCACCGATATCTCTTTTCAGGTGCACTCCGTTGAGCCGTCGCATGCTGACACGCTGCGCTCGATCGAACTGATTGCCGAACATCTTGCGCCAGCGCTTCGTGCGGCTGGCGAACCTCGCTAACAGGAGCACGTTATGACTCAAGCTGACGATCTGCTAAACGCACTGGCCGATATCGCCCCCGATTCTGACCTGGCACAAGCGCGCCAGGTCCGCCACGCCGCCACCCAGCATACCCAGGGCAGTTATGCGGTGCTGTTCGGCCAGCAGGAGGATGATTTTCCGCTGCCTGAACGGCTGGCATTGGCCGCGCAGCTGGCGGAGTGGCATGACCAGCCGGGCCTGCAGGCACACTATTTACACCTGCGATCGTCGCAGCCGGGCGGCGTCTCTGAGCGCGATCGGGCCGCCGAAGCGTTTGCTCGACGCCTGACCTTCGAACCGGTCAGCGCGGCACCGGCACACATTGCCGAATTGCAGCAGGCGGGCTGGAGCCCACGCGGCATTGTCACGCTGGCGCAGCTGGTGGCTTTTATCAGTTTCCAGAGCCGGTTGCTGGCCGGTCTGCGTGCATTACAGGGCGATGTGGCACAGGCTGACGCGCCGCCGGTGGTGGCTGGTCACTGGCACGATGCGCCGCACACCGCCAGCGGCAAGACGGCCGTTACCGCCTTTACCCAGCGTGAACTGGGCTGGGAACCCTGGCTGGCGGCGAAACCGCTGGCGGAGTTCAGTGCGGATGAACAGGCTACGCTGGCTAAATTTGGTCATAGCGACTCCGATTATTTCCGTCTGCTGGCGCGTAACCTGCCGCTGCTGGAACAGCGCACCCTGACCGATAAAGGCATTTTCTACACCGCGGGCGGTCTGCCACGTGCTGAACGGGAACTGGCGGCAACGGTAGTAAGTAAGGTTAACGGCTGTATCTATTGCGCGTCGGTCCATGCGCGCAAAGCCAGTCAGTTAGCGAAGCAGGATGATGCGATTCAGAAACTGCTGAACGTCGCGCCGGGTGCGGTGTTGTCCCACGGTCAAAGCCCGCGCTGGCAGGCACTGATCGCTTTCGCGGCGGCGCTATCGGTCACACCGGCGCGGCTGACGCAACAGCATATCGATGCGGTGCGTGATCAGGGGCTGGACACGCTTGCCCTGCTCGATCTGATCCAGTCCAGTGCCTTTTTTGCTTGGGCGAACCGCCTGATGCTGACGCTGGGTGAACCTTTTCTGCCGCAACAACAGGGATAACCATGACATCGTTTTCAACTGAACAACTGGTGCAGTGGCGTCGCGAATTGCATCAGCATCCGGAATTATCCAGTCACGAATTCGCTACCACCGAACGCATTACCCGCTGGCTGGAACAGGCGGGCATCCGCCTGCTGCCGCTGGGACTGAAAACCGGCGTGGTGGCGGAGATGGGCGACGGACCGGCGCTGATCGCACTGCGTGCCGATATCGATGCGCTGCCGATTGATGAAATTACTGAACGGCCGTGGCGCTCACAGCAACCGGGCGTGATGCACGCCTGCGGTCACGATCTGCATACGGCGGTGATGATGGGTGTTGCCCTGCAACTGAAACAGCGTGAAGCCACGCTGCCTGGCCGGGTGCGGATCCTGTTTCAGCCGGCGGAAGAGACCTTTACCGGCGCACGACAGCTGATCGATGCCGGTGCGCTGGAGGGCGTGCAGGCCATCTTTGGCCTGCACAATGCGCCTGATCTGCCGTTGGGAACGCTGCGGACCCGCCCGGGCGCGTTCTACGCTAACGTTGATCGCTTTGTCATCCGGGTTAAGGGCAAAGGCGCACATGCCGCGCGGCCGCAGGAAGGCATCGATTCTATTGTGATTGCCAGCCACATTGTGACCGCTTTGCAGACGCTGCCGAGCCGGGTATTCAGTTCGCTCGAGACGGTAGTGCTGAGCGTGACGCGCTTTACCGCCGGCAACACCTGGAATGTGCTGCCAGAAAGCGTCGAGCTGGAAGGCACGGTGCGAACCCATAACAGCGAGATTCGGGCGCAGATCCCGCAGCGGATTAGCGCATTAATTCAGGGCATTGCCGCCGGCTTTGGTGCCACCGCCGAACTGGAATGGACGGAAGGCCCACCGGCACTGATCAATACGCCAGCCTGGGTAGATGTGGCACTGGAACTGGCGCAGGAAACGGGCTATCTGGCCGAGCGCGCCGCCACCCCGCAGATGGGCGGCGAAGATTTCGCTTTCTATCTGCAACAGGTGCCTGGGGCATTTGTCAGTATCGGAAGCGCCAGCACGTATGGATTGCATCATGCGGGTTTCGATCCTGATGAAGCGCTGATCGAGCCTGCGGTGAACTACTTCACCCGCCTGGCGCCACGCGCGTTGCAGATTGTGGCGGCACAATGACCAAAAGAAGGAATCTGCTTATGTCTGTCCCTGTCCCACAACCGATTCTCGATCACGCTGTGATCAATGTCGCCGATCAGCTGGATGCGGCCAGCGAGCTGTTTCGTCGCCTCGGGTTCCAGCTGACCGAACGGGGTCATCACTCGCTGGGGTCCAGTAACCATCTGGCTGTTTTTGGCGAAAACTATCTGGAGTTATTAGGCTATGAGCCGGGCAAGGCCGCCCGCCGTGCCGATCTGTGGCAAGCGCCACTCGGGCTGAGCGGGCTGGTGTGGAAGAGCAGCGAAGCCGATAGTGAATATCAGCATCTGCAGCGGCAGGATCTGGATGGCGATCCCCCCGCCAGCTTTCACCGGCCGGTTACCCTGCCCGATGGCGCGGTGACTGAAGCGCGTTTTCGCACCGTGCGACTGCGTCCATCTTTAATCCCCAACGGCCGCAGTTTTTTTTGTCAGCATCTGACGCCGGAAGCGGTGTGGCAACCGGCGTGGCAGGCGCATCCGAACGGTGTGCGCAATATCAGTGAGTTCGTGATTGTGGCGCAGGACCCGGCCCTGTCGGCGCAGGTCTACAGCCACCTGTTTGGTAGCGGAAAAATTATCGCCTGTCCGGAAGGCGCTTTTGTGTTACGCGCCGGTGCTGCCACGGTGCGTTTTGCCTCGGCAGACTATGCGCAGCAGCGCTTTGGGCCGCTGCCGGAAGATTATGATGGCAGTGCGCGGATGGTGGCGCTGGGTTTTGTTACCGACGATCTGACCAAAGTCACAACCGCGCTGCTGGCCGGCGACGTCAGCTTCGAACAACAGTCGGAGGCGATTCTGGTTGAATCGGGACAGGGGTTTCATCTGGCCTTACGCTTTACCTGAGGGCGGCAGCCAGCGGAACATCGCAAAAAAAACGCCTCTGCTGAGGCGTTTTATCGTTGATGACCAGCGAAGATCAGAAGGTGATGACCAGCGATGATCAGAAGGTGTAGCTGGCGGTAACCGAGACGTTGCGCGGCTCGCCATAAACCACCGAGCTGGCGACGTTAGTGTCGTACTCTTTATCGAACAGGTTATTCAGGTTGCCCTGCAGCGTCAGGTTTTTACTGACCTGATAGCGGGCAAACAGGTCAACCAGCGCATAGCTCCCCTGACGGGCGCGCCAGGTGCCGTTGCCTTCCGGTGCACCGACGTCGTTCCAGACGTGGGTCTGCCAGTTTACTCCGCCGCCCAGCGTCAGCTGTTGCAGCGCAGGCAGGCGATAACTGGTGAACAGGTTGAAGCTGGTCTGCGGCAGTTGCGGATTAAAGGTGCTGCCGTCGCGGTTTTCCGCAATGTAACGCGTGCCGCCGAAAGTCATCTGCCAGTAATCGGTCAGTGCGCCGTTGACTTCAAACTCTACGCCGCGGCTGACCACGCCTTTACGGCCAATGTAGGCCACATCACCCGAGCCTTTTACCGTCTGGGTCGTGGCTTCGCCGACGTTATCCAGTTCGGTTCGGAACACCGACAGTGAGGTGGTAAAACGGCTGTTCATCCAGTCAGATTTCAGACCCGCTTCGTAGTTTTTACCGATCACCGGGGCCAGATACGCGCCATTGACGTCGCGATAATCCTGCGGCTGGAACACCGAGGTGTAGCTGGCATAAGCGGACCAGTTTTCAGCGAAATCAAAGATCAGCCCGCCGTAAGGCGTGGTGTTATTCTTCTCCATCTCACCGCTCGGGGTTTCGCGATTCCAGTTGGTGTAACGGGCACCAACGATCAAATGCAATGGATCGGCGAGAGAGAGGCGGGTCGCCATGTAGGTTGATTTCTGGCGAACCAGTTGGGTATCGCTGGCAGGCAAACGTGGCGTCCAGTCGGATTCCGGATACTGACCGTTGAAATCATTAAAATTACCCAGCGATTCGGAAGAGATGTTTTCGAAGGTGCTGAAGTATTTGTTGTCCTGACGGCTGTAGTTCACGCCGACCATCAGTTCATGCTGGCGGCCAAACAGTTCATAGGGACCGCTGGCGAAGGCATCAACCGCATCCACCTTACGTTTGCCGGTGTTGTAGCCGGTGCCGCCGACCACCGGATAATTGGCGTAGGAGGAGTATCCGACGCCGGTATTCTTATCAAAGAATCCATCCAGATAGAGCTGTTTACTGTCAAGTCGCATCTCGTTGTGCGCGCCGTTCAGCGTGATGTTCCAGCCGTTATCAAAGTCCTGTTTCAGATTCACAAACAGTTTACGGTTCTCTTTATCGTTGTAGGCCCAGTCCGGCGCGGTGTTGTAGCCGCGACGGCTGTGAATCTGACTGCCGTCGGTATACCAGCGTGGCGCACCGCCCCACATGGTGGAGTCTGTATTCACCTGGCTGAACTCATAGCCGACCGACAGCGTGGCCGAATCGGTCAGATCGGCATCAACCACGCCATAGACAAACTGCTTTTTCGCACCGTAGCGCTCAATGAAACTGTTGTTATCCTGCCAGCCGGCAATCAGTCGGCCACGCACGTTGCCCGAATCGCTCAGCGGCGCAGAGAGATCGGCAACATAACGCTGCTTGTTCCAGCTGCCGTAACTGGCGGAGACGGTGCCGCCGAATTCTTTGCTGTCGGCGTGCTTACGCACCATGTTGATCGCAGCGGAGGGGTTGCCTGGCCCGGTCAGCAGGCCGGTTGCGCCGCGCACCACTTCTACCCGTTGGTACAGCGCCATGTCGGTCTGGGCGTCACCCAGGTTCCAGCGGGCGGCGAATGCGGTCGGGATGCCGTCAACCATGTAGTTGTCGATCATGAAGCCGCGCGAATAGTAGTTGGTGCGGTCCATGTCACCACTGATCCCGCGAATGCCGGTGGTGTTAGAGAGCACATCATTCAGCGACTGAAGTTGCTGATCTTCCATTCGTTGCTTGCTGACAATGCTGACCGACTGCGGCACATCACGCACCGTACCGAGCATTTTTGTGCCCGCGCGGGTCACCGGAACGCTGTAATCGCTAGCCGGAGACGACGCTTCCACGCCCTCTGCCGGTGCTGATGCGCTGACGGTCATGGTCTGGTTATCGCTGGCGGCCGGCGGAGACGTTTCTGCGGCACTGGCGACATTATGCGCCAGCGAGGTGGCAATCATGGCGGCCAGCAGAGAGTAGCGCAGCGGGCGCTGCGGGGCTGACACGCCCGTTTCCCTGGCGTGCTGAACATCAAAAGACATCGTTTATTCCTCAAATTATTATGATTTTTATGCTGCCACTGTTCACGACCATGCTTCCTGCTGGCATCTCTGCCCTGCTGATGGTTTGAGGAACCAAAACCCTTCCCTGAGCGCCTGGGCGCGGGTGTGATGTTTATTTAAAACAAATGAGAAATATACGCATTGCGATTATCATTGCAAGAATTTGTTAGCAAATGATGCGAATTTATTCAGGACTTGGTGAGTGTCGGCGAGTAACGCTGGCTGGATCAGAGATCGGTGGTATTGGCTGATGATGGGTGTGTAAATTATCCGTCGGGGTTGGTAACAGAAACATTCATTATCAAACCGGAGCGAAAACCCGTCGCCAATAACTTTTCATTTAACTGAAGTTGTCTGTTTGAATGACAGAATCCCCGCCATTACATTTGGCATTAACCGCCATGAGCCTGGCTTTAAACGGGACTTTATTTATGCGCCTGAATAAAAATTTGCGCACTCTGTCAGCTATTATTATCGTTTGCAGTGCTCTCCCGGCGGGTGCGGCTTCTGTTGCGCACAGTGTCAGTGCCGGTTGGGAGAATTTCAGTAACAACGTCGCCACCACATGGCAGCAGCCAGACGGCATCGACTTTTATCTGCCGGCGATTACCTGGCATAACCGGGCAACCTACGATCGTGAACACATTGATAAGTATAATGAAAGGCCGTGGGGTGCCGGCGGAGGGATATCCCGTTATGACCAAAAAGGTAACTGGCATGGCCTCTATGTTATGACCTTCAGGGATTCTTTTAATCAGTGGGAACCCTTTGGTGGTTATGGCTGGCTAGCGACCTGGCGGCCATTATCGGATGAAAAATTCCACTGGGGGGCCGGATATACCGCTGGTGTTACCGCCAGGCATAACTGGCAATATATTCCGCTACCGGCAATATTGCCGCTGGCGTCTGTCGGATACGGTAAGCTCGACTTTCAAATGACCTATATTCCCGGCACGCACAATAATGGCAACGTCTATTTCGCCTGGCTACGCTACCATTTCTGAAAATAAGGCAAGAACGATTAGGCTGACATGGCCATAATTGAACTTTCATTCAGAATCAGCGTTTCGCCGTCGAAGCGATGGCGTAACGCCAGGTAACTTTCGCAACCGATGATCTGTTCTACCGCCGCCGAATAAGCATCCATTGCGCTGCGCATTTGCGTCAGATAATCGTGCGTGTCATACACCTTATCTATCCCTTCCAGCGCGTGGTTCATGATTTTTCTGGCGACGTCGTTCGGGGTATCCAGCGCGGAAAGTTTGGAACGCGCGGTGCGGCGTAAATCGCGTGGGGTAAAGGCGTCGAGTCCCAGCCCACGCGGGGCGCGGATCATGCGACGTAATGCCTGATTCAGCGCACCTTTTGACAGGGGTAACTGCGGATCGCGCGGTGCCGGTACCAGCCAGGGTGAGTCAGCATCGGCGGCGCGCATCAGCGCATCGATGCACTGACGCATCAGTGGCGAAATCGGCAGGATATGTTCCCGCTGTGATTTGTTGCGGGTGCCCTGCTTCCACAGGCCGAGTGACAGATCAAATTCCGCTTTTTGCGCCTGTACAATTTCATCGGGCCGTCGTGCGCTGACCAGGCACAAGCGCAGCGCCCAGCGCGCCTGGTCAGACAAAGCCCAGTTATCCAGTCCGTGCCAGAACACCCAGATTTCAGCATCGCTCAGCTGGCGACTGCGGGGCGGCGTCGCGCGTCCGGCGACATCACGTTTTTTCATTGAGGCGATCGGAGAATGATCCAGATAGCCCTGCATCTCAGCCCAGGCGAGGAACTGTTTAGTCAGGGCAAATACCCGCCGCGCCTCTTCTTTCTTACCGTCGGCAATCAAAATGTTATACAGGCGGTTGAGCCGTAAACGGGTGATCGATTTAAGCGGCTGCGATCCGATATTCGGCAGGACATGTTTCAGCAGCGATGACACGGCAATTTCGGGGCGGCGCCGACTGACCAGCAACGATAATTTGACCCAGACTTTCATCACCTGCTCGACCGAGCCTTCATCGCCAAAGTTATCCAGCTCACCCAAAGAGGCTGCTCTGACCTGATCCAGCCAGATCAACACATGGCGGCCAACATGGGGCGAACGTAATTCTGCTACCGTCACAATGATCCTTTACCTGTTCTCTTCTGCGCTGCAAGGCGGCAAATTCTAACGTTTATCGTTGTGTGACTCCAGACCTAATAAGTCTGGAGTCACAGTGACGCGTTCTGGTGAAATCTGCGACTGCTGGCGGGGTTTTCTCCCGGTCGCTGTTTTAACAAAAATTGCCGTTAAATGTGACCACGGAACCCGCTACTCCCAGGGTAATTGGTGCTGCCAGCGCTCAACCAGCAAATCGATAAAAGCGCGTATCCGCGGTGATAAATGGCGTTTACTGGGATAGATAAGGCGAATCGGTTCGGCAGTAAAGGGATAGTGCTGAAGAATGGGGACCCGTCTTCCTTTGCGGAGGGCCTCACCGATCAGATAAGTTGGCAAATGCATAATATGATAACGCCGGGGCTCTTATTGCTTCAGAACTATCGAGATTTATCGGCCGGGTCCCTCATAGATAAAAGTGCCCTGCGGCGTTCCAAACCGCCAGCTACGCCTTTTTTCCGCGCTCAGCAGAAAGAGGGTGTCATGCTCGTTTAACGCCTGCGGCGTCTCAGGTTCCCCCGCGAGCTGAGATATTCCGGTGAGGCACAAGTGACAATTTTCTGGGTGGCAATGGTTCGGGTCAGAATAGGTGAATCATCTCGTGGCTCGCCGATGCGCACGGCAATATCAACATATAATCTTTTTCAACAGGCTTATGGCAGGTGTTATTAGCACGATAACACCTGTTGTCTTATAGGGTGTTAATCATTATTAAATGGCTTAGCAGCAATTATTTTATCATTCTCTTATCGGAGATTGTGGTTATCACTTTCACGGTATCGGACAGTCAAACCATCGGTGATTGATATAATTTTCGCGCTGAAACCTGCGCGGCTAAAGCAATACAAAATGCTAGCAGGCTACAGACTATTAAGTATTCGCTCAGGGCTTTTAGCAGCGGATAGTGATCCATCATAATGCTCAGCGCAAAGGGCAGCCAGTTACCCACATAGCCGGTGATATACAGCAGGTTGATAAGGTGTGTCCGCTGTTTCTGGCGGGCAACCTGATTCACAATGGTTGCCGCACCGACCAGTATCGCCCCATAAGCAAAGCCTTCTGCAATCACTGCAACCAGAACCAGGGCGGGACTGATAAGCTGCACGCTGACCAGGGCGAGTAATATCGCCGCCAGTTGAATGCTCACCCCGATTTTTAGCGAAGAGTAATGGTGCCTTTTTCTCATCAGCCACTGGGTGATGCCCGCTGTAAGCAGGAATAGCGACAGGCAATAACTGACGATCTGCACGCTGCCGATCGCATACCCGTTGTGGGCCAGCGTCGGACCCTGTGACATCAGGGTTGATGCCATTGCCCACGAAAGAAAGATCGCCATGCAGCAGAGGTAAACATCTCTGAGAGTGAGCGGACGATGGCGCTGGAGCGTCAGGTTTTGCTGCGGCTCAGCAACCGGCTGGATTGGTTTATTCACCCATTCACGGCAACGCCAGATGGCGAAAAGGGAGAGTAAAACCAGCACCAGTAAAATAATGAACGGCGCTTTTAAACTGTAAAAATTATGCTGTACGATATTGCCGGTAATAAACGGGCCGATGGCCTGACCCAGAATTAAGGCGGCGGAGGCGATCAGCGCAGCATGATTACTGACCTCCGTTGCGAATATTTTTATCAGCGAGCGGTTAATATAGGCCATTAATATACCTGAACCTAAACCCGTTATTAATCGGGCAATCAGCAGCAGCGTAATATTATCGGCAAACATCATCAGCAGTGATGAAATTAATACGCATCCCAGTCCAGTATAAACAGGTCGGGTATAGGCTTCCGGCCGGACGTTAACTTTTGCGGTAAACAGCAGTGCGAGCAGAACACCGGCGGCGTAAACGCCAAATACTGCCATGATCTGTGAGGCGCTGAACCGGTATAAGCTGACATAAACCGGATACAGCGGCGTTGGCAGACTGCTGCTGAGCATGCCTGAAAAAAAGGCTAGCGCCAGGGCCAGTCCTGCCTGTGAGGATTTTGTCGTCGGGATCATCAGTTTTGCTATCCAGGAAAGTCGTGAAACGTCGACAGAACGTTATCACAGCCCCTTCTGGATGGGATTCGAGCCGCAGGCAAACCCACTGTGACCAGGATTCACAGTGGTCTTTGAAGAGGAGCGCGAAGGTTAACCGGCGGTGGCCTCCATGTGCCACGGATGCAGGGCAAGTTGCTGTTCCATGAAGTCGATAAAACAGCGGATGCGTGGGCTGAGATGCTGTCTTTTGGCGTAGATCAGATAGAGCGGCTCTCTGATCGGCGACTGGAAATCGGTCAATAGCGGCACCAGTTTTCCCTGCTTGATATCGCGGTGGATATGAAAATCAGCCAGCCGGACAATGCCCTCGCCCTGAATAGCCAGATCGCGCAGTAAATCACCCTGCGACAGAGAAGCCACCGGCGTTACCGGGTAAATCCGGCTCTGACCGTCTTCAGCATAAACCCACTGGTTCCAGTGGCTTTCAAAGTTGAAATGAAAACAGCGATGTTCAATCAGATCACGCGGATGGGACGGGATGCCGTACCGGCTGAGGTATGCCGGTGAAGCACAGGTAATCCACTGGCTTTCGCCGATACGACGGGCAATACGTGATGAGCTGGCCAGCACGCCACCATAGATGGCCAGGTCCAGACCTTTGTCGAACTGATCCTGATAGAGCGGCCCGGTTTCAATATCCACTTTCAGCGCGGGATAAGCCGCAATAAAAGCAGGCAGCCAGGGAAGAATCTGGTAGCGAGCAAAGGTGGTCATGGTCCGTATCTTTAGCTGCCCGCTGATCTGATTAGGCATATCTTCAGCCAGTGAATCAGCTTCGGTCATCGCATCCACCACCGCACGGGCGCTTTTGAGATAGACATGCCCTTCTTCCGTCAGCTTTAACGCGCGCGTTCCGCGAACGAACAGCCTGACCTGCAGTCTGGCCTCCAGCCGACCAATCAGTTTACTCATCGCGGAAGGCGTTAATCCCTTAGCCCGTGCGGCAGCAGAGAAGTTGCCATATTCATAGGCCCAGATGAAAGCCAGTAGCTGATTGTAATTATCCATTCTGTTCCTGGTGAACTGTCGTGAAAATGTGGGGACGCGTGATATTACCTAAATAACCCGGTGCGAAAAGGACTACCGCGGCGCTGACTGAATGAAACCGCCAGCGTTCACCGCCGGATCGCTTTGCTGCCCGACTGACGCAGAGGCTTGTCTGTTGCAGCCAGCCCACCGATCTCTGTTGTTTTCCGGCAGCTTTCGCCGCCTGTGTTTCGCGACGATCTTTAGTGACTTTCCCTGCTAAACAAAAGGAACTGACGACCTGCTCTGCTCAGTCATCCGCCTGTCAGCAACCCGCAACGTACATTAAACGGCCTAATGTGAAGGAATGTAAAGTTACGCAGATCGCATATACAATGATAACTATTCTCATTATCATGCGCATTTGCTTACATACCTTAACGATTCAGGGAGATTTTCTAAGTGAATGTAACTATGCATGTCCGGAAGCGCCCCATTGCGCTGCTGCTGGCGGGAATATTGAGTACCTCCGCCTCCGCCGCCAACGAGGCTGAGACAGAAAAGCTGGCTGATGACCAAACGATGCTGGTCACTGCTGAACAGGAGTTAAAGCAACAGCCGGGCGTTTCGGTGATTTCCGCGCAGGATATTGAAAAAAATCCGCCGGTCAATGACCTTTCCGACATCATTCGCAAAATGCCGGGCGTTAACCTGACCGGTAACAGCGCTAACGGGGTACGCGGTAATAATCGCCAGATCGACATTCGCGGCATGGGGCCAGAAAATACCCTGATCCTGATTGATGGCGTACCCACTACCTCGAGAAATTCAGTACGTTACAGCTGGCGTGGCGAGCGCGATTCCCGTGGCGACTCTAACTGGGTTCCGGCCGAAATGGTTGAACGTATCGAAGTGATCCGCGGTCCGGCGGCTGCCCGCTACGGCTCTGGCGCTGCGGGCGGCGTGGTCAATATTATTACTAAGCGTCCGACCAATGACTGGCACGGTTCACTGTCGCTGTTCACCAATCAGCCGGAAGATGACAAAGAAGGTGCTACCCGCCGCGCTAACTTTAACCTCAGTGGCCCGCTAGCCGGTGACGCGCTGACCATGCGGTTATATGGCAACATTAACAAAACCGACAGTGATGCATTCGATATTAACCAGTCGCAGAACGGTTCCGCTGCGGCTGGCCGCGAAGGGGTGCGCAACAAAGATATTAACGGCGTGCTGTCGTGGAAACTGACTCCGTTACAGGTGATTGATTTCAGCTACGGTTACAGTCGTCAGGGGAATATCTACGCTGGCGATACCCAATACAGCAACGGTGCCGGCAATGCCCTGATTGAATCGCTGGATGGCTCAGAAACCAACCGCCTCTACCGTCAGACCTACGGCATCGCCCACAACGGTATCTGGGACTGGGGACAGTCGAAGCTGACCTTCAATTATGAAAAAACCAACAATACCCGCCTGAACGAAGGGACCGCCGGCAGCGGTGAAGGACGGATTAACAGCAACACCTTTTCAACCAGTCGCTTCGAGAGTTACCGGGCCGGTGGCGAAGTCAGTTTCCCGCTGGAGCTGGTGCGGGAACAGACCGTCACGCTGGGGGCTGAGTGGAACCGCGATGAACTGAACGATCCCAACTCAATGAATGGCACCAGCGCGCCGAATGTGACCATTGGCGATGTGAGCGGCAACCCAGGTGCGCGCAACAGTAAAAACAGCGCTACCCTGAGTTCGCTCTATTTTGAAGACAACATTGCGGCTACTGACAGCACAGAAGTGATCCCCGGTCTGCGTTTTGATTATCATGATAGTTTCGGTGCAAACTGGAGCCCATCACTCAATATTTCACAGGGATTAGGCGATAACTTCACGCTAAAAGCCGGTATTGCGCGTGCGTTTAAAGCCCCTAACCTCTACCAGTCAACTGAAGGCTATTTACTGGCTACCCGCGGTAACGGTTGCCCGGTTGGGGTGACGACCGGCAGCTGCTATTTGCTCGGTAATGAAAATCTTGATCCGGAAGTCAGCGTAAATAAAGAGCTGGGCATTGAGTATAGCCAGAACGGTTATATCGCAGGGCTTACCTGGTTCCGCAACGATTATAAGAACAAGATCGTCGCCGGTACCGAGCGTATTGGTTTTGCCTCTAACGGCAACAATATTCTGCAATGGTCCAACGGTGGTAAAGCCGTGGTCGAGGGGCTGGAAGGTAATATGACCATTCCGCTGGTGCGCGACACGCTGGAATGGCGTACCAACGCGACTTATATGATTGAGTCGAAGGATAAGAAGACCGGTAATCCGCTGTCGATCATCCCGGAATACACCATTAATACTATGCTCGACTGGCAGGTGACTCAGGACTTTTCAACCAACCTGAACTGGACGATGTATGGCCGCCAGAAACCGCGCGAAAATGCAGAGTCACGAACCGAAGCAAGTTCGCCGATGTCGACGCGTGAAGTCGGTGCCTATTCCGTCTTTGGGCTGAATCTCAATTACAACATCACTAAAAATCTGCGCGCCAATGCCGGTATTAACAACCTGCTGGATAAGCGTATCTACCGTGAAGCCGAAGGTGCCTCAACCTATAATGAGCCAGGCCGGGCTTATTATGCTGGCCTGACCATGTCCTTCTGATTGTGACTGGCGCTTCCGGCTGGAAGCGCTTTTTCATCATTACGGATCAACCCCTTCCGTGACTATCGCGCCTGCGCGCAGCGTTGAAATGTGAAACGGGGGATTGAGCAGGATACAGAGACGACACATCTGACCATAAAAAAGCCCGGGCAAAGAAGCCTGGGCTGAATCGACACATTATGCATCATAATCGGGGCCTGACGCAGTGAGCCAGGCCCCGATTATTAACGTACCAGATGCAGGAAATGCAGGTGTTTTTCGTACTGATCCAGAATATCGTTGATAATCTGCTCCTGCGTCCAGCTCATCACATCGTAATCCTGCCCGCCTTCCTTCAGGTATACCTCGGCACGGTAATAGCGATGCTCTTCTTTTTTCTCATCGCCTAATGCAGCAAGAGCAAAAGTTGGCTGGATATACGAGCGGAGGCGAACTTCATAAACAAAGTTGAGTTCATTTCCCAAATCCACTTCAAAATGTACCCGGTCGTCTGCACTATCATTGAGATGAGAAACGGTGCCTTGCTTGAGCAGTTCGCCGCTGACCATATGCATGGCAGGCTGAATAACTTCATTCATAAATCGTTTTACGTTTGAACGCTTGGGAAAATAGGCAATGTTCCTCAACCGGCGTTGCCAGGAAATAGGATTTCGTGAAGCCGGTGAGGCTATGGTGGTGATCTGCTTACTCTCACGTTTGTAATAATCAATTCGCAACGCTTTAAAAAGCCCGTAAATCGACGCCAGAAGAATAATCGCAAAGGGCAACGCACTGGCGATGGTGACCGTTTGCAGCGCTTTCATGCCGCCTGCAAGTAACAGCACGATGGCAACAACACCCATCATCGATGCCCAGAAAATACGCTGCCAGACCGGCGTATTATCGGTGCCTCCTGACGCTAAGGTATCAACCACCATCGCGCCGGAATCAGCTGACGTCACGAAAAAGACGACAACCATGGCCATAGCAATAAACGACAGAACTGAGCTGAAGGGGAAGTGCTCAAGAAAGTTAAACAATGCGAGGGTCTGATCGGACTGTACGGTCTCTGCCAGGTCGCGAGCACCTTTCCTCATGATCAGCCAGATAGCACTGTTACCGAAAAACGTCATCCACAGCAATGTGAAACCGGCTGGCACAAACAATACACCGGTAACGAACTCACGGATGGTTCGTCCACGCGAAACGCGGGCAATAAACATCCCGACGAAGGGCGACCAGGCCAGCCACCAACCCCAGTAAAACAGGGTCCAGCCTCCCAGCCACTTGCTGGATTTAGGCTCATAGGCATACAGATTAAAGGTCTTGTTTACTATTTCTGAAAGGTAACCGCCGGTATTCTCAACAAACGATTTCAGCAGCAGAACCGTTGGCCCCATCGCACCAACCAGAACCAGCAACAGCACCGCCAGCGTCAGATTAATTTCTGAAAGGATACGGATCCCTTTATCCAGTCCCGACACCACTGACAAGGTGGCGAGGCCGGTAATAACAACAATCAGTATCACCTGTATGGTTTGGTTAACCGGGATTCCGAAGAGATGGTTGAGTCCGGCATTGACCTGCAGGACACCATAACCCAGCGAGGTTGCTACACCGAGCACGGTACCGATAACGGCAAAAACATCCACGGCATGCCCTATCGGCCCATAAATTTTTTCGCCAATAATCGGATAGAGTGCTGATCGCAGCGTCAGCGGCAGGCCGTGGCGATAACTGAAGAAGGCCAGTATCAATGCAACGATGGCGTAGATTGACCAGGCATGCAGCCCCCAGTGAAAGAAGGTAATGCGCAGAGCTTCCTTAGCGGCCTCAACACTCTCCGGTGTGCCTGACGGCGGTGCCATGTAGTGCATTACCGGCTCCGCCACGCCAAAGAACATCAGCCCTATGCCCATACCCGCTGAAAACAGCATGGCAAACCACGAGACATAGCTGAAATCGGGTTCAGAATGGTCGGGGCCCAGCTTGATGTCACCAAACCGCGACATGCCCAGATAGGCGACGCTCATGAGTATCAGGGCAACAGTCAGTATATAAAACCAACTGGCATTGGCGAAGATGCCGCTTTGCAGCGCGCTGAGCTGCTTGTCAGCTTGTTCAGGAAAAATTGCGGCAAAAGCAACGATAATAAATATCAGTATGGCGGAGCTGTAAAACACCGGAGGATTGATTTTACTTCGCTGAGTCTGCTCTGTTATTTTTGGTTGAGACATATAACCTCTCTGCTGGACCATTTCTGAATGTAACAGCCATTATGACAGAGCATATGAAAATTTCAGGAAACGAACGGATTTTATAGGATTTTTTTCCGCGCCTGACATAACTTCCTGACAACGTTTATTAAAATGTATTTTTATGCACACGGAATGATGGGCATTGTCATATCGTCATGCGCCATAAAAAAACCATGACTGATTCAGGCGTCACAGAGTAAAAGGTGAAACAATAAGAATTAAACCAGAATGGCCCTGAAGTGTTTAGCGGGGTCGTCTCAGGTCATAATGGCCCCTGTATTGACACCTCGACACGCCAGAATCACCGAATGTTCGGAACCAGTCTACTTTTGCCTGCTGAAACAGTGGCAAATAGCCTCACCAAACGCATCGATGAGATGATGATATTCTAATCGCTATGACGCTGAGTGACGTCATCGGAATCTGTCGGCAGGACTACCTTTCTCAGCGCCCCCTTTATTCAGCTATCCACCGTCACGGGCGTTATCCCGGCCCTGTGCGTCCGGAAAAACTGACGCCGGCATTTAAACGGGTTTAGGCGCAGTACGGTTTAAGTGAGGAGGCGAACCCGCTGACCTTCTATGAAATCAGAAACATTTCGATGTCCAAAAAGTATCCCGATTCATGCGCAGATGAATATCAGCTGATAGAAGTCATGTCGGTGATGTTCGGACAAATTTCATACCTTTTCACATCGGTGAGAAAGTCTCCTTGCAAATCATATCGTTCTCATTAAGCTATATATAAAACATATACGTTTCATATAGGGCTTACATGGGCATCGTTAAAATTTCCGACCTGATGCATGAAAATCTGCGCATTGCCAGCCAGGCGATGAGTCGATCGATCAATGCACAGGCAGAGCACTGGCTAAAGCTGGGGATGCTGGCGGAGTTCTATCCGCAACTCACTCAACAGCAGCTCGCACAGATGCTGATTCGATTAGAACTGGAAGGCAGTTCTGATATCCGACATTTACTTCATAAAGAAAGTCTCACTTCACAAGGAGATGTGTCATGAACACCGTTAAAATTCATACTGCCGAAGAGATCGAAAAGGCACGCGCGGCCGGACACGCCGCCGCACAGGTGCTGGCGATGATCACACCGCACGTTCGGCCCGGTATCACTACCGAAGAGCTTGATGATATCTGCCACGATTTCATTGTGAATGAGCTGAAGGTGATTCCGGCCAATATCGGCTATCACGGTTATACCCGTACCACCTGTACCTCGGTTAACCACGTGGTTTGCCACGGTATCCCTGCCAGCAAGAAGTTGAAAGATGGCGATATCGTGAATATCGATGTGGCGATCATCAAAGATGGCTGGTACGGCGATACCAGCCGGATGTATTTCGTCGGTACGCCGTCAGTACGCGCTAAACGCCTGGTTGATATCACCTATCAGTCGATGGTGGCCGGCATTAAAACGGTTCGTCCGGGCGCAACGCTGGGCGACATCGGTGCGGCGATTCAGCGTGTGGCGGAATCGGCTGGCTTCTCGGTGGCGCGTGAATATTGCGGTCACGGCGTGGGCGAAATCTATCATACCGATCCGCAGGTGCTGCATTACGGTACGCCGGGAGAAGGGATGCCGCTTAAAGCCGGGATGATATTTACCATCGAGCCGATGATTAATGCCGGTAAAGCGGGCACCAGCGTGCTATCGGATGGCTGGACGGTGGTGACCAAAGATCGGTCTTTATCAGCGCAGTGGGAGCATACCGTGGCGGTGACCGAGGAGGGATTTGATTTGTTGACGCCGTGGCCCGAGGGTACTGGCGACTATGCGCCAATCTGAACCTGCAGCCTGAGGGTAATACCTCAGGCTCGTTCTGACCTGATAACGCAGAGAGCGGCTATCTGCGGCCTTTAACCACTGAGGCTGCCCAGTTGAAATCACCCACTTCACTCGCCGCCAGCGAAGAAGGTTTCTTGCGGCGCAGGGGTTTTTTCTTTTCCTTTTCTGCCTGTGCTCTCTCTTTCTCAAGCTTGTTCGACATGATGAGCTGTCGCGCTTCCGTATTGAATTCTTTCTCTTTTTTACTATCAGGCTCTTTGCCGGTCCGTTGGCGATACTTCTGCACCAGCCCGTTGAACGTTTCCTCTACAGCCAGTCGTTCATCAGCGTTGAACTGATCAATCGAGATCATCTTCTTGTCGTTCATAGCATCGTGTCCAGTGGTGAATTCACCGGGCAAGTGTACCGCATCCGCAGCCGCTTCAGTGGGCTGTTTAGCATTAATCCGGCATAAGTCAGGTAATAGCTGCTGACATCGTTAACATCAGCACGATTCTCACCGAAAATTCGCGCTTTGCCCCTGTTAAAAATAAGGACATCTCTTAATATAAAACTCATCTTTATCAGGTTTAATAGCAGTGACCACGTACTGCCGGGGAGCTGAGGCTATGGCACAAGAGACCGACCGACTGTCGCAGGCTTTATTGCGACGGCATGGGATAGGCGTAAAGCAGAAACGCATCCATTTTCGCGGCAAAGATTTGCTGTTTCAGTTACATAACGCCCATTACGAGGTGTTCAATGGTAATCAATGCATTGCCACTCTCGACACCAACAACATTAATGATGCTATAAAGCAGTTCAAATTACGCAGTTTGTCGGCGGAATAAGGGTTACGCCTCCGCTCAGCCGGGCTGCTGAACCGCATCGCGGGCAGTAGCAACGATCGGCCTGCGAGCTGATAATCAGTGGACATCCACCTGCTCTGCTGGCCTGGCTTGATAGATAAAAATCGGCGAAAGGGTTTCGTCATAAACTTTCTGTTATTTCAGGCGAGGCTGATTAGAATAACCGGACATCCTTTCTGATACAGGTATCCGATGAAAATCTCTATCCACAAAGAAGATGAGCGGTTCATGAACGACTTCTTTGCTGCGCCCTGCCAGACTCTGGACGCTGATTCGCCGCAGGCCGGGCAAATCCAGCAGTCGCTGCAGTTAGCCATCCAACAAAAAAACATCGAAGCCGAAGGTGACTGGAAGCGTAGCCTGACCTTTCTGTTACTGTTTATCTTTCTCTATGCCGCGCTGGGTGCCTCGTTAACCCTGGATCTCAGCAGCAGCAGTGGTCATAAAAGTATTGAATATGCCCTTGAGGCGATTCCGGTATTGATCGCCTTCTCCGGCTTCTTTATATCGATTCTGTTTGTATTTCTGACCCGCGCCAGCGCCCGTAAGCAGCGTAACTGGGAAAAAACTATTCTGGTGCTGGAAAAATATTCCATCGGCAACCTGTTTAAAGTGACGCACACCCAGGGCGCAGGCACCAGTAACTATTCTGTCGCTAACCTGACCATTTCACTGGCGCTGTTTATTTGCCTCACCTGGCTGGTGATCTACAACTATCTTACCTTCACCACCAGCGGCGTGTTTGGCAGTGTGATCTCGCTGTTTATCAGTACCATGGTGTACGTCATTCTGGATATCCAGTTACTTAAGCCGTTCAGCCACGTTGCAGATAATGATGAAGCCGATAAAGCGGATGCGGAGAAGGAAAAAGAGCACAAATCCGAAGAGTAATGCCTGCTCAGGCTGACTGACTACAGACTATCCGGCAGCTTTGCCGGATAGTTTTTTTTTGCCCTTAGGGTGGCTGATTAGATCGCGACAGCTTACTCACCCTGTAAACGCAGACGTTTGATATCACGCTGCGGTGCTTCTCCAAACTCCCGGCTATATTCGCGGCTAAACTGTGAGGCACTTTCATAACCGACGCTTAACGCCGCGCTGCTGGCATCCAGATTGTGACTTAACATCTGCTGCCGGGCTTCCTGTAAGCGGAGTTTCTTCTGGTACTGTAGTGGGCTCAAGCCGGTAACAGCCCGGAAATGCTGGCGAAAGGTGGAAGGACTCATGTAGGCATTCGCCGCTAATTCATCAATACAGACGGGGCGGGCAAAATTCTGCTTAAGCCAGCCCACAACTCTCGAAATATGCTGCCCGGGCGATCCGGCCGTGGCCAGATGACGGAGTTGCGGCCCATGATAACTGGCTAATAAGCGAATAATAATCTCCTGCAGGATCAGAGGCGCCAGCTGGCCCGCCAAGGCTGGCTCATCAGTGAGTTTGATCAGACGACATAACGCATCAGTCAGCGCCTCGTCGAGCGAATCAACAGAAAGCGGATTAAACGGGATGTCTCTGACAGGTTTACCTGGTGTCATCAAGGCAGCCGTCTGAACCACTGTCTGCGGATCGAGCGTCAGCATCAGCCCGAGAAACGGTTGCTCAGGACTTGCCTGAGTGACATGGGATACCACCGGCAGATCGATAGTCGTGAGCAACGATTCACCGGCACCATAGTGAGTAGATTTACCCGCCAGCATAATAGTTTTTGAGCCCTGCACCACCACTCCCAGTCCCATCTGATAAATGCAATGCACTGGCGAGGTCGGAATACTGCGGCGATGTAGGGTGAGGCCTTCGATTGCAGTTGAGAAATCGCCATCGTTTTGGGCAATTCCCTTAATCAGGTCAGCTAGAGACACTGGTTGTGAAAGTGAGTTTTGTGCCACGTAAATGCCCTTTATTCGCTGCAGCAGTACAGGTAAGCAAAGATAAGACTAACCCAGCCTCGCAGCAACCCATTTGCTTTATTCAAGCCACAGAAATCATTTCGTGCAAACATTTCAGCAGATCTGGCAAGCACATCAGAGTCTGAAAGGCGAATAATCAGTATCTGCCCATTGTTAATAAATGAGAGGACAAATGGCTGATTTATTTGAAAGCTACAATATTAAAGATATCACTTTGCGTAACCGGATTGTCGCATCGCCCATGTGTCAGTATCAGGCTAAGAAAGGTCTGGTTAATGACTGGCACCGGTCACATTATGCAATGCTGGCCCGCGGCGGCGTTGGCCTGCTGATTGTGGAAGCGACGGCCGTTACCCCGGAAGGACGTATCACACCGGGCGATCTGGGCCTGTGGAATGATGACCAAATCGAAGGGTTTTCCGCTATTGCTACTGCAATCCGGCAAGCGGGCGCGGTTGCCGGGATACAGCTTGGCCATGCGGGCAGAAAGGCGGGATGTACGCCGCCGTGGCAAGGGGGTGCGCCGCTGGATCGACAGGATCCCCAGGCCTGGACGCCGGTTGCGGCCAGTGCCATTCCTTACCTGCCTGACAGTGACTATATTCCTGATGAAATGTCATTGGCTGACATCCGCCAAACGATAAATGCTTTCAGAGATGCTGCCCTTCGCGCTGTAACGGCCGGATTCGAGTGGCTCGAATTACATTTTGCACACGGTTTCCTGGCGCAGTCGTTCCTTTCGGCGAAGACTAACCGTCGTCAGGATCAGTACGGTGGCTCCCTGCAAAATCGCGCCCGCTTTATGCTGGAAGTGGTAGAAGCGGTGAAAACTGTCTGGCCAGTTGCTCTGCCGCTTACTGTCCGGCTGGGCGTTGTTGAGTTTGATACCTGTGCAGAAAACCATTTTGTGAATCTCTTGAAGTGATTCGCTGGCTGAAAGAGGCGGGCGTTGATTTGATTGACGTCAGTCTGGCGCTCTCCACCCCCCGATGAGCAAATTCCATGGGCACCTGACTTTATGGTTCCTTACGCAGAACGGGTACGCAGTGAAACAGGTATCGCCGTTTCGTCCAGCTGGATGATCAGCAGCGCTACTCAGGCCAGCCATTTTATTCAGGAGGGAAAACTAGACCTGGTATTTTTTGCCCGCCGACTGCTAAGTAACCCTCATTGGGTCTTTGAGGCCGCTCGTGAACTGAAACTCACTGCACCGGAATCAGTTTTACCTGAGCCTTACGCTTACTGGTTAAAGGAGTGGGCAGAATAAGTGATTGCCGCTAAACCTGGTTATAACCAGGAAGTGACAGCGCAAAACACCTGCTCTTTAAACTGCGCCAGCCAATGTGCCCTGTTTTATCTGAAGAAGAGGAAATTCCATGACTGACAATATTAAAGATAAAGTTATCGTTATCACCGGTGCGTCAAGTGGCATGGGTGAAGCTGCCGCGCGTCACCTTGCGCAAAAAGGGGCTCGGGTGGTACTGGCTGCCCGTCGGTCTGATCGCATCGATGCTGTAGCGAATGAAATTAATGAGCTCGGCGGATCGGCGATAGCGATGGCCACCGACGTCACTCTTGAAGAAGATGTTAAGGCTCTGGTTGATGCCGCCGTTAAGCAATGGGGCCGTATTGATGTGCTGATTAATAATGCCGGTGTAATGCCTCTATCTACGCTTGATCAGGCTAAGGTCAGTGAATGGAATCAGATGATTGATGTTAACCTTCGCGGTGTTTTACATGGCATTGCGGCCGCGTTGCCTTATATGAAAGCGCAAAAATCGGGTCAGATTATCAATACCGCTTCTGTCGCCGCCCATCTGGTGTTTCCGGCATCGGCAGTTTACTCGGCGACTAAATATGCCGTTCGTGCGCTGACTGAAGGATTACGTAAAGAAGCCAGTGAGTATAACGTCAGAGCAACCCTCATCTCTCCGGGCGCTGTTTCAACAGAGCTGCTTGACCATATCAGCGACAAAGACGTCCAGTCGGCAAATCAGGCCTACGTGGGTAAAGTCGGCATTCCCGCCGAGACTTTTGCCCGAATGGTCGCATTTGCGATAAACGAGCCTGAAGATGTCGGCGTGAACGAAATTATATTTCGGCCCACCGCTCAGGACCTGTAAGCAGCGGAGCGGGCAAGTCAGGTATGATTTCGCCCGCAGTTGATGTGCTGAATAAATAACAGTGAGCGGCCTGTTGTACTGCTGAAATGATGTCAGCACTGAAGCTGAAGTATGAGTTACTTGATCGATTAAAAGTATGTTGTAACTATTGCTGTTAACGATTTAAACTCATTCACTGCCCCTTCCTTCAGCAGTACTTGTCTGTGACCCACTATGCGAGCTGCCTACCCAAAACTTACGGCCTGCCCACAGGCAGACCGTATTGCCGTTACCAGCCGGTTTTCTGCATATCAATCACAAAGCGATATTTCACATCGCTGGTCAGCATACGCGCGAAGGCGGTTTCAACCTCTTCGCCGGTAATCATCTCGACGTCAGCGGTAATATTGTGCTGACCACAGAAATCGAGCATCTCCTGCGTCTCTTTAATGCTGCCAATCGAGGTGCCGCTGATGCTAAGCCGACGAAATACCATCGGTGTGACGTTCGGTGAGGGGTGCGGTTGATCGGGGATGCCTACCAGCACCAGTTGGCCATTGGTTTTTAACGTCGCCAGATAAGGATCAAGATCGTGCGGAGCCGCAACACAATCCAGAATGATATCCAGTGAAGTCTGGCACTCTGCCATCTGCGCGGCATCACGTGAAACGACGACCTGGCTGGCGCCAAGACGACGCGCATCAGCTCCTTTCTCAGGCGAAGTGGTAAATAAAGTGACCTCTGCGCCCAGCGCGCTGGCCAGTTTAACCGCCATATGCCCTAACCCACCCAGACCGACCACGCCAACCCGATCGCCGGCTTTGACATTGAAATGACGCAGCGGCGACCAGACGGTAACGCCGGCGCAAAGTAACGGAGCCACCGCGTTCAATGCCAGGTTATCGGGCACCGAAACCACAAAATTCTGGTCAGCGATCACCTGTCCGGCATAACCGCCAAAGGTAGACGCGCCGGTATATTTATCGATGCCGTTATAAGTCGGCGTGAAGCCCGCCTCACAATACTGCTCTTCCTGCTGCTGACAAAAATGACATTGCCCGCAGGCGTCAACCATCACACCAACCCCGACAGTCTGCCCCATCGCAAACAGTGTTACATTGTCACCTACTGCGGCTACCCGACCGACAATTTCATGGCCAGCAACTAATGGATAGCGGCTGACGCCCCATTCGTTGCGTGCCATGTGCAGGTCTGAGTGACAAACGCCACAGTAAAGTACCTCAATCATGACGTCGTTCGGCTGTAAATTGCGAATCTCAACCTGCCCTGCTCGTAACGGCTGGCTGGCCTGTGATGCAACCAGTGCATTAATTTTCATCTGTCGCCTCCTGGTGGCTTATAGCGCTAAAGAAAGCGGCACACTATAGACACCAGGTTACCATTTTGGTAGTAGTTACCTTTTGGTAACCATGCTAATGGAGAAAGGTTATGCCGGTCTGGGTTGATGGAAAACTCTGCTTTTATGCCGATTCACCGCCGCGCCGCCTGCTGGAATTGTTTGCGGTAAAATGGAGCACCATGGTGCTGCACGCGCTTTATCACTGGCCAGAAAACCGTGCCAGGACGGGTGAACTGGAACGCAGCCTGCAGGGTATTTCGAAGAAGATGCTGATTCAGACGCTGCGGGAACTGGAGCAACGAGGGCTGGTTTCACGTCAGGTGTATCAGGTGATACCGCCAAAGGTCGAATATAGCCTGACTGCGCTGGGTCGCCGGTTCGCGGAACCGATTGAACAGATGTATCAGTGGGGACTGGAAAATCAGGCAGCGCTGGATGAGATGGAGCGCCATGCGCGAGAAAGTCAGGATACCGCAGGGTAACGATATCGCCGCTACCCTGCCGTTAGTGCAAAGAATCACGACCAGATGCCATGCGTTGATTCTTCGCACTGATGAGAATCAGTCGAAGGGGAATTCGCGAGCCAGTACCCGGGAAATAACGTTCAGCGCGCCTTCGTCATTGTTGCTCTGGGTCTGATAGCGTGCGACGGCAGCCACCGAATCAACCGCATTCGCCATTGAAAAACTGAAGCAGGCCTGTCGCAACATCTCAATGTCGTTAGCGCTGTCACCAATCGCCAGCACTTCGCAATCGCTGATGCCCCATTTTTCCTGCAGCAGCGCAATGCCGTGCGCCTTGTGACAGCCGGGAATAATCAGGTCGATAAAACCAAAGCCACTCGAAACCGGATGCATGATGTTCTCCAGTTCGCCCAGCTGGTTGTGCAGCCGTTGCAGCAGCGCATCCACATCTTCATGCGCCAGGTTAAGGGAGAATTTGAAAATGGTGTCGTCGATGTCATATAAATCATCACGCTTTTCCAGCCGGTGATAATGATTCGCCAGCATCGCCAGCACCTCATCCGAGGCGGATGAATGCACATAGGCACCGTTACGGCCGCAGACCACTACTGCAATATCCGGTTCGTGCGCCAGGATATCGAGGATCTGATGGACTTTTTCATTGGCTAATTCGCCACAAAAAATCTCTTCGTTGCAGTCAGAGACCCACGCCCCGTTTTCCGCCACAAAGGCAATTTCATCTTTAATGTCGGGAAAATAGCGCTGCAACTGGTAATACTGATTCCCGCTTGCGACCACAAAGCGGATCCCCTTCTGCTTCAGCAATGCATACTGACGTGAGAACCGCTGGACATTGTACTGCTTGTTGTCATCCAGAAAGGTGCCATCCATATCCACCGCAATCATCTTAACCGCCATCTTGCCTGCCCCTATACCTGCGCCGTCGTATCCTTTCGGCTGATTGAATTGATTCATAAAGCTTACTCGCTGTGTGGATTATTGAGAATGCTAATAGTGAGATTGTTAACGGCTTTCAGAGCGTTCCGGTTTGGAACATGTGTTACAGCGCACGTTTTTAATGGTTACAAGGATGTTAATCTCAGCCGTAATTTACGAACGAAGGTTAAATAATTTTCACTCGTAACTCAACCCTGACAAGTTAAGGAGCATGAGATGACGGTTAATTCCCGGGCTACCCCTCTGCCTGCTGACGTAAAAGCAGCGATTCGCCAGATGAAACAGCAGTTGCGCAGCCAGATTGGTGATGTGGAAGCGCTGTTCCGCCAGGTGTGTGACAAAATTGAAGCGGCAATTGCCGACGCTAAGGCTGATGAGCAGCGAACAGGCAGTGCCTGGCCCATGGTGGAGATGCAGACTCTGGCCAGAGGTGAGGTTTCAGATGAAACCCGGGCGCAGATCAAACGACGCGGCTGCGTGATCATCAAACAGCATTTTGCCCGCGAGCAGGCTCTGGCGTGGGATAAGTCGATGCTTGATTACCTCGAGCTGAACCACTTCGACCAGCAGTATCGCGGTCCTGGCGACAATTTCTTTGGCAGCCTGGAAGCATCCCGGCCAGAAATCTACCCGATTTACTGGTCGCAGGCGCAGATGCAGGCGCGTCAGAGTGATGCGATGATCAAGGCGCAATCCTTCCTCAATCGCCTGTGGACCTTCGATTCACAGGGACAGCAGTGGTTTGATCCGGATGTCAGCGTGATCTATCCCGACCGTATCCGTCGCCGGCTGCCGGGCACCACCTCAAAAGGGCTGGGTGCGCATACTGATTCCGGCGCGCTTGAACGCTGGCTGCTGCCCGCTTATCAGCAGGTCTTTGCCAGACTGTTCAGCGGTGATTTCGCTGCATACGATCCGTGGGATGCCGCGCATCGTACTGAAGTGGATGAATATGACGTGCCAGATACCACCAAATGCTCGGTGTTCCGCACCTTCCAGGGCTGGACCGCCCTGTCAGATATGATTCCGGGCCAGGGTCTGCTGCATGTGGTGCCGGTACCAGAAGCGATGGCCTATGTGCTGCTGCGTCCGCTGTTATCCGATGTCCCGGAAGATGAGCTGTGCGGCGTAGAGCCAGGCCGGGTTTTGCCGATCAATGAGAAATGGCACCCACACCTGATTGCCGGACTCAGTTCCATCCCCGCTTTAGAGGCGGGCGATTCCGTCTGGTGGCATTGCGATGTGATTCACGCGGTGGCGCCGGTTGAGAATCAACGGGGCTGGGGCAATGTGATGTACATCCCGGCCGCGCCGATGTGCGACAAGAATCGGGCTTATGCCCGGCAGGTTGCCGAGGCGCTGGAACAGGGCCGTTCGCCCGCTGATTTTCCACCTGAAGATTACGAAGCGAACTGGCAGCAGCGCTTCACGCTGGCCGATCTGAATCAGAATGGCCGCCGGGCGCTGGATTTAGCCTGATTTATCACCGCGTCGGCTCCGGCGCGGTCCTTTCCCTGTTAAACTGCGGCGATTATTATTCTGCGAAGCGGGCTTATGAATCCACGTCATCATCAGATTATTCAACTGGTTAATACCCGGGGCACTATTGCTGTCAGCGAACTGGCGCAGCTAACGGGCGTCTCAGAAGTCACGGTGCGTCAGGATCTGACCCTGCTGGAACGCGATCGCTTATTGCGGCGGATCCACGGCTCTGCGCTGGCGATCGACAGTGACAATGTGGGAACCCGGATGAATACCCGCTACCCGATTAAACAGGCGCTGGCCGATCGTGCCGCCAGCCTGGTGAAGGCGGGCGAGTCGGTGTTTATTGAAGGTGGCAGTACAAATGCTTTGCTGGCGCGCGCGCTGGCGGACCGCAGTGATATCACCCTGATTACCGTCAGTCACTACATCGCCCAGTTACTGCGCGATGCCACCTGCGAAGTGATAGTGCTGGGCGGCCTGCTACAAAAAAGCAGTGAGTCGATGGTCGGTCCGCTGACCCGTTACTGTATTCAGCAGACGCATTTTCATAAGGCGTTTGTTGGGGTCGATGGCTGGCACCCGGAAAGCGGCTTTACCGGTCGCAATATGCTGCGCTGCGATGTAGTTGATGCGGTGCTGGCAAAAGGTGTTGAAAGCTATGCACTGACTGACAGCTCGAAATTTGGTCAGATTCAGCCCTATCCGCTGTCGCCGGGTTACCAGGTCCGTCAGGTCATTACCGACGATCAGCTTGATGCCGCCACCCTGTTGCAACTGCAGGAGCAGCAGATTGAGGTGATTCAGGTCAGCACGGGCTAAGCCCTACGCCCAGGGCCGTCAGCAACCGAATCACGCAGTATCAGGCTGCCGTTAAACGGCGGCCGCGGTCGCCACTCACCGCCATCCAGCATGGTGACCAGCCGGCCAATGGTTTCGTTGATCATTTCGGTGACCGGCAGTTTGATGCTCGACAGCGAAGGCGTGATGTAGGGTGCCAGCGGAATATCATCAAAACCCAGCACCGACACCTGCTGCGGAACGGCAATACCGCATTCGGTCAGCCGCTTGATGGCACCGATCGCCATCTCATCGTTGCTGGCAACAATCGCAGTAAACGCCACCTTGCGCGCCAGCAGGCTATCGACCGCCGCCATGCCGCTCTGTGCTGTCCACTTCCCTTGCACGATCCGCTGCGGATCAAGCGCAATCTTCGCATCTTTCAGCGCGGCCTGATAACCCGACAAGCGTTCCATACCGGTCGGTGAATCCAGCGATCCGGTTATAAAGGCGATCTCACGATGTCCACGGGCCAGCAACTGGCTGACAGCATCGGCGCTGGTGGCGTGCTGGTCGATGTAAATGCAGTAGCTGTCGTTAACGCGCAGGCGGCGATTGATCACCAGGATCGGCTGGCGATGCTGGGAGATGATGGCATCAAGCGCATCGATAGAGAGAAAGCGCGGATAGATAATAATCCCGTCACAGCGCAGATCGAGCAGGAACTGGATCGCCGCCCGCTCCTGCTCCGCAGTATGCTTGCCGTCGGCCAGAATAAGCTGACGCCCCTGCTGCTCCATCATCCGCGCCGAGTGGGCCATCAGTTCAGTGAAGTAACTGCCGCTGTAGAGCGTGTTGGTAATCACCAGGCCAATCGTCTGGCTGGATTTGGTCGCCAGGTTACGCGCCAGCAGATTCGGCCGGTAGTCGGTTTCGGCTATCGCCTGCAGTACCCGTTCGCGCTTCTCCTGCCCGACATAGCCGTTGCCGGACAACACCCGCGACACCGTGGCTTTTGAAACGCCTGCCCGCGCGGCTACTTCCTGAATCGTTGCCATTTCACTGCTCCTTCACTGCGTCGGTTTCCAGTCTACCTAAGCCTCTCATTATTGGAAATATTTTCACCGGCACGCCGCCGCTTGTCATCCACTCGCGTGGTGACATCCATCACAAAACCAAAAATTGAGTATTTTTAGCGCTTGTCGCATCCAATAAAGATCTTCATGATTTTGTGAAACCGGTTTCCTATTCGCCGCTTAGTCAGGGCATAAAACATAACACTGACCGATTACCCTACAGAGAAGATCCATCATGCCCAGAAACTATGCCGAGGTTTCACGCGCTATCGTCGACGCGTTAGGTGGCCTCACCAATATTGACGCGCTCACCCACTGCATGACTCGCCTGCGCTTTGTGGTTAAAGATCAGACGCAGGTCGATCTTGTGCGATTAAAAGCCATTGATGGCGTGATGGGCGTGGTGCACAACGACAGCCAGTGCCAGGTGATTATTGGCAACAATGTGTCGCAGGCTTATCAGGCGATAATGCAACTGGGTTCGCCTGGCGGCGGCGCCTCTGCGCCGGTGAAGCGTAAGCTGACCTTAAAAGGGATTGGCGCAGGGATTCTCGATGCGCTGGTGGGCACCATGTCACCGTTAATTCCGGCTATTATCGGCGGATCGATGGTCAAACTGCTGGCGATGATCCTCGACATGGCTGGAGTCTTTGAAAAAGGCTCATCAACCCTGGTGATCCTGAATGTGATTGGCGACGGGGCGTTCTTCTTCCTGCCGGTGATGGTGGCGGCGTCGGCGGCGCTGAAATTTAAAACCAACATGTCGCTGGCGATTGCCATTGCCGGGGTGCTGGTGCACCCCAATTTCATCGAGCTGATGGCTAAAGCGGCGCAGGGCCAGCCGGTAGAATTTGCCTTCATTCCGGTCACCGCGGTGAAATATACCTACACGGTTATTCCGGCGCTGGTGATGACCTGGATCCTGTCGCACATTGAACGCGGCGTCGATCGCATCACCCCGGCGGTGACAAAAAACTTCCTTAAACCGATGCTGATTGTGCTGATTGCTGCACCGATCGCCATCGTC
This sequence comes from Pantoea brenneri, assembly GCF_038594305.1. Classification (NCBI taxonomy): domain Bacteria; kingdom Pseudomonadati; phylum Pseudomonadota; class Gammaproteobacteria; order Enterobacterales; family Erwiniaceae; genus Pantoea; species Pantoea brenneri. Next base: position 49,631 of record NZ_JBCGBG010000002.1, on the reverse strand, counting down.
CTGATCGGGCCGATTGGTATCTGGATCGGCAGCGGGATTTCGGCGCTGGTGTATACCGTTCACGGCTATCTCGGCTGGCTGTCGGTGGCAATTATGGGTGCCATCTGGCCGCTGCTGGTGATGACCGGAATGCACCGGGTGTTTACGCCGACCATCATCCAGACCATTGCTGAAACCGGCAAAGAGGGAATGGTGATGCCGTCCGAAATCGGTGCCAACCTGTCACTGGGTGGCTCGTCGCTGGCGGTGGCGTTCAAAACCAAAAACCGTGAACTGCGTCAGACCGCGCTGGCCGCGGCGGCGTCGGCGATTATCGCTGGCATTTCAGAACCGGCGCTGTATGGCGTGGCGGTCCGGCTGAAACGTCCGCTGATAGCCTGTTTAATCAGCGGCTTTATCTGTGGCGCAGTAGCCGGTATTGGCGGCCTGGCCAGTCATTCGATGGCCTCGCCCGGCCTGTTTACCAGCGTACAATTTTTTGATCCCGCTAATCCGATGACTATCGTCTGGGTCGCGGCGGTGATGGTGCTGTCGGTCGTGCTGTCATTTGTGCTGACGCTGATTTTAGGTTTCGAGGACATTCCTGAAACCGAGCCAGCCACAGCGGCCGCATCAGCACCGGCTGCGGTAACCGAGCGAACCAACGCGATTAACGCCAACTAACGGGCAATGCTGACCCGAAACAGAGGATTTCATGTCTGAATCAAGATTCCCGCAAGGATTTTTATGGGGCGGCGCGTTAGCCGCCAATCAGGCTGAGGGTGGCTATCGTGAAGGCGGAAAGGGCTTAACCACCGTTGACATGATCCCCCACGGTCCGCACCGGATGCCGGTAAAGTTAGGCCTGGAGCAGCGCTTCACCCTGCGTGACGATGAGTTTTACCCCAGCCACGACGCAATTGATTTCTATCATCGCTATCCGGAAGACATCGCACTGATGGCGGAAATGGGATTCAGCGTATTTCGTACCTCCATCGCGTGGAGCCGTCTCTATCCGAATGGGGATGAGCTGACGCCTAATCCGCAGGGGATCGCTTTTTACCGCGCGGTGTTTGAAGAGTGCCGGAAATACAATATCGAACCGCTGGTTACGCTCTGTCACTTTGATGTACCGATGCATCTGGTTACTGAATATGGCTCGTGGCGCAACCGCAAGATGATCGACTTTTTTGCCCGCTATGCTCGCAGCTGCTTTGAAGCGTTTGACGGTCTGGTGAAGTACTGGCTGACCTTTAATGAGATCAATATTCTGCTGCACAGTCCGTTCTCGGGCGCCGGGCTGGTGTTTGAAGAAGGTGAAAATCATGAGCAGGTTAAGTATCAGGCAGCCCATCATGAGCTGGTGGCAAGCGCGCTGGTGACCAGAATCGCCCATGAAATAAATCCGGCCAATCAGGTCGGTTGCATGCTGGCAGGCGGCAACTTCTATCCGTGGTCAAGCAAACCGGAAGATGTCTGGGCAGCGCTGGAAAAAGACCGGGAAAACCTGTTCTTCATTGATGTGCAGGCGCGCGGGTACTATCCCGCCTACGCGGCCCGCCTGTTTCGTGAAAAAGGAGTCAGCCTGCAGATTGATGACGGCGATGCGGAGATCCTGAAAAACAGCGTCGATTTTGTTTCGTTCAGCTACTACGCCTCGCGTTGCGCGTCGGCGGAGATGAACGAGCTTAACAGCAGCGCCGCCAACGTGGTGAAATCTCTGACCAACCCGCATCTGACGCGCAGTGAATGGGGCTGGGGCATTGACCCTCTTGGCTTACGCATCACCATGAATATGATGTATGACCGCTACCAGAAGCCGCTGTTTCTGGTCGAAAATGGTCTGGGCGCACGCGATACCTTCAATGATGCCGGTGAGATTGAAGATGATTACCGCATCAGCTATCTGCGTGAACATATCCGGGTGATGGGCGATGCGATTGCCGACGGAGTACCGGTGATGGGTTACACCAGTTGGGGCTGCATCGATCTGGTTGCCGCCTCGACCGGCGAAATGAGTAAACGTTACGGATTTGTTTATGTCGATCGTGACGATCTGGGCAACGGTACGCTGGCGCGCAGCCGGAAAAAATCGTTCTGGTGGTATAAAAAAGTCATCGCCAGCAATGGTGAAGATCTGGAGTGACGCTGTCACCTTGTATCGACAGAACAGGCTATTCTGGTCAGCCGACCCGCAGCAACAAGCGGGCTGCTGGTTGAGCTGGCCTGCGGCCTGCCGTTGTATTCAGCTAACAATTATCGTATAACAAACGTCTCCGAGGGGTGTCCTGTAATGGGCTGAGATGGCGCAAGCCGAACCCTTTGAACCTGATCTGGGTCATGCCAGCGAAGGGACGGGTCGGCAGCGTTTCTGCACCATCTTCTGCGTTTTTGCCTGTTCTTCATCGTATGCCCGGATCTCCTTATGTTAACGAACCGTTAATGGGGATCCTATGTCACTTGCACTTTTCGAGACCGGCTTTTATGGCCGCCTGCGTCAACAGGCTGGCGATCACTGGCACGCCTACGTGTCGCACGATTTTGTGCAGCAACTCGGTCAGGGTCAGTTGCCTCCCGCCGCTTTTCGTCATTACCTCACCCAGGATTATCTGTTTCTGCTGCACTTTGCCCGCGCCTATGGACTGCTGGTCAGTAAACTGCAGGACCCGGCAGCACTGCGCGCGGCTACGGCTTCTCTCAACGCCATCGTCAATGAACTGCCGCTGCATGTGGCTTACTGCCAGCAGTGGGGAATCAGCGAAGCTGCGCTGGCCCGCCAGGCCGAAGCCGTTGAAACAATCAACTACACCCGTTACGTGCTGGATGTCGGCCACAGCGGAGATGCACTTGAATTGATGACCGCGTTAATGCCATGCGTTGCCGGCTATGCTGAAATCGGCCTGACGCTGTTACATCATCCCGCGACGGTGCTCGCAGACAATCCTTACGCCGACTGGATCCGCAATTACGGCGATGCCGATTATCTGGCCGGCGTCAGCGCCGCGCTGAATCTGTTTGAAACCCTGGCCCACCAGCGCGCCGGGGCTGAACGATTCGATCAGCTGGCGACGATATTTACCACCGCCACCCGACTGGAATCTGCCTTCTGGCAGATGGGCCTCGACCCGCAACTGACGTCATCCCAATGAGCCGTTCAACGCTGTTATCACCGCCGGGCATCTCTGTCCGTCAGCTCAGGCTGGATTTGGGATCGCATCGGCTATTCGACTCACTCAACCTGGAGATCCCTGCGGCGGCCTGCACTGCGCTGCTGGGTGCCAGCGGCGTCGGGAAAAGTAGCCTGATGCGGGTCATTGCTGGCCTGACGCCGCCGACTTCCGGCCAGATCAGCGGCAGTGATGGCCTGCCGCTGGCCGGTCGGATCGCCTGGATGGGCCAGCAGGATTTGCTCTATCCGTGGCTGAACGTGGAGCAGAATGTTTGCCTCGCCAGCCGTCTGCATGGCGAAAAACCGGACCGCGACTGGGCGCATCATCTGCTGGCACGGGTCGGTCTGACTCGCTACGCAACGGCGCGGCCCGCCACGCTATCTGGCGGCATGCGGCAGCGGGCTGCGCTGGCGCGCACCTTATATGCACGAAAGCCGATCGTCCTGATGGACGAGCCCTTTTCCGCGCTCGACGCGCTGACCCGCAGCCAGATTCAGACCCTCGCCGCCGGGGTGCTGGCGCAGCATACCGTGTTGCTGATTACCCACGACGCGGCGGAAGCCTGCCGACTCAGCCATCATATGCGGGTGCTTACCGGCTCAGGCATTGAACCCTGCCCGCCATTAGCGGGTCAGCCGCCGCGCGCGCCTGATGATGCTGGCGTGATGCGCAGCCAGGCCGCTTTACTGCAACAGCTGGCTAAGGTGGCGCTATGAAACACCTCAGCCGCTTTGCCCCGCTGTGGCGTGGTATCACTCTGTTCTGCGGCCTGATTGCGCTGTGGTGGCTGGTGACGTTGCTGCCGGTGCCGGCGTTTTTGCTGCCTTCGCCAGCAGCGGTCGCGCAGGCGTTATGGACCAGTAAGAGCTGGCTCGGCTATCACAGCCTGATTACCTTCACTGAAATTCTGAGCGGTATGATGATTGGCGTGGCGCTGGGTTGCCTGCTGGCGCTCGGCATGACTTTTTCGTCGCGTCTGCAGCGCTGGATGATGCCGCTGGTGCTCACCAGTCAGGCGATCCCGGTATTTGCGCTGGCACCGCTGTTAGTACTGTGGTTTGGCTTCGGCATGAGCGCCAAAGTGGCGATGGCGGTACTGGTGATTTTCTTCCCGGTGACCTCGGCATTTTACGATGGCCTGCGCCGCGTCAGTCCGGGTTATCTCGATCTGGCTCGCACGCTGGGTGCCTCGCACGGATCGCAACTGCGTCATGTCCGGTTGCTGGCCGCCCTGCCGGCGCTCGGCTCTGGTCTGCGAATGGCGGCGGCCGTGGCACCGATTGGCGCGATTATTGGCGAATGGGTCGGTTCGGCCGAAGGGCTGGGTTACGTAATGCTTAATGCCAACGCCCGGATGCAGAGTGATATCTGTTTTGCCGCGCTGTTTATTCTGGTGCTGATGACGCTGGCGCTGTGGCTGGCCGTCGATGCCCTGCTTCGCCGCCTGATCGACTGGGCGCCGGAGAGTTCCTCATGACCTCTACCCTGCGAGAAAACTGATGCTTAAACCTTTTCTGTCGACGCTGATCATCAGCGCCGCACTCACCAGCCCGCTTCATGCAGCAGAAAAACTGACGCTGATGCTCGACTGGTATATCAACCCAGACCATGCGCCGATTATGGTGGCGCAGCAAATCGGCGCATTTAAAGCGGAAGGACTGGATGTCACCCTGGTTCCACCGTCCGACCCGGCGCTACCTCCACGGCTGGTGGCGGCGAAGCAGGCAGATTTAGCCATTACCTATCAACCGCAGCTGCATTTCTTTGCTGACCAGGGATTACCGCTGATGCGGGTCGGCACCCTGATAAACACACCGCTGAATACCCTGATTACGCTGGATAAGACGGTAAAAAAACCGGCAGACTTAAAGGGTAAACGGATCGGCTATTCGGTCAGCGGGATTGAGCAGGCCACGCTGGAGGCGATGCTGCAGCATGACGGGGTGAAGGCCAGCGAGGTGAAGCTGATTAACGTCAATTTCCAGCTGACCAGTGCCCTGCTGACCGGCCAGGTGGATGCGGTAATTGGCGGCTATCGGAATATTGAAGCGCTGGAAATCAGGCTGCAGGGTAAAGTTCCGGTGGTGTTTAAGGTCGAGGATTATGGCGTGCCGGCCTATGACGAGCTGATTATTGTCGCTAACCGCGATGAAGCGCACGCAGAGAAAATCAAAAAGTTCCTGCGGGCGCTTAAACGCGGCAACGCGGAATTGCAGGCTCATCCTGAAGCCAGCTGGCAGACTTTTGCCGCCCGGCATCCTGAACTGAATACGCCGCTGAACCATCAGGCGTGGCAGGCTTCGCTGCCGCTGTTTGCTGCCGATCCGGCGAAGCTGGACCGTGCCCGTTATCAGGCCTATGAGCAGTTTTTGTTTGATAACCGGCTGATTAAAAAGATTACACCGGTTGAGCGTTACGCTATCGACGGGCAGTGATCGGCTAAGCCCGCAGCGATTGCTGCGGGCTTAGTATCACAACGGTTTCTGATAGAGCCAGTGTTCGATGTCGCTGGCAGGCAGTGGTTTAGAGAAGAAGTAGCCCTGAATTTGATCGCATCCGTACTCTTTCAGTAATGACAGCGTCGCCTCGGTCTCCACCCCTTCCGCCAGCACGGTATAATTCAGCTCTTTCAGCATCTGAATAATCCGCTTAACGATAATTTTTGATGAGTCATCTTCAGCCATACGGGATATCAGCGACATGTCGATTTTGATCACGTCCAGCGGGATATCCTGCAGATAGCTGATGTTGCTGTAGCCGGTACCAAAATCGTCGAGCGAAATAACAAACCCGTGCGATTTCAGCGCTTCCAGACCGCGGATAGCGACGTTGCTCTCGGTGATCAGCTCATTTTCCAGACACTCAATGCCAATCACCGAAGCTGGCAGTTGTGCCGCCTGCAGTTTCGCCAGCAGCGAATCGGCAAACTCCACTTTAGAGAAGTCCCGCTCACTGACGTTAATCGACACCGGAATCAGGCTGTACTCGCGGTTCCAGCGCGCGAGTTGCTCGATAAGATGATCGATGACCCAGTTAGTCAGGTCGGAGATCAGATTGGTTTTGCCGGCTAAAGGGACAAACTCAGACGGGAACAGCTCGCCACGTTCGGCATGATGCCAGCGAATCAGCGCCTCCAGCCCGACAGTTTTACCGGTTTTAAGGCAGACTTTCGGCTGATACGCCAGATAGAGGCCTTCATCCTTTTTCAGCGCCTGCGCCAGATCGTTCATGATCATAAAGTCGTCGGTACGGCGGGTGTCGTAACTTTCATCAAAAGACATCGCGCTGATGTTTTCATCTATCGCTTCATGCAGCGCGCTGACCGCCTGACGGACCATCTCATTGGCGTTAATCTGGCCGGGCACGAACCCGGTTTCGCCGGTAAAGATATCCAGATCGAGGGTAATGTTTTCCGACAGATCGGCTTTCATTCCCTGCAGCACGTCGATCATATTGTGTGCCGTATAGCGGCCCGACCACGGCTGAATCAGCGCAAAACGACCGGGGGCAAAGGAATAAAGCGTATCCCCGGCGGGCAGGTTGAGTCGGGCGGCTACCTGCTCAGCCATCTGCCGCAGCAGTTTTTCCATCGGCGCAATGCCGACGGTGCGGGAGAGTTCATAAGCGCGTGGAATATCGATGCAGTCGATCAGAATCAGGCGGAAACGGCTGTGCGGCGCAGTAACCGACAGCTGCTGGATATCACGAATTAACCGTGGGCGATTGGGCAGATGGGTAATCACATCGGCGAAACCAGCATGGTTCCAGGCATCCAGAAACGACGTGACCAGTCTGGCCAGCAACTTCAGGGTGTCGAGTTTCTCTGAGCAAAAAGTGTGTGGCTGGGTGTCGGTCACGCAGAGTGTGCCCAGTACGGCACCGTCGAGATTCTCCAGAGACACACCCGCATAAAAGCGAATATGCGGTTCGCCTTCGACAAACGGGTGCACGGCAAAGCGTGGATCCAGCAGCGTATCAACCACCACCAGCTGCCCCTCACCATCAATGACGTGGCGGCACAGGGATTCATCGCGGGTCGACTGCTTAAGATCGAAGTTACGTGACGCCTTAATATATTGATTGTGGTCGTCAATAATCGAAATAAAACTGCCCGAGATCCCTAACACCTGGCTGGCAAGATGAACAAACTTCTCCAGCACTTCATCCCTGGCTTCATCAGGCGTCAGAAGTGCTTTAATCGCATTGAGACGTTTTTCGTCACTGCCATTTTGTTCGTTATGCACTGAAATCTCCCCTCTACAGGCGCAAAAACTGAAAATAATTTAGTTTAATAAGACTTAATTAGCGCCCAAATTTCAGATAAGTAGCGACACTGGCTGACATTAATTTCAGCGTGAAACAGTGTCGCATGATATCTGATCGCTGTCGAAATCATTTACGTCTTTCCTTTACTTGTGCAACATCGGCGATTCGGGGCGGAAGCCCAGCCCAATCAGCCGGCCAAAGACAAAACGCAGAAACGGAAGGCGGCGGATGATGGACGGAATTTTGCTGCCGCGAGTGGATTTTCGTCTGGCTTTGTTGCTGCTCATTTTGATTTGCAGGAACTGCGTGGCAACCGTCGGGAATTGACGGCGCTGCTGAACCTTTTCCAGATCGCCGAGGCTCAGCTCACCGGCCAGCAAAGGTGCCGTGAGAAGGTTGGCGGTCGCTACCGCATCCTGAATCGCCAGATTGACCCCGACCCCGCCAATCGGCGACATCGCATGGGCAGCATCACCGATACACAACACGCCCGGTTTCGCCCATTTATCCAGCCGGTCGATGCGTATCGACAGCAGCCTGAACTGCTCCCAGCTGCTGATTTCGTCCAGACGCTGCGCGCCAAACGGCGAGACGGCGGCCACCTGCGCAATGAAGGCCTTAAGCCCTGCCGCTTTCTGCGCCTCAAATTCGCCTTTCGGGATCGTCAGGCCGCACTGCCAGTAGTCACCCCGGTCAATCACGATGAAGTTTTGCCGCGGTCCTTTGTGGCCCATGCCTGAGACCGGATCGTCTGGCTGTTTGCTCAGCCGGAACCAGATGACATCACGCGCTACGCCGAAAGTCTGGCTGGTGAGGTTGGCTCGCGCCCGGACCTGCGAGTGACGGCCATCTGCGCCAATCACCACTTTGCAGCGGATATGGAGTCGCTGGTCGCCGCGGCTGGCAATCACGCCGCTGACGCTGTCGTTATCGTAGATAAAGTCCTCAAACGCCGTCGATTGCAGCAGCGTGAAGCCCGGATAGCGGGCGCTTTGACCGGCGAGGAAATTAAGGAAGTCCCACTGTGGCATAAAGGCAATAAACCGGCACTGCACCGGCAGCCGCGAAAAATCTGCCATGGTAATGCTCTGACCGGCGATCTCCGCTTCCAGTTTTTCCGCGCGCTGGTGCGGCAGTTTCAGCAATCCGTCCAGCAGACCAAGCTGATGCATGATCTCCAGCGTGGAGGGATGAATAGTGTCGCCGCGAAAATCGTGCAGAAAATCGCCGTGCTTTTCAATGACGACCACCCGCAGGCCAGACCGGGCGAACAGATATCCCAGCATCAGTCCGGCTGGGCCGCCGCCGACAATACAACAGTCTGCGGCGAGAATTTCAGTGGAATGTGGCTGCATCTCAGCTCCCTCTGGCACCAGTATTGCTATGATTAGTGAGTCATTCGTGGCGCGTTGGCCGTCAGCCCTCAACGATTCAGCTGTCAGACTACGCACTCATCGCGATTAATTCTAACTGAAAACGACGCAGGACCCGCTGTAGGTCGACCGTCGCTGGAGATCATCATGATTAACGTTGTCCGCAGTGCCCTGGTCATTTCGCTGCTGTTAAGCCCGCTGGCCCAGGCAGACTCCGCTTACGAAACGCTGCAATTTGCTCTGAGAGAGCAGCAGATCACCAACGATCTCCGTGAAAAATGCCAGCTGCCGCCGTCGCTGTCGGATGAAGCGCTGCGCCAGACCTTTCTGAACGATAAAAACGATAAAGCGCCCTTGATTGCAGCGGCGCAGGCGCTCAAAAATAACGATAACTCAGCCTACCGCGAACGGATGGCGCAAGTGGTATGTCCACCGCAGGCGGGCTAATCATCAAACCCGAAGAGTTGAGATATTCATTGATCTGAGGTTTTGCTTTACGGACATCCCTCAGTACACTGTGTGGCCTGGTCCGATTCAAACAAGAACTCTCCCGCATGAATGAAGAAACACCGCAAACGGTGTATGTTCCCCGCACGCTGGCTGCTCGCAGCCGGATGTTCCGCGCTCTACTCTATCGCGATAAAACCCCGCTGGCGGTGCTGTTCTGTGCTGCACTGGTCGGTACGCTGGTGGGCCTGGCTGGCGTGGCGTTTGCCCGCGCCGTTGAGGCGATCCAGCAGTGGCGTGCCGTCACAATTTCTCCGGCGTTGATTCAGGGCTGGCCGCTTTATGCTGCTGCGTTTGCTGTCTCTGCCCTGCTGGCAATGGTTGGCTATCTGCTGGTGAAGCGGTTCGCGCCTGAAGCAGGTGGCTCAGGGATCCCTGAAATCGAAGGGGCACTGGAAGAACTCAGGCCGGTGCGCTGGTGGCGGGTGATTCCGGTTAAGTTTTTTGGCGGCATGGGCACGCTCGGCGCCGGTATGGTGCTGGGACGGGAAGGCCCTACCGTTCAGTTGGGCGGAAATATTGGTCGTATGGTGATTGATATCATCGGCTTACGCAGCAACGAGTCGCGCCATACGCTGCTGGCGACCGGGGCGGCCGCCGGGCTGGCTGCGGCATTCAACGCGCCGCTGGCTGGCATTCTGTTCATTATTGAAGAGATGCGTCCCCAGTTCCGTTACAACCTGATTTCCATAAAAGCGGTGTTCACCGGGGTGATCATGGCGAGTATTGTTTATCGCTGTTTCAACGGTGAGCAGGCGGTAATCTCGGTCGGCAAACTGGCTAATGCGCCGGTTCAGACGCTGTGGCTCTATCTGGTGCTGGGGATGATCATCGGCCTGGTGGGCGTATTATTCAACCGCCTGATATTCCTGACCCAGGATCTGTTTGCCCGTCTGTATGCCGGTAAAACGGCTCGTGTAGTGCTGGCAGGCGCTCTGCTCGGCGGCGGATGTGGGGTGATGTCGCTGTTGTTTGCACCTGGCGCGGGCGGCGGGTCAGAACTGATACCGCAGGCGGTACACGGGATGTTCCCTCTCGCCCTGCTGCTGCTGATCTTTATCGTCCGGCTGATAACCACCCTGCTTTGCTTCGGCTCCGGTGCGCCCGGTGGCATATTTGCGCCGATGCTGGCACTCGGCACGCTGCTCGGTACCGCATTTGGCGTGGCAATGACGCAGGTTTTTCCACTCTACCAACTCGATCCGGGCACCTTCGCTATCGCCGGTATGGGCGCGCTGTTTGCTGCATCGGTGCGTGCGCCACTGACCGGCATTGTACTGGTGCTGGAGATGACCGATAACTATCAGCTGATCCTGCCCATGATTATCACCTGTCTCGGTGCCACGCTGCTGGCCCAGTTTCTGGGCGGCAAACCGCTTTATTCCTCGATTCTGGCCCGAACGCTGGCTCGTCAGCAACAGGTTACCCGCCCGCAACAAGGCGGATAACCTGACCCGCTATTTCCCGTCAAAAAAGTCGCTGGGCAACTGGCCCGGCGCTTTATCGATGACCGCGTCGTTATCCGCGCCCTCATTTTTCATGTAAGTCACCTGAGCAAATTCAGGAATAATTACATAAGGATAGGCGGGGCCTTCATCGCGGAAGCGATGCTTATCCTCGATAAAATCGTTCTGGTAGCAAATCGTCTTCTCCGGATGCTGGCCTTCACCGGCAATCCACTGCGGGAAGAAAATGGTGCCGTGGACGATCTTCCGTGACAGATCAAATAGCAGGCTGACGCAGGTTCCGGTGGGTTCGTGCCAGTCGACCTTATAAATTCCCGGTGCAAACTGAACCGCGTTCATTTTCTGGTTAGTGACCCAGCGTCCTCCTACCAGCCCCTGATGAATGCGATAATCGCAGGTGGTTTCGTTACGCGCATACCATTCATATTTCCAGCCATTATCGTAGGTATAGACAAAATGTGTGCCGACAAACTGTGATAAATCGTTGGATATATCGTTAACAGATTCAGTGGTCATATTAGTCCTTTACATCATCAGGTATTTAGAAAATAACAGGAAAGAAACAGGCATAAGTCATAAAACAGGCTGTCCGGACCGGAGTAATTAATATGGACCAGGAATTTTTTTTTGCCATTCGAAACCGATAAAAGCGTAAAAATACAGTTGTCAGATTATTTCTTCACACACACTCTGCAATGCGCAATACATTTACAACCTCTTGTTTTTTAAGAGTTGCGTAATATTTTTACTGTTAACAACGATTTTACATTGCTGACCATCTTCGCCACCCTACTACATAATTAATTATTATAAATCATAGAGATAAAAATATAATTTGCATTAATCCTGATTGCGACCAGACTTTTTTATGCTTTTTCCATAACGGGCTCCGCCATATTTTTTTACTCTGATGCAGCTGCCTTTGCTGTTGCTGTCCGTTCAACCTGACTTCAGGATACGTTTCTATGGATTTGCTTCATGAACTTTTCCGACTCTCGCCTGAACTGGCTCTGTTTCTTTCTCTCGCGATAGGGACCTGGATTGGTAAATTCAAACTGGGTGCGTTCCAGCTTGGCGGTGTCGCAGGCGCGCTGCTGATTGCCGTCATTATTAGTCAGGTCGGCGTTACAATTGACAGCGGAATTAAAAACGTGCTGTTCGCAGTATTTATTTATGCAGTTGGTTTTGAAAGCGGACCTAAATTTTTCTCCTCGCTGGGGCGGCGCACGTTGCGCGAGATCGCCCTGGCGCTGATTCTGGTGGTTACTTCGCTGGCAACGCTGTTGGTGATGGCGCGGCTGTTCTCGCTGGATAAGGGAATAGCGGCCGGGATCGCCGCGGGTGCGCTGACCCAGTCGGCGATAATCGGTACCGCCAGCGCGGCGATCGCCAAACTCAACCTTGATCCCGCCCAATTACAGCAAATGCAGGGGAACGTCGCCGTTGGTTACGCCGTGACCTACATTTTTGGTTCACTCGGCGCCATCATCATCTGCGTCAATATCCTGCCTAAAATCATGGGCCGTTCGATTCGTGAAGATGCGATTAAAGCTGAGCTGGAGCAGATGCGGGGCGCGCCGGTGCTGGCGCCAGGACAGCAACCCGCGCTGCCGGGTCTGGTCGGGCGGGTGTTTCTGGCCGGACCGGCGGCCGGTAAACGCGTTGCCGAAGTTGAAGCCGGTGCCGATCCGCATTTCCCGGTCACCGTCGAGCGGCTTAAACGTGACGACAAAGTGATCGCCGTCACCCCGGGGATGCAGCTTAACGAAAACGATGCGCTGCTGCTGGTTGGTCGTCGTAAGGGCATCATCGCGCTGGCCGCATCACTCGGTAAGGAACTTGATGCTGCGGAAGGGCCGGAAATGACGATGCAGACCACCGAGGTGCTGCTAACCAACCCGGCGCTGGTCGGTAAGCGCATTGATGCGCTCCGTAAGGAAATTTCAGGTGACGTGCGTCATGGCATTTACATCGCCACCCTGAAGCGTGGCGATCTGCCGGTGCCCGTCACCGATGACACGGTCATTCAGCACAATGATGTGGTCACCCTGTACGGCAGTGAGCAGGATATCCAGCGAGCGGCCGCGCTGGCCGGTCCGGTGCTGATTAAAAGCCTGAAAACCGACCTGATGTTTCACGGCCTCGGCCTCTCCTTCGGTTTGCTGATCGGCCTGCTGGTGCTGCGTATCGGTTCCGTCCCACTGACGCTTGGCAGCGGCGGTGGCGCGCTGCTTTCCGGCCTGCTGTTCGGCTGGTATCAGGCCCGTAAACCGCTGAGTGGAAACATGCCGCTGGCAGCCTCCGGCCTGCTGCGCGATCTGGGACTGGCCGGCTTTGTCGCCGTGGTCGGTCTGCAGTCGGGATTGCAGGCCGTCGAAACGGTGCGCCAGAACGGTCTCTCTATTTTCCTGATCGGTATCGTCGTCACCGTGGTCCCTTTAATGCTGACCTTGCTGATTGGACGTTACCTGTTGCGTTACGACAACACCGCTATTTTTGCGGGCGCCCTGTCTGGCACCCGCAGTGCGAACCCTGCCTTTGGGGAAATCCTCGACAAAGCAGGTAATGCCATCCCGACCGCACCCTTCGCGGTGACCTACGGTCTGGCCAATGTATTTCTTACCCTACTGGGCCCGCTGATTGTCGCGCTGGTCTGATAGCGACCTGCTAATCGATGCGTCCTTATCCGGAGAACTATTCCTATGTCGAATCCTTACGAAAAATACGCCGCGCTGAGTCCGTTTGAACTGAAAGATGCGCTGATTACGCTGGCTTCAGGCAAACCAGACCGCATGATGCTAAATGCCGGACGCGGCAATCCCAATTTTCTCGCCACCCTGCCGCGCCGTGCTTTCTGGCGGCTGGGACTGTTTGCCACTGAAGAAGCCGAGCTTTCATATTCCTACCTGCCGCACGGTATCGGTGGTCTGCCGCGCATTGAAGGGATTGAGGCACGTTTTGACGCCTTTCTCTCCCGTGAGCATCAGCAGCCTGGCGTCGCCTTTTTATCGCGTGCGGTGAGCTATGTTCGCGATCAGTTGGGCCTTTCGGCCTCGGCATTTTTACATGAGATGGTAGAAGGAATCCTTGGCGCCAACTATCCGGTTCCGCCACGCATGCTCCATCTGAGCGAGAAAATCACCCGTGAATACATTGTTAAAGAGATGATTGGCGGCCTGATATCGGCAGAAGATGTTGACCTGTTTGCGGTGGAGGGCGGCACGGCGGCAATGACCTATCTGTTTAACACCTTACGCACCAACGGCCTGGTGACCGCCGGTGACAAAGTGGCAATGGGCGCGCCAATTTTCACCCCGTACATCGAAATTCCCCATCTGGAGGATTACCGGCTTGAAAGCGTGATGATTAACGCTTCTCCCGAGGAAAACTGGCAGTATCCGGGCCACGAACTGGATAAGCTGCTCGATCCGGCGGTTAAGATCTTTTTCTGCGTCAATCCGAGTAATCCGGCATCGGTAAAAATGGACCAGCGTTCGCTGGACAAGATGGTCAAAATTATCGAGCAGCGGCCCGATTTGATTATTCTGACCGACGATGTTTACGGCACCTTTGCGCACGATTTCAAATCGCTGTTTGCGACCTGCCCGAAGAACACCATTCTGGTCTACTCCTTTTCAAAATATTTTGGTGCTACCGGCTGGCGGCTGGGGGTGATCGCTACCCATCAGCAAAATATTCTGGAGCAGCAACTGAGTGACCTGAGTGCGGAAGAGAAGCAGCGTCTTGAGCTGCGTTATGGCTCACTGACGCCAGACGTGCCGGGCCTGAGCTTCCTCGATCGCGTGGTCGCGGATAGCCGCAGCGTGGCGCTTAATCATACGGCGGGCCTCTCTACGCCCCAGCAGGTACAGATGGTGCTGTTCAGCCTGTTTGCCCTGATGGATGGCGAAAATGGCTATAAGTCTGCCGTCTCAGAGATCATTCGCCGTCGTCAGGCGGTGCTTTATCGTGAACTCGGCATTCCTCATCATGAAACTGAAGAGGCGGTTGACTACTATACCCTGCTGGATCTGGGGGCGATCTCGCGTCAGGTGTACGGCGATGAGTTTGCTAACTGGGTCAACGCTACCCTTAATCCCACCGACCTGCTGTTCCGTATTGCGGAAGAGACCGGCATCGTGATGTTGCCCGGCACCGGATTCGGCACACAAAAACCTGCGGGCCGGATCTCACTGGCTAACCTCAACGAATATGAGTATGCGGCCATTGGTAAAGCCTTGCGGCAAATGATGGAGCATTATCATGACGAGTTCATTGCGCGTGGCAAAGATCAGCCCAGCGCGTAGTGACTGGACGGAGTAATGTCTGACGGTCTGGCACCGCGCAGAGTGCCAGACCATTCGCCTCAGGCTCTGGCCGCTTTCGCTGCTGCCACCAGCCCATCCAGCCAGTCCTGATGACCATTGATCATCGGATTCGGTTTGGTGACCGCCAGCTCGCGAGCCGGTTGTCCGTTTTGCGTCTCCTGAGTCAGGATACGTACCCGGTTACCCGGCAGAGCCTCAATCAGCCAGGCATGCAGAACATCAAGGCGATCGGCGGCACCCGCTTCACCCGCCCAACCGTGCCAGGCCAGGCGTGCAGCCTCGCCTTCTGCCGGTGCAATACACTCTGTCACCTGAGCCTCAACCGGGAAGCCAAAGGTCTCGAAATAGAAGCGTACTCCCTGCTCCAGTACCGGACCTTTGTTGTCGTGAAAGCGCGCATTGGCTGAGTTAGCGTAATAGTCAGACCAGCGTGCGGGTTCACTCAACAAGCGCCAGATTTCCTGCACCGTCAGGTCGGCGACAATCACTTCATTTGAGCAAAAATTATCGGTATAGCCCGGTACAAAACCTTCCGGCCAGTTAATCGCGTTCATTTTCATTTTATCCTGCCTTATCTGATTAAGTGGTACATCACGCCTGTGCAGCGAACAGGGGCAGTATCATGCCGCTGCTGAAATAACGCCAATCGCAATATTTTATCCGTGATATCATTCCAGCTAATATCAAATCCACATTGTCCGCTGGTCAGCCGCGAGAATAAAATGAGCACTCTTCACAACGTAGACTTGAATCTGTTGAAGACGCTGGACGCCTTACTGGATGAGCGCAGCGTTACCCGGGCTGCCGAGCGCTTATCGCTGACCCAGCCTGCGGTGAGCGGCATGTTAACCCGGCTACGTGAGAGTTTTGACGATCCGCTGTTTACCCGGGCGCAGCGCGGTATCGTGCCGACTTTGCGGGCGCTTGAACTGGCTGCACCGGTTAAAGCGATACTGGCAGAAGTGGAGGGGTTGCTGCAGCCACAACAGTTTGATCCGTTGACGGCCGATATGACGTTGCACATCGCCGCGACAGATTATGCGTTGCGCGCGGTGATCGTCCCGTTTATGGCCCGGTTACGGCGTGAGGCTCCAGGCATTCGGGTGGCGGTGGTCCCGGTCAATAATGAAACCTTGCAGGATCAGTTTGAACGTGGAGCGGTCGATTTAGCCTTGCTGACGCCGGACACTACGCCGCAGGAGTTGCATACCCGCCGCTTATTTGATGAGGAGTATGTCTGTTTGCTGCGCGACGATCATCCGCTGATCAGCACCGGACCGCTGACGCTGGATGCTTTTTGTGCGCTGGAGCATGCCCTGGTTTCCTATCCTGGCGGTAATTTCAGCGGTGTGACAGATACGGCGCTGGCTGCACTGGGCCGCAGCCGCCGGGTCACTCTGTCAATATGCAGCTTCCTGGTGTTGCCCGAGATCCTGCGCCTGAGTGATTTAATCAGTGTGGTACCACGTCGTCTGGCGATTGCTGGCGCGGGCCTGACTCAACTTCCGCCGCCGCTGACCATACCGGGCTTTACCAAAACGCTGGCCTGGCATGAACGAACCCATCGGCATAAAGGTCATCAATGGTTGCGTCAGTTGTTAATCACCATTGCTGATGAGACGACAAATCCTGTTACATCTCTACCCTGACTGGGTTACCTGAGCGAGCCGGCTGCGCATTTTTTGTCCCTCCGCGCAGCCGCTGGCAATAATCAGCGAATGGATAATACAAACTACAGGCAAGGCGTTTTATATCTGGAAGTTAGATAAGAAAATTTGCACAGCATTATTCTGCTTTCAGCGGATTGATATTATTCAGAGATAGGTTAGAGGGAATATATAGCAGGAATGAAAATCAATAGATATCAGCGTAACCAAAGAAGAAACCACAGCGCATTAACTTTTAATATTGGTTATAACAGGCCCCGGCAAAATGCCGGGGCTGATGGTTAAAAAGTCCGCATCAGTGACTTTCTATTCGGACTTACGTCCACCACCATGGCTGTTTTGGCCACCTTTCTTACCGGCTTCTGAAGCCTTTTCACGGTCATTAGCGAAGTTACCGCCGCTGTTTTGTCCGCCTTTTTTACCTGCTTCAGATGCTTTTTCACGATCTTCTGCGAAGTTACCGGAACCACCACGATGTTCGGCCATAATTTCCTCCTGAACATATTGTCATTTGATTAATGGCAACCAGCATAATTCTATTACGCCAGCCGTTTTCGTGTTGCAGTGATAAGTCTAGCCGGGCCTTTTCGGGCTGCAAGTCTATTACAACCTTCTGGTCCTGATTTATATTTAGCCGAAGCGAGACAGCGCCATGAATAAGCAAAACGGTAAACGGGAAAAATTTATTGAGGCTAATCACTTACCCAGGGCGATCAATTATCGCCCCCTCGCCTGGCGATTAACATTTTTTTACTTTTGATTAAAAAGTTAAATGCCATGTAAAACGCAGCGGCCTGATGTTCAGCGGTTGGCTTAGTCTTGCAGCGCGCAGCCCGGCTGCGGCATCAGCCTGTTAACCCGCTGATCATCAGTCTGAACCCACCTGACAAGATGAAGATAAACGCCGTTCTGAGGCGCTTTCCCCGCCAGGCAACAGCGCCCGGGCGCGTTAAACGTCTCGTTAAATGTCTCATTAAGCGTGAGGGCTGATTCCGTTACTTCATCTCAACAAGCTTTGGCTCTGAGGTATGGCAGCGATAAGAAGCTTCAGCTGAGTACACGCCTGGAGAAACGATTGTGAGCAAAGGATTGATGTCAGCGGAATGGCCTTGTTTTGAGGTGGACTGGGTTGCCGGACTGATTGGTTAGGGGGGGCGATTGCCGGGCTGGTTCTTTGGGTTGGCGGTTTGATTAGTTAGCTGCGGGACTGCCGGGCTGATTCCTGGGATTCGGCGGTTTGATTAGTTAGATGCAGGATTACAAGCCGGGTGCTGAAGAGTGGCGGATTTCTTAGGTAGCGGGTGGGATTGCCTGGCGGGAGCTGTGGATTTGCCGGTTGATTTGTAAGTTGGTGATATTGCCGGGCGGTTGCCCTGGAGTGGAAGGTTGTTGGGTTGTTGGGTTGTTGGGTTGTTGGGTTGTTGGGTTGTTGGGTTGCTGGGTTGCTGGGTTGATGGGTTGCTGGGTTGCTGGGTTGCTGGGTTGCTGGGTTGCTGGGTTGCTGGGTTGCTGGGTTGTTGGCTTGGTTAGCCGTATTAAGCAAAATTTTTTCCTCTCTTGCTGATCCTTTCTGTGCCTATCCCTTTCTGTGCCTATCCCTTTCTGTGCCTATCCCTTTTTGTGCCTGATGGTAATCCAGCAAAAATGTCACCTGGCCAGCTACTTCCGCCCTGCGCGCAATGATAAAAGCCCTGACTGAGATAGCCAGGGCTTTTAAGTTACTACCGATTTAACATTTACCATTAAGGAACTTAATTGAGATTTACTGCTTGGGTACTGCTATTTATGAACAGGTCCTGCGGATAATAATG
This sequence comes from Pantoea brenneri, assembly GCF_038594305.1. Taxonomy (NCBI): domain Bacteria; kingdom Pseudomonadati; phylum Pseudomonadota; class Gammaproteobacteria; order Enterobacterales; family Erwiniaceae; genus Pantoea; species Pantoea brenneri. The sequence continues at coordinate 31,064 of NZ_JBCGBG010000002.1, read as the reverse complement.
AACACCAGAAGTCACTCATTATCATTAGCGGTTTTCACCACCTGATAGTCTTTTATGAGACAAAGACAGGTCAGGCCCGGATAAACCTGCACACCCCCATCGCGATATATACTCTTTGATGCGTTGCCTTACTTTCATTACGACGTTTAAACCGCAATCGTATCCTGTCGTAACGTAAACGTTCAGAACTACGAGGCCTTACATCATCGCGAATACTTTTTACTGCAATAACATCTACTTACTAAAGATGCTTTACTGACTACAGGTTACTGCTTTGTTACTAACGATACTCCATTCAACAGTGCTATTAATACATAACTCAATTTAACAGGAGTGCTTACTAATTTAACTGAAACTTCAACTTCATATTACTTTATCAGTGACGTCTTGTTTGCCGCTGATGTGTCTTACTTTACGGTTTTAAATTTCAAAGTCAACACTGTTTTTAAAAACATGTTTATATCTTCAGTAGCTTAGCAATAGCGTTAATAATCATTCTCAGGCAGGATGAGAACCCCCGCTGTTTTATTATCACTACGACTAAAAATAGATTTCTAATCTATTTATACTGAATAATTAGCCTGGTGATTATATCATTATTACCCCCCTGCCTTCGGGTACGAACCGTCGAGACATTCTCCGTTCAGGGACTGCGCGCTTAGCCATTCTGGTGCTCAGCGAAGTGAACAGAGCACTGTACAATAAGCGACCTGTGAGACACGAAAAAAGGCACCTTATCGGTGCCTTTTAGCGGTCCATCTTTAGTAATACAATCAGCGAATTAGTTCGACAGCTGGGTCATCAGCAGTTTAGCTGTCTCAACCGAGGAACCTGGGTTCTGACCGGTAATCAGCAGACCATCCTGCACCGCATAAGATTGCCAGTCATCACCGCGAGAGTAGATGCCGCCATTCTGTTTCAGCACATCTTCCACCAGGAACGGCACCACGTTGGTCAGGCCAACGCCCTCTTCTTCAGTGTTAGTAAAGCCGGTCACTTTCTTACCTTTTACCAGTGGTTCGCCATCGGCGCTTTTGACATCGCGCAGTACGCCCGGCGCATGACAGACCAGCGCTACCGGTTTACCCGCCTGCAGAGTCTGTTCAATCAATGCAATTGAGTTTTTGTCGTTGGCCAGATCCCACAGCGGACCGTGACCGCCAGGATAGAAAACAGCGTCAAACGCATCCTGCGAAACTGAATCGAGGCGGACGGTAGCAGCCAGTACTGCCTGAGTCTCTTTGTCGCCATGGAAGCGACGTGTCTGTTCAGTTTGTGAACCAGGCTCATCACTTTTTGGGTCGAGCGGCGGCTGACCGCCTTTTGGTGATGCCAGCGTGACCTCAACGCCCGCATCGGTAAAAGCGTAATAAGGGGCGGCAAACTCCTCCAGCCAGAAACCAGTTTTCTTGCCGGTGTTGCCGAGTTCATCATGCGAGGTGAGTACCATTAAAATTTTCATATTTGCTCCGTCTCTGTGTATCGGTTCAGGCTAAAGTTTAGGGTTCGGAACCGGCCGCTGTTCAGCCGTATTCTCTGTTGACCGGACCATCATTACCTGGCTGGACATATTTCTGAAATTTATTTCTTCAATTCCAACTATTCACATAGCATTATAGCTCAATGAAATACGATCTGAATTTACTGCCTGTCCTGCTGGTGATGATGGAGGAGCGCAACGTCACCCGCGCTGCGGAGCGGCTCGGGATTACCCAGCCGGCGCTTTCCAATGCGTTAAACCGGCTGCGGGAAACGCTCAACGATCCGCTATTTATTCGCGAGCGCTATGGTATGCGCCCAACGCCAATGGCGGAACAGCTGGCCGAAGTGGTTGCGGCTTCGCTGGGCGCTATTGATAAAGTTATCCTCGGTCAGCAGGATTTTGACCCACGCCACGCTACCCGGCTCTTTACACTGGCCCCCAACAGCTACGTTGAATTCGTCATGATGCCGACCATCGTGGCACGCCTGCGCACCACCGCCCCGGGCATTCGCCTGCGACTGACGCCGTTTGGCAATGACATTGCCGAAACCGGGGTGATCTCCGGCAACACGGACATGGTGCTGGGTCGTATCGTTGAGCCGCCGGATAATCTGGTGGTACAGCATCTGATGGATGAAGGACTGGCATGCGTAGTCCGGGCCGATCATCCTGAGGTTACTGACGAGCTGAGCGCGGAACAGTATGAGCAACTCCGGCATGTCAATGTACTGCCGCCCGGCCGGATGCGAGCCGGTTTATACCAGGCACTGGAACAGCGCGGACTACGCCGCCAGGTCGCGGTTTCAGTGACGCATTTTCTGGCGGTGCCGGAGATGATTGTGGTAACCGATTACTGCGCGACGCTGCCCCGGCTGATCTGTCAGCAACTGGCAAAAGATCCGCGGCTTAAGGTACTGCCTGCCCCGGTCGATCTGGGCACTTTTCCGGTTGAGATGGGCTGGCACGCACGTTATCGCGACGATCCGGCTCACCGCTGGTTGCGCAGCTTAATGATGGAAGTGGCGCAGACGCTCTCATCCGGCCAGTCATTTAGTTAGCGCGATCATCATTACCGCACTAATTGTCACTATTGATATGGTAACTATGGTTATCATTATTCCCATCGGAGGCAACAACCTCCTCACAACCAACAGGAATATGACCATGAAAACCATTAAAGCTACTTCAATCGCTGCGCTTGCCGCTCTTTCGCTGATTTCATTCGGCAGCTTTGCACAGAGCGTCTCTGTCACCTCTTCTACGCTGGATGGCGCAGAAGCGAAAATCGCCGCACAGGCTCAGGAACAGGGCGCGCAGTACAAAATTACCGAAGCGAACACCAACAATCGTGTTCACATGACCGCTGAACTGTATAAATAACGGATGGTCGCAAACGGATTTGCCAGAAACGGCTGCCCACTGGGCAGCCTTTTTTGTGTCTGCTCAGGCAAGGCGGGTGTCAGAGGTTGAGCCGCCGCGCCACCAGAGAATGAATGCGCAGAGTGCAATGGCACCCAGTACGTAAAATGCGATGCTGTAGGAGTAACGAGCGGCGATCGCGCCAGTCAGGGCCGGGCTGAGTGCAGCGCCTGTTCCCTGCATCAGCATAATCACGCTCTGGCCAGCGTTGACATGGCCGGTACCGCGTAACAACGAAACAATATAGCCCGGCACCGCCACGCCCAGTATTCCGGCGGCAATGCCGTCCAGCATCTGCACCGGTATCACAAATATCGGTTCGGAGTAGCTGGCGGCCAGCAGCGCGCGCAGCGGCAAAATCAACAGCGCCGCCATAATCAGTGGGCGATAACCGACTGTCCCAACCCGCTTTGATACCCATAGCGCAACCGGAATCATCACCCGTTGTGATATCACCACCGTTGCCGCCGCATACAGACCTGGACAGACCGCCGCCTGCGTGCCCGCAGACGCGACACGCATGCTGAGCATCGGCAATAACGCGGCATTAGCCAGATGAAACAGCAGCAGAGTAATCCCGGCGATCAACAGCACGGGTTGCCGCATCAGCATCCATAAACCCTGAGCCGGAGACGCTTGTTGATGCTTTTCAAAACCACGCGCCACCTGATGATCCATCTCATCGCCACGGATCGCCAGCGTAGCGACGGCGGCAAATATCGCCATCATTGTCATCAGAATAAACACCGCAGCCATTCCCCAGTACCAGGCCGAATAGCCAGCCAGCAGCGCAGCAACGGTATTACCGCCATGGTTAAAGGCTTCGTTACGGCCCATCTGCCGGTTAAACCCTGCCTGACCGCTTAGTCCCAGAGTGATACCGGCTACCGTAGGGCCGATAAACGCCGCAGCAATGCCCGCCACGATTTGCGATCCCATGACGGTCCAGCTCTGATCGCTGTACCACAGCAGCAGCGTGGCGAGCGTAATGACCAGACATCCCAGCAGCACGATTGTTTTTTTATACCGGCTGGCATCCGCCGCAATCCCGGCAGGCAACGTGGCCAGCAGCCCGGCAATGCCGCCACAGGTCATCACCAGCCCGATTTCGTCGGGCCGCCAGTGCCGCCCGGTCAGAAAGATACCCAAAAACGGGCCGAGGCCGTCACGTACGTCGGCCAGAAAAAAACTCATCAGACAGAGAGCGGTGAGAGAACGCTGTGACATAGAATTTCCCTGAAAGCGAAGTCACGCGTTTGCGCTTCGTTTAAAACAGGAATTATGGTTTAGCGCCAGAAAAGTTACGGCGAGTTATAGTAACAAAATAAAAAAGGCCAGCCGTATACCACGTTACGGATGGCCCTGAGAAGAGCTGGCATAGGCCAGCTACGCTTTAGCTAAGCGGCTTATTTATCGTTGCCGAAACCCTGTTTAATCAACGCGGGCAGCACGTTCGGGAAGTAGATGTTTTTATAGTAACCGCTGACGCTTTCGCTCCAGCTTTCGCCATCACTGCGTCCGATGTTTTTCCAGTGCTGGACCATCTCATCGTTATAGGCAGCGATGTGTTGCGCCATTTGCTCAGTCCGATAGGTCTCTTCATGGCGGAAGGTTGCCATCGGCAGACGCGGTTTCTGATGCGCAGGCTGATCAACGTGGCCGATAACCACACCGGCAATCGGGAAAGTCAGAGCCGGTAACTCCAGCAGCGAAATCATCGCCTGCGGATCGCGACGAATACCGCCGATTGGTACAATACCCAATCCTTCCGCCCGCGCGGCTGCCATTACCGAGCCCAGCGCAATGCCAATATCGGTGGAGCCGGAGACAATACTTTCAATGCTCTGATGGGCAATCTGCTGCTGATCGATGGCAGATATGGCCAGATCTGATTTATGCATATCGAGCACGAAGGTAATAAATACCGGTGCTTTGGCAATCCACGGCTGACCGCCAGCTATGGCAGCGATCTGAGCGCGTCGGCTGGCGTCACGCGTCACCACCACTGAAACCTGCTGCGAGTTCACCGACGTCGGCGCGCGATAGGCGGTACTGATTATCCGATCCAGAACCGCATCATCGACCGGTTGCTCTGTAAAACTACGTTCACTTTTGTGGCTGGTAAAAATATCGATCAGGTTGCTCATAGTTCTCCCCTTATAAAGCCCAAGAATAACAGTTAACTGCGGGGAAAAACTTAACCGCACTGGCCTTACACTCGCGCCTTCTGCTACCTGCCCCAGCGGCTTCTCAGATACTCCACCGCCTGGCGGGTCTGAGGCTGATTAAGGTAATTCTCGCGAAACAAAATGGTGCCATCGATATTGGGGTTCGATTCATTCAAATCGAGCTGCTTTTTCAGCTCAGGCACGCCACCCTGTCGGGTCCAGTCAGGTTCAATCTTTGACGGTTCGCCCACTTTATACAGCGCCAGCCCGATATAAAGCCGGGTTTTGGTCGGTTTCACCACCTCAGCCCACCAGTTAGCCAGTACGTCATACCGTGCGGCCTGGCGCGAGAACGGCCAGTAGAGCTGGGGCGCGATGTAATCCAGTAGCCCCTGCTGCACCCAGCGCCGGGTATCCGCATAGGCTTCGTCATAGGCGGCGGCTCCACGGGTATCAGAACCGGCAGGATCGTGTGACAGGTTGCGCCAGACGCCTGCCGGGCTGACGCCAAATTCGACCTCTGGCTTCAGTTGCTTAATGGTGCGGGATACCTGCTCAATCAGCAGCTGGGTATTGTGTCGCCGCCAGTCTGCTTTAGCAGCAAATTCCTGGCCGTAGCGGCGGAAAGTCTGGCTATCGTTGAGCATCGAACCGGGCGATTCAGCATAGAAGTAATCATCAAACTGCACCCCATCCACCGGATAACGCGCGACAACTTCGGCCACGATGCTGGTGATCCAGTCACGCGCCGCCGGTATGCCAGGGTCAAGCACAAAACGGTCGCCGGCCGTACGTATCCAGTCCGGATGCAGCACAAATACGCTGGCCGGATGCAGCGACAGGGTGCGATTCAGCGCACTGACTGTCGAAGGTTTGGTGTTCACCGCGACGCGGTAGGGATTAAACCAGGCGTGTACCTTGATGCCGCGCTTATGCGCTTCATCCAGCATAAACTGCAGCGGATCGTAGCCAGGGTCCTCACCGATTTTGCCGGTCAGCATATCTGACCACGGCAGAATTTTTGATGGCCACAGCGCGGTAGCATCGGGTTTAACCTGAAAGAATACCGTGTTGATACCGAGACTTTTTAGATTTTCCAGCTTAGCGATCAGCGCATGCTGCTGGCTGATACGTAGCGCGGGTGCATCGCCGTTGACCGATTCAACCGGCGGCCAGTCGAGACGTGAAACGGTGGCGATCCAGACGCCGCGCACCGGCTGTTGAGTCTGCGGCTTTGGGGTCACCGGCAACGGCTGTTTCGTGACCGGTGGCAAAGGGGTCACCAGCGAGCGCGGCGGTTGCGAGGCGCAACTGACCAGCAGCAGTGCGGTGGCCAGCGCCACGCCTCGCCTGATAAAGGTCCGTGTCGGGCCGGGACGGTGATAAACGGCGATGATGAACTCCGGTAAATTCTGGTCGGGTCGCAAAAGGGACATTCTCGATGACCGGGATTAAAAGTCAATGCGTTACGACGATGAAACCGCCGCTGTCCCGTCCCTGCTTGCTGCATCACCGCCGCCTGATGCCGGTTGGCTAGTGGCTGCGCCACGCTGACAAGGTGACGGTCTGGCTGATGCCATTGTCAAGCGCATGGTCAGCCAGCCTGAACTGATAATCGCCAGCGGCGAGTTGCCAGTATCGGCTTGCGGGATCAAACACCGCCAGACAACGGGATTCAATCCCGATCGGGATCGTCCGCTGTTCGCCCGCCTCCAGCATCACTTTGTGAAACCCCACCAGACGCCACGTCTGGCCGGGCTCTCCAGTCCGTCGGCCATACAGCTGAGCCACCGTTGCGCCGGCCCGCTCGCCACTGTTTTTTACCACCACGCTGGCATGTAGCTGATCATCCTGCAGGGTGATCTGCAGACTGTCGGCAGAAAAGGTGGTGTAGGAAAGACCGTAACCAAAAGGAAACAGCGGGCTCAGTCGCTGCCTTTCAAACCAGCGATAGCCCACATCAGCGCCTTCAATATTGTAATCGACATGAAACACGCCACCGCGCAGCGGTTCACCCGGATTGGAGGTAGTGACTGACGGATCGGTCATCGCCGGGCGCGGCAGTTGGTTTTCATCACGCGGGAAGGTTACCGGCAGGCGTCCTGATGGATTCACCCGACCAAACAGCACTCCGGCAATCGCTTCTCCCCCACCCGAGCCCGGATAAAATGCTGCCAGCACGCCGCTGACCTGCTCCAGCCAGGGCATCTTAACCGGGCCGCCCGACTCAATCACCACAATAGTATGCGGATTGGCACGCGCCGCCGCGCTAATCAGGCGGTCCTGTTGATCCTGCAGGGCCAGATCGGGCAGATCCTGTCCTTCGGTATTCCACGATTCAACAAACACAATCACTGCATCAGCTCCGGCGGCCTGCGAGGCAATCGCGGCGTGATCGCTGCCGTCGAGATAATCCACCCGGGCCGCGCCCGACTGGCAGCGGATGGCGTGCAGCGGCGAGGAAGGATGATAAACTTTCGGTACCGCCACGCCCATGATGGCAGCACCCTGTTCCGCATAATGCCCAATCGGCGTGACTGAAGAGGAGCCGCCGCCGGATAACACGCCCTGGTCAGCGTGGCCGCCAATCACCAACAGTCGTGGCAGATTCAGTGCCAGCGGCAAACAACCAGCGTGGTTTTTCAGCAGCACGAGGCCATTTTCTGCCGCCCGCTGCGCAATCAGCCGGTGCGCGGTGTAATCTATTGGCACGCCAGGCCGGGCCGGGAAGTCAATCGCCCCGACCGCAAACAGGCTTCTTAACTGCCGTCTGACCATCTCATCCAGCCGCTCAGCCGGGACCCGTCCCTGCTCCACCGCCCGCCTCAACGGCTCGCCAAAAAACGGCTCTGGGTCCATATTGCTGCCGGACTGAACATCTAACCCGGCCAGCGCCGCCTTTTCGGTTGAATGGGTCGCGCCCCAGTCGGACATCACCCAGCCTTTGAAGCCCCACTCGGTTTTCAGAACCTGCTGCAATAGATGGTGGTTTTCACTGGCCCATTCGCCGTTGACCAGGTTGTAACCTGGCATCACCGCACCCGGTTCTCCCAGTTCAATAGCTATCCTGAACGCCAGCAGGTCAGACTGCTGCATCGCCTGTTCATCCAGATCGGAACTGACCAACACCCGTCCGGTCTCCTGCGCATTGAGCGCAAAATGTTTCACGGTAGAGACCACATGCTGTGACTGAATGCCTTTTACCGCATGTCCGGCGATGATGCCGGTCAGCAGCGGATCTTCTGCGATATACTCAAAATTTCGACCGCCACGCGGTTCGCGGATCAGATTGGCACCGCCCGCCAGCTGCACGTTAAATCCTTTTGCGTGCGCCTCCCGCCCCAGCATATTGCCGGTGGTTTCCGCCATCGCCGGATCAAAGCCCGCACCCAGTAATAGTGAAGAAGGCAGCGCGGTGGCATTGTCGCCGGGCCGCACATTAGCCAGGTTGCCGACGCCAAGACTGGCATCCGATTGTTGCATTGCCGGTATGCCTAGCCGCTCAATTGCCGGATAACAGGCAGCCGAACCTAGTGCGCCAGGGGTTCGGGCTTCACCCGGCGCGGGAATCGCCATCGGACCACTCAGCCAGCGCATTTTTTCATCCATCGTCATCTGTTCCACTACGCTTTGGGCGCGTTGATCAGCGCTCCGCGTCCGGTCCTGCCAACGGCTTGTCATGATATTCTTCCTGAAGTGGGTGAGAGTTATTCAAGACTAGCGTTAAACGGGACGGTTAGCCCCGAAACGGTAATCAATCCAGCTCCGGGTACCCGTTCCACCGGCGAGTTACAGTCCATGCAAAGACGATAAAAGTGCTGAGCTGGCATAACATCTGTACCTCTTTGGGCCGTTACAGATACCATTGGATGACAATCACTACTGCTACAACCTCGTGGTCAGTGACCGCTACCGTTATTATGACGGAAATAAAAAAGCCCGACGATGCGGGCTTTTTTATTTACTTTTAATGCGGAAACTAAGATTTACTTTCTTTACTACTGTTCGGATTGGTAAAAAAACGTGATGTTAAAAATAAAAACACCTTAACAAACGCTGCAAGCGTTGCGACTGTTACCACTGCCTTTGAAATTGTTGCTGGCATAGAATACCACTCTAAATATGATACGCCAGCGCCACTAAGGAAAGCGGCACCTGTAAGCACTCCTGCCATGGCAGCTAAACCGCAGATTAATTTTGCCATCTATTCCCTCAGCTATCGTTGCTGCTAAGTACTTTACCAGGTGCACTGGCCACCAATACTTCCTCCAGCATTATTTCTGCCGGTATTGTTATTACAGGAACCGATACCACCACCGATAGCACTGGCTACGGCCGTACCTGCGCCACCTACCGAACCCGCAACCATTCCGCCCAAAATACCATTGAGACAGTCTTTCAGTTCAGGATGAGCGGCGACCAGCTGAAGAACGCCATTGTCTGGAACAAAGATATTATGGTGACTGCCAGAACTGCTACCGTGCTGACTGGTTCGGGCGCCTGCGCCAGCATAAGCAGGATCATAAGCTCCACTTGCACCTGCGATAAACGTCAACTGCATTTTATTTAACATTTCCATTTTCAATCCTCTTAAATATTTATTCTTACCTGAAGAGAACTTTACTGCAGAACAGGTATATCAATTAAGTGAAGCATAATCAAAACGTGTCTCAGCTAATATTTTAAAGTGACGTAGTTGAAACAAAAGAAGATTGTGATAAAGCAGGCCCAATTGGCAATGAATTAATAATAAATAAAGCTGAAATGCCCTGATGCTTTTTAAAGATATGTGCGTAATTTCACATTCCCCATTAAATGCAGACCCGTATGTGGCTCTCCCATATTTCTGTCGCATTTAATAATCAAATTCAATGTGTGATGCCTTCTATGCAGCAGGTAATAGCACCAGACTACCCTCTTATGGGGTAAAAAAGATAGGCTGGCACGTTTAACCTGATATCGCTCATCTGGCAACCTGCCGACCGTTGAAAGCGCTCCAGACCTTTTAGCGCGGCGGACTGAATTCGATGCCAGCCGAGGTCAGGCAGGCTTTCAGCGTGCCGAACGCATCCTGGCATTGCCGTTCGTTAACGCAGGCATAGCCGAGCAGCAGACCGCGTTGGTCCTGCGGATGCATATAGTATTGCGATAACGGCCGGACTTTGACGCCGCGCGTTAACGCCTGCGCCGCAATCGCCACATCATCTGTTCCGGGCGGCAGCGGCATGACCAGATGCAGGCCCGCTTCATGATTGACCGGCGGTAAGAACGAAGCTCCGAGATAGCGCTCGATCAGCTTACATAAAAACTGACGTCGCTGACGGTAGAGCAGCCGCATGCGGCGGATATGATCCATGTAATGGCCCAGCCGGATGAACTCCGCCAGCGCCCGCTGAATCAGCAAATGTCCGCCGCGATACAGCTCCGCCGCTGCGATGCGTAACGGTTGTGCCAGCGGCTTAGGCACCACCAGATAACCAATCCGCAATGCCGGATAAAGCGTTTTGCTGAAGGTGCCCATATAGATTACCGGTGCGTCCGCTTCCAGCCCCTGCAGCGAAGGATAAGGCTGGCCTGAGAAGCGAAACTCACTGTCGTAATCATCTTCTACGATCAAGCTATGATGACGACGAGCCAGCGCCAGCAGTGCCTGACGTCGTGCCAGACTGAGATGCACGCCCAGCGGATACTGATGTGACGGTGTCACAAATACCATTTTAGGCGCCGGTCCGCTGTCCGGCACGATGCCCTGCTCATCAACCGGCATCGCCCGAATATCCAGACCGTTCATCCGCAACAGATTACGGGTGCCCCAGTAGCCCGGCTCTTCCATCCATACCCGGTCGCCCGGATCGCACAGCACTCTCGTCACCAGATCCACCGCCTGATGCACCCCTTCGGTAATTAAAATCTGGTCGGCATCGGCCCGCACCGAACGCGCCACCCGCAAATAGTCCACCAGAGCATGACGCAGATCGGGGCAGCCACCGCCGCTGCTATACACCAGCCGGTGAACGTCCGGTTCCCGGTTCAGTCGGGCCTGAATCTGACTGAATAATTTATGGGGGAACTCGGTAACGTCCGGCGCGCCGGGCACAAATGCCCCCCACTGATAGGGTGAAGCGGTGGCATGTCCGAGCAAACTTGCGCCGCGTTTTGACAGCGTTGCCGGCAGCGGTAACGTCACCGGCTGAGTATCAAGCACTGCATCACTTTGCAGGCAGTTTTCTGGCAGCGTTTCAGCAATCCAGGTGCCGCTGCCGGTACGCGCAGTGACATAGCCCTGCGCCATCAGGCTCTCATAAACATGCATCACAGTATTGCGCGACACCCCGAGTTCACGCGCCAGATCGCGGGTCGGTGGCAGTTTTCCGCCGCGCGGGAACACCTCTTCAATAATCGCCGCCTGCATACAATTCAGCAGACGCTGATGCAAAGAGCCGGCGGGTTCAAACTGTAACCGCGCTAATAGATGATCTGCGTACAACAGTTGCAATTGGCTCCACCTTTCCTTCAACAATTGGCTCTGGCAACTCACCGCGCCTCACGCATAAATAAGCGTGTTTGTCGGGAATTGTAAATACGCAATACAGCGAGGTGGATCAAATGAGCGAAAAAAATAGTCTGATGCAGCAACGCAAAGCACAGGCGCTGCCTAAAGGTATCGGTACGCTTTGCGACTGGTATGTCGCCCGGGCCGAGAACGCCACCTTATGGGATCAGGCTGGCAACAGCTGGATCGATTTCGCTGGCGGCATCGCGGTGCTGAACACCGGTCATCGCCATCCGCGCATTGAACAGGCGGTCGCCGATCAGTTAACGAAGTTTACCCATACCGCTTTCCAGATCACCCCATATGAAAGTTACATCGCCCTTGCTGAGCGCATCAATCAGCGGGTACCCATTGCCGGGCCGGCGAAGACGGCATTCTTCACCACCGGCGCGGAAGCGGTAGAAAATGCTGTCAAAGTGGCGCGAGCCTATACCCGTCGTCACGGCATCATTACCTTCGGCAACGCGTTTCACGGCCGGACGTTTATGACCATGGCGATGACCGGCAAAGTGGCCCCCTACAAGCGGGATTTTGGCCCGATGCCGGCCTCAGTCTGGCACGCCCGCTACCCCAGCGAGGTACAGGGGATCAGTGTTGCAGCGGCACTCAGCAGCCTTGACGACATTTTTAGTCAGGACGTTGCGCCGCACGACGTCGCCGCCATTGTGCTGGAACCGGTACAGGGCGAAGGCGGATTCCACGCTGCGCCGCTGGCCTTTATGCAGTCGCTACGCGAGCTGGCCGATCGCCACGGCATCCTGCTGATTGCGGATGAAGTTCAGAGCGGCTTTGCCCGTACCGGCAAGCTGTTCGCCATGGAGCATTATCCGGTGAAAGCGGACATCATCACCATGGCCAAGAGCCTGGCAGGCGGGATGCCACTGTCCGCCGTTGCCGGTCGGGCCGAGGTAATGGATGCGCCCTCACCCGGCGGCCTTGGCGGCACCTACGCTGGTAATCCGCTGGCAATTGCCGCCGCACATGCGGTGCTGGATGTGATTGAAGAGGAACAGCTGTGTCAGCGCGCCGTCAAATTAGGTGCCTGGCTGGAGGCGGAACTGCAAAAACATCATGCCACTTATCCGGCGATTGCCGACGTCCGCGCGCTGGGATCGATGGTCGCGATGGAGTTTCATCAGCCCGGCGATGCACAGGCGGTGCAGCAGGCGGCAATGGCGAATGGCCTGCTGCTGCTGACCTGTGGCGCGAAAGGCAATGTGATCCGCTTCCTTTATCCGCTCACCATCCCCGATGCGCAGTTCAGCCAGGCGCTGGATATTCTGAACGCGGTGCTCAGCCAGGCTCTGACGCCCGTGACTCAGGGTAGCGTTCCGGCCTGATTCCCCCCCGGCTGATTCATCCGGGCTCTATCCCCCTGCTCGTCCGGGCCACATCCCGGACGCAGCGTCGGAGACGATGACATGACAATGACTCACAACGCGAATGATGATTCGCTGGCGCAAAACCTGAAGCCTCGCCACGTAAGGATGCTTTCCATCGCCGGGGTAATTGGTGCTGGATTGTTTGTGGGTTCCGGCCACGCCATTTCAGAGGCAGGACCGGCAGTATTAATTTCCTATGCGGCGGCCGGAGCGTTGGTGGTGCTGATTATGCGAATGCTGGCTGAGATGGCGGTCGCATCGCCTGATTCCGGCTCGTTTTCGACCTATGCCGACAAGGCGCTCGGCCGCTGGGCGGGCTTTACCATCGGCTGGCTCTACTGGTGGTTCTGGGTGCTGGTGATCCCGCTGGAGGCCAATGCGGCCGGAACGATACTGCATGCCTGGTATCCACAGGTGGCTATCTGGCAGTTCACTCTCGCCATCACACTTATTCTGACCGTGACCAATTTGCTGAGTGTGAAAAATTATGGCGAGTTTGAATTCTGGTTTGCGCTGATCAAAATCGCCGCCATTATTCTGTTTCTCGGCGTGGCGGCGGCGGCGGTGTTGGGGTGGTTGCCCGGCAGCGGGACTCAGGGACTGTCACATCTGTATGATACCCACGGCTTTATGCCGAACGGAATGGGCGCGGTGATGGCCGCGATCCTCACCACCATGTTCTCCTTTATGGGCACCGAGATTGTGACTATCGCCGCCGCCGAGTCGAAGAATCCTGGTAAGCAGATTACCCAGGCAACCAACTCGGTCATCTGGCGTATCGCGCTGTTTTATCTGCTGTCGATATTCTTTGTGGTGGCGCTGGTACCGTGGAATACGCCGGGCCTGGTGCAACAGGGTTCCTGGCAGACGGTGCTACAGGCGATGAACATCCCGCACGCCAGGCTGATCGTTGATCTGGTGGTGCTGATGGCGGTGTGCAGTTGCCTCAACTCGGCGCTCTATACCTCATCGCGGATGCTCTATTCACTGTCACGCCGTAAAGATGCGCCCGCGGCCGCCTCCCGCACCAACCGCAGCGGCACGCCGTGGATTGCGGTGCTACTCTCTACGGGTGCCGCCTTTCTGGCGGTGATCGCCAACTATCTGGCCCCAAGCGTAGTATTTGAGTTTTTACTGGCGAGTTCCGGTGCTATTGCGCTGCTGGTTTACCTGGTGATTGCCGCCTCGCATCTGGTACTGCGTAAAAAGCGCGAAAAAGCGGGTGAAGTGCTGAGCTATCGGATGTGGCTGTTCCCCGGCCTCACCTGGTTTACCATCCTGTTTATCGTTACGGTGCTGGTGGTGATGCTGTTTGATGACCGTCATCAGGCGGAACTGCTGGCAACCGGCGGGCTGACGCTGGTAATCATCGCCACCAGCTACCTTTTGCACCGCAAAAGAGAGAAACGGCTAAGCGCGAAGTTTTATCCCCTGCACTCTTCCGATCACTCCTGATTATAAGCTCTCCATCAACACGCCCAGGGAGGGGCGCTGTTCAATAACTCACCATTTCTTCCGTTCCGGCTTCAGGCTGCATTATTCTGGCGGCGAGCCTGACGAAATTATTAACAGGCCGTTTATTGCGTGACAGCTCCCATTCAGCCGTAATGAAGACTGAATTAACCCGCGTGGCGAACAGGTTGATAAAAAGCTGATTCAACTTTGCCGATTTACATTAAAAAATCAGTAAAAAGCGAGGATCTATCATTTATAACAACCGGCAAAACGGGACAGCGTCATTCACAGCGCTGACCCGCAGTTGTTTATAACCTCAACAGTGGCGTCATTTAAAGATAAGTGACCGAAATAATCCCTTTACGTTTAGCGGCATCAAGCCAGTGCGTCGCCACAGTCACGGGCAGAGAGTCGAGTGACTGCGACTTCATCAGGTCAGCGGTGCGGACTACCGTCTGGCCATTCTGCGGATCGGAGCAATAAAAAGTCGCAGGATTGTGGATCACTTTCATATTACAGGAGGCCGTGAATATTCCTCCACTGAAGCCGATCGCACCTGAAGATGACGCCATCTCTGCGCTGGCAGACGGGCCGGCCAGGGTAAATAGCAGTGTCGCCAGACAAGCATACCGATATGATTTCATTGTGCATTCTCCTGGATGTGTTTACCTGTTATCGGCAGCTGCACCGATACATTAAGCTCAGAGATAAAAACACTGGGAAAGAAACGGTTTGATGCGATAAAGAGCCAGAGATTCAGACGACCGCTGGCGTGCAATATAAAACAATGAAAATGGCTGAACAAAATCAAGTATAGCGTAGCCGCTGATTTTTTGACGCGATCTGAAATTTACTTATTCATGCAGTCCATAAAATGCCGGTTTACTGACTGGTCTTCTATACGAGCATCTAAATAAACGCATCATGAAACAGGCAGAAATTACCGACAGCATTTCCACATCGCATTCTGGTAACGCACCTGCTGACTTTATTAATTATCAGGCGTTAATTGTTTAACCTTACGCTGGCCAGCACGCATAAACACATGATGACAGCATCAATGAATCAACTTACCTGAGCGATACTTTTGTACAGCTCATCAAGAAACAGCCGCAGCGCGGCGGACTGGTGCTCGCGCGACAGATAAAGTCCCCAGATACCCAATGTTTGTGGCCGGTAATCAGGGAGCAACTGCACCAGCTTGCCGCTAGCAAGGCTGCTGCGGGCTTCCTGCTCGGGCACCATTGCCACACCGCAGTCGGCAATGGCGGCATCACACAACAGCGATGAGATGCCGGCACTGAAATTCCCCCTGACCGCCACGGCGATCTTTTCACCCTGTGGTGCCGTAAAATGCCAGCTTTGTCCGGCAAATCGGCTGTAATAAAGACAGTTGTGCGACGATAACGCCTCTGGCGTCTGTGGCGTTCCCTGTTTCGCCAGATAACCCGGCGAGGCACAAAGTACCGAACGACATTCGCCCAGACGACGCGCGATCGCACCCGGCTCCGGCGCGTCTGTGATGCGGATCGCCAGATCGATGCGCTCGCCTATCAGGCTGACCGGTTGATTATTAATTTCCAGCTCAATACGCAGCGCCGGATAGCGACTAAGGAAATCAGGAATGGCCGGGCCGACCAGGTGAGTCGCGGTAAAATGCGCGCAGGCGATACGCAGCGTACCGGCGGGCATCGCCTGCGTCGATTCCTGCTCAATCTCTTCCGAAAGCCGCGCCAGCTGACGGGTTCGCAGCAAAATTGCCTCGCCGGCGGGGGTGATAGTCAACCGACGCGATGAACGGTGCAGCAGGCGCGTCCCGGCCCACTTTTCCATCTCTTCCAGATAGCGGCTGACCATCGGCCGCGAAATGCCCAGCGCCCGTGACGCCGCGCTCAGGCTGCCCAACTCACATATCCGGTTAAACACCGCTGCGGCTGTCACGCGATCCATCTCATCACCTGTACGATTTATGAAACTCAGCATCTCTGATTGCGGGAATTCTATCAGATAACAAAAGCCGTAAAATAGCGCCCGGTGATGTGCAGATAAATAAAGCGCCAGCGGATGAGCGAGCAGTAACGCCTGCATTCTCCACCGGTGACTGCGCTGAAGTTCGTCAGGCAACCTTTTCCGCTACTCTGAGGATTAATAATGAAAACCACGCTGTTACCGTTAACGCTGATTCTGGCCTCGGCCGCCGCCACGGCGGCCCCGCTGCAATTCGAAACCTACAACCCGCAGCACGACGGTATTTTTGCCGTTTCCTCAACCCTGGTGAGCGGACCGAAAGAAGCCATTCTTTTCGATGCGCAGTTCAGCACCATTGACGGTGAAAAACTGGTTGAGATGATTAAACGGAGCGGTAAAACGCTGAAAGAGATCGTCATCACCTCTGGCGATCCTGATTTTTACTTTGGTCTGGAACCGATTGTGAAGGCCTATCCTGACGTGAAGGTGGTTGCGACGCCGGGCGTGGTGAAACACATTCAGCAGACGCATCAGGCCAAGCTGAAATACTGGGGACCGCAGATGAAGAAGGGCGCGCCGGATAAACTGACCCTGCCGAAAGTCACCGATCAAACCCGCTTCAGCGTCGATGGAGAAGTGCTGGAGCTGCGTCATCCGGATGAATATGCCGCTTACGTCTGGGTCCCGTCGGAAAAGACCATTCTGGGTGGAACGGCGATTTCATCCGGCATTCATGTCTGGACCGCCGATACGCAGACGGTGCAAAGCCGCACCGCCTGGCGCAACGTGCTGACTGAAATGCAGGGGCTGAAGGCGAAAAATGTCATTCCGGGGCACTACCTCGGCGAACGCCCGGCCGGGAGTCAGGCGGTAGATTTCACCCTCAATTACCTCAAAAGCTTTGACGCGGTTCTGGCGCAATATAAAACCTCATCGCAGGTCATCAGCGCGGTTAAAGCTACCTGGCCACAGCTGGCAGAAGAAGGGTCACTGGAACTCAGTGCCAAAGTGAATACCGGCGAAATGAAATGGTAAGCTGAACGCATTGTTCACGCGCCCTGACCCGCCGTCTCTCCCGGGACGGCGGGTCGTCAGCCGCGTTGCGGTGCTGTGGAATTATTCTGCAGTCAGCTGTCTGGGATGCAGCCCCGCAACCGGACTTAATGCTTCAAGCCGGGCAGCAATAGCCAGAATTGTCGCTTCATCGTGCCATTTCCCGGTGATCTGAATGTTGATCGGCAAGCCTTCACTGCTCTGACCAAAGGGTAAGGCAATACCTGGCAATCCGGTCACGTTAAGCGGGACCGTGGCCGCCTGCAGCCAGCTGACATCCACCGTCTGCCCATCAATCACCAGCTGTTCAATCCCGTGCTTATGCGCCGGCGTCGGCAGTACCTGGGTAATCAGTGCATCATAACGTGAGAAGTAATCGGCGTAGCCATCGCGGATACGCTCTGCTGCCTGTTCCGCTTCGATGTACGCCTGCAGCGGCGTATCGGGCAGTGACAGCATGGTTCTGGCCATTTTATAGATTTCCGCCGGCTCCCGGCCCGCCACGGCTGCCGCAAAAGCAGGCTTCATCTCCATCACGTGCAGACGGTTGAACACGTCCAGCGCAAAGTCACGTTCCAGCGCGGCAATCTCCACCTCCTCAACCTGCACCCCGCTCTGTTGCAGTGCCGCGGCCGCCGCTTTCACCACCGCCGCCACTTCCGCATCAACCGGACCGAAGCCGGGTCCGGTCATCCAGCCAATCCGCAGCGGACGAGGCTGGACACCATAATCGGGTAGCGGATGGGCGGCACGGGTAGCAAAAGCATCCTGCCCATCCGGGCCCGACAGCAATGAGAAAGCGAGCGCTATGTCGCGTACGGAGCGCGCCATCGGGCCGACATGCCAGAAACGACGCGGTGCGCGCGGCCAAATACCGGTCATCGGTATGCTGCCATGGGTGGCTTTGATTGAGGTGATACCGGTCTGAGACGCCGGACCACGGACAGAAATGGCCAGATCGGTGCCCAGTCCAAGTGGCGACATCCCGGCGGCGATGGCGGCAGATTCGCCCCCGCTAGAGCCGCCGGGCGTGCGCGTCAGGTCCCAGGGATTGTTCGTGCGGCCGCTGAGTAAATTGTCGCTTTCGATCCAGTATGAGAATTCAGGCAGATTGGATTTAGCCAGCAGAATGCCGCCGGCCGCTTTCATCCGCGCCACGCTGGTAGCATCCTGCGACGGCATACGATGCCTGAAGATTGGCGATCCGCGCTGCGTCATCACACCAGCGGTATCAATCGAATCTTTGACGGTAAAAGGTACGCCGTGCAGAGGTCCCAGCGGCTGACCTGAACGGACAGCCTGCTCAGCCGCTTTTGCCTCACTCAGTGCGTTCTCCGCCAGCGTGACAATCGCATTAACCTGCGGATTAGTTTGTTCAATGCGATCAAGGTGTGCTTTAACCACTTCCACCGGTGAAACGTCGCCGTTGCGAATCAGTTGAGCCAGTTCAGTCGCGTCGTTAAAAAAGAGTTCATTTTGCATTTTCATTCCCCTACCTGTCAATTGGTAGGTAAACAGTAGATCGCTTATTTTACGCTGTCAATAACTACCTGCCAGATGGTAGGATAATGACTTCACCGGAGGAGACACTATGAGTAAGAATGCAAAAGAAGCGATCCTGTCGGCGGCACGTAAAAGTGCGCAGGCCCATGGCTATGTCGGCCTCAACTTCCGCGAACTGGCGAGTGAAGTCGGCATCAAAGCCGCCAGCATCTATCACCATTTTCCTGGCAAGGCGGAATTAGGGGCGGCGGTTGCCCGACGCTACTGGGAAGATACTGCCGCCGATCTTGACGCACTGCGTGAATCAAACCCGGATGCAGCGGCCTGTCTGCGCCAGTATCCGCATATTTTCCGCCGTTCGCTGGAAAGCGAAAACCGGCTCTGTATGGGCAGCTTTATGTCCGCAGAATATGACGATCTTCCCGAGGCGGTGAAGACCGAGGTGCAGCATTTTGCGGAAGTGAA
Source organism: Pantoea brenneri (assembly GCF_038594305.1). Lineage (NCBI taxonomy): Bacteria > Pseudomonadati > Pseudomonadota > Gammaproteobacteria > Enterobacterales > Erwiniaceae > Pantoea > Pantoea brenneri. The sequence goes on along the minus strand of NZ_JBCGBG010000002.1, from coordinate 11,615 downwards.
TATTGCCTGGCTGGCTGCGCGATTGCAGGAAACCGGCATGACCGACGTGGCGCAGAGTCAGGCACGGGCGCGGGCCATTTTTGCCGCCGTGGCCGGGGCACAGTTGCTGGCCCGCAGCCGTTCCGACATTTCGCTGTTTGATGCGCTGATAACCGATTATCAGGCTGCCGGTCTGCTGCCGGCTTAAGCGCCGGGTTATCGGGCCTGGCACGTCCCGATCGGGTTTCTCACCCCCACCACCAACCCGGTGGGGGATTTCTGCGTTACGGCTTTGCTTACCGTTCGCGCAGCGCTTCGCGGGCCCGGTTAAGCGGCTTGAGCAGATACTCGATGATAGTTTTGCTGCCGGTATGGATCTCCCCCATGGCGATCATTCCCGGATAAACCGGAAAGTGCTTCCCTTTTTTGTTCACCAGATAGTCTTTATCGGTCCGGATATAAACACGGTAAAAATATTGGTCGCGATGAACCTCATCCTGAATCGTATCAGGCGATATCGAGGCAACCTCTCCTTCCAGCCCGCCGTAAATGTTAAAGTCATACGCGGTCAGCTTGACCACGGCGCGCTGACCCGGGGTGATAAAAGCCACATCACGCGGCGCGATCTGCGCTTCAATGATCAGCTGTTCATCCAGCGGCACGATCTCCATCAGGTTGCCACGTTGCGGGATAACGCCCCCCACCGTGTTCACTTCAATATCTTTCACAATCCCTCTCACCGGCGCGACCACAACGGTTCTCTTCAGCGTATCGGCCCGCCCGATAATAATTGAGCGCTGCGAGGCCGCTTCCGCGTTGGCTTTCGCCAGCTCCTCACGCGCCCGTACGATATACTGGTTTTCGGCATCGCTGAGTTTGTTATTCAGTTCATTAGCCTGGCGCTTGAGCCGCAGAACTTCGACGTTACTGGCCGCCCCTCTGGAAACCAGTGACGACGTCAACTGCAGCTCGCGGTTAACCAGGCTTAACGCTTCACGCAGTCCGCTTACCGTCTTCTCCAGATTTTCACGACGCGAGTGATAAAGCGCGGTTTCGGCTGCCACCAGCGCCGGATCCTCGCCCACCTCAGCAGGAAATGTCAGCTCGGTACCGGCGGTTTCCGCCTGTAAGCGCGCGGCGGTTGCCAGCGCAGCGCGCAGTCGTGAGGTACTTTCCTGCAGGCCGGAGTCGATCTGGGTCGGATCCAGCAGCGCCAGGACCTGGCCCGCCTCGACCACATCCCCTTCGTGCACCTTAAGCTCTTTCAGGATCCCGCCTTCCAGCGACTGAATAATCTGCTCATGCGAACTGGGAATCACCTTACCTACCCCGACGGTGACTTCATCCAGCTCAAAATTTGATGCCCAGATAAAGAACAGCAGCAGCATCACCATTACCGCCATCACGATCATGCCGCCAGCAGAGAACCACTGCCGGAAGCGTACCGTTTTGTTTTTCTTCAAAGCAGAAAGAGGAGTGGTGATCATTTTGCGGCTCCTGAAGTGTTCAGATTGACTCTGCCGTGGTGAGGCGTCGGTTCAGCGCTGGACGGCCGGCTGACCAGCATGGCTTCTTTGCTTCCGTCCCGGACAATCTTACCGTTCTCAATCAGCAGGATACGGTCCACCAGCTGCAGCGCCGCCGGGCGATGAGTGGCAATGATCAGCGTCCGGTTACCCATCCAGACCTTCAGTTTTTCAATCAGGTGCTTCTCTACTCCATCATCCAGCCAGGCGGTTGGCTCATCGAGCAGCAGCACGCTGGGCTGACGCAGGATGGCGCGCGCCAGCAAAAGCTGTTGCCGCTGCCCGCCGGAGAGCCCTTTTCCGCCTTCCTGCAACGGGTAATCCATTCCCTCTGGCAGCTGGCGAATAAACTCAATCGCCCCGCTGATCTCCAGCGCCTGTAACATCTCTTCCTCGGTCGCCAGCGGCATACCTAACCGCAGGTTTTCCCGAATCGTGCCGTAGAACAGCGAGGACGTCTGGCTGACCAGGCCGACATCACGGCGTACATCCAGCGGATCAATCGAAGAGAGACGAACCCCGTCGAGCAGCAGCGCACCTTCGCCTGGCTGTAACAATCCGGCCATCATCTGTAATAAGGTTGATTTGCCTGAGCCGTTGCGGCCCAGCAGCGCAAGCTTCTCGCCCGCCGCGATGGTCAGTTTGCTGACCGCAATAACCGGATTGGGCGAATTGGGATCGTAGCGATAGCTCACCTCAGAGAAGCTGTATTCGCCATAAATTCGCGGCCGATGGATCTGCACGCTGCGCTCAGGCTGATCGACCTCGCTTTTCAGCAGGTTTTCGAGGCCTTCGCGCGCGACTTTGGCTTGCTGCCAGCGGCTGAAAATCATCGTCAGTTGCCCGAGCGGGGCCATCATGCGTGACGCCAGCATTGAGCAGCCGATCAGCACGCCGGTGGAAAGATCGCCGCTCATCGCAAAGAAGGCCCCCACCAGCACCACCCCGATATACGCCACGGTCTGGACTTCACTGGTCCAGCTCATTAGCAAGCTGCTGATAAAGCGCTGCTTCTTCGATGATTTACTGATCGCCTCGTTCAGATGATTCCACTGATTCTGAAAGTAAGGCTCAGCGCGCAGCAGTTTGATGTCATCCATGCCCTGAACCGCTTCAACCAGCATGGCGTTGCGTACCGCCGATTCACGCATCGTGGCTTTAGAGAGTTTCGCCAGTGAAGATTGCGCCAGCAGTCCGGGAATAATGATCAACGGCAGAGCCGCCAGCGGGACCAGCACCAGCCAGCCGCCCAGCAGCCAGAGAATAAACAGAAAGATGATCAGAAACGGCAGATCGGCGATAGCAGAGATGGTGGTTGAGGTAATCAGTTCACGGATCTGTTCCAGCTCACGGATTTGAGCAATAAAAGAGCCGGTCGATTTTGGCCTCAGATCGTTGCGGATGCGCAGCGCATGACCAAACACCCGGTCCGAGATCCGCAAATCAGCGCTCTTGCCCGCCATATCTGAAATATGAGTGCGGATAATCCGCATGATAAAGACGAAGGTCAGGGCAATCATCACCCCGCCGAACAACACCCACAAAGACGGAACCGACTGTGAGGGGATGACCCGGTCGTAAACCTGCATGGTAAATAACATCGCCGACAGGCCGAGCACGTTGGAAATCAGCGAGGCGAACATGACGTGCACGTAAGCAGGCCACTCTTTCAGAATGGTTTGCCACAGCCAGTCGGCGCGATGCGGTTTGATATAGTCATCTACCCGCGCATCCGGTACCGAGGTCTCCGGTTTGGCTAACAGCACACGCTGCGCATGTTCCGCCAGTTCATCAAGGGTAAGCACGGTCTGCAATTGCTGCTCGCCATTCAGCATCAGGCTGACTTTGCCCTCTTCGCCCAGCGTGGTAAGCACCCCAACGCCACGCGGGCCGAAATCGACGATCAGCGGCAGACGCCACGGGTCCAGCAGGTCCGGATGAAAATCATCAAAAATGACCAATAATCCCAGCTGGCGCGCCATGTTTTCAATCAGTTGCTCCTGGCTAAGCTGGTGTAACTGCCACTCCGCCTCGCCTTTAACCCGCTCCGGCGAGCCATCCAGACGATAATGTTTTGCCACCAGCAGCAGCGCTTCCAGCCACGGCGTATAGGTTTTTTTAGGTTGCCGGGAGGATGAAAAATCCTCGTTGCGTTCGGTTTTTATCATAATAATTTTCTCTTACTCACTGCGAGGCGTATTAAGACGTGATACGCAAACCCTGGATAAGCTGGTTATCAAAATTAAATGCTTCCCGGGCCAACCCGGCCAGCACCACATAATTAACCGATGAAGCCCATAAATCGCAGCGGGCATTAATAAGATCCTGTTCGGCCCGGCTAATTTCCTGTTCGGCATTCAGTAAATCGAGCACGTTACGGGTACCTAACGATAAATATTGCTCACGGTAGAGTGAACGCGTTTCCAGAATAGTTTTCATTCTGCGGCTGAGTAATGAAATATTACGCTGCAGGCCGTTGACGCTCTGAAAATAGTTGCGTTGCTGATCGGTTATGTCCAGTTTTTTACTGGCAATGGCCGATCTTGCCGCTTCAAGCGCCCGGGCGCTGGCACTTTCCTGAGCAACCAATGCGCCACCCTGATAAAGGGTACTGTTCACCGATAAATAGACGTTCTGATACTGACTGTGACGCTGGCTGCTGGCGATATCACCCATATATTTGTTGCTGTTCGCTTCCAGCGACACCGTGGGATAACGCTGCGCTTTATAGCTGCGTAATTCAGCCTGGGCGACGGCTGCATCTGCCTGCGCCATAAGAATCTCTGGATTACGGTTGAGATCGATATGGTTGCGCTGGCGCTCAATTAACGGCAGCAGCGAGACGGGCGCAGAGAGGCGAGTGGAACCCAGCGGCTGGCCGATCAGTGACTGCAGGTGATACTTCTGCTGCTGCAGTTTGATCTCAATATCCTGCTGTTGCGCCAGCGCGGCTTCCACACGCGCCTGCGCCTGGACCGGATCAACCCGGGTACTGGCGCCCGCGTCGGCCCGCATCTGCGTCAGCGCCAGGATGTTGCGTAATGCTTTGACTTCTTTTTTTGCATTATCAAGCAGCTGCGCGTATCGATACACTTCATTCATCGCCAGCGCAGTTTGCTGGATAATAGTATCGATCTGTGCCAGTACAGCGGCCTGCTGGCGCAGATATTTCGCGCTGGCCTGATCCACTGCGCTGCCGGTTTTGCCAAAGTCATACAGCATCTGAGAGAGGCCTACCGTGGCGATCTGCCCATTGCCTTCATCCTCCTGGCGACCTGAGGTGATGCCAGCTTTTATAGCCGGCAGATAGCCTGCACTGGCAGCATCAATACTGAAGCCAGCTGATTCAAGCGTGGCGATGCTGCTGCCAATTGAGGGATGATAATTAACCGCCTGCTGAATAGCCTGCTGCCAGTCGGTGGGCCATTCAGCAGGTAAATGTGGATTACGACTGGCCTGATTTTTTTCGGCTGGCTGCATCTCAATCTGAGCCGGTTTGATCTGTAGTTTGTCCGCCAGCACAGCACTGCCTGCTGGCGTAGTCGCTGGATCCGGCGTATCAGAAAAAGCGCCCCAAAACCCTGCCGGCGCTTCTTTTATTTCAGCCTGGGTAAAGGGATTGCGCCCCTTTTCCGCTGAAAAAGCGCAGGGCATGCTTATTACACAATAAAGGGTAATAAATAATTTTCTCATATTTATCTGAAGCACTCTGGTGTAAATGAATATAAGTGTTATTAAAAAGAGGCAGGAATAACGGGCTGGAAATAAAAACCCAGCCCGCCATCATTACTAATTACTTTTTATTAACCAATATTGACATCATCTTCGACATACAACTGCACGACAGAACCATCGGCGGCCGCACTGGTATACTGGTGATAACTGACACCGTTAACCAATAGATCGCTCGACTGATCCCAACTCCCTTTCAGCGTGACGGTATCCCCATCAGCCCCTCTGACATAAAGCGTATTATTGTCATCAGTCACTTTCAGCAAACTTTCCGCGCTGATAATCAGTTTGTCGTTTTCACTGTCGTTCAGCAGGTTGATGGTTTCAATATTATCGACCTTCGCCGAAATATCGCTGAGGTTCAATGGCGCGCTGCCGTGCCACGCCAGCGTGTCCTGACCGTCTGCACCGTTAATGGAGGTGAAACTGGTGTCATATACCTCGAAAATATCGCCGCCTTTGGTGCCGCTGAACAGAATCTCGCCACCGGCGCTGCCATCAACATCAATGCCCAGATTAAAACTCAGTGCAGCATTACTGCCGTCTGACAGGGTATAGGTAAAGGTATCGGTCAGCCCGCTTTGCGCATGTGTGACATCCGCAACATAGTTGTAATGCCCTTCACCGTCGATCGTCAGGGTGCCATAAGCGCCTTTGAAGCTCACCGCATCATCAGCAACGGTCATCACTTCTCCATTCTGGCTGACCGACACTACCGACGCATCTTCAGACAGCGATCCGGTTATGCCCTCAGCCACTTCGTTGAAAGTCAGCCCCTGCTGGACGTAGAGCGTGATCGGCGTGCCATCAAGCGCCGTGCCGGTGTAGAGGGTGTAGGTAATGTTGTTGAGCGTTTCCGCCCCATTCGCCTGCCAGACCCCTTGCAGCGAGAGTGAATCTTCGCTGCCGCCGCGCACATACAGCACGTTACTGTCGTCGGTGATGTTTTTAATATCATCGGCATCAAGCATCAGCACCGTTGCTACCGCGTTGCTTTGCAGATCGATCGCTTCAATATTGCTGACCTTGCCGGCAATTTCGCTAAGCTGCAGGTCACCTTCACCGTTCCAGATCAGCGTATCCTGACCCGCTTTTCCATCCACCGAGGTGAACTGGGTATCGTGGATCATGAAGCTGTCATTGCCCACCGTGCCAGCAAAGATCAGCGCCCCGCCTTCTGAGCCATCCACGGCGACACCCAGCGTCATGACCAGGTTTTTAACCGTACCGTCAGCCAGCACATAGGTAAATGTGTCTTCGCTGCCGGACAGTTTTATCACCGAGTTACTGTTCAGTTGATAAGTGTAACTGCCGTCGTTATGGATGGTCAGCGTACCGTAGGTCCCGGTAACGGTAGTGCCTGCGGCGGCAATCAGCGTATAGCTTGCTGCTCCGGAGACGATCCCGGCGGCGATCGATTTCACCAGAAGTGCGCTGTCACTGGCGCTGTCACTGGTAAAGACCGAGCCCGTCACGCTTGAGCTGGTACTAACTTTGTAATCGGTGGTGCTGACAATATTGGCCGCCACCCGGACAGTCAGCGCATTATAGTTGGTTGTCCAGAACAGGCCTGGATAACCGGACTGGGTGCTGTCCACCACCACGCGATAGGTGCCTGCCGGCTGCCCTTCCAGCGAAACGTTCAGCCCGATGCCTGCAGTAATCGGCTGAGACCCTTCAGTCACGGTATCCCAGCGCAGTGTCTGGCTGTTGTAAACCTGTAATGACCAGTTGATCGATACGAGATTGCTGGTATCGATCTCAGCACCGGAGACGCTGATACTGATTTCCTGCAGATCGCTGATGTTGTTAATCGTGAAGCTTTCACTGCTAAAGTGACCAAACGCCGTATTTAAGGTGGTGGTCTGGTCGATGCTGTCGCTAAGCAGAGAAACCTGCCCGGTAATATCAGCCGCGTTATCTTCAGCCAGCGTAATGCTGCTGCTCTGCTTAATATCGCTGTCGACATACAGATTAACGACCTGACCCTCCGCGGTGGTGCTGACATAGTGCACGTAATCAACGTTATTGAAGACTTCGTGACCACTCAGCGCCCAGCTGCCTGACAGGGTCAGCGTGTCGGTTATCGCACCTTTCACAAACAGGGTATTTTGATCATCGGTGATCTGCGCCACGTTTTGCGCGGTGATCACCAGATTATTCACACTGCTGTCGTTGACCAGATCAATTTCTTCGATATTGCTGATTTTACTGGCGATATCACTCAGGGTCAGGGTGCCGGTACCGCTCCACACCAGCGTATCGAAGCCTTCACCGCCATCAATACTGGCAAAGCCGGTATCGCTGAGGCTGAACGTGTCATCACTGGTCGTCCCGGTTGCTGCTTGCGACGCCGCCACGTTGTACGCCGTACCGTCCTCGCTGTTCTGATATTCGACCGGGGAGAGCGTAAGGCCCTGCTGCAGGTAAATATCAACCGACGAATTGTCTGCAGCCGTGCCGGTATAGTGGGTATATAAAACATTCTCGACCACCACCGTGCCGCTGTTTACCCAGACACCTTCCAGCGTAACGCTATCGCCTGCCACTCCTTTGATGTACAGCGCATTGGCGTCGTTGGTGACATCAGCCACACTCTGCGCATCAATGACCAGGTTGTCGCTTCCATCGGTCGAGGTCAGACTGATTGCTTCAATATCGCTGACCTTAGCGGCGATGCTGCTTAGCACCAGCTGACCGTTGCCATGCCACGCCAGCGTATCGTTGCCGTTGCCGCCTTCGACAGCGGTAAAATTGACGTCATGGATATCAAACACATCGTCTGCTTCAGTACCGTGGAACACCAGTGCGCCTCCGTTGCTGCCGTCAACTTCGACGCCAAGATGAATGGTAACCGTCGCGGTAACCACTTCACCGTTAGCGCCCTTAAGCGCATAGGTGAACACATCTTCCGAGCCAGCCGGCAAGGTAGTGGTGCCTGGCGTGTAGGTGTAAGCGCCGTTGTTGTAAATCACCAGGGTGCCATACTGGCCAGTAATGGTGACGCCACTTTCGGTAACGTGGGTATAGCTATCATCAATTGCGCGATCGCTGCTGCTGTCGCCGGCTTTGACAAAGATGCGGGTATACACCGAACTCAGTTTATCGGCGGTGCCGTCCGTTCCTTCGTCGGTCAGAATGTTGCCTGTCGCGACGTCGCCGGTGGTAATCACATAATCACTGGCGCTGACCGTCTCTACCGCAAGATCGAGTTTCACCACATTTTCCGCGCCGGTAGTGCTGATCGCCACACGGTAGGTGCCTTCACCTAAACCCTCGAGCAGATCGGCCATCGCCACATCCTGAATGACTTCAGCATTATGTTGTCCGGCCGCTACCACTGCGTTTTGGCTCTTCACCGTGCTCCAGCTTCCGTCACCGTTCTGCATCTGAACGGCATAAGTGATGTTCAGATCGGTGGCGAAGTTGTTGCCAAATAATCCCCATTCGGTGGTTAGCGTCAGCGAACCGGTGACAATATCGTCCGTGCCGGTCAGGCTGAAGGTGGAAGAGTAGTTCTCGGTACCACCGGCAGTGAGCTTAACGTCGGTATCACTGGCGCTGGAGGTTTCATAGATCACCGTAATGCTGGCATTCGCTTCGTTATTTGAGGCGATATCGGTGACTGCATTAGCCGCCGGATCGGTAGCATTCCAGCTCAGCTGCAGTGCGTCGTTGGTGCTACCAATCTGCACATGCAGCTGCGCTGAGGCGGTCTTACCGGTTGCTGAGTCGGTAATGGTATAGGTAAACGAATCCACTTTACCGATGCTGTCCATTGACGAATCAGGCGTGTACTCATAGCTGCCATCGGCATTAATCACCAGCGTACCGTAGCGGCCAACCAGAGTGGTTTTAGGCGATGCCTGGTTCATTTCAGCGGAGGTCACTATGCCTTCGCTGTTGGTCACGCTCACCGACGTCACTGAGGTGTAAGCGCCGTGCGGAATCCCATCGGTGCCGTAAGCGCTATCGACGTCAGTAATGACGTTGCCGATCGCCGTGGTGTAGTCGGTAGGCGTACCCTGTTCTGCCAGGGTGTAAACCGTCTTCGAGGCTTCGAGGTCAAAACTGGCCCCCAGGTTAATCCCTGAAGTGGTATAGACCAACTGATACTGACCGGCGGTTAATCCCGACAGCGTAATGGAGGAGGTCGATGCGCCCATGCCAAACATCCCGAACAGGTTACCGCTCTCCTCCTGCGATACTGTGACCCACTCTCCGGTAGAGGGATCCAACTTCTGCAGTACCAGCGTCGAGTTACTGGCGACGTTAACGAATGAGGAAGAGGTCGCGTTAACCTGCAGATCCATAATGGTGCCATCTTCAACCACAATCGGATCGCTGGATATCTGGTTGTTAAACGCGATCAATCCCCCATCGCTAAGCACGGTCCCCAGATCCTGCTCCACACTCACCGGATAGGTGAAGCCTACCGCAGCGCCTGAACTGATGTTATCTGACGCGCTCAGCTCAATGGCCTGAACATTCAACGGCAGCACGGCAGAAGGATCGCTGCTGTTGCCTGCGGCATCGGTAGTGACAAACGTCAGCTCGTGACTGCCGTCATACAGCCCTGCTTCGGCTGTAAACTGCCAGCTTCCGTCTTCAGCAACCGGGGTTTCACCGATCGCTTCGCCTTTATCGTAGAGGGTCACCGTGGCACCTGGTTCGAGATCGCTGCCACTGAACGTCAGCTTGCTGTCACTCTGCGTTTCTGCCGGATTGGTTATCTCCCCAGCTTCATCGGTGATCACCACTGTGCTGAGGTTGACCGCCTCAGGCGCCACAGAATCCACAACATATTCCACGGCCGCAGATTCACCGCTGCTGTTACCGGCAGCATCTACCGCTTCGAAGGTTAAGCTGTGTTCACCTTCACTCAGCGCCGCGTCTGGCGTAAAGGTCCAGTTACCGTTTTCATTAACCGTCGCTTCGCCGAGTACCACGCCATTATCCCGGACGGTAACGGTGGTTCCCGCTTCCAGCCCTTCGGCGGTGAAGGTCGGGGTCGTCTCGGTAATTTCACTGCCCGCCTCCAGGATTGTGCCTGCCTCGTCGGTCAGGGTGATGTCAGCCAGGCTGATCGGTTCTGGTGCGAGGGTGTCGATAACAACATTAATGGTATCGCTGCCCGAATTACCCTGGTGATCCTCAATCGACACGCTCAGCGCATGATCGCCATCGTCCAGTGGCGCTGCGGGCGTAATGCTCCAGCTGCCATCTTCGGCGACGTCGACCACGCCCAGCACGCTATCGCCATCGGTTAAGGTGACAGTAGATCCCGGTAACTGATCTTTACCGCTGAAGGTTGGTGTGCTGTCGTTGATGAGATTGCCATCAGTGATGATATTACCGTCGTCATCACTAACCACCATACCGGTGTTAATGCCTTTATTGACCGAGATGGCTACATCCAGCGCATCAGAGATTCCACTGCTGTTACCCACCTGATCTGTCACTTCAAAGGTGAAGCTGTGGTCACCATCCACAAGTTTTTCAGATGGGGTGAAGCTCCAGTTCCCGTCTTCGTCAACGGTGGTTTCACCCAACACGGTGTCACCATCGCGAACAATGACGGTGGCGCCAGCCTCAAGGCTCTGGCCGCTGAAGGTAGGGGTATTGTCTGCCATCACATCCGAGGCGATAACGGCATCACCATTATCATCAACAAGGGTTATGCCTGTGATATCAACGCCTGCTGGCGGTGTCGTGTCAACGATGACGTTGAAGCTTCCTTCATTGGTCACTCCTTGCGGATCGGTCACAGTAACATTGATGCTGTGCTCGCCCTCGCTCAGTGGAGACTCAGGGGTAAAGCTCCAGTTACCGTCAGCATCCACTTCGACGTTAGCCAGTACGACTTCACCATCGGCAATAACAATCGTTGAGCCGGGCACGAAATCTTTACCGCTGATTGTCGGATCGTTGTCGTTGACGGTGTCGCCGCTGTGGATCAGGTTGCCGTTATTATCAGTAATTTCAATGACAGGGATTACCGGCGTTTCGACAATGACGCTGACTTCATCACTTACCGCGTTACCGCTGGCGTCGGTGCCGTCCACTACGATGGCGTGCTCACCGTCTGTCAGCGGCTGATCCGGCGTGAAGCTCCATTCGCCGTCATCGCCCGCGATCACTTCGCCGATTACCGTGTCGCCATCGGTGATGGTGACGGTTGAGCCCGGCTGCATGCCTTCGCCGCCGAAGGATGGCGTGCTGTCGTTAGTGGTGCTGCCATCGGCAATCGCATTACCTTCGTCGTCGGTAATTACCGGTCTGGTGATCTCTTCTTCTGATCCGGTCTCGCCTTCAGGTTCACCAGTGCCTTCTTCAGAACCGGTCTCACCTTCTGGTTCGCCCTCAGGTTCGCCCTCA
>NZ_JBCGBG010000027.1:0-239 GCF_038594305.1 Pantoea brenneri | reverse complement strand
TCACTTCTGAGTTCGGCATGGGGTCAGGTGGGACCACCGCGCTACAGCCGCCAGGCAAATTCTGTTGTCCGCGCCGCCTCCAGGGGCCGCACGGCTCAATCCGTTATGAACAAGGCTGAAAATCTTTTCGTCTCTCAAAACGCCTCTGGCGTTGTAAGGTTAAGCCTCACGGGTCATTAGTACCGGTTAGCTCAACGCATCGCTGCGCTTACACATCCGGCCTATCAACGTCGTCGTCT
>NZ_JBCGBG010000026.1:0-255 GCF_038594305.1 Pantoea brenneri | reverse complement strand
GCTGTGAAGATGCAGTGTACCCGCGGCAAGACGGAAAGACCCCGTGAACCTTTACTACAGCTTGACACTGAACATTGAGCCTTGATGTGTAGGATAGGTGGGAGGCTTTGAAGCGCAGACGCCAGTCTGCGTGGAGCCAACCTTGAAATACCACCCTTTAATGTTTGATGTTCTAACGTGGCCCCGTTATCCGGGGTGCGGACAGTGTCTGGTGGGTAGTTTGACTGGGGCGGTCTCCTCCTAAAGCGTAACGGA
>NZ_JBCGBG010000025.1:0-255 GCF_038594305.1 Pantoea brenneri | reverse complement strand
TTAGGAGGAGACCGCCCCAGTCAAACTACCCACCAGACACTGTCCGCACCCCGGATAACGGGGCCACGTTAGAACATCAAACATTAAAGGGTGGTATTTCAAGGTTGGCTCCACGCGGACTGGCGTCCGCGCTTCAAAGCCTCCCACCTATCCTACACATCAAGGCTCAATGTTCAGTGTCAAGCTGTAGTAAAGGTTCACGGGGTCTTTCCGTCTTGCCGCGGGTACACTGCATCTTCACAGCGAGTTCAATTT
>NZ_JBCGBG010000024.1:0-266 GCF_038594305.1 Pantoea brenneri | reverse complement strand
TCCGTTACGCTTTAGGAGGAGACCGCCCCAGTCAAACTACCCACCAGACACTGTCCGCACCCCGGATAACGGGGCCACGTTAGAACATCAAACATTAAAGGGTGGTATTTCAAGGTTGGCTCCACGCGGACTGGCGTCTGCGCTTCAAAGCCTCCCACCTATCCTACACATCAAGGCTCAATGTTCAGTGTCAAGCTGTAGTAAAGGTTCACGGGGTCTTTCCGTCTTGCCGCGGGTACACTGCATCTTCACAGCGAGTTCAATTT
>NZ_JBCGBG010000023.1:0-359 GCF_038594305.1 Pantoea brenneri | reverse complement strand
TGCCTGGCAGTTCCCTACTCTCGCATGGGGAGACCCCACACTACCATCGGCGCTACGGCGTTTCACTTCTGAGTTCGGCATGGGGTCAGGTGGGACCACCGCGCTACAGCCGCCAGGCAAATTCTTTATTTACCGAACTCATGTCTTAACTGGTGCTGATACCCAGAGTCGAACTGGGGACCTCACCCTTACCAAGGGTGCGCTCTACCAACTGAGCCATATCAGCACACTAAATTTGATGCCTGGCAGTTCCCTACTCTCGCATGGGGAGACCCCACACTACCATCGGCGCTACGGCGTTTCACTTCTGAGTTCGGCATGGGGTCAGGTGGGACCACCGCGCTACAGCCGCCAGGCAA
>NZ_JBCGBG010000022.1:0-415 GCF_038594305.1 Pantoea brenneri | reverse complement strand
AGACGACGACGTTGATAGGCCGGATGTGTAAGCGCAGCGATGCGTTGAGCTAACCGGTACTAATGACCCGTGAGGCTTAACCTTACAACGCCAGAGGCGTTTTGAGAGACGAAAAGATTTTCAGCCTGTTTACCGGATAACGTTGTGTCCTGCGGAGTCAAGTCCGAAGGATTCTGCGCTGAGGCAAGGCGGCAACCGACCGATACGAAGGAGCATACTGAAGTATGTGACGGAGTAGCGCGAGGGCGGCCAACGCAGCATCAGCACAGAAGACACAGGACAGAGCACAAAGAATTTGCCTGGCGGCTGTAGCGCGGTGGTCCCACCTGACCCCATGCCGAACTCAGAAGTGAAACGCCGTAGCGCCGATGGTAGTGTGGGGTCTCCCCATGCGAGAGTAGGGAACTGCCAGGCA
>NZ_JBCGBG010000021.1:0-540 GCF_038594305.1 Pantoea brenneri | reverse complement strand
TTAGCACGTCCTTCATCGCCTCTGACTGCCAGGGCATCCACCGTGTACGCTTAGTCGCTTAACCTCACAACCCACAGGCGTTTTTCAGCGCTGCGTGTTGCAAGCATTTGAGAGACTCGAACATGTCTTAGCTTTCATTCTTATTACGGAGAATGAAAACGACATGTCGTTTCAATTTTCAGCTTGTTCCGGATTGTTAAAGAGCAAATATCTCAAACGCGGCTCGGCTGCTCACGCAACTGAATCGGTTTTGAGATACTTCATGGAGACACCTTTCACCTGTCACCAAGCAAGTGGCGTCCCCTAGGGGATTCGAACCCCTGTTGCCGCCGTGAAAGGGCGGAGTCCTAACCGCTAGACGAAGGGGACACAAAGGTGTCACGACTTCGCAGCCGTCTTGCTCATTACTTTTCTATCAGACAATCTGTGTGGACACTGCGCCGGAAGGTATCTTCAGGTAAGGAGGTGATCCAACCGCAGGTTCCCCTACGGTTACCTTGTTACGACTTCACCCCAGTCATGAATCACAAAGTGGTAAGC
>NZ_JBCGBG010000020.1:0-725 GCF_038594305.1 Pantoea brenneri | reverse complement strand
TTAGCACGTCCTTCATCGCCTCTGACTGCCAGGGCATCCACCGTGTACGCTTAGTCGCTTAACCTCACAACCCACAGGCGTTTTTCAGCGCTGCGTGTTGCAAGCATTTGAGAGACTCGAACATGTCGTGGCTTTCATTCTTATTACGGAGAATGAAAACGACATGTCGTTTCAATTTTCAGCTTGTTCCGGATTGTTAAAGAGCATAATACTTCGCAGCACACCGTTGCCGGTACGCTCTGAAGTATTTTTTCAGAAAAAACAGTTAAACGGTATGGTGGAGCTAAGCGGGATCGAACCGCTGACCTCCTGCGTGCAAGGCAGGCGCTCTCCCAGCTGAGCTATAGCCCCATACAGTTACTGCAGAGACCACTACTACCACTCAACCGAGTACATTCCGTAAGAAATGCAATTCGTGCTCAGGCAAGGCATGTTTTCGCGCAGCATAGTGAACTATGCGAGCCGGAAACATAACGCAGCATGAGTGCGAATTTGGTAGGCCTGAGTGGACTTGAACCACCGACCTCACCCTTATCAGGGGTGCGCTCTAACCACCTGAGCTACAAGCCTGTAGAGGTTTTTTCTGCTCGTTACTTTTTATCAGACAATCTGTGTGGACACTGCGCCGGAAGGTATCTTCAGGTAAGGAGGTGATCCAACCGCAGGTTCCCCTACGGTTACCTTGTTACGACTTCACCCCAGTCATGAATCACAAAGTGGTAAGC
>NZ_JBCGBG010000019.1:0-783 GCF_038594305.1 Pantoea brenneri | reverse complement strand
TTTCGTCTCTCAAAACGCCTCTGGCGTTGTAAGGTTAAGCCTCACGGGTCATTAGTACCGGTTAGCTCAACGCATCGCTGCGCTTACACATCCGGCCTATCAACGTCGTCGTCTTCAACGTCCCTTCAGGACCCTTAAAGGGTCAGGGAGAACTCATCTCGGGGCAAGTTTCGTGCTTAGATGCTTTCAGCACTTATCTTTTCCGCACTTAGCTACCGGGCAATGCCATTGGCATGACAACCCGAACACCAGTGGTGCGTTCACTCCGGTCCTCTCGTACTAGGAGCAACCCCCCTCAATTCTCCAGCGCCCACGGCAGATAGGGACCGAACTGTCTCACGACGTTCTAAACCCAGCTCGCGTACCACTTTAAACGGCGAACAGCCGTACCCTTGGGACCTACTTCAGCCCCAGGATGTGATGAGCCGACATCGAGGTGCCAAACACCGCCGTCGATATGAACTCTTGGGCGGTATCAGCCTGTTATCCCCGGAGTACCTTTTATCCGTTGAGCGATGGCCCTTCCATTCAGAACCACCGGATCACTATGACCTGCTTTCGCACCTGCTCGAGCCGTCACTCTCGCAGTCAAGCCAGCTTATGCCATTGCACTAACCTCACGATGTCCGACCGTGATTAGCTGACCTTCGTGCTCCTCCGTTACGCTTTAGGAGGAGACCGCCCCAGTCAAACTACCCACCAGACACTGTCCGCACCCCGGATAACGGGGCCACGTTAGAACATCAAACATTAAAGGGTGGTATTTCAAGGTTGGCTCCACGC